>JBGAVH010000009.1:0-171605 GCA_044228225.1 Saprospiraceae bacterium | reverse complement strand
AAATCCTAAGATGCTTGCTAGTAAAGAGTTGTGGGCATTTGCTCAATTATTAACTACAACAGATCAAGAGAGTTTTGAAGGTGGTTTAAATGACTGGTATAACAAATGGAAAGATTTTTTAAATGAGAGATACATTGATAACAAAGGCAAGAAACGTTACATACACAAAAGGTTAAGAAGTGGGTATAGGAGTTTGAAAAATAACTTACCGTGGCTCTTTACTTGGTATAAACATATTGACCTAAATATACCAAATACTACCAATGGAATAGATGGATCTTTTGCAGATTTGAAAAATAAATTGAGAAACCATAATGGTTTATCGTTATGGAGAAAAATGAAATTTATTGATGAGTTTTTTAAGGCATGATAGGTCTCTAAAATATCAATGGACTACCTTGCAATAGTCCATCGTATTGACATTTCGTCGACCATTAAGCTTATCCCTGGCAGGTTGCTCTCCAGCAGAGCCTACGACCGTTTAACTTAATAATACAAAGATCTATAAGTTAAATAATATTAAATAACCTTGATAAAAAAAGAACACCATTTTTGTCCACTTGACTAAAGGGTCTCCTAAAAAACACCACAAATGTCCATTACACCAAAATTGTTAATTTATGTGACTTTTACTCAAGCAAGTAAAGGTATTTAAATTCTTTTATTATCAAAAAATTTTAACAATAGGTATTCAGGCTAATTAACATAAAACTAAGTATACGGATATTATGAAAGACTAAAAGATAGAAAAAGAAATATGAAAATTAAAGCACTAGACTTGTAAACGATATATATGATATAGCCTAATTGAGTGACATCATTTTCATTAGGAAGTCAATGCATGCCGATTAGAAAATTAATGAATGGTACAGGTTATTTGCTTTAAACAAAAAAAAATTAAAGTGATGAATCAGATTTCGAAAAAAGTGAATCTATAAATGCTTTTCTATTAAAAACCTGAAGTTTGTCGATAGATTCACCAACTCCGATGTATTTAATAGGGATTTTGAATTGATCTGAAATCCCAAGTGCCACGCCACCCCTTGCTGTGCCATCTAGTTTTGTTAAAATTAATCCAGTAACATGAGATGTTTCAGTAAAGTGTCTACACTGTTCAAAGGCATTTTGCCCAGTTGTAGCATCAAGGACTAAAAGTACTTCATGTGGTGCGCCTGGTAGTGATTTGTCGATTGAGCGATTAATTTTGCTAAGTTCATTCATTAAATTTAATTTGGTATGCAATCGACCTGCTGTATCAATAATGCAAACATCAACTTGTTCCTTAATCGCTTTTTGAGTTGCCTCATATGCTACAGCTGAAGGATCAGCACCCATACCTTTTGTAAAAAACAAACACCCAACACGATCGGCCCATATTTTTAGTTGATCTTCAGCAGCGGCTCTAAAGGTATCACCCGCAGCTATCATTACTTTTTTACCTTTTAAAGAGAATTGGTAGGCTAACTTGCCAATGGAGGTAGTTTTTCCAACTCCATTAACCCCAACAACCAAGATTATTTGTGGTTTGTGTCCATCAGTATCAAAGTCTTCTAAATCCTGGGTATTGTTTTCTAAAAGTAAGTCACTGATTTCATCTCGCAGGATGGTACTTAATTCAGCTGTATTTAAATATTTATCAACGGCAACCCTAGCTTCAATACGGTTAATAATTTTAATCGTAGTTTCAAGTCCTACATCAGATGTGATTAAAATTTGTTCGAGGTCATCAAGAATTTCAACATCCACTGTTGATTTTCCTGCTATGGCTTTTGATATTTTTTCAAAAAAACCTGTTTTAGTTTTTTCAAGACCTTTGTCCAGATCTTGTTTTTTTTCTTTATTGAAAAATCGATCAAAAAACCCCATATTAAAGTTGCTTATATAAATAAAAAATGAGAAGCCCGTAAAATGAACTTCTCATTAAAAGTTTAATATTTTTAAAATCCTTATTTTGATTGCTCAAAAAAGTCTTTAACCTTATCTTTATGAACCATTAATTGTTTGTAAGTATATTTTCCGGTTACCGGATCTTTTATTGATTTAATGACTTTTACAAAGTCACGACCAGAACCTGCATTTGCTCCCCGTTGAGCAACTTTCGCGTTTTTAGATATTTTAGCCATGATTATTTAATTTCTTTATGAATTGTATATTTTCTAAGAACAGCATTGAATTTTTTAAGTTCAAGACGATCAGGTGTATTTTTTCGATTTTTTTCAGTAATATACCTTGAAGTTCCAGGCATACCAGACGCTTTGTGCTCTGTGCATTCTAGAATTATTTGGTTTCTATTACCTTTACTTTTCTTTGCCATTTGATTTTAATTTAACTGATTAAGCATTTGCCTTTTTGGCTATTTTCTTCATGTAATCGTAAAGCCCTAATTTGTCGATAGTTCTAAGGGTTTTAGCTGTAATTTTTAATTCAATCCATTCATTAGTTTCTGGCATGAAGAATGTTTTCTTCTGAAGATTTGGATTAAATCTTCTTTTAGTCTTATGATTTGAGTGGGATACTTTGTTCCCAAACATTGGTCTTGTTCCAGATAATTCACATACTTTAGACATAATTCTTCTTTTTTTTATAACACCTTCGTGACTCCGTCAGGATTCAAACCTGAAACCTCCTGATCCGTAGTCAGGTGCTCTATTCAGTTAAGCTACGGAGCCTCAAAAATTTGAGTCCGCAAAGATACAAGCTTTTAACAAAAATTGTATGAGATATTTATAATTTTAATATAGCCTGGCTTATTTTTTTATCTTCAAATTCCAAAACAACAAAGTAAACTCCTGAAATCCAGCCGTTTGTATTGATTTTTAGATCGGATGATTGACCCGGTTGATTGACAAAACTTTGATTAAAAATCCATTGGCCAAGTATATTACAGACTTTAATTGAATATTTTCCAAATGCATCGAGTTGGATATCTAAATTGAGGTCATCATAAACCGGATTGGGCTTTATGGTTAGAGCGAATGTATCTCTTTTGCTATCCTGGCAATATGCATCTAAACATTTTAGTGATTTTAATGCGTTCATTCTGCGTCCACTGGTCGTAATTCCATTGAGACTGGCATTCTCGTCACCACATTCCAGAATAAATTGTCTCATTAATAAAGATGCTTGTCTTGGGTTTGACTTAGAAAGGGCATTGAATTTTGGGCAAAACTGATTTAATAATGCAATGGTACCACCTACCTGAGGTGCTGATAAAGAACAACCGCTTTCTTCACGTATTACGCCCCCCAATCCCATAACAGTAACGTTCTCTCCGCTTGCTCCTATATCGATAAATTCTTTGCTAAAGCCTGCGTCGAGAACTTTTTGATCGTTTTTATCCGTATTGGTAACAGCAATTAAGTGAAGGCTAGGGCAAAGAGAGGGGATATCACCTAGTATGCTAACATCATGATCGGGTCTATTTACAGTTGCACAAACATTTAGGATACCTAGATTTCCTAATTTATCATAAAGTGGGCAGATAAGTGGATGATCATCCACAAAGTCTGTATCGTAACCTAATGAAATTGTAGAAGCAACAACATAAGCTCCTTTTTTTCCATCAGACTTGAGATATTCATCTTTCATTTTATAGAAATAGGAATAACAAGTAATCAAAGAGGCATCATTTGCTGCATCACAAATTAGCATTTTAATATTTTGATTGGTTCCGGAGACACCTATTTTATTGTTCCCAATTGCCCCAACCAAACCAGCAATATTAGTTCCATGATTTTTTAAATTATGTTCATCTCCAGGATTAAAGGATAATGGGTTGAATCCATAATAATCATCAATGTAATCATTGTTGTCATCATCAATTCCGTTATCAGGAATTTCAAATTTATTAATAAAAATATTTCGTTTTAAATCTGTTAGGGTATAGTCAAACCCTTCATCTATAACGCCAATAACAATGGTATCACCTAAAGGGCTTACACCATCATTTTTGAAGCACCAAATATCTTCTATTTGCATTTTTACTAAATTCCATTGTTTGGAATATTCAGGATCATTTGGTTTACATGATCTTTCATTCAATTTGAAATTTTTTTGATAGATGCTAATCGCTTTATTACTTTTAAGTATTAGATCTTCTTGTTGAGCTGAAAAGTAATCTGCAAATCGAACTAGAAAGATAGGGTCAAGGCTTGAAATTTTTTCGATAGTCCAATCGTGTTTAGATCTTGAAATATCGAATCCAAATTCAAGGGAAGCTAAATTATTACATTTGACTATGTACTCATGTGGTATTTGGGCAATGAGTAAAATATTGGACCACAAGGCTAATATCGATAGTATTCCAAATTTATTCATAAAGCGGGGTTAATCTGTTTATTAAGGGCTCCAAAATACGAAAAAGATTTGATTACATAGCTGCCAAACCAGGAAAACGCCATCCCATCAACTAAAATTGTTTTAAAGGGCTTAAATTCTTCAAATTCTGACTCTTTAAATGGGTAAGGTTCCGAAGAAAGAAAAATAAAATCTGGGTTAAGTTTGTGGATTTCATCTTTTGAGGTTACCGGGTACCGTAACTTATTTATAAATGTATTTCTAAAACCTGCTAATTCAAGCATGTCATGAATAAATGTATTTTGACCGACTGACATATAAGGATTTTTCCAAATTAAATATACTATGGAAAGTGTTTTTGAATGAGATTGATTGCATTTTAAATTATTGATACCTAATTGAATTTTTTGTATCAAATGGAGTGCCTGTAATTCGCGATTACAACACAATCCAATCTTTGAGATAAAATCCAAATTATCTGCCATGCATTTAACATCACTGACCCAAACGGGCACCTTGCTTTCCAAATTAATAATGTCTTCATTGCGATTTTCTTCTTTATTTGCAATGATCAGGTCAGGGTTGAGTGCTAATATGCTGTCTAGTTTTGGATTTTTTGTACCACCAATTATTTTTTTTGTTGATAAGAAATGTTCGGGTTCAATGCAAAATTTTGTAATTCCGACAACTTCACTATCAAGATTTAGATCATAAAGCAAATGAGTAATAGATGGAACAAGAGAAATAATACGTTTTGGATTAGATTTAACTTTGACTTTTCTACCTAATTGGTCTAAGAATACATTCACAACATTCCATTATAGTTTAGTAGAAACGAAAATAAGTTCGTGATTATTTATGGTCAATCGATTCATATTATGGATACCTAAACTCTTTAAATCTGCAAGTTCAATCCATCTTTTATCAGTTGGTGATAAAATCAATAATTTGGAATCTTGAGCACAAATTATTTGTCCAGAATTCATCAAATAAAAATCTTCAACACCTTTCGGCATATTAGCAATTATTGAAATTTTCTCCTGTGTGATATTATATTTTTTTAATAACCATGTATCATCCAATATCTTATGAACAAAAAGCAATTCATCTTGATTGAGAAGTTCAAATGCCCTTCCTATGTTTGATGCAAATACTTTACGGCTTGTAGTGTTCTCATCGCAAATAGCTAGGACATTGATATCATCAACAATAAAACAAATCCATTTAGAGTCTTTCCAATATCTGTAATATCCTATTTTTCCTTGTTGTTGTAGGATTTTTTTTTCTTCTTTTCCAGTGATTTTATTATATGCAATTAATTGTTGAACTGTGCTGTCAGATTCCGGAACATGCACGCAAGTGATTTGATTATTGTTTTTTGGATGGATTCTTGGAGAATAATTATAGCCTTTGTTTTCAATTATCTTGTTGTAAGTCGAGTCGATTAAATGAAATTCATAAATCTCGTTTTTATCAGATTTACCTGTCCGGATACTGGCAAGAAAAGCAGACTCTGATAATTGGTATGGTTGGCTGTTATAATTTTTTGGATTGAAGGCAGTAAGGTAATTTACATGGCGAATTTGCCAAACAGTATCTTTTGGGTTTTCAATATAAGCACTATACATTTGGGTTATTGGTACTTGGCCTGATAAATGAATTCCAAAGCAAATAATAAACACAAACGATAATGTCTTATAGTGGATTAACTTATACATCGATAAACAAAATTAATTAGCATTTGCAGATGTGAATATTCTTTTCCAATTGATGCCTTCTTTTAAGCTGGCATTTTTCAAACTAAACCAAATCACCAAAGGTTTTCCAACTATATGGTCTTCCGGAACATAACCCCAAGCTCGTGAATCTTCAGAATTATGTCTGTTGTCACCCATTGCCCAATAATAATTTTGCTGGAAGGTATATGTCGTTGAAGGCTGACCATTAATTATTATTTGACCATTTTCAACAGCTAGTGTATTATGTTCGTATACGCTGATACAACGTGCAAACAAAGGTAAATTTTCTAAATTTAAGCTTACAGATGCTCCTTTAGCAGGAATCCAAATGGGTCCATAATTATCAAAATTCCATTTTGTTTGATTGGATGGGAAAACTGAAGGGTCAGTCATTGGTACCGGCGTAATTTCTATATCACTACCCATGGATTTAACTTTATTATATTGGTCCTGATCGAGAAAAAAGTATCCAGAATTTGCAGAAGGATCATAAATATTTATACCCCAATCTGCTAGTTTTTTTAAATTGATTTTAGTACTTGTTGATCTAACTGCATACATGTATTCCATATGCTTAGGGTTATCCGCCGGTTTGCCATTGATATATAATTGTCTATCAATTACTTGAACACTGTCGCCGGGCATACCTACACAGCGCTTGATATAATGGTCTTTTTTGTCTACTGGTCTGACAATTAATTTTGCACCTCTACAGTCATTTTTTGCATATTCGCTAGTAACAGTTTGGAAAGCTGCCCATGATCTTGTTTTTCCTAAATAGACGCTATCCCCAACAGGCCAATTGAATACAAAGGGATCATTCCTCTTTACAGGAGTTAGAGCTGGCAAGCGATAATAGGGTAGAGAAGGTTTTGAAAAATAAGATTCTCCACCAATTACAGGGACAGTGTTGTGTAACAAAGGCAACATTGCAACCGTCATGGGTGTTCTTATACCATAATGAACCTTGCTGACCAATAAGAAATCACCAACTTTTAATGAGCCTTCCATTGAAGGTGTAGGAATAACATAGGCTTCTAAAATAAACATCCGGAGAAAAGCAGCAGCAAAAACTGCAAAAACAATAGATTCTATCCATTCTCGTCCGATCGACTTAGCATAAGGACTGTTTTTCTGAAGACGTTCAACCTTGGAAACCTCATTTGCTTTTTGTGCAGCATGAAGTTGGGCTAAATATTCTTTTTCCTTAGAATTAGCGGGTTCCACAAAATGATCTTGAGGATTTTTTGCAATTAATGCAAACATTGCTGGCGGATAAATTACAGCAAGTGCTGAGTGCCAAAAATCCATTTTTCTGAAAGACCGCACTAAATCAACACTCATGCCAGCAATTATAAAAATATTTACTATTGGAAATAAAAGCCAAAGCGCATGTGATTTTTTAAGGCCAACTGCTTGACACCATTCTGCGAAATTCACACCCGGGATCCAAGCTTTTATGGCTTCAATACCCATTTTTGGAAACAACCAACTTAAAGTCAGACAAAGGAATAAATAGCTAGCAATAAAAAATATGAGTATAGACACGTTTAGATTTTTAATGAGTCACAAAGATAAACCAAAATATGAGGTCGAACCTTCAAATTGGATGAAGTACCATCATTCATAGACAAAAAGCATATATACGTAAGCTAAAATTCCTACAAAAACCCATTTTTAAAGAGAATAACCTCTCCTGGAGACATTCCATCTAGTTTAATTTTTCCTATTTTAACCCTTACAATTCGTAAAACTGGAAAACCTACCGAAGCACACATCTTGCGAATTTGGCGATTTTTTCCTTCTGTTATTGTAATCTCAATCCATGAAGTAGGTGAAGATTTACGAAATCGTATTGAAGGGATCCGTTCTGGCAAATTCGGTTCCCCTTTAATAAAATGAACCTTACTTGGCTTAGTGTTATATATTTTCCCATTTATGCGAATGGGAACAGATGTTGATAACTTGTTGATTGCTGAGTCCGTAATGGTTCCTTCTAATTGTACCCAATAAACTTTGGACCATTTTTGATCAGGACTTAAGATTAAATGATTCTTGGTTACATCATCGGTTAAGAGTAATAAGCCTTCACTGTCTTTATCTAACCGACCTACAGGATATACATCCGGGGGAAAAGGATATAAATCTTTTAAGGTAAGATCTCCATCTTTTTCTGGAGTGAATTGTGATAAATACCCATAAGGTTTATAAATTACAAAATAATGCATATTGTAATAATTACGATTCAATAATATTGTTCAGCCATGTAAAGGTTTTTGATTTTAAATGAAAATCAAACAGGAAATTATGGTGTTTTTAACTGTGGATTGAGCAAGTTCTTAATTTTATAATTATGAAAAGACTAATGCAAAATAATTGGTGTGTCAACTTCAAATTATCATTATGTTTGATTTTTGAAAATTAATAATGGAAGTATAAGTTATGATTTGATTGCAATTAGAGTTTCATTTTTTGGAATCCAATGTCATAAAATACATAACATGATCCTTGCCAAAAAAATGATTGTAAATTAAAATGCGCTCCATTTTTTTCTTGAATTCTGGTTGAGATTTGGTTTGATTTATCTTTAGAAAAGCATATTTATCATCCAGAAAACCTTTTTTTAATATGCTGTGCCCAAGCCAAATTCCAAAACCATCTGCTGTTTCAAATTCACCAGAAAGGGGTTTCCAACTCAAAACTGGTATATTGGGCTCCTCTATTAATGTTGAAACATAATCTTTGAATCTGATGTCTCCATTATACCCACAAATGATTAAATCTGGTTTAAGTGTATGGATAAAAGTTAATAAATCTTTTGATATTGCGCTAATAGAAGATTTATTTTTTGCTCCAATTAATTCAAGACATACCTGA
This sequence comes from Saprospiraceae bacterium, assembly GCA_044228225.1. Classification (GTDB taxonomy): domain Bacteria; phylum Bacteroidota; class Bacteroidia; order Chitinophagales; family Saprospiraceae; genus Vicinibacter. Next base: position 162,693 of record JBGAVH010000009.1, on the reverse strand, counting down.
TTGTTTGCCGCATCTTTATTTAATGATAAAATCATAGATATAGCGCCTTCACCTGCCTTAGTTCCTTGAGAAGTTGAATTTAATAATTCATGATCTTCACAATGCTCAGACTTCCAATATTCCAGTCTGTTCTTTATAAAATAATGATCGGGAGTTATTTCATCATAGGCATTGATGAGAATATTTTGACTTGGTTCTTCATTCAACAAAAGTATGGCGTCACTTAAAGCAGAATAGCATGACAATCCGCGATGAACATACATATTGCAATAGGAACTTAGTTGATAGTGTACACCGATAAGGCCATTCAGGGCATTATAAGTTGCATTGATAAAATTCACAGGATTCAACAGGCGTTCATGGTCTTCAAATAGGTTCATTAAGAATTTTTCAGTATCGGTCAAACTGCCTTTTCCTGTTCCACTAATGATGGCATCTGGCTTCAAAATATTTGCGCGTGAGACTGCATCGATTGCAGTTACGAGAGCCATTTTAATTATGCGATTTAATCTTCGGATATTGCCAGCACTAACGTAGTCTTTATAATTGGGTTCTATGGCATGTTTTATAGCTGTAGAATTAAGAATTAACCTATCCAATTCATTATTTGGAAATGTATTCTGAGCTGAAAGACAAGAAATAGATTTAATGTAAGCCTTCATTAGGTATTGCTAAAAATTAATGTTGAATTGCTGCCACTAAATCCAAAAGAATTGCTCATCACATATTCAATTTTTTTAGACAGTAAGTGTTGAAGAGGTATAAAATCTACATCCTGCATGGGTGTTTTGAAGTTCAAAGTTGGAAACAGAGTTTGTAATTTGATACTCATTAATGAAATAACTGCTTCAATACTTCCCGCCGCTGCTAAAGTATGACCGGTATAAGGTTTTGTTGAACTTACCGGGATGTTATGAAACAAGTTATTAATTGCATTTGCTTCTGCCAAATCATTGTTTATTGTCGCTGTCCCATGAGCATTTATGTATTGTATTTCATCAGGTTGCAATGTAGCTTTTTCTAATGCTTTTTGCATAGCCATCTGTGCTCCAATTCCTTGCGGGGATGGTGCTGTGGAGTGATATGATTCGCTTATATTTGCATAACCTTTAAGATAGCCATAAATAGTTGCACTACGTTTTAGAGCGGCGAATTCTGATTCAAGAACAAGATAGGCGGCTCCCTCTCCCAGATTCAATCCATTGCGATTTTCATCGAAGGGAGCACAAGGATTTGGGTCCATGTTTTTGAGAGAATTGAAACCATTGATTGTGAATTTTGAAAGCGCATCGGTTCCGCCACATATTGCCATTTCAGAAATTCCTTGTTCAATAGTTCTTGCTCCCATAATAATAGCATTTGCAGAGGAAGAACATGCGGTGCTTAAAGTTGTAGCTAAGCCTGGGAATTCAACTTCTTCTATGATTCTTTCTGTGCAAATAGCGCATTCCAAATTGAAATGATCGAGAGCTATTTTTGAAGTTTGATTGCGATCTATTAGATCTAAATACTTGTTTTCTACTTCACATAATCCACCAACGGTAGTTGCATTATAGAAGGCTGCGTTATTGCTAAATGTAGATATGTTTGCATGTTGAATGCATTCTTTAAAGGCAATAATTCCTAAAAGACTGGTTCGGTCTAAATGTATTGGTTTTTTTATTTGGGCTAAATGAAATAATTCTTCATTGGTATAAGGTACTTCTCCAAATGGGAAAATATTTTGATAAATAGTGTCTAAATATTGTGTAAGTCTTAATCCTGAATTAAGATTGATTAATGAATTTTCTGTAATTGCTTTATTGTTTCCAATACTTGAAATAATACCATAACCGGTTATGGCAACACGAGGTACCATTTATTTCTGCTTAATCGAGTCAATATAATCTGCAATTGCATTTACAGAAATTAAGACTTTTCTTGCTTCTCTGGGATCTTCAAATTTGATTTCATATTTGCGTTCCAGCATGACAACCAATTCTAATGAATCAATACTGTCTAATCCCAAGCCTTCTCCAAATAGAGCTTCATCATTATTAATATCTTCAGGTGTAATATCTGGTAAATTTAATGCAGTAATAATATCTAGCTTTAATTGTGTTTTGAATGTTTCAGTAGCCATTGAATTATTTTAAGAATTATGAAATAAATTTTGATCTGGAAAAAAATGTAATTATTAAGCAAGTTATTGAAAATCCCATTAATAAAATGACTTCTAACATAACATCATTCCAAGAGCCATGACGCAAAAATATATCATTAATCCCATTTAGGGACCATTGTAAGGGTGATAAATAGGACAACTTTTGTAAAAAGGGTGGCATAACTTCAACTGGTATCCAAATGCCTCCGATGGCGGACATTAAAACAATGATTATTGCACCAAAAGATAAGGCCTGGTTCTGGGTATGGAACAAATTGCCTATTAAAACTGCAAAAGAGGAAGCTGCAAAAGAAATAGCTACCAATAACATCATGGTTGGGGCAATAAATCCAAGTTGGAGTGAGGGTAAACCAAAATATGGCATTAGGTATATGCCTACCCATAACATGCTTATGAATTGTAATACATTGACCACCATGAATGCCGTGATTTTGCCAATTAACAAATGAGTATAATGGCCTGGAATAAGATGCATTCTTAATTTTACACCATTCTCACGCTCTTCAATCATGGAACCTGCAATTGGTATAAGGATAAAAAATATCGCAAAAATGCTCCATGCTGGAACATTATGTTGAACTGAATTGGAAATGGTTAAATTTTTACTAGAATTATCTTTTTCAAACGGTATAATACGTATCGCTTGCATATCTTTAACATCTACGATATTAGAAGTGGTGTCTTCAGATTGTGTTAGATAATTTATCATCATCTGCATTTGACTTTGATTAATTATTTTTTCCAAAGCATATGTTATTGCTGATCGAAAAGACTGTTTTGTTGCCGGATCAAATAATAGTTGAATATTTGCGCTATCTGGTATTTTTGATAAATCTTCAGCTTCTATACTTACGCCAAGGCCTTCCATGATTTGGGTAGCTGATTTAGAAGCGATTTTTTTAATGCTAAGACTTGCTTGTGTTGGAATGATAATTCCAATTTTATAAGATCCTGAATTGATTTTTTTTGATAATTGCTCTTCAGTTAAGGTTTCATGATGAAGGGAATCTACAATACTAAATTGTTTATTAGCAATCAATCCTTTTTTTATTTGATCACCCAGTAAATCTTTGTCATGATCTAAGAATAAGATTTCAAATTTTAAATCCTGATAATCTTTGAAGGGAGCATCTTGTAAAAGCGCCATTACCACAACCAATATTAATGGCATCAGAAATAAAAATAATAGTCCAACCCGATCTCTAGATAGTAAGATCCATTCTTTAATCATTGTAACAAAAATTCTTCTAATCAATATTTTTATTTTTGTTTATGGATCAATCCCGAACTTGATGTCCGGTATAATGAATAAATAAATCATCTAATCTTGACGAATTTCCAAGATCCGCAATCAATTGTTCAGGTTGACCTTGAATAACCATTCTGCCATGATCAATGATGCCAATGTATGAGCATAATTGTTGAGCTTCATCGAGCAAATGTGAAGTGTACAATACTGCATTACCTTTACTGGCATATGATTTTAAATAATTAATAATCATGGATCTTGATTGGACATCTACTCCAGAGGTTGGTTCGTCGAGAATTAATATTTTTGGATTATGTATTAGGGCAGCAATCAAATTAAGTCTTCTTTTCATTCCACCAGAAAAAGTATTTGTCAATTTTGTAGCATGTTGCTGAAGTTCAAAGTAATTAAGCAAATCATTAATTCTTTCGATAGCTTGATTTTTTTTAATATTATACAAAGCTGCAAAATAATATAAATTTTCGAAGGCGGTCAATTTTGGAAATAAGGCATTTTGTTGAGGAACAAATCCTGTTTGCAATTTTATTTGATCCAATTGAGAAATATGGTATCCATTGATGTTAATATCACCTGAATCCATGTGGCTCAATCCACACAACATGTTAATAGTTGTAGTTTTACCTGCGCCATTCGGTCCTAAGAGTCCAAAAATTTCCCCTTGTTGTATATCAAAAGAGATATGATCAACGGCATTGAGCGTTTGACCCTTAAATCGTTTGCAAAGTTGATTGACATGGATTGCAGGAGTCACTTTAATTTAAATTTGAAAAGTTCGTTGAATAAATTTAACTCCTGCTTTGAAATATCTTTTAGAAGAGCAGCTAATTCATTAAAAGTAGCAAGTTCAGTAGTTCTTTGTTTACATATCTTGCCACTCTCATATGCAAAATTTCTCCATAAATCGCCAATTGCAGTTAATCGCTTTGATGCGTCTGATAATTCAGTTCGATTCAAAATTTTAGATGCTTCTTGCAAAAAGGCAGCGTACATAAATCGAAATCCTGCACCTCCTGTTCCAATTTCTTCTTGCATTCTAATGATGTTGCCTAAATATTGGATTGTCTTTCTTTGATCATATTTATGTGGATATTGTATGAGTTTTTTGGCTAAATATGAAATTCCTTTTGCTCCAAATATTGGGATGACAATTTTGGTCATCCATGAAGATGTTTGTTTAATGCCTTTAAATATAGCAGATTCAATATTAATTTGAGAAGGTATTTTATTGATATAATAAATCTTACCATTAGGTTCTGGAACACCTTTTGCAAATCTTGCTAAAGTTAGGTCTTCTTTAGAAATTGTAGTGGTATAATCCATTACCGGATCACTAACCAAATACGAATTGCCAACTTTTCCAAAAACCACAATATTGTGAGCATTAAATCTAAACCTAAATGCTTGAGGTAGGTAAGGCAAATAAAACACACTTGTAAGCATGCCTACAGGAATTTGTTGTTCTAATAGTTGATCAAGTGTGTCAAATGCATCTTTTTCAGTCCTAAAACTTTTCATAGTATAACTAATATCAAGCCGACTCATGCATTTTTTAAAAATTTGTCCAGGCCAGACCCGATAGGTTGTGGCGGGGATACCGTTGACTTTTATGAATGGGATGTGTGCAAAAAACAAACCTGAGCCAATGCCAAAGGCAAGAGGTTCTGAAACTTTTAAGCCATAATGATATAATAGATTGGAAGTTACGCCACTTTCGCAATGCGCTGATTGATGATGTTGGAAAGGAATGTTTATTTCATTCATCATGATAAACTTGATTATTTAAAATTTTTAAGTTCATCAATCGTAATATTAAAAACTTTAGCATATTTGGCTAACATGGCTTGATCTAAAGATTTAAAATGATCGGGTTTCAAATGTCTTTTTACTTGCCATTGCCATTTATTCAATGCAGATGCGAGGATATTAATATCCATCATGTTTTTGTTCATAAAATACGCAATAGGACTTAATGCTCCGGTTTTAATTTTGTTGTGAATATCTTCAAGTTCGCTGTTTATTTCTTGCCAAGCTTGTTTTAATGCAATGTTTTCCGGTTCCCAACCTTTACTTGTAACTTGAATATAATTTCCTTGATCATCGAGTGCATAATTTACTTTGCCGAATTTGCCTTCGAGTAAATTTTCATCATCTTGTGGAACTTCATTTTTTTTCATTCAATTATACGACTGTTAATGAAGCAAAAGCATATGAAAATCTTGCACTTTCAGGTACCATGATTAATATTTTTTCACCAATTTTAAGCTTATTGGTATTAAGTAATTCTTCAATCATTAAATACATTGAAGCGGAACCTACATTTCCAACTTGACTTAAATTAGTAAACCATTTTGAATTTGGAATTTCAATTTGGTGTTCGGCTAGATTTTGTTGTATTTTATCTCTGAAAAATTCAGAGGAAAGATGTGGCAAGAAATAATGATAATCATGGATATTGATTTGTTTTCTTTTTATTATTTCTTCTAAAAACTGTCCTCCATATTTGACAATGTTCAATCCTAATAGTCTAACATCTTGTTTAAGAGAGAAGACATGATCTTCATGCCAATTATTTGGATTTAAATCACTAAATCCCGTAAGTGAACCATCGGCATTTTTTGTTGCTCCGGCATACATACATGTTTCCATTTCATTAGCATATGATCGTATTTCGATCCAATCAATTTTTAAATTAATTTTATTGGGTTCAGGTTTATTTTTTAATAGAAAAGCTGAAGCTCCGTCACTCAACATCCATCGCAGAAACTCTTTTTCAAATGCCAGAATTGGATTGTGGTGTAATTCGTGATGTTTGTCATGTTCTGCTTGAAATTTTGAAAACAACATCCAGGTCGATAATTTTTCTGAGCCGCAAGAAACTGCACAATTTATTTGCCCTGAAAGGATAGACAAATAAGCATATTTAAGCGCTTGTATCCCTGCACAACAAGCACCGGTTACGGAATGAATTTCTAGAGTTTTATGATTTAATTCACCATGGATCATGGCGGCATGGGAGGGAAGTAATTGATCAGGACTTGTGGTGCCAGCGGCTAATAATTCTACTTCGGCCCAATCGTTGGTTTCGGTAAACAGATTTTTTATAGCAGTAGAGGAAAGTTGGGCATTAGTGTGTGTACTTATTCCATCTTTTGTTATTGCATAGTATCTGTTAGTGATTCCATTGCTTCTTAAAACAATGGGTCGAGCTTTAGAGGGTTTACCTTCGATCATGCCAAGGTAAAGTTCCATCTGGTCATTACTTATCGGCAAATTTGGTAAAAATTTGGATGCTCTTATTATATAGACGTTTTGGTTCACCAATTCTAAATTTTTTTATATATTTAAATTATGCTAATCACAGATTTTGTAATAATCTACAAAAATATAATTATTTAGCAGATACATGTTGAAAATATTTTATTTCAGTAATTAAACTTTTTTTATTGATTACGGAGACTATCTTAGCGATTAATGTGCTGATAGGTGATAAGATAAACAGAATTATAATCAATAGGTACTTATATAGTATAACTCTGGGTTTTCGTTGAATATCACCCATGTTTCCTTTTTGTTTGATAAAACGGGCAAAGAAATTAAAAGATTTATTTCCCCTTTTTTCCAATAAAATGAGTGACGGCTTAATGTTTACACCATTGTTTGCTATTATATCATTTTGTAAATTAGTGTAATTTAAGGTTGTAGCTGCACGATGGATGATTGCTTGAAATCTTTTTAAGTTACTGAATTCATATTCTCTTATTCCAGCTACAGGTAGTAGTCCAGAGGCTTCTTTTTGTCCCTTAAACATCCAGCGCATAATGGTTAATACAGAAATTAAATTCGGAGATTTATCTTCCAGTACTATATTTCCTATTAATTGAGCATTGGAAGTAATTAGTAATTGTTTCATTTTTTCTTGTGCATTGATCCACATATTGCGACATCCAATTAATGTTATCACTTTTTTGTTATTTAAAAATTTTTTTACTTCAGGGAGTTGAAGAAAAGAAGATACGGGTAGTGATGGGGATAAAAACCAAGGTTGATAAGATATGATCACTAGATCATATTGTTTATCTAATAATGACGGCAAATTCATAGGATAGGGCTCCATTAATACCGTTTCCGGCATACAATCAAAAAAAGCATAACTATTCCAAGGGAACGGAAAGGGTTTCAGCGGTCTGATTTCTTCATATTCAAGTTCAAATAAGTGTTCTGAATCTTTAAATAAATCGGTAGCAATTCGTTTTGTTTGACCTGTTTGACTATAATATAAAATTAGGATTTTAGGTTTCATTTGGATTGACTATAATATTTGATTCGATCAACTAATACATATTAATTTGTTGAAGAAACAAGTTTATATTCTATTTCATTTTCCTCTAAAAGTAGTTTCATTTTGCTAGAGGCTACCATTATGATTTTAAAATTTTTTGGAGTAAATTCTTCTCCATCATATAGTTGCCAACCTTCGGCCACTTCATCAAATAAAATCAAGACATCAGAGATTAAATCCGGATCATTTTCTTCATGTTCGATTAAGAGTTGATCAGGATGTTCGATAACTAGAATAACATTATCTTCAACGATCCATTCCAAATCTAACAAACAATCATAGAGAGCATCCATATTATCTCCAAAATATTCCGGTAATTCGAATATTTGTTTGAGTTGTTGATGTAGTGCTAAACTAGTGGGGCAGTCGGCCCCATCCAAATGTGCATAGAATGCATTTTTAGGTCTGATTTTTGGGATGTCATCTATGGAAGGAACGAGTATGAATCGTGGGTTCATATTTTGATTTTAATAAAGGTTTTGTAATGGTCTTTCGTATAATATGCGTTTGAGTTGGAGTCTGTAATGAGTCTTTCTGCACCTCTATTTTTATTTGAATACTTAGGATGGATATCCCATTCTTTATATGTCAATATTTGTCCAGTTAAATCTTTTAGAGGTAATTTCTTTTCTCGATTATAAAATTTTCTCCCGCCAACATACCCATCTGGGGGATTTTGGTTTTTTAAAATATAATTTAAGGTGATATATACTTCATCTGGAATGTTATTAGTGGTTTCTTTAGATTGAAAGGCAGTGTTTAATGTATCTCTTTTAGGTAAAGTGGTTTCGTTGTTTTCTATTTTAAAATTCGAATTGGTTTCACGGTGTGATTTGAAAAAATATAAAATGCTAATGAAAATTAATATTGAAACGATCCATTTTGCAAAATATAAATTTCGATTCATTGAAAATGTAAATCAATTAAGCGGTTATTCCAAATTTACGACGAAACCAATTTCTTGTTTTGTAGCCTAAAATGTACATAGTTGGAACAATGAGTAGGGTTAAGAATGTGGAAACGATCAGACCATAGATTATAGTCCAGGCTAATGGTCCCCAAAAAGCAACGTTGTCACCGCCCAAATAAAATTTTGGATCAAATTCAGAAAGTAAAGTGCCAAAATCCATGTTTACACCAATCGCTAATGGAATCAAGCCCAGAATAGCTGAAATTGCTGTTAGAATTACCGGTGTCATACGAGTTGTTCCTCCTTCAATTACTGCTTCTTCCACTGATAAGCCTCGCTCTCTGAGCTCATCAATAAATTCGAGTAAAAGAATACCGTTTCTTACCACAATGCCTGCTAATGCAAAAACACCAACACCTGTCATAACAACACTTAATGTCATTTTGAATAACCCAAAACCCATCGCAATACCTATCAAAGAGAATAGAACCGTACTGAAAATTATAAATGGTTTTACAAAAGAGTTAAATTGCGTTACAAGAATCAGGAACATTAATGCTAGCGCTGCGCCAAAAGCAGTGCTTAAAAAATCCATTGTTTCTTTTTGTTGTTCTAATTCACCGGTAAAAGATACTTCATAACCTTCTGGAATATCCATCTGCTTAACCACTTCTTGAACAGCGGCAACGACGCCATTTGGATTACTTCCGGGCACAACATCAGAAGACAAAGTGATTAATCTTTTTTGATTTTTTCTGTTGATGCTGCTTATTGAATTTCCATAACGGATGCTGGCTAGTGTTGAAATTGGTACTTGTTTAAATTGACCAGATGCCATATCCATAAAGGAAATATTCATTTGAAGTAGTTTTTCGATTTGGTTTCGATCTACTTCTTTGAGTCTTAATTGTATTGGAGCATCATCATTTTTATCTCTAAATTTTGAAACCTCTTTTCCGAATAATGCAGTTCTTATTTCAGTTGCGATTTGGGCTAAGCTAATGCCTTCGCGTTGTGCTTTTTCTTCATCTAAGTCAACAATTATTTCAGGTTTACTAATTTGGAAGTCAGAACTTAAGCCATCTAAGCCAAAAATATTCTCTTCCTCAATTTTAGATTTTATTTGTTTGGATAATTTGTCTAATACATCAAAATCATCCCCTGAAATTTCCATATTAACTGGTTTTCCTACAGGCGGTCCACCATTTTCCTTTTCTATTTTTAATTCAGCGCCTGCAATGCCATCTTCAAATTCTGTTTTAATGTCTTTTAAAACTTGTGCTGTGGACATGCCATTACGTTCTGCAAATCTTTTAAAAGCTACAGTAACTTTACTTTTATGAGGAGTAGGGACGCGATCCGGATTTTGAGGATCACCTGCTCCTAATCCAACATTTGTAATGACTGATGTTACAATTGGATTGTCTTTGCCAATGACTTTGTATACGCGATCTTCAATAACACGAGTAATTGAATCTGTCATTGTAGCATCAGTACCCATGGGCATTTTACAATAAACATATGCAAAATTTGGTTCGCCATCTGGAAAAGTTTCTATAGAGGGATTTGATGCTATATAAATTACCCAAGTGATGATTAATAATAAAAATACTGAAATAACAATAAAAATAGGTCTGTATCCTTTTATGAAAAAACGCAAGGTTTTTTTATAAGCATTAATAACTCTAGGCCAAATTTTAGATTGAAAAACATGAATCAATTTTTCAAAAAACAAATGATACAAAAGTATCAAAACTATAGCCAATATCGCAAAGTTACCTAGTCCATTTCCAAGTTTGAAGTATCCTAAAATGGCTAGACAAATAAAAAATATAAAAATTTTAGTGTAATCCTGAAGTTGTGATTTTTTGGTTTCGTCATCCCGCTTCATAAAGCTGACTGCAAAAACTGGATTCATAACAAAAGCAACAAACATTGAAGCACCTAAGGTAATAATAAGTGTAACAGGAAGGTTGCTCATGAATTTACCTATAATTCCGGGCCAAAACAAAAGAGGTACAAATGGCATTAAAGATGTTAAAGTACCAGTTAAAACGGGAATAAATACTTCTCCTGCAGCATATTTAGCAGCTTGTTGAATGGTGAATTGTTTATATTTATTGTAAATGCGATGGGTATTCTCAATTACTACAATAGCGTCATCAACGATAATCCCAAGTGCTAATAACAAGGAAAACAAAACAATCACATTCATAGACATGCCCAGGATAGGCATTATTAAAAAAGCGACTAAACAAGATAGTGGGACCGCTAATCCTACAAAAAAAGCATTTGTAAAACCCATGAAAAACATGAGCACAAATACAACAAAAATAAAACCTAGAATTACAGTGTTTATTAAGTCATGGAGTTGAACTCTTGTATTGTCTGAGGTGTCGCCTGTAACTTTAATGGTTAATCCATCCGGAAATTTATTTTGTTTAAAATCTTCAATGATTTCATATATTTTATCGGTAGCGTGGATTAGATTTTCACCACTTCGTTTAACTACATTTAAGGTAACTACCGCTTTATTATCTAGACGTGCAAAATCTTGTTTTTCTTTGAAGTCATCTTTGACTTCAGCAATATCTTTAATGTAAATCTGATTGCCTAAGAATGATCTAACTATAATGTTTTCAATTTCTTTTGGGTTTTGGAATTCACCTGTTATTCTAATATTTCTACGCAGATTTTGAATGTTTAATTCTCCACCAGAAATATTTAAATTTTGCCTTTGTATAGCTGCTTCTATATCATTAAATGTAATTCCAATTGCATTCATTCGATATAAATCAACATTGACTTGAATTTCTCGATCAACACCTCCAACAATATCTACTCTAGTTATTTCTTTATTGGATTCAATTTTATCTTTGAGTTGTTCTGCAAAATTCTTTATTCGATCTAGTGGAAAATCTCCTGCAATATTAATGTTCATTATAGGGAGCTCACTAAAATCAAATTCCTGAACTTGAGGATCTTGTTTTAAATCAGTAGGTAAATCCTTTTTAGCTTTATCAACGGCGTCAGAAACTCTCTGTTTGCATAATTTAGGATCAATATCTGTATTGAATTCTGCAATAACCATTGAAAAATCGGAGATAGAATTACTGGTAACTTTTTTTACACCATTGATGGATTTTATTTGTTTTTCAATGGGTTTAGAAATTAAGTTTTCTATATCCTGAGGGGTTGCACCTGGATAAATGGTTGCAACGGATACTGTAGGAATTACAATGTCTGGAAATAATTCTTTGGGAGTCTTATTGTATGCAACTAGACCTGCAATACATATAATCGCTGTAAAAATATAAATTGCTGTTGAATTTTTGATACACCATGACGTGAACCTTAATTCTTTAATATTTTTGAGATCCATAATTTTTTTTTGTAATCAATTGAGGAAAATTTACTTAACTCTGAATAGTCTGTCCATCCACAATTTCAGTATATCCTAATGTAATATAAATGTCACCTGATTTTAATCCTTCTAATATCACCGTTTGACCATTGTATTGTTGGCCTGCTTTGATGATTTGTTTTCTGGCATACATAATACCATTTTTGTTTTCAACAACCAATATGTAGTCTTCGCCATTTATACTTTTTTGAATAACATTTGATGGTACTACAATTACAGATTTTTGAATGCCATCATTAATTTTAAGTTTGACTATTTGATTGGTAATGAATTTTTCCTTTGCAGCTGGAAGTTTTGCTTCGACATTTATGGTTCGACTACTTGGATTAACTGTTTGACCTACATAACTTAGTGCACTGGTGAGTTCTTTGTCTAAGTCTGGAAAGTACAATGAAACTTTATCTCCTTTTTTTACTTTACTCGCAAACTGATCACTCAATCTAGCTTTAATCATTAAATTGGAATTGTTGACCACGCGAATCCCTGCAAAACCTGGAGACGCGATTTCACCAATTTTAACTTTAATTTCATCAACGATCCCATTTACAGGGGATTTAATATTAATCATAGACAATTGACTTTGAAGTGTTTTTAACTTTTGTTCTAATTGCTCTTTTTGATTTTTAGCTTGTAAAAATTGTGATTCACTTCCTATGTTTTGCTCCCATAATGATTTCTGTTTATCAAACATTGTGTTTGCCAAGGTTAGAGCTGTTTTTATTTCTTCAATGCCTTGTTTCATTGTGGCGCCATCCATTTGGGCTAATACTTGACCTGCCTGTACACGGTCACCTTCTTTTACATAAATTTTTGTAATAAGACCGGGCATTTGAGGTGCAGCCAAGACGTTTTGCGCGGCATCTACAATTCCTTGAGTTTCAATGAAGTGTTTGAAATCTTGTTTTCTAGCTGAATCTATAGTTACTTTCTTTGCCTTGGAGGTTTTGACAAAACTAGTATCTGTTTTAGAAATTTCAATTTCTAATTGTTTAACTTGAGCATTGAGCTCTTGTATTTGAGCTTTAAGTTGTTGTAATTTTTCTTTTGGATCAACGGTGGTTTGTGGCTTTTTACATGCTCCAACGATGGTTAATAATATAAACAGGGTAATCGAAATAACATTTTTCATCAAGATGATTTTTTTGCTTTTTAAAACCTTCAATTAACGCCTTAAAATTCAAATAGTTTTAGTTGTAAAACAAAATATCATTCTGAAATGAGTCAAAAAACACCTAAAATTCCAAATTTTATATTTTTATCTTATTGATTTCAAACCCAATAGAATGATCAGAATTATTGGGAAAAGAAAATTTTATCAGACATGTTTTTATAAGTATATGGTAATGAATTGATTGAGTAATTTTAATATATGTTAATTTTGTAATATGATATGCTGTGCATACAGTAAGTGGATTTATAGCTTTAGCGTAAAATTTGAGTCGGGGATAGGGTAAAAATGTCTAAAATTTTAAGAAATGCATGAAAATTTGCATGTTTTTTTGATCATTTGAAATTGGGTTAAAATTTCTTACATAAATTTTTTTTATTAATACTGATAAAAGCTAAATTGTATTTTACTTAAATTCATATGGTAATGTATGATGAAAATATATAATCTGTTCATATTGCAATTTTCAATCATTTTTACCATTTTTTGATTCTTTTTTGGAACATAAGTTGCCTTTATATGCCAAGATGCATTGTGGTATTCAACAGAATATTTTAAGCGATTCTATTGTATATCATATTCATTAATACTCCCCAAAGTATTCATACCCCCCCTGATTCTTTGTCGCCAGCAAAGGGTGTAGATGATTTTGGCATAAACGAATTTTTTAAACTAAGCGTTTTATGAAGAAACTAAGTTTTACACAATTAACCAAACACAAAGCTATTCGAGGAGCTCTATCCTTGATTGTTTTTTCCTTTGCACTTGTGCTCGGAAAACTCCAGGCACAATGTCCTGCGAATTTCTCTACACCTATTCCTACAATTGCTTGTCAGGGTCAGGTGAGTACCTATTTTATTACGAATTATGATAACACCGCTATTACGGGTTATAATTATTCGATTGTTCCATTAACAGGAACTGCTAATTACAATTTAGTAGGTGCAAACTTAACCATTACTTATTCTACGCCGGGAGATGTAAGTTTTAATTTGGTATTGATTCCAGTATCTGCTGCAATCCCTTGTGCCACACAAACATTTAATGTGCGTGTAGGGGCACTTTTTGCGCCACAAGCTAATTGTAATGATACAGTCAATGTATCATTAGATGAATTGTGTGTTGCCAGGGTTACACCAGATATGGTTCTAGAGGGAAATACCTATAATTATTTGGATTATGATGTTGTCATCAGAGACCAAATAACTAAAGTTACTATTCCAGGTAGTCCACTCGTATCAAGAGCTTATCTTGGTAAGTTTCTTGAAGTTTCTGCAATTCACAGATGTTCAGGAAATTCTTGTTGGGGTGTACTTCGAATAGAAGACAAATTGAAACCTATTTTAAATTGTAAGACTTATATTGTGGATTGTGGAACGCCTACAACCCCAGAAGTACTTGGATTTCCTAAACCTGTTGGTGCTCCAAATCCAACTCCAGTTGTTGGTCAACCAAGGACATATACTAGTAATTCATCTTTTTATGATAATTGTGGACCAACCACGTTTAAATACAATGATAGAAAAATTCAAGTTGTTTGTCCTCCTGCAGTAACGTATATTGATACGATTTTCCGTGATTGGACAGCTAATGATTCTTATGGTAACCAGATCACATGTTCTGATACTATATTGGTTCGAGCTGGTACAACTCTAGGTTTAATCTGTCCGCCTAATTGGGATGATATAACTCATTTTGCAATACCTTGTGATACCACAATAGAAAGAGATGCAAATGGGTATCCACATCCAAACGTAACGGGTTATCCAACCGGTATAGGATGTAGGAATATTAATTATACTTATACTGATCTTAGATTGAATGTATGCCAGGGTAGTTATAAAATTCTTAGAGAATGGTTAATTGCTGATTGGTGTACAGGAACAACTGCGACATGTACCCAAATAATAAAAATTTTGGATAAGAGAGGTCCATTGTTAGTATGTGCCTCCAGACAAACAGTTTCTACTGCTATAAATTCATGTGAAGGATGGGCGGATATCAAAGTGCCTACTATATTAGCAGGAGAATGTTCTAGTGTGACTTGGGATGTTTTGGTAAAGAGGGGAGTAGAAGATACTACAGTAAGACCTACTTCAATCGCTGCTGTTCGAGATGGAATAACATTAAATGCTGATGGATCATATCATGTTGCAAATTTACCTGTAGGACTTTCATGGGTTTTATTTATTGGAACTGATGCATGTGGAAATTCAACAGAATGCTCTACAGAAATCTTTGTTGCTGAAAAAACCAAACCTACACCAGTATGTCATTTTGAAACAGTAGTAACGCTTTCTGATGAAGGAATTGCTAAAGTATTTGCTTCATCTTTTGATGATGGATCACATGATAATTGTGCTCTAGATTCATTTAAAGTTAGGCGCATGAATCCAACTACTAATTGTTTCGGTCCTGATGGGAATTCAGTGTTTGGTAGTTTTGTGAAATTCTGTTGTACAGATATTCCGAACAACCCAATAGTTGTAATTCTACAAGTAAGAGATAAAGCTGGAAATACAAATGAATGTATGGTACAAGTTACGGTACAAGATAAAAAACCGCCAGTAATAACTTGTCTTCCAAATATTACAGTAAGTTGTGGATTTGATTATTCAAACTTAAATGTATTCGGAACATACAGACGTAATCAATCAGATCGGAAACAAATTTTATTGAACGATATAAGAAATACTTTAAATGTTCCTCAACCTTATTTATGGGGATTGGATGGTTTAGTTATAGAGGATTGTACCCTAACTGTTGATTCATCCATATCTAATACTGTAAACGCATGTGGAGTAGGAAATATATCCAGAGTATATACCTTTAGAGATGAATTTAATCCTGCCCAAACGTGTGTACAAAATATTTCTGTAATAAACTTTACTCCTTACAAGGGGTTGTCAATAGTCTGGCCAGGTGATGTCATTATTGAAGGTTGTTTAACATCTTCTGATACGGCTCGAACGGGTGCACCTAGATGGCCATCTAATGTTCCTTGTTCAAACATCATTTCAACTTATGAAGATCAAACCTTTAACATAGTAGAAGGAGTTTGTTATAAAATATTGCGTAAATGGACTGTAGTAGACTGGTGTAACTTTAACGTTAATACAGGTGCTGGTCGATGGACATATACTCAGATTATTAAAGTTAAAAATTCTGTTGCTCCAACGATCACGAGTTCATGTAGTAATCAGGTATTCGATAGCCAATCACCTGAATGTAATGGATTTGCTGCTTTAGTAGCAACTGCTACAGATGATTGTACTCATGCAGAAGATTTGGTTTGGTCATATAAAATTGATTTATTTAATAATAATTCGATAGATATTAACGGCTTCACAAATAATGCTACTGGAACTTATCCTGGTGGAACACATAAAATTACCTGGACTGTAGCAGATCAATGTGGAAATGAAACATCTTGTACCTATACCTTCAAGATTAGAGATGCAAAACAACCTACTCCTTATTGTAGAACAGGAATTATTACTGTTATTATGCCATCTAATGGATCGGTTGTCGTGTGGGCTAGTGATCTAAACTTGAATAGTACTGATAATTGTACTCCAAGTAATCAATTGAGATATTCATTCTCTTCAAATGTTTTTAACACCTCACAAACTTACGTATGTTCTCAGATTACTGATGGTATTTCAAAAACGTTCGATGTTAGAATATACGTTACTGACTTAGAAGGAAATCAAGATTATTGTGATACAAAAATAACAATACAAGATGGATTGGGAAATGCATGTCCTGACAATATTACTGGAGGCGGAACTTCTAGTTTAGTTGCAGGTACATTATCAACATCTAACAATGCTAATCTTGAACAAGCTATGGTTTCAATTAATGGAAATATGCCATCAATGCCGAAATATCACATGACTCAAAAAGATGGTAAATATGCATTTCCTGCTATTCCTTTAAGTGAAAACTATACGATAAACGCTGAGAAGAATGATGATCCTTTAAATGGTGTTTCTACTCAAGACATAGTATTAATACAAAAGCATATTTTAGGAATATCTACTTTGAATACAGCTTACAAAATTATAGCTGCCGATGTAAACGATTCTAAAACAATAACAGCTAAGGATATTTCAGATTTACGAAAGCTGATCTTAGGAGTAACCAATGAATTGCCATTAAAAAAATCATGGAGATTTATTAATGCTTCTCAACAATTTCAAGATCAAAAATCTCCTTGGCCTTTACAAGAGGTTGTGCAAATTGATAAATTGAGTTCTGATATGTTAGAGAACAATTTTATAGCAGTGAAAGTGGGTGATGTAAATGGTAATGCTAAAGCTAATCAATTAGCAGTTAGTACTTCAAGAACTAATGCAGAGATGTTTATTGACCTAAAAGATCTTTCTTTTGTTGAAGGACAATTAATAGAAGTGCCATTCAGTGATTTAGAAGCAAATACTATTTCTGGTTTGCAAATGGAAATTGTTTTTGACCCAGAGGTATTGCATTTTGTCGAAATAAAATCAGGACAACTTAATATCCATGAACAGAATGTTAATTATACTTATGTTTCTCAAGGTAAAATCAGATTGAGTTGGGATTATGCCACAGGAGTATTGTGTAATAAATCTTTATTTAGTCTTGTGTTTAAAGGATTAAAGAAAGGAATAGTAAGTGAGCATTTAGCTTTAGGAACTGATAGTTACAAATCTGAAGCATACGATATAGAAGGAAATGAGATGAATATTAGAGCATCTTATGGAGGAAATTCATCTACTTCAAATAATGGATTCTATTTGTATCAAAACGAGCCAAATCCTTTTAGTTCCGTTACAAAAATTTCCTTCCAATTACCTGAAGACGCTGTAGCTAATCTTAGAGTTTACGATGTGAATGGAAAGATCTTAAAGGAATTATCGAAACAATATAAAGCTGGTTTGAATAATATTGAAATCAGTAAGAAAGAATTACAAGCAAGTGGCATACTTTATTATCGCTTAGAAACTAATAATCATAGAGCCATTCGCAAAATGATATTAATTGAGTAGAGATTGGGATCTAATACTGAGTTGAAATATTTTGACTCAGTATTGGATCCATTTGATATCCCCTTATATAAATCTACCCCCCCGTAGTTAAAATTATCCATTGTGATTACTCAAAAGAACCGTTTGAGGATCTCAGAAATTGTCAATTTAAAAACTCAAGAAATGAACATAATTATTACAAATATTAAATTATTCAAGATGAGCAATTTATTACAAAAAAAGCAACTTACTCGATCTCAAAATAGCATAAATGTGCTATCAAGTATCAAGTTACTTGCTTTAGTTTTACTTTTTCTTCCACTTCAAGGATATTTAAATGCACAGTGTTTTACTGTGACTAAATCTTTACTTGGTGTGGCGCCTGCAACCAGTAACATTCCAGGTAATATTGATGTCACTTACCGTATTGAGGTTGTGAACAGCAATTGTGCAATTGCAACAGGTATAAATGTATCAGAGGATTTAGCCTCAGTTACTAACCTTGGTACTGCATTTGTTTCTGTAGTTGGATTTCCGGTGATTGCATATGTTTCGCCGACTGCAAATGGTGGAATAGTCAACACAGGATACACCGGTACGGCGGTTGATCCTAATTTACTAACGGCACTTGGGGGAGCTGTCCTTTCTCAAAATGATACCGTGATTTACCATTTAACCGTGCAAGTGAATCCAAGAGCTGCTGGAGCACCGGGTGTGTTAAACAACACAGCAATTGTTACTAGTATAATACCTGTGGCTATACCTCCTTCAAATTCCAATGCTGTGGCATTGCCTGATTGTTGGAGTAATTGTCAATTGGCATGTAACAACCAAGTTCAAGTATCAGTTAACAGTTTTTGTGAAGCTGAAATTCTTTCTGCAATGATATTGGAAGGGGAGTCTTCTGTTTGTGCTAATCTTGGATTTTTTCAAGTTACGTTGTATTATAATAATGTATTAGTCTCTATGCCTTTAAACAAAAGTTTTATAGGTAAAAAATTAAAAGTTAACGTACGTAATATTGTTTGTAATAATTCATGTTGGGGAAATATCTTATTGGAAGATAAAACACCACCAGTTCTAAATTGTAAGGCTAGGGATACTTTTAGTTGTGCAACGAATTTAAATCCTGTGTCATTTGGATTTCCAGTTAATCCTGCATTTATTAATCTTTCAGTTTATCCATATGTGGTTACTGGATTAGATGCATGTGGTAGTGTAACATTAACATTCAAAGATAGTATCGTTAAATACGATTGTTCGAATAGAGTTTTAAGTGCTACGGTTTATCGTAAATGGTGTGCTAAAGATCCAGGAGGATATGAATCATGTTGTATTGATACCATAGATCTTCAAAGAGGAACTATCGCTGATATAGTTTTACCTAGACATTACGATGGACAGCCAGGAAATTTACCTGCACTTCAATGCAATGGAAGTTGGACTAAATTTCCAAATGGAAATCCGGATACAACGGCAACAGGTACTGGTAAACCTAGTGGTATACTTTGTGGAAATATTCAATACGACTTTAGTGATGATACTTTAAGAGTTTGTCCTGGTACTTTTAAATTATTACGTAGATGGTTGATCATCGATTGGTGTGATCCAAACAATCGTCTGAATTTTATACAATTAATTAAAGTAGTTGATGATAGAGCTCCGGCATTCATTCCCCCTGCAACAATTACAATTAGTACAGAAACACACAGTTGTACTGGATCATATATTGTTCCTGTTCCAGAAAACTTGTTGCCAAATACTGTAAATAATGTTAATACACCATATGTTTTAGAAAATTGTTCTGGATGGACTTATACTGTTAGACATTTAGCTGCAACAGATCCAAATAATTGCAATCCTGCATTTGGAGCAGGGGATACGCACAATGTAACCAAATTAGCAGATGGTCGATATCGAGTTGATAATATGCCATTGGGTTGTAACTGGATTTATTACAGAGTTTGCGATGGTTGTGGAAATTGTACTGAAGGTTCATTTGACATAAAAGTTGAAGATAAAACACCACCTAATGCTGTTTGTCAACAAAAAACAGTTGTAGCCTTAACAACTAACGGTGGAAGTGGATCAGTTAGAGCTACTGTTCCTGCATCAACATTTGATCAAGGAAGTTTTGATAATTGTGCAATGGGAAAATTTAGAGCAAGACGTATGAATCCAAGTTCTTGTGGTAATACAAATTTTGCTGATAGCGTTTCTTTCTGTTGTGAAGATGTCTTAGCTAGTCCAATTCGAATTGTATTACAAGTTATTGATAAGGCAAATAATTCAAGCGAGTGTATGGTAGATGTTATTGTACAAGATAAATTACCTCCGCACATTTCATGTCCTAGAGATACTGTTGTGAATTGTGAAACAGATATAAGTAATTTAAATGTATTTGGAAGTGCTACTGCAACAGATAACTGTTCCGTTGTGATCTCAACAAGAGTAGAAAATAATTTAACTGCATGTAATGTAGGAACCATAAGAAGATGGTTTATTGCAACAGATCCAGGTGGTCGAAAAGATTCATGTTACCAAACCATTACTGTTCGTGATATTAGACCTTTTAAAGGTGCAGATATAACATGGCCTGCTGATATTACCCTTGTTGGATGTAACAATTCTACTTCAACAAGTATTACAGGTAAACCGGTTTTTGCAAACCAAGATCATTGTAATCAAATTATAGCTAATTCAACAGATTTGACTTTTAATTATGTTGAAGGAGTTTGTTTTAAAATATTAAGAAAGTGGACTGTAATAGATTGGTGTACATATGATGTGCGAAATCCAGTCGAAGGAGTTGGTTTATGGTATCATACACAAGTGATTAAAATAAACAATACTCAAGCGCCAACTTTTACAAGCTCATGTGCAGATCGTGATTCATGTATAAGAGAAAATTGTAATGTACAAATTCGATTTACTGCATCAGCAACTGATGATTGTACTATGCAGGATGAATTGATATGGACGTATCAATTAGATCGAGATAATAATGGAACGATAGATCAAACGGGTTCTAGCAGATCATTTTTACCAAATACAAATTTAACCGCTGGAACACATAGAATAACATTTACAGTAAGCGATCAATGTGGAAATAAATCTACCTGTACTTATTTGCAAACCGTTCATGATTGCAAATTACCTACGCCATATTGTTTAACAGGAATTGTAACGGTTATCATGCCAAATAATGGACAAGTAACTATTTGGGCTAAAGATTTTAACCTTGCAAGTACGGATAATTGCACTCCAAATGAATTATTGAGATATTCATTTACTTCAAATATAGCTGATAGCTTCAAGGTTATTCGATGTGCTGATTTGGATAATGGCCGGGTAGATACATTTGATGTTGATATGTATGTATTCGATAAAGAAAATAATTTTGATTTGTGTCATACGAAATTAATTGTTCAAGATAATCAGAATGCTTGTCCGGACAATTTATCAAGTGGAATGGTGTCAGGTTTAATCTATGTCTCAAATAATAATATTGCAGATTTAGTACCTGTACAATGTCAAAACCTTGTAAATAGTGAAATGCGAGAAAGTGTAACTACGAATAATGGAACTTATGCTTTTGAAAATTTGACAATGCAAACTGATTATGTCATCAAACCATTATTAAATACTGAACCTTTAAAAGGTGTATCAACAAAGGATATTGTAAAAATTCAAAAACATATCTTAGGAATAGAATCTTTAACAGATCCATATAAATTAATAGCGGCAGATGTAAATATTTCTAAATCTATTACCGCTAAAGATATTTCTGATATTAGAAAATTAATATTAGGTGTAACTCCAACTTTTCAAAATAGCCCTTCATGGACATTTGTAGATGCTGGATTTAAATTCGATCCTTCTAATCCATTTGATTTTCCGAATTTTATTAAAATAAATCAAATGTCTAAACCAATGCTTGAAAATAATTTTGTGGCTGTAAAAATTGGTGATGTGACAGGAGAAGCTAATACGGGTTCATTAAATGTCGTTGGACAACGTACAAACGAAATTTGTGGATTTGAAATGGAATTATCTCCAGTTGAATTAGATCAAGAAATTAGAATTCCATTTTATACTTCTACTTCTTGGAATGAAGTTGAAGGTATGCAGTTTGAATTGGGTTTTGATGCGAATGTACTATCATTTGAAAGAATTGAATCTAATCAAATTGTTTTGGATCAATCGAATTACAAATCAAATAATGGAAGTATCAGAATGTCCTGGAGCACAAATGTAGAAACCAATATAGTGACTACTGAGCCTTTATTCTATTTGGTGTTTACTGGTAAAATAAATGGTGAGTTAAATCCAAATGTAATTCAGTTACATGCACAAAACATGGCTCCTGAATTCTATACTAACAGTACTGATGCTAACATTACATTGTTGCTTAGAAATAAAAAAGCAAGCAGTGCTACTTATGAATTATATCAAAATATTCCAAATCCTTTCAGTGGTAAAACAACGATTTATTATCGATTGCCAGCTGATGAATCAGTTAAATTAAGCATTTTTGATTTGTCTGGTAAACTCATTGAATCGAATTATTTGACTGGAAAGAAAGGAGTTAATTCTGCAGAGGTTAATATTAATCCATCTCAATCAGGTGTATTGTATTATCAATTAGATACAAAGGAATTTATTGCTACACGTAAAATGGTAGTTATACGATAAACGGTTCTTGGATAATTGGGCATAGCCGGAAACTCTTGAGTTTCCGGTTTAATCCCTTACTAAACCGATTTTAAACTAAATTAATTAGCATCAAGAAAATAGAATTAACATGAGACAATTAATACAAATAAAAAAATATCTTATGAATAAGATGATTTCAAAAACAAATTCAAACATAATATTAGTGTTGGTTTGTTTATTCATGGGCAATGTAATGTCCGCCCAAACTTTAGTTGCACGTTTTGGCACTGACACCAGTGTTTGTAGAAGTGCTACAGGTGTTATCTATGATGTCACAACACCAGGAGCTAATCCATGGACTTTTACTGTATTAGGAGGTGGAACAATTGCTTCTTCTACAACAACTTCTGTAACAGTTAATTGGGGTAGTTCTGCAGGAATATTTTTTATTCGTGCATTAGATATCATAACGAACACTTCATTAATTAGACAAGTTGTTATCGAAGGTGACCTATCATTAGCTTGTGATGATTTGGTAAATGTATCACTGGATGGTAATTGCCAGGCATTAATTACCCCTTCTACTATGATAGAAGGTAATGAATATCCTGATGATTCTTATGATGTTATAGTATATAATGTTGATGGTTCCGTAGTGCCAAATGATATTGTTAATTATTCACATCTTGGAAAAAAATTACGTGTTTATGTAAAACATTTATGTTCGGGTATTGCTTGTTGGGGATATATTAATATCGAAGATAAATATATTCCTTCGTTATTATGTAGCACCATACCTGATACTGTAAGATGTGATGAAGATGCCTCTCCATTGAATCCAAGAATTGGATTTCCTGTGCCTAATACTGCAACAGTTGTTGCTATACCTGGGAAAGAAAATTGTTATTCTGTAACTGGCTTTGACTTATGTTGTGCAGTTGAATTATGTTATACTGATGTGTATACCAAATTTGGATGTAACCAAGCTGTTTATGCTTCAACTGTAAGATATTGGACTGCTAAAGATTGCAAAGGGAATGCTACCAATTGCAATGAAACAATTATTGTAAAACAAGGAAGTTTGGATAGTGTAAGATGCCCTTTAAGTTATGATGGAATCCAAAATCCATATTTAAAATGTGATTCCATTGAACCTGCTTCAGGGCCATATCCTGCAGGATGGAATGCTTTAGATAACGGTAATCCATCACCTTATGATTACTACAATTCAAATGGTGTATTAATATGGAAGGGTACAGGATTCCCAACCAACGTGAATTGTGATCACTTGGCTGTGACTTATAGAGATTTAAAAATTCCAGTGTGCGGAAGTTCATTTAAAATATTTAGAAATTGGAAAATTTTCGACTGGTGCTCAGGTAGATATATTGAGTGTAATCAGTTAATTAAAGTTGAGGATACTAAAGCACCTATTATTTCATGTTCTGAAAACTATATTGTTTTCCCAATGGATTATTATTCTTGCAGTGGAACAGCTATTGTAAATGGTCCTACCAACATTTTTGATTGTTCTAGTACAACGCTTGCTGTATCCTATAAGAAGGCTGGACCAGATGGTACACCTGAAGATGGTGATTTCAGAACTGAAGGGGTGACTTATCTAGCAAATGGCAAAGTAAGAATTTCAGGATTGCCTGCAGATACATCTTGGGTAAGATATACGGTAACAGATGCTTGTGGTAATTCAACAAAATGTACAGTTGAAGTTATCATTGAAGATAATTTAGATCCAGTTGCAGTTTGTGATGAACATACAGTTGTAACTCTTGGTGATAGCGGAACCGCAAAAGTATTTGCAAATTCATTTAATGAAGGAAGTTTTGATAATTGTGCTTTAGATTCAATATTAGTTAGAAGAGTGTCTGATAATTGTAATGTTTTGGGTAGTACAAGTTTTGGAAATTCAGTAACATTCTGTTGTGAAGATGTAAACCTAAGTCCTATAATGGTCGTCCTAAGAGTTATAGATAAATCAGGCAATTATAATGAGTGTATGGTATCTGTTACAGTCCAAGATAAAATTGCACCAAAGATTACTTGTCCATCAAATAAAACTGTGGGTTGTACCACAGATATTTATGATTTGACAATTATGGGTAGAGCAACAGCAACTGATAACTGTTCAAATGTAACCATTAATTACAAAGATGATTCTACTGGATTCCGATGCAAAACAGGAATCATCACCAGACATTGGAGAGCGCAAGATGCAGGTGGACGATTTGATCTTTGTGACCAAATTATAACTATAATTGACCCAAGTCCGTTGACATTAAATCAGATTACTTTTCCAAATGAAATTACTATAAATGGATGTATTTTGGCTGATGCTAATCCGGATATTACAGGTAAACCAACCTGGCCAGCAAAACCATGTGCAAACATTATAGCAGGATACGATGATGAGAAATTCTTTAGTGTTGAAGGATTTTGTATAAAGATAATCCGTCACTGGAGAGTTATAGATTGGTGTCTTTATGATGTGAATTCAAATAATTCAAATGGTGTGTGGACTAAAGATCAATTAATAAAAGTTGAAAATAAGGTTAAGCCGACATTAACAACTGCTACAACTACACGAAAAGATTTGTGTGCAGATGATAATACATGTAGTGCTTTTGTAAGTCTAATTGGTGAAGCAACAGATGATTGTACTGATTCGACCTTATTAAAATGGACATTTGCGATTGATTTTGATAATAATAATTCAATTGATGTTAATGGTACAGGTAAAGTAGCATCAGGAACTTATAGAACGGGTACTCATAGAATTCGTTGGTCAGTGACGGATGCTTGTGGTAACACAGCAACAGGAGATCAAATTTTCCAAATCAGAGATTGCAAAGTACCAAGTCCGGTGTGTAGAACTGGATTGATCACTGTTGTTATGGCAACAAATGGTATGGTTACTGTAAAAGCTAAAGATTTTGATGAAAACACAAATCCAAATAGTGCAAGTTCAGATAATTGCACACCTAGATCAAAACTTCGTTTCTCATTTTCATCAAATGTAAATGATACAACAAGAACATTTAAGTGCTCAGATATACCAAATGGTGTTTCAAGGGATACAACCATTAGAATGTATGTAACAGATGAAGAAGGATTGCAAGATTTCTGCCTAACTAAGTTAACGCTTCAAGATAATTCTGGAAATATTTGTCCTAACAAATTAAGTGGAGGAATGGTGTCAGGATTAGTTTATGCACCTACTAATGCGCCTTTGAAAAATGCAACAATTGATTTAATAAAGACTACAAGTAAGTTAGGGGATTTGAATACACCAGATGAAGGAAATTATTCATTTATTGATCTTGCAGAAGGGGAGGCTTATGACTTGGTGCCAGCAAAAAATGATGATGCTTTAAATGGTATTACGACAGCAGATATCGTTGTTATTCAAAAACATATACTTGGATTAAGTAAGTTTAATACTCCGCTTAAATATATAGCTGCAGATGTGAATAATTCAAAATCAATAACCGCTGCAGATATTGTAGAATTACGAAAATTAATATTAGGTGTTACCAATACATTTAAAAACGAACAAAAATCTTGGAGATTTATTAATAAGAAATTTGAATTTCAAGACAATAATAATCCTTGGATGAACAATGGCTGGGACGAGAAAATTCATATTGATAATTTGCAAGGTGAAATGAAGGAAAATGATTTTATCGCTGTTAAAATTGGTGATTTGAATGCTTCTGCCAAAACAAACTTAGCACTAGCTTCTCAAACCCGTACAGCTGGAAATATTTTCTTCGAATTGGAAAATAAAGATCTAGAAGCTGCTTCAGAAATTGCCATTCCGGTATATGGTAAATGGAATAATGCGATTGTTGGATTTCAAATGAGTTGGACTTTTAATCAAAATCAAGTAGAGTTTATTAAAATTACTTCTGGAGCAATGAACATGAATGAATCCAATCTTGGATTGACAGATGTTCAAAAAGGAATGATACATATGAGTTGGAATTCAAATCAAGGAGTTACAACTAGTTCAGCGCCTTTATTTTATATCGTTGTGAAATCTAAAATGGGAGCAGTGAATGCAAGCGAGTTATTCAATTTATCTTCTGAGTTTTTAGCTACGGAAGCTTATACTCAAGAATTGGATGTATTGAATATACAATTGCGTGAAAGAACTTCTCATCAAAGTTTGGCTAAGTTTGAATTATATCAAAATACGCCAAATCCATTCTCTGAGAAAACAAACATTGCGTTTCAATCTCCTGCTTCTGAACGAGTTTTCTTGAAAATTCATGACATATCAGGAAAATTATTGTTGATCAAACAAATTGATGCCCATTCAGGTTTGAATGTCATCTCATTAGATAAAAATGATTTTGCTAGTGGAAATGGTGTATTCTATTATACTTTAGAAACATCTTCATTAGTAAGTACCAAGAAGATGATCCTATCAAAATAATCATTGTTAATTAATCGGTTTAGCTAGGAAGTGCTTCTTAATGAAGCACTTCCTTTTTATTTTTATATATAAAATTTATTTACAATTTTGCTTTCCATTCTAAAAGCTTCATCAAGCATTCAACTGGAGACATGGTTTGTATATCGATGTGTTTAAGTTGATCTAAAATCCAATGTTCTTGTTCACTTTGCGACGTTGTTGATTTGAATTCGAATGTTGTCAAGTTGGATTTTATATTTGCCTCAGAAGAACTTTGGGAACGTTGTGCCTCCAATTCAATTAAGATCATTTCTGCTCTTCGAATAATTTCTTCCGGCATGCCCGCCATTTTTGCCACATGAATTCCAAATGAATGCTCACTACCACCAGGAATTAATTTACGGAGAAAAATAACTTTTTTATTGATTTCTTGAGTAGCTACATGAAAATTCTTTATTCTTGGATATAATGTAGATAATTCATTCAATTCATGATAGTGGGTTGCAAAAAGTGTTTTTGCTCTTTTGTTCTGATGTTGATGAATATATTCTGCAATGGACCATGCAATAGATATTCCATCGTAAGTGCTTGTGCCTCTTCCGATTTCGTCAAGAAGAATCAATGATCTTTCAGATAAGTTATTCAATATTGAGGCTGTTTCATTCATTTCAACCATGAAGGTTGATTCGCCGGACGAAATATTATCGCTAGCTCCTACACGAGTATATAATCTATCTATTAATCCAATAGAAGCTTTTGTGACAGGAACAAAAGAACCTATCTGAGTCATGAGACAAATCACCGCAGTTTGTCTGAGGATGGCTGATTTACCTGACATATTTGGACCGGTAATCATAAGTATCTGTTGTGTGTCTTGATCTAGATATAAATCATTGGGAATATAAAATTCTCCTTCGGGCAACTGTCGTTCGATAACAGGATGGCGGCCTTCAATAATTTCTATACTAAATCCATCATGAATTTCAGGCTTGTTGTAATTGTATTTTGTAGCAGTAATTGAGAAGCTTAATAAACAATCCAAACTTGCAATGACATGTGCATTTTGTTGTAATGGAAGCATGTATTCTTGAAGGTCATTTACTAATTGATTGAATAATTCTTCTTCTATGGTGAGGATTCGTTCTTCGGCTCCAAGTATTTTTGATTCTAATTTCTTTAATTCGTCAGTCACATATCGTTCACCGGTGGACATGGTTTGTTTGCGAACCCAATGTTCGGGAATTAATCCTTGATTTTTATATTTATTGGTGACCTCGAGGAAGTAACCAAAAACTGAATTGTATCCTATTTTTAAATTGGTAATTCCTGTATTGATGACTTCTTGTTTTTGGATATCAAGTAATAGATCTTTACTGTTTTTTAAAACATATCTTAACTCATCCAATTCTGAGTTCCACCCATCTTTAAAAATTCCACCTTTATTGGTAGCATTAGGGGCTTCAGGCAATAATTGTGATTCAATTTTATTGTATAAATCGGAACACAAATCTAATCTATCCGCTAATCCTTTCAATAAAGGATCGGTTTGGTGGTACAGAGCCGTTTTAATTGGATTGATACGACTTAAAGTATTTTGAATATGAATCAGCTCTCTTGGGTTGATTCTACGTAACGGAATTTTTGAAACCAATCGTTCTAAGTCACCAAAAGATTTTAATTTTTCTTTAATTAAATCACTAAGGTCTTGATTTGAATTAATGGTGCTTACGGCATCCAGTCTTTGTTGAATTTTTTTAATATCCAATAAAGGCATTAAGATCCATTTTCTAAGTAATCTAGAACCCATAGCTGTAAACGTCTCATCCAGTACTTGAATTAAAGATTTACCTTCTAGGTGCAAAGGTTCAACTAACTCTAAATTTCTAATGGTAAACCGATCCATCCAAACAAAATCTTCATTGATCAGTCTACTAATTTGCGATAAATGTTTTGGATTGTGATTTTCAGTGGATTCGAGATAATGTAAAATGGCGCCAGCAGCAATTTGTCCAAAGATTTGATTTTCAATTCCGAATCCTTTTAAATTGCTAACCTGAAAATGGTGTAGTAATTTTTTTGTAGTATATTCAGATGTAAATATCCAATCTTCCAAAGCATAAGCGTAATATTGTTCAGAAAACAATTGATCAAATATCAATTTTTTGGATCGTGAATATAGTATCTCTGATGGTTGAAAATTTTGGAGCAGTTTATTAATATACTCTTGTTGTCCTTCTGCTAGATAGAATTCACCTGTTGAAATATCAACAAATGAAACACCTATATGATTCATGTCGCCAACAAAAACGGCTGCAAGAAAATTATTCCTTTTTTGATCTAATAATTTATTGTCAAGGGTTACGCCTGGGGTTATTACATCTGTAATCCCTCTTTTTACAATTTTTTTACCTTTACTTGGTTTCTCAAGTTGCTCACAAATGGCAACTCGATATCCAGCTTTAACTAATTTAGGCAAATAGGCATCTAAAGCATGGAAAGGAAAACCTGCTAGTTCAATGGTTGAGCCACCATTATTTCGTTTTGTAAGCACTATGCCTAATACTTCGGAAGTGGTAATAGCATCACTCCCAAATGTTTCATAAAAATCACCTACTCTATAAAGTAAAATAGCATCGGGGTGTTTGGCCTTTAATGAATTGTATTGTTCCATTAAGGGCGTAACTACAGTAGTCTCAAATAATAAATGTTGTTCAGACACAAGCTGGTTTTGCCACAAAGATATTAGTAGCTTCGTCGTATGAGTATATTTTATATTTGTTTTTTTAATTTTTGATTGGTACAAAACAAAGCTTTTAGTACATTTGGGTTCTAAATGATTACACAATGAATGTTAGTTCTGTATTTAAGTCATTGAGTTCGCAAGAGTTGCAACTTATTATAGATGCTTTTCCAGCCATAGCTGTACTGATTTCAGGTGCTGATGGAACAATTGATCTAACCGAAAAAGAATGGGCCGAAAAAATTGTCAAAATAAGAGCCTACGCACATCATTTTGATCTAAAGCCATTGTTTCAGCAGTTGGAACAGGATTTTAGAATGAAACTGGATGCACTTATTGCTTCTTTACCTAAAGAAACTGAAGCTCGAAACAAGGTTTTAAGCGGGGAATTAAGTAAATTAAATTACATACTTCCTAAATTACCCATTTCGGTAGCATCTCAGTTATATAATAGTTACATATCTTATGCTGAACAAATAGCAAAATCATCAGGTGGATTCATGCGCATGATGTCGGTAAGTCAAGAGGAGAGTATTTGGATTGGCTTGCCTATGTTGGATCCAATTTTTTATGATGATAATGAAGAAGAATAGTTGACTAATAGTCCAATTACATGAACTAGTCTTTTGATGTAATTTTACTTACAATTTTGTTTTCATATTAATTCATTCGAATTGGTTCAATTGAATTGGTATAATTGCAAAATTATTGAGTTAGAATCTATAACTTCCTTATTATTAGAATTAGATGTGTCAACTAATATTGGTGGTTAATGATTGATTCGGATTAGCCAATCGGGATATGAATTAATGTAGATGTTCCTTTGTCGGAATCAGAACTGACTGAAATATCACCCTTTAGGTATTTAACCCTTGATTTAATATTTTCAAGTCCCATGCCTTTTTTAATATTTAACTCATTATAGCCATGGCCATCATCTTCAACAATGATTTCTAAGATGTCATCAGAAAGGCTCAATTGGACGAGTATTTCTTGAGCGTTTGCATGTTTAATAGAATTATTAATTAACTCCTGTATGATCCTATAAATTTGTAGAGCGGCTGATGAATCTATATTTTTTCCAAAGTCAAATCCGTAATGTTGAAAGATAATTTCAGGACCTTTCTCGCGATTGTTTCGATTCAATAAGTCACTCACGGCTTCGATTAATCCAAGCTCTTCCAATGCTCCTGGTTTAAGATCATGTGCAATATTTCTTACTTCACTACAAGCGATGTCAATGAGTTCATGAACCTTATTGAATTCATTATTTTCACCATTGTGTTTTGAATCAGATTCAAGTTTATCAAATCGGAGTTTGATGGTTGATAATAGGCCGCCAAGGCTGTCGTGGAGATCTTTTGCAATCCGTTCACGTTCATCTTCCTGACCTGTAATCATCGATTCCATGGTTTGCAGATGAAGCGTACTTTCAAGCTCTTTTATTTTTTGTTGGTTGATCTGTTCATTTTGTTTATGAATAATATTGGTTGCATTTAATTTTTGTTGGTAGAATAAAATAACCAAATATCCACCAATAAGGATTGCACCTATACTAAACAAAAGGCTGTATAGTGTAAAATTGGATCTTCTGGATTTTAACTCAAATAATCTTTGGTTTTTTGCCAGATCTATGCGCTCTTCACGCAATTCTTTTTGTTC
Source organism: Saprospiraceae bacterium (assembly GCA_044228225.1). Taxonomy (GTDB): domain Bacteria; phylum Bacteroidota; class Bacteroidia; order Chitinophagales; family Saprospiraceae; genus Vicinibacter. Next base: position 130,919 of record JBGAVH010000009.1, on the reverse strand, counting down.
ATATTTTGCAATATTCTTATTTAGATTTTCATTATGTTTAAGGGTGTTCAAAGAATCATTGACCGCAATATATTGAAGCAGATAATTAGAAGATTCCTCATGTTTACCTTGGGCTTTAAGACAATCATATAAACTCATATCGAGTTTTTTTATATCTTCCAAATAGCCCATTTCTAATGTCAGTTCATGACTTTTGCTATATGCAATACAAGCTTGAATGGGGTTGTTTCTGGCTTTGTAATAGTCACCCAGAAACATATAAGATTGAAATTGAAGATCAACAATGGCATTTGTTTTAGCAAATTTTATAACTTTTGATAAATCAAATTTGCTAAGACTATCATTCAATCCAATTTTTATTACTGCATTAAGCATCATGTGTTCATGGACACATAATGGATTGTTTTTGTCAGGGTTTTCTAATTCACATTGACCCAAGAAATAACTTGCCATTTCTTGATTTTGTAATTTATAGTAAACCAATGACAAGAAATGGTAGGTTCTAACCAAGTCTACTTTTCGTTCGTTTTGGCGAAAATAAACCTGGCAATATTCAAGGTTGGCTAATGCTTTTTGGTACCAACCTAGGATAAAATATATTCTTGCAAGTAAAAAGCGATACTGATGCATATGCAGGTAATCCTCAGTATCATTATAATATTCGATTAACTGAAAAATCGGAATAATAGCCTGGGCGTATTGATGCAATTGAATGCATGTATCTATTTGACTTAATGTAGAATCAATAATGGCATTAGCTTCTTCTTGTGGGCTATTGATTGAAAAAAAATTGCCCTGACCTGGCAATTTTACTACAAAAATGGCAAGACCAAATAACAGACCCTTTATAAAGTTCTTCTTATTCATGGATTATAAAGCCAAAAGTACAACGTACTTTTTGGCAAAACATCAGGGTAAACCTTGATTTTTTAGTCCAATAAGTGATATTCTATGGTTGCCCGGACTAAACCAGCCGTATTTCGAACATTTAATTTGGATATTAAGCTACTGCGGTGGGATTCAACCGTCTTTAGACTGATAAAAAGTCGTTCAGCAATTTCTTGTGTTGTGTGTTCTTTGACGATTAAAGTTAAGACTTCGCGCTCCCTGCGGGATATTTTTGGTAAAAGGATATTGTTTTTTTTCTTTTGGGTGTTTTTCTTGCGTAGACGACCCATAATGGTTTCAGTAACTTCTGCACTGAAATAGGTTTGACCCGAAGCCACTGTTTCAATGGCTTTAATTAATTCAATTCGACCAGTATTTTTTAAAACGTACCCAAGAGCGCCACTTTTTAAAATTTCAGTTACAAAACTTTCTTCGTTGTACATGGATAAAGCGAGAATTTTGACCTGAGGATATTCTTTTTGGATCCGCTGGGCCACTTGTATTCCATTAAGCTCTGGAAGGTTGATGTCAAGTAATAGTACGTCTACGGCCTTTTTCTTTAAAATATCAAAAACTTTCTTTCCATTAAAACAACGATCTACCACCTTAATATTTGTTTCATTTTTAAGGATGGATTCTATACCGTCAACGAACATAGTATGATCATCTGCGATAACAATTTTTATCATAAATCAATTAGTATTAAGTAAAATGTAGTGCAGGAATCTTCGGAAAAGCCATAGGATGATGGTGCAAGATTAAGCAATTTATTTATATAAAAAAAACAAATACGTATTTTTATATGGATTGCCATTTATTCAGCTGCTGAATACAGGCTCGAAAGTCTTTTGGAGGTTCGATTTCAAATTGATGTGATTGGCCAAATAAATTAAATCTGAGTCCAAAAGCATGTAGGGCGGTTCTTTCAATTAATGGTCTGAATTGTTCATCATTTTTTGCCAATTTGGAGTGACGTTTAATGTCCGCAATACTTAATTGATTTCTAATACTATAAATTGGGTCGCATATGATGGGACAACCTATGTGCATTAAATGAATTCTAATTTGATGGGTTCTACCAGTTAATGGACTCAGTTCCACCAAGCTAAATTGTTTCCATCTGGTAATAACTTTGAAATCCGTTATTGATTGTTTTCCTTTATTGTGAATTACCATTTTGCCAGGGTGGGAGATGGAATGAGCTATAGCTAATTCAATTCGACCTGAATCTTCTAAAGGTTGTGATTCGGTTAATGCCAAATAAGTTTTTTGAATTTGGTGCTGTTCAAAAGCATCATTAAGGATTTTATGAGAGTCTGCGTCCTTAGCAAAAATCATCAGTCCACTGGTATCTTTATCAATGCGGTGTACGATATAAAGCGATTCATAGTGTTTTGATAATAAGTCATATGCATTTTCTTTTAAAGCATCAAAACGATCTGGAATGCTTAATAAACCAGCATTTTTGTTGATCACTATAAAGTGATCATCTTCGTATATTACAGGTATAGCCATTAATAAATTTAGTCAATGTAATGTTTTGGAATGTCTGATGATTTCTGATTTCCAAATAAGTAATAGTGAATAAATAGCGATCCCTTTAATCTTCCTGATAATTTAACTTCATTTACAGTAGACCTGATTATCTTACTATTGTAATGATCTTTTTTATGAAGAAGATATAAAGTAGACAGAATAGAAATGATATAAGCCTCTAAGACTTTAAGAAATAACACAATGTTTCCTGATAATAAATACTTCAAACTGATCAAAAAGTCAATAACAAATCTAACTGGAAGTAATATAATTAATATTGGCCATGAACTATTTTTAAAAATAGTGGCCAGATTGTTTCTAAAATTGAGAAATAATTTTCTTGGGTTATTATAATCCAAGGTACCACCACCAAGATGGTAAACTCTAGAGTTGGGTTCGTACCATATTTTTCCACCTGCTCTTTGAATACGCCAACATAAATCAATTTCTTCCTGATGTGCAAAATAGTCACCATCAAAACCACCAAGGGATTTGAACATATTGGCATTGATGATAAATGCTGCCCCGCTTGCCCAAAAAATTGGCGTAGCTTTTTGATATTGCCCTAAATCCTTTTCAACTTTATTTAACATTCTGCCGTAAGAAAAAGTGTAGCCTAATGCATCCATTAGACCTCCTGCTGCTCCGGCATATTCGAATGATCGAGGATCATTCAATGCTAATATTTTCGGTTGCACAGCCATGTTAAAAGGATCAGATTGAATTCGTTGAATGAGTGGACTTAACCAATCATCAGAAACTTGAATATCTGAATTGATTAAAACAAAATAATCTGCTGTGATTTGCGCCAAGCCTTTATTATATCCTTCAGCATATCCGTAGTTTTTATGTAGGATTATCCTTTTGATTTCAGGATATTTTTGTTTTAAAAGCAGGATGCTATCATCAGTAGATGCATTATCAATCACATAGATTGTGGCATATTTAGGAGTGTGGGTTATGATGGATTGGAGATAATCATTCAAAAAATGAGCACCATTATAATTTAAAATGACCACAGCGACTGAAGGATTTTTTTTAAAATTGGCTTCTGTTAAATGGAATAAGGTTAAGCTTTTTTTTATTTGTTTTTCATCTTCTTTAATTTGCCAAATCATTTCATCTATAGAATCAAATTTTTGATCTTTTCTTATGAATTCGATAACTTCAATTTTTAATTGAAGAGAATAAACATTTTCTCTAAAATCTAAAAGATGTATTTCAATGGTTTGTTTTAGATTGTCCCCAATTGTTGGTCGGTTTCCAATGTAAAGCATACCGTCATACCTGCGGTTCTCAACAGTTGCAATAGCTGAATATATTCCCGGATTGGGTATTATTTTGTCAGGATCATTTAAAATGAGATTGGCGGTTGGAAATCCAATTTTTGTACCTAATTGTTGTCCGGTGCCCACTTTTCCATTAAACCAAAAAGGATGACCCAATAAATTTAAAGCTTCTTTGTAATCATTATTTGAAATGGATTGTCTAACTAATGTTGAGCTTATTTTAATGTCGTCGATCTCTTTTTTAGGAATTTCGATTAAATTAAATAAACCTTTTTTGTGATATTGTTTCAACAAATCAATATTACCAGTACCATTAATCCCAAATGTATGATCATATCCAATGATGAAACTATGAGGTTTAAATTTCTTGATTAAAATATTTTCAATATATTCTTCAGGTAATAATTGGGAAAAATCATAGGTAAATGGAATGATTACTAAATAATCTAATGCTGTTTCTTTTAATATTTCGATTTTTTCGTCAAGGGTAGTTAGTAATTTGATTCTAGTATCGGTGGTATCTAGAATTTGTCTTGGATGTGGGTCGAAAGTAATCAAAATGGATGGACCATTTACCTTTTTCGCTTCTTGGCATAGTCTTAATATAATATCCTGATGTCCTAAGTGCATGCCATCAAAAGCCCCAACGGTTATGACGCTATGATCGAAATCAGGTAAAGTATCAACATTTAGTCTAAGTACTCTCATAAAATAATTGGACAAAATTAATAATTTTTCGTTCCTTCCACTCTTTATGAGCCGATGAGATTACATTTGTGCATTAATTAACAAGTTGATGGATAATATAGTAGAACAAATTATAGAAATTTTGTCAAAGGTCATTGAGCCCAATACCGGTAAAGATTTAATTCATCTCCGAATGATTCGGGATATCCATGTGGAGGGTAAAAACATCCATTTAAAAGTATATCTCCCTGCCAATAATTACGACAAAAAAGATATTTTATTTCAAGATATTCAAGATAGTCTTACTAAAAATTTTGCAGATCATGAGATACATGCCCATTTTGTTAATCAAACAGCCTACAGTGAAGCCCCAAATGCACTTCTACCACAAATAAAAAATTTTGTAGCCGTAGCTTCTGGGAAAGGTGGCGTGGGAAAATCTACAGTCGCTGTTAACTTGGCCATAGCTTTAAGTAGATTAGGTTATAAAACGGGGATTCTTGATGCAGATCTCTACGGACCATCTTTGCCCACAATGTTTGGAATTAAAAAGGATAAACCTCAGGTTCAACTCATTGATGGAAAACATCAATTAATCCCTATATTAGTTCAGGGTTTGCCGGTATTATCATTGGGTAATATTATAGAAGCGGATCAGGCAGTAGTGTTGAGAGGTCCCAGGTTAGCTGCAATTATCAAGCAGTTTTTTCAAGATGCCCAATGGCCGGAATTGGATTATCTGATCATAGATTTACCGCCCGGCACAGGGGATGTTCAATTGACTTTAGTTCAAACAGTTCCTTTAACTGGGGTGGTAATGGTAACCACGCCACAGGAAGTAGCTATCATTGATGCGATAAAAGCGGCTAATATGTTTTCAATGGAGCAAATTAAAGTGCCCATATTGGGAGTTATTGAGAATATGTCATGGTTTCAACCACTGGACCAACCAGATAAGAAGTATTTTATTTTTGGACAAAATGGGGGGCAGCGATTGGCTCATATTACACATTCTTCACTTATAGGTCAAGTTCCATTGATAGAAAAAATGAGACAACGATCTGATGAAGGGCTTGCCTTTGAGTTGGATGAACATGACGTTTATCCTGCATTGTTTGAATCCATGGCCATTGCCCTTCACAAGAAGGTGGAATTGCGAAATCTGACTTTAGCGCCTACCAAAAAAGTAGAACAAGCATAATTATATAATTTATGTTAGTAAAAGATAGTGCCTATTTATGTGAGCAGATTCGACTAAAGAAATCTTTTCTATGTGTTGGATTGGATCCTGATTTGGAAAAATTGCTAAATCATTATTTAAATGCTAAACAACCTTTTCTCGAGTTTTGTAAAGACATCATTGAAGTTACCCATCATTTGGCTGTGGCCTACAAAATTAATATTGCTTTTTTTGAAGCTTTGGGGCCAAGCGGTTGGGAACAATTGGAACAATTGGTTAATATAATTCCAAATGAATGCTTATTAATCGCAGATGCTAAGCGTGCAGATATAGGTAATACATCAAAAAAGTATGCAGAATATTATTTTGACCGGTTACAAGTTGATGCAGTTACATTGCATCCTTACATGGGTGTAGATTCGCTGGAACCCTTTCTTAGTTATCCTAATAAATGGTCAGTTGTTTTAGCCTTAACTTCTAATCCTGGAAGTGCTGATTTCGAATTAAAAGAACTTAGTACGGGTGAATTATTATTTGAATCCGTTTTACAAACCTTTGTAAAAATCAAACAGTCCAATCAAATTATGTTTGTGGTGGGGGCAACGCATCCTGAATATTTGACAAAAATAAGAAAAATATGTCCGGATCATTTTCTTCTTATACCCGGAATAGGTAGCCAGGGAGGTGATTTGCATCAAGTTATTCAAGCAGGAAGGAATCACAATGAAGGTTTATTAATCAACGTATCTAGATCAATCATTTACCCTGAATTAAAAAAATCTTTCAAAGATGATGTGTTTCAGGCTGCTCAAAATTTTGTGACTGAGATGTCCCGTTATTTTTAAATTTTAACAAATGATTAATGAAGCATTAATCCAACTTCATATGGATAAAATAATTTGTTTCGTTAGTATTCAAAATATGTAAATGTCCCATTTATTTTTGTTCGTCATATTAGTATTTTCAGATCCTTCAAATTTAGGATTACAAAATTATCAATCGGAATTTTTGAATCTCATTAATGAAAAAAGGAGAATTGGATGTAAGTGCAATGGTGTGAAGTATTCTAAATTACCTCCATTAGTATGGAATAAACAATTAGAAATAGCCAGTCAAGCTCACGCTGAATACATTTATAAAAATAAAATTTTAACGCATCGGAGTAAAAATGGGGCCAGGACACAACAGCGATTAGAAAAAGCAGGATATTCGTGGAGGTCATTTGCGGAGAATGTAGCCCAAGGGTATGACACGCCGGCTGAAGTCTTGCAAGCATGGATAGAAAGTCCCTCACATTGTCAGAATCTTATGGGAAATTATAGTGAAATGGCAATTACTAAAAAAGGTGATTATTGGGTACAAGATTTTGGGACTCCTAAGATTCTAAAAAAATAATTGTTTATATTTTTTTAATAACTACCCCAATATCTTCTTAGAAACCATTCTAAACACAAACATAAGAACAAGATTACTAAATACCACTTGCGATCAATTAATGGTTTGGTTTGAATAGTTTGAAAAAGTATGGGTTTGTTTTGAGATTTATTTAACAGATGGTCAGTTAATTGTTGCAATTGGTTTTTATACACACTAATACCTTCCATTTTTTCTGCAAGATTACGCAGAACATTATGATTAGCAACAAGGTTTGAGGTCTCTATATTCGTTTGTTGAATGCCGAATTTTCCTTCTGCTGTCAAAGGCTTTCCATTCCATGTAACTGAAGCGATATATTTATATTCACCCGATGGTAAGGATCCGGCATTTAGTTCATAATAATTGTCCTTTTTGCCAAATACAAATTCATATGATTTTTTATCATTAGAAAGGATTTTCATCGCAATGTCGGGCGAATTTATTCGTTCGTAATTATCGTTGTATAAATCAGCATTAAAGAGTATAGGCTCTGATTCGTCAAATAGTCTTTTGCTTTGATTAACCTTAAATTTTCGCTTATCTTCTTTTATAGAAGCGTATTGAAATGATTTTGAAATCAATTCATTGAAGGGTTCAAATGAATTGGATTGTACGTATTCATTTAGGCGCCATTTCCAAATGCCTTCTCCACATAAAACAGAGGTTTTAATCCCGGAAGATTCATTAAATATCCATAAGGGATATTTGGTATCGATTTTTCCAATTTTTTGATATAATAAATAGTTGGCAGTAGGATCTACATTATAATTACCAAACGGGACAGATAGGGGAGGATATTGGGATAAGTGGTTGATTAAATTTTCAGATAATATAAATGCATTAAAATTAGGTACTACGAGTGCCTGTGCATCGTTCAAGTTTCTGTTATTTCCCAGTATTTTTATTAAATTTTGTGAATTATTAAATGTAATAATATCTGTTTGATTCCCAATGATAAACATGCGGGGTAATTTTAATGCATCTAGCTTGGAAATCAGACCAGTTATGTTTGATCCAGTGCCAGGCAATTGATGGAATATTACAAAACTATAGGATTCAATATTTTGAATGGTTTCTCCATTAAATGCAATTTTTACTTCATAGTTTTTATTGGATTGCAAAGCATCTTTAATTGCTGATATATCAGGGTGCGGTGATAAAGCATAGATAAGTACTTTTTTCTTAGCATCTAAAACTTCAATATAAAATTCCTTAGTGTTGTTTTTTAAGTTGCGCTCTCCGGGTATGGGCTTGCAATTTATTCGATATTTAAAAATTCCAGGAGTTGGTGCATCTAAAATAATTTCTTTGGTTAGAAAATATTGGTCATTATCTATTTTGTCGGTTGACTCATATACAGATCTCCACGTTTCATTTTCTAGTTTTTGTATGGTTAGGGTATTGGCATTAGAAGCACACTGCCAAGCCTGTAAGTCTATTTCCATCGAAAATTTGTCACCGCTATAGATAATGTCATTGTGATATTCTCTTTGAATAGATAAATCTTTCTCCTGTAAGGTGTCCCCATGTAAAACAGTATAAAAAGGAATGGTTTTAACCAATGAATGATACAAGGGGTTTTTGCCTGAATTAAAAATACCATCAGATGCGATTACAATCCCTTTTAGATATTGCGGATCTGTTTGGTCTTGAATGACATCAAGCACATCATTCACATTGGTTCTTTTTCCAGAATAATTTACAGGGAAATCTTTATTAAGAACTTGGTCTCCAAATTGATAGCTTATAACTTCGTATTTGTCTGATAAATCAGAAATGAGTTTTGTTCTATCTGCTTCAAATGACTTCGTCCACGTACTATCTCTAAATACCATAGATTCAGAATGATCTACAGCAATAGCTAAAATTGGTTTTTTTATTTCTGTCTCATACTTTTTGAAAAGTGGATTTAATAATAAAAAGCACAACATAAAAACACTGAGGCCTCTAAGAAGTGCTAAAGTCACTTTATACCAATAAGGTCGGTCAGAAAATAAAGTGGTTTTGTAATATAAAATAGCTACTGCTACAATGGCTACCAATAAGCAAAACAACAAGTAATAGGTCGGATATTGAAAACTAATTTGATTCATTTTTCGTTATAGAGTCGTGCAAATATCATAAAATTGATACTGAGTCTCAAATTAAATGCATTTTATTCAACTTAGTTCAAGTTTTAGGGGACTTATAAAAAATTATATATTCGCACTCCATTCATATAACGAATCAGTTACCTAACAATGAAAAAAATAATCTTACTATTTAGCTTCCTCGCCATGGCTTTGTCTGCAAAATCATCCTATTTGCTCATACCAATGGATTTGAAGCAGATTAATCATTTGAAGGCTTATGGTGTGACATATTGGGTTATAAATCAAAACATTGAAGCATTTTGGCTACTTAATTACAGGGGTGGGTCATTCGCATTTATTTATACTAAAACTTTTGAAAAAGAGTGTCTTACTAGAGGTGTAACGTATGAACTTATTTCTGATGGTGAATTTAATCGTATCAGAGCAGAAATTAACAACCCTGAAATTAATCAGGAAGTTATGAAGTTGGAGAAAGCGCCTAGATTAGCTGTTTATACCCCTGAATTCAATGAAAAAGGGGAACGCATTCAACCCTGGGATGATGCTGTGACTATGGCGCTTACCTATGCTGAAATTCCATTTGACAAAATCTATGATAAAGAAATCGTGAATGGACTGTTGGCAAAATATGATTGGCTACATCTTCATCATGAGGATTTTACCGGACAATATGGGCGGTTTTATGCAGGGTATAGCGGCCAGGCCTGGTATAAAGAGAATCAATCAAGACAAGAGAGATTGGCTAAAGAGCTGGGATTCAGTAAAGTATCTCAATTGAAATTAGCGGTAAGTAAAGCCATAAAAAACTTTGTGTCGGGAGGAGGTTTTATGTTTGCCATGTGTTCTGCAACGGATTCCTATGATATAGCTTTGTCGGCAGAAGGTGTTGATATTTGTGCTAATTATTTCGATGGTGATGCTGATGATCCTAATGCGAATAGCAAATTGAATTTTTCAAATACTTTTGCATTTAAAGATTTTAGTTTAATCAGAGATCCTATGGTATATGAATTCTCTACTATAGATAATAGTATGGGAAGAAAAGTTCTACCTGAGCAGGACTATTTTAATTTATTTGATTTTTCAGCTAAATGGGATCCTATTCCCACGATGTTAACCCAAAATCATACGAGAACTGTTAAGGGATTTATGGGGCAGACTACTGCTTTTAGAAGAGAAAATGTAAAATCTGATGTACTCATTCTTGGAGATAACAAGGCAGCTGATGAAGTACGTTATATTCATGGAACTTTAGGCTTTGGGACTTGGACTTTTTATGCCGGACATGATCCTGAGGATTATCAACATCATGTTGGAGATCCTCCGACAGACCTAAATCTGCATCCCAATTCTCCCGGATATCGGTTAATACTTAATAATATTTTGTTTCCTGCAGCTAAAAAGAAAGAAAGGAAGACTTGATTTTGTTAGATCTTTTAACACATTAGAAACAATTTCATAAATCCTTTTTCTATGCAAAATAAATAAGTGACCAAAAAGGCGTTTTGGTTCATACATATTCACTTATTGTTTTAATTATCCGTTTCTAAGATCAACTTTTTGTTCTTTTTTCATGAAAAAAAAGAACCAAAAATTCTAGCCTGCCTGACTAGCCACGCAGGCAGGGCTGTAAGGTCTAAGCCTAAAATGATTGCATGAAACCTAAATTCAAAAAACTCGCCAATTACCTTGTTTTTTTTGCTTGTCATCACACTTGCTCAGCTAGCATTTCTGTTCTTTTTTTAATCGTTATGTTGAGCTCAAACAGTTTTGAATTTTTACAATTTGATTGCATTGTAACTTCCTCCATGCCTAAATAATTGGCTTCGAGGACTTCGCCAATTATTTAGGTTCACTTCACCATAAGATCTCGTCGGTATGACGAGATCTTATGGTTCGTTCATCTTAAGGCCGATCAAAATTTCTATGTCAACTCATTAAGATCACATATTACTTGAATTTAGTTTGAAAACAAGCTCTAGCATATGTTCCATTATTTTTGATTCGTGCAATGAATTATGAATCTAATCTTCCAAAAAAACAATAACTTCTTTATTATTGAATTCTATTGCATCAATAAGTTCATCAATGAAAGATTTTCCATATTGTAGGTAATATTGAATACCTGACTGATTTCTTTCTTGTAGTCCGCTGTTTGGAAATAGTTGTTCTTTGATTTTAATTATTTTCTGGAGTTGTTCATCAAATTTTTGTTTTTCAGCCTTAAGTATTTTGTGCTTTAGTCCTTCAGTTTGTTTTTCTATTCGAGCTATTTCTGCGAGGGTCGAAGCATGGGTAGAATCATTGATGGTATTACTTAAAATAGCATACTGTTGGAGTACTTTATGCAAATCATTTTCTACATTTTTTATTGCTGAAGGTAGGGTAGAGGTCGATTCTAAATATTGTTTTTCTATGGCAATAGCAGATTGAGTAAAATCAGAATATTTTAAAATGGATTTATTAATTTTTGATTGAATATTAGCGGGAATGATCCATCCTGAAATTCTACGATGTAATAACGGATAGGTCAGATTCATGGAATTAAAAACTTGCTTCAATTCCATCCAATAAGAAATTTCTGCGCCACCACCAACAAACATGATATTTGGAAAAAGGGTTTCTTGGTACAATGGACGTACCAAAACATTAGGGCTAAAATATTCAGGATGATGGTCTATCTCTTTCATCAATTCTTCCTGAGTCCATTTGTATTTAGAATCTACGGTAACATATATATCATGTTCAAAGAGGAGTCTTTCTCTGTATTGATCTTTTAAGTAAAATAAATTAATAGGACGTGGTGTTGCTTGAATTGGATAGTTGATTTTAGTTAATTCCTGTATCGTTTGTTCTGTTTGTTTTACGATCAATTGATCCAAGCATTCTGCTTTCAAAATATCTTTAATCAATGATTTGGCAGATGCATCATCGGGATCAAAATAAATCAGACCAAGAGCTCCAAAAATCTGATGTACGAAATGTCTGTAAAAATCTTTGTAAGTTTTACAGTCTGCTGCTTGTAAAGCAAATTGATTAATTATTTGGAGTGATTCAGGGTCGTTTCCAAATAAATTCTTTAAAGTTTCAAAAACTGATTTTAAGCCATCTGTTTTAAATCTGCCTACAGCTCCAGTCTCCTCAGAAACCCATTGAATATTTTGTTGAAATACAGAAAAATGATTGACTTCTTCAAAATCATGATCTTCATTTCCCGAATAATAAATGGGAACAAAGGAGTATTCCGGAAATTTATTCTTGAGGATCGAAGCTAATTTAATCGTATTCGCAATTTTATACCACCAAAATAAAGGACCACCTAATAAGCAAGGCTGATGCGCACACAAGATGGTGAAGGTGTTGTTTGCTGCCAAGCTTTTTATTTGTGTAAAAATTGGGTCTGTGTCAGAGAAACCAGAATATTGCTGTTGGAGCATATCAACGAGTTGAGATCTGTTTTTGAAATTCGTTTTTTTCAATTGGATCTGCTCGAGTATATGATCTAGGTCAGGAAGATTGTTTATCCAGTTAATAAACAATTCTGGCGACTGCCAATATTCTAAATCCGATTTCCTAAATTCTTGAAATTGAGTGGGATTAAGGTGTTCTATTTTTACATTAAATGGTTTCACTAAGAATTTCCGGTTTTTTGCAAAGATAGGAGCTATTGTTTGCATTTATTAATGGTATGATATCAATAAATTTAAATATCATTGTATCAAAATTCATATTCTTGGTTGTTTTCATATTAAAGCGGCTTTTTCTTGGTTTAATTGCTATATTGGTGATATCTGGTATTATTTGTACTATTATTTATATGGCACCTGTGGATCCTGCTCGGTTAAGTTTTGGACAACGTTCAGATGAAAATACTGTTTCTTTATATAAGAAGAAATATTTTTTAGATCAACCTTTATCCGTCCAAGTCTTTAAATATTTTGAAGATTTGTCACCGATTCAATTTTTGAATGTTAGCGATTTGCGCTTAGAAGATTATAGCTATGTAAGTGTATATAAAGGCAAAGATAAACTTGTTATATTGAAGAAACCTTATTTCAGGAAATCCTATGCTTCTTCAGTATCTGTATGGAATTTAATTACTGATGCATTACCATCAACTTTAATTTTATCTTTTATTGCAATAGTCCTTTCTATTTTGATTGGCATGAGTTTAGGAGCTGTTTGTTCATTTAATTATAATACAGCTATAGATCGTTATATACTTGCGTTTTGTACTTTGGGATATGCTATACCAAGTTATATTTCGGCTATAATAGTAAGCGTAATCTTTGCATTTGTTTTAGGTCATTTTACTCATTTACCCATTCAAGGAAGTTTATATGAATTTGATGATTTTGGCAATGTTGAATTAAGGTGGGCGAATGTTATTTTACCTGCTCTGGCATTGGGCATTAGACCTGTGGCTATGATTTGTCAAATGACTCGTGCCTCTTTATTGGATGTGATCAGTGCTGATTACATTAGAACCGCACGTTCTAAAGGTATCAGACCATGGTTGTTGATGATTAAACACATATTGCCGAATGCAATCAATCCAATTTTGACTACAATTAGTAGTTGGTTTGCGTCCTTGTTAACCGGAGCATTTTTTGTGGAATATGTGTTCAATTACAAAGGACTGGGAATGTTGACGATTACAGCAATCAATCAATATGATGTCCCTTTGATATTGGGAACATGTATATTTGCGATCATTATTTTTGTAGTAATTAACATGATCACGGATATATTATATCGGTGGTTCGATCCAAGAATTAAATTGCCTTCTTAAAATTTAAATCCGAGTGTAGCCATTAATCTAGACTCGCCTTTATCAAAATCAAAGGTGTGATTGTCAATGATGATATGGTCGCCAAAATGCGTAAAATTTCCTTCATGGCGAAGATCAAAAGAAATACGTTGGATGTCAAAACCAATGCCTATCTGATATCCAAAAGTTGCTGATTTAAATTTGTCATCATAGCCTTTAATATCTCTTAGTTCCGATTTGTTATTAATAAAAATATGGGCAACAGGTCCAGCTCCAATTCTTAATATTCCAACTTTAATACCTAACAATACGGGAATGTCCAATCGTTGATAACGTTCTGTAAGAAGTGAATCAGCATTGAATGGTGCTTGAAGAACTTTATAGGTAAATGTTGTCGTGTTTGAATTGAAAACGACTTCGGGTTGAATAAAAAAGCTTTTAGCCTGATATCTGAGGAATCCTCCAAAATGGTATCCATAATTGGCTTTCTTGAAGCCAAAACTAACAGCGTCTTTGCCTAATTCGTCTTTATAAATAAAGGTTTTAGGCTTGATAGAAACGCTTGAAATACCCAATAATAGCCCGCCTGAAAGTTGAGCGCTCAAAGGCATTAACAAGCATAAACAAACAGCTGAGGTTAAAAGAAATCGAACCATAATTAGAACTTTTATGTAAAATAACGGTTATTCAGCAAGTTATATTCTATTTTTTTATCATATTAAGATTAGCTTAACGTTCCTATGGTCATACATGATGTCGAATTTTTTGGATCATTTCCTAAGTTTGACCAAGTTCCAAAGTCAGCCGTTCCTGAATTTTGTTTTTGGGGGAGATCGAATGTGGGAAAAAGTTCTATGATCAATTACCTTATGAACCGTAAGGATTTAGCTAGAATATCATCCATGCCGGGTAAAACTCAGCAATTTAATTTGTTCCAGGTCAATAATAAAAGCTATAATATTATGGATTTGCCCGGGTACGGATATGCTAAAGTATCTAAATCCATTCATGAAAAGTGGCAAGGTCAAATAAATAAATATTTAGTTCAGCGAGAGAACTTAATGAATGTTTTTCTATTGGTAGATATTTCAGTACCGCCACAAGTGATAGATCTTGAAAAAATAGGATACTTCGGAGAACATGAAATTCCATTTACTATACTTTTTACTAAATCTGATAAATGTAAAAAAATGGAACTCCAAAAAAATCTAGACACTTATCAAAAAAAATTACTCGAGACCTGGGATAATTTGCCACCAATAATCCTAACCAGCGTCGAAAAAACAATAGGGAAGGAGGCTATATTTGAAGTATTGGATATTTGTATAAATCAATAATACTATTTGCATAAGTTTGTTTTAAAATTAAACTATATATATTATAATTTGTAATTGTAATATAATTAAGTATAATTGTCTTAAGTATGTTTTGTATTATAGACTTGGCAAGATTCATATGATTTATTTTTTATAAATTTGGTGCGTTAATCAAAATTCAATAGGCATGTCCAATGAACCCAATATCAAGAAATATCCACATTTGTTGCCAAATCTGGAAGATTGGCCTATTTATAAATTCAGTCAAGATCGCGATTCATTTATAAAGAAAGTAAGCAACGATGTTATTCAGTTTTTTAGTAAATATTCGCCGGAAGATTTAGATCAAACATTAGCTAAAACCATATATCAAGAAAAACAAAGAATCAAATCAAATCCCTGGAAAGCGGATCCTCCAAATGAAATGCAGTTTTTTAGGAAATTGCAAAATGAATACAATGATAATCATCAATTCTCAAATAAGACGGATCGCAACATGGAATCCGTATCGAGATTAATAAAACGCTATACTATTGAGATTACAGGGCAATTCAATCATAAAACTTTTTTGTTCGCACGTAAATTACTCACTTTGTTTTTTCACACTATGTTTTATCCATTGGGTAAATCATTCTTTAAGTCAACGGCGAAGAAAAGAGAACAGTTGCTTTCTGTGATGCGTATTAATGGCGAAATTGATCAATTGAGATTATTATCTAAGGATCACACCATAGTCATGGTGCCAACCCATTCCAGTAATTTAGATTCCATACTTGTAGGGTACATGATAGATTCGATTACGGGGCTTCCGGCTTTTTCATACGGCGCCGGATTGAACTTGTATGATTCAGAATTTTTTGGATTTTTTATGAATCGTCTTGGTGCTTATCGAGTCGATAGAAGAAAGAAAAATCTCATTTATTTACAAACACTCTCTAGCTATTCCAAATTATCTGTAATGCGCGGTGTGCACACCATATTTTTTCCAGGTGGCACACGTTCACGTTCTGGCGAAATAGAAAACAAATTAAAATTGGGATTATTGAATTCCTTATTGTTAGCTCAAAGGCAATTAATTGAAAATAATGAATCCAGAAAAATCGTTTTAGTACCAGTGGTATTAACTTATGAAAGTGTTTTAGAAGCCAGATCTTTGATTTTGCAACACTTAAAATCAACAGGTCAAGAAAAATACACAGCTCGCGATCGTGCAAGTTCAATAGGACAATATTTTAGTTTCATACGCAGATTCCTTACCAAAGGATCACATGTTTATATGAGTTTTGGAAAACCTATGGATGTGTTTGGAAATTATTTGACAGATAAAGCTGAAAGTATTGGACATAGCGGTAAAATTATAGATTTGAAAGATTACTTTATGCGTCAGGGTGATTTTGTAATAGACTCTCAGCGTGAAGGTATTTATACAAAAGAATTGGGCGAAAAAATTGTAGAACAATTTAATAAATCTAATTATATACTTCCAGCACATTTAGTAGCTTATTGTGCATTTCAATTGCTCATTCGAATGAATCCCGGGCAAGATATATACAGTTTAGTTCAATTACCTGAAGAAGAATTTGCTTTCCCGAAACGTGCCTTTAAACAATTGTGTAAAGAAGTTATAGCCTTATTAATCAAACTTAATCAAGAAGATAAATTGATCCTTCCTGAATTGTTAACTCAAGATTTGGATGTGGTCATAGAAGATGGGATCAGGAATTTAGGAATTTATCATATAAAACGTCCTTTAGTTATTGATCAATTTAAACGACTTATCTCTGAAGATTTTTTAAGTTTATTATTTTATCATAATAAATTAAGCCATCTTAAATTAGAGGACATGATTATTTGGGATCATATCTCATTGGTTCAAGAAGAACTCGCCGATTAATACCTAAATACACCCATGAAATTTTTAGTATTTGATTTAGAAGCCACCTGTTGGGATATTAATCCACAACAGCATAGAAGTGAGATTATTGAAATTGGTGCATGTATCGTTAATCCTTATGGAGAGGTAGAAAAAACCTTTTCAAAATTTATAAAGCCTGTATTGAATCCTACACTGAGTGTGTACTGTAGACATTTAACTTCTATACAACAATCAGATGTCGATGTTGCTAAATCATTTCCGAAAGTATTCGATGAATTTATGGAATGGGCAGAAATTCCGGATCAGGATTATGTTTTTTGTGCTTGGGGGAGTAAGGATCTAATGATGATAGAATCAGATAGTGATATTCATAGGTATGATGTTTCATGGTTTAGACCTTATGTTGATGTAAAGTCACAGTATCATTCGAGACGTAATATTTCAAAACCTAATGGCTTAGCTAAAACCCTTAAATTATTAAATCTTGAATTTGAGGGAGAAGCACATCGAGCATTATCTGACGCTTATAATTTATCAAAAATAATTGTTCGTTATATTGATGAGTGGTCGTATTAATTTTTGAAAGCCAAGATGTCTATAAGTTATTTTAAACCGGAAGAATTAATTGCAGTTTTGGAATCAAACATTCCATTGCTGGATGTACGATCGCCATCTGAGTATAAAAAAGGTCACATTGAAGGTGCCATTTCTTTTCCATTATTTAATGACGAAGAGCGTAGTGAAGTTGGTACCATTTATAAAAAAATAAATCCGGAACAGGCACTTCTTAGAGGTCTTCAAATTATTGGACCTAAGATGCATGACATGGTTGTGGAGGCAAAGAAAATAGCCCCTTCAAGAAAAGTTGGCATCTATTGTTGGCGCGGTGGAAAACGAAGCAATAGTTTAGCGTGGTTACTGGATTTGGCTGGATTTCATGTGCAATTGTTAAGTGGTGGATATAAAGCATTCAGGCAATACGCTAATTCATTGTGTTCAAATCCCGCTTTGAAATTTATTATTTTAGGTGGGCGAACAGGATCTGCAAAAACAGCTATATTATCGCATTTAAAAAACAGAGGACAACAAGTCATTGACCTGGAAGCTTTGGCACATCACAAAGGATCAGCATTCGGATGGATAGGGGAGCGTGACCAAAAAGTAAATGAGCAATTTGAGAATGACATATTTTTTGAAGTATTAAAAATGGATATTTCAAAACCCATTTGGATAGAGAATGAAAGTAAGAATATTGGAAAAAATTTTATTCCGGAATCTATGTGGAGTAAAATGAAAGCATCCCAAATCATTCATATTGATATAGATTTTGAAACCAGACTTGATCATCTGATAAAAAATTACCAATTGAATAACAATGATCAATTGATACTATCATTTAATAAAATTCAAAAAAGAATAGGACCGGCCGATACAAAAAAAGCTCTGGATTTTATTCATGAACATAAATATCGGGATGCTGCAGCCATTGCACTAAAATATTATGATTCGTGTTATGATTACAGTTTTAAATTGCCAAAGCTTGTGTCACCCATTGTTTTTAATTTGAAATCTAAAACAAATGAGGATATTGCAGACGAATTAATTCAATTTATCAATTCAAAAGAATATGAACAAAGAAACAATTAGACTTACCCAATATAGTCATGGTGCTGGTTGTGGATGTAAGATTTCACCTGCGATCTTAGATCAAATTCTGGCTTCAAATAATCATCCACATCATCCGGATTTATTAGTAGGATATGAGCATAAAGATGACGCAGCGGTTTTGGATTTAAAAGATGGTACGGCTATCATTAGTACCACTGATTTTTTTATGCCCATAGTAGATGATCCATTTGATTTTGGAAGGATAGCTTCAGTCAATGCCATCAGTGATGTTTATGCGATGGGTGGAACACCTATTTTAGCTGTTGCAATATTAGGATGGCCAGTAGATAAGTTAGGGCCTGAAATTGCAGCGCAAGTTATTGAAGGGGCTCGTTCTGTATGTAAGGAAGCAGGAATTCCATTGGCTGGCGGACATAGTATTGATACAGGTGAACCGATATTTGGATTAGCTGTCACCGGAAAAGTTAAGATTTCAGATTTAAAAACAAATGCTGGCGCTAAAGATGGAGATTTGATTTACTTGACCAAGGGGCTTGGTGTGGGAGTTTTAACTACCGCAGAAAAAAAATCATTATTATCAAAAGGGCATGAGGATATTGCAAAAACATCCATGTTGAAACTCAATTCCATAGGTGCAATATTGGGCAGCAAATCTTTTGTTCATTCCATTACCGACGTCACAGGATTTGGTTTATGTGGACATCTTATAGAAATGTGTGAGGCCTCGAATTTAAATGCTTTATTACATTATGTTAAGTTGCCCGTTTTGGATCCTTGTGTTTTGGACTATATACAGCAGGGAGCTGTACCTGGTGGTACTCATCGAAACTGGAAATCATATGGCCATAAAGTGGCACTTGGAAATTCTGAATGGTTCAAACTTTTAGCTGATCCACAGACCAGCGGAGGCTTGTTGATTGCAGTAGATCCATTATCAAAACAGACATTTGAAACGATATTAAATGAAAACCAAATTGAGCCATATCTGATAGGGCAAATGAGAACAAAGGATTCAATTAATGAAAGTTTAGTTTTGACTATAATGTAAGGAAAGGCCCTACAGATGGTCTAAAAGCAACTTAACATAATATAAATTATGGGACAAGGGCATGGTGTTATTTGTATATAATTTTAGGTTTATTTGAGTTTATAGACTACCATACTATCAACCATTATTGTGTCTAACTTTAGAATATCATTAATTGAATATTCCTTTATAAATCTGGTTGAGTCTGAAAGAATTATTCTTTTAAATTCATCTGGATCATGGGTCCATTTAGAAATTTCAAAAATTCCAAATAGAGACGTTCGACCACCTCTTAATCGTTCTAATTTAACTTTGAACAATTTTAGTGAATCGATTTCGAATTCATAACTTTGACCATATTTGACAATAATATTTCCATTTCCAATATTGTCCATAACTTGGATATTTATTTCATCTACTAAACTTCCGAGTGATTGATGAAGACAAGCTGAAAACATCGAGGTAAGTATTATTGGAATAGTAATAATTATTAATCTCATTTATATAATATGAACTTTTACACTTTATAGCTTTTGTCCTTTAGTCAGGTATGCGAATATGTTCCACTTTGATTGCCTTATTTTTATCAAAAGTTATTCTAAGTTGATGAAAAAGGAATCCAAGTCCGCCGCCGCCCGATCCCATATCGTAGATCCAGTTCAAATTTAAACTGTCCCGGACTGAAGGTATTCCTAATAACTGTATTATCTGAGATGAATCTCTATCAAAGAGCACTTTTCTTTTAATTAAGTCATCGGCCATTTCAAAGCGCTCCTCTTTATTTGTCAACCACTTTGATTGGTCAAAATCTCTGCTTGGTTCTCTTGAAAGTGTAAACATAAAAATTTCTATAATTCCTATATATGTAATCAATGCCAAACCTAAGGTACAAGTCCAAGCAACAATATTTCTTATTAGGCTGTTAAAAATATATCTTTTTAAAATCCAATGACAAATTAAATAATAAGGTATAGTTAGACATATAAGAAAAATATACACTTCTAATGAAACTCCATATATTATCGGTAAATAAAGAATTGGGATCATTAATTATTTAATTATCTATTCTTAAATTAAATTTTGCCAAATTACGAAGATACAAATAATATATAAAATTTTAACTTCAGCGCCTTCTAAATCTTTATCACCAATGTCCTTTGCTTCAATAAATCCAACTGGTATATCTTTTTTAGTTAATATATAATTTGGAGCTCCACATGACTTTCTTTTAGGTTCGTTTGGTGCTCTGATAGTTGGTACAATGCTTTCAATGAGTTGTTCTAAGTTTCCTCTGAAAGTATGTTCTGTGGCGTTGCCAAGTTTATATTTGGATTTTAAGTTGGCGATGTATTGCTCTAAAGTCATTAATGTTTATTAAAGTTTGTAACAAGGTTAGTGAAAAGTAAATCTATCTCTTTCAAAGTTTTAAAACAAAGTTGTGATAGTTTTTTAGATGCAAATAAATCATTAATCCAATGTGAATTTTTTAATCTGCTAATTTTAAGAATTTTCATTAGATGTGTTGTGGATTTGGAAACACTTATATTTGTATCAATAAATGATCCTTTATAATGAATTATATCATTTCTAAGATCAGTTATGATTTTTAAACTAGTATATGGTTCTGTGTCTAATGTCCATTCTGGCATGCCTAATTTAATTGCTATATTGTTGTATTTATCAACAATTGAAAGTGATTTTTCACGTTCATTCAAATTTGAAATAAATTCAGAGTTGAATTTAATACTATCCCAATCATTTGCTGAATTAATGATTTCATTAATATACGATTCAACGAAAGATATAGTTAGTATTACACAAACTATATTATATTCAATTATTTCGAGTTGGTCTTCTGAATTTTGAATAATTAAATTAAATTTTTCAACTGAACTCCTAAAAGACCAAGAAAGATAAATTTTTGACATTGTCATTCAAATAGTTTTTTTTTCCAAAAACTCTACAAATAATGATTGTTATAATTCCAAATACCAGTAATCTTTAAAAATATTTCAATTTCAATTCCTTAAAGTTTTACAACAAGTCAATTAGTTTAACAACTGTTTTAGTTAATATTAATCAGAAATTATGTTTTTTCTAATTTTTATTAACAAGATTGAACTTTGTTTTGATTCATATAATTGGTAACATGCAATTGAAAATGGTAAAATAATACAAACTAACCAAAACTGCATACAGGATTGACAAAAGTTAATGTAATATTCTAAAATACATAAGCCAATTATCATAATTAGTAATGCAATAGCAAATGACAGTTCGAACTTCATTCTTATAAGAATTGTCCTTAGGTATTTCTGCGCAATTGGCATTTCAGATTCTAAAGCCTTAAATTTTAAATATTTATTCCATTCGTTTTCACGTTCTGGAAATTTACTATCATTTTGTTTGTCCCAGCATTCAGATTCAATTTGTGACGCAAAATCTTCAATAACTAAACCTGCTGATACTGATAAAATAAATATTATGGCACCTAAATAACCATCACTTATAGATAAGTTATTAAATCTATTTGCAAAAAGTAGAATATAAGGGTATAATGCAAAAATACCAGGAATTAACAATTGCAGAATTATTCTATTTACATCTAAACTAATATTTTTTAATGGATCCATAATATTTAAGTATTTTGTATTAAGCTAAATTAAAGATTCAACAGCAAAAGCTCCATGCAATATATAATGTTTTTTTATTTAATATTAAACAAATAAAAAGCCCTGGTATTTCTACTAAAGGCCGTTGTGGATAGCAACTACAAATAAAAAATGTATATTTAAATTAGATAGGTTGAGTTAAAAGCTTGACATTCAATACAATATTATTGACGTATTCTACAATCTCAGTGGCTTTATCAAGACCATTCACTACCCTTCTGGCATTTATGAAATTAACTTTTGAACTGTTGATGTAACGGCCTAATGTGGCTGTAGTGCAGGATCCATTCATC
Organism: Saprospiraceae bacterium; assembly: GCA_044228225.1. Classification (GTDB taxonomy): domain Bacteria; phylum Bacteroidota; class Bacteroidia; order Chitinophagales; family Saprospiraceae; genus Vicinibacter. Next base: position 108,246 of record JBGAVH010000009.1, on the reverse strand, counting down.
ATTCCATAGACTAATATTTGTGTTGAGATATCAAGGGTAAGAGCCAAATCAGGATTATTGACCAGGTCAATTTCAAATAAATCACCCATTGCTTTATAATTAAATTCATGGGTTAATTGAGCTAAACCCATACAATGGTGCGTATCCCGCATGGTAAGCACTATACACCGTGTTGTGTAGCGTTTTTTCTTTTATAATCGTCAAATTCGTCAGCCAATTTCAAAAATTCATCCTCCCATCCATTTGCCAATGATAATTCTTGAAATCTTCCTGTTGGTGCGAAGTATAAATCTAAGTCATCCATAATATTGGAATCCGCTTGTCGAATTCTTACAATCAAATTCTCAATATCACTCCTAGCTATTTGGTAATTGTTATATCCCGCCCTAATAACATCAGAATCCATTTGTATTTTACCCCATATTCTCCAAACTAATTGTAGTAGTCCAAATTGACTTTTGCTTTCTTTCAAAATGTTGAAATCATAGTTGTCAGCTAACACTTCAAGTGTATGGTCACGGAAGAAGAAAATATAGTGTAGGTTGGTCGGCTTATTTTTATTTAAAATTTCCAAGGGTTCTGGAAAGTCATAGTCAAACCCTTTTATTATTTCGTAGAATTCTCCCCACGGTAATTCGTTCGGATTGGTTCGATATTGTCCCATATAATATCCGTCATGATTACAGTAGTTGAGGCTATATTTTGAACAAGCTTTAAATACTATTCGTGCTCTATCTCCAACTTTAAATTGGTCAAACACGAAATGATTTAAAAAGAAGTCAACAATTAAATTTCCTTCTTTAACCCATACAATTGGTTCAGGCGAATTTGGGTCAGCGTTCCAATTAGTATTTAGTTTTTCGTATTCCATTGGTTTTTTTTCTAACGCTACACAACGTCAAAGTGTGAAAATGCCTAAATTCAATGCGTTTACAATGCAATATTAGTAAATTTATAAGAAGGTATCCGTATAAATTAAGCCTAATTGGGAACTTTTCATAATCTGACGGATTTGGCATAGACGCTACACCGTCAGGCGTTAAATAGCCAAAAATTAAAAATTTATATCCCATTAAAGGAAAAAATTTAAAGAAAATAATTTTCGATACTGGGCTGTCTAGAGTCTATGTTGTGTTATATGCCTTTCTCACTACATTCCGGCATAAGGATCTATTCTAATAATATATTTTATTTGATCTGATAATAAAGTATCTTTTTGCAATGATTCATTTATGTTCGTTATTTTCAAAACTGGTGATCCCTCTATTTTATTACAAGACAAATAAAGACGCAAGTAATAATTAGGGTTTATTGGGATTTCTTCTTTTACAGTTAAGTTAAATCTTATATTTCCAAGATTTTTATCAACTGAATCATAATCTTTATTAGTACATAACTGAAAACTTGAAAGAATTGATGTACCGATTGAATTAATAAAATACTTCAGACTATCTATTTTTGAAGTTGGCGTATAAAACTCTAAGAAAATATCGTTGCCCGTAATAAAAGTAAAGCAATTATCATTTTTTTTAAAACCATGAAATTGCCCATTTTGCATTATAAATGTTCTTGATGAGTCAGATTGATTGGAATATATTAAACTATCTGCATTGTTTAGTAAGAACGAAGAAAAATCATCAAACAACTTTAGTTTGGAAATAATTTGAGATTCAAAATTGTGATTTGCAAAAGCTTTACGAGATTCTATAAGAATTTTACCTTCATCAAGGTCAAGAAAATTATTGAGTAGAAAAAGAAAGCTTAAAATAAAAATTAGTAAAATGGACGTGAGAACTAAAATGATTTTGAGTATTCTACTCATTTGTATTTAATTGAATAAGGTATAATTCATTTAGATGAAAAATAAGGTTTTAGTTTACTCCCCATTTTGCAAATGTACAATAAATTCAAGGTTTCCTATTTGTTTAAGAATAAAATTAGAATTAAAGAAATATTAGTAACAATCAGCGCCGAGAGTACTAATGGAGTGCTTAGTACTCACTAAAAGCGTAACGAAGTATTAGCGGATGGGGAGGAATAGGAACGGAATGCATTTATAGACACAATACTCTTCGCATTTGTGATAGAAGCAAAAATGCTTCAGAGATTGGAACGGATAGAATGAACCTTATGGCAATGCCAAAATTAAATCAATCTAGTATTGCCTTTACTAAAGATTCATTAAAGTAATTTTGCTTTAAATTCTCCGCAACTAAAATGCGCTTTCTGAGAATATTTTACATTAGGAAAAATTGATTGATGAGTCAATGTGAAGTATAAATTAAATTTGCCTATAATAATTTTTGAATTCCAATCTATACAAGTTATTTCAACAGTGCTCAAGTGGTTAGTATCAATTTCCCAAGCTGCATCCCCAACATCACCATCTGAGGCGTTTTTTATATATCCACCGGTAAATCTTGACGTATCATTTTTATACAAATCCGAATTATAAATTGGTTGAATTCCTGTCTTTTTAAGATCTATACCAAATCCAATTATTTCTCTAACATAACCATATTTTGTGTATAGTTTCCAATTAGATGTATCTGCATAGTTTAAAAATGCAATGCCATATTTACCTTTATAAAATTCTACACAAGTATTACCTTGCCAGGAAATAAATCCTTGGCTTTCAACTATTTTATAAGATGTAGCTATGAATGAATCTGGTCTAATTAAATAGTTAATTAAATCAAATGAATTTTCAATATTTATTTTTGGTATTGAAGTCGTGTCTATACAATTGTAGTCAATTGGAATCCTAGTTTTATTAGTAAAATTTTCTTTATCACAAGAGATCAAAGTAATTACAAATACAAGATGTAAAATGTGTTTCATATATCTCGTTTATATGCAAAATAAGGTATCAGTTTACTCCGCATTTTACAAATATACAATAAATTCAAAATTTCCTAGTGACTAATAATCACTAGGAAAAAGAATAGTTGTCGAAGAACGATCAGCTTCAGTAATAATCCATAGCTTGTTGTGATCAAATCCAAATCAAAACGGAATGGTATAAGAAGATAAGATCCTGGAACCTTGCTCCAAGGTTAGATTATTGCACTCAATATGTTATATAAATTTTAAAAAAAAATGCATCCTACCTTAAACTCTTGCAACATTACGCTTCCTGAATGTGCGACGATTAGGAAGTATTTTTGGGAAGCGATTGATAGCTAATTTTATTTATTCGAATCTATCAAAAACCCAAAGTTCAGAATCCAAATCCTTGTAACCTATTAATCCAAAGTCTTTATTGAAATAAATTTCTGTGAGTAGATTCTCTTTAGGTTCAATTACTTTGTAAACATTGGTGAAGGTTTTATTTAGAATTGTTAATTTGCTAAACAATTCATAGTTTTGACGATGAAACTCTTCACCTAATTCTATTTCATTACCTTTAAAATTGGCAACAATAGTTAAGGATATTGCTGTATCAATTTTGTGGTCAAGTGCTGGTTCGTGAAACAGAAAATTGAATATATCTATAAATTTTGGTTGTTGCCTTGAATTGTATGTGTAAAGGTTCAAATAATATTGAAGATTTAATTCTTTACATATATGAGAAACGGCATATTGTTCCCGAACAAAAGTATAATTATTTATTTTGCCTTCATCGCATATTAGGTCAAAATCAGTTTTCCTGAAATGATGGGATTTTGGAGGATATAAAGGTTCAAACTTAACCTCGTCTCCAGTTGTATTTTTGAAGTAAATACTTTCTAATCCAGTATAAGGAATAAATTCTAATGATTGAGGATTTAGAAATATAGTATCTAAATCAATTGTATCTGTCTCGCATGGATGGGCTCCCTTCGGGATTTGAGGTTGTTCATCAACTTTTGAACAGGAAATAGCAATTAGGCTAAGCAGAATGAATATGTGTTTCATTGTTGGTTTTGGTAATTTTTTTGCTGTTATAGGGCGTTTTTCTTCTGTCGTCATATTTGAGTTCATTTTTTCCAATATGTCTTACCATCAATTCGGTCAATGGAAATTAGTTTTGAGGTTTCATAAGCAGTCAATGAATCATATTTCAATTCAAAAACTTCTGCTTTTATTCTGATTTTTTTATTGTCACGAATTAAGTCACTATAATTGTAGTTCTTTAATTTTTCATAATTATTAATGTCAATAAAAACCATTATTATTTCTCCATCGTCTAGTCTAATTCGTACAAATGGTTTTCGCAACAATTGTTTGTCCGTCATAAATTCCAATAAATAAAAAAGATTTATGTCTTGTTCGGTCAATGTATCTTTATTTTTAGTTTTTACACTTGTCTTTATTTTAGTTAATACGCTGTCAGGTGAGTCAAAAAATCGGAAGTCGATTAGTTTGAAATATAAGTCACCTTCAACTATCTTTTTATTGTTTGTCTGACAACTGCAAATTGTCAAAAGAATGGTTAGTATTGCAAAAATATTTATCATGTAATTATCATCTTTTAAAATGCCCTATAACGGTTAGGCTATGTGATGGATGAAGCGATAGCAAATCTATCATTATAGCCATTGTTCTGCCTCGCTTTTATTCTTTTATTCAATCATAGGTTCAAAAGGTTCTCCTAACTTACAAGTAAAATATATTTCACCTTTTGTCACTCCTTTTTCCAATTTACTTTCCCTTGAATATCCTCGAAAATTTGAATCAACAAAATATTCAGGTGAAGTGAATATTAAATGCCCATTTAGTTTATAGCCAATTTTACGTTTAATTTTATTGCTAAAAGTTAAAGTTGCATCATCTACCTTTAATATTAAATCTTTAACAAAGGATGTATCTGTTTTTTGGTATTTGAATGGTTCCATTTCATGAGCATCTTCGATATATACTAATTGAAATATTTTATCTATAATGGAAATATTATAAAAAAATCCTCCGAACACCCAAATTCCCATTTGTATTTTAATAGTATCGTTTTTCAATTCGCACCGACATTTGGTTGAGATAGTATCAGGCATTGAAAATGTTTTATCTACTATTATCGAATCTTCCTCGATATATTCGACGAAGTATCTTGCACGGTTTTCTTTGAAATTAAATCTCTGTTTTAATTCGTACTCTTCATACAAGAACTTTTTTTTCTCTTTCGATATAGTTGGTAAATACAAACTATCTGCTTTGTACATTCTATCCGTTCTCTCATAGCTTCTTTCATTTATTTTATGGTGTTTTGCTTCAAAGGACGTTAACGTTTCAAACTCTTTCCAATTATCGAGCTTCGATATATTGTATTCTTTTCCAAACTGACCGAAGGCAATAACAGAAATAGAAATTAGAATTATTGTCAATATGATGTTTTTTCTTTTCATTTTTTTTAATGAGGTAGAACTTGTTTACATGCGAAATAACTTTATAGTTTACTTACCTAAATTCAAAGATACAAAAAAACCATTATCCTAGTGACTAATAATCACTAGGAAATAAGGTAGTTGTCACTGTTCTATCTGCTTCAGTAATAATCCAAAGCTTGTTGTGATCAACTCCAAAAGAAAACGGAATGGTATAAGAAGATAAGATCCTGGAACCATACTCCAGGGTTAGATTATTACGCACAATATCTTCAGGATTCAGATTGCGTTCAAGTGTTAATTTTGTAAGCTTGTGACTTAATTCTATTCGCTTAAGTTGTTCTGGTGTTTTTTGCTTAGCAATAATATTAATTTTTAAAAAAATGCATCTAAGCCGACCATATATAAACATGAAGTAAATATAATCTTTTAGACGCCATTGTGTCAAGTTGTGGTTATGGGTAGTTTTTTATTCTAGCAAATTATCATAGATTTCACTTATTTTAATCACGGGATAGAGCAATAGATTATACACTATTTGTGAGTTCTTTTCTCGTTTTAAAAGTTCATTTTCTAAGGAGATAGTTTTTTCTTTAAACGCAAAATAGTTAACACTATCAACCTTGTATAAGAAAATAAAATAATTATTTTTAATATTTATAAATTTATCTTTGTTATCTCCACTGGTTCGTTTTTTGAAAATTATTGGATTAGTAAATGTTAGTTGATAATTATATAAGTAATCGTAAAGAGACTGAAAGTATAATTTGTTGGTGGAATAAAATGATGAGTCTTTTAGTTCCTTGGATAGTTTAAAATCTGTATTAAAAAGAGAATCGAAGACAGTTTTGGTTGAATCTAACATTTGCATTGTTAGATCTCCTGCCTCCGGATATAGCTTAATTGAATCTATCCAAGAAGGAGTTATATAAGCAGTATCAAGACATTTCTTTAATGAGTCTATTCCAATTGCTTCTCTTTTAATTTGATTAACATCTGTAATTAAAAATGATAAGTATAAATATTTTGTTACAAATTGTGTTCTAACATATTTCAAGTCCCCGTGATCTGCTTTTTTCAAAATTAGAAAAATAAAATCATCTTGAATATAACTTTCTGAATGTGCTCTCTTTAATTGAAAGCTCTGAAATTCTCCATTTGGTGTGCCTATAGTTAATTTATCAAATAACTTATTGGAGAAACTCTCTGCGAAGTAGCTAAATGTAAAAATAAAAGCAAGAAAAAAAATGTAATTAAGAATAATCCATATTCCCCTCTTCCACAGTTTTAAATTTATTAGAAGTGGCATCGTTATAATGAATGCCAGCCATAGTACCCACAACACATTTTCAATAAATACATAAGGACTTTCAGTACCGCTCCACTTGGCATACAATGTAATCAAAATATAAACCGGGAGAAATTGTAACTTCAGTATTAAATACAATCGGAATAATCTGTTCCATCTTGTGCCAAGATCATTAACTCTTGTAAAAATGATAAATGGCACTATAAAAATTATAAAGGGAAAGATAGTTACTCCTATTTCGATTAATACATATGTAATTAAGTCAGCATAAGGTGTTTTTATGAAGAGTAGGACAAAAACTAAATAGTACAATATATGCAGTATTACTAAATTATAACTGTTTTTACCAGTTGAAATAATTTTTTTCCAAACATCTATGGGATTTACATATAAATCTAAATAATTGGAAAGATGTTTTCCCAATTCTTTTATATCAATTTTTTCATTAAGCTTAAACTCGATCGCCATAAATCTGTATTAAATAGCCCACAAAAACTGGCTTTACAAACCTTTACTTCGTAAAAATATGACAATTATTGGAGTATTTACGAATGTTTTGTTTAAAACTTTTAATTAAGGTGAATGCGCACAATGAAAAACAAATTAGAAAAAGAAATTCAACTTTAGGGTTGTTACATGAAGAAAAATGATACTAATAAGTGATTTGAATTATCGATGATAATCTTCTTTCAATACATGAATGGTTATGGTATTTTGATCAACCGAGATTAATTCCCATTGATATTCAGCAATACCTCCCCAATAGTCTACTGTTATATAAATTATTGAACCCTTTTTTATCCAAGTTCCAGCATAATCTCCATAGGAAATAGGTGGAGTGCCACACCATCCTGAATTTTTTCTTTCAACAAATAAATGGTTTGAATAAAAAGCGAAACCATAATCTTGATATTTTAATTCATTAGCTTTCTCATAGGTTATGTTAGATTCTGGCCAAGAAGGATTAATTCAGGACCCAACCAATTTTTCTGGAGCAATTACACTTGGATCACTGTTTTTTTCACAAGCACTCCCTATGATGATAGTTAGTATTAAGGCCAAGATATTTTTCATAATGTTTACATTGATTTATAAAATTTGATCACTATCCAAATGGCAGCCACCAATATGATTACTGCCAAGATAGACATAGGATTTGCGAAATTGACGGTCGAACCGAGTTGCTTGATTCTCTTGGGTGGAAAGAGTCTTTTGTCCTGTTTATTATAATAGAAGATGCCCAATTTCCAATTTGAAGGATCATTGTGCCATTGGTCTAAGGTTTCTTGTGTTGGGTTGGTATTTTGTTCCATGTTTAATTGATTATTTGTGTTTGATTAAATATGGTTTATTCTTTGTGTTTATCAGGTTTTGAATAAAATGTACTCATTAATTCTTTTCACGGGTTATAGCAAAGTAAATAACATAGAGCCAATTCAAGATGCCATGTATTATGGCCCACAAAATAGAATGATTTCTAGACCATGACAGGATAACAGCTATAACTGTCCCTAGGCCAACGCCTCCATTAAAGACATTAGAGCCGACGAAGGAGTCTCCTGATTGGGCTAGTAATCCAGTTGAGGAAATGATTACTAGAATCAAGATAAGGCTAGCAACTCGAATCAATGAAAGTCGTGTGGTTTTTAATTGATTTTTCATAAGGTATAGTTTTTGCATTCTTGTTAAATTGATTATTTCTAAAATTTGGGTCTAATTATCTTGTGGTGCACGAAATCATATTCATAGATAGATTGCTTTAGATTTATTTAAACCACAATATACACACATTTCAATAAATTAATATCTGAAACTCAAAATCTATTTTCTAGTAAATAATCTCTAGTATATCCTTCTGCTTTGAGGGAGGAGATTTAATAAGAAGGACTATTGCTTTGATTTCTGGCCATCTTTAGGGATTGTTACATAAACTGTTCGGGAAGTTTCAATTATTCTTTAAAAGTTCTTCTAATGTCTTTATTAGATTCAAGAGTTTCTGCCTTTCTTCCATGCCTGGATATTTCATCTTGATATATTCTTCTGGAGAATACGATGAATATATAGTATTTTTATTGTATTGGGTGATTTCAAATGTTATAGAGTGACCATCAGAAATAACTGTTTCTTCAATTAGCTTATCCTCCTTTAATCCATGATCAATGGTTTTTTGGGTAATATTTAATTTAGTTTTGTCAATTTGAAATTCACTAGTATTATTAAATCTGTTTAAAAATTCCCAATAAAGATATTGGTTAGTATTTTTTAGAGGTAATTTTCTTATTTTTAATTGATTTGAGGAATCTTTTGAATCAATCGTTTCATATAAAACAACATTACCATGGTTATCATAGACGATGAATTTTGAATTGGATGATCTATGCCATCCACTCTTGTAACTTATTTTTATTATTAATGAGTTTGAATCTTTTAGTTTTAATAATTTTATGTAATCATTTTGGATTTGATTAATATTTTCAAAATTGATATTTGGGATTTCACGAACTTGTGAATTGCCATTATGAGAAATAAAAATTATTAGTATTAAAATTGATATTTTCAAAATGCTACATGGATTAAGAGTTCAAATAAATTTATTGGTTTCGGGTAATAATTATTTTATTTGTTTGTCCATCTACTAAAAGTCATCTCAAACTTAATCTCCCCTTTCCCATGCACTCCAATTTCTTCCCAACCAGATTTTCTATAAAATTGTTCTGCTCTTGTATGGGGCGAGGTTCCTAACCAAACAGCTTCTTGAGTTTGTTTAAAATACCAGTCGAGCATTATGTCGTGAAGCTGTCTACCTATTCCTTGATCTTCAAAATCTGGATGTACAAATAAGGCCCAGATATTGTGTTGTTTTAAACCAACAATAGCAAATCCAACAATTCGCTGATCTATTTCACTAACCCAGCCCTTGCCAAATTGAGTTAGATAATCTTCATTGTCTTTTCGTGTGACCAATGCAGGGTTGCTTAAGATGTTCTCCTTTACGGACATCCTAACTAGCATATAATTATCAATGTCATCTACAGTTGCTTCCCTAATGATCATTCCTTTTAATTTTATTTCAAGCATTTAGTTTTTTGAAATTTTAAAACCCCATAATTGTAACATTTAATTTGATTTATTTCTTTTGAAATTGTTTAATCATTAGAAAGCTCACACAAGTTAATGCTATGAAAATCGCGATGGATATCATTTCTAGCGTACTTAAACTTGTCAACAACCAAATAATACTGGCAATACCAATAGAAGGTATGATGAGCCCTCCGGGTGTTTTAAATTTTTTATTATTATCTTCATTTGGATTATTCCTTAACTTAATAGTCGCTAATATAACAGAAAGATATACTATTAAAATAGCGCCACTCGCCAGACTGGCTAATTGTTTGAATCCACCAGATATAGAAAGAACGAAAATTAAACTTGCGTAGGTAATTACAGCAATATGAGGTGTGAAAAATTTGGCGTGAATTTTAGTTAAGAATTTAGGAAATATGCAATTATTCGCACCAGCAAATAATAATCTTGGTGTTGATAACACATCGGCGCTGACATTTCCAAAAGTCGATATGATGGCAGTTATCAATAAGATTGTTCCGCCTATCGGACCTATCAACTGTTCGGCAACCGCTGCTAATGGAGCTGCTTTGAATGCTTCCATTTGTGGTCCTATTACACCTTGTGCCACTGTTTGTATCAAAACATAAATAATGAATACTATTGAACCTCCAAATAAAATACCTAAGGGTACGGTTCTTGTTGGATTTTTTATTTCGCCACTAACACTTAGTGAGGTTTCAAAACCTGCGAATGCAAAAAATAATAGGAGCGCAGTGTTACTAAAGGTTTTTAATGATGGTAATTCGTTCCAATATAGATTACTTGCCTCCATCTTGCTAAAACCAAATAGGATAATAGCGAATAATGGAAATAGTTTAATGATCGTGATCCATTTAATAAAATTAACGCCTTGTTTGACACCACGAACATTGACCAATACTATGAATCCTATGATGATAAAAAAGAAACAAGCTCGTACCAGTGAATTATAAAAAATGGGAAATAAGGTAGCCATAGAATCAGCAATTATATTCATCAACGCAGCACTTCCCAAGACACTCCAACCAAAAAAATATAACCAATTAATGATATAAGCTGGAAATGTTCCGAACGCAGCCTCAACATAAGCATATGAACCTCCACTTGTTGTTATTCGACTTCCTATTTCAGCATAACACAACAGGATAGCGGCCATCATGATACTGCAAAACAAATAACTAAAAATACCAAAAGCACCTAATGCTATACTTATAATAGCAGGTAATGCAAAGATCCCAGCGCCGATTGTACCGTTGACTATGGTTAAAGTTAGCCCGGCTACATCAACTTCGCGTTTTAAACCTTCTTCTTTATATGTATTTGACATGGCTTAGTATTTGTGGATGCAATGTAGAGTAATATTTGAGTATTTTATTATTCAATAATTAATTGATTACATTGTTTTATCAAATTCAGAACTTCTTGCCCAACTCAAATTATATAAGCGGTATAAAAGCCATTTTGGTTGTTTAACATGCGGTAAAAGTTTTAAAACTTGTTTCTATGGATAACTTTTTGTTCTTTTTTCATGAAACATGATTGAGTGATCTTGCCTCTGCAAGAAATTTGTGATCCAAAATCACAAATTAACGAATGAACCGAAGCCTGTATCAGGCTGAGGAAAACCAAAAATTCTAGCCTGCCTGACTGACGTCAGTCAGACAGGGCTGTAAGGTCTAAGCTTTTTTAAATCCAACCCACCATCTTTCGATCCCGCCTGAAGGACACAGTACGGGCAGGGTTACTTCACTAAATGAACTGTCGTTCATTACTTTGATAAATAATCAAAGTTTGCTCAGTCATACAGTTTTGAATTTTTACAATTTGATTGCATTGTAACTTCCTTCATGCCTAAATAATTGGCTTCGAGGACTTCGCTAATTATTTAGGTTCACTTCACCATAAGACATCTCTATGTCTTATGGTTCGTTCATCTTAAGGCCGATCCTAATTTCAATGACAACTCATTATAATCACATATAACTTTAATTAAATTTGCGCATAAGTCCAACTGATGCCAATTGATAATGAAGAAGACTAGGAGTAATGAAATTAGAACTTATTTATTTAAACGTTTAGTGATGTAAAAAGGCTAAATTCAATTTATAGAATAAAGATATTTATTTGGATGATAAAACCTATTTTATCTTTATTGTTTAATAATTTTCCATGGATCGTTTTTGTTCTTAAGGTAATAATGTTTAGAGGATCCTAAAATGACTAAACTAAGACCTAATCCAATTTGGACACCACCAGAAATTAACAATACATTTTTACTGGCATCGTTTCTAACGATTACCGAATTTACTAATGTGCCAAGACTAGAGATTATTAGTATAGCACCAATTGAAAGCATTCCATTTTTATTTGACTTAGATTTATAAGATTTGTGATTTTTCAAATAGTATATTTCATTAGAAGCTATGGTCATATTAATGGAATGATTTTTTGATTGGTAATTTTCTTCAAATCTTACATTTTCAACATAATCCCTGCTTTTGAATTCACTTAATTTAAAATGTAAACTATCTGTACTCGTCTCAGTTAATGTGCCTACTAGAGATTTATAACTGCAACATCTTTTATCTTTTGCGCTTTCAGAAATTACAACTTCATAGATTGAGCCTGATTTAAACACTTTTGTGTTATTGTGTCTGTATAGCTTTAATTCTTGACCATAGCAAAAAGTGTTAAAAAGTAATAGGCCTAAGAAGAATAATCCATTTTGCATAGTAATCAATTTTTTGTTTCCATTTTAATTCAATATTAAATAAAATTCAAATGAACTTTAATATTTAATGCAAGATATTATGGCGCAATGAATAATTCATGATCAATCGAACATTTATTTTGTTTACTTGTAATTCACGATACATGAATTTTAGTTTAAATTTCTAATATTATTGGCTAAATTTGACTCATGAAATTCAATTATTCTCAATATTATCTCAGCTTTTTTATAATTATTGTTTCATTAGGCATTTTTTGGTTTGCAAGAACGATTTCTACGCCTAAAGAAAATTCCGCAGAACACTACCCTGCCGATTGGTTTTATCAACAACGGGCATTCCCATTTGATAACATCAACTACGAGGCTTATAAAGTAGCCTTAACTCAGGCTAAACAATTTAGACAAAACTATAGAGCCAACAATCCGCTTAAAAGTTGGAAGTTTATAGGACCAATTAACATTGGTGGTAGAATTACGGATGTTGAAATGCATGCATCTGATGTACAAACCATTTATGCTGGAACAGCAACTGGTGGCGTATTCAAGAGCACCAATGCAGAAAGCAGTTGGTTACCTATATTCGATAATGAATCCAGTCTTTCAATTGGTGATTTAGCCATTGCGCCTTCAGATCCTAAGGTTATTTATGTGGGCACAGGTGAAGCCAATGCGGGTGGTGGTTCAACAACTTATGATGGCTCAGGTGTTTTTAAGTCGATAGATGCAGGGAACTCTTGGACTTATGTTGGCTTAGAGAAGATCAGAAATACGGGTCGTATTGTAATCAATCCTAAAAATGTGCAAAATGTATTTGTGGCCGGGATGGGTGATCTATATGGAAATTCTTCAGAACGAGGTGTTTTTAGAACTATTGATGGTGGTGCGCATTGGGAAAAAGTACTTTATGTTTCTGATTCAACTGGAGGAATTGATCTGGTAATAAACCCTAAGAATCCAAATATTTTATATGCTGCCATGTGGGAGCGAGTGCGGACATTAAATAGGAGAACTTATGGAGGAAAATCTTGCAATATATACCAATCTTTAGATGGAGGTACTACTTGGAAAATTCTCAACAATGGTTTGCCCATTTCAAGCACCAACTCAGGTAGAATCGGATTGGCTATTTCTGAATCCAATCCGGATGTACTTTATGCCATTTATGCTGATAAAATAGGATATTTTGCGGGGATTTATAAAACGGTTAACGGGGGAACCAGTTGGAATCGAGTTAATGATTCAGGACTAAGTAATTTGTTTGCTTCCTATGGTTGGTGGTTCGGTAGAATTAGTGTGGATCCAAAAGATCCAAATATTGTTTTTGCTATCGGTTATGAGTTACATAAATCTACTGACGGTGGTTTGACTTGGCGGGAAATTGGGGCTAATATCCATGTAGATCATCACAGCATATACGTTCATCCAAAAAATTCAAATTATGTGGTATTAGGCAATGATGGAGGGCTATTTATTTCTCAAAATGGAGGAATAAACTGGGTCCATATGAATAATTTACCTATCACTCAATTTTATACCTGTGAGGTTGATTATAAAAATCCTAATCGATACTACGGAGGAGCTCAGGACAATAATGTAATACGAACTTTAACTGGAAAACCAAATGATTGGAATGATATCATTGGAGGAGATGGACTTGTAGTGTTAGTTGATCCAATAAATAATTCATTTGTCTATGCAGAAAGTCAATATGGTGCATTAGGTAAATCCAGTGACGGGGGAAATAATTTTAAAGATGCGATTACTGGTATTAGTACTTCTGATCGAACCAATTGGAATACACCTGTAGTGTTTGATCCAAGTAATCCTCAGATACTTTATTATGGAACAAACAGAATGTATAAATCTATTGATCGCGCTGCAAATTGGAATGTTATCAGTCCAGATTTGACCAATGGGAATGGAGGCAACAATGTTGGTACATTGACCTGTATTGCAGCAGCACCTAGCAATAGTTCTATTATTTATGCAGGAACAGATGATGGCAATGCGTGGAGAACTGTTGACGGCGGGTTGAATTGGAAAAAAATATCTGCAACTTTACCAGTTAGATGGGTGACAAAAATTGCCGTTGATCTACAAAATCCTTCTATTGCATATATAACCTTATCAGGTTTTAGAAAAAACGAATACCTATCACATCTTTATAAAACCATTGATGGTGGTTTAAACTGGATGGATATTTCTGGAAATTTACCGGAAGCACCGCTGAACGATGTCATCATTGACCCCATAGATAATTCAACGCTATATGTAGCTAGCGATGTTGGGGTATATAAAGGATCAAGTATTGCAACATGGTCTATATTGGGCGATTCATTACCCAATATACCCATTACAGACCTTACTATACATCATCCAACACGAACGCTTACAGCTGCAACATATGGAAGGTCCATGTACAAAATCGATCTTGGTATTCCTACTTATCTTGAAAATGTTGGTAATAATGCTGGGGAAATGAAGATTTATCCAAATCCAATACATGATAAAGTTATTATAAGCTTGAAGATAACAGAAACACAAAAAGGAAATTTATCATTGTATGATCTCTCAGGAAAGAAAATTTTTGAAATATATCAGGGAATATTGAAACAGGGTGATGTGGATATCAAGTGGAATGCTAAAGGCAATAATGGAATACCACTCAAATCTGGAACCTATTTCATAAGATTGGAAAGCGCTAAAGGAATGGAATTCAAAAAAATTCAAATTGTAAACTAATATTTTTTGGAGAAATTAAATATGCTTTTAGCAGACCATGCAATCGTGTTCAATTCATTAATTCATAACATGATAAAAAGTAAATTCTATGTCTAAAACTTCACTCATTTTATTTTGGATCATCTGGCTTGTAGATATCCTTATTTTACTTTTTGGACACCAGGAATTTCTTTTAATAATGTTTGGAAGAAATTCAAGCCCTGGAATTAGACAAATTGGAATTTGGGCATCTTTGTTAGTGGTCATGTTGTTGATAATCTGTGTAAGTTTATATTTGAAAAATCATGAAAAAGGCACCATGGCTATTATGGTTTGTTCGATTCCATTGCTCATTGCACTACCCTATTTACTGTGGCTAGGGGTTGTATTGTTTAGTGGAAAAGGTACCAATTGGCATTAAATAAATATAGAGCGTTAATGTTTATTTTATTATTAAAATTGTATTTATGAATTTCATTAGTTTTGGTTTTATGTGTTTGATTATCGGTATATTTTTGTATTTTGAGATGGGTGCAACTGAGATGCCAGGTATATTATTGAAATTTAATTTTTGGATCAATTGGATATTCATAGTGTGGGCAAGTTATTCAGTAGGGAGAATTGTATTAGACAGTATAATGCTGAATAGTCAAGGACAAATGACATCAGCAAATCTTATGTCCAGTATGCTGCTTGCTGTTTTTCATGCATTGCCTACCCTAGCGATATCTATTTTTATGCTCAAGGAAGGATTTAGATAGTTAAAACTGATGAAGGATTACATTACTAATATTGGATTGCAACATTTTCCGAACTCAGATGACCATTTTTATTTTGCTCATTTTTATTTTGCTAAAATTTATTCTCAAAGACAATCAAACCATTTAACAATAAAGTTTCGATAATTAATTTCAAGAAAGATGGGAGGCGGAAAGATGGTTATATCACTGGACTTTGAACTTTATTGGGGTGTCACAGATTCAAAATCTATTGATGCTTATCAAAGTAATATATTGGGTGTACAATCTGTAATTCCAAAACTATTGCATTTATTTGACCAATATCAAATTAAAGCTACTTTTGCAATAGTTGGATTTCTTTTTTGTCACAATAAAAAAGAATTATTAGAACATCTTCCAAAGACATTGCCTCAATATAAAAACAAGAAGTTGTCTCCATATGCTAATATAATCGAGAAAATGAAAGATGATGATCTGATGCAGCCATTTTATTTTGCTCCGGAATTGATCCAACTTATAAAAAATCATTCTCAACATGAAATTGCAACGCATACATTCTCGCATTATTATTGTTTGGAATCTGGGCAACAAGCGACAGATTTTTTATATGATCTGGAAGCTGCTTTAAAAATAGCATCGGAATATCAAGTCAACATTTCATCTATTGTGTTTCCAAGAAACCAATATAATAAGACATACTTAAATCTATGTGAAGAATTAGGGATACAATGTTATAGAGGAAATCCTAATCATTGGATTTATCAAGCTGATATCAATAAAACATTTCTTTGGATTAAAAAGGGAATTCGTCTATTGGATCATTATATAAATATTACAGGGCATCATTGTTATAAAACGACTAAGCCAAAGGAAGATACTTTAATTAATATTCCAGCTAGCCGTTTTCTTAGACCCTATACCCCATCATTATCTTGGCTTGAATCCATGCGTCTCCGAAGAATTCTTTCTTCTATGACTTACGCAGCCAAAAACAATTTGACCTTTCATTTATGGTGGCATCCACATAATTTTGGAATTCATCAGGAAGCTAATTTTAAATTTTTAGAATCTATATTGAAGCATTATCAGTATTTAAATGTTACATACCAATTTTCTAGTTGTACTATGGCTGAATGTGCTCATTCACAATATTAATTGAATGCTTTGAAAGACAACATTGAATTTGCGGAAATAGAAGCATCTGATCTGGATGCCATTAGTCAATTAGCTCAAGAGATTGATGGGAATCCTCGCTTGTCTAAGGCATACATAAACCATTGGTATTTTGAAAATCCAACAAGTAGTTATACTTTTTGGAAAGTATCTATAAATGGACAGTTACAAGGAATTGCAACAATCAATCATTACCATTTTTGGTTTAATCGTAAGCGATTACTCATAGGGATGCCGCAAAATGAGTATATTGCACTTTCATCAAGGGGCAAAGGCTATTTTGGTGAATTGTATTGGCGAACTGAAGGAACTAGTTTTAATCAACATCATATTCCATTTTTTTTGGCTTTTCCAAATAGAAGTAGCGCTCCAATATTTGAACAAAAATTCGGTTATAGAAAGTGTGACAATCCTATAATTATATTAAGTTTGTTTAGCTTGTCCAATTTCTTTTCAAAGGAGACTTACAAAATTTTGGATCATGTTTCTTTAATTCAAAAATTGCAATTCACGCAATTGGACTATGCTTTGGACAAATCAATGGATTATTTGTTATGGCGTTACAAATGCTATACTAAAAAGGAACTTCGCATACTTGAGATTGAAGATCGTGGTGAACTCTTGGGGTATGCATTTTTAAAGCCAATAAAAAAATATGGCTTTTCATTTATGATTTTGATGGATTTGATAACAATCGATAAAAAGCATTTCCCACAAATGATTAAACATTGTAAAAGGTATTGTTCACAGCAATTGTTTTTTGGCTTACTTAGAATTCAAATAAATGATGAACCATCAACTCCATTATTTGAATTTTCCTTTAAACATAAACTGAATTTCATGATTAAGTCAAAGTCTTTAGCGGAAGACATATCATTGTATGAAACTAAATTTCAGTTTTTCTTTGGTGATTTGGATTTTTTTTAATTTTCCGAAATATGCGGTTTTAATTAACTTAGTCAAAAATTAAGTGTTACCCTATTACTTAAAATGTGTTACTATCAATAAAAAATATGATTCAAAATTTAGATCAAATTTTACAACATATTCAACAAAGTTTCAACAAACACTCACTAATTGCTATTCATCTTACTAATTATAAGGGTTCAGAACTAGGCCTCAAACGCATCCATGTCAGAAAGACTTTAGTTAAAAATGAGTATGTACTTAGTTTTACGTACCAATATGCGACTAAAGATATAGTAAAAAATTATACGCTAGCTGAAGCTATCCAATGGATCGAGGGTCTCGTAAAAGTGGAAGGTTTTAGGCTAATTCGTTTATTAACACTCGATTTTGATATCCAACTTAGTTTTATGAAAGGTGGGCGTTGGGATTTGGAAAAGTCTAATCCCAGTCAAAATGCATTGCCTAGCATGAAACATGATAAGCCTAAAAAAAGGATCATTGAAGCAAGCCAGCAATTGTATTTAAAACAATTAAATATTACGGACCAGAATGGCCAAGTATATAAGTCAGCTCAGGATAAATACAAACAAATCAATCATTACATAGAAATCCTAAGCACTTTATTGAAAGAACTTCCAAATCATGAAGTGATTCAAGTTGTAGATATGGGTTGCGGCAAAGGTTATTTAACTTTTGCCATTTATGACTATTTAAATCACAATTTAAAAAGACCATCAAGAGTTGTTGGTGTAGAGCTGAGGAAAGATTTGGTAGATCTCTGTAATCAAATTGCGCATGATTCAGCTTATACTGGATTGCAATTTAAACAAGGGTCTATTGAGGGGTTTGATATCCCTGAGATAAATGTTTTAATCGCCCTGCATGCTTGTGATACTGCAACGGATGATGCCATTGCTAAAGGGATAAAAGCTCATGCAGATCTTATAGTTGTGGCTCCCTGTTGTCATAAACAGATTCGCAAAGAAATTAAAAAAAATAATGTGAGTAATGACCTTGATTTTCTATTGAAACATGGAATATTTATGGAGCGTGAAGCAGAAATGGTGACTGATGGTATTCGTGCATTGATTTTAGAATATTTTGGGTATACTACAAAAGTTATTGAATTTATCTCTGATGCGCACACCCATAAAAATGTTATGATAGTTGGGGTAAAAAATGTACAAAAGGAATCCAATCAAGCTGCAATCAAACAAAAAATTATTGATATCAAATCATACTTTGGGATTGACCATCATCATTTAGAAGGTATATTAGATTGGAAATAGCTTGGTGAAATTCATAATTATGCGATCGGTCAGACTCAGTTTTTTATGTTTATTATGTGTTTTGTTTTTTTGTTACTGTAACAATCAAGACCATAAAAATAGCTCAAGGTCTACATCGGCAGGAAATACTATTAATTCCGTCGATAGTACTGCTAGCAAGTCTTTTGCAGGCAAAATATCGATGCATGATGTTCCATTGGATACGGATGATGAATTACTACCTTGCTTAATTTATAATAAGTACGAGGGCAGATTGGTTTATGTCGATGTTTGGGCAACGGCTTGTTATGGTTGTATTGCGGAAATTCCTTATTCAAAGTCATTACAGCAAAATATGGCTCAAAAAAATATTGCTTTCGTATACCTGTGTTGTAATTCTAAACCTGAGACTTGGCAAAAAGTGATTCAAGATCATCAACTTGGTGGCGATCATTATTTTTTAAATCAAAAACAGTCTTCCCGTTTATTCAAGGAATATAAAATTTTGAAATTTCCTACCTACTTAATTTTTAACCAAAAAGGCCAACTTATGAGCCGTGATGGCCCTAGTCCAAGTTCTGGTAATATTGTCAAATATTTAAATCAGGCAATTGCATTTTAACTAAAATTTGATCTCAAATTCTACATGAAATTTGATATTGTACTTAACTGACAAAGCTTTATTCAGAGTAGTAAAAGTGTCTTTTGGATTTTAGGCCAAATAGCTTGAAAGCATTGTATTTGTTGCATTATTTGAGTCTGTTTTTTATAAAAAATGCACCGATATCAAACATTAAGAGCATGAAATTTTAATTTGGTAACATTCCAAAACTCAGGGAAAACCCCTAATTTATAAAAATGGGTGTTTTCTACGATGTACAGCCTAATAAAAGGTCTCATCTTTGTAAGGTCAAATTGATTAAAACGTTAAAAAATTTGGCAGCTTGATTTGAATATTGAAAAATGGGATCCATTGTAGGACTACCAGCATGAGAATAGGTTTTGGTTAATAAAAAAGGGATTTTTTATACTATTTTGAATTTTGAACACTTGGTTGTTTGCACTTTCTAAAAAAGTAATAAACATTAATTTGTTCTAACAATGAATATTGCTGGTAGTCCTTCATGGAAATTAATTTTTAGGACTAAATTTGGTTTTTCGTTTGAAAATATATTTTTATTTAGGTTTATCTTAATTCCTCTAAAAGAAAGACTTCCTACATTTGTAAGAAGTCTTTTTTATTTTTATGAATGTCGAAGCTTAGTTATATCATTTCTAAGGCTATACCATTTCAACTAATTGTTCCCATTCTTTTACGTGTGTAGCTATTTGGCTTTTGAGGAGTTCGTATTCCTTTAAAATATTTGAACTATTTGATTGTTCGAAAAATCCAGGAACGCCCATTTGTGTTTCTATTTCTTTCTTTTTGGTCTCTAACCTTTCAATGTCTTTCTCAAGAATTCCGATTTTTTTTGCAGCTTTTTTCTTCTCTTCCGGATCGATATTTGGTGCTGGTTCTGATTGCTTAACAGCAGCAACTGTTGCAGTGTTATTGGATTTTTCAAAGGATTGCAATAAAGATTCGGTATTCGTTTTTTCTAAAAAATAATCGATATCACCTTCAAATATTCGAACTTTCTGATCTGCAAAGAAACAAGTCTTTTCAGCCAGGCCTCTCAAAAATTCACGATCATGGGAAACAACTATAACGGTTCCTTTATAGTTTTTTATAGCTTCTTTTAATGATTCTTTGGAAGAGATATCCAGATGGTGAGTGGGCTCATCCAGAATTAAAAAATTATGTTCTTGCACTAACAGTGAAGCAAGTCGAACCCGAGACTTTTCTCCCCCACTTAGAACTCTGATACGTTTTTCTACATCGTCTCCTCCGAAGGCAAGGCCCCCAAGTATATTTCTGATCAATGGTCTTACAGCAGGAAGACTTACACTTTCTATGACTTCAAGTATGGTCTGATTTGGATCCATTAATTCAGTATGTTCTTGCGCGAAATATCCAATTTTGACCTGGTGTCCAAGATTAATGACGCCGTGTGTTGGCGGCTCCACTTGACTGATTAATTTGACCAGTGTACTTTTGCCTTGACCATTTTGGCCAATAAAACTTAGTTTTTCCCCTCGCTCAATAAAGAATTCTATATTGTTCAATACCATTAAATCGCCATACGATTTGGTTAATTCACGAGCTTCTATGACCATTCTTCCACCGGGATGAGATGGTTGGAATCTAAGCCTTATAGATGATTGTTCTTCATCTGGTGCTTCTATGACATCCATACGAGCCAATTCAGACTGCAATGATTTAGCGAAACTTGCTTTGCTCGCTTTGGCACGAAATTTATCAATAAGGACTTCTTTGTGTTGTATTAATTTCTGTTGTGATTTGAATTCACTGAGTTCTATGTCACGTCTTTCTTTTTTGTAATCAATGAAAGCGGAATAGCTTCCGACAAAATCATACAATTTACCACGATCTACTTCAATGATTCGCTTAGCGATTCGATCTACAAACATTAAATCGTGAGAAATCAATATGACACTACCTTCATAAGTTAATAAATACTTCTCTAACCATTGAATCGATAAGATATCCAAATGGTTATTTGGCTCATCGAGTAACATAACATTTGGTCTTGACAACAATAGTTTTGCTAATTCAAGCCGCATTCTCCAGCCTCCTGAAAATTCATGTGTTTTTCTTTCGAAGTCAGTACTTTTAAAACCAAGGCCAATTAGAATTTTTTCAATTTCACCTTCGATTTTATCAGCATTCATGTAATCCATTCTATGATGGATGTCTTCCATAAGTTCAATATAGTACATTAACTTTTTCTCTTCCAAGTTTGGATTCGAAAGTTGATCTTCGCAATGTTTTAATTCCTCATGTAGGGCATTGATTTCTACTAAAGATGACATGATTTCTTCACGAACTGTAAATCCTTTGTCAGAGGGTAGCTCTTGTTCAAGATAACCTACTTTTACATCCTTAGGTTTTTCTACAAGTCCTTCATCCGGTTTAATGGCTTCAGAAAGCACTTTAAGCAAGGTAGATTTCCCTGATCCATTTCTACCAGTAATGGCAAGTTTTTCACCAGGTGTTACCGTAAATGAAATATTATTGAAGATAGCTCTTTCTCCAAATCTTAATACTAGGTTTTGTACTCGAATCAAAATATATAAATGTAATGTTAATTAAAAATATAATCGCCATCCATTTGACTTATGGCACTGTAATGATCTCCTTTTTTTTCAAGGATTTCCTTCCACAAATGTTCAGGCTTGGATTTAAAAATATAATTTGGATCAATTTGATCAATAAACCATGAAGGTTCTTGAATTTCTTGTTGTAATTGTTGGCTGTCCCAGCCACTATAACCCATAAAAAATCTTATGTTCTCAAGTTGAATTAATTTTTGATTGATTAAAAATTTCAATGACTCAAAATGTCCACCCCAGTATACTCCAGGAGCAATTTTCACAGATTCTTCTATTAATGACCCAACATTATGCAGAAAATGTAAAGTGTTCTCAGCTACCGGACCACCATAAAAAACCGGTGCATCAAAATCATCGATGTCTTCAATTAATTCACTTAGTTTTAATGGAGTTGACCGGTTTAAAATGAATCCAATGGATCCCTCAGTCGGAGAGTAATCTACGATCAAAACCACTGCCCTTTTGAAATTGGGATCTAACATAAAGGGCTCCGCAACTAAAAGGGAACCATTTTCTATTTGTATTAAATCTGGTTGCTCTGAACTCATAAACTGATTATTGGAAAATTGCGATCAATTCGCTTTAAAAATCCAGATAATACCGTACCATTTCCTCCAACCTCGATGAAAGATAACGTTCCATCTTGAATCATTTGATTCATGGTTTGGGTCCATAGTACTGGCGCGGTAAGTTGTCTGATTAAATTCATTTTAATCGTATCCGGATGTGTGTGTGGTTTGGCATCTACATTTTGATAAATGGGACAAATAGGAGTATTGAAAGTCGTTTTTGAAATGGCTTCTTCAAGGTTAACTCTTGCCGATTCCATCAATGGTGAATGAAAAGCACCACCAACATTTAAAACAATCACTCGTTTAGCGCCAGCTTCTATTAATTTTTGTTCAGCTATTTTCAATCCTTCCAAACTTCCGGAAATGACCAGTTGACCCGGACAATTATAATTTGCCGGAATGACCACATGATCTGTAATGGAATGACAAACTTGTTCAATTTGAGCATCATCAAGGCCAACAATGGCTGCCATAGATCCGGGATTGTTTTCACAAGCCTCTTGCATGGCAGAAGCTCTTATTTGTACTAAGTTTAGACCATCTTCAAAACTTAAGACTTCTGCAGCGACCAATGCGGAAAATTCACCTAATGAATGACCAGCTACCGCAAATGGAGGTTGATCTATGGAAGTCGTTTTAAATTTGATAATGGAATGCAGGAATACTGATGGTTGTGTGATGTTTGTTTGTTTAAGTTCTTCTTCAGTCCCTTCAATCATGATATCACTAATTCTAAAACCTAAAAGCTCATTGGCTTTCTCGAATAACGCCGCTGCTTCATCACTTTTGATATACAAGTCTTTACCCATTCCCACGAATTGACTAGCCTGACCTGGGAATATATAAGCTATATGTTTCATAAAATTGGCTACTTGATTAAGTTCAAAAATTCATTCCGAGTCTCAAAGGTCTTAAAAACTCCGGTAAAAGCAGAGGTTGTAGTCATACTATTTTGTTTTTGTACACCTCGCATCATCATACACATATGTCTGGCTTCAATTACAACGGCTACGCCATAAGGATTTAGGGTATCTTGAATACAATTGATGATCTCATGAGTAAGGCGCTCCTGAACTTGAAGTCGTCGAGCGAAGATGTCCACCACACGGGGCAATTTACTCAATCCAACGATTTTGCCATTGGGAATATAGGCAATATGAGCTTTTCCAAAAAAAGGTAGCATATGATGTTCGCATAATGAATAGAGCTCAATATCCTTGACTAAAACCATTTCATTAAATTTTTCTTTAAAAATGGCAGAATTCAAAACTTCAATAGCATCCTGGCTATAACCTTGAGTAAAAAACTCCAAGGCCTTAGCAGCTCTTAGTGGTGTTTTTTCAAGCCCTTCTCTCGTTGAATCCTCGCCTACTCCTTTGATAATCAACTCAAAGTAAGAAGATAAGGCTTCGTTTTTTAATGTTTGGTTTTCTTTCATTTTGCGTCAGTATCCAATTTCACTAAGCAAACGATATTCCAATTCAATATGTTTAACAATAATAGATAGAATTATATTTTAGTCCATGTAAATTCGCATTATATCGAAAAACTATAGATTTTGTAATTTTTAGGCTTATTTTTCGTCCGTGTTTAAGAATAAGAAAACGATTGAATTATTACCAACGAACAGTATTAGCTGGATTTCAGCTCAAGTTTTGTTTTGGTTGATTTTTATTTCCGTTTGGTTGTATTTTAGTCCAAAAGAATGGAGTTATTCCAAAGATGTGTCTTGGACCTTAATCAACACTTGTTTTTATATAGTTTTAGTCAATGTCAATTTGAGATTTTTGTTGCCCCGGCTCATGCAAAGTCAATCCATGATTATCTATACGTCTTCATTGTTAGGACTTGGGATTGTGCTTACACCCATAAAAATTTGGTTTAATACTCATTTTTGTTCCGGGGATCTTTTGTGTCCAAATTGGATTACGGACGCTAAATTCCACTACATCAGTATGATTGTTTTGGCTGCTATTTCGTCATTGGTTAGGATTCCATTAGATTGGTTGACCGTGCAAAAAGAAAAAAAAGAACTCATTACAAAAAATGTACAAACTGAATTGCAATTTTTAAAAAATCAAATCAACCCGCATTTTCTGTTTAATACTTTAAATAATTTATATGCGCTTACACTGAAAAAATCTGATGATGCTCCAGATGTCGTGTTGAAATTATCAGACATGATGCGATATATGCTTTATGAGTGTAATGAAAAAGAAGTTCCATTAGAAAAAGAGATCCAATACATAAAAAATTATATTGAATTAGAGAAAATTCGATTGAGCAAAAATGCAGAAATCAATATTTCCATAGAAGGCGAATATCAAAATACGCGAGTAGCTCCATTGCTATTTATTCCATTTATAGAAAACAGTTTTAAACACGGTATTAAAACAAGTTTGAACAATGCTTTTATTGATATTCAATTTATGATTACCGATCAGGAAATTCAGTTCATCGTTAAAAATTCAAAGTCTGATCACTTGCCCGGGCACGGACATGCCAGAAAAGTAGGTGGAATAGGTTTAGTTAATGTTAAAAAACGACTTGAACTTATTTATCCAAAAACGCACCAATTAGAGATAAATAGTTTGCCAGATGCTTATGAAATTCAATTAAATATTACAACAAATAAATAAACTTTATGATCCGAACCATTATTGTTGATGATGAACCTTTGGCGATCGAAATTCTAGAGGCTTATATCATGAAAATGCCCAATATGAATTTGATAGCCAAATGTTCCAATGCACTAGAGGCAAATGAAGTACTGAGAACTGAAGATATTGATCTCATGTTTTTGGATATTGAAATGCCCATGATGCTTGGAACTGATTTCTTAAAATCGCTTAAGGATCCTCCACAAATTATTTTCACTACTGCATATCCTGAATTTGCTGTTCAGGGGTTTGAACTTAATGCTTTGGATTATTTATTGAAACCCATTTCGCTGGATCGATTTATTAAAGCCGTGAATAAGGTTGTTGTTAGATATGAACCTTCCATGTCTTCAAAGGAATATTCAAAATCACTTGATTATATTTTTGTAAAAGCAGATAAGAAACTCGTTAAAATTAATTTTTCTGAAATTATATACATTGAAGGCTTGAAAGATTATGTACTTATTCATACGGATCAAAGTAGAATCATAACGCTTCAAACCATGAAAAGTCTTGAAGAAAAGTTACCTATGGAGCTTTTTATCAGAGCGCATCGGTCCTATATTGTAAATCTGAATCGCATTAAAGCCATCATAGGTAATACCATAGAGGTCTTGGAAAAAGACCAAATTAAACAATTGCCAATTGGTAAAAATTACAAAGACGAAATCGAGGTTATGATTGAAAAGAAAAGAATATAATATTAGTAGTAAAACGAATGATGCGCTACATTGGAATTATACTTTAAAAAATAAATTCCATAATAAAATAACTGAAGAGACTAATAATCACAATACTAAATAAATTTAAAACAAATCCAGCACGGAGCATTGATTTTAATGGGATCAAGCCACTTGAATAAGCTATAGCATTTGGTGGTGTTCCCATTGGTAACATCCCTGCGCAACTGGCTGCAAGAGTCATTGGAATTCCCAGTATAATGGGAGGAATTTGTAATGCAATGGCTAAGGATGCTAAGATGGGTGCCATTACGATGACCTGAGCGATATTGCTCATGACTTCACTTAAAAAGATCGAAACTGTAGCAACCAACATGATAAGTAGGAAACGGTTGTCTGGCGCATAATTGGATATACCCTCTCCTATCATTTTCATTACACCAGCGTTCTCCATGGCTTTAGCTAATGCCAATCCTCCACCGAACATAAGCAAGATCCCCCAAGCCATTTTACTAGTATCTTTCCAGTTCAGAATATTATTAAAATGAATTACATTTTCTTCCTCATCTACATTAATTTCTGAATTGGGATTTGGTTTCATTCCTGAGGGTAAACAAAATAATGCAAATGCCCCCATAATTGCAATAATAGTATCATTAATCGGAATGGATAAAAGATTTACAATTAAATCTTTGGTCATCCATAATGTTGCGGTACAAATAAAAACGATAAAAACTCTCTTTTCAGCTTTTGTCCATGGACCTAAATCCAATAATTTCGAGCTTAGAAATGAATTCGTTTTGGCATTTGCTTTAATATCATTTGGAAATAGCCATTTGGTAAAGGCAAGATAGAGTGCTATTAAAATAAGTACCGCTAACGGGAAACAAAAAAGAAACCATTGGAAAAAAGAAATATTAATATTCATATGATCAGCCATAAATCCCACATAGGCTGTATTTGGAGGAGTTCCAATAATTGTAGAAAGGCCACCTATATTCGAAGCATAGGCAATACTCAACAAGATGGCTGTTGAGAAATTACCTAGCGTAGATTTATCATAACTTTTGCTCATCACTTTTAGTACAGATAATGCAATAGGGAACATCATCATAGTCGTAGCTGTATTGCTAATCCACATACTTATGACAAAAGTGGAAATCATAAAACCCAACAAGATTTGATTTCCATTTCCTCCTGTTTTCTTTAGAATATTCAACGCAATTCTTTGGTGTAGATTCCATTTTTCAATGGCTAAGGCCAGAAAAAATCCACCCATGAATAAAAATATAATAGGATCCGAATAGTGTTTAGAAATATCCTGTAAACTTTCAATATTCCAAATTGGAAATACAAATAATGGGATCAGAGCAACCACTGGCATTGGAATCCATTCCAAAATCCATAAACTAATCATGAACAGCCCTACTACAATTACTTTTAAGGCTTTAATTTCAAGATTTAAAGGATTTATGAAATAAAATAGCAGAAGTAATAGGAGTATTCCTAATGTTGATAAATAGTACTTGTTCGCAGTATTCATTTACAAAAGTAAAAAGAATGGAATAAGTTTACTCATTTTTTGAATTTCTATATACTTAAGTAGTGTAAGATGGTTGAAATTATATTACACTACGTAATAATAAGCTTCAGAGAATCTCAAATTAATTTTTTTTTTACACTGAGGAAGCAGAGGTCACACAGAGTTACACTGAGAAATTTATCTCTTAAATCGCTGTGTAACTCGCTGAGAGCTCAGCGTATCTCTGTGTAAGATCAGAATTTTAAAATTAAAAATATTTATCATTAACCATTAACCATTAACCATTAACCATTTATCATTAACCATTAACCATTAACCATTAACCATTAACCATTAACCATTTATCATTAACCATTAACTTTCATTATAGATTTCACTTGTTGTAATACCATATTTTGTAGTCGAACATAATAAATTCCAGATGGTGAATCTTCAAGATTACAATCCACATCATATTTTCCTGCATCAAGATTCTGATCAATTAAAGTTTTAATTACGGAACCACTGTTATTTATTATTTGTACTAAAGTATGTCCACCTTTTGTTTCAAATTTGATTTTAGTAGATTGAACAAATGGATTGGGATAAGCATACACTAAATTTTCGCCAAGCTTTCTGTGTTGCTCATGAATAGATGTTGGTATGCAATTACCGGGATCAAAAACAGGCAATCGTTGATAATTTCTTAATTGAATTTGATCTAAGTCTGGTTGTTGCACACAGAACCAATCAGCTAAAATGGATGCATAAACAGATCTAAAATCATATTGCATAGGCAAATTAGAATTTACATTAGAATTTGGGTCTATGATTGGGTTCGATCCAACAACTCCGGGTACAACTTTACCACCAAATAAGAAAATCGGTTGTGCAGCACCATGATCAGTTCCTCCAGAAGCGTTGGAAATGATCCTTCTTCCGAATTCTGAAAATGTCATACCAGCTATTCTATCTTCAAATCCAAGTAATTGAGCATCGTCCATAAAAGCACCAATGGCATCAGAAACACCTTTTAATAAATTCGCATGTGTACCTATGGTATGATCAGAAGAACTCACTTGTCCAGAATGTGTATCAAATCCATCAGTGTGTACAAAGAAAATTCTGGTCTTGATACCACCATGAATTAATCGAGCGATAATGGCAAGTTGATTCCCTAGTGCATAACCTGGGTCAGTAGATAATTTAGGATACAAAGCAGACGCATTTTTGCCCTTAAGTCCTGCTGCTTGTACTGCATCTCCAAATTTGTCCGTTTGGCGCTGTACTTCTCTCACATAGGCTAATTCTTTGCCTAAATAATTATTTGGAGTTGGATCTGAAAGTATGCTGTTTGTAAGATTAAATGGATCGTTTGTATTAAAAATCGATATACCCATGGGGACTCCCTGGTTTTGTAATGCTAATACAACATTGCCACCAATTCTTATGGCTAATGGATCCGGAATTGAAGGGTTTGGAAATCCAACAGGATAATTTGGAAATTCATTAGCTAAGTATCTTCCTGCCCAACCAGAATTCAGGTATTCATTTGCATCAGCCCCGGTCATCCAAATATCTGTGGCTCTGAAATGGGAATAACTAAATTTAGGATAGCCTACACTTTGTACAATACTCAATTTATTGTTGTTATACAAATCGTACAATCGGTTTAATGAAGGATGCAACCCAGTAGCATTGTTGGTTCCTTTTAATTTAAGAACTTTATCTTCAGGTATTAATATATTTTGACGGACTGTGGATTTTGACAAAGCGCTATATTGATCCAATGGAATTACCGTATTAAGGCCATCGTTTCCACCAATCATTTGAACGATTAGCAACACTCTATCAGTTTCAGCCAGAGATGCTGTCAAAGCAGACAATAATGGACTATTTCCATATGCATTCACCGTCATTCCACCTATGGCTATAGGAACTGATTGGATAAAAGATCTTCTTTTCATATATTTAGAATAATTGAATTAATAAATTGGAATTAACATAATTGAAATTCAGCAGAACTCATTAAGTATTGAACTAAGTCTTGAAGCATGGAAGGCACCTTTCTGGAAACTGGATCCGTAGTATTCGGATCAGCTATAAATTCCTCCCATGCTTCTGTCCAATAGAAATCATTTTTTTGTCCTAAAAGTAAATAGGTGGTTTTCAAATTGTCTCTAACTGTTTGCGATAATGGAGGCCCTAATAGGAGTTCTGTGATTTCATTGATTAATTCGTTTGGATCAGATGGTTGATCAAATTTTTTTATAAAATTAATATAATCCATTTTGGTAATGTATCCATAAGATGGACTATTTGCACCATCGTAAGTATTTGTTTTTGGTAATGCAAAATTAGATCTTGATATGGCAGATATGGATCCTAATCGAATTGGATAAGTTGATGTGTCTATCCATATTTCATGAAATGATGGTGATTGATAATAGGCAGGCCAACCTGCAACATTTGGGGGATCATTAATATCTTGTCCTTGATTGAAAATATGAGTACGAATGATATTCCAAAAATAATATTGTGCTTCTAATTGGATGGATTTAGGTGTTGGATAATCCAGTTGCCTAATCATACCGACCGTAAAATCAGTTGGGCTTTTAACCATGCATCCTCTATGTTCATTTTTAAAGAAAACTTCTGAACTAAAAAGGGCGTGCAGTACATACCGCATTTGATCCGGATCATTGACATATTGTCTAAAAATTTCTGCTAGAGGTTCGATGAGTTCCAATTCAATTTCAGGTGTGATGTCGTAATATCCAAAATAGTTCCATAGTCTGCGACAAACATATTTGGATACTTCATCTGTAGCAAAAATCATTTCAATCATTTGATCGATTTCCAAAAAAGCTAGCTTTTCTTCTATGGTATCAAAGGGCGTTGGATCTGTTATAGATCTATCTGGCGATATGGTAAGGTTATTATAGTATGGTGAAAACGTTTTTACGCCATTGTCATGATTATTTTTATTAAATGCCTTTTTAGGTAGTATATTCATTTGGACCCCATTGACATTTCCTCGTTCAATAACATACCAACCAGTTAATACTCTTGCTGCGGATTTGACATCTTCCTCCGTATACCCAGAACCTATTCCTTTGCCAACACAAAAAAGTTCTTGTAATTCTCTTGCAAAATTTTCATCTGGTGCAGCTTTTGTATTTTTTTCACCATTTAAATATCGGAGCATACCGGGATCAAACGTAATATCTTTAACGAGTTGTTTGTAATTTCCGAATGCATATTTTCTGTAGAGCGATTGCGTAGCATACATCATATGTGCATTTTCAAGAGTTGCATCTTCCGTTACCAATAGGGTTTGATAGAACATAATCATTTTTTCATAGACACTTCTATCTTGATGTATTTGTAAGCCGGTCCACCATTGTTTTAAATTGAGTCTTCGCGCACTATTGGAACTGGCTAAAAAATTAGTTTGTACAGGTTTGTCAACCCAGGTTTCGCCCCAGTTTACGATAGTTTCAATAGTACCGTTATTATTAATTTTATCAAAAGTATCTTTTGATGGATCTGTATTATTGTAATAAGTTCTGAGTGGTGGATTTGGAGTCGTGGGTTTGGTATTGATGAGAATATCAAGTGATTCACTAAGTGTTTTACTCATGAAAAAATGGAGATCAGCTTTACTTACACCAAACATTGTTCTGCGAAGTAAGTGTAATACTTCTGACCTCCCAAAAGGTCCTGAATATAATTTTAACATTCCCATAAACTTGGCTTTCTGAATTTAATTATAGATGAATTTGAAAATACAAAATAAGAGTGTTCACATATTGTTTTTAAAAGTTCTGCTTTAAAAATTTGCCGGTTACTAAATTAGTATTAAAGTCTATTTTATAATAATATAAACCATTTGACAAAGTGCTCATATCAATTTGTTGATTTGTAATAGTTGATGTTTGTACTAAACTGCCATTAGAATTATAGATCGAAATTATTTGATCTTCTAATTGCGTTTCAAAGTATAATTTTTGTCTTGTGGGATTTGGGAATGTCTTGATATTATTTTCTATTATCGGCTGGTGATTTGAAGTTGTAGTTGATGCATCATATTTCCAAATTTTTCCATCATGTGTAGCAAAAAACACAGTATTTCCATCGACAGCAAGCGCGCCTTGAGATTGACCATTAATTACACTAGATATTCCATCATTAAAAAGATGCCAGTTGATTCCATCTAATGAAGTGTAAATGCCAACACTATCTTTAGGAGTTGATGAGTTACTGCCTGAGTGAAGATAAATATGTCCGTCATCAGTGGTTACTATTTTGGTTACTTGCAATCCTGCAGTGATAAGATATGGGAAAAGACCATTCACTTCATAAACTTTGTGTTGAGCCATATCAGCAAAACCTAAAGATTGTTTCCAATTGAATGCCCATAAATTGGTGCCATTAAATATCAAGTCGTTGTTTTTTGTGAAGCCCAATGCACCAAGATTTCCAGTATAAGATAGTGCTTTCATTGGACTCAAGCTATCCTTCAGGCTAGCATCTTTTGATTGGCAGGCATAATAATCTGCAGGATGAAAACTCGTTCCATCATCATCTGAATATATAATTCCTGCGCCTTCAGTTCCTGCGTATAATCTTCCTTTTTGATCTACATTAATACTATAGATGGCACCATCTGAAGGTGCCCCACCCCATGCTGGATAATAGCAGGGATAATTATTTTTAACTATAGCCGTTTCATCAATTCTCTTAAAGGTATTTCCCTGATCGATACTTTTATAAATATAGGACCATTTTGCACCAACCCATATATTTCCATTCGGTGATTTTGCCATGCAAAATGCACCAAGGACAGGAGGATAATCTACATTAACAGGCAACCATGAATTATTAGAAAAATTATATTTAAAAATAAACGGTTCAGAGATATCGCTTCTGAATATTCCTACTATAGGTTCATTATTATCATTGCAGATGATTTCCTGAATATTATTTGTAATGCTTTTTGGAATTGGGATGATTGGCATCGCTTCAAACTGACCATTGGAAAGTAAGGTGTTGGATTTATAGATCATGCCTTTGGTTGAAGGTGTTGCAACAAGTCCATAGTATATATCATGATTTTTTGCGATAGCCAATTTCGGGTAGGTGCCCTGAGGTAAGCCGGTGGCCCATAATTGCCATTTATTTTGTTGAGCAAAAGATGCTTCAATGAATGAGAAAATGGTGATCAATAATATAATTGATGATGATTTCATTTTGAATTATGGTAAAGTTGTTATTTGATTTTATTGTAATATTTTCAATGCTTTTATGGATTACATTAATGATGAATTTGCTGGATTCATACTTTATTTAATTATACTTTAGAGACAATTTATTTTATAATTATATTCATTTGTAATTAAAATGAATCTGTCATACTAGCATTTATTAAATGCATTATAGTATCTTGATTACGGATGCTGCAAAGTTGTTGCTTCAATATTCAAATTTATTTTTAGATTGGAACTTATATAAATTTTGGTCAACTTTCAAGGCGATAATAACTATCTTTGTTTATTAAGTTACACATAAAGCTAAATAAATACATTATGTCTAAATTTAATTTCTTATTCAGAATAAGTTTGGTCTTGATCATTGCTTTTGGTTTGCACATAATTCCAGGAAGTGGTCAATGTTTTAATTGTAAAAACGCCCCTAAAGGAACTATATGGTGTGATGATTTTGAAGATGCTACGCCATTAAATCAAAAGTATTTTGAATATAATGACAACCAGGGTGATTTTATTAAAATGGATCAGGTGGGTCGGGATCATTCTAGGGGGATGCGTGTGAAATGGCAACAAGGTGAAGTCGGAGCTGGATCTTTATCTAAATCTTTTGGCAAAACTCCCGATACTTATATAGGTAAATATGCTGCACAACCTACTGAAAACTTTGATGAAATCTATTGGAGGATGGATGTTATGGCGCAACCAGGTTGGGTTGGTGGAGGCCCTGCAAAATTAAGTAGAGCATTATGTTTAGCAAATAGCAATTGGGCTCAAGGCTTGATGGCTCATCTTTGGTCCGGTGGAACTAAAGATGAATATCTCGGCATGGATCCTGCAAGCGGCATAGGAACTGATGGGGTGCTTAAATCTACGAAATACAATGACTTCAATAATTTGCGATGGTTGGGATTTAAAGCGGGTAATATTGATATGTTTAGTACCAGAAATGCAGGTAGATGGTTTTGTGTGGTAGGTCACGTTAAATTGAATACACCCGGACAAAAAAACGGGGTGTTTGAATTTTGGATCAATGACACATTACAAGCATCAGCTACTAACCTTGATTGGCATAGCACATGGAATTCTAATCCTGCGAATATGCATATCAATGCTGTTTTCTTTGAAAATTATTGGAATGCTGGTTCTCCGGTACAACAAGAACGTTATTTTGACAATCTTGTCATCAGTACTCAGTCGATACCTTGTAAATGTGAAGTGACAGATATTGAAAATATTTCTATTGAAAAGAGATTGTTGTTATATCCAAATCCAAGCAACACATTTTTGAAATTGGATCCAAGTGTTCAATTGCCTGTACCAATTGAAATATATGATTTAAACGGTATACTTCATGCTAAGGAAATGATATATCATTATGATCAACATATGGACATTTCGGATTTGAGCTCCGGTATTTATCTACTTAAAAGTCCTAACTTTCAACCATATAAAATGGTCGTAAGTCATCTAAATGAATGAATTTCAATTTTGCTTTTAGCTGTCAGACTTAATTGAAATAATCAAAGCGTATGTTTAGGAATCTAAAAAACAAATGGTAGTCAAATAGGTAAAATTAAATACGAACCAATTGTCAGACCTCACCCATCTTATACCGAAGTGAAAAACAAATTAGTCCAAAGTTAAAAGATAAATTTGTTTTACATTCGGCATAACACCTAAATATATTGAACTAAAGTATAAATCACATTGGTATTAAATCAATTCCTCTAACTCACCGATACGATTTCAATTGCATTGAGAGCTCCATTATTCAAAGAATACACCTGCCCATTGATCTCCTGAAAAAAGCTCACTTTTAATACAACAAATAAAATGCTTGTCCCAGTCGGTGGCTTCGCAGGAGATAACACCACATTAGTTTTAGTTTGATCCAAGACTAATGAAACTGCAGGACTGATGGATGAATGAATCATACCCGATGTAAAATCAATTTCAGACCAGGCACTTTCAATCCTGCAATGTGTCGCAGAAGCAGGACAAACCAAATCCTGCTGAGGTATGAAATCCAGTATACGCACCACCCCACTTGCACTATCTATTTGATAATTGGCTTTAAGTACTTTACTCAATATGGATGCAATATTGAAATTAAATCCCTTCAATATTTTCTTACCCTCCATTGTGGATAAGCCCACCCCTACTTTTCTAAATCCACGCAGATTAATGGTATCCAACTTCACCACTTTAGAAAGTTGCGTCACCATTCGACTTACCACCAAAGCGTCGGATTCATTGCCAGTAATGTTCCGAAAGGATGTACGAATCCATTTACCCGAATGATTTATTTCTGCAAACTCCTGATTATTCTCCCGAGTTCTGGCGAAGGCAGGATCTGTTTTGATTCGGGCCTTACTGGCACCTCCTTTGGTGCGAACGATGTACCCATCTTTACTTTTGTAAAAACTCAGATCGTTGAATTTACCTGAGATTTTGATTAAACCGATTTGGCGTCCCATACATAAAAAATTATAGTGTTAAAATAATTACCATGTTTTTTGATCAAGATCAAAAAACATTTTGCTCTCATTACTAAAACGAAATTGAATATGTAAATATTATCGTTAGGGAGAAATCCCAGAAGTGGAATGCATGCGAATTATACGAGGATAACTCGTGGAATAGTCGTGGACTACTCGTAGTGAAATATTCTTTAAAAAATCCAAAAAAAAGTTTAATTCTTGAGTAAAAAAGAATGATTGACCTGTACAAACCCCTTGATTCAGCAATACAAAAATGGCCCAAGGTAGAATTAGTACATACAGTTCAGAGTTGGCTGGGAATTACAGGTTTATATTATAAATAAACACATTAAATAGAAAGACAAACAGCACACTAGAAGAATTTGAATTCCTATGCATACTTTGGATTCGGAACCGATTCTTGGGTTGATACAAAAGATAAGTTACCCACTTAATGAGTTCACAAAAATTTATTTTGTAAGAATGTCTATACATTCAGATAAGTTTTGATATATTTGTTATGTAGAAGGTAGAACTGATATTTATAAATAAAAGGTATTTTAGTTTAGATCTTGTTGATCATGTTTCTGAAGCTTAGAAGGATCTAAAAAACACTATTTTATCCCTTGTAAGTGATGAATATCAATGGATTAATCATAAATAGATTAAATTTTCTTATTAATTTAGAAGAGTCATATTATTTATATTAAATAAATAAATGATCAAGATGGCAAATTAACTATTTCAGTATGAATGAATTAATTCACAAAATATGTAAGCGATATTCCCGAAACTCATGAATGAACCTTCGTGAAGCGAAACGTTAGACACAAGGCTAAACAAAAAGAAAATATATGAATATAGTTAAAACTAAGTACTTAATAAACATTATTTCAGAATTCGAGAGTTGGTATATATCAGATCAGCATAGTAAGAATATTGATTACTACAAAAATCAAATAACTAAGAATTATATAGCGGAATTATCAGATGATTCATTTCTTGATTTATTTTATGATTTCTATAAAGAAGGAGGAAAAATTCAGTCAGGTGGCGATAGAAATAAAAATGAATTCCTATCATCAATTATAAACAATTTATCGGAATTTAGACAAATAATTTTGGAACCATTTGATGAAAAATTTAATGCGTTTGACTGGTTAGATAAAATTATTAAATATAAAAAAGTAGATAATAAATTTATAGGCTTTGGTTTTGGAATTTCGACCATTTATCTAAATAGGGTAAATAAGAACTTATATCCTGTATTAAATGACAAAACTATTAAAGCCCTTCAAAAAATGGGTCACAGTATATCTAGCTCAAAAAACGTATCGAATTATAAATTAGTGGGAAAATATCAAAATAATCTCATAAAGCATTTCCCGCAATTAGAGGATTTCTACAAGACTGATGCGTTAAATCATTTTCTAGTCGAAATTTATCAAGGTCCGACAGTCTTATGTGAATTTGATCAGATAAAACAAATAGAAGATGATATTGAACAGACTGAAATTGAAAGTTTAATCAAAGAAATAACAAATAGTGAGAATTCTTTAATCCAGCAAATTATTAACTGTGAAAATGTGAAAGAAGAATTCATAATAGTTAGTGGAAAAAGAATAAAGAGAAATAATTACTTAATGGTTTTAATTAAGAAGTACAGAGGTTATAGTTGCCAATTTTGTAAGACAAAAATATTAAAAAGAAATGGAGAGTTCTATATTGAAGCTTGTCATATTAGACCAAAAAGTAATGGTGGAAAAGATAAAATGGAGAACATTCTAGTATTATGCCCAAATTGCCATAAAAAGTTTGATTTTGGTCTTCGTGAGGAAGAAATATTCTCCGATGATGGATATTATAAATTACTACTAAATAAAGAAGGGTATACGGTAAAATTGAGAGAAAGCACTGTGTCTAACATGGCATAGACTCTACACCGCCATTCATCCAAATCATTCTCTTTTAATTTTTCCGTTAATGAAAAATTAATTTCTTACTTTTGGCTGTTAAGGTTTGGCGGTGCACCGCCCATACCAAATCCGTTTTAGCTCACAAAAATAGAAAATTAATGAAGCAATTATACTCTTTAAGAAAAGACTTTGCCATTATTGGATTAACTGGAAGAAGTGGTGCAGGGTGCTCAACAATTGCAGCGAAATTATCAAATCCTGCCTACATTGAAGAACTTTATTCTAGAACTGATATTAGTTCTGAAACAAACAATACAGATAAGTTAAAATTCAATATTTGTTTAAGATTTTTGGCGTTTGAGAACAACTTCAAACCTTTCTATACTATAAAGTATTCTCATATTCTTTTTTATCAAATGCTTTACGAATCTTTCTATAAGCAAAAAACAAAAGAAGAGGCATTAAATTTTTTGATAAAAATTGTGTTCCCTAGCAAGGAATTTAATAATAATAGATTTTTAAAGGATGATGAATCCTATGATAGGATTTTAGCAATTTTGATTGCAACTTTAGAAGAAACAGAAGATATTTTTAAATCCTATGAATGCGATACATTAGAAATTTGTCTAAAGGACGAGGAAAAAGATACCTATTGTGATTTTTTTACTCGAATTTCACCTTTGGCACAGTATTTCTTTGATCTATTAAGAGAAATTGATTATACCAAAACTAACTTGTTTCTTCAAGATATCGCATGTAACCTAAGAGCCACAGGATCTGTAAGCTATTATTCTGGAAAATCACAAGAGTCAATTGCCAACATATATATAATAGCTGAAACAATCAATCGTCTGATCAAATGCTTCAGGGAAAAAAATGGACATGGAAGAATTGTAATTGATTCTCTTAAGAACTCACTTGAGTTAACCTTCTTTAAAGAACGCTATGCGGCTTTTTATTGCATTGCAACAAATAAACTTGAGAGAGAAAGGATAGATTTCAAGTTCGACAAAATAAAATTCTTTAATGAGGAAAATGCTAAATATCACCTCGAACAAAATATAAAAATAGATAAAGCAGAATATGCAGGCAAGGAAGTTAATCAAGGTGAATTTGCTTCTCCGGACATAGAAAATTGTATTCAAAAAAGTGAGTTCCATATTTTCTACTCTGATAACTATGAACATTATAAAGAACAATTGGTAAATGAATCAGAAATTGAGACTAATCTTGATAATCAACTTGTTAAATTTCTTGCTTTATTATTTCACCCAGGAATAATAACACCATCACCCCAAGAAAGAAATATGCAGGTTGCATTTATTGCTAAAGCAAATTCTGGTTGCATATCAAGACAAGTTGGTGCTGTTGTTACTGATTCAAATCACTCTATTAAAGCTATAGGCTGGAATGATGTTGCACAAAATCAGATACCATGTAATTTAAGAAACTTAACTGATTTTGCTAAAGGTTTGAATAAGGACCATTACAGCGATTTTGAGAAGGGAGAAGGTGATAATTATAATGATGGGAGTACATTTGATAAGAAAATAATTTCAATGGTTGGTGAAAGAGACCTTCATAATGAATTAGAAGGGAGAAATTGTTCATTTTGTTTTAAGACTTGCCATAATGTCTTTGAAGGTAAATCTAATCAAGTACACACTAGATCGCTGCACGCAGAAGAAAATGCAATGTTGCAAATCACTAAATATGGTGGTCAAGGGATTAAGGATGGATCCCTTTATACTACAGCAAGTCCATGCGAACTTTGTTCTAAGAAAGCTTTTCAGTTAGGCATTAAAACCATATATTTCATTGATCCATACCCTGGAATTGCAACATCACATATCTTAAAAAGTGGTATTAAAAAAGAAAATAATCCAACATTACTAATGTTCAGGGGTGCAGTAGGAAGAGGATTTCATAAATTATATGAACCATTCATGGCATATAAGGATGAATTGAATATAAGGGCCAACATCCATCCAAAATTAGATAAAATTACAATAATTACAGATCTTACAAAGGATGAAAACAAGCAAAGACAAATTGAAAAAATACTAAATGTATAGTCACTGGTTATAACAGGCGATACAACATGAAGTACCCTATTCGGATGGCCGCTTTGTATCGTCAAGACCTTCTCAACTATCAAAAGAAAAAAATCAACATATCGTCAAGTAAAATAACTAAATAATATATGAAATTAACAATAAATACTTATATTTGAAATGCACATGAAGATATAACAACGGTCGAAGGGGTTATTAACAATAAAAACAATTTGAAATTTAACTATTAAGCACTTGGGATGATGGAAAAATATTGGGAGGTCAAGATTGGGATTGTCACAATTGGCACATTTGTAAGACTCACAAGCCCTCACACAACTCAAGCTTGCAAAAGAGCTACTTTTTTGCCAACGTACCGACATAAATATTAACTTTGAAACGAAAGAAAATAAGTAAATGAAGTTATCAGACCCGTTTAAAATATTGATACCGAATGAAAGGTGGGCACCGACACAAAGCCAAATGGACGCTTTTCAAAACGCCTATGAAAAATTGTTGCCGCCTTTGGTTTATAAAATCAGAATAGCAGTTGCCAAGTGGAGAGACGAAGGCTATCAAGGTGCTTCTGAAACCTCTAAATCATTATTGAACTTTTGGTTTAATCAGGAACATTTAATCGGGCAGACAAAATTTAGTTTTTTCTTTTCGCAACGTGAAGCCATTGAATCAATAATTTACTTGTATGAAATAGCAAAGGCAAAAGACAAATACGAGTTAATGCGGTTTGACTCTTCGCAACGTGTCAGCACAGGTATGTTTGACGAAAACTGGACACGTTATGTAATTAAAATGGCGACTGGTGCTGGTAAGACAAAAGTAATGGGCTTAACCTTGGTTTGGTCTTACTTTCATAAACTCTACGAGGCGGACAGCACGCTATCAAAAGACTTTTTAGTAATTGCTCCAAACATCATTGTATTAAACCGTTTACGCAAAGACTTTGACGGTTTGAAAATGTTCTTTGATGAACCGTTTTTCCCTGACAATGGCTATGATGATAAAGACTGGAAAAACGATTTTCAATTAACGCTTCATATTCAAGACGACTTAAAACCAATAACAGAATCGGGTAACATTTTCCTTACAAATATTCACCGTGTTTTTTTTAACGAAGAGCCTGAACAAAATTTTGAAACTACTTTTTTAGGTGTTAAACCGAAACCCGATGCAGATACTTCAAAAGGTTTAGACCTTGGAAAAGTAATGCGAAGCAACAAGATTAAAGATTTGGTTGTGTTGAATGATGAAGCCCATCACATACACGACAGTTCTTTGGCTTGGTTCAAAAGCATTGAGGACATCAGCAACAAATTGAAATTAAAAAACGGAAACGGAATTAGTTTGCAAGCAGACTATTCCGCTACTCCTAAACATAACAATGGTGCTATTTTCGTTCAGACCATTTGCGATTATCCTTTGGTTGAAGCTATCAAACAAAATGTAGTAAAGTCGCCAGTATTGCCTGACGAAGCATCAAGACAAAAAATTCAGGAAAAAGATTCTTCCGACTTTGTAGAACGCTACCGAGATTATATTCATTTAGGTTATCTGGAATGGGAACAGCAATATGAAGAACTCAAAAATCATAAAACACCTATCCTATTTATAATGACAATGAGCACCAAAGAAGCAGATCAAGCAGCTGCATTTTTGGAAAGCAATTATCCTTCAATGAAAAATTCGGTGCTGACTATTCACACCAATAATTCGGGTGAAATAAAAGAAACAGCATCAAGCAAAAAAGACAATGAAGAATTAGAAGCATTAAGAAAAGCGGCAGACGAAATAGACAAAG
This sequence comes from Saprospiraceae bacterium, assembly GCA_044228225.1. GTDB lineage: Bacteria > Bacteroidota > Bacteroidia > Chitinophagales > Saprospiraceae > Vicinibacter. Next base: position 66,786 of record JBGAVH010000009.1, on the reverse strand, counting down.
ACCATTCGCCATACAAAGCAGTTGTTTCGGTTTTAATGCTTCGTGAAGGTTGGGATGTTAGAAATGTAACCACTATTGTTGGGCTTCGCCCATTTGGTGCTGATTCTAAAATCCTTCCCGAGCAAACAATTGGTAGAGGTTTGCGAAAAATGTTTTCGTTGGATATGCCCGAAAAATTGGTTGTGGTTGGAACACCAGCGTTTTTAGAATTTGTTGAGAGCCTGAAAACAGAAGGAGTAGAATTCCAATACAGCCCAATGGGCAAAGGGTCTAAAGGCAAATCGCCTGTAATTGTGGAAGTGGACAAAGAAAATCCAAACAAAGATTTAGATGCTTTGGATATTCCTATTCCGCAAATGAGCCCAAGAATTTATAGAGAGTTTAAAAACCTTGAACTTATTGATGTTAGCAAATTCAAAAACGAAAAAGTAATACAGAAAAAATTCAATAGTGATGAATTGAAGGAAATCGTTTTCAATGACATTGACGGTGATTTTTCGCATAAAACAGTTTTCAAAGACACAACATCAGATTACAGAAATGTAATTAGCTTTTTTACTTCAGGCATTTTAAAAGATAGTCGTTTAGTCAGTGGTTTCAATATTCTTTACCCAAAAGTGGAAAGCTTTATCAAATACCAACTCTTCACCAAAGAAGTGGAATTAAGCGACCCACAAACAATGAGACACCTTTCAGAAATTCATCCAAAAGAAATTCTGAAAACCACTTTCAAAAAAGCCATTGACAAATTAACCATAACAGATAAAGGAAAAGCAGAAGTAAAAAACTTTATTTCCTTAAAACTTACAAAGCCAAAGGTTGCAGAAAACCAACCATTCCTTGTGCCTAAAAAATCAGTTTTCAATAAAATCATTGGCGACAATTCGTTTGAATTAGAATTTTCTTCTTTCTGCGAAAGCAGGTTTAATGATGTGGTTTCGTTTGCAAAAAACACTTTTGGAGAAGGTGGCGTAAACTTTAGCATTGAATACCAAAAAGAGAACGGAAATATCGCTTCCTTCTTTCCTGACTTTTTTATCAAAACTTCACCAACTACATTTTATATTTTAGAAACAAAGGGGCGTGAAGATTTAGACGACATAAGAAAAATACAACGACTTGCTACTTGGTGCAAAGACATAAACACTGCACAGATGGAATACACATATACAGCAGTGTATGTTAAACAAGAGAAATGGGAAGATGTCAAGAATAATCTGAAATCCTTCAATGATGTTTTAAAACTTTTTGGCTTAAAAGATTTAAAAACTCCGCTTACAAAAGACGAAGCAAAACGAATATTGAAAAAGGGTGCTGATGTCTCAAGCTTTGGAGACCCAGTTGAGTGGCAAAAGAAAGACAGAGAGGAACGTAAAATCAATGGGCTATGAGATTAGTAGATAGCAACATATTGATTTTCGCTGCAAAGCCAGAATATCCTCAACTAAAAGAATTATTAGAACAGGACGATATTGCCGTTTCTGATTTATCAAGGCTTGAGGTTTTAGGATTCCCAGGCTTAACTCAAGAAGCTGAAGAGTTTTTTAATGCTGTTTTTTCTGTAGTTACAATTTTACCAATCAGTGAAGAAGTGGTTAATAGAGCTATTGAAATACGACAACTTTACAATATAAAACCTGCTGACTCTATAATTGCTGCAACAACCTTATTGCATTGCAACGAATTAATAACACGAGATAATGGTTTCAATAGAATTCCTGAACTCACATTAAATAATCCTATTGATTTATGAATTTGAACGATACAGATAAAAACAGAATTATTGAATTGATTAAGGCAGGAGAAAAAATTCCTAAAGAATTTATCTATAAACTTTTTGCAGACGAAGAAGATGTGTTTCTATTTTGGAACGGAAGAAAAGAAGATATAACCAATGTTGCTTTACCTTTTCATAGTATAGAGCATATAGATGAACCAAGAAAAGAAACAAAAAAAGCTGGTGAAGCCAACCTACTTTTCGAAACCGATTTTAGAGGTCGCCAACTTAAAGGATGGACCAATAAACTGATTTGGGGAGATAACAAACTTATTCTTTCATCCTTAGTTAACGGACCAATAAGAGAAGAAATTGAAAAGGAAGGCGGCCTGAAATTAATTTACATTGACCCACCATTTGCTGTTGGTGCTGACTTTGGTTTTAATATTGAAATTGGTGGTGAAACAGCCGAAAAGAAACAAAGTATTATTGAAGAGATTGCCTACCGTGATACTTGGGGAAAGGGGATTTCATCTTATCTAAGTATGATGTATGAAAGAATCAAATTGATGCACAAACTTTTAACTGTTGATGGAAGTATCTATGTTCATTGTGATGGAAGAGTTAATAGTTATATGCGAATGATTCTTGATGATGTTTTTGGCAATCAAAATTATAGGAATGAAATAACTTGGGTCCGTTCAACAAATCCGAAAGGGTCACAGCATGAATCTATAAATTTTGATATATTCACTGATTCCATACTTTTTTATTCAAAGTCAGAAACTGCGTATTTCAACTATGATGATATAAGAATGCCATATTCAGAAGCAGAGTTGGCTGAAAAATATAAATATAAAGATGAGAAGGGAAAATATTATGACGGCCCTGTAGAAAGGTCACTTACTATGGGTCCTAGACCAACGATGGTTTATGAATATAAAGGGTATACTCCTAAAATTTGTGGCTGGCGTATGGAAAAAGATAAATTGGTTAAACTTGACGAGGCAGGGAATTTGGGATGGACAAAAAACGGGAAGCCTTTCAGGAAACTAAGACCAGAGGATGATAAAGGAAAACCGATTGGTAATATTTGGAACGATATTTCTGTAATTAATTCACAAGCAGATGAAAGGTTAGGTTATCCGACCCAAAAGCCCGAAGCCCTTTTGGAAAGAATAATAAAAGCATCTTCCAAAGAAGGTGATTTAATTGCCGACTTTTTTTGTGGTAGTGGCACAACAGCAGCAGTTGCAGAAAAATTGGGACGTAAATGGATTACTTCTGATTTGGGAAGGTTTTCTGTTCATACAGCTAGAAAACGTTTAATTGGGGTTCAAAGAGAATTACAAGCAAGCGGAAAAGATTTCAGGGCTTTTGAATTACTCAACCTTGGTAAATATGAAAGGCAGTTTTTTATGGACGACCTTACCAACGGTAAACGCAAAGCCAAAGAAGATTTATATGTTGATTTAATTTTAGAAGCATACAAAGCAAAACGAATAGAAGGTCACGCAGCATTACACGGAAGCAAAGCAGGACGTTTTGTGAATGTTGGTCCATTAGATGTACCAGTTACACAAAGCAGACTAATGGATATTTTTGAAGAGTGCCGTCAAAAACTTTATACACAGGTAGATGTTTTAGGCTTTGAATTTGAAATGGGTCTAACACCACAATTCATTCAAGAACTAAAAGAAAAAGGCGTTTCTGTTACACTAAAATACATTCCAAAAGATGTTTTTGATAAAAGAGCAGTTGATAAAGGGCAAGTAAAGTTCTTTGATGTTGCTTACTTAAATACCAAAGAAAAAATAAAAGGCAATTCAATTACCATTGATCTAACCGACTTCGTTACTCACTATACCCAAGACGACATTGAAGAACTCCAACAATCAATGAGAGCAGGAAGTAAAGTAGTAATTGAAGATGGGCAAATTTTCAAAATTGAAAAAGACAAAAACGGAATTATCACAAGAACAGTATTAACAAAAAATTGGTTCGACTGGATTGACTATTGGGCAATTGATTTCAATTACGAGGACAAAAAGGAAATCATAAAAGTAAAAAACGACAAAGGAGAAACAGAAGAAAAATGGAGTGGAAATTATTTGTTTGAAAACGAATGGCAAAGTTTCCGAACCAAGAAAATTCCAACACTTGAATTTACCAGCGTAGCACACGAATACAAGAAAGAAGGTAAATACAAAGTAATGGTTAAAGTGGTGGACATTTTAGGAATTGACACAAGTAAAATAATTGAAGTAAACATTAAATAGGATGCAATTATGTTCTTGTCGCAACTAATAATTAACAACTATAAAAGTTTTCCACCACAGGACAACCTTGTGAATTTTAATTCACGAAAGACAATCATTATTGGAAAAAACAATTCAGGCAAGAGCAATATTCTTTCTGTAATTGAATTTCTTCTTGGCAACAAAGACCCTCGATATGTTGGTATAAGTAAATCCGACTATTACGTTAATACTAAGCCTATTCGACTATCAGCATTCCTTTACTTTCAAGATGGGGCTGAAATCTATAAACTTGATATTGCCAAGAAATATCAGGGTATTTTGTATAAAGAATTCAAAGCAAATTCATCTTCGGCTTTTATCGAGATACGATATTCAGATGCAGTTGAAACGGCTGTCGATGCAACCGATGAAGATACAGAAGAAGAAGTTACGGAAAAAAAAGATTCAAAGTTTAAAATTTTAATAAATGGCAAGCATCCTTTACACCAAAAAATCAAAGAAGTCCGTTCAGGTCTTTGTAAAATTATAGGTGTAGATTCTTTGCGTAATGCCAAGGACGATTTAAGTGGCTCACGATGGACTGTTTATGGCCAACTTATGAAATCTGTTTTGGAAGATTCGGGAAGGTATGGTGAATTAAAAATTGCATTGAATAACTTAAATGGATTGGTTGAAGAAGTTTTAGGAAATCAGAAAGCAGAGATATTAAAAAATGCAAAAATTATAAGTTTCATAAATGACATAAAGTTTCAACTGACTAAAGACAACGAACCTTCTGAATTGCTCAGAAATTTAGAACTATATGTTAAAGACAAGGATAAGTTTATTCATATTGATGAAACTGGAACTGGAACACAAAGTGCTTTAATTATTGGTATTTTAGAAGTGGCGTTAAAATATAAGTCATCCAATGCACGAATATTTTTTATTGATGAACCTGAATTGTTCCTGCACCCTTTGGGCATTCGTTATTTAGGACAGCTCTTTAAGGAATTTATTGCAGACAACCTTTCACAAATAATCATTACCTCTCATTCATCTATCTTATTATCAAGCTTTCATCCACGAGAAATTATAAGACTTGACAAGCCTTCTGATTTTACAGAAGTAAATCAATTGCCTATTGACTATAAAGACATTGATAACAAACTTGCAAGGCAAATAAATAGCGGACTTTCATCGGAAATGTTTTTTGCTGACATAGTTTTAATTGTTGAGGGAGAAACCGAACAAATAATATTTCCGAATTTGAGTTTCAGAAATCCTGCAACTCATTTTTACAAAAACAATATTTCGGTGGTTAATGCACAAGGAAAGGAATCAATAATAGGCATAATTAGAACACTTGAACTTTTGAAAATTAAATGGAAAGCAATCGTTGACGATGATTTTTTTGATATGAAAAAAACTATCACTCCAGTTTGTAAACATTTAGCATTAAATCCAGACGAAGATAAAGAAATCCTCAGACAACAATTATTCGAAAGAGGCTTTGCGATTTTAAAAGAAGGTGAAACAGAGAATCTAATCCCAGAGGATGATTTAGTTGCAATGACTGGAAAATCAATTGAGGAAGTAAAACAATTAAAAGGTATAAGCCCCAAACTTTCAGACACTTTTACAAATGAATTATTCGGCAAAAGTAAACCTGAAATTGCTTACGATATTGTGGAATACTATATAAAAAAAGGAGCTTCTCCATTTGACTCTTGGAATGAATGGACAATTACATAGCCAACGCAATTTGCAAGCACAATTAATGACCGCACAAGATACCTCACGACCAAAGTTTTTAATAGAGCTTGCAAAGCCAATGCATAATCCGGAGCATATTGACCCACCAAATCCGGATTAAAGTGACCCATCAAATCCGTAGCAATCTGACCCACCCCATAATTATGCAAAAAATTAATACTAAAGAATGTATATTTGGAGCATTCAAAATCCAAATACACATGTCAGCTTAATGAAAACAAATGTATCAAATTTAGATTATTATTAAAAAAAATTGATCATTCAAAAAACAAAGTATTATTTTTAGGCTTTGCAAAGGATATTACTTTAATATTAACACTCATTAGGAAATTAAATATGATAGCCTTTCCCTATATACCAGTTCCAAGTAACGACTTTATCGCCTTACGGACGAGACTTGACATCGAAGATTCGCCGATGCAAAAAATAAAGAATTATCGGCAAAAGTTGATGCCTGCAAATTTATGTTTCAAAAGCTTAGCTTTTAGGGTCGGTAACAACTTTCTTTTGTGTTTTATGGGCCATTATCGCAACCTGCTAAAAATCAGTATTTTACTCAGAATCAACACTTTTTCTTATCTTTGATTCAAAATCTATGTTATGCATATCGAACGGACATCAAACAAAGAAATCACCATAACGGTGTCATCTTCCATAGATAGCTTTGCACTTCAACGTCTTATTGACTACATTAAATATTTAGAAGCGACTTCAAAAAGTAAAGCTAAGCAATCAGATGTGGACAAACTTGCTGATGAAGTAAATTCATCTTGGTGGGCTCAGAACCGTCAAAGATTTATTAAATGAGAATTATTGTTGACGCTAATATTGTTTTTAGCGCAATATTAAACACGAATGGGAAAATTGGTGATTTACTTATAAATAGTGGAAAATACGTTGAATTTATAGCTCCTGACTTTTTGAGAGTAGAAATTAAAAAACATTATACGAGATTAGTCAAAATATCAGGCTTGACCTTGGATCAAATTCAAGAAGCTGAATTTCAAATCTACAAGGGAATTAAATTTATCTCAGATGAGCAAATAAATATCACATCATGGATTAATGCAGAAAAATTAGTTTCAGATATTGATCCTAAAGACACACTTTATATCGCGTACTCAAAACATTTTAGATGTAAGATTTGGAGTGGAGACAAAGTTCTAATAAAAGGCTTAGCAAAGAAAGGGTTTAAAAACTTTATTATAACGGACGACCTTTTCAAATTAATTGAACAGAGAAGATAACGGCACATAACAGCTAAGTTTTCGTTGTGTCAGGAGGATAGCTTGTCTCGTTCTACGAGAAACAATGAATACTTTGTTGCACGAAACCTGCATGGGTACGGCCAAGCAGAAATTGCCTATGTGGAAGTTCCAGCCCGACTGCGTCATTCAGGCAAGACCGAATATTTTGTTATTTAAAATTGACTTGAATGTATTTGAATTGAACCTTTGTAAATATATTACGACTTCTTACATTTTGATTCTATTTATTTTTTAATTAAATATATGAAATTTCATAAAATTCTGTCTTGTTGAGCATAGGAATACTATCCCAATATATTTACATTAGTTACTTTGGAATAATATTTTTATGGAAATTAAAAATTATTAAGTGGAACTACTTCATACTTGTGTGCTTTAAAAGTGGAAGTGCTTCTGAAATCTCAGCACTGAAGGCAAGCTTGCTTTAATAATTTGGACTCACTTGTCTCGGTTCGACGAGATGGTCACTATAAAAATACATTATATGCCACCTATTGAGCACCTCATACTTGATCAAAAAAGAAAATTGGGCTTAGTAAGTCGAATTAGAAAATCTATAACTAAATTTGATTTAAAACCAAGCGATCTTGGATTTGAAACGTATTGATTTTCAGATTTGGCTGATGACGTTAGTCAAAAACCTAAAATACGAATCAACAAAAACCAAACGGTCGACTATAAACATAAAATGAAACTATGATTTTGACAGTAGACCAACGACATACTAACCATATTGTAGCTGGAAAGAAACTGAGCCAACATTCTTTCCCAAATCTTCTATATTTTTTATTTTTCCATCCGCACATTTTTTTAATTTCTAACATTCCCAACCCGCTAAATATTGACCCACATGAGTAAAATTCGTTTATCCCTCACCCTTTCCTTCCTGCTCCAGTACTTGTGCCTTAAAGCCCAATGGACGGAAGTTCCAAACCCAGAACCCGCCTCGTTTTATAGCATCGTTTTTGTGGGCGACCGTTTTTTCGGCCTGCCCTATCCTTCGAGTCAGAATAAACGGATTTACAGCTCCTTCGACGGGCGCATTTGGCAAAATACCGCGCTACCGACCATGCCCGCATACCCACAGTTCGCGCTGGCCGAAGACAAAGGCAAAATCTACGCCCACGCGACCAGTACTGCGCTCCAAACGATGTTCGTCAGTGCGGACACGGGGCGAACATGGCAAGAACTGCCTTCCGCCAGTTCCACTTTTTATGACTATAAACAACTGATTTTCAGCAACGGCGCGATGCTCGTGAACTGGCAATTTTATCTCTACCGCAGCACCGATTTCGGCCAAACTTGGGTGGATGTTGCCCCCTGCGACATGCAAACCACCTCCCGCAGCATGGCTAAAATGGGCGACGACATTTGGTTCGGAACCTACGAAGCACTTCGAAAAAGCAGCGACGGCGGCAAGACGTTCAATGTAGTGTCAGCACCATACCCGACGGGCGGAACGGTCGGTTCAGTCAGCATGTACAATGCGGGCGGCGTGCTTTTTGCGAGCTATAAAAACTGGTTCACACAAGCCGACAACCGCTACCGCTCCTTCGACGGCGGGGCAACTTGGGATACCCTACCGCCAGCCAATTGGCAGGTGTTGGACATGCTCGAATCCGAGGGCATTTTATACGCAGACGTGGCCGGAACGTTTTCAAAATCAACGGATTACGGCGACACATGGACGCCTTTCGGGGAAATTCCCGCCAAAATCACGAGTATCGTTTCGGGCAACAACGTCCAACTTTTTCACACGGATTTCAACGGCACGTACCGCCTTTCGAGCAACGGAAAACTCCTCGGCTGCGCGGTCGGAGATGCCATCAACACCGCCCAAAACCCAGCAGCCCTGCTCTCGAATGGCGACAAATTGCTCTTCCTCGAAAACGAGCACAGCCACATCAGCCGCGACGACGGCACTAGTTGGGAATACTTCCGCAACGGCCTCGGCAGCAATTGGCGAGGTGTTTTCGAGGGCGAACATATCTTGCTGCCCAATGGCCTGAACGCCGCCCACTCCACTGACGGCGGCAAAACGTGGGAAACCTTCCCTGGCCCGGCGGTTAACGGGTTTGCGCCCCAAAATATCGTCTCTACTGGGCAGGCGTTGTTCGGGCAATGGGGCCCAGAAATGTATCGCTCCGATGATTGGGGGAAAACTTGGACACTCGTTCCGCTGCCCTCGAATTTTCCCAGTTTGACCCAAATCGCCGCCCACGCGGGCAGGTTGTTTATCCTGAATTATAATAAAGACGCCATTTCGTACAGCCTCGACAACGGGGCGAGCTGGATTCCAACCACAGGAATGGGCAGCAATCCAGAAGTCTATCGAATCTGGGCGACCGAACCAGACAATTTTTTCATCAACAACAAACTCTTGGTTTACAGGTTAAAAGGCGATGCTTGGGAAGAAGCCAGCAACGGTTTGCTTGGGCAAAATGGCCAAAATTTCCTGTGGCCCGAACAACTTGTGGGGGTGGGCGACACACTGGTTTTGTACGGCTATCATCCCAGCACAGCCGAACCAAAAATGTTCACCACGATGAACGGCGGGGCAAAATGGGCGGACATCTCGGCAACGCTACCGCCTGTCAACCAGAATTTTGAAAAACGATTTATCCTGCATCGAGGTTTCATTTATATGGCCTCTCCCGGGCCAGGCCCTGACGCGAAACCAAGTTTTTACCGCCGCCCGCTGGCCGATTTCGCCTTCAAATTCGCGAGCGGTCAGGTGTTTGAAGACCTCAACCAAAACGGCCAATTGGACGCAGGTGAACCAGGCATGGCAGAGGTCGTGATCAAAACCAAACTCTTCGGTTTCCACGCGACGACGGACAGCACGGGCAACTTCCAACTTTTCGTTAACGCCCAAGCCCAAGATTCACTTTTTGCCCTACCGACGAGCCGATTTACGGACGTGACCACGCCGCCCGTTTCCTTGGACGGAATCGCGCCTTATGGTTTGCAAGGCATTCATTTTCAGGAATATAAGACAGATTTGGGCATTGATTTCAACCTCGCGCAGCGGTTCCGACCGGGCTTTGGGAACACGGTTTTTGTCCACATCAAAAACTGGGGGACTTTGCAGACGAATGCCCAAGTTTGGCTGACGATGCCGCAGAAAATCCAGTTTTTAGCCGCCACTCCCGCGCCAAGTCATTTTTCCGGTGACACTATTTTTTGGGAAATACAGGATTTGTTGCGGTTTGAAAATCGGCCAATCGAGGTCTCTGTTTTGCTCGATGGAACCGTTTGGATTGGGGAAAAATTGAACCTTGCAGTCCACGTTTCGCCCACGTCGGCGGCGGATTTGGACGGCTCGAACAACTTTGTGGAACGGCAAGAATCCGTTGTAAGCAGTTTCGACCCGAACGACAAGGATTGCGAACCGGAGCGATTGACCGAAAAAACCGTGCTATCGAGACAGCGATTAATCTACACGGTTCGGTTTCAAAACACTGGCAACTTCCCAGCCACGTTCGTCCGCATTTTGGACAGTTTGGACCTTACCGCACTCGACATTTCTTCTCTGCAAATTTTGGGCGCAAGCCACCAGATGTCATGGGCTCTGCACAGGCAAAACGTCCTCGAATTCTTTTTCGGAAACATCCATTTGCCCGATTCGAGTCGGGACGAGGCGGGCAGCCATGGCTTTGTCCGCTTTTCCATTTTGCCAAAAAACAGTTTGAAGTTGGGGGATTTTGCCCAAAACCGGGCGTTTATCTATTTTGATTTCAACGCTCCAGTTTTGACGAACACTGTGAAAACTTTGGTACAACTGCCGGATTTGACTTCCGCCCCGATTACTGAGGCATTTGATTTTGAGCTTTCGCCCAACCCCGGAGCGGGGCCGTTTCGCCTGATTTTTAGCGGGCAATTGTCGGAGTCAGTCGAGGTTTCGGTTTCAGACGTTTTTGGGCGAACGGTTTGGCTTGACCAGACGATGAATTTGGTGGAACCGTTGCGCTTGCCGGAATTTCGGGCTGGGAACTATTGGGTTTCGATTCGCTGTGGTGGGGGGCTTGTTTCTAAAAAATTGGTCGTGGTGGAGTGAGGTATTGGGAAAAAAACCGGCTGACTTTGAAGGAACCCAACCCGTTTTTCGTTTAATCCATTTCAAAGTTTTTGCCCCGATACACAAAGCCAGCGTTTCGGCAATGGTTAAGTAAAAAACTAACTTTAAAAAAGTACTAAAGGAAAAAAGTCTAGTTTTAGATGATGATTTTTAAAACACATGGCTATTATACTCGATTACGACATAATCAACAGTTTGAAGATCAATTACCTGTAAATTCATCTTAAGACGAGTTTTATTTTTTTGAAGCGATATTTCAAATACTACAATACATACTGTCTCTGTATTTTCAAAAACCAAGATGTTATTGTCTTCATAATTCCAGTATAAAAATACAAAAACAGATACCATCAAAATTGAAACAAAATGGTATAACAATCAGAATCATATTTTAAATTGTTACACACCTACTTCAATCAGATACTTTAAAGTGTGATCGTTGTGGTTCAATAGAATTTGTAAATGAGGATTTTAAACCAGATTATAAATACATACTAAAGTTTATATCTCCTTGACTTAAATCTCCACCACAATCATCTCCATATCCCCACATTTCATTTCATACTGTACAATCTGTTCGAGTCAAGGTATTGTCCGGAATCATCCCTTTTATCCCCTAATGGCTTAATAAATGGTTGCCAACAGTATTTTTACATTTAAATATTGAAAATTTCACTACCTAAGTATTATTTTTAGGCTTTTCAAAGAATATTACTTTAATATTAACACTCATTAGGAAATAAAATATGACAGCTTTTCCCTATATACCTGTTCCAAGTACCGGCTTTCTCGAATTGCGGACGAGACCTGACATCAAAGATTCGCCAATGCAAAAAATAAAGAAATATCAGCAAAAATTGGTGCATCCGAATTTATGTTTCAGAACCTTAGCTTTTAGGGTCGGCATCAACTTTCCTTTGTGTATGCGGCAACCCTAGGGCGACAGTGCAAACTTGAAACTGACTGCAAGAAATGACCAATACAGAACTGATAAATATTTACGAGACGACTTACAAAGAAGAGTTTGACAAGCACTTTGAAATGGTAAACACTTTATCCGAACAAGCAAGAGACAAAAAATATGCTCTTCAATTTGGTTTAGGAATAATGACACTCATGCTTGCTTTTAGAAACTCATTTGAAATTGAAAAGGAAATCATGCAGGCATTTGAGCATCATTTCAAATTAGGCGGATCGGTTGCCGACACAATTCGTTCTATCCCTGACATAATAGAACGACATAAGAAAGTGGCCAAAGAGTGGCACGACACTCACAAGAACGAAGTTTCAGTTGAGTGGAAAAAGTTTTTAGGAATTATACCTTACGGCATAAAGCAATTTCATTTGAAGCCAAGCATAAGAATGGGTTCTACGTTTGAAGACATGACAACTGAAACTGAAATTGCGTCTGAACTTGGCAGACAAAGAGCAATGATTGATTTAGTTAATCAGTTAAATGCAAAATATTTTGAACTTGGCGGACTTGAGGAATTTAAAGCGAGTGGCGCATCACCAATTCCCCTTGACACTTTAGTAAATCTTAAAACCGCATTGTCAAACAATGACCTTGAATTATTTTTCAAAATTGTTCAAAGCATTTTTGCATCAATGTCCTATGACATGAAAATAGCCGAAGGTTTTTTTCAAAGTCATATTCATTTGCTTCTAACTTTGCTTGACACTAAAATTTTATCAGAGTTAGAAACAAACAAAGGACGAATTGATTCTGTTGTTGAAACAGAAAATTACATACACATCATTGAGTTCAAACAAAACGACAGTTCTATTGCAATTGAGCAAATAAGAAAGAAAGAGTATTATCAGCGGTTCTTCACGACCAAGAAAAAAATAATTTTGGTTGGTGTAGCGGTTGACACAAGTGAACGAAATATTATTGATTGGCAAATGCAAACCTATAAATAAACTATGGCAACAGAAGACATTCTTAAATCGGTAAAAGTTGATGCTGCAAATTTATGTTTCAGAAGCTTAGCTTTTAGGGGCGGCATCAAATTTCCTTTGTGTTATAGCCAATTTATAAATCGATTATATTTTAAGAAATTTTAGAGCTAAATAATATGAGCACAATTAGTAAAAGGATTGAAACAGCAATAAATCATTTAATTCAAAAAGATTATGAAAATGCATTAATTCAGATTTCAGTAGCGCTTGATTCCACTGGCAAGAAAAAATGGACCGCTAAAAAAACTGGCCCCAGAATTAAGGACTTTATTAAGGAAAATGAAAAATTTATCTATCAATGTGCTTCAGGAGGAAACTTCATTTTGAGGAAAGGTGGACAAGTGAATATTCAAGGAAAGGAACTTAAGGAACTAGTGTATGTCTCCGTACGATGTTCGTTACTGCATGGAGATGAATTAGCGGACCATGTTATCCTAAAGCCCGAAGAAAGTTTTATAAATGTAGAGCAAGGAAAACCAGTAATTAATAAAGGACTTATAACAGGATTACTTCTTTCGATTGTTGGGGAAGTCGCCAATTCTGATGAAGTATGTGGTCCAAATCAGAAACTGGTTATAGACGGTAATGATATATTGATTAATAATTTATGGGGGAATATTGGGAAGATTATAGAAATTTTAAAATTTGAAAAATGAGAAGAAAAATTCTACTTATTTGCGAGGACACCAAATAAATCACCTGAAAAATAACTGGCTATCACCGCTAAGTATTCGTTGCGTCCGGAGGATAGCTTGTCTCGTTCTACGAGAAACAATGAATACTTTGTTGCACATCTTGCTTAACCCAGATCAATGTGCCCCGCCCCTTAATAGAGCAAAAATTCGATGCTAAAGAATTAATATTCGGAGCTTTAAATCCAAATACTCATGTCAGCTAAACAAGAGCAAATGCATCAAAATAAGATTATTTTAAAAAAACATTGATCATTCAAAAAACTAAGTATTATTTTTAGGCTTTCCAGAGAATATCACTTTAAAAATAACGATCAATTGGAAATAATAAATGACAACCTTTCCCTGTATGCCAGTTCCAAGTAACGACTTTATCGCCTTACGGACGAGACTTAACATTGAAGATTCGCCGATGCAAAAAATAAAGAAATATCGGCAAAGGTTGATGCCTGCAAATTTGTGTTTCAGAAGCTTAGTTTTTAGGGTAGGCATCAACTTTCCTTTGAGTTACCGGCAATTGAATAAATAGAAATTAACATCACTTATTGATTACTTTCAAATCAAAGAAAACCCCTAATGAAAAATAAACCAATATTAATTGCACTTACGGTGATTTTAATTGGTAGTTCAAAAGCACTTGCGCAAGACGCTGTCTTTACGCAATGGGAAAATATGCCCCTTTATTTTAATTCTGCATTAACAGGAAACTTTGAAGGACTAATTAGGCTAAGAGCTAATCATCGAAATCAATGGGCATCTTTACTTAAAGATAATTCGTACCAGACAAGTGCTGTATCCGCCGAATATAAATTTTCTTCAGGCTGCGTCCGTAAAATCAGTTTTGGAGCACTTGCCATTCAGGATAAAGCAGGTAGCCTTGATTTCAAGAATACAACCATCAATTTCTCCTCATCGGTTAATCAACATTTAGGTAATCCTAATAATTTACATCATTCAATTGCCATTGGTCTTAATGTTGGTTTGACAACCAGTAAAATAGATTTTGAGAATGCTCAGTGGCCAGGAGGGATGCCACCCACTGGAATCAACGAAAAAACTAATTTTACAGATGTTTCTGTAGGTCTGCTTTGGCAATATAAGTCAAACACCCATTTTTCTTTTAATCTTGGAAGCGCATTACATCATTTGAACAGACCCAACGTATCTTTTTCTGATTCAAGTGTAAGCAAACTTTATCAGCGATTTAATCTACATGGTCATGTTGAGATCCCATTGGTTCAGAAATTCTCGATTGTACCTTCATTTCTATTTTCGAGCCAAGGGCCATATGAACAACTATTATTTGGATTTAATAACCGATGGTACCCTAAATCGCTTAATCCGAATTTTGTGCAACTTGGGTTTTTTGCCAAATCAACCAATAATTTTAACGGAAGATACATTACTATTTATGTAGTCTCTGCCACTGTTGAGCTAAATTCATTTCTGGCAGGCTTTTCATTTGATCGTTTTCAGGAAATCGAAAGTAATGCCTATGAGTTTTCTGTAGGCTATAGGTTTAGAGTGCATGATTCAAAAGGCACTGCTGGTAACATTGGTAACCCATAGCAGGGATAACTCCATAATAAATGATATCCTTATATTTGAAAGTTACAACCCTGGCACAAATTATCGGTATTCATCCTGCCGGCGAGTAGCCCGGACATTGAATATTCCTTAAATAGCTTGACTCCTAAAAAGAAGATAAGTCAACTAATTTCAGAATGAAGTACATTCAAAATAACGGACTAAGAAGAAACAAAAAAATTGTCCATCTATTGGCGTTGTTTATCCATTTTATAAGATTTAAAGCTGTCACATCTTTGCATCGTCAATAACGACAAACAATTTAAAAAATAAAAAATGACAACTTTCACAGTTCCAACAAGAGCACAAGTTTCGGAAAACAACCAAGCAATTTTTGATAATTTGAATAAAGCTTTGGGCTTTGTACCAAATTTGTATGCAACGATTGCCTACTCAAAAAATGGTTTAGAAAGATTTTTGGCTTATCAAAATGCCAAAACATCACTTTCAAACAAAGAAAAGGAAGCCGTAAACTTAATTGTGAGCCAAGAAAATGGTTGTATTTACTGTCAAAGTGCTCATTTGGTTTTGGGCAAAATGAATGGTTTTAACGATGAACAATTAACCGAAATTAGACATGGAAAATCATCGGACAACAAATTGAACGCATTAGTTGGATTGGCTTCTGATATTACCAAAAACAGAGGTAACGCAGGTGAAGTAACTATTGATGCTTTTTTTGCAGCTGGCTATACCAATGAAAATTTAGTGGATTTAATACTACAAGTCAGCGACAAAACAGCTATGAATTATTTACACAACCTTACCAAAGTTCCTGTAGATTTTCCTTTAGCGCCATCAATATAATTAATACTTTTGCAAACCAGCATTTATGCTGGTTCGCATTTTTAAAAAAAAGATAGATAAAATGGAAAATACAGAACAAAAATTACCACTTCCGCCCTTCACATTGGAAACCGCATTGCAAAAAGTACAATTGGCAGAAGATGCGTGGAATAGTCAAGACCCAGAAAGAATTTCAAAAGCATATACCATAAATACCGAATGGCGAAATCGCACAGAATTTATAAATGGCAGAGATGAAGTCGTAGCTTTTTTGAAGAGAAAATGGCAAAAAGAATTACATTATAAACTCAAAAAAGAATTATGGGGATTTCGTGAAAACAGAATGGCGGTACGTTTTGAATATGAGTATCAAGATGTAAAAGGGCAATGGTGGCGTGCTTATGGCAATGAAAATTGGGAGTTTAATGAAAATGGATTAATGCAAAAAAGATATGCAAGTATCAATGATTTGGCTATTGATGAAAAAGATAGAAAATTGAAATAATCTTATAAATAGATGATGAGTTCAGTGACCTATACTTTGATTAATCCGCAAACAGGAAATTTAGCTTTTAAAGTTTTTTCGTTCAACAACAACAGCCATTTTGATCACATACAGCGACTGAATTATTACTCATTGATTTGAATAAAAAATGGGAAAGGAACTGCAAAGGCAGATTTTTCTGAATACGATTTTATTCAAAATACTTTATTCGCATTTTCGCCCTATCAGCCTTTTATGTTTCAAACGGATGAGCAAATACAGGGAATTGTCATAAATTTTCATCCCGATTTTTTTTGCATACACAAGCATCATCAAGAGGTAGCTTGTAATGGTGTGTTGTTTAATAATATTTACAATCCACCATTTGTTACTGTTGATGAAAACGCAAACAGTACTTTTAAGATGTTGTTAGAACAAATAACAGTTGAAATGCAAAACCCTGCATTGGCTCAATATGAATTATTGGTTTCATATTTAAAAATATTTTTAATCACCGCATCCCGACTAAAAGCAGAACAACAAACAGAAATTCAAATTAATCCTGCAGAAAACAAAGAACCTTTTATTCTTCAAAACCTTAAAAATTATATTGAAACTCATTTCAAGACCAAGCATTCAGCTAGTGATTATGCCGACTTGTTGAATATATCTGCAAAGGCCTTAGCTAAACTTACCAAAACACATTTTAATAAAACACTAACCGATTTAATTTCTGAAAGAATAGTAATTGAAGCCAAAAGAGAATTGTATTTAACCAACAAAGCAGTAAAAGAAATTGCCTATGAGTTGGGCTACATTGACGAATATTATTTTAGTAGGTTTTTTAAAAACAATGCCGATATTTCGCCACAAGCATACAGAGATACCGTTTGCTTTGGAAGAGCAATGGTGTAAATAAAAAGAACGAACTCACAATATTAAGCCGTATATACAAAATCCACGCCAAGCTATAGCCATGAAGATAAAGAACTCTGATAAAGAATTAACAAAATAGGCTTGCCGACGCTTCTGTCGGGACTTGTCCCAATACTTCGATCGGGACAAGTCCCAATACTTAAGTCGAGACAAGGCAGCGAGATCCCGTTTTACAACGGGACAAGACCTCTGTATAGGTGTAAATGAATGACTTTTCAATTTTTCTTATGGGTGACTGATCTAAATAAAGTAAGTAATTAGAATGTTCCGGTGATAGTCTTCAATCGTTTTCCCTATTGCTTAATAATTTGAAGTGTTAAATGGGGAATGTTGAATATTCTTTGACATTCAAGTCTTGGTTTATAAATAAATATTTTGGAAGGTGTACTTAGGGAGAATATGTTATGTTTGCATGAAAAGCAACTTAGATTAATTTTATTCGTTTAAACCAAATCCTAATGAAGACAAATTTTATTTTGTTATTTTTGTCAATCCTCTTGATTAATTCGGCTAGTGGACAAACTGTTGATTCTTTAGCAAGTCATCAAATTGATAGTTTGATTCAGCTTTCCCGATCATTTACGGATAAAGGAGACGTAAAAAATGCACTTGAAGTAAATGTTGCTGCAGAGACACTAGCTCTAAATAGGTTTGGTAAAATCTCTAAAGAATATGGTGATTGTTGTAATAATCATGGTAGAATATTTCAAGCTACAGGGAAAGATCTTAAGGAGGCATTATCTTGGTATCAATTAGCTCTGACAATAAGGGAAGAGGTGCTTGGGAGGATAAATCCGGATTATGCAACAAGCTTATTTGGTTTTGGAATGACATTAGCAAAAATGGGAAATTTTGTCGAAGCCGAAGCGAATATTCTTGAGTCGAAAAAAATTATTGAGAATACAGTAGGCAAAGAATACAAATATTATACTTCATATCTTGATAATCTAGCGATTATTAATATGGAAATGAAAAAGTTTGAAAAAGCCGAGCAGCTCTATTTGGAGTCTTTGGTAATTAAAGAACAGCGAAATGAAAAATGTACTGTTCCTTATTGTGGTAATCTTTTTGGTTTAGGTAAGCTATATTATAATATGGATTACTTTGAAAAAGCGGAACCCGTTTTATTAGAAGCTATTCAAATATTTAAAGTTAATATAAAAAACTTAAATCATCCATTTTACACCAATATCTTAAGTATGTTGTCACTAGTGTATTCAAAGTGGGGAAAGTATGACAAAGCAGAACTTGTTTTTCTTGAAAATATCAGTTTGATTGAAAGAAATTTTGGTATAGAGAATGATAAATATGCAGGAAGTATTAATAATTTAGCAATGTTGTATATAAATATGGGCAATTATTCAAAAGCGGAATATTATTTTTCAGCAGCTTTAGACATAAAATTAAAAATTTCAGGAAAAAATAATTTGTTTTATGCTTCCAGTCTTCAAAATCTTGGGGTGGTTTACTCAAATAAAGGAGATTTTAAAAAAGCTGAATATTATTATTTAGAAACTAAACAAGTCTTTGATAGTTTGAATTTAAAGGAGCATCCTGATTATGCGGCTTTATTAACTAATCTTAGTTCCGTGTATCAGAAAACAAACCGTTTTAAGGAATCTGAAATATTAATTTTAGAGTCTATAGCGATTTATGAAAAGTCTATGAGTCTTGAAAGTCTTGATTATGCTGCAGCTTTAGGTAATCTAGCTAATTTGTATTTAAATATGGGAGATAATTTAAAAGCTCAACCCTTATTATTGAAAAATATCCAAATTATTGAATCCACATTAGGAAAACAAAACCCTGAATATACACTTGCGATATATAATTTGGCCAGTTTCTATTTTTTAAAGAAGGACTATATAAAATGTAATTTGTTACTCAATGAACTTGATACTTTAGATCGTTCATTAGTATTAAATGCAACTCAGCATATGTCTGAAAATGAACTTCAAAAATATATAAGTATTTTTTCAAAAAGGCAAGATTTTATGTTTTCATTTGCTCATAATATTTCTGTCAGAAATGAAGTGTTAGATTTAAATGAAAATTCGATTTCTGAAACATGTTATAATAATGTTTTATTTTATAAGGGAATTATATCTGATATTGTTGAGAATACCAAGTTTTTGGCAACTTTGGACTCAAGCACCTATGATAAGTTTAATTTACATAGATCCTATTTGCGAAGTTTGGCTCAAGAATATTCTAAAGTAAAATCGGAACGAGATAGCGATTATGTTGTTGATTTGGAAATGAAAGCAAATTCGCTTGAAAAAGATTTGAGAAGAACTGTTCAGCCCTATCAAAATAGATTTAAACAAGTAAATTGGAAAGATGTACAAAAACAACTTAGTCAGAATGAAGCCTCAATAGAATTTATACATTACAAATATTCTATCCAAGGATTGGCGGATAGCATTTATTATGCAGCTTTGATCATAACAAAAGATATGACTAGACCCTATTTTCTTCCATTATTCGAAGAAAATAAATTGAATTCATTGTTTTTATTTAATAATGAGCGTAAATCAGATTATGTAAATGCTATTTATTCCATGCCGGATCGTGGAATAGTTAATCAAGAAGGCAGTAAAATAACATTATATGATGTGCTTTGGAAACCTATAGAATCTCAGATTAAAGGAATTACTAAAATATATTTTTCACCGAGTGGCTTGCTACATCGAATTAATTTGAGTGCTATTCCTGTTTCAAATGAAGAAACATTAGCAGATCGATATCAACTCATAGAGCTGAATAGTACACGCCAACTACTACATGACCAAAAATTTAATGTAAAAAATAATATTGCTGTTTTATATGGTGGAATAAATTTTGAAAAAGATACAAGTTTATTACAGAATGATGCTAAACCTAAAGATTTCGTCATGGCTTCACGATCAATAAATGAGATCTCTTTTTCTTCCATCGATACATCTCTTAGAGGTGGATCTTGGGGATATTTATTAGGCACAGAAAAAGAAGTTAATGCTCTTGAAAAAATTATACAATCAGTTAAAATACCTGTTAGATTAGTTAAAGGACATGATGCAACGGAGGAAAGTATTAAAATGATTGGTAAACATAAAATGCCTTCGCCTAGGATCTTGCATATAGCCACACACGGCTATTTTTTTCCAGATCCAAAGCTTAATGCTGCAGGCGGAGTTAATATTCGTCAGGAAACGAATGTTTTTAAAATATCTGACCACCCAATGATGCGATCAGGTTTAATAATGGCAGGAGGAAATGCGGCCTGGAAAGGAGTTAATTCGGCGAATGATAGCGAGGATGGAATATGGACGGCCTATGAAATAAGTCAAATGGATCTTACCAATACAGAGCTTGTGGTGTTGTCTGCATGTGAAACAGGATTAGGAGATATTCAAGGAAATGAAGGTGTTTATGGATTACAAAGGGCTTTTAAAATTGCCGGTGCTAAGTATTTAATTATGAGTTTATGGCAAGTCCCCGACAAACAAACATCCTTACTTATGACAACGTTCTACAAAAAATGGCTGGTCGATAAATTATCCATTCCTCAGGCATTTCAAGGGGCTCAAAAAGAATTGCGTGAAATGGGATTCGATCCTTACCAATGGGCTGGTTTTATTCTTGTTGAGTAATGTATTATGATAAAGAACTGTCAGATCAATTAAGAGTTCCTATAATTTAGGCGGTTTGTGAGTAATTTCTTTAAATGCTTGTAAGGAATAATTAATTAACTTAATTATAATTATGTAAAATGTAATTATTGTTTATATCATAGTTTGTATTTTATAAAATATGCAATATATTATACTTCTTAATTAATTATTTTATAGTTTGGCTAATTTAAAGTAAGCTGAATTTATAGGTTACTATTCTTTACAATTTTTGAAATATCGACAATATTTAATTGTTGTACATTTATGCTTGATTAAGACTGAGCATTGCTCTAACCACAAGTATATATGTTGAATTTCAAATTATTGCTAAATAAGTATAATGATACAGATATACTCATTGAGGCATTAAGACTTGAAAAGACTGCAGCAATTGAATATATTTTGAAGAAAGTTGAAAAAAATTGTGCTTACTATATAAAAAAAATCGGTTTAAGTGATGAAAGTTTACCAGATGTATTGCATGATGGTTTGATATTGCTTATTGACAAAATTCAGTCTGGTAAATTTGATTCCTCCCAAGCTTCGCCTCAAACTTATATGTTTGGAATATGTAAAAACCTTATATTAAACATGTCCAGGTCAAAGAAATCAATAAAAGCTATAGAACTTGAAGAATCCATACAATGGTTTGAGGATGAAATCAACTTAAGTATTCATTTTAAGGAAACGTGTAAATTGGTTCAACAAATGCTCAATGATTTAGGGATGCCATGTTCTCAACTTATTCAATTAAAGTACATTGATGGTTATAGTGACGTTGAACAAGTGGAACAAAAATTAACCCATTTTTCAAATTTAGATTCTCTGAGAGTTAGCCGCAGCCAATGTATGAAAAAACTCGTTACGATGTCTTTAAAATATAAATCAATATATGAAAATGGAAGATATTGAAAGATATTTAAACGGGGAAATGGAAGTTGATGAACGTAGAGATTTTGAATCCAAACTTCAAAATGATACCCAACTACAAGAGGAAGTTAATCGTGTTTCTCTTTTAATTTCTAATTTAAAACATATTGGTCTTTCAAATAAAATTAAACAAGTTCAAAACAACAATAGGTATACGAATAAATTTATCCAAATTTCAGTTGTAGGAATTGTTTTAGTTATTCTTGGATTGTTGTATTTTTTATATCAAAAGGCATCAGATAAAATAGCTCCAACTGTACCACAAAACTTTAAGACGACCGCAGATTCAATCCAAAATCAAAAAAACATTAATTCAGATACTTCACAACCCACCAATATCGAGCCAATACAAAGAGAAGGTAACCCAGAAAAATCTGAACAACCAATAGCATCAAACGCTCACCCAGTTAAGAAATTGAATTATGAAGAAATAGCCATGGAGTTTTATTTTGAACCAATGGAAATGGCATATTTAAGGGGTGAAGATATAGTTGCTCCAATGGATTCTGTCAAATTCCTATACAATAATGAAGAATTTGGAAAAGCACATACAATATTAAATAGACTAGCGCCAGATCGTGAGGTTGATTATTTTAAGGCTCATGTATATTTTAGAATGGCTCAATATTCTAAGTCTAATCAATTTTACGTAAAGGCGTTAGCAAGAGAAATAAACTTAGAAAAAAAGGAGCATATAGAATGGTATCTATTGCTTAATCAACTGGCCTGTGGTGTTTCGTGTAAAGTTCAATTTGATGAAATCTTACTAAGAATTTTAAAAAATAAAAATCACAAACATTATATTGATGCAACTAAACTAAAATTGAAGTTAACTTAGTTTATTTTCTTTTCTTGTTTCTATCCCCTATCCCCTATCCTTTTATTGTTTAGATTTTTTGTTAATATTTTTTTTCCCAAACTAGATAATGACTTAAGGTTTTTACTTAGTCAGCTCTCAACATTCCAAGATTAGTCCATTTATTATATTTCTTTTATACTTATTCAATCATTTGGGAAATATACCTAGTTTTTTTTTAGAGCAATTTAGATACATTATGCTCATCTTAATAGATTGATTATCAATCTAATTATGTTTTTTGATGGTGTTTAAATCAAGTTTGTCATTCATCCTATTTATTTTTTTTAAAAAAACTTGATTTATGCTTTACATTTTTTAAAGTAATCTACAATATCTCTATAGAAAGCATGATTAATTGGCTTTTGAAATTATTAAACCATTTTATTAAGTAATTGGAATTGACTGAAATGAATAAGTTGAGAATTAGTTGGGCTATTTTTACAATGTGTATAATTGGTAATGCAAAGGCACAAATGGGGACTACCTCAGATATTCCAATTGCATCTGAATTTGCTATTCCCATTTCACCTGCGTTTGATCTTATTGGAGTCAATAATGCACTTGTTGCTAGACCTGGAAACATTCGCGATTTTAAAGTGGATTGGTCATTCAAATCTTGGCGATTAAAACCCAACATTGCACTTCAGGCTCAGCCAATTTGGGAAATCTTGTATAATCGAAGTTCCTTGGATAAATATCGAAAAGCATCTAAGTTAATGCAAATGCTCTCAACAGTCGATGTTTCCGCAGGTACTATAGAAGATGAAACTTTAGTGAGAAGATTATCATGGGCTACCAAAATTACTTTATATCGTCAAAAAGATGCATTATTAAATACTTCGCTTTTTCATAAAACGGATAGTTTATTTAATGAACGAAGAGTTCTAATATCTGAAAAACTTGAATTGCTTAAAAATGATTTAAAAAAACAAAAAGTAAAAGAAAAGAGAGATTCTATCAAAGCGCTGATTGAAGAAATAGATTTTGAAGGGGATCTTTTAGATATGGAACAAAAGCGAAATAATTTAGAAATCGCAACAGCTTTTGCTAAGAAGAATTGGAATGCATCTTTTATTGATGTAGCATTTGGAAGAATATATTCCTATACGAATGATACCTTATCTAAACTTAATCTCAATGGCAGTGGCATTGCTGGATGGGCGAATATGAGTTTAGGAATTGGGTCTAAAATATTGCTTACCTCATTATTCAAAACTATTATTATTTCAGATGATCTTACTGGTGATCATACCAATATCCTTAGTGGTGGAATTAACTTTAGATATGGATCTCCAAAGTTTAATTTTTTTGCTGAAGGTGTATATTCCAAATCTAACAATAATTCCATATTTGATAATAAGACCATTAATTTAAGTCAAGCAAATGCTTTCTCAACTTCATATGGAGGAGATTGGAGAATCAGTAGGAATGTTATGTTGTCCTATGGTATTCGAGTAGATTATAGTGAGGAAATTAAATTTCAAAGAATAACCCCAATAGCGGGTATTGCTTGTATGATGCGTTAATAATATAATTAAATATATTAGTTCTATTTAAATCCAAATGAATTATGAAAAAACATTTTGCTCAAATTAATTTATTAAAATCATTTCTAATTAGTTTTATTCTATTAATTTGGAATGGAAGTTTACAAGCTGAAGAAATCGTTTGTAAAAAAATAATGTGTGGAGTTGAATATGGTTCTATTGTTGTCCCAAAAATATTCAGAACTGTAACGGAAACTATTAGAGTCTATGTAAAATATGCTGAATATGTAGAATCAGCAACTTGTGACAAAACTGGTGTTAATATTTCTATTGGAACAAAAAGAGGAAATAGCGATCCATGTGCATCTTATGTGGATTTAGTTATTACCTGTGATAATTCTGTGAAAAATTCTGAAAGTGGAGTTATCAGTTTGTTTGGTAATATACTTGGTGTAAAAACACTGACTACTAAATTTATGGTTACTATTGATCCTGAGCCTAATAAGATTGAAGGAATCAGTATCTATTTTAATAATATGGAGGCATTGAACGAAATTTATATTAATCATTTATATAGAATCATTATCAATTGGTCAAAATTTCATCAAAATGTTAACACCGATTATTTACAAAATGATTTTGAAGTTATTTCTTCAAAAAGTAATAATACTTTTACTTCGGATACCATATTGGTTAGATTCAAAAGTAATTTAGTTCTACCTAAGATATTTAATGCAATTAGAATAAAAAACAATTCAGTTGTTTGTAACAAGGGAGACTATGTCTATCAGCTTCCTAAAATTTATTCAATCACAGAACTTAAGGGATTGCCTGATCTTGTAGACGCCGGCCTAAATAGAAAATTCGGTGGTGTTGCCTCCGTATGTGATGGGGACAATGTCTCTAAAGTTAGCACCAATAGAACAACTCTTGATATTGTACGTGCACAAATACCTGCCCCCACGGCTGCAAATCCTGTGGTATACCAAGAAGTAAATTGGCCCGATATCAGATGGGGTGTTAAAAATATTGGTGAATCAACTACCGCTTCATTTACCATTCAATTAAAGAATGGCAGCACCATACTTCAGAGTCAGACTTTAAATGGTTTAGCATCTGGTGAAGAAAAATTATTTTCTTATGTAAGGCCAAAGTCTAAAAAAAGGTTGTACAGAAAACTCGATTGTAATCCTGACCAGGATGTATTTATTTATTCCAAAACTCCTAGATCTGAAGCTGAACTCGTAATGTTGGAACCTTACATTTGGTCAGACCCTGCGAAATTTACTATTGTGATTGATGCATTTCAAAAAGTGCTTGAAACCGATGAAGCAAATAATACAAAGGAATATTAATTCATGGTACAAAAAGGTATAGTGAAATGAAATTCACATAGAATAGTATGCCTTAATCCATTTTATTTAAAAGTGTGGTTTAATTAAAAATTGTAAAACAAAAAATTATGAAAAAATTATTTAGAAGAAGGACTACTTATTTATTTGCTATTAGTTTCCATTTGCTTTTACTGACGAGTTTAGAAAGTAAACTTTTGGGACAAGTATTGATTCCTGCTATTTGTAATGAATCACCTGGTGCAAGATGGACTACTTATATGGATTGGATAAAACCTACTGCGCCTGTGACCAATGGTTTGGTATTCAGTTTGCAGAAATACAATCTTGGTAGTATAGCATTAAGTGCATCCGCAATTCTTACAAACACGCACAATTTGACAGCCACAGGGAATGTATCTTTTATACTTTCAGACCGTGTGGGAAACAGTTGTTTAAAAGAAAAAAATATCTCTCTGAGAAACCCTGTGACATGTGCTACTCAATTGGTCACGATTAGCGGACAATTTGGAATGGGAGGAAATCCAACACCTACTCCTGGGTTCATCACTTTAAATGGTCAATTATATAAGTATCAGGCATCAAGTGGAGACATTCATTCTTTTAAGCGAGAAGGTATAAATGAACTATTAGTTATCCACATTAAAAGAACCTCAGTCAATTAATTTTTTTAAAATCGTTATAAAAAATTTCCAATGAAGACAAATGCATTAATTTTTAAACCCGACCTACTGAACTTATTTAAGTTCTTGTGTGCTTTTTTATTTTTCTTTTTGAGTATTTCATTGCATGCTCAAGACAAAGAATTTAGAATTAAATATCCAAGCGGCTTGGTATACCAAGAGGGTAAACTGGTTACCAACCTACAATGTGGTCCAGTCATCCAAGTGACAACTTATGATGTTAAAGGAAGGATCATCAAGAAGGAAGATTGGCAAAATGGCAAAAGATGTGGACCTACAAAGGTGTATGACAACGGAATTATGATAAAGGACATAGTTTTTAAACAAAACCTTTTGGAGTCTTATGTATCTTATATTGATGGCAAGGTAAATTGTCAAATTTCAGCAGATAGGAATAAGATCATACATAATGGAAAAATTGTAGATATTAAATGGAGTAAATTCTATCATGTGATAGATGATAAGAAGTTTATGTTTTTCGATAAAAAATCTTTTGTGGATATTTTTAGGGCGATTATGATTCCTGAAGACATGACACAGGTTCTAGCGGATATTTCAGCTTTATTTAATGGAAAGGATGTCCCAGGCAAGAATGCTGTGGTTGGTGGCTGTGGATCTAGTGCCTCAGTAGTTAATGACCTTGGTGCTGATTTTAAAAGTACAGATTCTCAAGGAAAGAAAAAATCTGCCGATGCAGGTGCTACAGTTTTAAATGCTTGCTCTGCGTCAAGAAACGCGGGATTGACAGCACCTTTTAACGGTAAGACAGGCGGAGCAGCACGTTCTGCAAGAATTGATCAAGCCAGATCAGCCATGGATAATATGATCGCAAATTGCGGATCCGTGGGATCGAATCTGACATCAGGTGGTATGGTATCTATGTCTGGTACCGAAGTGACAGCGGTTAATTTTGTATATGACTTAGCGGTATCAGGTGAAGCTGTTGTTGAAGTGGTTGAATCTGCCGAAGCGATCGAAGCAACTGCTGCAGGATTTGAATCTGCAGGTGGCGCAGGATTGCATTCTTCTCTTCCAGTGCGAATTGCCAAAGCAGCAGAAACCACTATGAAAGTGGCCAGACCTATTGCTGCAGCTGCAGCAGATGCAACTGCTGGAGCAGCAGGTACAACAGCAGGAGCGGGTGCAACTGCCGGAACCGCAGCTACAGGAACTGCAACTGGTACTACCGCTGCAGCAGGTACTGGCGTTGCTACTACAGTTGCAGCCACAGGCTTGGTCATTGTAGGAGCTGTCCTTGCTGGTGCTATTATTTATCAAGGAATTAAATCATTTTTTGCATACAAGGAATCTCAAGTGACAGATGCAGTAGGTGCTCAGGCAGATGCAGACTTAGCAAAATTACGTGCATCTGAAAAAGCTAAAGAGACAGCTTCCAGAGATGCCAAAAATGCCAACCCTCCCCCAAAACGAGGAGGTGGTGCATCCTCACCATTGCCTCCAGGAATGGATTCTGATAATGGTTGCGAACGTTTGAAAAGATTCAAACAATATTGCGACAACAATGGATGGAACACTCATGAATGTGAAAAAATGGCTGGTTTATTCGGCGAATGTGGTGGAAATATGTCGGAAATGTATATTTCTGGCGATGGTAACGTCAATGTTTATAATTGTGCAGGAGTTTCTGATGCTGATATTGCTAAAAAAGAATGCGCTAAAAGAGGAATGATTGGAATGCCAACTGCTGGTGGGGCCCTGTGTAGATCTAAGGGCGGATTCAACGGAGCATTTCCACCGGGCAACGATCCGAATGTGATTAATCCGACGCGTGGTGATTTCAGTACTGTTTTCAACAATACATCTGTAAAAGTGATGGGCAGTAGCGCAGAATTATCTAGCAATTTGAAAAGTTCATCTAAGAAAACCATGGTAGTCTTTATGGACCCCGACTGTCCTTCCTGTAAAACCATGAGTAATACCTTGAAGTCTCCGGAGGTACAAAGTGCTGCAGCAAACGTTAATATTCTGGTCATCGATGGTACTCTGGCACCTGAAGTTATACGTGACTTTAAGATCACGGCTTACCCATCGACGATGTTGATTAGCAATGGTAAAGTGTCTCCTATGACTATTGGAAGCATGTCTTCAAATGAAGCCGTTAATTTTATTAAAGCCGACTAATTCTATATTTATTATTGAGGTGTGTTAAAATTCAAAGAGGTTTTAACACACCTCATTATACATCATATTGTTAAGCAATCAGAAGAATAATTAAATTAATTCTGCATTTTTAAAAATCACCTTTAGCTCTTTTTTTTATGAAAAGATTAAATTATATTAAGCAAAATAAATTTTCATTTTATTTAATGTGTTTTGTGTTTTTATTTTATAATTCATTTGCAAAAGCCCAGGAAACATTTTCCGGTGGTCAGGGAATTTATCCTAACATTCTACTTAAGGATCTGCAAATAGTTAAAATTTCAGGATTAAAATTAACTTATCGTTTTAAGGTTCAAAATCAAACGAAGAATTCAGTGAATTTGAACGAAATTTATATTACAACAGAAAAAGAAATTATTTCTCAAAGTACAACAGATATTAACAGATCGGCAAGTGAATATAAAGAACTATTTAGTGGGCTTTTATCAGATGATCATTATAAAATTAGTAACAAACCACTTAGCATGATTCCTCGGCAAACTTTGACTGTTAACATTACAGTAGATAGTGGAGACTTAGAACCCTCAGCTGGTTTATGCCCTTTTTTAAAGGTAACCATATTAGAATATCCTAATCCAATGACGCTTCCGAATTTTTATTTAAAGAAAATAATAAAAACAAATAGAAGCACTTGTGATTATTAAATCATTTAATTTAAATAAGAAATTTAATATAAATCTAAAGTAATAAGAAATTTCTAATGAGCTTTTTAAATTGAAAAAATGATAGAGAATGCAGTAAATTAATATTAACAAATTTTATAATAATCTGAATTCAAGTTTTTTGTATAATATGTGAGTTGTCCTATTCACTCGGCTCAATATGTATTAGCACATGCCCTAGTTGAGGTATTTCTTCACGTAACAGATCTTTCAGTTTGTGTGCAATATCATGTCCCTCTTTAACTGTTATACTGGCATCTACAATGGCATGAAGATCTACATGATATTGCATACCAGCTTTTCGAATAAAACATTTTTCAGTATTAATAATTCCGTCAACTTTAAGTGATATTTCTCTGATTTCAAGAATGAGATCATCATATAAATGTTCATCCATGATTTCACCTAAGGCTGGTCTAAATATTAGGAAACTATTATAAAAAATAAATCCGGATGCAAACAAAGCAGCCCAATCATCAGCGGATTCATATCCTTTTCCTAGTATTAGCGCTATTGAAATGCCAATAAATGCGGCTACAGAAGTTATGGCATCACTTCTGTGATGCCAGGCATCAGCCTTGAGTGAAGAGCTATTGGTTTCATTACTGTTTTTGATGACTATTCTGTATGAAATTTCTTTCCAAATAATAATGAATCCAAGGACTATAAGTGTCCATGCTTTTGGTAAATCATGAGGGGTTCTAATATTGAGTATGCTTTCATAAGCAATTACAGTGGCTGAAGTAATTAGGAAACCAACGACTAAGAACGTTATTAATGGCTCAGCTCTCCCATGTCCATACGGATGATTATCATCTGCTGGCCTATTGGAATATTTTATACCAAATAAAACTAAAAAGGAAGCAAAAATATCTGTGGTCGATTCTATGGCATCAGCTATTAAGGCAAAAGAATTTCCAAAATACCCGGCCAATCCTTTCGCAATGGCCAGACAAGTGTTTCCAATTATACTGAAATATGTCGATTTTATGGCTTTTTGCTCATTGGTTTTAGGCGTCATGGTGGCTTGCTAATGTTTAAGAAAAATTTACCAGGATCAGTGTTTATAAGCCAAATGTAAGTGAATATTTAACAATAACCCCTTGTTGTTCTATATAAGGCAATACTGGCTTCGCTTCAAGACGATTTGAGTTAAATGTTGAGTTGTAAACGATATATAAATCTGTACCCTCTTTGGGATTGTAGCGGACTCTTATATTTCCTCCGAAAGTTGCACTTTGGTCATCATATTGGGCGAGCATTTTGAGTGAAAGTTTGGTTGATTTTACAATACTTAAATCTAATGAAAACAAATTACTTTTAAAAATTGAATAATCTGTAGTTGAAAAATTTTCAGGAAATTTAATATGATTATATTCATATTTTAAACCAACTCTAAGATAGCGATTTATTATATAATCAAAGTAAGGATTAATCGTTGTTAAAGCTCCTCCGTAGAATCCACCAAATTTGGAATATATTCCAAAAGTATATCCTTTGGATTGATCAAAAAATAAATCTGAAAATAAAGTGTACATTTTATAATATCCTGATGGAACAGTAATATAATCGTTCAATTGCCAACTGTTAAATATTCGGTCTTCAGTATAAGAAGCAGGTGTGAATTTAAAGGTAGAGCCTTTGTTTCCTGTTAAGTTAAAGGAAACGTTAGCAGATTTTGTTTCTGTTAATTGTGAAAGTTGTTTCCATCTGTAATGAATATCAGAGTTGACAGACCAAAATGTAATTTTTTTATTGCCATTAATTTTATACCGTCTGCCATTACTGATTGAAATAGAACCGTAATCATTTTCGGGATTGAAGCCTAATGCAGGATAAAATTTATTTCCAACTAGGTCAAAATTTAAACTGTGGGTAAATCCTACATTAACATTTTTAAAAGCGAAAATATTAAAAAAAGTATTTTTGTCTATGGCTTTAGAGACTAGAGAATCATAAGTACTTACAGCTCCAAAACCGAGTAACCATTTGTCATTAAAAAAATGAACCGCATCTACAGCAAGGGTTTGGTTTGATATGGTTGAGTTTTGAGTCGATATTCGATTTGTTATTATACCACCCCAAAAACTACCTTTGCTTCCATAATATTTTCTTAATCTTGCAACACTAAAATTTTGGGCAGGAATATTTAGGTCTCTAACTTCACTAGTTTGCATATTTAAAGCACCAATCGCCCATCCATTTTGTTTTCCGGTAAATCGAATACCAGCAATTATCGGAATGATAGTGCCATTTTGAAGTCCGATTGTACGTGAATTAAATAACGCTGTGCTTGACCCAATGGAATAGCTTAACAGGTTTTTCGATTCTAAAAAGAAACTTCTTTTTTCTGGAAAATTAACAGCATACTTGCTTAAATTGATAATGCGATTATCCACTTCCGCTTGAGAAAAATCAGTGTTAAATGTTAGGTTTAATGTAAAATTTTTAGTAATTCCATATTTAGCATCTGCACCAATATTACTTAAAATTTTATCAAATGCATCATTTTTAACATATTTTTTGGAAGTAAAAAAAGTATTATTAGCAACATATTTAGTCCCTGCTTCATTTAAGATATGGTCTTGATTAAAATTGGCAATAATATAAGGCGTTAGATAAACAGGTTTTTTAGTTTTTAAATTAGAAAACATTAATGTTGCCGCTTGACTGCAATTATTCCATTGGTTTTTTAATGAAGAATCGCATTTTGGATAAGTTATCAATTCATTTTTTCTCTTAATGAGTCTAGCAAATCGAAATCCCATGATAGTATTATCCTTTTGTTGAAACCTAAGAGAAGAAAATGGAATTTTAAATTCGCAGGTATAACCTAAGCTATCAATTTTTGATATGACGTCCCAAAAATTATTATAGTCATTATTCATGCTATTTCCATTGTTGGTTACTTCTGAATCAAATCTACCATTAAGTGAATTAGAAACAAACAACACAGCATTGGATTTATCATGGTAGGTGTCTAACTGTACAGATATACCATCATCCTTTCCCAATTCAAAATCCCGATTCATAAGGAAT
The DNA here is from genome assembly GCA_044228225.1 of Saprospiraceae bacterium. Lineage (GTDB taxonomy): Bacteria > Bacteroidota > Bacteroidia > Chitinophagales > Saprospiraceae > Vicinibacter. The sequence continues at coordinate 34,414 of JBGAVH010000009.1, read as the reverse complement.
CGAACTAATTGACTAGGAAAGCTATCATAGCAACGAAAGCCAACATAAAGGTAGAAATTATTATAAACCATTCTCACTTCCGTTTTCTCAGTCGGAGGCGCACCTGGTGTAGGAGTGGTTTGCATAAAGTCTGTCAATGGAGTAACTTGTTTCCAAATGTCTTCATCCAAACGGCCATCAAATTGGATGTCATCGGAAATACGAATTGGTCGATAGACTTCCTGCCCTATACTTTTGTAAGAAATCAAAAATCCTAAAATGATAAATATATAAACCCTATTATTCGAAAAGTACATCTGCAAATTTATGTACAAATGTAATATTCTTGATAAAGTGTCTAATTTTTTTGTTTTGACAGAGTAGAAAATGTGCTTTATTATAAAATAAACGAAATTTTATGTTATGATTTAATCGATTTTATGTAGATTAGCCTATTCATATAAATGGTTTTGCCAATCTAATATCTTTAATTTTTCAAAAAAATCGACCTCATTGAATTCATGCACACCTCCCGGGTCTAGATCATCCATTAATAGATCTTCAATGGATATCCTTATTAATCTTTTGCATCTATGCCCTATCGAGCTCATCATTTTTCTAACTTGATGAAACTTTCCCTCCGTTAAAGTAATGGTTAGCCAGGTTATAGGGATGTAGGAAGCTATAGGGGTAGCTAATTTGGATATTTTTTCAGGATCCTTAATAATATTTACCTCACATTTCGATGTTGTATACTTCTGATCGCCTTTGATGCGTATTTCTACGCCATTTCTTAATTTATCTAAGCTAGAATCAGTCATTATATTTCTAACTTGAACTAAATAAACTCTTTTATGGGGAATTGGACCTTGGAAAAGTAATTTAGTAACCTTTTTATTGGTTGTCAAGATGAGTAATCCTTCTGATTGTTTATCTAATCTGCCAATAGCGTGAATTCCTACAGGAAATTTATAATCAATTTTATCCAACAAATTGACATTGTGTGAACTTATGAATTGTGAGACAACATTTGAAGGTTTATTGATGATAAAGTAACGATGAACACTTTCGGGCATATTTTAATTCACTAATTTAGATCACAAATTTCAGAATTATTAATATGACCAGGAACTTAAAAGGCCCTATTTCTCAACTGAATAGAAATAAAATCAAGTAAAACTACAAAAAATGAACTTAAAATTTTTAAATAGTTTAAAAGAATGTCCAACTATTAATAACTTTTGAAAATACCAAATTGTAATTATTTAAAAAAATTTTCCTTTACATCCCACAAAGACTTTAATTAAGTTTTATCTTAGTTGGTATGTTTTTCAATGATCTGACTCAATTGATAGGCGGAAATAACACCAGATTGTCTCCATTTAATTTCACCATTTTGGAAGAGTATCATAGTAGGAACACCTTGAATTTTGTATGAATTTGCAATGTGTTGATTTTTGTCAACATCTATTTTGATGATTCTTGCTTTGTCTCCTATTTTTGATTTTAGCTCTTCAAGAATTGGTTTTAATGTTTTACAAGGCCCACACCATTCCGCAAAAAAATCAACCAGGGTTGGTGTTTCGCTCTGAATAATTTCTGAAAATTTTACTGACATTTAAGAGTGATTTATATTTATTTTTAATGTGACTTTAGATTTTATAGAATTTGAAATTAGGCAAGCAGCTTCTGATTTTATTAATATTCTTTCTGCTTTTTCAATACTAGTTTCAATTGGAATGGTTAAAATTGGTTCAAGGGTAATTTCTGTCATCAGATATTTGCCTTCTATTTGCTCTAATTTACCAGATGCAGAACAAGAAAATTGATCAAATGCAAGTTTTGAATTTTCTGCTATGGCTAAAAACGTCGTCATAAAACAACTACTAACAGCAGCTGTTAATAAATGTTCTGGTGACCAAATGCCTTCCATTCCCTTTGGAAACTGCGGTGGAGTTGCGACTTCAAAACTCTCATTTAATTCAGGCGATGACATTAAGCCTCGCCGATCAGCTATCCAATTCAATTGTGTATTATATTTATGATTGTCCATATTTATTTGTTTTTTATTTCTTCGAAAATGATTTTTTCTTCTTGGTGTGATGAATTGGTCTGATCTGGAATATTACACTGATTAACACCACAACATCCTGTATTTGTTACCGCTTGAAATAAAAAAAATAGGGCTATAGCACCAGATAATAAATCATGAGTTTGAAAAGCTTGCACACCAATAAAAATACCAAGACTTAGTCTAAGCCAACGCATTAAATGCCAATTACTAAATAGGTATTGCTTAATCATCTTATCTTATTTTGTAATGAACTCCAGCTGCCACCATTATAAACGTGTGTGAATCCATTTGATTGCAATAGTGTTTTTGCAAACGCACTTCGTGTTCCGGATGCACAACAAGTTATAACCGGTTTATTTTTTGCTTTTAATTTGGTTAAGTGGCTTGATAGTGTATCTATTGGAATGTTTACTGAATCTTTAATATGACCATGTGAGTATTCACCTTTGCTTCTCACATCTATAATGATGGCACCATTTCTAACCATCTCTGCATAATCAACTTTTGGTCCTATACCTAGAATTTTTTTAATCGTATTTATCATATACTTGTTTTAAATATTTTCTTTTAATAATGGTTTTGTGCAAAAAAACCAATCCTGACATGTTAATTCTTTATGATTTTCCATTCGATCTTTAGCTACACCGCATGAGCCAGCTGTAGGGATAATTACATCATCACCTGGTCGCCAGTCCGCTGGTGTAGCAATACTATGTTTATCCGCTGTTTGCATGGCTATTAAGGCGCGTTTGATCTCATCAAAATTTCTTCCTAGCGATAAAGGATAATAAATAATAGCTCTAATCATTCCCTTGGGGTCAATAAAGAATACTGCTCTAACCGCTTTAGTTGAGCTTTCTCCCGGTTGAATCATTCCGTATTTCTTAGAAATATTCATGGTTATGTCTTCAATCAATGGAAAATTAACTTCGATATTTTTCATTCCCTTGTATTCAATTCTTTCTTTAATAGTACGTAGCCATGCAATATGACTATATAAACCATCAACAGATAGTCCAACTAGCTGACAATTCAGTGAGCTAAACTCTGGTTCCATTTTTGCAAAAGTCATAAATTCCGAAGTGCAAACAGGAGTAAAATCCGCGGGATGACTAAATAGTATAACCCATTTACCATTGTAATCCATCGGAAAGTTGATTTCACCCTGTGTTGTTACCGCCCTAAATTCTGGGGCTTTATCTCCTATTCTTGGCATTGCTATGATTTGTTCTTGAGCTTCCATAGAATTTGTTTAGATTGTTTTTGATTTAATAAAATTAACATCCATCCATGAACCACCATTGTAACATTCTATGCCTAATTCACCTAGAAAACGATTGGCCTGACCACTTCGGTTGCCTGAAGCGCAGCAAAGCACTAAGGGTTTAGAAAGAACTTGTAGTTCAGTGATTCTCTGCGGAATCTCTTGTAGGGGAATATTTATGGATCCTACTACATGACCACCTAAAAATTCTTCAGGGGATCTAACGTCAACTATGGTTCCCTGATTTTCTAAAATTATTTTTTCTATATTCATAATACAATTTTTTATTTTTCTTTTTTAAAAATATTTACAAATAATCCACCCATTACAGCGCCATATATGGAACTGTTTAATGGTTTTGAAGATATTGCACATGTTCCATTGGCGCACCCAATATAATAGTAATAAAGAAAGCCTACGACAGCACCAGACAATATACCTAATATTGTGTTTTTATTTTCAATGATAAAATTCATATTAATAAGATTTTACAGCATCACTTAAATCATATACACCCAATGGTAATTCTAAGTTTGAATCAATTATACTGCTTCCTGCGGCACTACGATATCCTCCAGCACAATGTACAAGGATGGGTTTATGAGTCGGTAATTCATTGGTCCTTTCTCTAAGTTCATGGAGCGGAATATGGATTGCGTTGGTAAATATTTTTTTAGTTAAAACTTCATCCTGATTTCGTACGTCAACTATGGTAAATGAATCCTCATTGGATTTTAAGCGGTCACTTTCAAAAAGCGGCATTTGAGAATTTCCAGAATTTAAAATTATGGCCTCTTGAATTTGGTTTTCATAACCAATTTTTGCTATTCTATCAATTAATTCAATGACTTCTGCTTCTGTTTCACCTATTAAATAAAAGGGTTCCATTGGGTTAACTATGCTTCCTAGCCATGTTTCAAATTTGACATCATTCATTAAATTTATGGCATTTTGTAAATGTGATTTTTTAAACTCAAGCTGGTGTCTTGTATCTATGATCAAAATGTTTGGATTAAGATGGATATGTGGAATTTGATTTGTGTCCACCTTGGTAATTTTAACATTTAAGATTCCTGATTGATAATCAGGTGCACCTTTTTTATTTAATGTCACATTGTATTGAAAATATTTTGGAATAAAAGGCTGGTTGGCCAATAAGGTGTCAATAAATGTTTCTTTTGACATGTCTTGTAAGCTCCAGTTAGTTAGCTTTTCTAAACCAATGGTACTTGTCTTATCTGAGCTAAGTGCCTTTCCGCACAAACTCCCGGAACCATGTGCAGGGTAAACGATTACATCATTGTGAAGTGGTACTATTTTATGTCTTAATGATTCATACATTTGTTCAGCTAGTTGCTTTCTCGCTGCAGTTATGTTGCCAACTTGTTCTCTTAGGTCTGGTCTTCCGCAATCCCCTATAAACAAAGTATCACCGGTAAAAATAGCATGTTCCCTACCCTTTTCATCTTTAGCTAAAATACTAATACTGTCTGGAGAATGTCCAGGTGTATTCATGGCAATTAATTGAATGGATCCTATATGAATCACATCCCCATCATCGAATGTCTGATGAGGGTATTCTGCACCTAATAATTTACTTACATATATAGTAGCACCTGTAGATTTGTAAATTTCCAAATGGCTACTTACAAAATCAGCATGTGGATGCGTTTCAATTACCGCAGTAATTGTTGCATTATTTTGTTTTGCATATTCAAAGTATTCTTTAGGGTTTCTACTCGGATCAATAATAGCCATTGAACCATTACTAGATATAGCATAAGAATAATGAGCTAAATTTTTATCTTCAAACTGCTTGATTTTCATAACTTTTAATCATTTGTTATGCAAAGGTATTATTCAATGGATTCGAATTCTGCTACTTTTGTTACGTAGTGTGAATAATATCATACATTTATTTTTACTTTTTTGAAGATCCCTTAAAAATGTTGATATTCTAGTGTGCGCCAGTCTAAAGATTATAAAAATTTACTTACCAGTATGATCTGACTACAATCCTCTTACCTCTAGTTTAGGGATAATATCTTATATGTCAGTTGATTAAGAAAGCATTTCAATCTATATCAGAGGATGTAGATTGAAATGCTACTATGATTTCGTTAAAAAATACAGCAACTATTCCTTTTTCTTAGTTGAAATACCAAAAGGATAATACAATGGGCAGAAACTGATAAAACTTGTAAGAATAAAAATTAAAGCAATTCCCAATAAAATAGTGGCGGTTAAACCAGAAATCATGTTTGTGAAATATAAAATGGCTATTACTATCGCAATTGTAATGCGAATCCCTTTATCCAAATTCCCCATGTTTGCTTTCATAAAATTAAAATAATTATATTGTGTGAGATTAATAATAAGACAATATTAAATATTCTAAATTTTGAAATTTGTAACTTTTGTTACACAAGAGTAATTTTATTTCTTCCAAGTGTTATAATGCCTTCATTTTCCATTTGTTTAAGGAGTCGGGAGATCACGACTCTTGCCGTTCCAAGTTCTTGGGCTAATTGTTCATGTGTAATGGATAATGTTTTGTTTTTTGAAAGTTGACTCTTATTTTGAATGTAATCAATTAGCCTTTGGTCCAATTTGTGAAAGGCGACGGCATTAACTACGTCTAAAAGTTCTTCAAATCTTTTGTGATATAAATGAAATATATAATCTAGCCATTCCGGATATTCTTTTATCAAAAGACTGACTTTTTCTATTGGAATAAACAAAATTTCAGAATCTTCTTCTGCAATTGCCTTGATTTTACTGGTGTCTTGGTGTATGCCACCTAAAAATGACATAATGCAACTTTCACCGGGTTTAATGTAGTATAATAGTAATTCTCTGCCATCATCATCTGTTCTCATTACCTTAATATTGCCTTGACGAACTATAGGTATAGATCTGATATAAGCATTTTCATTTAAAATGACATCGCCCTCCTTAAATGATTTAACAAACCCCAATTCATTAAGTTTTTCTGATAAATGAAGAGAAGTTTTAAAGCTCGAATTTGAATTAGCTTTCATTTCGTAAAAATACTAAAAGTATATAAGAATAGAAGCAATAGGATGAAGTTAAAGATCATTTATTGCTTATTTTTTGAGATTATTGCTCAGGTGTTATGTTATGAAAAGGACTTTTTGAGTCAAACATTATAGAAATTTGTCAATTTCATTATAATATACTATTTTATTTTGATTCAATCTATTAATTAGTTTTGGGATATTTTTAGGTAGCGATTTTGAAATCCATTACTAAAAGTATAAATTTGTGCGATATGAATAATTTAATTTTATTGCTAAAGTCTTATGGCGTATTAAAAAGGCTAATCATTGGCATTCTACTATTGTGTATTGTTTATATCATTGGCGTCTGGGGCTTTGTTTGTATTGAAGATTATTCTTTTTTGGATGCTATTTACATGACCATGATCACCATTACAACTGTTGGATTCAGTGAAGTAAAACCATTGACTGAAAATGGTAAAATCTTTACTGTTGCTTTAATTTTTGTAAGTGTTATTACTTATGTTTATGCATTATCTGTTGTAACTTCATTTATAATTGAAGGAGAATTTAGAATATATTTTAAACATCTGCGTGTGAAAAAGGAAATTAGCTTATTATCTGACCACGTTATTATTTGTGGTTTTGGACGAAACGGTCGACAGGCTTGTAAACAACTTGCATCAAGTCACCGAAAATTTGTCGTTGTAGAAAAAGACAAGAGTATTATAGAACAGTTTAGTCTATCAGATAATATTCTTTTTGTAGAAGGTGATGCAACAGAGGATAGTATATTAGATTTAGCGGGTATTCACAGGGCATATGGTTTGATTTCGACATTGCCTGAAGATGCAGAAAATGTTTTTGTGGTGCTAACGTCTCGTGAGTTAAATTCTAAATTAAAAATTGTAAGCAGAGCGTCTAATGATAGTGCAGTTACTAAATTAAAGCGTGCAGGAGCAAATAATGTGATTTCCCCAGATAAAATAGGTGGTACTCATATGGCCATTTTATTAACTAAGCCTGATGTTTTGGAATTTATAGATTACATCTCAGGTAATTTAGATATTCGAATTGAAGAGATCAATTTCAATCATTTAAAAGATCAATACAAAAACAAATCTATATATGAACTTGATATTTCTGCAAAAACAGGTGCGAATATTATTGGGTTCAAAGATGCAAATGGAGACTATAACATTAACCCTTCGTTGGATATGAAGATTTTACCAGATTCGAAGGTTTTTGTGCTAGGTTTTCATTATCAAATTTATAAGTTAAAGGAGATTTACTTTAACACCTAACACTATGGATTGATGTTATTAAACATTAATATTTAGGTCAATGTATTCCACTTTTTGGTGTGCCATTGTTTCAAATATATAATTTGTACAATTAAAATAATCCCGGATGAAACAACAATCGATGTTAAAGTCGAGGATAAATTCCAATCATTAAACAATTGTATTGCCCATCTTGAGATATATTTATTTGTTAAATGGGATCCGAAAAACAAATTAGTAGTTTTTAATAGAGAACCCAAGTAAATAATAATGCTTAGACTAACCGCTAGAATAAGCCATAAGGTATTGCTGATTAATGGTTTATCAGATTTAGTCGACAGATTTAGGACTTTCGACATGACTTTTTGATTAAAATCAGCAGATGGTTTTTCCAAAGCTACTTTTTTAATAGTTTGTCTGGTCCAATAATCTAATGGGTCTGGAATATTATTATTCATAAATCAAAGTTGAACATTGTGAATGAAGACTAAGAATGTTAAATAGCTTTTTTCGGCTTCTAAAAAGTTTGATTTTGATGTTTTCAATTTTCAAGGATAATATGCTTGAGATTTCTTTAATGGGTAATTCTTCATAATAATATAATTGAATGATCATTTGTTCATCAAGTTCAAGTTTTGAGAGAGCTTGTTGTATTAGATTGGTTTGTTCTTTTTGTTCCAGTTTTGCAAATATTTGATCTTGTTCAATGATTTCATGATCTGCTATATTGGCTATATCTTCTACAGATGTTTGCCTTTTCTTATATTTTAAGTGATTCAAACATGTATTATAAGTTATGGTATAAAGCCAAGAACTAAATTTAGATTCACCTTTAAATTGTTTTAAGGATTGGAAGCATTTAATAAAGGACTCCTGAGCAATGTCTTCGGCTTCTTCCCTATTATCAAATACTCTAGAACAAATGGTGAAAACTAAATTTTGGTATTTGGATACCAAAAGCGAAAATACTTCAATATCTCCTTCTAAAATTCGTTGAATATAAATTTTTTCTATTTCTCGCTCCATTTGATAATTAGACGCTTAAAGATATCATTTGGTTACAAAAAATAAAATATTTTATTCAATATGTGTAACCAGGAGATACAATTTATAGTCTTATTTTGGAAAGTATCAACCATTTTTATTTTTAACAAAATCAAACAAATTTATCATGGGATCAGAAGTTATTATCATGCCAATACTACTCTTAGTAATATTTGGGGTTTTCTATTTGTTTATTTCATCAAGGCATAAGGAGAGAATAGCCTTGATTGAAAAAGGTGCTGATGCATCTATCTTTTATTCCAACACAAAAGCTAATTCAGAACGAATTACCCCATTGTGGAAAATATTTATCATCAATATTGCACTGTTATTTATGGCTATTGGATTGGGTATATTTTTAGCCTCATTTCTACATTATTCTTTAGGGGTGGATGATGACGTTGCCTTTCCAGGGACTATATTTCTTTTATCTGGATGTGGTCTTTTCATTGGATTTACGATGACTAAAAAGTTAAGTTGATAACTTAACCAAATTTAAGTAAAAGACTTTTGAAGCAAAAGTTGTTCAATTAAATACATCGCGTAATGAATTCTACTCATATTCATTGACGCGATGTATTTTTTTTAACTGAAATCGAATATTATTTAACTAGGGTTACGTTTCCTTTTTTATGATATTCCATGTTGTCAAAACATTGAAACTTCACATAATAACCAAAAACATCTGGACCTAATCGATCACCATTATAAGTTCCATCCCAACCAGGTTCTTGCTGCTTGCTTCTAAATACTTCCTGTCCCCATCTATTGTAAATGAACAATTCCATTTTTGTTATAAAATTGCCCCGCACCATAAAGGTGGCATTATGAGGATCTCCATTTGGACTAAAAGCATTAGGAATAAAGACTGATTCTTCACATGTTTTAACCATGACGGTTACACTTGCTGTTGCTGTGCATCCTGCTTCATCCGTAACGGTCACAGTGTAGGTTGTAGTTTCGTTTGGCATCGCAATCGGATTGTATATCGTTTTATCAGATAGTGATTGTTCAGGAGCCCAATTATATTTGTACCCAGGTTTTTGTACTGTAGTCAATTGAGTTTTAGCTCCTGGAACTATCATAACAGGATCAGCAGTTGCAAATATATCTTTCGATGGGTCATTAACCAATATAGTGTGTGAAAGCGTCCATTCACAACCTAAACCATTAGATATTTTAACAGTATAGGTTGTATTAACACTCGGACTAACTTTAATTATGGGACCATTTGCAGGACCAAGTATTTTTTCTTTAGGTTCCCAATCATAGGTATAACTAAAGCCTGATGAATTGATAACCATAATCATACCGGTATCACCTAAACAAATAATTTGTGGACCTTCCAGGGTCGATTTTAGCTCAAATAAAGTGACGTGTACAGTATCTCTACTTTCACATCCACTGGTGTCAACGGCCTTAACTACATAAATAGTCGTTGACTTAGGTTCAACAATGACTACTGGCCCTGCTCCAATGGGTTTTCCATCCTGATCACACCATTGATATTTAATATTGTTAAAGTTCGAAGTCGCTGTTAAAGTTATTTTTGATATTTGACATAAAATAGTATCTGGATTAACTGTTAAACCAATTTCATCAGGTACAAATACTATGATACTATCTTTTTTAGAGCAACCCGGGAATCGAGGATCAGTCACATCCACATAGTAAATTGTTGTTTTATTAACTGTTGCAGTAGGGTTATATGATTTAGGATCATCTAATCCATCTATTGGTGTCCAATTATAAGAATAATTTGGATTTCCACCTTCATTTAATTTTACAGGCATTCCATGACAAGCGGTAATTTTATCCTTGAGGCTAATATTTATTTCAGCCACGGTAATTTCTTTCATAGCAGATTTGATGCAAATACTGTCGATAGTAAGCATAATTTTGTATACCCCTGATTTTTCATAAGTATAACTTGTCATCGCCTGTGTAGACTTACCTTTTCCATCTCCAAAATCCCATACCAATTTTCTATTACCGGAAGTTTTTACCTTAACCGTTAGACTGCCACAGTCATATTCTATTGAAAAATCTGGATCCGGAGGTGTCACTGCTGTAATAACTATTGAATCCGAAAAAATGCAATTGAATTGATTTCTTGCTGTGAATCTTAATACATACCTTCCAGGTGTTGGACAATAAATGATTGGTTTCAAAGTGTTACCACCACGAATGATAATTGGATCAATGTCCCAGCTAATAACAATTTGGTCATTGGGATCAGAATTACGAATTTCAACTTCAAAAGTATCTAATGCACAAATGGTCAACTCTCTATTATAAATTAAATTGAGACTATGATCTATGAGCTGTATTGCTTTAATAATTTTACATTGAGAATTATTCCCTGCTCTAACATAAACGGTCGTATTGCCCTTAATTGTTGTAATTAATGTGTCTTTAGAGGATAATATTGGATTAAAATTACTATTGAGAGACCATTCAAATTGATTTGTTGAATCTGAACTGGCAACAAGTATTATTTTGCCATCACAAGTTGCAGTATCCCCTACAATTTTTAAATTAACTAAATTACGAACTCGGACGGTTATTTCATGTTCTACACTGCATAAGCCATCTGTAATGGTGACTTTGTACGTTGTTGTAGTTTTAGGGCTTGCAATCGGATTACTTGGTGTGGTTAAATCTAAATCAGTAGTAGGATTCCAGGTATAAGTGAATCTAGGATCCGGATTCTTAACTAATTTTATGGAAGTCCCAAAACAAATAGTTGTATCATTTCCAATTAATTTAACATCTATTTGATTTACCACAATATTCTTACTTACAGTTGCTGTACAACCATTATCGTCTGTAATGGTCAATGTTATGGTTATTGATCCATCACCAGATAAATTAAAAATTGGATTTTTTTGTGCTGAACTTAGGTTATTACCACCACCATTTAAGGTATAGTTATAACTTGTAATGGTTCCATTTGCTTTGGATTGATCCGTTATTTCAATGGATAAACCACTTGCACAATTTACTTTATAAGTAAAATCGGATTTTAATCCTGGATCTATAATCGTAATAATTTCCCTTGCTGTATCGGTGCATGCACCATTGGTAGTAATTAAAACTATTTCGTATGTCCCTTTATTCGGGAAGACAAAATTTGGATTTTCCATTGTAGATTTTAATTGAGTTCTTGGCCAATCAAAATACCATTCAAATGAGGTTCCATTTGTGCTTGTGTTTTTAAAAGATTGATTTAGTCCAGAACACTTATCTGTTGTGCGTTCAAACGATGCAAAGGGCCTAATGCCACAAGGCACAATATTCATTTCAAAATCTCTTTTTGTAAAAGATACCAGTTTTCCATTTCTATATTCACTTACACACACGCCAACAAGAAATTGTCCTAATGTATTTGGTACTGCAGTCAATTTTCCGGTGCGGGAATCAATTCTTAATGGAACTCCTCCAGAATTACCATTTAACAAATCATCTAATGAATATGGACTTCTCCAAGTAATTGAATCAAAAGGTGGATTATCAGGATATCCTTGAGGTTTTAACCTAGTTTTACCTAAATTTGGTTTACACAAAGAATAGACTAAAGAATCCCCATCTATATCAATAGCGCTGTGATCAAATTCAAAATTTTTATTTACGCAAGCATAAATTGGAGGGAAAGCACCAAATACTGGATTAGAGTTACAGACTTGCATATCTGATGCTGAAATTTGTACAGATTGCGTTGAACCGGTTTCTAATGGATCTACAATATTTTGTAAGCTTACATTTCTACAACATCTTTGATAAGCAATAATATACCCCCTTTCATCAAATGGCAAAGTGATAATTTTTTTATAAACGGCTTGATGCACACATACTTCCAGGTTTTTACCAAAACAGACATTGTCAATTTGTTCATGTAAAGTGTCATCCTTGATAAATTCCATGTCAAAAAAACCTTCATTTGCTACTCGAATTGCCCTTTGATTGTCACCGGTAAAAACACCAAAAACAGCAGGATTATCAAAATAAACACTATCAGCGCCATTAAGACAGTCCCGTCGAACTGTTAATGTTATCTCATATTTACTATTTCCTAAGCATTTATAATTTATTTGTCCACCAACAATATGGGTGGCGTTAATTTCTGTTGATGAAAAGCAGCAAAGTACAATTAGTGTAAAAAGATTGAATACTTTGGCTGAATTAACTTTTACTTTATGGAATAAATGATTCATAATTTTAATAAATTTAGCATTCAAAAATTTTACTCTTTAATTTCTATGATTTCAACTCTACGCTCTTTTGAAGCATTTATGTGATAAATGGACTTAATATCATTTACTTTGTCACTGATGTTAACCGGTGCTGTCGCTTCACCGAATGATTTCTCTGTTACTTTCAATTGACCAGTTTTGATATATTTTTTCAATTTTCCATTTTTATATTTGGAAAATTCATTTTTAACACTATAAATTCTTCTTTGACCTAAGATGTAATTGTATTCACTATTAGCTAATGGACTAGCATAACCTTTTAAGAAAATTTCATATTTTTTTCCTTTCGCCAATTCTAATTCAAGTATACCCAAAAATAAATCTAATTTTTCTTTGCCACCTTTTACATCTTTTTCAAAGAATTTATCCATTGCTGTTACAGCACTATCTTGTTCTTGTATATTGAATAATTTTTTGAATTTAAGTGTGAATATTCCTTTTCTTAAATAATAAGAATTATAGGTTTGAGTATAAGTTAAAGAAGTTGTTTTAGATAAAGAGGAAGGGTTTGGCCTGTCATTATCAAAATATAGCGCTAAAGGTAACATGCTATATAATTCTCTATCCAAGTATAATTTCTGAATTACTTTATCAATCTGGTTGCAATCAATTTTAAAATCTTTTATGACACTGGCATAACCTGTTTTTGTTGCGACTAATCTGTATTCATGACAATTGACAACTTCGAATTGGGATAAATTTGTACTGAGATTAGTTAATGAAACAGGTGGAATTTTTGGATCTGTAAGATCGTATAAAGTTACCGTTGTTCCGTTCAATTCATCACCTGATTGCTTGTCAAATGTGAGTGCATCTAAGTTGATTTTAGCTCTCTTTAAATATATTTTTTTAATAATTTCAGTAAATTCACCTGGTCGGCCACTTAAAAATGTTATGGATTCTGTAGTATATCCAGGCTTGGATGCTTCTAGTCTATATTCTTTTTCACAACTTATTGGAAAATCAAATAAATTGGACGTGTCCTTTGTAATGATTATCGGACTTGAATTCGGTTCTTTAACATCATAAAGTTTTAATGTGGCTCCCTTTAATGAATCTAAAGTAGCTGCATCGAATACCATGGATATGAGCTTAATCTCACATGGTAAAATACTCACTTTGTAAAGATCAAGACAACAAGCTTCATTGGCATCATCTAAAAAAATGGATCCTGTTCTGTTTGATGCAAGATAATTGTCTGTTCCATTTTGAGCTTTAATGAAATACAGGTCATCAAAACTTGAATTTAATGGAGCACCCATGTTCTTAATGGTCCATCCATCAACCGTTGCCTTGGCACTATAAACATCCAAGCCACCAAGTCCAAGATGTCCTTTTGAACTGTAATAAAATGTTTTAGTGCTCGCAAAATAGAAAGGAGTTACATCATCTTGAGCTGTATTTATTTCTGTTAAATTTACTGGTTCAGAATAATTTCCAGCATCATCTATAATAGAAAACCAAATATCGAATCCACCTTTTCCTCCTTCTCTGTTTGATGCATAATAAAGGATTTCCTTTTTTAAATCCGGGTTATATGTAAGGTTAGGTTGTGTTTGAGTTGAAGTAGCTATATTAATAAATTCTGGTAGTTTTATTGGGTTTAGCCAAAGTCCTGATTTGTCAACAGTAGCCATGTAAAGATCGCATCTTTTGTCATGATAATTAATATCTTCACAAACTGTAAAACATACTTTGGTGTTATTGTAATTCAGTGATGAATTGGCAACCGTTTTTCCTGGAAATTTTAATTGTTCTTCACCAAATCGAAGACCCTGCTCACCTTTTTTGGAACGAAGAAGTCCACCCAAATTACGTTTTGGCAAACTGACATTTACTTTGTTTTCAAATCGTAGTGAAGAATAATAAAGCTCATCCATAAAAGGCGTAGGGGCAAAATCAGAAAATTGAGAATTGATCTTTTCGCCCATATTGGTTAAGGTAGTTCCTTTAACGGGGTTTTTAACTTGCTGCTTTGCCCATTCACATGCTTTGATTTCTTTTTCAGCAAGTGCAGTATAATATGGATCCTCGCCTGAATGTTCTGTTTTGTAACTGGTATATGCTAGTTGAGCATTTTCGTAGTCTCCTTGAAATTGCTTCACCTGACCTAACCAAAATCCGGCCAATGGATATTTTCCATTATCACTATGTTTTAAAACTAGATCATAATACTGACTTGAAATTTTATAGGCTCCATGTAATCGGGCAGCTTCCCCTGCTTTATACAGATAATCAATTTGATCGGCATTAAATTTTAATGCTTCTTGATATTTATCCAAAGCATCATAATAATTTTTTGCCGCCATGGATTTTTCTGCTGTACTTAAAACAGATTTTAAACTTGGGTTTTGAGCCGATAAACTTGCAACTATAAACAATATGATGAAAGGTATTATAATTCTTTTCATGAGATTAAGATCTAATAATTAAAAAATAGGGCAAGCCTTTAATTGAGATAAGGGGCGAGATTTTGCAAATGTGTAGATTAATGAAAACTCAGGTCCTCCGCGACCATTAGTAGCTTCTTTGAATGCAGAAGTGTTGATATCGAAACTGACTCCGGCATACCAACTGTTATATTCAACGGCTAATTTAGGTATTAATGCATCACCTAATCTATCGGCAATTCCCAATAGAAGTGCAAATTCTTTGCCTCTTTGTGTTGATAAATAGATTTTACCATATCCACCAATGACTGTTTCTTCATAAGGTTTTTGATTTTGGTACTGACCATGTAACAATAAATCAAATCTTGAACTCAGTTTAATACTTGGCATTAGATTGATGTTTAGTCTAATTGGAAGCTTGGAAGCATCGGATTGATTAAAAAACTTTTGCTCTGGTTTATTCAAATGGTAGGTGGCTACCCCTAAATCTACTTTAGTCCTGCGTGATTTTTGCCATCGATAATTGATTCCAGCGGATAAATCAGCAAAGGTGTTAGATGTATTGTCGAAATTTTCATTAGTCGACCGGCTTGGATCAAATCCAGTACCTGACCATTGAGAATCCCAAGTTAGTTTTTCCTGGTCAAATTTTCGTTGGGATAAACCAATTAAACCACCAATTGAAAGGATATTATGAACATTGATTGGATAAGCATAGGAGACACTAACCCCTAAATGACCTAAACTCAACTTTGAATCTCCTGCTTGATCATAGTTGAAGAGAACTCCCCCATTCCACATTCCCTTTGAAGTCCATTTTTTAGGATAGAATCGTTTATCAAATGATCCCGTAAAAGTCATGTATTGTACCAAATCATCTACGAACCATTGACTTCGAAAATTAGCTGCGGCCCTCCAATCTCCATTGAAAACTCCAGTAAGGGCTGGATTTACATTGAGTGGGGATGTATAGAATTGGGAATGATGGATATCCTGACCATTGGTTGTGCTAAATAAACATAAATAAGCAATACAACATGCTAGAATAGAGCGAATTTGATTAATCACAGGTTGTCGTTTTAGGTTAACAAAATACAATCAACTGATTATCAGTCAATACCATTAGTTAAACATAAAAACTAAACCATTCCAGCAGGAATTAGGTTCTAAGCATATCGGTTTTCAGGCCTGCTAAATTAGGTCTGATTTCATGAGTTTGGTATCACAAATATATTAAACAAAACTCATTCTATTACTAATTTATCTCACTATTGTAACATTGCCTTTTTTAGAATAGGTTTTGTCATCTACACACCTGACTTTAAAGTAATAAGCATATACATCCGGAGGTAATTGAGAGCCTTTATAGGTCCCATCCCACCAATGATTAAGATCAAATGTTTCAAATATCTTTTCACCCCATCGATCATAAATCACCATTTCAACTTCTTTGAGGAAGTTACTTCGAATTCTAAATTCATCATTAAGTCTATCACCATTAGGCGAAAAGATGTTTGAAATATAAACGTCTGATTCGTCACATTTTGGTCTAATAACTATGACTCTTACATCAGTACGTTCTATACAACCATCTTTATTGACAGCCTCCACTGAATAAAGTATGGAATTATCCGGAGTAGCAATCGGATCAGTACAATCTGTACAACTTAAGCCATAAGGAATGATCCAATTATAATTTTTGTAATCTCTATTTACATGTAATACCGTGGATTGACCTAAATAAATAGTGTCTTCTTCAGCATAAGCGACTAATGGAGGATCAAATTTACTGATATTAATTTGAACACTATCCCGGTATGCGCAACCATATTCATTCACAAAATCAACATAAAATACAGTTGTATCAACGGGTTTTACAATAATACGATTGGTTTTTTCACCGGTAACAATGTATTTGGTGGGACTCCAATTAAAAGTGTATCGGTGGCTATTAAGTGTCTTAAATTCTATGGTACGATCCGCTCCTGGACACAAATCAAAAGGGAGTAATGGATCATATTTGGTTTTAATTGGAATCACTTTAAATGAATCATTTTCTGAACATCCATACCGATCTGTAGCATAAGCATAAATATATCCTGAATCAGAAACTTGTCTTTTTAATTGATATCCATCGCCTAAAAATTGTAAAACACGGTTATACCATTCTACTTTTGTTGAAAATTTGGTAGTAGCCTGAAGGTTTATCGTATCTGAATAACATAGTACGGTATCGCTATTAATTTTTAAATCTATTGCTGGTGGTACAAATATGGTTACTGCACGTTCAATAAAACAGTCCGAAAAAATAGGATCAGAGATTCTTACTTTATAAGTTGTTGTAGTGTCTACATCAGCCAAAGGATTTGGAATATTGGCATCATCCAAATTTGTGGCTGGAAACCATTGATACTTGTAGTTTAAATCTGGATTAGGATTGATGGGGACCGGTTCTCCATTACAACTTAATATGGTATCATTGAGATTGACTTTAATAAATCCAACATCTATAACTTTTGTAATCTCATTGGTACACTCACCTTTAATTTTCAGTGTAACAAGATATCTACCCGTTTTTTTAAAATCGTGAAGTGGATCTTTGTCAGTGCTTGTATTGTTGTCTCCAAAATCCCAAAAATAACTTCCCTTATCACTTTGATTAATGAAACTGACTAGTGTTTTATCACAATTTTTATCTACTGCAAAATCCACTAAAGGTTTGCAAATGATATCGACATGTACCGTATCATTCGCTCTGCATTGGAATTCATTTTCTGTATTAATATAAAAAGTTTGGTCTTCACATTTTTGAACTAAGCCTTTGATTGTTGTAGTGCCTTGACCAGACAAAATATAAGTACTCGGGGTCCAACGATAATCAAGCATTTGCTCTGGTACTTCATTATTTATGATTAATGTAAAGGTGTCTTGTTCACAAGCCTTAACATCCGTGGTGATTAATTTTGTTTTTACTTTTTTATTGGTAATGGTAATACTGTCATTTCCAGGGCAATTAAATTGACTTTTCGCTCTGATATAGAATGTTTGTTTATCTAATACTACTGTATTTAAATTAAAAGACCCACTCTGAATTATATTTGAAAAATCATTTAAATTAGACCATTCAATGGTTTGTTCTACACCACCTATTCCTCTTAAAGAAACAGAATCTTTACAAATAATTGAATCTGCTTGAATATCGATATCAAGTAATTTTGAAACCTTAATGGTAACAGAATCTATTTCAGTACATTGGCCATCCGTAACCGTTACATAATACATCCTGGTGCTGTCTGGATTAGCTATAGGATCAGGGCAGTCCACACAACTTAAACCTTCACCCGGAGACCAGGTATATTTAAATCGATTATCTGGATTTGAAATTATTTTCGTTTTTTCTCCGATGCAAATGGGTATTGATGAGGCTGGAAAATTAGGTTTCAATCTATTGACATAGACTTCTTTTTCTAAAGAATCTAAACATCCTCCGGAAGATGTCACAATTAATTTGATATGCAACTTACCTGTATCCGGAAAATTAAAAATTGGATCTACATCATTTGATTGATAATCTTTTCCGCCCACTGTAGCATTCCAATCCCATTTGACTATATTGAGTAATGAATCAAATGATTTATTCTTTAAACTAATATTTATAGAATCATCACATGAACCATATGCTATATCGAAATTAGCTCCTAATTGAGTCGAATCAAACACATAAATATCTTTGTATGACGTATCTATACAATCCTTAGCCCTTCTAGAAACTAAGGCTACAGTATACTTACCAGATTTAGGAAAAGTAAAACTTGGATTCGTATCTTTAGCAAATGGTGTGGTATTAGGGTAATCAAAAAACCATGTAAATTCTTTGGCATTGATACTTTTGTTTGTAAACAATACAGTTCGATCTCCTTGACACAAAACATCTTTGTCGGGATCAAAGGTAGAAACAGGATTTGTAGTGCAGATTCGTACATTATACTGGAAATCCCTTCTAGTTTGTGACAATAATCTTCCATTTCTATATTCACTGACACAAACACCAACAAGGAATTGTCCAGTGGTGCCTTTATCTGGTTGGCCGGTTAATAAACCTGTAAATCGATCAATTTTTAATTCAGGAAATCCTCCGAGTAAGTTCAATAAACTGTATGGGGCTTTGTAAACTATTGGGGCATAAGGTGGACCTGGAGGTGTGGATGGTTTAGCATTGGCCGTATCAGCTCCTGAATAGGGTTCACATAACGTATAAACTAGAGAATCACCTTCTAAGTCTTTTGAAGCATGATTAAAGGATATAGGCCTATCACCGCAAACATATATAGCAGGCCATTCCCCGAATGTTGGACTGCTGTTACAATAACGAAGTGCATCTTCGGTAACTACAAGTGAATATGTAGCTCCTTGAAGTTCTGGTTCAACAATATTAGTAATGGTTTTATTTCTGCAACATCTCTGATAAGCAAATATATACCCCCCTGGTCTAAATGGTAAAGTAATAGTAGCAAAGTATGTGGTCGTATGAACGCATACATCACCTCCTACCACTTCGCATTCTGTCTTTAGAATTTCATTTAAAGTGTCGTCTTTGTTAAAAGGCATTTGTATTACGCCATATTTACCTAATTCACGTAGTATTTTACCACTTGAATTAAATATTCCTACATGAGCGATACTGTCAAATTCTGCTTCTGGACTTCCATTGAAACAATCTCGTCGTAAAGTAAATCTTACCTGAAGCTTGACTTGATCTTTAGTAATTCCTAAACATCGATAAGTCATTTCGCCACCTACAATATGACTGCTGTAGACTGATTTAGAGCTAAAAACAAAGCAAGCAAATAAAATAAACTGAAACAAAAATTTATATGTTTTTTTCATATTCATCACTTTAAGAATATTATCCTTTTTATTTATCATCTACACCTTTTAAAATTTCTAATATTTCAACCCTCCGTTCATATGCCGCTTTTAGATTATAGATCGAATTTCTTACGTCCTCCAGATTATCACTAACATCTGATCCTGATTGAGATTCACCAAATGGAATTTGTTTGATCTTTAAATTTTCGCTTACGATAAAAGGTTGAAATGCGGCATTTTGATATACATTAAATTCATTGCGAATAGAACTCACCCTTCGTGAAGATAACAATTGATTATAGTCCGATTTGGCTCTTGGAGAAGCATAACCTTTTAGAAAAATATCTATTGAATGACCTTCTTGAACGACAATCAACAATTTATCCATAAATAGATGTAATTTATCTCCGTTTAGTTTTACATCTTTCTCAAAGAAAGTGTCAATTTCTAAAATTGCCTTATCTTTTTTCGGCCCTTTTAGATTACTCGTAAACTCAGACATGTATTTGCCTTTTTTGGCAACATAATCATTGTAGATTTTTGAAAATAATACGTTTGTTGTATCAGAAGTTGATCTAGGATCAGGAAGATCATTATCAAAAAATAATTTAATAGGGAGTAATCTTCTCAATTCAGCAATAGCTGTTAATTCTAAGAATAATTTTCTATTAATAATGAGTTCACCGGAAATGTCTTTTGCTAAAAGTATAGCTTCTGCAGATTCATACTTGTTTTTAGTTGCAATTAATTTGTAATTAACTCCTTTAAGTAATTCGAAATTAAAAAAATTACTGTCCTGGTTTGTGACTTCTCTAATCATTTGATTGCGATCAGTATTCCACAGTTGGACCGTAACACCTTTCAAATTCACATTGGTAGTTCGTTCAAAAGTCAATACGTTTAATTGTTTTTTCTGAATGAGATAGACATCGCGTTTAATGGGTTTAAAATCAGGTAAATCAATCGTACTAACGTTTATAGAATCTCCAATGTATGCTTCCTTGGTAGCAATAATTTTATACATTCTTCCTTCAATCAATTTGAAATTTGAAATTGATTTTTCGTCTACGGTGACTACTTGAACTAAACTGTCGCCTTCAGTAATATCGTATAAATTTAATTTCACTTGACCTAACATAGTCGAATCATACGCATCCTTTGTAGTAACAAAAAGTTCTATCGTCGCAGGTGTAATAGCTACTTTATAAATGTCATAACAACAAGCTTGCATTACATCATCTAAATAAATAGATCCTGGCCTATTAGAAACCATATAGGCCTTGGTGTCTAAATTGTTCGTTGAGTAATGTAAATCATCATAACTGCTGTTTATTGAAGCTCCTAAATTAACTACTTTTAATGAATCCTGTCCCTTCCAACTGTATTTGAAAATATCCTGACCACCAAATCCATTAAAACCATTACTACTAAAGTACAATGTTTTAGTTTTTGAAGAATAGAAAGGTGCGAATTCGTTTTCTTCCGTATTGGCAAAATCCACATTTTCCAATTCCGTGGTTTGTCCGGTTTCATCTACATAGGTTGACCAAATATCATAGCCCCCTTTTCCATTTGGTCTATTGCTAGTAAAATATAATTTATATAATTCTGTTACGGGTTCTTTGGTTATACATGGATGAGTAGAAGTATAATTTGGGGAATTGACCGTAGTTGGTAATTTAATGCCTTTACTCCAAGATGAGTCTTCTTTGACTTTCAAATAAATATCGCATATCAATTCACTCGTGCCTTCCATTTCTCGACAAATATTATAAACAAACATTTTTCGATCTTCAGAAAAACTTGGGTTAGCCATTAATACATTTTGGTCTAAGATTCCACTATCTATTGATTCCTTAACTACTGTCGTCTCATTGAATTTTAAAATTTCACTTTTGAGTTTGCCTTTTTCAAATTCACTTGATTTCAATGATGAATAATAAACGGAGCCATCAATGATTTTTGGGCTTGATTCATTGTCTTTAGTGTTAATACCCTCTTCAAGTTTTTTTAATTTGAGCAATGGATTTTTGATTTTTATATGTTCTTTCGCCCATTTGAGTTGTACCAATCTTTTTTTTGCAATTTCAACTTCAGGTGATGTATCCTCTGCAGCAGCTAAGTATGAATTATAATAAACTTCAGCATCACTATATCGTCCTAAACTATAAAGAACTTCAGCTAAATAAAAATTAATATCAGGATGTCTTTGTTCTAATTCAGTTTTTAGTAAACTTTTATAATAAGATTCTGATTTTGAATAGGCATTCAATTTTCTAGTTGCAGTAGCTGCAAGATAAGTTAGTGAATCCGTCTGTTGCTTGTATGGTAATGCTTGTAATATTAGATCATAAGCTGCATAATAGTTTTGTTTGTTGAATTCTTCATGGATTGGTCCCCAATATTTTGAAAATCCTGGGTAATTTTGGGCAAAACCAAACTGATGTACCAAGATCATTAGGACAAAAAATAGTTTATAATTTCTTTTCACAAAAACGCATTTAAAATTTAATAAATAGGGCATTTTTTGTTAATTTTTAAAGCTTTCACAGCTTTGTAATTGTACTGCAATGCCAATTCTGGTCCACCTCTTTTCGTTGTAACACTTTTAAATGGCGATGTATTCATATCATAACTTCCACTAAGTAACCAGTTTCTCCATTCAAATCCCAGGTTAGGTATTAGGGCATCATCCCTACGCCAATTACACCCAAGTAACAAATTCAAAACAGCACCAGGTGTTTTATTTAGATATAGTCTGATTCTACCAGATCCAACCAACTCTTGATATTTATCCTGGCTTTGGTAAATCCCTGCTAATAGCACATCAAAATATTGTCCAACGCCAACACTTAAATCAATGAACCCCAAATACCGAATTGGTAATTGTTCTTTAATCCCTGAACTGCTATAAAAACTCTGATTAGGTCTATTTATGTGGTAAAGTGAGCCATTCACACCAATTTTTGTTCTCGGTTTTAGTGTATATTGATACATGACGGATGATCCTAAATCAAAAAAGAAAGTGCCGGTTGGCGTATAAGTTTCTTTTGAACTGATCGAGGGATCGTATTTGTCACCAGTCCATTGATTATCCCAACGCAATTCACCTTCACTTAATCGCCTTTGTGCTATTGCCGGATTAAATCCTATACCAACCGTATGTCTTTTTCCCACAGTCATGGCATAACTAACTGTTCCAACTAATTTGGCCAAACTCAATTTTGAATCACCAGCCCGGTCATAGTCCAATCCAATACCATAACCTATAACATCCTTATTCTTGCTCAATACGGTATTAGCATCATATAGAAAACTAAATGTTGTATATGGGACAGGTACAGCCAACCACTGATTTCTTACATTCAATGTAACTCGATGATTGCCATCAAATTGGCCCGTTAAGGCAGGTGATAAATTTAGTGTATTATAATAGAATTGCGAAAAATGTAAATCCTGGGCAGATAAATTCGCCCACATACCAATCGCAATAAAAAAAGTTAATCTCTTAAACATAGTTTTCATGTTTATCAGCTAATGAAAAAAATAGACTTAGAATTGAAAATTGGGTAGGTCAGGGATATCTGGTTACGGAAGCATTGTTCCTTAGGTCAAAGATATGTATTTTTACCAATATTTGACATATATAAAAAATAAATATTTATTTATAGTTACCTTAACAATGAATATTTATCACTATTTTTAATTGATATTCAATTATTTACACTTTTTAAAATTTTTCATTATGTAGCCCATTGAATGTGTTAACATATTTCAAATAGGGTTTAATATTTATAGCATTTCTGAATTTTACTACATTTAGTCCGTAATCAGCAGTAATTGACTAGGAATTGTATTTATATAAAAGGCCTTACTCCCGATAAAGTATTTATATGAAATTTAATAGTGATTCGTGTAATTTTGAAACTTTAAAGGTTGAAATCTGAATCATAATAAATAAGATCCACTTGACTTATAAAGATATAGATGGTATTACAAATTGAGAATATTTATACTTTCTTTTTGCTCTTATATTTGATCATTTTATTAAAATTTTTCCAACCCATTATTTAAGATAAAGTAACAATTCATGGAAATTTTAGATGGCCTTACAGAACGAAAGATATACAAAATAAATAGCAATCATTCTATTGAAAAAATGGATATCGTGGCTATTGAAGAGCCAATGGAAATAGCTATCAAATATATTGAGAAAGATCATACCAGCTTAAAAACGATTTCCATTACCATGAGAACCCCTGGCCAAGATAAATATTTAGTCCTCGGGTTTTTGTTTTCAGAAGGTATTATTGACTCAGTATCAGACATTCATGATATTCAATTTAAATTTTCATGCACACCCGAAGAGACTATAGAACAAACTGTAGTGGTTCATATCAAACCCCATTTAATCCATAGGGTAAAAGATTTAAACCGACATTTCTATACCAGCTCCAGTTGTGGTGTATGTGGTAAAACAACCATAGACTTAGCCGTTACTCATTGCCATTTTTTGTTAAAAAGCTTAGAAAAGCTAATTGTTTTAGATACTATTTATAAACTGCCCAATATTTTAAAAAACAATCAGAAATTATTTGATCAAACGGGTGGGATCCATGCTTGCGCTTTATTTGATTTTGGAGGTAACTTAATTACCATTGCTGAGGATGTTGGTAGACATAATGCGATGGATAAACTTATTGGGTATTGCTTAGAAAATCATTTAGTCCCTGCATCTGAACATATCCTTTTGGTTAGTGGAAGAGCAAGTTTTGAACTGATTCAAAAAGCCTTAACGATTGGGGTTCCAGCTCTCTTGGCTATTGGAGCTCCTAGTAGCCTTGCTATAGATTTAGCCAGCAGTTTTGGAATGAGTTTAGGAGGATTTTTAAAAGATGGTAGTGTGAATATTTATTCTGGAATTCAAAGATTTAACCTTTGATATGAATTCATCTCATCTATCTGGACTTATTTTATGTGGCGGAAAAAGCAGTCGATTGGGTTTTGACAAACTTAGTGTTATTAAAGATACTGTTCCAGTCTATTATTGGTGGTTGAGGATTTTGGAAAAACATTGTTCTAGTATTTATATTTCCTGCAATTCACACCAGGCAGATCAATATAAGCTGCCAAATGCTTTAATCGATATCGAATCTCATCAAGGTCCATTGGGCGGAATCTATAGTGCGATACTTAAACATCCTGACCATGCCTTATTAGTCGTGGCATGTGATTTGGTTTACATTACAAAAGAAGACATTGAAGCACTCATAACTCAAAGAGATCCGACTTCTTATGGTACAGCTTACCTGACTTCAGGGACAGATTTTCCATTTCCATTGTGTACCATCTATGAGCCAAAAATATTTGATGATCTTAAGCATGAGTATTTATATTCCAATAAATCTGCTATATCGGTATTGAAAAATAAGGATATTAAGTTAATACGTCATAAGATTAATTTGTATGGAATTAATACTCCAGAAGAATATGAAAAATGGAAAAAAGAAGTGAAGGTTACAAAAATTGTATGAACAAACATTAATGTAGTTCCGCCTAAACTTCAATACCCAATTATCAAAACTCCTAACGACAAAACTCCTTTCAGTTAGCAAACTATATGCGATACAAAAGTCTTAATTATAGTTTTAGATTCATTTAAAGTTTTAATTTCCGTTTCTGGTAGTTACTTTTTGTTCTTTTTTCATGAAAAAAAAGAACCAAAAATTCTAGGCTGTAAGGTCTAAGCCTAAAATGATTCCATGAAACCTAAATTCAAAAAACTCGCTTTGATCTTGTGTTCATTTGCATAGCATCACACTTGCTCAGCTCGCATTTCAGTTCTTGTTTTGGCATTCTGTTGAGCTCATACAGTTTTGAATTTTTAACGGTTTCATTCCATCATTTTTTAACGGCTTATCCCTTAAGGCCAATCCAAATTTCTATTACTACTCATAAATATAAGTATCTATAGAATTTAATTGTATTCTGATTTATACCTGAAGTTGAAGGACAAGTGCTTCTTTTCAAAATAATCTGGTTAAATTCAGACACTTTGGAGGTGTGTAAGGAGTTCTAATCTAATAAATTTCATTAAGTACTTACTGGATTACAGATCCTAATTGGTTGGCGGAAGAATTTGAGTCTGCTCTCCAAAATAGTTGGCAAAATGTCCAAAATCACTTGCTAATTTAGTATTATTGGTTGCTTTTAAATAAGTCTCACTTAAGGCTTTCAAGGTCTGAAACATAAAACGATCCATTTCTTGAACTTGCATTTCCTTGGTCCATAGATCTAGTTTTAAAGTATCCATACTTTCTTTTTCAAAAAAAGAAATCAGTATGCCTTTAGCCTGGGAATAAGAATCTACACCACCATCCTTTGCGATCCATTGTATATCCTCCGGTACATTTTGTGCATCAAGTTGTACTTTAATATGAATATCTGAAGTTTTTGACATAATTATTTTACAATAAGTTGATAATTCTTACAAATTTGACCGCCAAAGATACCTAATCCATTGGTAATATTACCATCTATCCGAACATATGAAGCAAAAGGTCCTTGGCGCGTCCTGCTGACTTCCAGGGTGTTCCAAAAATCAAAATGTTCCCTATCCAGATTACACCATTTAACGATTACGGTGTCCCCTACTCTATAATATCCGGATGTCGCTGTGAATTCACTGCCAGGTGCTTGAGCTTTTTGTAAAGTAAATTTAAATTGTTGACCATTGAATAATGCATCATCTGTAACCGAAGAAAAATTAGGAATCAATGGCTCATGTTGGGTTCCGGTAAAATATCGGTAATAATCTTTAACTAATGGATTATCCGAAATGAAGCAAAACATTTGACGGAAAGTATCATTTGGGGTACCCGGGATTTTGTCAAACCATACTGAATCTATTTTAATAAAACCGGGAATCGTTGTCGTAGATCTAAGGGTATCTGATCCGATTATTACAGATAATTTGTATTGATTTCCAACCTGTAATGGTATCTGTCCATTGATATCAATATAAACACAAAAATTGACACTAATGCTATCCAGATTTAATCCAAATCGATCAGCAATTTGTTGTTGTAATGCTTTTGGAATATCGTTTAGACAGATTTCTTGCAATGGATATTGCACTTGGTTGGTTTCAATGTTAACTATAGCATTATGAATGAATAAATTTTCGAGTATACTAGCATTAATATTAGAATAAAACCCTAAAGACTTAGTCAAAATCAAATAGGGAAATATAGCTTGATCATTGAGTTCAAGATAAGATTCTACAACATATTTTTCATCTTCTACATTCGTTACCGGAATAAAGGTTTCTTCACAAGAAACATTCAACAATAGGAATAAAAAAATATATCGCTTCATTTTTTACTTTTTACTTTCTTCTTTATACTTTCTACTTTTTGATTTGCTATCCCAATAGAAATTCCAGGTAACCGAAGGAATTATGGTAAAAATAGAAACATTGACTGCTTTTGCAGAACCATTTCCATTCAATATATTGGAACTAAAATCAGTATAGGTGAAAAATGGATTCTTGTGATTGTAAATATTGTAAATAGAGATTGCCCAACTGGAATGAAACGATTTTTTATGATTACTTACATTGTCATAAACAAAAGAAACATCTAGTCGGTGATAGTCTTCAATTCGGGCACTATTTCTTGGACCGTACTCAATATTGGGTTTGTTGTCGATAATGAATAAACTTTGAATAGGTGTATATCGTCGTCCGGTAGCATAAATAAAAGCACCGGATACTTGCCAGTATTTACTTAAATTATAATTTGCAACTATAACTAAATCATGGGGTCGATCATATACGGTTGGAAATATTCGAGCCTGTTCTATTTGATCAAACCACCTTTCTGATCTGCTTAATGTGTAACTGATCCATCCATTAAAATCGCCGCGCTTTTTTTTCAAAAACAATTCAATACCATATGCTCTCCCCTTCCCAAAGACAAATTCATTTTCAATCTCTGAGGAAAAGGATTCAACATAACTTTCTCTATAATCCAATTGATTCCTCAGATCTTTATAATATGTTTCAATGGAAGTTTCAACTTGGTCATTGAATAAATTGATATAATAGCCTATAGCATATTGAATACCTATCTGTGGTTTTACTTTTTTAGTACTAGGCACCCAAATATCCGTAGGTAGTGTGCTTCCTGAATTGCTGACGAGGTGTAAATATTGACTGGATAAACTCACACCGCCTTTAATGGAAGATTGGTCATTGATGCCTTTGTTGAATGTAATCCTGGGCTCAGGGACGATATACGATGTTACGATATCATTTGTATTATATTTTTTTTGAGTGGCTTCATCAGTATAGGGACCGGTCTGAATAAAATTAGATAATCGAACACCCATATTAAGACTCAATTGTCTTCGGATTTTCCAATCATCTAAAACATAAATTTCATTTTCATGACCGAATTTGGTTTCAACTTTTGAGGTGAAGGTTTCTTCGCCATTGGTACCATAAATGATATTGGGTTGCAATTGATGATAAGTATATCTAAGTCCCGTTTTAATATGGTGTTTAGTATTCGGGTAATAATCAAAATCAATTTTAGCAGAATAATCTTTGACGCCTGAATTTAATTTAAAAACGAATTCTTCTTGCCCACCATTGATATTGAAATTATAATTGTTCGAGATGAAAGCAACATTTGCAAATAGATTATTTTTAATGATATGATTCCATCTAACAGTTCCAGTAGCATTTCCATAAGGTAATGATATGGAAAACCCTCTTTCCTGACTTGAAAATGTAAAAACATCTCTGCCGAAATAACCACTTAAATAAATTCGATCCTTATGTGATATTCTATAATTTAATTTAGCATTGAGATCATAAAAATAATAATTGGTGCCTGCATATTTTGTTTTATTTATAAAGGGTTGTGCGATATCCAATGCATAAGTTCTTCTGGCAGAAAAAATAAATGAAGCCTGCTCTTTTTTTATTGGGCCCTGTACTGTTAATCTCGAAGATATGATTCCGATTCCACCTTCCACAACATAATCCTGATCATTACCTTCCTTCATCTGAACATCTATTACCGAAGAAATTCTGCTTCCATAGTCTGCGGGCATGCTGCCTTTGATTAGGGTTACATTTTTGATAGCATCAGAATTAAATACGCTGAAAAAACCTAACATATGTCCGGTATTGTAGACAACGGCTTCATCGAGCAGTACCAAATTTTGATCAGGTCCGCCACCTCGAATATATAGACCCGCGGTGCCTTCAGTAGCTGAAGAAACTCCCGGTAATAATTGTAACGATTTCAGAAGATCTACTTCACCCATGAGGCTGGGTAATTTTTTGATTTTATCTAAGCCAAGTTCAATGGTACCCATTTCTGTACTTTGAACATTCTTTTTTAATTCCTCATCTG
Source organism: Saprospiraceae bacterium (assembly GCA_044228225.1). Taxonomy (GTDB): domain Bacteria; phylum Bacteroidota; class Bacteroidia; order Chitinophagales; family Saprospiraceae; genus Vicinibacter. Next base: position 4,813 of record JBGAVH010000009.1, on the reverse strand, counting down.
TTATTACAATTTCTTCCATTAATACTCCAGTAGACAATTTCATGTCTATCGTTGTATCCTGAGTTAAATTTAAGTCCAATTCTTTTGTTGTATAACCTACAAAGGAATACACTAGTTTGTGAATGCCTTTTGGAATTTTAATCGAATAGAATCCATAATAATTGGAAATGGTACCTATGCTTTGATCACTTTTTAAATATACATTAGCACCGATTAATGTTTCGCCTGATTTTTGTTCGGTGATATAACCGTTGATGGTTATCAAAGACTGAGCAGAAGAAAAGTAAGTTAAAATAAAAAATAAACTTATAAGAATAAGTCTCATTGGATTGAAATGTTAACCCCAATAGAACCGCAAAGAAAAAAATTAGTTTATCTGAATGGGCTTTATTTTAAATCCCGATCGTTTTAATAAACTGATAATACCGTAATGACCTCCCAAATGGCCTGCACCACAGCTTGCAAATAAAGATCCGGTTTTGCTCCAATGGATGATTTGTTCTGTTATGGATTGATTACGTTCATAAAGAAAGGAATGCCTGTATTGGCCTAACATTTTTTTACTTTTCTTGTAAATGGTAGTCAGGTCTTGTTTTAAATATGAAGCAAGTAATTGTTTGGATTGTTTTTTTAGTTTGGTGATGTTTTTACTGGCATCCAATAACATTTTATACTGTATCGGAAGAGGTATTTGATTCAAATAATTATAATGAGTTACAAGATCTTCCAGTCCAATACAAATTTTATGATTGCGTTCACCTTGTTCCCAAATCCATTCATCCAGTCCTTGGTGCGTGGCATTATTTGCCAGTATATGAATGGAGATGATGTTTAATATTACTAGGGGTTTATACTGTTTGTAACTCGAGATATCCAATCCTAAATATCTGAGGCATCGTTGTTCCAATTTTTCCCAATGAATATCGGAAATGGATTGATCTGTAAGAGGCTCAATTAAGATATAATCTTGTAAATTAAATTGTTTGGCATCCAACAAATGAATTTCAGTTCCAATGATGTCTGCCTGAGATAAATATTTGTCAATAGCAAGTTTAAAACTTTCCAAGCCAATATCTTCAATATGAATTGTGCCTAATAAATAAGAGGTATGATGCTGATCTGCATTTATTTCCCAAAGAACACTTTTTGGCATTGGCATCTTACGGGAAGTTATTCTATGACCAAACGAACTATCCTACTTCAATAGGAAGGCGATTGTTTTGTTTGATTGTAGATAAGTTCATTAAAGTCTTCAATCGTTCAACCTCTTCAATTTGAGACAATTTTTTGAATAAAAGGGCCTCATAAGTTTGCATATCCTTAGTGACCACTTTCATGAGTACGTCTGCATCTCCCGTAATGATGAAGCACTCAACGATTTCTTCTATTTTTTTGATTTTCTCCATAAAGTTATCCAGCGCTTTAGGCTTATTCCAGGCTATGTTAACCAGGATAAAGGTACTAATGGCCAAATTCACTTTATGGGCATTGATTTTAGCGTGATAGCTTTCAATGACACCTGTTTGTTCTAATTTTTTAACCCGTTCTAAGGTAGGAGCCGGAGAAAGACCAATTTTTTTAGATAATTCCAGATTGGTTATTTTACTATTCTCCTGAAGTATGTTTAGGATTTTTACATCGATTTTGTCTAATTTATCTGTCATTTTGAAATTTTTAAAATTAAAAATGGTATTTGTTATTAAAACGCCGCTAAAATAGAATTTTATTTCGGCAACTTGGTCATTTAACTATTTATTAACACTTCATGTGTGGTCAGGTGACTATATAACGCAAGTTTATATTTAAATATTTAACACAATGCCTGATAATTACTAATTTTTAATCAAAATTTCAAAATAATATTGGTTTACATGAATAATTGTACAAATCCTAGTTGTTTTATAGGGTTTCAGTAGCTATTTTAGGACAAGACAATATGAAAAGCATAGTCCTGGATAACTCGTGGAATACTCGTGGAATAGACCTGAAAGCTTGCTGGGAAAAAGTAGGATGTTTTTGACTTGAATAGCCATCTAGCTGTTTAATATTTTTTGGTAAAGCTTACAGATTCGTACTTTTAATGGAAATACACTAATTGATTCATAACAATATTGAAAGACTAGCTATATTTTGCTTTAGAAGCAACTTAAATAAAGAGTGGAATAATAAAATGAATGGTCAAGTAGCCACTTGAATGGATAAATTCTTAACTTTACTAAATCATATAATGCTGCAATCAGCTTGGTATATTTTGGATAATATTATATCAGCTCAATGTATACGGTTATGTGAATAATATTGCAGATCAATTTACATTGGATAAATTCTTCGGAGAGTATTTATTATTTTGATTTAAGTTTATATTATGAAACATTGTTATATTATTATAGCCATCCTTTTTAAGTCAATACTGCTAGCTCAAACTACATGGCCCGCACCTAATGTAGCATTTAGCATAAAACCTAGATGGGAAATTACCTTTAGAGACAGTTTGAGCCCAAATGAAGGTTACCATAGCAAATATGGATATGAAACTGGAAAAATGTCCATTATCGATGATTATTTATACACTCAAGATATTGATTTAACTTTTGATTATTATGGAGGTTGTATACAAAAAATAAACATTAAATCTGGAGAAGTAGTATGGAATTCAATACACAATAAATATACAGTAGATAGACAAGAATCTTTACAAAATTATTACCTTAATAATAATGGAGATATAGAAGTATTGGGCCTTCGAGTTGTAAAACCATTTAATCCTAGTTTTCCAATTTGGATTACTTATGGTGGGCTAAATTGCAATATCTATAAGCGCATTATTAGTAATACTTCGGGGCAACAATTGGATTTCTTTCATGGCATTGACACGACTTCAAGTAATGTCAAAATCAACCCTCCAGTAGGAATAGGTACTATTTATAAAATAAATAATGCAAATAATCAATACATTTTTATTAAAAAGTATTCACCAATTGGTTTAGGAAGACTTTTCTTTTATAAAGTAAATGACCAATTAGATTTGGAAGCTGATCCATATGATAGCTTAAGCATTAACTCAACAATTGATGCTGATAGAATACATAATAATTGGACTGAAATCAATCAAATTGATTCAAATCTGTTTGTTGCGACCCTGAGTCACATAGCTAAAGACGAAAATTTATACCCAGCTAAAGTTGAATTGGTATATTTTAACATAGATGTTAATTATAAAATATCTGTATTAAACAGAGTAGATATAACCAATTATTTTAAATTTCCAAGATATTATGAGTATACTAAAACTAGAATTATTAATGGATTCATTTTTATTAATGATCAATATAACATTAATAATAAGGCAAATGGATGGCTTGCGATGCTAGATAAAATTGGAAATAAGTTATTATATATTGAAAATCCAATAATTGACAATCATAAATACTACAACTTTCATGATTTGATAATTGAATCAGATACAAGCCTATTAGCTATAGCATCCCCATCAAAAAGTTTAATAAATAGTTCTATTGATCTAATAAGAATTTCAAAGTCTTCTCAATGTACTGAACTTGGCGCTCTTAATTGGGATCCAGAATTTGCTGTTAGAGGTATTGAATATTCCAGCAAAGATAGCATGTTACTTATTGCTGGAATTCTTTGTAAAAATAATTGTAAAGACAGGTGGTCAAAGTACCTTGCTTTCAATATTTCTGATTTAGGATATAAAGTAGCTACTAATGAACATATTACTATTACAAGGTTTCAGCTATGCCCTAACCCAGCAACAAATTACTTAGAAATTAAATCTGAATTTCCATTTGATGAAATTAATATTGTTACTTTGGAAAGGACAATATTGCAACATTCTATTTCTAGGAATAACTTTATTGACATTTCTAATATTCCAATTGGATTGTATTTTTGTGAATTGAAATACAAAGGAATTCCAATAGGAAAGCAAAAGTTTATCAAAGGTATTGACTAGCTATGAAAAAAAATTACTATTTAAAATGCACCTTCTTCTAATCGCATATTTAAAATAATACAACCCCAGAGTCAAACTCCTTATGCTAATTTAAAATAAATTCCTAGCGGTGAATAACCAAAAATTTAGAAAACCTGTATTACTCTATAACAAATTTACCTGTTGCAGTTTTGCCATCTGAAAAAGATATAATGTAAAAATAAATTCCACTATTCCACTTAGTAGTTTTAATTAAAAATTCATGGGTTCCTGTTGAAATACTTGTTGATTTAATCACTTGACCAGCTAAATTTAAAATCATTAAATTAGCTGAGTATAAAAGTGATTCTCCAAATTTAATCTTTATAATATCTCTTGAAGGATTAGGATAGAAGATAAATCTGTGGTCAAAATCTTCATTTTGGTTAGTTAAAACACTATCACAAAGCGGAATAAAACAACCAGCATTATCAACTTTTAAAAGCCAAGGCATATAGTTAGGTTCATTATATCTTTCATACCCACCATCCAAATATGAATAGCCTCCCAATTCATAACCATCACCATTAATATCATTCTTTAAGTCAAAAAAATAGCTATCTTCTTCCCTATTCCTGGCTGTATAAGTTTTTTGCCAAAGACTATCACCATTATTGTTAAATTTTATCAGAATTCCCTTTTCTACAAAAGTGATAAAAGTGTCAATGGTCATCGACGTTGAATCAAATCTTGTTTTGCTTATGTTTTCGTAAGTAGTTCCGGCTAATAAAAATCCATCATTTTTGTTGCTTTTGACTACTTTTTCAAAAAAAAACCACCTAATCCTTGAAAATTTCTGGGCCCAAGAAGTTTATTTGAAAT
>JBGAVH010000008.1:0-171949 GCA_044228225.1 Saprospiraceae bacterium | reverse complement strand
GTTTGTTATATTGTGTAATCTAACTTCGATATTGGTTAGCAATGAATCTAAATTAGGGATCTGGGTTTTATATTCCTTAATTATACCTTTGTCTCTAATTGGTCTCTGATTTATTTTGTCCCACAATTCTGGGTATATTTTGACCCCTGTACCATAAATAAACCTACCCCCATTGAAATGGGTTCTATATCTAATTGAAGTTTCTTTAGATGGATCTCTGTTTGATTTTAATTCAAAGAAGTGATTTTGTTTCATGAATAGAATTTATGCATCAAATATAATAAATAATTCTATTCAGGTGTAGTTTTAGGTGTATAAATTAGTTTATAAACTTTTATAAAGGTTGATAAAGTAAAATGTTATAATGTCATAAATCATTGAAAATGAGCCTAAAATAAAAAATCCCTTTACCATAGTTGATAAAGGGAAATACACATTTGAGGTCGAGAGCGGATTCGAACCGCTGTAGCAGCTTTTGCAGAGCTGAGCCTAGCCACTCGGCCACCCGACCCGGAATTGGAGTGCAAATATAGAAATATGTAGGTATTCATCACTAAATCCTTAAAAGTTTTTGTCGGTTTCATAGCTTTGAGTTGCATTTTGTGCTTAAAATATGACTGAAAAACAATGTATAGAGGCTGTTGGACACCATGAAATAGTTGTTAAATCCCCCGGTAGGATTAATTTAATCGGAGAACATACGGACTATAACCAGGGTCTTTGCCTGCCTGCAGCTATAGACAGGGCCGTTTTTATTGGCCTTTCAAAGTCTGAAACGAGTCAGATTAATGCTCTAGATGTTCACAACTCGTGGGATGAGTCCAGTTTAGTTAAGCCGGATTGGCTGGTTTATTTTAAGGGTGTTATCGATTTGCTGGAACAAAAAGGGATTCAAATACCTCCATTTAGCCTCGATTTTACATCAACTTTACCTTCGGGGGCAGGTTTGTCTTCTTCGTCTGCTATATGTTGTGGTTTTTTATTTGGGTTGAACGAACTGTTCAATTTGAACTTTTCTACCACAGAAATGACCCAAATGTCCGTTAGGGCAGAACAAGCTTCAGGACTAATGGGCGGTATGATGGACCAGATTTCAATTTTCAACGGTAAAAAAGATCATGCCCTACTCATTCATTGTGACACTTGGGAATTCGAATACATTAATGCACAACTTAATGACATGGTGTGGCTTATAGTCGACACTAAAGTGAAACACAAATTAGTCGATACCGATTATAATTCCAGAAGTTCAGCCTGTGCTACAATAACTTCAAAACTTCAGAAATATATACCTAATCTTAAGGCTATTAGTGGGTTGAAAGTTGATCAAATAAGTACCTATTTACCCCAATTAACGCCAACCGAACAAGAATATTTGTCTTATGTTTTAGAAGAAAATGAGCGTGTTAAAGCATTCGCCTTAGGCTTAAAAGACCATAATATCCACGATTTATCTAGCTTACTTTTTTCAGGCCACGAGGGGCTCCGGAATAAATATCAAGTCAGTTGTGCAGAACTTGATTTTCTAGTTGATTTCGCACAAACCAACCCATTAAATCATGGTGCAAGAATGATGGGAGGCGGTTTTGGGGGCAGCACCTTGCATTTACTCCAAACCAAAGATGTTCAAAAATATTCAAATGAAATCGGAAAAGCTTACTATGATCAATTTGGTTTTTTTCCCGATATTTTTGAAGCTGTAATTGATGATGGAATACATTTAGTTTAAATAATAAGAGATAATTGTGGTCCCCTCGTTTACCAAATAATATATTGTCAAATTACTTTAACAGGATTAAGGTATAACTCAAAACAAAAATGCCTGGCTCGAAGGCGAAAAAATTATTTACTTTTACGTGAAATTAGAAGCTAGCAATTGAATAGGAATTGACCTTATAACCAACATCAAACTTGTTGCGATTTATAAATTTTGAAAGGCAATTCTTAAATTTTAGAATTCTAATCTTTACAACTCTTTTGACAACTAATACAATTATTGTTGGCATGGAGTTCGTAATTTAAAACCTAGCATGACAATATATTTATTTTATAGATTAAAATTTTAAGGATTAATGAAATTAGAAAATGGTGTTTTTAGGGTTCAGGGAATAGATGTTTTAGAATTAGTCAAAACATATCAAACACCCCTTTATGTATACGATAGTGAAATTATTAAACGACAATTGGATCGCTTGAAGCATGCTTTTAATGTACCTGAACTTGGCATACACTTCGCTTGCAAAGCATTGAATAATATTAATATTTTGAGATTATTGAAATCCTGGGGCGCAGGTTTAGATACTGTATCTATCCAAGAAATTTGGACCGGAATTCATGCGGGTTTTGATCCTAGTGAAATTATTTATACACCCAATTGCGTAGGTCCTGACGAGATTGAAATGGCCATCAGTCTTGGAGTACAAATCAACATTGATCACATAGAAACCCTTGAATACATTGGTCAGCATTATCCGGATACTAAAATTTGTATTCGGATTAATCCACATGTTATGGCTGGTGGAAATGATAAAATTAGTGTGGGGCACATTGACTCTAAGTTTGGAATTTCTATTTATCAAATGCCCTTAGTAGAACGGCTGGTCAAGGCTTTAAAATTAAATATTAATGGGCTTCATATGCATACCGGATCAGATATTTTAGACCCTGGTGTGTTTGGATTGGCGTCAGATATTTTGTTTGATGTTGCCCGAAAATTTTCAGATCTGGAGTTTATTGATTTTGGTAGTGGTTTAAAAGTACCTTATAAAGAAGATGATGTATGCACAGATGTTGAAGAAATCGGTGAAATGTTATCTCTGAAATTTAATCAATTTTGTAGTGAATACGGCCGTAAATTGAAATTATTTTTTGAGCCCGGCAAATATTTGGTTTCTGAATCCGGCTTTTTTTTAGTCAAAACGAATGTCATCAAACAAACTCCATCCACGGTTTTTGCGGGTGTTGATTCAGGTTTGAATCATTTGATAAGACCGATGTTTTATGGATCTTATCACCATATCCTTAATATATCCAATCCGGCTGGAAAACCACGAGTATACAATGTAGTTGGTTATATCTGTGAAACAGATACCTTCGCCAGTAATCGGGTTATTCCGGAAATTCATCCGGGTGATATCTTATGTTTTGAGAATGCCGGGGCCTATTGTTTTACAATGAGTTCCAATTATAATTCCAGATTTAAACCTGCAGAAGTGCTAGTACATAATGGAGCACATCATCTCATTCGCAATCGGGATACCATTGATGATTTATTGCGCAACCAAATACAAGTTATATAATCATAAAAACTATGAATCCATTAGTTGTAACAAATCAAATATTTATTCATGCACCAATTGAATCTGTATGGGATGCATTGGTGAATCCTCAAAAAACTAAAATATATATGTTTGGTTGTGAGACTATTTCCGATTGGAAGATTGGAAATTCATTACTTTGGGAAGGTGAGCATGAAGGAAATAAAATGGTCTTTGTCAAAGGATCTATTTTAGACCTTCAATATCCCAATAAATTAGTTTATTCTGTGATTGACCCTTTTGCAAAAATGGAAGATATTCCACAAAATTATTTAAGGGTTACTTATGATCTTAGATCTATAGATGAACATACTGAATTAACCGTATCTCAGGATGGTTTTGAACATGCAGCCGATGGACAAAAAAGGTATAAAGATGTATACAATGATGGCAAAGGTTGGGAACCGATTCTTATCGAAATAAAAAAATTGGTAGAGCATTCAAAATAATTCGTGCTCACAAAATAATGAATAACTCTTTAAAAGCATCAGAACTCATACTCAATCCGGATGGATCCATTTACCATTTGAATTTATTACCAGAAGATATTGCTCCTACTATATTTTTAGTGGGCGATCAAAATAGAGTACCTGAAGTTTCAAAACACTTTGACTTCATTGAATTAAAAAAATCCAATAGAGAATTCATAGCACATACCGGCTACATTGGCGCTAAAAGACTTACTGTATTAAGTACAGGTATAGGTTCAGATAATATAGATATTGTATTAAATGAATTAGATGCTTTAGTTAACATAGATTTTGGAATTCGGGAAATTAAAGCAGAAAAACAATCATTACAATTAATCCGAATTGGAACATCAGGTAGTTTACAGCGCGACGTAGAAATCAATTCTATTCTGGTATCTGAATATGGTCTTGGATTAGATCATTTACTTCACTTTTATGCATTAGAGCACGATCATGTAATTGAAAAAAAAATTAAAGAACATTTGAATTTACCATTTATAGATCCCTATTTGGTTAAAGCTTCAGATCCATTATTAAATTTATTTTCAAATCATTTTAGAACCGGAATAACTGCATCTTGTCCCGGTTTTTATGCTCCTCAAGGAAGAATGTTACGTGGACAAACAGTCTCAACCCAATTGATTAGTAAATTAAATACCTTATTCATTCATCAACAAGTTATTACGAATTTTGAAATGGAGACTGCTTCCATTTATGGTATGGCAAAAGTATTAGGCCATCAAGCCATTTCAGTGAATTGCATTTTAGCCAATCGCATTTCAAATCAGTTTAGTGCCAATCCGCAAGCCATAATTCATAAAGCTATTCAGGAAGTAATTGATGTATATTTGAATCAAAAATAAATATTGGGAATTATTGTTCCTGCTTAACTTTTGATTTGAATTGACTGATTAGAAAGATCAAAAACATACTACACCAAATGGATTGAATTTTACTCAACTGAGTAATCAATGGAATAGGATGCATAATTCCATCATTGAATGAAACGATACCTAAACTATAACCGATGCATTCCGCATAATTTTCCATCCCAAGCGGAAATGTAAGTCCCATAGCACCAGGGATGATCAGTGACATGAGATCATAAAATCCACCCCAAGAAATGATAATGGTTAAATAAGTTGCTACAGATGCCCATAATTTAGCTTGCAATGTTTTTTTATCACTTAATAAATCTTGGATAAAAAATATCAGCACAGACATTTCAAGAATAAATAAGGTAATATGCACTAATATCAATCCGGTTCGTTTTAAAAATTCTAAATCATAAAATGGATTCTCCAATATTAGTGTAGTAATAAAAATAAATAATATAGCATAGAGGACCATCTGTTTAATCAATCGATGTTCTGTCGAAATTCGAATCATATTGTAGAGTACCAGTCCATACAGTCCACTAGCCAATAAAACAAAAATTTTAGGACCAATATCCTGAAGAGAATATCCGATTAAATTAAAAATTTCCTTTCCAATGATCAATGCAACAATAAAAAATAATTGACCGTAAACTAAACTCTTGCATGATTCATATTCATTTTTAAAACTCAACATAACCCTGAATTAAAAGTAATGATCAAAATTGGACCTTATAATTATTCCACGTATTGAAAACAAATATATTTAATTTTTAAACCTTTTGCTAGATGTTTTTTTTCGTAATGGGTTTTGATGGCTAATTCCGGACAATATAAAGGCTTGTCGTATATATCATCATCCGTATAAATGATTTTATATTTTGGATGTGCATCTATTGATTGTAGACTAAATTGATATAGTGTTGGGTCATCTGTTTTAAGATGTAATAAGGCTCCTGGTTTTAATACTTGGGAATAAATGTCTAAAAAATAATTCGATGTTAATCTTTTTATAGCTTTACCATGATTCAAAAATGGATCCGGAAAAGTTATCCAGATTTGATCTACTTCATGATGATCAAAAAATGCAGTAAGTAATTCAATCCGGGTTCTTACAAAAGCGACTTGATTAAGTTTCAGATTTAAAGATTGAGATGCACCCTTCCACATTCGAGCTCCCTTAATATCAATACCTAAATAATTTCGATTTGGAATCAACTGCGCCATGCCTACACAATATTCTCCACCTCCACAAGCAAGCTCCAAAATAAGTTCTTGATTGTTCTTAAAATACGAAGCATTCCAAGTGCCTTTATAATCCACGAATTGGTTATAATGAACCATTAATTTTGGCTCCTTGTAACTCAAATTCTCAAATACATTTGGAAAAGTAAGATTTTCGGCAAACTTTTCTAATTTAGATCGCTGACTCATTTATTATAACACCTTTGCTAATTGGTCTAAAAATTTTGTGTAATCAGTTGTTTCGAAAATATCTACATTTTGTTCCTGATCAATGGGTATCAAATTATTCGGATCGGTTAACAACTGTTGCAATTGAATAGCCTCTTCCGGTGTACATTCTCTGGATCGGTTACTTTGAAGTATATAAGTAGGGCTTATACTGTTGGGGAGATACTCATAAACATTAAAATCATACTTCAATTCATAAGGCAACAATAAGGCAGGATAATGACTTCGAATCCAGTTTCTCAAACCATATATTGGGTTTTCTAAAATAACAAATCGAGCTGGATTTAAAGTAGCTAAATAACTTGCAACAGCAGTTCCAAGTCCTGCACCGTATATAATAATACTATCTTCATGCATCCTTGTTTTTAACCATGAATAGGTCAATTGACCATCTTCATACCAATTTATTTCTGAAGGATTTCCATAAGATTTACCATATCCTCTATAGTCTGGAATAACCACATTCAATCCTCTTTCTGTAAAAGCTGGTACATATGCAGCCCAGGCGTCAGCACTTTGTTTAGCACCATGAAGAAAAAGTACGGTGGCTTTAGTAGGAATAGAAGACTTGAAAAACAACACATTAATTTGTTCTTCATTCGGATGTTTTAATTTGAATTCTTTATAAGAACTGGATAGATTATATTTAGTGGTTGAGGTATGTCTTACGGGGGTGAAGGCAATAAAATTAATAAAGATATATATAAAAAAAATTCCTACGATATAAAGCATTAATATCGAGGTTAATAAAATTGCAGTTCTTTTAATAGTTAGTTGCATTTCCTGAATGGAGGCAAGTTAAGCATAAATGAGCCTTTTATCAAATATAAAGACTAAGAATCGCATTTGAAATTAGACTTTATGAACACTCACTGGCTTCCTTAGGGTTCAGGTTTCATTCCTTCCTTTGAATGATTTATATTTAAAAAGTGGGTACAAAAAGATATAACCAAAATCAAAATGATTTTTATTCTTGAATAAAATACGATGCTAAACAATAGATCAATTCATAAAAAAATTTTATGGATTTGAACTGCTTAATGTGAACTCATTATTCTCATTAGTTTTTTTTCAAACGGGCCATATAAAACCCATCAAATCCTGATTGACTCGGAAGAATAATTTGTTCAGCTTCCAATTTAAATTGTTGATTTGATTCCAAAAACATTTGCACTTGATGTTGATTTTCAGAAGGAAATATACTGCATGTGGCATAAACTAATTGTCCATCCTGTTTAATCATTTTCGAATATTGTGAGAGTATTTCTCTCTGCATTAGTTTAACCCGATCCATAAATTCTTTATTCAATTTCCACTTAGCGTCCGGATTGCGTCTCAATACACCCATTCCGCTGCATGGGACATCCAGTAATAATCTGTCAGCTGAATTGTAAAGTCTCTTTATGGTTTTATTATTCTCAATAAGTCGTGTTTCAATAATATTGACTCCATTGCGTTTAGCTCTTTTTTTCAATTCATCCAGTTTCCATTGTTCAGTATCCAGACAGATTAAACTGCCCTTATTGTTCATCATTGATGCTAAATGCAAAGCTTTGCCTCCACCTCCGGCACAAGCATCAATAACTCGCATACCTGGCTGAACATCCAAAAATGGTGCAACTTGTTGTGATGATGAATCCTGAATTTCAAAATGACCAGATTTAAATAAGGGCGATGAAAAAACATTTTTTCTTTTTGTTAATATCAATGCATCAGGATGATCATCAGAAATATTACAAAAAATGCCTTCCAGCTCAAGTAATTTTTTAAGTTTTTCTCTTGAAGTTTTCAGTGTATTGACTCTAAGTACAACTTGTGCTTGTGTGTTCAGCGCTTTAATTTCTTCATCCCACAGTTCCGGTATTTCTCGCTCCCCCATTGAATCCATCCAATCCGGAATAGATTCTCGGATTACTCTAATTTTTATTCCTTCTGCATATCGACTTAAAATGATCTCTCGTTCTTGCTGACTTAAGTCCATCCAGGGTGGTAAATCAATTCCTTTAATTAAAAAATAACAAGCCGTCATTTTCCAAAAATCATCATCGGTTTGACTACAATATTTATACAGTCTAAAATATCGAATGATATCATATACCGTTTCTGCTATGAATGCACGATCACGTGCACCAAATATGGGATTGGCCTTAAATAATTTTTCAATAGCTTTATCGGCATATTGTTGTTCTGCTAAAATTTGTTTTAGCAAGTTAAATACTGATTTGATTAATACTTTATGTAGTTGCATTTATAGAATTCCAAATTCGTAAATAGTATAATGTGAATATGTTTCATTTACTTTTAACACTGTAGTTGGGAAATGACTGTGATTGGGACTATCCGGAAAATGTTGTGGCTCTAAGCAAACAAATGATCTTGTTCTGTAAATTTTGTTTCCCTTTCCTATTTCAGTTTTATCCCCCCAATTACATGTATATAATTGCAATCCAGGTTGCGAGGTATAAATGGATAAGGTTCTTCCTGAATAATTTTCGGATAATATGGCTACTGGTTTATTAAGGTCACGATTTTTATGTAAAATATAGTTGTGATCATATCCCTTACAAATTTGCATTTGGTTCATAGTTGATTGAATGTCCTCACCAATGCATTTTGGGGAAGTAAAATCCAAATCTGTGTTTTCAATATTCAAAAAATGACCTGTTGGAATACAATCGGTATCAATCTCAGTAATATGATGGGCATGAATTTGCAATTTATGATTCAATATATCTTCTGAACCTGCTAAATTAAAATAAGAATGTGGTGCAAGATTGATGATGGTATCTTGATCTGAAGTGGCTTCATACTTAAGCACTAATTGGTTGTCGTCATTCAACTTAAAATACAAACTTATGTTTAAATTTCCCGGGTAACCCATCTCTCCAGAATCACACTTGAGCGTAGCTTTCAATGATGAATTATCTTCAACTTGTATGTCCCATATTTTAGTATGAATTCCATGAGTACCTCCATGTAAATGATGAGGCGGATGATTGATATCTAATTGAAAATTTGTATTATTTAAAGTAAATCTACCACGAGCAATTCTATTAGCATATCTCCCACAAATTGCGCCGTAATATTGATTTCTATTGAGGTATTCTTGGATGCTATCGAATCCCCCAACAATATCATCCAAATGGCCATCCTTATCGGGACAATTGATTTTTAATATTCTAGCTCCATAGTTAGAGATGATGACGGAAACTTGACGCTTATTAATTAATTCGTAATATTTTAATTCACGATTTTGAAAAAGTGCAGAATAATTAAACGGCATATTAACTTAGTTCCTTTATCATTTGATGTACAAAGGTAGTCATGAAACCACAGATAAGCGTATGAACAACCATTAATAATGCAATTTAAAATTTGATAATAAATCTTAAACCCAATACTTTAAAGGCATAAAATGGATGTATGCAGTAACAACAAAAATTAGGTAAAAAATAAATATGAACAAATTATTAATATGTTCAATTTGTGATTCATATACTTTTTTAAAATTAAATCTTTTTTTACTTTCAAATAAAACTCAGCATTTATTAATTTCAATGCTATTATATAGTATATTTTTCAAATATTTAATTAAAAAGTACTAATTTTGGCTTACTTTTAAGATATTTGAGTATTAATGTTGATATTCAATTTTTATTAATTCATTTTTTAATTCCCTTTACATGAAACAATTATTATTGAACTTTATTCTGTGTTTAGCAGTATTAAGTACTGTTTACGGTCAAGATCTTCCTGTGAATACACTAACCGTGAAACCAGTTTGGATTAATTTCCACTCCCCTAACAATGACAACAAAGACCTATTTACAGATCTCAACCATGCATTTGAAATTGGTTATAGTCGTCATTTTGGAAAACTATTATCACTTAGCATTCCTTTAAGAATGGGTGCTGCTAATTTTCCGATTTATAATGAAGCTACAAAAACAGTGAATTCCTATACCCGCAGCCAATATTATGCTGGATTGGATGCCTTACTAAATCTTCACTTTTTCCGTGGAAAATTGGTATCTCCTTTTGTTTACGCAGGTATTGGGGGAGTTTCTCAAAACTTTGATAATGGATTCGCCCAGGCCCCAGTCGGTTTAGGTGTAGATTTCAGAATTAATGAATTATTCAGTATTGTTGCCCAATCTGACTATCGATTCGCTTTCGAAGATGGCTATGATAATTGGCAACATGCTATTGGTATCAGAGCTTCTATATCTGGCAAACCAAAAGATTCTGATCGCGATGGTTTAGCAGATAAAGATGATATGTGTCCTGATGTTCCAGGTACATTAAATGGCTGTCCGGATACAGATGCTGATGGAATTCCAGATAAAGATGATAAATGTCCAACTTTAGCAGGGGTAGCTGATAACATGGGTTGTCCTGCTGATAAGGATCATGATGGCGTTTATGATGTTGACGATAAATGTCCGGATGTAGCAGGAACATTAAAAGGTTGTCCGGATTCAGACAAAGATGGCGTTGCAGATAAAGATGATAAGTGTCCGACTGTAGCAGGTACTGTTATGGGTTGTCCGGATTCAGATAAAGATGGTGTTGCAGATAAAGATGATAAATGTCCAAACCAACCTGGTCCTGCTTCCAATAGTGGTTGTCCTGAAATTAAGGATCAAGATAAAGATGGTGTAGAAGATGCAAATGACCCTTGTCCAACTGTAGCTGGTAAATTTAACGGATGTCCGGACACCGATGGCGATGGAATTGCGGATAATTTAGATAAATGCCCGAATACACCTGGAGTAGCTGCTAATAAAGGTTGTCCTGAAATTAAAGTTGAAGATAAAAAAGTGTTGGATGTAGCTATGCGCGCTGTTCAATTTGAAACCGGAACATCAACGATTACTAAAGCATCATACAAAAATTTGAATGATGTCGTGAATGTGTTAAACAAATATCCAGAAATGATGGTAAGCATTGAAGGTAATACGGATAATGTTGGAGAACCAGATCGCAATCAAAAACTTTCTGAGCGAAGAGCAAAAGCATGCATGGATTATTTAATTTCTAAAAAGATAGCTGCAAACCGTTTATCTTCAAAAGGAAATGGAGAGAATAACCCTATAGGTGATAATAAAACTAAAGAAGGTCGTCAATTAAATAGGCGTACAGAATTTAATCCAATTTGGAGATAGAATAATTTAAAATATTTAATAACTGCCAATAGTTTATACAATAAATTATTGGCAGTTTTTTTTTTATAGCAATTTACGCAGTTAATGGATTGGGACTGGCGGATTTAATTTTTATTGTATTTCGAATAAATCAATGACGCCCTAAAAAATTACCTTTTCTAAGAATGAGAAAAACAAACAATTAAATCTTACTTAACACTTACTTCCAGTTACGAATAGACTATTAATTGAACCATGTAAAATGGTTTTCGCATGGACAGATGCTTTTGAATTTATAAACATTGATAGACAAAATACTCCGATTTGTATCCTATATTGCATAAACTATGCAATAAACACTATACCTAAATCCATCACGAATTATTCTTCTAATAATGGTCTAGATCAACAATGGAACATCAATTCTCTATGCTGTATTATTTATTCTCCAATGATTGTAACAATTGATCAAAATGCATGGTATTCTCTGATTTTTCTTTAGCGCGCTCTCTACCCTTTTTTAAAATAGATATGGCTTCTTTATGTTTGCCATTCATTTTTAAAATATTGCCATATAATAAATACTGTTCACTAAGACCTCCGTTTTGCATCGCTTTTTTAGCTAATTTTTCAGCAAAAGCGCTAATGTTATGGTCTGTTCGAAAATAATTTATACTGGTGCTTGCAAGTTGGGTTAATTTAGAAGCATCTTTTTTAACCACCTTGGAAGCATATGATTTGGCAGCTACTAAATATTTTTTTGAATCTCCGGTTTTACCATAATATTCTAAATTGGTGGAATACAGAAATTCATTTGATTTTTCAGGATAGTGTTTCATTTTTTCCTGTGCTTCCTTTAATAAATCTTCATTGCGATATTCCAATGCTTTTTTGAAGGTCCTAATACATGCGCCATTGACTCTGGATTCAAAAGTTTCCTTTGATTTCAATTTGATGATTTCGCTTTTGTATTGGATAAATTGATCAAAAATTTTCGAATCTGCTTCTGTGGTTCCTTCAATTATGATTTCCAAATTTTCTTTTGTACTTAGATCTTTTTGACCCTGAAGGTATTCATTGGCAATTTTTAGGCTCGGTTTACCTACTTGATTTAAAGCTTTGAGGTATAGCAAAACGGTTTCAGGATCTCGTTTTCCAGCATTATACATTTTTTCATAATCACCAGATCGGTCATTCTTTTTTAATGCATCTCTGCCTAAGTCTATGAGACCATCCGGAGGTCTTGCTCCAGTTCCTTTATGTACTAACTTTCCCGTTTTATCTATAAATAATAAGGTAGGATAGGCGTTAACCTCATATTTGATGGATAAATCGGGACCCTCATCTTTTTCCATATCAACTTTCATGTTAATAAAATTTGCATTGAAAAAGCTACCAACTGTTGGGTCTGGAAAGGTGTTGGCTGCCATTCTCTTACAAGGTCCACACCATACTGTGAATGCATCCATAAATATAAGTTTACCTTCTTTTTCAGCCAAGGCCAATGCTTCTTTGAAACTACCATGGAAGAATTCTATACCTCCACTTTTGGTTTCCTGAGCATAAGATTTCGAAGAAATCATGAAAAGAAGTGAAAATAAGAGTTGTAGTAACGATTTTTGCATGTTTTACAATTTTTGTAATATTGAATACACAACAAAGATCGTATTTCTTTAAGAGTTTATTGTTGTAATTCAAATGAAATGTTTGGATTATATATAAATCATTACATATGTATGCAAGATCTCAATTTTTAAATCGAATTGGTCAAACCAGTGAAATTCCTCAGGCTTTTGAAATATCAAAGGCTTCTTCATGCTTTTTAATTGATCAAAAAGGCAATACTTATGTGGATATGATTTCTGGCTTTAGTGTAAGTAATATTGGGCACCAACATCCAAAAGTAATCGAAGCCATTAAAAATCAAGCAGATTTGTACCTACATTCTACGGTCTACGGCGAACATATTCAAAGCCCACAAATTAAACTCGCTGAACTGCTTACTTCCTGTCTACCCCCAACTTTAAACCAAGTTTACTTCTTAACTACTGGAAGCGAGACGATAGATGCAGCAATTAAGTTATGTCGTAAGGCTACAGGAAGATTTGAAATCGTTGTGTGCAGAAAGGCTTATCATGGTAGCACATTGGCTGCTGAATCATTACGCAGTGATCATGATCATAATCAGGCATTCAGACCTTTAATTCCAGGTATCAGATTTATTGATGCCAATAAGATCTCTGATTTGGAATTGATTAATTCCAAAACTGCAGGAGTTATTACTGAGGTGGTTCAAGCGGAGGCCGGAGTAGTTCAACTAGAAGATTCTTATCTAAATGAATTAAGAATTAAATGTAATAAGACTGGAAGTTTACTCATTTTTGATGAAATTCAAACAGGCCTAGGCCGAACGGGAAGTTTATTTGCGTTCCAAAAAACCAGTGTTTATCCTGACATTTTATTAAGTGGCAAAGCGCTCGGCGGAGGAATGCCTCTTGCAGCTTTGATCACCTCTAAACAATTAATGGTGCATTTTATGAGGCAGCCAGCATTGTCATACATTTCAACTTTTGGTGGACATCCGGTCTCATGTGCAGCAGGGTATGCAAGTCTTAAGGTCCTTTTTGAGGAAAAGATTTTGCAAGAAGTTGAATTGCGGAAAGACCTTATGATTAAAATATTGCATGCACCAGCTATTATTGAAGTAAGAAGCGCCGGATTATTGATGGCCATTGAATTCAAAAATGAATCATTAGTTTGGACATTAATCAATCGTTTATACCATAAAAATATTCTGGTAGAAAGCTTTTTATTCTGCCCCAGTGCATTAAGAATAGCTCCTCCGCTTAATATTCCAATTCCAATTTTGGAAAAAACCTGTCAAACTATAATAGAAACGATCAACGAGTTAAACACCTAAAATGTATTGGTTAAAAAACACTTAGCATATAGTGTTCCATAAGGCGCTTACTATTTTTTAAAGGTTAGTCATTATTTCACAATAAAATTTGAAATTTTTGGAATATTCCATTATTTTTGAATAGTTTTTATCAAATTGTACCTATAGTTATTCATTGAATTTGTGATTTCAAAAAAATGAAAGGAAACTATAGATACATTTTAATAGTTCAAAAATTTTACGAAATATGAAATATTTATGTTTGATATTCTTCTTGATGTTTCAACTAACTTCTGCACAAGACCTTACTAATAAATACTCCTATAGTTCATCCGAATTGAACCAATTTACAATAATTGAAAGTCCCTCCATTCAAGTAAAAGAAAAAAGCCGGACGATCCAAGCAAAACAAGCAGATATGCGGTTTGAACCTTTGCTTATCCATCCTATAAGTCAGAATTTATCAGAAAATGATGACGAATTACAAAAAATTAAAGAAAAAAGGGATTTTTTAAAACAATCTGAATTTGGAATAAAAAATAGAGGTCAAAATGATGACAGTCCTTTAGCCCCAAAAATTACAATTGGAAGATCTTTTTATGCAGATATTGATGGGGCTTGCCCTAATGATAATACCATTGCCATATCAAATGGTGGAAGAATTATAAGTATGATGAATGAATATGTAGGAATTTATAATAGAAATGGTGCAAAATTGAATTTTTATACTTTGAATGAATTCTTCAATTTTTCGGGAAGTTTGTGTGATCCTAAAGTGGAGTATGACCCTGTGGCAGATCGCTTTTTTGCATATATCCAGGCGTGTGGTTCAGTACATGACCGCATTGGGTTTGCATTTTCCAGTACAAATGATCCAAATGGGAGTTGGCATATTTATGAATTTGATTCTGATGCCTTTGGTGACAACTCGTGGTCTGATTATCCTAAGGTTGCGATTAATAGAGACGAAGTATTTGTATCTGTGAATCTATTTGAAGATGTAAGCAATGGAAAATATAAACAATCTATCGTTTATCAATTAAATAAAACAGAAGGTTATAATGGCAATTCTATACACTATAAAATCTGGTCCGGTTTTAAAAATGGAACATTACTTCCAATTCGTTCCGGCTCCTCTAATCAATATGGTCCAGGAATATATTTAGTACAAAGTACTGCCGGTGGTTCTGATTTCATAAATTATTATGATATTACCGGCAAACTTGGAGATGCAAATGCAAAATTACTTTATCAGAAATTAACCACCACATCTTATGAACCATCAGGAAATGCATACCAATATGGTACTTCTGTAAGATTAGATGTTGGTGATTGCAGAATGCAGGATGGATATTATTTAAATGGAATAATTCACTTTGTTTTTTCAGCCGATGATCAAGGTTATAGTGGAATTCGTTATCATAGACTTGATCCAACATTATTGAATATAAATAATTTCCAAATATTTTCAGCTTCAGATGAAAGAGATTTTTGCTATCCATCCATTGCACCTTTTTCAAATACAACCGGAGATCTTTCTTCAATCATACATTTTGCATCATCAGGCGTAGATTATTATCCGGATATGCGTGCTAAATTATATTTCAATGATTTCACTTCTGCAAGTTCGATCAGAGTGCATACCTATGGCCCAAACCAAACATGCGCAACTAATGGAGTTTCAAGATGGGGTGATTATAGTGGCATTGCTAAAGTATATAATTCATCAACTCCGACCGTATGGATAGCGGGCAGTTTGGGTAGCACCGTAAGCTATAAATGGGTGAGTTACATAGCAGAATTATATTCATCACCAGATGCTACTTCTTCTCCTCAGATTAAAGTAAACACTAGTATAAATCCACTTCCAGTTACGAATAGACTAAATTATACCATAGAATTAAGTAAAAAAACGACAGCTATTTTTACTTTAATAGATGAGAACGGACATACTATAAGTAAAATATTTGAAGGCACATTATTACCCGGAGAAAATAAATTTTCATTTTCAACAAATGAACTAACGAATGGTACTTATTATTTAAGAATAACATCTACAAAAAATGAACTCATTAAAACTGAAAAAATACTTATTGCTCATTAGTTGCTTGTCTCTTCTTATATCTTGTAATAAGCACAATAAAAATACTACCGTAGTATCCGATACGGGAAATAAAAATCCCACACATCATCAACCAACACATGGTAAGGATACTGTGAAAATCAAAACTTCAGAAGAATCATCTAAGAATCATGAATATGATCAACATAGAATTGATTCTATTAAAAATTCAAAAACCAAACCACCTATTCGCAAAAAGGGAAAAGGAGATTGATTGTCTTCCAATTATATTTAATTGAGTTGATTATTTTAAAAAGTGATTATCGATTTTATAAATGCACTTGATATGTGAATGGTTTATACAAAGTTTGATATCAAATTATTTGAATACTTTGTCCAATTTTCAACTTCAGAACATATTGGATGTAATTTTAAGTATCATAAAATAAAGGCTATATGCCTCCCTTTTGCATCGTAAAGGTCTATGATCTATTCCAGTGCTTCATGATTATGTTATATATTGTTTATCTTTGGCCCTTAAAAGGAGAATATATAATTAATGATCTTTAATTCCATCCAATTTATTATTTTTTTACCTGTTGTTGTTATCCTCTATTATTTACTTCCTTTCAAATATAGATGGATATTGCTTTTAGCAGCCAGTTATTATTTTTATTTATGTTGGAATGTCAACTACATCGTATTGTTATTAAGCTCAACAATAATAGATTATGTGTGTGCGATAATGATGGATCGATATCATAATAAGAGAAAGAAACTATTGTTTTTATGGATTAGTGCTTTTTCAAATTTTGGAATGCTATTTACATTCAAATATTACAACTTTTTTATTGATAGTATTAATTATAGTCTAAATTTTTTTTCTATAGGAAGTCCCATTCCATTTATTGAAGTTTTATTACCTGTTGGTATCTCCTTTTATATTTTTCAAACTTTTAGTTATGTAGTTGATGTATATCAAGGAAACCAAAAAGCGGAAAAACATTTTGGATATTTCGCATTATACGTAACCTATTTTCCTCAACTTGTAGCAGGTCCTATAGAACGATATACCAGTCTAGCGCCACAATTACAAACCAAACATACATTTGAATATAAGAATTTAGCAAATGGTTTAAGATTGGTACTATTTGGTTTATTCATTAAAATGGTGATTGCTGATAATTTATGTTTATATGTAGATCGGTTTTACAAAGATCCTGCACTGTTTAATAGTCTTACTGCTTGGAAAATAATGATACTTTATTCATTCCAAATTTATTCTGATTTTCATGGATATTCCACTGTCGCCATTGGAAGCGCTTTGATGATGGGCGTCCATCTAATGGATAATTTTAGAACACCCTATTTATCCAAAAGTATAGGAGAATTTTGGCAGCGGTGGCATATATCCTTATCTACCTGGTTTAGAGATTATTTATATTTCCCCTTAGGTGGAAACAAGGTTCGATACTCGAGATGGGCATTTAATATATTTATTGTTTTTGCAGTAAGTGGTTTGTGGCATGGCGCGAATTGGACCTTTGTTATTTGGGGATGTCTGTATGGAATTTTATATATAGTAGAAAAAAAAATCAACACCATAATTCATTGGAACCCTATACAACAAACCTCTAATTTAATCAATGGATTTTTAGTTTTAAAGAATTTTTTATTGGTTAGTTTAATTTGGGTTTTGTTTAGATCTCAAAATTTAAGTCAGGCAAAGACTGTTTTTTTAGGATTAATTAACCCAAATAAAATTGGGGATGCTATTATTATGGAATGGCAAATAGTTATATTATTTTCGATATTCTTATTGTTGGATTATATTTTATACAATACTAGATTTGATATTTGGATAGACACCAGGCCTTCTTTTGTAAGATGGTTTATTTATGGAATCTTAATATTTTCGGTAATTGTTTTTACAGGTACCGAAAATTTTCCATTCATTTATTTTCAATTTTGATTATGTCCAATTTAAAAAAAATAATTTATAAAATATGGTCATTAATCATACTTCTTGTCCTTTTGAATTTTGTTTACGTAGCATTATTTTATGAAAAAGACCTGCAAGAGCATTCAGAACTAATTAATAAAATAAGAGCCATTGATCCCAAAGCAGAAATTGTTTACTTTGGAGAATCTTCTAATACTTCATTTGATTCCATGGATTGTGACCAACGATCCATAAGTAAAATGTGTGCTGACTATTTTCCAAGCATCACATTTGGTCATGTTACTAAAGTTGCTTCACATGGAAGCATATATAAAACGCTTATTCAACAACTCAATGGAAAACCAAATATAAAGACCGTAATTGTTACTTTAAATTTAAGAACATTTAATGCTGATTGTCGTTTTTCAAATCTGGAAACTCCTTTACAAAAAAGCCTTGTTCTTCTAAAAAATTATCCACCACTTTTTAATCGATTTCTTTTATCTTTTAAGGTTTATGATATCAAAACTAAAAAGCAAAGAGAAGCTCAGGTATTAGAAAGTTGGAAAATGGATAGTTTTGTTGTTGGATCCAACATTCCTTACAGAACGACTTATGATTGGAATGACGCAATGGCAATTAATGGTATTAAGAATCCTGATGGTACTTTGAATCAGAAATTGACCGAATTAGCCTGCCATTACATCAAAGGATATGCTTTCGTTATTGATCCAATGACCAACCCAAGAATTAAGGATTTTGACGAAATAGTAGCTTATGCTAAGGCAAAACATTGGAATTTAGTTTTCAATCTTTTAGCAGAAAATATTCAAACCGCAAAAACACTGGTAAATGATGAATTAGTAAGTATGATTAAACAAAATCGAAACATGTTAGTGCAGAGGTATGAATCAAAAGGGGTTTTGGTTGTGGATCAATTACAAATGGTAGATAGTGCTTATTTTACAGATAAAACATGGACTACTGAACATTATAATGAGACCGGTAGAAAAATAATAGCTCGAAATTTAGCATATGATCTTCAACTTTTTCATCCAAATCAATTTATAGATCATCAAAAAAACATCCTTAAGGGTCGAGTGCTCAAATCTAATTGTGATGGAGAAGTTCAATGGTCACAAGTTCAGACACTTTCTGAGGAAATGTTTTTTAGCCCAGTTCGTTCTTCAAAAATAGATTCCATACATCCATATAGTTTGACCCTGGAACAAAAAGTTGAAGAAGTTTCGGACTCAAGTATTAGATCTATTATTTTCAATGCTAAACTGTTCAGAATTAATCTTAATTCTACTCCAAAGTTAATTTTAGAAATTAATTCAAATGGAAAGCAATCTTATTGGACGGGTGTCGATATTAATAGTATGTCTCCAGAAGCTAGTAAATGGTTAGATATTGAACAAACCTTTTTAGTGGGTGGACATATTTCTACCGGAGATGTTATCAAAATTTATCTTTTCAATGAGTCAAGTTCACCTGTGTATATTGATAACTTTAAAGTCAGTTTTTTATAAATCTTAAATATTGAACTTTGCCTTCTATTTTTTTCTTAAGGTCGTAAAAAATTGGCTTAAAAGTGCCTCACTTTGCTCACTTTCCAGTCCAAATTGAATATTGGTTTTTGGATGGAGAAGATCTTTACCGTATCTCATGAAACCTTGTTTTTGATCTTCAGCAGCATAAATCACCTTGCCAATTTGCGACCAACGAAGTGCACCTGCACACATAACACAAGGCTCTAAAGTAACATATAAAGTACAGCCTTTCAGATATTTACTTCCTAGAAATTCCGCTCCAGCCGTAATAGCCAGCATTTCTGCATGCGCCGTTACATCATTAAGCAATTCGGTTTGATTATGTGTTTTGGCTAAAATTTGATTTTTATAAACCAAAACAGCCCCAATAGGTATTTCACCCGCTAAAGCTGCAATTTTAGCTTCGGCAAGTGCCAATTTCATAAAATGTGCATCACTAAAAATACTTAACACGATATGGATCGATTTTTGTGTTTAAGAATCTGTAAAGATATATCTTTGCACATGGAATCAAACTTCTTTGCACATTACTTTCCTTCTCAGGAAGCCCTGACCTTTGACGATGTACTTCTTGTTCCCGCTTATTCAGAGGTTTTGCCCCGGGATGCTGATATCAGCACATTACTGACAACTGATTTAAGGCTAAATGTTCCCATAATATCTGCTGCCATGGATACAGTTACTGAAAAAGACCTCGCTATTGCCATGGCCAGGGGAGGAGGCATAGGAATCATCCATAAAAACATGACCATAGAATCCCAGGCAGATCAGGTAAGAAGTGTCAAAAGATCTGAAAGTGGAATGATCATAGATCCGGTAACTTTAGAAGCTTCAGCAAAAGTCAAACAAGCTATAGAATTAATGACCCTGCATCGAATTGGTGGGATTCCGGTCGTAGATAAAAAAAATAAACTAGTCGGTATTCTTACAAATAGAGATCTTAGATTCGAAGCACACCCAAAAAGGACTATTAGTGAGATTATGACAACCGAGAACCTCATTACAGCTCCAGTAGGAACAACTTTAGAACAAGCTAAGGAAATTCTTCAAAGATATAAAATTGAAAAATTACCGGTAACAAAAAAAGATGGAACCCTGGCCGGTTTAATCACTTATAAAGACATAATGAAACTGGAGAGCTATCCACTCTCTTGCAAAGATAGTTTAGGCAGACTTGTTGTAGGTGCCGCTGTAGGTATAGCATCAGACACCATGGATCGCGTGGAAGCACTTTTAAATATGGATGTCGATGTAATCTGTATTGATACTGCACATGGACATTCCAAAGGTGTTTTAGATATGGTAAAAAGTGTTCGTAAGACCTTCAAACATATTCAAATAATTGCTGGAAATGTGGCAACAGGTGAAGGCGCTTTGGCACTAGCCAATGCCGGAGCTAATGCTGTTAAAGTCGGTGTTGGTCCAGGAAGTATTTGCACTACACGAGTAGTTGCAGGAGTTGGAGTTCCTCAACTAACTGCTATTTCTCTAGCTGCTCAGGCTTTGGCAAAAAAAGGAATTCCTGTAATTGGAGATGGCGGTATTAGGTATACCGGAGATATTCCGAAGGCCATTGCAGCAGGTGCCTATTCTGTAATGGGTGGTTCATTGTTTGCCGGTACGGAAGAAGCTCCCGGTGAAACCATTATCTTCGAAGGTCGAAAATTTAAGGTATATCGTGGTATGGGTTCTATTGGAGCTATGCAACAAGGTTCAAAAGACCGGTATTTTCAAGATGTTGAAGATGACATCAAAAAATTAGTTCCTGAAGGCATTGAAGGTCGATTACCATATAAAGGCAAAGTTTCCGAAGTCATGGTACAATATATTGGCGGCTTAAGAGCTAGTATGGGATATGTAGGTGCTAAAACCATTTCTGATCTTCAAAAAGCAAAGATGGTTAGAATATCAAACAGCGGAATCACTGAATCCCATCCTCATAATATTACCATTACTAAAGAATCGCCAAATTATTCAAGGAGATAATCCTTTGCACTATATGATTTTCCGGGATGACAAGCAGCGTATTCATTGTACTTGGCGTCATTCCCTTCGAGGTCTTGTAATAAATTGAGTAAATTTGCAATTCTTATAAATTTATTTTATAAACAATGTTATCATGAAATCATCACTACTTACTGTTCTTTATATTTGTATTATAAGCCATACAGCTTGGAGTCAAACTATTATTTACGTTAATACAGCTGCTACAGGAGCAAATAATGGAACTTCTTGGCAAAATGCGTACAAGGATTTACAAGTAGCTATTGATGCTGCGAAAAAAAACAACGTCCTTTGGGTAGCCAAAGGAACTTATAAACCAGGCAAAGGCTCTGGTAGCATTACCCAATCCTTTGTTGCTAAAAGTGATATTGCCATTTTTGGTGGTTTTAAAGGTACTGAAACGCAGTTTGCCCAAAGAGATTTTAAGACCAATCTAGCGATATTAAGTGGTGATCACGCAGATAATGATGACCCTGTTGATAATACGGTAAGAAGAAGTGATAATGCGCAACATGTGCTATATGCAGATACCAGTGTATTGAATTTTATTTTAGATGGCTTGGTAATATCCGGAGGTAATACTGCAGGTGCAGGAGGTGCTAATGATGAACGTAGAGGAGGGGGTTTCTTATGTTATGGTGAGGTCAAAATTAAAAATTGTATTTTTAGAAACAATTATGCCTATTTCGGTGGGGCCTTTTATCCTAGAGCACAAAAGTTGAATTTTACTTTAGATAATTGTACATTCACTAATAATACTGCTGATGCTGGTGGCGGAGGAGCTGTTTACGTAGTTAGTCCAGATGGTATAGGAACCATTACAAATTGTACCTTTGAATTAAATAAAAGTGCTGGTAGTGGTGGCGCTTTAAATATTCAAATCTCAAAACCGAATTTTAGAAACTGTAAATTTTTATTCAATTCAGCTTCAGGGACCGGTGCACGTGGTGGCGCAATTTTTTCAAGTATTCCGGGATCCAATTATTCCAATTGTGAATTCGCTGGAAATATGGCTACAACTTCAGGAGGAGCTATAAATATTAATGGAGAAGGATATCCATCCATTGTTGATTCTTGTATGTTTACAGATAACGAATCGGGTTTTGGTGGAGCTGTAGCCATGTTTAATGGTAGTAAAAACACAGCTCAAGCCTTAAAAGTAACCTTCAATTTTTGTCAATTTGAAAATAATACAGCCTCCCTTTCAGGCGGTGCAACTTTATCCGGATTTAAAGCCAATACTATATTTAATGATTGCTCATTCAAGGTTAACATGGCTGGTTTAAGTAGCGGTGGTTTTGGTGGTGCCATTTTTAGTCAAAATGATTCTACTTCAGTTAGCATATTCCGATCACAATTTGAACTCAACAGTGCCCTAAAAAATGGTGGAGCCTTAAGTGCTATCAATGGTGCCAAAATTAATATTGAAAAATGCAATTTTGAAGGTAACGATGCTGTTAATGGTGGTGCTATAAGTTTTATTGAAGACACCATTGACTTAGTTGGAAGTTTGAGAATCCTGAATTCAAAAATCGAATTTAACCAAGCTAAAGATTATGGTGGTGGTTTATATTTATACAATACCAAGACAGATGTGAATAATTGCATTATTGGAAATAATTCATGCGAAGAAGGCAAAGGATTTGGTGGTGGCTTATCAATAGTACAGGCTAAGAGTCAAACTGTGGCAGTAAAAATTATTAATACTACCATTGCCACAAATAAAGCTAAAAGTGGATTTGGAATTTCTACTTTTACAAATGCAGCAAACTTATTAAAAATTGAATTATTAAATACTATTCTTTACCAACCAGATGGCCCAAATTATCAAGTAGAATCTGGTCCTCAGGTCATATTAAGTTTAGGTGGAAATCTTTCATCAGACAAAAGTTTAACCATTTCAGGTACTAATGATATTATAAATACAGATCCATTATTTGTTAATGCTGGCTTAGAAGATTATCACCTAAAATCTGGAAGTCCTTGTATTAACAAAGGCATTAAAACTGCAGAGGTTTTGCCATTAGATATTGAGAATAGAATTAGGGATAACTCACCAGATAAAGGTTGCCATGAGTTTGGTGCTCCTGTACCAAACCGTGATCTGGAAATAAATAACTCTCTAGTAATCATGGCATCCAATCATTGTAACACATTACAATTTACAATTGAATCAGATTGGAAAGGTGAAGCAGAATACACGGTGTTTGATGTAACTGGTAAAATCATAACCACTGGTCACTTTAATAAATGGACGACCAAAGAGAATATCATTCATGAGGGTATAGTATTTATGCCTGGTGTCTATTTCCTTAATGTAGTTCATGATACAACCATTATTGGTAAATCATTTTTCAGAGACTAATATCATTAGTTAAATTGCCTATATTTGGTTTGCATTTTATTCATAAAAAATAAATTGCAAACCAAACCTTATTGCTTGTGATGTATTATTGATTTAATAATAATGCCAACCTAGAATTTATGCATCCTGGCTACACTAATCAATTCACTTTTTAATGATGTGACACATCCATTAAGAATTTCCTACTAATTTATTTTTGAGATAAGGAGCCGTTACTGAATTTGATACATGGACTAGCCCTTCCGGTGGTCCTTCATAAAGTAAGTAACCACCTTTTTTTCCACCTTCAGGACCAAGGTCGATAATCCAATCTGCTGTTTTGATGACTTCAATATTATGTTCAATAACCAATACGGAATGTCCCTTTTCAACAAGCCCATGCAGTGCAAATAATAGTTTTTTAATATCATCAAAATGCAATCCCGTTGTAGGTTCATCAAAAATAAAAAATATATGTTTGGTTTGGTCTTCTTGACCTAAATAGAACGCAAGTTTAAGTCGTTGTGCCTCTCCACCCGACAGAGTAGAAGATGATTGTCCTAATTTAAGATATCCCAAACCTACATCATCCAATGGCTTTAATTTTTTTACGATTTCTCTTCGGTCTCTAAAAAAATCCAATGCCTCTTCTATACTTAAATTTAAAACATCATTAATATTCTTCCCTTTATATAATACTTCAAGTATTTCATTTTTGAATCGTTTTCCAAGGCAATCTTCACATAACAATGTTACATCTGCTAAAAATTGCATTTCAACAACAATTTCACCATCACCTTTGCAAGCTTCACATCTTCCACCTTCTACATTGAATGAAAAATGTTTAGCTTGATATGCTCTCATTTTAGCCAATTGTTGATTTCTAAACAAATCTCTGATTTCATCATAAGCTTTGACGTAAGTTGCCGGATTAGATCTTGATGATCTTCCAATTCCTTGTTGATTAACCATCTCGACTTGTGCCAATCTTTTAAATGATCCTTCCAACTCTGCACCAAGCAATACATCTTCGGGTGCTGCATCTTCCAATTTTGATCTTAGGAGTGGGTATAGTAATTGTTTAATCAAAGTCGTTTTACCAGAACCGGAAACACCCGTAACACAAACCAAATTATTAAGTGGAAATCGAACAGATATTTGTTTTAAGTTGTGTAATTGTGCATTGGTTAATGTTAAAAAATCTATAGATTGCCTTCTTATTTTTGGAATTTCTATTTCGTTGATACCTGTTAAATAACTTGCTGTAAGATTTTTTGAACCCAGTTTTTTAAATTCTTTAATTGGTCCGATAAATTCTAACAAGCCTCCATGTATTCCTGCTTTTGGTCCAATGTCTATGATGGTATCAGCTTGATGAATTATTTCTTCTTCGTGTTCAATGACGATAACCGTATTTCCTAAATTACGTAAGTGAAATAAGACTTCGATCAGTTTAGTTGTGTCTTTTGGGTGAAGTCCGATACTGGGTTCATCAAGTATATATAAGGAAGAGGTTAGATTAGATCCTAGGGTCCTGGTCAGATGAATACGTTGAGATTCTCCTCCGCTGAGCGAATTCGCTAATCGATCTAAAGTTAAATACCCAAGTCCAATTTTATTTAAAACCCCAAGTCTATTTTTTATTTCTGTTAAAATACGAACAGAAATGATTTGTTCATTTTCTGTTAATTGTATGGATTCAAAAAATTCAATGAGTTCTTCAACAGGAACAAACATTAAATCTCTAAAATTTTTATCATTAATTTTTATATACAAAGCCTCCGGTCTTAAGCGCCCTCCCAAGCAACTGGTACAGCGTGTACGACCCCGATACCTGGCTAATAAAATACGGTTTTGAATTTTGTAAGTCTTGGATTCAAGTTCTTTGAAAAAAGCGTTGATACCTAAATACTGTTCATGTCCATTCCAGAGTAAATCAACTTGTTCAGGAGATAAATTTTTGTATGGCTTATGCAGTGGAAAATCTATTTTATGTGCCATCTTTAGTAATGGACCCAACCATTCATCCGAACGTTCTCCCTGCCAACATGAAATGACACCTTCATAAACTGATTTTGTTGGATTGACGATAACTTTATTCTCGTCCAATCCAATAATTCGACCATAACCTTCACATTTAGGGCAAGCACCAAATGAATTATTATAATTAAATAAGGCTGCACTTGGCTCATGAAAGGTCAAACCATCCAATTCCATTCTAACAGAAAAGACTTTCTCTGTTTCATCATTAACAATAATTCTACATTGTCCATATCCTTCACCTAATACCGTTTGTATGGAATCCGCAATCCGTTTATTAAATTCATCATCGAATTCTTGAATTATAAATCGATCTACGACTATCTTGTATTTATCTGAAGCCGGATCGATTACTTTTATTTTAGCTATTTTTTTATCAGATTCAATAAGATCTTGGATCTCAACAAATTGATGGTCAATCAGAGCTCGGGTGTATCCTTTTTGTCCTAAAAATTCAAATTCTTGTTTAAGTGTACGATCAGGATACACTTTTTGAATCGGAAAAACTAAGTAAACTCTATCATTGGGCTTGAGCGATAAAATAAATTGAAGAATATCATGAACCTCATTTTTTTTAACCTCTTGACCAGAAATGGGTGAATAGGTTCTTCCGATCCTGGCAAACAACAACCTCAAATAATCATAAATTTCCGTCAAGGACCCTACTGTAGATCGTGCATTTGTAGAAATTACTTTTTGTTCAATAGCAATTGCAGGACAAAGTCCTTTGATATAATCAACTTCAGGCTTTTTCATTCTATTTAAAAATTGCCTTGCATATGCAGATAAGCTCTCTACATACCTTCGTTGACCTTCAGCATACAAGGTGTCAACTATTAAAGAAGATTTTCCGGAACCTGAAACCCCTGTTACCACTATCAGTTGATTTTTAGGAATGCTCACATCAATATTTCTCAAATTATTGGAGCGTGCGCCTTTAATCTCAATATATTGAGTTGGTCTGGTCGGTGTTTTAGTATTAGCCTTGGCCATAGTTTAAAATAACTCGCAAAAAGACGCAATTTTTATGACAATCACAAATAAACCCTTGGATGAATTAACCCGAGTCTTTATAATCTATCGATTTTATATACTTGGTTTTAATAAATAATTTGAAAATAATAAGAATGGTATTATATTTGCCACATTAATAACGAGTTTATCTTTGGGTTAAAATTATGTTAAAAAGACCCTTTAGATGCAACGAAAGTTATTATTAACGTATCTTTATATCATCAAACTTTTTTTAATCCAAATATTATTCGCCTATAGATTCTAACTTCTACACTTATTTTTAATTATTTTCTTAAATTAAATGGGTATGCAAGTTATTAATCTAACTGATCATGAATTGATCACAGCTTATTTGGACGGTAGTGAAAGAGCCTTTCAAGAATTACTTTCTAGACATCAGCAAAAAATTTACACAGCCATTTATCTTTTTGTCAAAGACCGCGATCTCGCAGAAGATTTGTTTCAAGAGGTCTTTATCAAAATTATTGACACATTAAGACGTGGTGGATACAATCATGAGGGCAAATTCTCTCAATGGGCTGCTCGAATTGCATACAATATGTGTGTGGATCATTTTCGTCGTGGCAAACGAAGAACTAAGGTGAATAACACAGACGATTTTGATATTTTTGATGTACTGGTTTTACCAGATGATAATCGAGAAGATCAACTCATTATTAGTGAGACCCATGATCGGCTTAAACAACTCGTTGACATGTTACCTAACGAACAAAAAGAAGTGGTTATTCTTAGACATTATGCTGATATGAGTTTTAAAGAAATAGCTTCTTTAACCCGTGTTAGTATCAATACAGCTCTTGGTCGGATGCGATATGCCCTGATTAATATTCGAAAAATGATGGAAGAGGGTGCTGTTGTATTGCAATAAGCTATTTAAGATGATGCTATGTTTTGTTTAATAGTGCAATTCAAACACCAGATTTTATATTAAAAGTTCGTTGTTTTAATTGATTAATTATTTAATAAACCCATGCTTAACATTAGACAGCGTTTAAGCTTATCTTCTTTAATAGTTCAATGCAATTAGAGCTATCCAATAAAGACATATGACTTTAAATAAACAGGTTCTTTTAGAAGAGATAGGAAGATATAATTGAAATACCTACATAATTGTCTACAGTTTAAAAATTATATTGAAAACCTAAATGACCAGAGCAACCAACTTCAAAAAAATAAAAATTATGATTTTTGGATAATCACAAATTAAGGCTTAAAAAATTTCAAACAATCTGCTTTAAAACAATTTAAAAATATAAAGAAATTATAAAAAATAATAGGGCAAGCTCCGGCTAAAAATTAAACAGTTGTTTTTTAATAAATAGAAAATCAAAAACTTTGGTTAATATTTGTATCATAATAATACAAGCAACTTAAATGTTCAAATTTCAGTAAACCAAACCCGATAAAATTAAAAAAGGGGCCGAAACCGAGCGGTTTCGTCCCCTCTTAATAACACTATGAGAACACCCTAAAGCACAAAGAACGGAATATTTGTAGATTTAATTCATTTATTGAATCTTTTTTTTTATAATTTTTTTTATTTTCTATATATATCATTCATTTACAATATTTTATAATTGTGTTAACTGACTTTTAATCCAGAAAAAAGAAATATTGGACTTGGAATGTTTCCCAAATTTTATCTTGCGATATTTGTGCGCCCATAAAAGTTTAAATGAATAAAAAATCTAACATTTCTTTTCAACAAGGTGACCTTACTGGAGCGCTATTACAGAACTTGTATAAACGTTTAGTTTTTCCAAGACTTGTAGAGGAAAAAATGTTGAATTTACTTAGACAGGGAAGAATTACAAAATGGTTTTCAGGCATTGGTCAGGAAGCTATTTCCGTAGGTGTTACTGCAGCGTTACATTCAGATGAATTTATTTTTCCCTTACACCGAAATCTAGGAGTATTTACTACCAGGGACATGCCGTTGGATAGGTTATTTGCTCAATGGCAAGGAAAAATAGCCGGCTATACCAAAGGTAGAGACAGGTCTTTTCATTTTGGTAATATGGATTATCATATAGTTGGTATGATTTCCCATCTTGGACCGCAATTAACTTTGGCCAATGGCACCGCACTAGCTTCAGTTTTAAAAAAAGAAAAAAAAGTTTCTGTTGCATTTACTGGTGAAGGAGGCACTAGTGAAGGGGATTTTCACGAAGCATTAAATTTGGCTTCTGTTTGGAGACTTCCTGTAATATTTATTATTGAAAATAATGGTTACGGATTATCAACACCTACCAACGAACAATATGCTTGTAAACAATTAGCAGATAGGGCGATTGGATATGGGATGGAATCCCGGATTATAGATGGCAACAATATTCTTGAAGTTTATAATACGATTAAAGCAATAGCTGAAGAAATAAGAATTCATCCCAGACCGGTATTAATAGAATGCATGACCTTTAGAATGCGTGGACATGAGGAAGCTTCTGGGATAAAATATGTGCCAAAGGAATTAATATCTGAATGGGCCATCAAAGACCCCATTGAAAACTATGAATTATGGTTAGTTGATGAAGGAATAATGACTCAAGATGAATGCCAAGAAATTCGATCTTATTTTAAAGAACAAATCCAAAAAGATGTAGAACAAGTTTTTGAATGGGAAGAGGGTGATGCATCCATAAAAAATGAATTAACGGATGTTTATGCTCCATTTCAATTCATTGAGCAACAAGCTAAACCAAGTTCAACAAGGCAGATTCGCTTTATTGATTCCATTAAAGAAGGTCTTGACCAAGCCATGGAAAAGCATAGCAATTTAGTGTTAATTGGTCAAGATATAGCCAGCTATGGCGGTGTATTTAAGATCACTGAAGGACTTATGGATAAATATGGGTCAGCCCGTGTAAGGAACACACCAATTTGTGAATCAGCTATCATTGGTGCAGGCTTGGGTCTTAGTTTAGGAGGATTTAAATCCATGGTAGAAATGCAATTTGCCGATTTCGTGAGTTGTGGTTTCAACCAAATAGTTAATAATTTAGCCAAATTGCATTATCGTTGGGGAGAAAAAGCAGATATGGTCATACGATTACCTGCTGGTGCAGGGACTCAGGCAGGTCCATTTCATTCCCAAACTAATGAAGCTTGGTTTACACACGTTCCTGGTTTAAAAATTGTGTATCCTTCGAATCCTCATGATGCCAAAGGCCTTTTATTAACTGCTTTCGAAGATCCAAATCCTGTTTTGTTTTTTGAACACAAAGCCTTGTACAGATCTATAGAAGGTATAGTACCTGAAGAATACTATAATATTCCTTTTGGTAAGGCTCAATTGATTCGATCGGGCGAAGCATTGAGCATTATCACCTATGGTCTTGGTGTCCAATGGGCCGTTGAAGCATGTGAATTAATGAAAATCAATGCAGATATATTGGACCTTAGAACATTAATTCCTCTAGACTATGAGGCTATTCATGCTACTGTAATCAAGACTAATCGGGTTTGTATATTACATGAAGACAATTTATTTGGAGGTTTGGGTGGGGAGCTTAGTGCATACATTAATGAACACTTATTCACCCATCTGGATGCTCCCGTAGTACGGTGTGCCTCGGAAAATACACCAATCCCATTTGCCAAGAGATTGGAAGATATTTATTTAGGCAAAGATAAATTACCAGAAAAACTTAGATATTTGCTCCAATATTAAAATTGATATGATAAACTTAGATAAAATAATAGCTGTTAGCACTCAAAGTAGTTTGTTTTCATTAGTGGCTTCAAGATCAAACGGACTCATTTTGGAAGACCTTTCCAATAAGAAACAAAATTTTTTTTCATCTAGAATTTACCAATTCTCTCCTTTGGAATCGATTGGAATTTATACCTTAACTGATACCATTCCATTAAAGGAAGTGTATGAAATTTTTATCTCCAAAAACGAAACAAATCCAATTCCATTACACAATATTCCAGACCCGGAAATTAAATCTTATTTTGAACAAGTATTACCCCAATATGATCCTTATAAGGTTCATGTAAAGGATATGAAAAAATGCTTAAAATGGTATCACCAATTGAATCAATTGGGATATTTCAATGAAGTAAAAGAATAGTCAAGAATGTATAAAGGGAAAAAAGTTGTAGTAGTACTTCCGGCTTATAATGCAGAAAAAACATTAGAACAGACATACAATGAAATTCCATTTGATATTGTAGATGAATTAATTCTTTGTGATGATGCCAGTCATGATGCTACATTTGAATTGGCAAAAAAATTAAATATTCATCATTGTTTGAGACACGAAGAGAATAAGGGTTATGGAGGAAATCAAAAAACACTATATAAAAAAGCTTTAGATATAGGAGCAGATATTATTATAATGCTGCATCCAGATTATCAATATACTCCAAAGTTAATTCCTGCCATGGTTAATCTTATTGGAGATGATTTATATCCTGTTGTTTTAGCTTCTAGAATTCTTGGAAAAGGTGCATTGAAGGGTGGAATGCCCTATTATAAATATGTCTTTAATCGCTTATTAACCATGACTCAAAATCTCTTGGTAAATTATAAATTATCCGAATATCATACAGGTTATAGAGCATTTAACAGAACCGTATTAGAATCCATCGCATTTGAAGCTAATTCGGATGACTTTGTTTTTGATAATCAAATGTTATCGCAAATCATTTACAAAAAATTTGATATTGCAGAATTGAGTTGCCCAACTAAATATTTTGCTGAAGCTTCATCCATTAATTTTAAACGATCCATGGTATATGGATTCGGTGTTTTGTTAGTGTCGTTAAGACATTTTTTGCAAAGGCATAAGTTAGGCTCATTTGAAATTTACAAGTAATTAGACTTTTTGAATCATCAAGTTACGTTTTCATTCTTTCTTTATAATTAAATAATTTATAGAATTATATTTTTATATAACTTACTTTTGTGGGAAGAAATAGAAATCATGGATCGGATTAAAATCAAGGATTTATTATTATCACCAAAATTAGATCAAAACATTTTGGTAATGGGTTGGGTTCGAACATTTCGAAGCAACAGGTTTATTGCACTAAACGATGGTTCAGGATTATCTAATCTTCAAGTAGTTGTAGACTTCGAGTCCATGGATCCTGAATTGCTTAAACGGATTACGGTTGGAGCATCAATAAAAGCAATTGGGACACTCACACCATCTCAAGGATCAGGACAGGCGGTTGAATTAATAGCCTCTGAAATAAGTATACTTGGAGATTCAGATCCCGGGGTATTTCCTTTACAACCTAAAAAACATAGCCTCGAATTCTTAAGACAAATAGCACATTTAAGATTTAGAACCAATACATTTGGAGCTATATTTAGAATCCGTCATCAGATAGCCTATTCCATACATCAATTCTTTAACGATCGAGGATTTTACTATATCCATACACCCATAATAACTGCATCTGATGCAGAAGGAGCGGGAGAAATGTTCAAAGTAACAACCCTTGATCTGGACCATATACCAAGAACTGATACTCATGAAATTAACTTTAAAGAAGACTTTTTTGGGCGGGCTTCAAATCTAACGGTATCTGGTCAGTTAGAAGCTGAATTAGCCGCAATGGGTTTGGGTCAGGTTTATACTTTTGGCCCAACATTTAGAGCTGAAAATTCGAATACACCTAGACACCTGGCAGAATTTTGGATGATTGAACCTGAAGTAGCCTTCGCTGATTTGGTAGATAACATGAATCTGGCAGAAGATTTATTAAAATATGTAATCCGAGCTATTATTGAAAAATGTTCAGAAGATTTACAATTTCTTCAAGATAGAGAAGCAGAAGAAGATAAATCAAAACCACAGACAGATCGAAATGAAATGCCTTTGAAAGATCGATTGATGTTTTGTATTGAACATGATTTCGAACGAATAACTTATACTGAAGCTGTTGAAATATTAAAGAATTCGACGCCAAATAAAAAAGGAAAATTTCAATTTCCAGTCCAGGAATGGGGTATTGATTTACAATCAGAGCATGAACGATATCTGGTCGAAAAGCACTTTAAAAAACCAGTTATTCTAACCAATTATCCAAAAGGCATTAAAGCATTCTATATGCGACAGAATGATGACGACAAAACTGTTGCTGCGATGGATATTCTATTTCCGGGTATCGGTGAAATTATTGGCGGTTCTCAAAGGGAAGAACGCTTAGCTAAATTGGAATCAAGAATGACAGAAATGCACATCCCCACGGATGAAATGTCATGGTATTTAGATACACGTCGGTTTGGTTCATGTCCACATGCAGGATTTGGATTAGGTTTCGAGCGGCTGGTTTTGTTTATTACAGGAATGACAAATATTAGAGATGTAATACCTTTTCCTAGATTTCCGGGAAACGTAGAATTTTAATAAATTAAATAAAAATATATGATGAAAAATATTTCTTGGGTGCTTCACGGTTTATCAATTATAGGAATCATTTTGTTGTGGATGCAAAATAATGGATTAAAAAAGAATTTGGCGGTACATGATAATCCTTCTTCTTCCATTAGCAATGAAAATCAATCAACATCAACCCAATATCCAATTGCTTACTTTAGTTCTGATTCACTCTTAACACAACTTGGTTTTTTTAAAGAAAGTGAAAATGGTTTTAAAAAGAAGCAAGAAAGCATGATGAACGAATTAAAAAATCGCGAATCATCATTACAAAAAGAAGCTGTAAAACTTCAGGAAAGTGCTCCAAATATGACTCGGAATGAATTAGAAAATGGACAGATGAAGCTTGCAAAAATGGAACAAGAATTAATGGCGCGAAAGGAGAATCTGGCCAATCAGTTTGCTGAAGAAACAGCAGAATTTAATGAGAAGTTGCATCAGAAAATTACTTCTTATCTTAAAGAACTTAATACGGATAATAGATACAAATTTATTTTTTCTGTTTCGCGAGAAGGCAATATCTTTT
The DNA here is from genome assembly GCA_044228225.1 of Saprospiraceae bacterium. Taxonomy (GTDB): domain Bacteria; phylum Bacteroidota; class Bacteroidia; order Chitinophagales; family Saprospiraceae; genus Vicinibacter. The sequence continues at coordinate 137,870 of JBGAVH010000008.1, read as the reverse complement.
ATGCCGATTCAGCATTAGACATTACACCCATAATGGTGCAGGCTTTGAATGAAAAATACAGTAAGTAATTAGAATTTTTTGAGCTTGTGTATTTATACTTATCGATTTAATTAGTACAACTAGTTAACTTCTAACAACTAGATCAGCCGCCATGTTGTTAAAGTAAAAGTAAATTCAGTGAACTATAAAAAGCTTTAAGATGGCTAGATTTTATTTTTTTATATTTAACAAATTTATTTTTGTATAATAACCATATTTAGGTAAACTTACTTCAACGAAAAAATAATGGACAAATTAGTCTTTTATTATAAAATTTACCTTATTTTTGTCTTGCTAATTTTATGAATTAAAAAGAGCTTATTAATTAGAGATTTCTAATTAATTAAAAAAGTCTAACAAGCTTAATATGTTTATTTTTGCCAAACTAATTCCATAATAATAATTCAAGTCCTATGAAAAAAGTTTATTTAAGTATTCTCGTTTGTTCTATTGCTTATTTTCTAGCATGTAAAGAAGATGTAACTGAGCTAACCATTGATTCCAATTTAGAAAGTGCCATTATCAAGCACAGTAAAACCGGATCTTTAAGCGATTATATAATGCCTTCAAGTATTGATTATGGGGCATTACCTAATCAAGATCCTAATAATCCAGTTACTGCTGAAAAAGTGGCATTAGGTAAATTACTTTTTTTTGAAACCGGACTCGCACAAGATGCGAAGAAGTCTGTCTCATTGAATACCTACTCTTGTAGTTCATGCCATGTACCTGAGAAAAATTTTACAGCTGGTCGTTTTCAAGGTATTGCTGACGGGGGCGTAGGCTTTGGACATTTAGGTGAAGGAAGATCAAAAAATGTGAGTTATCAAGGATCTGAAGTAGATGCTCAAGGTGCCAGACCGCTTCCAACTATAAATTTAACCTACGTCCGTAATGCGCTATGGAGTGGTGCATTTGGTGCAAGAGGCATGAATGTTGGTACTGAAAGTGCCTGGGGTGTCGTCGATTCATTAACTAGCATTAATGCCAAGGGCTTTGAAGGTCTAGAATCGAATAATACCAGAGCATTATTTGTACATCGTCAGGTTATCAATAAGGAATTAATGACTAAATTAGGCTTAAAAGATAAATTCGACAGTGCCTTTCCTGATGTTCCAGAAAGTGAACGTTATGTTCCTCAAATGGCAAGTAATGCAATAGCAGCCTATTTTAGAACTATATTAACGAACGAAGCGCCTTTCCAAGAATGGTTAAAAGGTAACAAAAAGGCGATGACCCTGCAACAAAAACGTGGGGCAGAGTTGTTTTTTGGAAAAGCTGCTTGTATCAATTGCCACAACAGTCCATCTTTCAACAATCAAAGATTTGCAGCGGTGGGTGTTAAGAATTTATTCCAAAGTGGACATGAAGTATTCAGAACAGATGTTAATGATGCCAGAAATAAAGGACGGGGTGGATTTACACTTCGCGATGAGGATTTGTATAAGTTTAAAGTACCTCAATTATATAATCTTAAAGGAATAGGATTTTACTTCCATGGAGCCAGTAAAAATTCACTTAGAGAAGTTATTGAATATTTCAATGAAGCTAAGGGTGAGAATCCTGATGTTCCAACCGAGAGATTGGATCCACAATTTAAACCACTTAATTTGACAAGTACAGAAATTGACGATTTGTTAGAATTTCTTGAAAATGGTCTTTATGATGATAATTTGGTGCGATACAAGCCGTATTTTACTCAATCAGGATTTTGCTTTCCAAACAATGACCCGCAATCCAAAAAGGACATGGGTTGTAAATAAATGACCAAACTAGGTTCTAAACCTTCGTTTTGACCCAAGGTAAAATTTAATATAATAATTGATTTTTGTTGCTACTTTTATAAATCATTGTAAAAGTAGCAACACTATTTAAGCTCTGTTTAATTTAAGCTAATTGATACCCTCTTCTTAAAAATTGAACCATTAACACCTTCATAATTAAGGTTCAGTTTAAATGGATTCCAAATAAAATTATTAAACTTGAATAATTTGTTGCCCAATTATGGCATGAATGTCAAATACATGGCACAAATACCTCAGTAAAGATTCTTAAATGATCATCTTAACATGTTGAAAAACACCGAACTTGATCAATAACCAAGTTTGTTAATTGATTGCTGGTTTCTTCATAACCGAATAGGAAAAGAATCTATGAATTGTGTAGAAAAGAAAAAGTGAAAAAGATAAAAGAGAAAGAAATGGCTATTTGGATTGGTTTAACATCAGCAAAATATATTTGATAAAAGGGAAACTTGAATAAAGTCATCTCCGATAAGCTGAGAATACGTTTATTCTCAGCTTATGTTTTTAGTAGTAGGTAAATATATTTTTTATCTAGAATAACTTAACTAGAACGAGTTCTATTCTATTGTTGATCATTTGACCAACTGGGGTTTTGTTGTCTCCAACAGGATATTTGGGACCAAAACCTTTGGCTTCTACGCGATCTTCAGTTACACCAAAGGACATTAATTGACTTTTTATATAATTGACCCTGTCAATGGTAACTTGTTCGTTTTTCTTTGGTGAACCTGTATTGTCAGTGTAAGCTTCCAATCGAATCTTCATCTGAGGAAATGCTAACATAATTCTTCCCAAATCATCGATCTCATGTCTTGTTTTTTCAATCACTACTGCATCCCTTTCATGAAATTTCAAATCCATGAATTTAAACATTTCACCAAAATCATATATTCCGGCACTTATAAACGTAACCAACTGCTCTCCTAAACTACCTTCTGCCATGGGTTGTTTTGCTAATAAATCCAAAGCAGCTTTGGTTTCAGGAGTTAGAGCTGTTTTTTGCAAATAAATACTGTCATTTGCATTTAAAGCTTTTCCTATATCTTTTAGCGGCTTTGGTTCCGTTTTCTTGCATTGCATGAAGGTCATAAGTCCAATAACGGCAAGGCATTGAATAATACCAAAGCTTATGATTACAGTTGACGTAGATTTTTTCATATTTTGTATCGTATTAGTTTAACGAAATTAAGCAAATTATGTTTGGTTTGGGTGAGCTTATTAACAATAATTTAATATTTTATAACTTAATTGATCAAATTACAGTATTTTATTCGGCTACATCAAAACACCATTGAAAAACAATACAAATATATAATATTTTAATAATATGTAATATATTGAATGTTATAAATAAACTAACGATTGTAAAATTAAAATGCATTAACTTGGATTCATAAAGTTTTTAAAAAAAATCCAAATCATTTTTACCAAACAAAATATGGGCATTTTATCCTATCTTGGGACACCTAAATTGTTTACACTTTGAACACCCCAACCCCTACATTCGATCGAATCAATGAGTTGATTGATCATCCAGGAAACCTGTACACCAAAACCATTGAACTTTTTGCATCATTGGAAGAATTGGTCATGAGCTGGACAGATCAAAATGATTCCTTATTTGTTAATTTCAAACAGCGCCTTCAACAGCTTTATTATCAGCACAATATCAGTGAAGATTTATATGATCAAATCCTTGATTTCAAAAAAAATATAGAATCGTTCGGCGAATCTGATTCTACATCTATACTTAATGAAAATTTTCTTGCCGGACTTTCCATATTAATTCAATTGACCGCTTTAAAGTATAAAGAAAACATTCCATCCCAATTACAAGAATGGATTTTGCCTTCAAAAAATCTACATAAAAAATCAGAAACTACATTTTACAAAACCATTAAAGCAAGCATAATAGAAATAGATGAATTCGTGCATTTTATTCTGGATGAAAAAGACGCAGGCATTCATGTATTAAAATTCAATTCACTGTCCTTATCCCAACAAAGTCAATTATCAAAAGCCGCTTTGATTATTAAATTTCCATTTTATGTTTGTTTTCATCAAATCGAAAAAAAAGAAGATGGTTGGAAAACAGAAGACTTGGTAATTTTTCCAGACTATTTAATCGATGTTACATCGATTGCTTCCTGTTATCAACTTAAGCACTCACAACCTATAAAACACTTTATTAATTTATTCAGCTTTTCACCTGCCGGAAAATCAATATTGTTAGGAACTGCAGTCAATGATTTTTTAGATGAATTAATTGTAAATGAAGAAGCCCAATTCGATGAATTAATAACTCGCGTTTTCTATAAAAATCCATTTGCATTCAGCCTGTTGAATCAAACAGATATGAATGATTTTTTTACAGAAACTAAAAAACATTTTATACACCTTAAAGAAATGGTTCACGATCATTTTGAACAAAAAATAAAACATTTAAATCAATGTCTATTAGAGCCTAGCTTTTATTCAACTATTTATGGCATTCAGGGAAGATTAGATGTACTACATGTCTCTCCTCATGAAAAAAGAACCATCATTGAATTAAAAAGTGGTAAACCTTTTCAATCCAATAGCTATGGAATTAGCGCCAGTCATCATGCTCAGGCTACCTTGTACGATATGTTATTGCGTTCTGTATATGAAGATGATATCATCCAACAGAGTTTTATACTCTATTCAGCATTAGAAAAAAATGGATTAAGATCAGCTCCATATTTACATAATATTCGTAAAGAACTTATCTACATCAGAAATGCCATAACCATGATTCATCTGCACCTGGCCTTATCTGATCCCGAAAAGGATTCGCTATTAGATAAAGTTAATATCCAGTCATTTGCAGAATCTGAAGCATTTACTCGAAGAGATGCTAATATTTGGTTTAATGCCTACAACGCTTTGCAGGAAGTAGAGAAAAGTTATATTAAACAATATTCCAAGTTTATTGCACAAGAGCAATTGATTGCTAAAACAGGACTGGTCGGCCATTTAAATACACCCGGTTTGGCATCCCTCTGGTTATGGAATAATGCTGAGAAAGAAAACCAATTTGCAATAATAACAGATTTATTAATCACTTCAATCCATCCTTCAAAAGAAGAATCCCCACTCATAATTTTAAAAAATAAATACAACAAAAAGAAAATCACCAATTTTAGAAATGGTGACACTTTAGTCTTTTTTCCGGAGACAGAAAACAAAATAAGTGTTCTCGCTCATCAGGTTTATAAATGTACACTGATATTAATTTCCAATGATGAATATCACATCAGATTACGAGGAAGACAATTTGATATCAGTCAGTATAATGCTGATCAACTTTGGATCTTAGAACATGATGTATTGGATCGTTCTTTTAAATATCAATACGAAAACTTGTTTGATTTTGCAAGAGCAGATGAAAATTATAGAATGAGAATGCTTGGTATGAAGCCTTCAGGAGTTTTAGAATTAAATGACCAGGATACTCAATTTATTCCTCAAACTACCAGATCTATCATTCATAAAATAATAAGTGCTGAAGATTATTTTCTATTGTGGGGACCACCAGGATCTGGCAAGACGAGTATCGTAATCAAATATTTGATTACCTATTTATTAAAATATACTGACGAACAAATTTTACTTCTGGCATATACCAACAGAGCTGTTGATGAAATATGTGAGGTGCTGGAAGCATTAGATATACCATCCGGTAAATCATTCATTAGAATTGGATCAAAATATGGCGTTAATCCAAAATATCAAAAAAATTTATTGGATGAACAATTGAGACATGTTAAAAACAGAAAAGAACTTAAAACACATCTGAATCAAACAAGAATAGTAACAGCAACTATCGCATCCATTCAAGGCAAAAAAGAACTCTTATTATTGAAATCTTTTGATACTGTAATCATTGATGAAGCATCACAAATACTAGAGTCGAATTTAATTGGTTTGCTTTCATATTTTAAACGTTTTGTACTCATAGGAGATCATCTCCAACTTCCTGCGGTTAGTGCCATTCCTGAAGCTTTATCCGAGATAAAAAATGTCCCATTGAATGAATTGGGAATTCGCCATTTGAATCAATCTTTATTTGAAAGATTGTTTTACCAATGTCAAACAAATCAATGGGATCATTCCTACGAAATGTTGCAAATACAAGGACGAATGCATGAACAAATTATGCAATTCCCGGCTAAAATGTTTTATAATGGCAAATTAAATATCCTATCTGGTGATCATGAAAGTAGACAAAAAATAAATTTAGTCAGTCAATTTCCAATGTTTGATCAACATACTGATGAAAGTATTTTTTCACAGGAACGATTGATCTATATTCCTTCTACACCTGATAAAAAATCATCTTCCATTAAAACTCATTACAATGAAGCACTACTTGTTGTCCAGACGATTGCAGCATTGAAAAATTTATACGAGAAAAATAATTTAAATTGGGACGAATCAACCCTAGGTGTCATCACACCTTATCGCGCACAAATTTCAACGATTAATAATTTATTGCATGATCATGGGTATGATGATATTCCAATCACTGTAGATACCGTAGAACGCTATCAAGGAGGAGCTCGTGATATTATCATTATTTCCACTTGTATTCACAGCAGTCGTCAATTGAATCAAATCAGTTCGATGAATACACAAGGAGTAGATCGCAAATTAAATGTAGCTTTAACGCGAGCCCGAAATCAAATCATATTGATCGGCGATCCTACTGCTTTGGATTCAGCACCTTTATATAAATCGCTGATGGCATCCTATTATAAGCTAGAAATGATCTGAAAAAATTTAATTACTCTATTGTAGGTTTATCCTGCATCGGTTTTATTTTTTTTGTGCCTTCATACATTTCATAATTGACCAATCTACCTTCGAGCGCACCATTAAATACTTTAATTTTTCTGGATGGCCGCAAGCCTACAAATTTGAGCGCTTCAAGATTAGCAGTAATCATCCAAGCATGTGTATTGGGGTATTTCTGTTTTAGGGTATCTCCCAGTTGTTTGTGAAAGGTCTCCATTTCTACATCAATTCGTTCTCCATAAGGTGGATTGAATAATATGTGCAAGGGGCCTGGATGTTTCTTTGCAGAAGTAAAAAAATCCTGAAGCTCGACAGAAATAAAATCTTCAAGGCCTGCATTATGAATATTGTCAATAGCTTTTTGAATGGCCGTAGGATCTACATCATATCCTTGAATGGTGTAATGGAAATCGCGCACCTTAGATAATAATGAAGATCTAATTAAGTCAAATAATTCCGGATCCCAGTCATTCCACCTTTGGAATGTAAATTCTTTTCGATGCAAATTAGCAGGGATCCGACAAGCAATCATAGCAGCTTCTATGAGTATGGTCCCACTACCACACATGGGATCCAAAAAATGCGACTGACCTTCCCACCCTGAAAGTAACAACAATCCAGCGGCAAGTACTTCATTGATGGGCGCAATATTGGTAGCAGTTTTATAGCCACGCTGGTGTAATGATAATCCTGAAGTATCGAGCGAAACCGTACATTGATCGTTATTGATATGGACATTGATTCGGAGATCCGGTGAAGTGATATCCACATCTGGTCTTTTACCAAATTTATTTCTGAATTGATCGACTATGGCGTCTTTTGTTTTTTGAGCTATAAACTTGGAATGATTAAAGTATTCCGAATGAACCGTCGCATCAATGGCTAAGGTTTGATCGATTTGCATGAATTCGCTCCAATCGAATTTATATATTCCCTTATATAACTGATCTTCATTTCTGGCTGTAAAGGAATAGATGGGTTTTAAAATTTTGATGGCAGTTCTAAGTGCCAGATTAGCTTTATACATAAACCCTGTATCCCCTTCGAAACTCACCATACGTAGACCTTCTTCAATATGAGTTGCCCCTAATTGTTGTAATTCTCTCGCAAGTATCGATTCAAAACCAAACATGGTCTTAGCGACCATTTTAAAATTATTTGCCATAATTTTTCAAAATTGAATGCAAGGTAGGGAATTAGAAGGAATCTTACGATCTAAGAAAATGTGCTCAACGGCCACGGTCTGTGAAAAAATTATGTGTCTAAATTGGACATATCTATATCTTCTGCTTACTAAAATATTACATGAATACTTAGCTGAGTAAAAATAAGAATTCACTCTTCGGCAAATAATCGCATACTTAAATGATCACAAAGATGTTTTCCTGATCGTGTTAAGGTAAAGCGATTTCCACTATTATTTAACAATTCCTCCTCCACCATAGCATTTAATGTAGCCAAACATTTTGAAGCATATTCCGGAAATTCCTCTTGAATAATTGTAAAGTTCAACCCTTCAATTCGCCGTAATTGCAGCATGATGTATTCATTGAATTTCTCTTTTTTGCTTAAGTTTTCAAATTCACTATAGGGCAATTTATTTTGAATAGCATGAATGTATAAGGCATTATTTGATATATTCCATTGGCGTCTTTGACCATCATATGAATGAGCAGATGGACCAAAACCAAGATAATGGTTTCCAGTCCAATAGCTACTATTGTGTTTAGATCTCATACCTGCTTTTGCAAAATTGGAAATCTCATAGGCCTCGAATTGATTAGGAACTACCCAATCCAAAAGCATATCCATCTGTCTAATGGTATGGTCATCTTTTAAAGGTGCTATTTTATTTTTCTTAATGTCTTGTGATAATAGGGTTTTATCTTCAACCGTAAGCGCATATGCAGATAAATGAGGAATTTGATAAGCGTTGATCAAGGAGAGATTATCCATCCATTGGTCATCTGTGCACATGGGTATACCATAAATTAAATCACAACTTAAATTAGTAAATCCCTTTGACAAGGCATCCTGAATAGCTTGATGACTTTGCAGGGCGTCATGAGACCGATTCATCCAAACTAAATGTTCATCCACAAACGATTGAATACCTATGCTTAGACGATTAATTCCTTGATTTTTCAAAATCTGCAAGTAATCTTTAGTTAAATCATCAGGATTCGCTTCTAAAGTTATTTCTGCATTATCAGCTACTTTAAAGGAATTATGAATGGCTTCAAAAATTTGGGCCATTTCTTCTTCCCCTAACACAGAAGGAGTTCCGCCTCCAAAATAAATGGTTTTTACCTCCTGTTCAAAACTTTCATTAGCTCGTTCACTAATTTCCTGAATTAATGCTGCAATTAAATGCTGTTTGGTTGAAAATTGCGTTGAGAAATGAAAATTACAATAGGTACATTTGCGTTTACAATATGGAATGTGTATATATAGCCCGGTTTCACTCATGATTCGTAGCCTCAAAAGTATAATGTTCTTTTATTTTTTTGCAAACTATTTATGCACTGGTCAGGAATTAAAAATCCCGAATAAAATATCAAGAGCTATTGTAGTGGATGATACTTCAAATATTATGTTGTGGGGAGAATTAGACAGCATTAAACTTAAATCCAAGATTGATGCTTGGATCTATAATGAACGTAAATCTGGACATATGTTGGCCAGCTTGGATCGGACTGAAGAATTCGCGGGTTACTATTTGCACCATTTATATCGGGGTCCCGTTTTTAAAGCAGTATTTATTGATTTTGATACCTCTAATGACGAATTAAAATCTCGCTTCCAATATTATTTTTCTAATAAAAATCCACTTCACTATCCAGATTTAATCAATCAATGGATGGCTTTGATTGTAAAACAGGACACTGAACATGGTTATCCATTTAGCCTCATTAAAGCAATAAAAGCTAAAACCAAAGGTGATACTTTATTTGCTAGTATGCATTATCAAAAAGGCCCAAAACTTAATTTCCGATCGATCGAACAACGTAAAGGATATATTGTATCAACGAAATATTTAGAGCGCATAGCACATTTAAAACGAGGTAAAGCATTTAATCAAAAAAGTATTGATGCTTTCGAAACTACCATCAACAAGTTACCATATATCGAATCCATGTATCCCCCAAGAATTTATTTTGCAGGACAAGACATTATGTTGTGGCTTTATCTTAAAAAAAAACCTGCCAACAAATTTGATTTTCTACTTGGTGTTGCTCCAGATAATAATTCTAGTTCCAGAAAATACAAATTAACTGGTGAAGCAAGTATTGATTTATGGAACTCACTTAAGACAGGAGAACGATTGTCATTGAAGTATGAAAATCTAACCATAAATTCACCTGAATTAAAAATTATTGGAGACTTTCCGTACATTCCATTTTTACCATTAGGATTATCAGCTGCATTTAATTTAGTAAAATTTCAAGAAGATTATATCAATCTAAAAACATCTGCCAGTATAAGATATAGTTTAAAAAACAACAGCGAAGCAGGATTTACAGGGGCAGTGGATCAATCGTATCTTATTCGCTTCGACACTACATTCATAATCAACAATAACAGACTACCCAATGAATTGGATTATCGATATTCGTCTTCAGGAATATATTTCAGTAATAATAGTTTGGATCAATTGATATCTCCAAAAAAAGGATTTGAAAGTCTTATTAAATTTGACCTTGGAATAAAAAAAATTAAAACCAATGACTCCTATTTAAAATATAATTCTATAGAGCGAGCTATTATTGCACAATACGATAGCCTCAATGCAAACCCACTACAGCTCAACATCATTGTAAAATCGGCCTATTATTTAAATCCAAAAAAACGCCATGTCATCAAAGGTTCTTTTCAGGGACATCAATTAGTTACTAAAGGACCTATTCTCAATAATGAATTACTATTAATAGGAGGATTTAAATCGATTCGGGGATTCGATGAAGCAATTTTTAGAGCAGCAGGATACGCCATTGGAAGTTTAGAGTATCGATTTTTGTTGGATAAAAATAGTTTCTTAAATGTTTTTCTAGATGAAGGATTACTCCATCTTATGATTCAAAATCAATTACAACCTTGGGCATCATATACAGGCATAGGTGCAGGAATCCAGGTTCAAACTAAAGCTGGTGCATTTTTATTACAATTGGGTGTTGGAAAATTTCCTAAAGCCAAATTTGATTTTTCTGCAACAAAAGTACATTTTGGTTATACTAACCTGTTCTAAAGCGATGATATAACTTACACATGAAATGATCTCTCCAAATCCACTCAGAATAGTTTTGTAATGTTGCTCCAAAACCTTCGAAAAAAAATTGTATTCCTGGTATATCTGAACCCTCGAAGTCAAATGCATCATGAGATTCTTTGTAAAAATCGAATACATATTTCAACAACCCATACATAGCATTTTTTTTCTTGCCTTCCGGATTCGTATAGGACATTAAATACACCAATCTCCCTTTATAACTTAGGAAAAAAGCACCTGCAAGAGGTTGATTGGATTCATCAAAAACCATCACTAAAATTCCATTTTCTTTATTCAATGAAGACAAAATCAATTGTTCCAAAAGGTGTTTTTCAATTCCCGAATGTCCTAATTTAGATAAACTAAATGTTTGATAATGATCTATAAATTCTGCAATTTGATTGGATATTTGAATATTCAAATTTTTGGAAAAAGCTATTACGATCTCCTTTCTATGATGCGCTGAAAATAATTGAACTCCCTGTTGATTATATGATATTAATGACAAAACATAATTCTTACGAATTTTTGAATCCGTAATGGTCAATCCAGAATTGAATTGGCCACAAGGAAATTTCTCTTTTATTGTCTGAATAAGTTTTAATTTGTCTTTTACATCCAATGTGTTTTGAGAAATTATATTCATTTGCTGAATAAAAGCTGGGCGGTAAACTTGTTTAATGAATATCCACTTTGTGTGATAGGCTATTGGAATTCTTGCTCCAGAAGCATTATGATAAAAAGCACCCCAATGTTGAGCAACTATATCTAAATACCACGATGATAATTCAATTTGTTGAGAGCTAGAATGATGTAGATATTCATCCCATTCAGTAACATTTATTTCAGCTCTATTTTTCCAAATCCACATGAATTATTTTTTTATTGAAATAGAAATTCCATCCCGAATAGGTAGTATTAAATTCATCCAATCAGGACTTGAAGCTAAATAAGTATTGTAATCATGTAACACTTGTGTTTCTCTGTCTTTAACTGAATTTAATACTTTTCCATACCATAATATATTATCTGAGATAAGTATACTTCCGGAAATCATTTCCTTTTCTACAATTTTAAGGTAATTCAAATAGTCCTTCTTTGCACCATCAATAAACACTAAGTCCCATTGATAAGGCAATGTTGGAATAATATCTAAGGCATTTCCTTTATGAAATAAAATTTGCTTACTCAATGGAATGTTTTGTTTGATATCATCAATAAAATGATCATACGTGCTATCGATTTCTATGGTATCCAAAATCCCATCTGAAGCTAGTCCTTCAGCAAGGCATAGCGCACTATATCCTGTGAAAGTACCTATTTCTAATATCCTTTGAGGTGATTTTAATTTAGAAATCAAACTCAACAACCTACCTTGTAATTGTCCACTAATCATTTGAGGAGCTAAAGTATGAAGATGTGTTTTTCGTTCTAAATCCTTAAGATAGTCCGGAGCATCCGTACTTTGGGTTGTGGAATAGCGTATTAGTTCATCTTTCTCAAAAGAATTCATGATCTCGTATATTTCTTAACGACAGCTTATCTGATCAATGTAATATCGCCATAGATTTTTTTCACTGTTCCTGAAATATTTACTTCTATCAGGTACACGTAAACTCCCGGATTGACTGGCTTATTTTGATAGGTTCCCAACCACCCAAGTGCGGCCTGATCACTCAGGAAATTTTTTCTGTCAAACACCACATTTCCCCATCGATCCAATATCGTCATTCTATCAATGGTAACTGATCCAATACTTGATGTAGGATAAAATGAATCATTAGTTTCATCATGGTTTGGTGAAAAAATAGTAGGCAAATAAATGGTAAAATCACGTTTGACTATAATTCTAATTGAGGCCTCGGATGAACAGCCATTTTTATCGGTAACCATCACTGTGATGACATCATCATGTGTTGCTGTTAGGATTGGATTAGGACAATCACTACAACTTAATTGATCGGATGGCGACCATAATATTTTATCAACATCAGTCTGGGCAATATTTTTTATAACTAAATTAAGTTGTTTGTTGTCATTCGCCTGAATTTCAATTTGAGATTCTAATTCTACATCAACTCCGGATCCAACATCTATCTTTATTTGTTGGTCAAAAGTGCAACCGTTTCGATCTAAAATTTTAACATCATAAATGCCAGATTTCAAACCATTAAATAGACTTCCTGATTGAAAGGTATTCCCCTTGTCAATGGAGTATTGATATGGTGCTGCTCCACCATCGATAGCTCCTATTACGATGGATCCATTATCTTGATTACAACTCGCATCTTGGTTATTAATTACAGCATTTCTAATCAATGCTGTGTCTTCCAAAACAAGAACAGAATCGACGATAAAACATTTGTTTCTCGGATTAATAATCGTGCACACATAATAACCTTTTGAAGTAACAGGTATTTGAGGAGAACCACTCATAAATCCATTGGGTCCTTTCCAAATGAGATTGAATCCTTGTGTAGAAGTAAAGGCTTTGATAGGTACACTTTTTCGAGTACAGGTTATGGTATCAGCTGATAGAAATATATCAGGTACTATGGTGTCTTTCGTTACTATAATTTGTTTAACAAGCGCGCAATTCAAGTTATTAGTAACTGTTACACTATACGTTCCAGGATCTGAAATTGAGGGATTTTTCAAATTACTAGAAAATCCATTCGGGCCTGACCAATTAAACTGTAATCCCAAATCTTGGGTTATTAAATTGACAACGGCATTCCTTCTATTGCAATCCAATTTTTCGTCACTAATCTGAATTACAGGAAGTTTTCTAAAATCTTGAACGATGATAGAATCTATAGATTCACATCCAAATGCATTGGTAACCTTAATGTAATAAGTACCGCTTTCTTGAATGATAATTTTTGAATTTGATGAATTAAAATTATTGGGGCCTGACCATTGGATCATTGTTGAATTTTGATTGTCAGTCACTTCCAAAGTTGCTGTGTTGGTTTTACAAGTTAACGAATCTAATAACGCAAGTGATATTGTAGGTTTTGTTCCTAGTTTAGTGATCATTAATTGACTTATTGCTTCACAGCCATTTGGATCAATTACTTTAAGTGTATACAATCCTGAATCTGACACAATTGGATTCATCTGATTAGACATAAATCCATTGGGGCCCGTCCATTCAAAAAATACATTCTGAGTTGAGGAACCTCCTTTAAGATTTAGCGAAGTTCTTGAACATGTCAGGGTATCATTACTTGTAAATACATTTGGCAATATGTCTTTTTGAAATACAAAAACCGAATCTAAAGTGATACACCCATTAATTCCTGTTACTTGTATAACATACCAACCGGGAATGCTAATTGGATTTTTTTGTTGAACAGAATTAAAACCATTAGGCCCTGTCCAAGTAAAACTTGCTTGAGGATCAATGGCCTCAATTTTAATTTCACCTGCTTGTTTGCAACTAATAGTATCTGAGCTGATTGAAACCGATGGGTTAAGTATATCTTCGTAAATAGTAAACGATTTAGTACTTTCACAACCACTGGAATTTCTTACAGTAACACTGTATTGACCACCTTGATTTAAAACAGGATTAGCACTATTGGAATTAAATTGATTTGGTCCTGTCCAAGAATAATTGATGATGTCTAAATCTGTTATTGTCTTGGGAGTTAGACTTGGTTTAGCGCAATTAATTGTATCTGGCAATACATCTATGTTGGGTGGTAACGTATCTTGCTCTATTAATATAAATCCAGATTTTGGACAACCATTTTTACCAATCACAACAACAATATATTCACCAGCTTCAGATATAATAGGATTACTCAAAGTAGAATTAAAAGCATTGGGCCCAGACCATAGATAATTTAAATTGGGATTACCAGTAGGATTTAAGGCTATGGATTTAACAATACAATTCAGCGTATCAGATACTAAATTTAATTTTGGTGTATCAATGTCTTTATAAACATGTATTTGTGCTGATGCAAGACAACCATTTGATCCGGTAACAAATAATGTATAATCCCCGGAATCGCTCACCATAATTTGGTTTGTATTTCCTAAGCCACCACCTGGGCCTTGCCATTGTATAGACGAACCCATTGTGTTTGACCCACCTTGCAGCGTAATTATGGATTTAAGACAAGTAATAGTATCTGTAGGCATAATAAACGCATCAGGAAGTTCTGCAGATCTTGGAACATACACTGAGTCCAATCCATTACATCCTCCTGACGTCTGGATGTTGACATAATACCAACCCGAATCCGTCACACTCACTTGTTTTTGAGTAGATACAAAACCATTGGGTCCACGCCAAGAAGTAGTTCCTGAGGTATCTGTAATTAATTTAATTGTTACGATTGGATTTACACAATCAAGTGTATCACTAATAAAACCAATAGGTACATTCGTTTTAAAATTAATTAAATAGAAGGAATCCATAGTCGAACAACCTAAAGAATCTTGCACGGTTAATACATACCAACCTGTATCTTTTGCGAAAATTACATTTGCATTTGTTTTTTTACCACCTGGACTCTTCCAAACAAAAAATGGTGCCGGGCTGATAGATTTTCCAACTAAAAATACAGAATCTTCCCCACAACGTATGGTATCCCCTATGATCTGAATATCAACATCCGTTCTTAAATCTTTGACGGTAACTTTACCTGTAGTTTTACATCCATAATCGTCTGTTACGGTTACAATATAATCTCCAGGCTCTTTTATATTCAAATCTGTGGACCGAGTAGATGTATAACTATTAGGACCCGACCAATCAAACATTGGATTCGAAGATTTAGATTTCGCTTCAATTGAGGCCCGATCTAAAACACAGGTAAGGTCAGTATTTTTTAATTGCAGATCGGGTGGTTTAACACTACCGTTAACAACTACTGTAACTGTTTTTTCACAACCATATTCACCAATAATTTTAAAAGTATATGTTCCTGGAGCATCAATAACTGGATGAGTTGTTTTATCACCACTTAGGATTTTTCCATTTGTCGTGGTCCATTCATATTTAATCAAGGGTCCAGAAGTTGAAGCTGATGCGTCTAAAGTAAGTGGCCGGTTATTACAATTAATATCATCTGGTTTTGCTACATCTGCAATTAAATCATAAACAGTAACAGTAACTTCATCTTTTTCAACACAACATTCTTTAACTGTAATGTCATCAATGGCGCACATACTTGCAGGTCCTGATCCACTATAACTTGCGAGACAAATATTAGCTGATGTGGCATTACCAGAATTCCAAATAAAACTACCATCAGACTCAATACACAATCCGCTGATGGCGTCTACATTTCCAATTAAGGTTCCGTTGATAGACAATCCTATGGATGGCGCTGGTCCAAAAATATACAAAATACCAAATACCTTAAATTCAATCTTATAATCCGTGTTTTTACTTGTAGGAATGGTCTGGCACCAAATATTTTGACCCGATCCTGTAGGTGTGATTACAAGGGTAAAATTCCCAATAGCTGGATTACATCCAAATGCCTGCGCTATTTGTGGTACACTCATAATCATGTATCCACCAGTAGAACCAATCAAGGCATTTACGTTGGTGTATTGGGTATAATTAGTTGTGGCGGGATTAATGACTCCAGTTTCAAAACCTCCATTGGTTATGAGATTACCAGAAGTACCCATTGCTGTCAATGTATAAGTAGTAGTTGTAGCAGGATTAGCTAATGGATTTACAATCTTTGTATTACTTAATCCATCAGGTGGTTCCCATGTAAGCGAAGAATAACCACCCGAGGCCATACCTTGTAAATTCTTAGGAATTCCTGCACATATAGTGATGTCAGGACCTGCATTAACAACAATATTGCAACCATTAGCTGCTTTTGCCTGACTTGTATTTGATGTAAAAAAAGTTGTTGGTTGAATGGTTTTTTGGCCCGATAAAGTCTGACACCCCAAAACAAACAAAACCAATAATTTATAAAATTGCTGCATATTTTTTTTATTTTTTCTAAACTTTTTTACTTCCTTTTCTTCACTGACGACGGTTGACTGACGACTATTAACCTAATGACTTACTTTTTTACTTCCTTTTCTTCACTGACGACTAAATATTACTTACATAATGTCACATCTCCTTTCAAAATATACTTTTTACCATTGAGTAATTCCAATTCAACCTTATACACAAATACACCAGGATTGCATCCTTTTTGTCTGGAGTATCCATTCCAACCTTGATTCGGAATATTAGGTGAGCTGTTTGTAGATTCAAATACCTGATCGCCCCAGCGATCATATATTTGAAATTTCTTTATCAATATATTGTCTTTTGATGAAGTATGTACATAAAAATAATCGTTAATTAAATCTCCATTAGGTGAAAATACATTAGGCAACCACGCTTCAGGAGATTTTACCTTTACTCGTATTCGAGAAGTAGATTCGCATCCATTAGTATCTATTACTGTAACTGAATATTCAGTATCTTCAAAAGTTGAAATTATAGGATTAGTACAATCCGTACAACTTAAGCCTAATGTAGGACTCCATGTAATGGTTCTAATCATATTTGGTGCTAGATTTGTATTCACTTGAACTTGTTGAGTTTCTCCTAATTCCAAAGTCAATTCCGGAGAGAGATCTGTAATTACAAATGGTAATTGTATAACGTCAAAGGATTTTGAAAATTCGCACCCGATGGTATCTCGTACTAATAAACTATAATTTCCTGGTAATAATTGATCAAAAGATGTTTTTTTAGTAAATGTTTTTCCATTATCCAAAGAGTAATTAAATGAACCATGACCTCCAATAATATTTATAATTTTTGTGGTACCAAATTCATTTCCACATTTAGGCGATTGGGTATTTAGGTTTATATCAACTATCAACAAACTATCTTTTTTAACTTCAACTAATGATGAAGTCCTGCATCCATTTAGAGTATCTGTGACTAATATTGAATAAATTCCAGAATTGGAAGTTGTCCATAAAGATTGATTAGATACCATCTGACCACCTAAATTATTCCAACTTATAATTTGATTGGGTTTAATACCAATTACTTGAATTGTTGCTAACGAATGTTTACAATCTATGCTATCTGCTGTTGCAATAAACCGAGGCCGGATTGTATCAATGGCAACCGTTATAAATCCCTTGGTAATACATCCATTGAGCGCTTGAATGGATAATTCATATAAACCTGGAATTGTAGTTGTTTCAACTGCTTTATTGCTTTTAAATTGATTTGGTCCATTCCATAAATAGCTTAGATTATTTGACGAAGTCTTAATTTTAAGATCAGCTACTGGGAAATTACAATTAATGGTATCATTAAAGACTTCAAGTCTTGGAGCTAAAGTATCCATTCCAACATTTACACTAATCTGCTCTTTGCAGTGATTTAATCCAGTAGTAGTTAATCGATAAGTTCCGGGAAGTGAAGTTGCTAATTGAGCCTGATTATTATTTGTTCCGTTTGGTAAAATCCATAAAAAGTTTATTCCAGTATTACTTTTAGCTTGTAGTGTTATTGTTTTTTTATTACAAGTGATGGTATCTGTGTTAGCCATTAAAGTAGGCTTGATCGTATCCTGTACAATAAATATTCTTGATGCTTGTGTACAAAAATTAATTCCAGTCACAATAAGATCGTAGAATCCTCCCTGTGAGATATAAGCATCTTTATTTGTGGAAATAAAATTATTTGGACCCGACCATAATTGATTAAGTATTGCATCATTGGTTTTATAACCCAAAATAATATTCGTTTTCAGACAATCCAAAGTATCAGGTGCAAGATTAATTTTTGGTGTAAGGGTATCCTGAGCAATGTTTACCGTTTGTTCTGAAAAACATTTTTGAGGGGTTTGAATTCTTATTGTATATGTTCCTCCTGTATTAATCGTTATTCGATCCTGACTAGAAGTAAATCCATTAGGGCCTACCCATGAATACGATAATGAATCAAAAGAAGATTGTGGTGTGAGTGTGATTTGTTTTTTAATACAATTCAAAGTATCATTATTCAGCGTTAAATCAGGTTTTCTAATATCTTGACTTATAGTTATCATGAATGAATCACTACATCCATTTGTATTTCTAGCATAAAGAATATAATCACCGGCTGTTTTTATAAATGGATTGAGTACAGGTAATACATTCCCATTCGGACCTTTCCAGTATAAAGTTCCGTTATGATTAGAAATGGTAGCTTTTAATTGTATTGAATCTACGGCACAACTTAAAACATCATTTTGGGAAGATAAAATTGGTTTCTGAATATCTTGGATAATATTAACAGATACATCTGAAATGCAATGATTTGGTTTTTCTACTTGTAGTGTGTATAATCCTGGAACATTGATTTGAGGATTTTTTAAAATGGAATTAAAATTTCCAGGTCCTGACCATTTGAAATTTAAACGAGTGGTGTCTCCAAGTGGATTTAAAATGACATTGGTTTTAGTGCAGGTTAAAGTGTCTGAAGAAATGTTCAATTGTGCTTTAACGGTATCAACCAGAACTTTGACTTGTATGCTATCCGAACACCCATTAGATGACCTTGCAACTAATGTGTAGGTCCCACCATCAGATGTGAGTAACTGTTTAGTTTGAAATAAATTTCCACTTGGATTTTTCCATACAATATTTGCAGAAGTGTCCGAAGTATAACTCGACAAAGTAATTTGATTTTTTAGGCAATTTATAGTATCGTCATGAGATGATATAATTGGTTTTTTAATATCTTGAAAAATTTCAATATTTTGTTTTGTAATACATCCATTGCTTCCTTCCAATTCAATTTGATAAGTACCTGCTTGTGTTATTTTGTAATGTTGAGAATCTAATTTAATAATAGCACCGGGTCCAGTTAATCGAATCAGGTCTGTGTTGTTTTTCTGATTTAAGAACAATGTAGCTGTGTCTTTGAGACAATTCATGGTATCCACACTATAGCTATATTGTGGAGGTGTTTTGTCTAATTTAATTTGAAAAGAATCAGTGCGAATACAACCCGATGGTGTTGTAGTAATCAAGTAATAGGTTCCACTATCAGCAACGATCCATTCATCACCTGTATTTGTTTTACCATTAGGTCCTAGCCATTTGAAATTTGAATTTTTAATTGATGAATTTGCTTTAAGGATACTCGTATCTGATTTGCAATTGATATTCTGGTAATCAATAGTAACTTTTGGATTTTCTGAACGCTCCAAAACTTTTACGGAATCAATACCCTTACAGTTGTATTCATCGACAACAGTAATGATATAAGTTCCCGCTTCCGTTACCACAGGATTTTGGTCTTCGGATGAAAAACCCGTAGGTCCTGACCAAAAATATCGAACTTCGAAATTATTTGATTTGGCTTTAATTGTAGCAAAATCCTTTCCACATCCCAAGGTATCTGTAGTACTTGCAGTAACTTTTGGCGGTGTAATATTACCTAAGACTTCGACAGTTACCGATTCACAGCAATTTGGTAACGGCGCACACACCGTCAATGTATACATTCCAGGTCCTTCAATTTTGGCTTGATTGGTTTTTCCTCCTGATACTATTTTTCCGGGATTTGAGGTCCATTGATAAGTCCATCCGGGACCAGATGATGACGCAGAACCATCAAGGGTAATGACTGGTCGATCACAGTTAACAATCTCTGGAATATCTATACTCGCAACAATATCAATTACATCTACTTCAACTGTATCACGTACTTCACATATTTTTTTCAAGCTGATATCATCGACTGCAAAATCATTTCCTCCGGTAGCGGTATTCAGATTCACTATACAGATTTCAATGGATGTATTTGCACCAACATTGAATGTTGTCGTGAAATTTTGCCAATTACAAACAGCTCCTGAAGCATTAAAAACATTTCCTATAGGGTCGCCATTCATTGAAAATTGTAAGATGGGAGGTGCAGCGCTTACTACTGCGGTAATCCAAGCCGACAAAGTATAATCCATATCAGGCATAACATTAATGGTTTGGCACCATACATTTTGAAGATTAGCAGCGCCATTAAGGACCATCATATTCCCTGAACCAGAAGTGTGGTCTCCACATGGCGCAAATCCGGTATGACCAAATTGGGGATTGGTGATTACATCATAAGTTCCCTCACAATCCAAATAACCCGCTCCATAGCAAGACATGGTTCCAACCACATAGTCGGTATAAAAACCAACATTTCCGGCACTAAAGTCCCCATTGTTGATTAATTCGGTATTATCAGTACCACGAGCAACCAAAATATAGGTTTCAGGTCCAAATACGGTTACCTTAGGATTTAAAATTTTTGGATTACTGAGATTGGTAGGAGGCTCCCAATAATACTCAAATGGGTTACCCGTTATTTTACCTTTAAAAAAATCCATATCTCCTTTTCTGCAAACGAGTATATCAGGTCCTGCATCAACTTTAAAATTGCATTGAGCCATTAGATCTGGCATGCTTGTAATAGCCATAAATAGCAATCCCAATAAATTCGATTTTACATTCATATAAATACAGATCAGTCGGTAAATATAAGTTAATTGTATGAATTTTGAATCTCGTATTTATGATCGATGGTTTATGTATATTTATAATATTTAATTTATTGATTTTCTATTTATTAACTCACAATTTATAGATCAAACATATATACTTTATTATGATATAATAAAACTTCATATCTTTGGTTTTCAATAACGGAATCCATGGAGTTAGAACAAGCTAAAATACTCGTCATTGGCGGTGCTGGATTTATTGGAAGTTTTGTAGTGTCTGAACTACTAAAACATCCGGTAAATGAAGTAGTGGTTTATGATAATTTGGCACGTGGTAAAAAGGCTTATTTAACAGAAGCTTTGAAAGATCCACGGTGCTCTTTCTATCCTATAGGCGGCGACATACGTGAGATTGATATACTCAATGATGCCATGAAAGGCAAAGATTATGTAATATGTCTTGCGGCAATGTGGTTGCTTCACTGTAAAGACTATCCACGCACAGCTTTTGATGTAAATATTGCAGGTACTTTCAATGTCCTGGAAGCATGTGTTAAGAATAATATCAAAAAACTCATCTGGTCCTCATCAGCTTCCGTCTATGGAGATGCTGTAGAGTTACCTATGACTGAAGACCATCCTTTCAATAATAAGAATTTCTATGGCGCTACCAAGATAGCCGGAGAAGCTATGGCAACAGCCTTCCATGATCGTTATGGACTTCAGGTTATTGGACTTCGGTATATGAATGTTTACGGCCCTCATCAGGACCAGACAGCGGCTTATACGGGTGTAATTCCTATTATGCTCAATAAGATCGATGCCAATGAACAACCTATAATCAATGGGGATGGGAGTCAGGCATATGATTTTATTTATGTAGAGGATGTAGCACGATTTAATGTGTTGGCTTTAAAAAGTGATATCGCTCATGGATTCTATAACGTAGGAACAGAAGTTCAGACGAGTATTAAGACCCTATGTGATCTCATTCTGGAACTTAAGCAGTCCGATCTTAAAGTCATCTATAAACCATATAGTGCCGATGATGCGAGAGCTTTAGTTCAGAATCGAATTGGTTCGAATAAGAAGGCAAAAACCGATCTTGGTTTTGAATTCAAATATAACTTAAGAGAAGGATTAAATAAATTAATTCAGTGGCGAAATGCTAATGGAGCCGACCAATAATTCAATATCGAATGCTAGATAATAAAAAATATATCCAAATTTCCCAACCTTCCATGGGGCAAGATGAATGGGAAGCTTGCAAAGGACCAATTTTCTCAGGATGGATGACTCAAGGACCAAGAGTTGCTGAATTTGAAAAAATGTTTGCAGATATTCATCAAGTTAAACATGCCATTGCTGTTTCCAATTGTACTACGGCATTACATATTGCTGTTGTTGCTTGTGGAGTAGGTCCAGGCGATGAAGTAATAGTTCCTGCATTTACCTGGGTTTCTACCGCAAATGTGGTAGAATATTGTGGTGCCACACCAATCTTTGTAGATATAGATTTAAGAACCTTCAATCTCGATCCACTTCAGTTAGCCGCTAAAATTACCCCAAAAACCAAAGCCATTATTCCTGTTCATTTATTTGGATTATGTGCAGATATTGATGCTATAAAAAACATTGCTGGCAATATACCCATTATTGAAGATGGAGCCTGTGCTGCAGGCGCTATTTACAAAGGTAGATATGCAGGCGGTTTAGGTGACATTGCTTGTTTTTCATTTCATCCTAGAAAATCTGTAACTACTGGGGAAGGAGGAATGTTAACAACTCATGATGATGCCATTGCAGCGCATATGAATTGTCTTAGAAATCACGGCGCTTCATTGTCTGAAGAACAAAGGCATAAAGGACCAAAACCATACATTTTACCAGAATTTGATATGGTAGGTTATAATTATCGAATGACTGATCTTCAGGGAGCGGTAGGTGTAGTCCAACTAAAAAAATTAAAAACATTTATTGATTATAGACATCAATGGGCACAATTTTATACCAGAGAATTAGAACAACTCCCTTGGTTGAAAACGCCGTTCATTCCAGAAAATTATACCCATGGATGGCAATCTTATGTCACTTATATTGACGAAAGTAAATCACCACGAAGTAGAAATGATTTGATGGAATATTTACAACAGCACGGTATTGCAACGAGACCTGGTACACATGCGGTTCATATGCTCTCATTTTATAAAAATAAATATAGAATTAAAGCCGATGATTATCCTAATGCTATGAGAGCTGACCAACATTCTATGTCAATACCTTTACATAATCTAATGACTGCTGAAGATTTTCAATATGTAGTTGACATCATAAAGTCCGCCTAATATAGTTTTAAAATGTGCGGTATAACAGGAATATTCAATTTGGATCAAAAGGAAGTATCTAGAACTATCCTTAATAAAATGGTTCAAAGCCTGGTACACCGTGGTCCTGATGGAGAAGGTATATATTGTAATCAGAATATAGGATTAGGGCACAGAAGACTTTCTATACTAGATGTGAGTAATAAAGGTGCACAGCCCATGTATTCACATAACAAAGAGTGGATCGTTGTTTTCAATGGGTGTATTTACAATTTTCAATCCTTAAAAAACGAATTGCTGACCCTTGGACATTCCTTTATATCCACCACAGATACTGAAGTGATTTCTGAAGGATTAGCGGAGTGGGGACCTAAGTGTTTCGAACGATTTGACGGGATGTTTGCTATTGCTGCATGGAATACTAAGACACAAGAATTGATAATTTCTCGGGACCGATTTGGTGTAAAACCCTTGTATTATTATTTTGATGGTCGTCTCTTTTTATTTGCATCTGAAATCAAAGCTATACTTGAACATCCCAATTATTCTATAAAAATTAATACTGCTGCGTTAAATGAGTATTTTAGTTTTCAGAATTTATTTCGGTTTCATACTTTGTTTGATGGCATTTATATGTTGCCCGCAGCAAATACAATCAGCATATCTAAAGATACTAGATCATTACGTCATCAAGTTTGGTGGGATTATAACTTTAGTGAAGTAGATAATACCATTACTTTTCAAGATGCAAAAGAAGAAACCAAACGTCTAATGCAAGAAGCCGTAAAGCGCCAAATGGTATCTGATGTTCCGGTAGGTTCCTATTTATCTGGAGGGATGGATTCCGGATCCATTACAGCATTAGCCAGCAAGCACGTACCCCGTTTGTCAACATTTACCTGTGGATTTGATATGAGTAGTGTGACCGGTGTAGAAGTAAATTATGATGAGCGCAGAGATGCAGAGTTAATGGCCAATTTTTTTAAAACAGAACATTATGAACAAGTCATTAATGCTGGTGATTTATCATGGTCACTTCCTAGAGTGGTATGGCATTTGGAGGACCTGAGAGTGGGGATGAGTTATCCCAATTATTACATTAGTCGGCTAGCCTCTAAATTTGTAAAAGTTTGTCTTCAAGGAACAGGTGGTGATGAATTATATGGTGGATATCCCTGGAGATATTACCGAGTTTTTCAATCGTTAAATCAACAAGATTATTTCGATCAATATTATGGTTTCTGGCAGAGATTGGTTCCGGATCAAGACAAATCGAGATTATTTCAACCGGCTACATTTGGAACTATCGATGTACGTGAACCAAGAACTGCGTTTGAGAATGTATTCAAATTTAATGAAGGCCTTCAATATGATACCCCCGAACATCATATCCAAAATAGTCTATATTTTGAAATTAAAACTTTTCTGCCTGGTCTACTACTAGTGGGTGATAAATTATCAATGGCTAATGGTCTGGAAGAAAGATTCCCGTTTCTAGATAATGATTTAGTTAATTTTGCACAGAAGATTCCAGTTAGGCATAAATTGGCCAATTTGGAAAATATGAAAAGTCTGGATGAAGATAGTGCGGGTAATAAAAAGAAACAATATCAGGAATATAGTGATGGTAAAAATGTTTTACGTAAAGCATTAGAAGAATTTATTCCTGAGAAAATATTGAATAGACCAAAACAGGGATTTTCAGCGCCTGATGAAAGTTGGTACCGTGGAGAGAATGCAGCCTATGTAAAAGAATTATTGTTAAATAAGAAAACAATGAGCTCTGAGTTCATTAATCCTGAGTACATGTCTCACATTATTTCAGAACATATAGATCATCGAATTAACCATCGGCTATTGATCTGGAGTTTTTTAAATTTTGAATATTGGTGTAGAATTTTTTTAAAAGGTGAACGAATATAATGTTGATTAATCGATTATTGAACAGACTTTTTAGATTGAAACGTGAGGCTATAAAGCAAAAGTACAATCGTGTTCTACCCTTCAATGAGTTAATAACAGATAGATGGGAAAAAGCGAGTTATCTTCAATTTGGTAAAGGAACCAGTGTCTATGATTCTGCAATGATTTATGGTGATGTAACCGTTGGAGAAAACACTTGGATTGGACCATTTACTATTTTAGATGGAAGCGGAACATTGAAAATTGGTTCAAATTGTTCAATTTCTGCAGGTGTACATATTTATACTCATGACACGGTTCAATGGGCTATAAGCGGTGGCAAAGAGAAGTATGAATATGGAGAAGTTATTATTGGGAACAATTGTTATATAGCACCTAATGTGGTTATTGCAAGAGGTGTTCATATTGGAGACGGATGTATTATCGGTGCCAATAGTTTTATTAATAAATCATTTGCTGCAGGAAAGAAAATAGCAGGAAACCCTGGTAAAGAAATAGAGGATGGAAAATAAAAGTGCATTATTACAAAACTTCTTTGATCGGGAAATTATCATTGAAGATAATTTTATTTCATTCAAGGATGAACATCTAGCTATAGCGTACAATCAGAATCAAACCAAAGACATATTCTCAGACAAATGGGATTCGACCAGTAAAATAGAACATGTTGACAAACTTTATGAAACTCAATATAAATGGTTCTTAAGCTTATATGGATTTGAAACAGAAGAAAATCTCAAATCCTATTTACAAAACAAAACATTCATCATTGATACAGGATGCGGATTAGGATATAAATCCTCTTGGTTTAGTAAACTAGCACCTCATGCCATTGTGATTGGTATAGATATTTCTGATTCATGTAAAATAGCTGCAGAAAATTTCAAAGACATTCCCAATTTATTTTTTCTACAGGCAAACATAGCAGAAACTGGATTAAAATTTGGAGCAAGTGATTTCGTAGTTTGTGATCAGGTCATCATGCATACTGAGAATCCTGCCTTAACGTTCAAACACCTTGCGGAAATTACATCCACTGATGGAGAATTCGCTTGTTACTTTTATCGAAAGAAAGCATTGCCAAGAGAACTTATCGATGATTATTTTAGAACCCAAACACACAACATCCCAAATGACAAAATGTGGGAATTCTCAGAACAACTTACTGAGTTAGGAAAACGATTATCTGAATTAAATGTTAGTTTTGAATCACCTGATATTCCTTTGTTGGGAATTAAAGGTGGTGTGTATGATATACAGCGTTTTATTTATTGGAATTTTCTGAAATGTTATTGGAATGAAGATTGGGGATTTGATCTATCTAAAATAACCAATTTCGATTGGTATGCACCAAGTAATGCACAGCGTTTTAGTAAAGAAGAAGTAACAGATTTGGTATCTTCCAATAATATGAAGATCCATTTTTGGCATGAAGAAGAGGCTTGTTACAGCGGTAGATTTGGCAAATAGAAATGGACTTAATATTAGGTATTTTATTTTAAAAAAATCAATTAATAGATCTCTAATGAAAGATTTGTTATTGGTTTCAATCAACTAAAAATATAAAAATTATAATTGATGTCAATATTTAGTGACATGTATAAAATCTATTTCAAAAATATTTATAAATTTAATAATGAGATAATTTTCCTTCCATCGGTCACATTTAATTAGAAATAAAATAATTTCATTGGACAAACCCATTAAAATTCTTTACGCTCCATATAATATTGCTTCTATGCCAGCAATTACCATCGATGAGCTCAATGCATCACAGGATATTATTGCACGCGGAGTTTGCATAGACTATAATCAGTATATCTCCTTTGGTATTGATCCTAAAAAAAATTGGAAAATATTCAAAGTAGATTCTAATATTAGGAAACCTTTCTTATATTTAATCAATTTATTTTTGGCAGAATTTTATTTGATAAAATATATCATTTGGGCAGATGCCATCATCTGGCAATGGGACATCAAAATGTATATGCCGCATTTTTGGCTTATTAAATTATTAAAGAAACCCATACTGGTAGAATGGTTAGGCAGTGATATTAGGGTTCCAGAATTTGTGATTAAACATAATCCGTATTATAAGAAAGCCTTAGAGAATGGTACATACACTTATACCAGAGAAAGCCTCAACCGAAGCAATCAAATACAAAAGAAATTCAAAAAACTAAATGCAACGCCAATACTTTGTCCTGAAATGAGCTTGTACTTAAATCTTAATATATTTGAGACCTTCGAGCCAATATTTCAACGAATTGATATTAATAAATTTAATATCCGATATCCAGATGCCAACAAATCAATTCCAATAATCTGTCATACACCAAGTGCCACAGGGGCAAAAGGAACAATAGAAGTTCGCAAAATTATGGACAAATTAAAGTTAAATTATTCATTTGAATATGTAGAAATTACAAATAAATCTCATGCAGAAGCTATTCAAGCAATAGAACAATGTGATATCTACCTGGACCAATTTATCCTTGGTGCTTATGGTATGGCCGCATGCGAAGCGATGTCTATGGGAAAGCCCGTTTTTTGTTACATCATGCAACCTGTATTAGATCTTTTACCAACTGACTGTCCAATTTTATATAAAGGATTAAATGAATTGGAAGAAGATTTAATTGAGTATATTAATAATTCATTAATGAGAAATAAGACAGGAAAGCTGTCCAGAGAATATATGGAAAAATATCATAATGTTAAAATAATAAGCTCAAAATTAACTACAATAATGGAAGAATTGGTAGCTTTGTAATAAAGCACCCTACATGAAAAAAGTTATCCATATTTTAATATTATTTATTTGTATAATAAATATATTATTTTGTCAAAAACAGGGAAACTTTTGGTTCTTTTCACAAAATGCTGGAATCAACTTTAATACATCTCCACCTACTTCAATAAGTTCAAGTGCTATCAACACTTCAGATAATTCTTCATCCATTTCAGACAATAATGGTAAGCTCTTATTTTATTCTGATGGTTTAAAAGTTTATAACAAAAATAATCTGATAATGCCCAACGGAACAAATCTATCAGGAAGTAAATCCGGTGGACAAGCCACTTTGATTGTTCCAATACCACAAAATAATAAGTTTGTAGTATTTTCAGTGCCTGACTTAGGAAATAAGCCACTTTACTATTCAATTGTAAATATGAACTTGAATAATCAAAATGGAGATGTTGAATTAAAAAATCAAAAATTATTTGAAAATTCTACTGAAAAAATTGCAGGAATTTATAATTGTACGGAAGATTATTACTGGGTGATAGCCCACAAATATGAAACAGATTCTTTTTTTGTTTATAAAATAGATAAGAATGGAATATATTTGAATCCCATTATTTCTAAAGTTGGCAAAGTACATACTGGAGGACCAAATAATGCTGTGAATAATTCTGCAGGACAATTGAGTTTATCAAAAGATGGTAGTCGCTTCGCATCTGCACTTTACAATAGTGGTGAAATAGAATTATTTGATTTTGATATTTTTTCAGGCAAAGTTTCGAATCCTAAATTGATACCAAATTATTCTAGAGCATGGGGTGTAGAATTCTCTCAAGATGGATCGAAACTATACCTTTCTCAATGGACTCAAACCAATATTACACAATTTGATTTAACAAATAATAATATAAATTCTATAACAAGAAGTGCTCAAACAATTGGATATTGTTCAGGATCAGGAGGGTATTACTCAGGTTACCTACAAAGAGGACCAGATGATAAAATTTATATTGCACAATGGAATTCTAAATATTTAAGTGTTATTAATAACCCAAACTTAACAGGTTCTTTATGTGCTTTTTCAGCAAATAGTTTTAATTTAAGTAGTGGAGTTTCTAAAGCTGGATTATGCCGTTGTGTATTCCCAGACAACTTTATCATGGGTTATCCAGATTGCTGCAAAAAAGTCATTAATCTTATTGATACTTTATCATGCGATAAAATAGTCCTAAATGGAAAAACAATCACAACATCAGGTAACTATTCTGATACGATTAGAATAAACAGTTGTGACAGTATAAATAATTACGTAATTAATATTCTTAATAAACCAATCTACTCACTTGGACCTGATACTGTAATTTGTGAAAATGAAATTTTTAATTTGAAATCTTCTTCTAACCAAACTAAATGGAGTAATGGCTCTATTGGGAAAGAATTAATAGTAGACAAACCAGGAATTTATTGGGGAGAGCTAACTAATGCTTGCGGAACAACTCGAGATTCTGTAATTGTTGCATTTAAAAATTGCCTTCCTTGTACTATTGAATGCAAGAATATTGGATGGGCCAAATGGAATATGATTACAAACAGTACCTATATTGGAACCACAATGAATGGTTCAGCTACTTTAGTTGGAGATTTTCATATTGGGTTAATATATCCTTTCTTAACTGACATTGATATTTTCGATCCGCCATATTTTCCTAAAAAGGTCATAGGTGTACCTACACTTTGGATGCCGGGCAACTTAGCATTTCAAACATTGACCCATCGTGTTATTTTAGATAAAATAACCGATAAAAAAGAATTACTGTTTTTAGTTGGTGATTTTCCGAATCAACAAGCTTTTAGTACTCCTCAAATAGGAAAAATGCGTGTTTATGATCGATCAAATAATCTTTTAGATATTTCTAACCTTTGTCTATTGTTAGAAGACTATGGGCCAGATGATGATCCCATAAAAATTACGAACTTTGGAACAGAGATACAATTTGATGTTAATGGCCCGAGAACTGCTTTTCATGGAGGAAATTTGATTTATACAAATTTTCCAGACAGCTCCTATTTTATAGAGGTAGAGCATCATAATTCAAGAAGTTCTCCGGATGATGGGGTTTACATTAATATTGGTTATCCCGATTGCTGTAAAACCGTCACGAAACTTATTGATACTATTTCATGTGAAAAAATAGTCCTAAATGGAAAAACAATCACAACATCAGGTAGCTATTCTGATACAATTAGGATTAACAATTGTGACAGCATAAATAATTATGTAATTACAATTCTTAATAAACCGATCTTCTCACTTGGAAATGATACAGTTATTTGTGAAGGCAAAAATTTTATTTTAAAATCCCCTTCTGATTTGACCAATTGGAGTAATGGTTCTATTGGAAAGGAATTTGTAGTTGACAAACCAGGAATTTATTGGGGAGAGCTCACTAATTCTTGTGGCACTTCTCGAGATTCAGTAATTGTTGCATTTAAAAATTGCCTTCCTTGTACTCTTGATTGTAAGAATATTGGATGGGCTTTGTGGAATATGAGTACCAACAGTACCTATATTGGAAGCACATTGAAAGGTTCAGCTACTTTAGTTGGGGATATTCATATTGGACTCATTCATCCTTTTTTAACAGATATTGATATTTTCAATCCGCTATATTTTCCTAAAAAAGTTATAGGTGTACCTACACTATGGATGCCGGGCAACTTAGCATTTCAGACACTGACCCATCATGTTATTTTAGATAAAATAACCGATAAAAAAGAATTACTGTTTTTAGTTGGTGATTTTCCGAATCAGCGAGCATTCAGTACTCCTCAAATTGGAAAAATGCGCGTTTACGATCGATCAAATAATCTTTTAGATATTTCTAACCTTTGTCTCTTGTTAGAAGACTATGGGCCAAATGATGATCCCATAAAAATAACAAACCTTGGAACAGAGATACAATTTGATGTTAATGGCCCGAGAACTACTTTTCATGGGGGAAATTTGATCTATACAAATTTTCCAGACAGCTCCTATTTTATAGAGATAGAGCATTATAATTCAAGAAGTTCTCCGGATGATGGGGTTTATATTAATATTGGTTATCCAGATTGCTGCAAAAAAGTCATAAATCTTATTGATACCGTTTCATGTGAAAAAATAGTCCTGAATGGAAAAACAATTACAACATCTGGTAGCTATTCTGATACAATTAGGGTTAACAATTGTGACAGCATAAATAATTATGTAATTACAATTCTTAATAAACCGATCTTCTCACTTGGAAATGATACAGTTATTTGTGAAGGCGAAACTTTTATTTTAAAATCCCCTTCTGATTTGACCAATTGGAGTAATGGTTCTATTGGAAAAGAAGTAGTAGTTGACAAACCAGGAATTTATTGGGGAGAAATAAGTACTATTTGCGGCGTTATTAGAGATTCTGTAACTATAATGTATAGAGCATTACCTATGTTAGAATTAGGTCCTGATCGTCAAATATGTCCATCTGATGTGGATACGATTTGGACAAATGATCCAAACACGATTTGGCATGATGGATCAACAGGTTCATTTTTTATTATAAATAAAGAAGGTGTAATTAAAGCTACTATATTAGATTTCTGTGGCAATCTAAGTGATAGTTTGGTAGTTAGCTTTTATAATAATTCATTATTAATGCTTCCAGAAGATACTTTAATTTGTGAAGGAGATTCAATAGTTTTGAGTTCAACAAGTGATTCTACAATCTGGAATACCGGAACCAAAGGAAAAAATATTGTTGTTAAAAAATCAGGACTATATTGGGGAGAAATTAAAAACATATGTGGTATATCTCGGGATTCCATTAATATATTGTATACATCAAAACCTATTTTAGAATTAGGTCCTGATTTACAAATATGTCCTAATCATGTAGATACCATTTGGTCAAATAATCCCAATACAATTTGGCATGATGGTTCTATTGGTTCATTTTTTATCATTAAGCAAGAAGGTCTCATAAAGGCTAAATTATCTAATTTTTGTGGTGAAATTAACGACAGTGCTTTCGTAAGCTATTATCCAAGTATTAGGGTGAAATTACCTCAGGACACACTGCTTTGTGAAGGTGATCTTTTTACATTAACAAGTACTTCTCCAACAACCCAATGGAGTACAGGTGATATTGGTAATAGCATAATTGTTTCCACATCTGGTTTATATTGGGCTGAGATTAATAATACTTGCGGTCTAAGTCGAGATTCAATTCATATTTATTTCCAGAATAAACCTAATTTAGAACTTGGTAAAGATTTTCAAATATGTCCTAGCGAAAGCGATACCATTTGGTCAAATGACCCCAATACATTATGGCATGACGGTTCGGTAGGGCCCTATTTCATAGCAAAAAAAGAAGGCACTATTATAGCCTATTTATCAAATTTTTGTGGAGTTGTTAGCGATTCAATTAAAGTGAGCTATTATCCTAATTCTAATGTTGATTTAGGACCTGATACAACCATTTGTGAGGGAACAATACTAACTTTAAATTCAGGTTCCAGTAGTTCAGTTTGGTTCGATAATACATCGGGATCATCACATCAAATTACTAAAGCAGGAATTTATTGGGTTAGCATTGTTTCTCCGTGTGGATTAATATCAGATACGATTCAAATTAAAGAGATGAAAGTTTATGAAAAACCCTATTTGCCGAACGATACATTTATATGTGAAGGAATAAATATTAATCTTTCCATTCCCATTATTGACGAATTATGGAATAAGCAATTTCACAATAATATAGATATCAATAAACCTGGAACATATTGGTATGAGTTTAAAGATAATTGTAATAATCTTTTAGACACAATAAAAGTTTTTTATGATTCTATTCCAAATGAATTTCCTTCAGAGCATTTGATTTTTTGTGGACAAGATGAATTCAATTTTTCTACCGGAGATCCAAGAACAGAATGGTCCAATGGAACTATTGGTTCAGGAATTAACATTAATAAATCAGGTATCTATTCCTTTATAATTTCAAACAGTTGTGGGATCTTTATAGATTCCATTTCATTGGAATTTATAGAGGATAATGGGCTCTATCTTCCAAATGTATTTTCTCCAAATGGCGATCAAGTGAATGATGTATTTCCAGGAATTCAATTTACTGAAGACTTTGATATAGAAATTTACGATCGTTGGGGATCACGACTTTTTGAATCAAGTAATAAACATTGGAATGGAACTTTTAAATCACAAGATGTACCACCTGGAGTTTACGCTTATATTATAAGAAGCAAAGCTTGTAAACACAAAATTAAATATGGAAATATTACTTTGGTTAGGTAACAGTGTTTTAAGATACAATAAATGGCCTAATATATCCTTAATTATGTTGACTGTTAGTTTGCTCTCAATGAATTCATTAAATAAATTCGATATTAAATTGAAATAAATCTACAAATACTAAAATTTATGCTAAGTATTAAGTTAATATATTTTAATAATAAAAATATATTAATATTTATTTTGTGTATCCAGTTTAACCTTATCAGTAAAATATGTGGTCAAGAAAATTTCAATATCAATTACGAAAACCCAGACTACTCTTTAAGTACAAAAGATGGATTGCTATCTAATAAAGTATATGGCGTAATACAAGATAAACTTGGATTTCTTTATTTTTTCACTGATAAAGGCATAAGTAAATATGATGGTCATAAATTCAGAAATTTTACAGCAAAAGATGGACTTCCCAATCAAGATGTCTGGCTATTATCTTTAGATTCAGAAAATAGACTTTGGATTCATACACATGAGAATACGTTAACTTATTTGAAGGATGATCATGTTCATACAGTTAAAAAATTTGATCGAAACCTTAATATCAGGCATGTTGAGGAATGTGAAAATGGTGAATTAATATTTCATGGAGTTATTTCAGATTTTAAATTAACACCAAATGGAAATAATTTCACATATGAAAAAATGTCCAAAAATACATCTGATTACCACATTGATCAAAAAACGAAAGTATACCTCTATCAATTTAATAAAGAAACAGTTTGTCTAACTGAATTTGCAGATTCATTGTATATTTTAGATTCAGATTCTCAAAGATTCAATCCATATATACTAAAGAATGATTCTAAATGGTATAGCCCTCAATGCATGGGTGACAAAATTTATTGCAGCTCTACCAAAGGTCTTTTAATTTTTGAAAAATCAAAATTAGTATATAACTTTAATATAAATTCTAAAATTGATTTAAACAGAAGTTTGTTGGATAATTCAAATAACTATTGGACTTGCACTAAATCTAATGGAATTCAACAATATATTATAAAACTACCAGTTAAAAAAAGTATCAATTTAGAACCCGGAGAGAATATTATTTACTCATTCCAATTGAATAATGATATTTTGATACTCACCAATACTGGGTACTTCCGAGTTTATTCAACCACAACAAAAAAAATAGAACAGAGCATTTATACTAAATCTGGAGTAAAAATATACTCCTGGTTTGATAATTATTTGTGCATTCAATCAAATGTAAATAATAATTATATAGTATACAAGAATAATAATTATGTTCTAAATAAAAAATTTCACAATTTGGATGATTTTGATAAGGGGAACTTTACATATGCATTACCATTAGAAACAAATTTTTTAAATAAAGACAGTATAATTGGTATAACACATTTTAATTATGCGGCTATCTATTATACACAAAATTCTGAAGTAAAAGTTAACAAATTTCATATTGACTCTTTTAGACTCAAATTCATTACTATAGATTCCAATAATATTTATTTATTTACTAAAGAAACACTTTACCATTTTAATAGGGAGTTTAAATTAATAAATACAATAAATTTAAAAATTAAAGACAAATTATTAACATCGAATGCTGCAATAATATATTCAAAGCCTAAGTCCCTAATAATAGCAACTGAAAGTTTCGGGTTATATATCGTGAATCAAGATTCTCAATTTATAAAAATCAATGGTACTGAAAATCTTAAAGTTCGCTCACTATCTCCCTTTGGTGAAAAAATAATTGCTCACTCAAATAATGGTATTTATATAATTTCATATGATGGTAATGAATTCAATATAGAAAAGTCCATTACTAATGAACAGGGTATTGTCCCTGAGTCAATTATTAATGTACATTCAAATGGAAGTGAACTCATCATTGTTACACAAGATGCGATCCATTACATAAACCCGGATAGCATACCCTTCAAGACCTATAATCTGAGGATTACTGAAATTTACCAAGGAAATGATATTAAATCCGAAGATTTCCTTAAATCACTTCCACATGACTTCAAACCCATAAGCATTAGTTTGTCGCTTTTAGACTTTCAAGTCAGTAAAGACGTGGCCTATCAGTATAATTTAAACGACAATGAATGGCAGACTCTGGCAGTTAATACTTTGGATTTATCCGATCTTGCGTCCGGTACTTATAACTTAAATCTCCGTGCGATAAATAAATACAGCAATAAATTGTTAGATTCTAAAATACTTAAATTAAATGTTCTTAGGCCTTGGTGGAAAACATGGCAATTTATTTTATTGATTAATGCATTTCTCATATCAAGTATTATTTGGGGTTATAGAAAATGGTTAAATCGTAGGAATGAAATTAAAATCAATATTCGCAACCTTGAGATCGGATTAAGGGAATATAAAATGAAGGCCTTGGAATCTCAAATGAATCCACATTTTGTTTATAATTCTTTAGCTTCCATTCAGTACTTTATCCAAGAAAATAAAAATGAGGAAGCTGAACATTTCTTAACAGAATTCGGGATTTTAATTAGATCATTTTTAACTGCATCCAGAAGTAGCCAGATCAATCTCAAAATAGAATTAGAATTACTTCAAAAATTTATTAACTTGGAGCAGATTCGATTTAGCCAGCGATTTACTTCTGAAATAATAATTGATCCAAAACTAAATCTTACAAAAATTTTTATTCCACCTCTTTTATTGCAACCATTTGTTGAGAATGCCATCCAACACGGATTGTTTCATCGACTAGAAGGTGGACAATTGAAATTAAATTTCGAGGCTTCAAATCGTGATTTAATGGTAACCATTTCAGACAATGGAATCGGAACTGAAAAAAGTAAATCACTGAAAAAATTTAGCTTGAGTAATACAACCTCAGATGCCATGGAAATATTTTTAGAGAAATTGGAAATAATGAACAAACTAAAACCAAATAGTTTAGAATATTCTATTTCAAATTTAGATGACACAGAGCCTTATTATGTTGGAACTAAAATTGTAATTATTTTCAAAAATATTATTGTGTCATGAAGAAATTAAGATGCTATTTAGTAGATGATGAAGAAATGGTGTTAAAAGCATTAAAAAATATAATCAATCGTCAATTTGAATCATTGGAAATCGTTGGCATGGCAACATCTGTTGCTGAAGCAGAGAAAGGCATTAGATTAACAAACCCAGATGTCGTATTTCTGGATATTGTTATGCCTGTTGAATCAGGATTTGAACTGATAAAAAGGTTTGAGGTTATAAATTTTGAAATTGTATTTATCACAAGTCATGCAGAATATGCAATACAGGCATTTCAGAATTTAGCATTAGCCTATCTTCTTAAGCCTGTAAGTATTTCAGAATTTAAAAAAATGCTAATCACATTAAATGAACGAATTGAATTAAAAGAAAAGAGTCGATTATATGAGGCTCTCATAGATAATATAAATTCAAAAAATGAAATAGATCAAAAAATTGCAATTTTTGTAAATAACCAATTTTTGTTCATTCGTATTGGTGATATCATTCGAATTGAAGGATGGAATAGGTATTCCAAAATTATAGTCAATAATAATAAATCTTATTTGAGTTCTTATAACATTGGAAAATATTCTAAACTACTATTGAAGCATCAATTTTTTTTAAGTCACCGATCACATTTAATAAATTTAAATTATGTAGAGTCCTTAAAATCAGAATTTGAAATTAGAATGACCGACAAATCTATAGCATTACTTTCAACCAGGAGAAAGCCTGAATTTTTAGATTTTTTAAAAGTAAATAATTCCTAATTTTAATTCAACTCTATTTTAGTTTCGAAATAAAAATTGCACTTAATAATTGTTGACTCGCTTTGGTGTCACCTTTAATATAAATGATTCTATTATCCCTACAATTTCAACTCCTTCCCTGCATAGAAGTCCAATACCTTGCGTTTAAATAATAAATCGTACTTAGCAATAATCAAATTTAATGATGCGCTTTGAAGTGCATTCTGTGCCAGATTAAGTTCGAGTGTACTTGAAGATCCTATTTCGAATTTACGCTGGGTATTGTTTCTGGACAAAGTTGCGAATTCCACTGTCCTGCCTGCAGCCTCATATTCCTTTACCGCAGCCTTAACATTGGCTAACGATTGCGCAATTTGTTGACTTAAGTTCTCTTTTTGAACCTGATAAAAGATATCTGATTGTTCCGTTTGAATTTTACTTCTCTGCACCGCTGCATTTACTTTAAAGTTGTTGTAGATTGGAATCTGAATTGAAAGTCCTATGCCGTATCCAAGAAATTGATCGAACTGTTTTCCAAATGGAATGACTTCGGTCCCACTCACTACTGGATATAATTGTTCAAAAATTACCGATTTACCATCGATTTTTGTACCAGGATATACCTGATTCGTCAATGTATAACCCGTAATTTGTTTTGCGGCATCGGAATAACGCGAGCCTAAATATCCATTGGCTAAAATACTTGGCTTATATTGTCCTTTGGCTATCTTTTCATTAAATTTTGCTGCTTCCCATTTAAGATATGCTGCTTTGATTCCATGTTGCTCTTTCTCAGCATGGCTGAATAAATGTTCAAAGGTGTACGATTCCTGTTCAATATCTCTCAATTGTTCATCCGTCAATTTTTCAAGCACTAAATTATATGAAGGATCTAACCGAAGTGTTTGCTTTAATTGCAACCAAGACAAATCTAATCCATTTTCAGCTCCCACTACAGTTTGTTCAGCTTTTGCTAATTGGGATTTTAAATCCAATAAATCGCCTTCTGGTTTAGATCCGGCTTTAATTAATTTTGTTGTTTGATCCAATTGTTGTTTCACCGATTCAAAATTTTGTTTGGAAATTTCCAATCGCTCTTGTGACAGAAGCACTGTCAAAAAATCATTCGCTACTTTAAGCGATATATCATTCACACTTTGTTGATAATCCTCTTTACTAGCTTCAACTTGCTTGCTATTAAATTTTATAGTATTATTGATTAATCCACCTTGATAAATAGGAACATTAGTTGATACACTATAATTACCTGAAAAAATATTCTCAGATATAAATGAATTCGTTGTCGGATCAATATTTCTTCCAAAACTAACACCTGGATTTATTCCAGCATTTAAATTCGGCAATTTGCTAAACTTACTTTCTTTTAAATTGATGGCAGCACTTTTCACCGATAATTCACTTTGCTTCAAACTCAGGTTATGTTCTACTGCCTGTTGTATACATTTTTTTAGTGACCAGGTTTCTTGGCCACAAAGAGAATGACCTATAATCCATAAAACACAAAAAGTAATTTTTATCTTCATCGCT
Organism: Saprospiraceae bacterium; assembly: GCA_044228225.1. Classification (GTDB taxonomy): domain Bacteria; phylum Bacteroidota; class Bacteroidia; order Chitinophagales; family Saprospiraceae; genus Vicinibacter. The sequence goes on along the minus strand of JBGAVH010000008.1, from coordinate 98,865 downwards.
CCAACTTTATATCAACCATTTTAATTTGAAGTAAACCTACCTGCAAAAACAATTCTATCATTTCGATCTCCAAATCCTTTATAATAAACAAGTACAAAATAATCATTTTCTGTCTCATACCAGTCACCTTCAAATTCAGAAGTACTGATCTTACCTTGATCATCTAATGTAGCATACATGTAATTAAAATATGAATTTTTAAATAAAAACGAACCTAAATAGGCTCTTTTTGATTCATCATAGGTCATTTTAAATTCATCCTTTAATTTCCAATCAGAAAGGGCTCCATATATGTATACCTCTCGTTCGTCATGCCGACTTGTCTTTATACTTGGATAACACCAAACATATTCTTTTACATAATTATCCCTGGCATATTCAACATCATTTTTTGAAATATAAAATCTTCCATTGATATCTATATCAGAAAAATAATTTCTGCCTACGCGAATTTCATCAGGAACAAAATAACAATTATACTTACCATCCCTTTCATCCCAATAAGATATCCCAAAAGTCTTTTGTTGTACTGACCGAATATCCTTGTATCTATATTCCTTCATCGCAGGAAATATTATTTCGTCTTTTCTGACATAATTAAATTTATCACTGGAATAATTAAAAGGTTCTTTTAGGATAATTCTGGTATTCGGATTTCCATTTTGAAAAATTTCAACTTGTAGTTCCTGTAAAGGATTCAAGACTTTATATGGATATGGAGCTGTTATATTCATTTCTATGGCCTGATGGGAATAATATTTGGCAATATCTGCAGCTGATACAAATTTAACATCCACTCTGAATCTATTTTGAGCCACATATATCTTCCTGGTAAAAAGCACATTCTCATCTTCATCATATACTATGAGCAAATAATTTCCAGTTGACTTAAGGTTCAATTCAGTACTCGGAAAATTTATTGTGTAGTGGATATAAGGAACAAGCGTTAATTGTGATGATTTGTAATTTGTAATGAGTTGTTCATTAATACCCTCTAAATATTCCAAAGGATCCAGGTCTACAGGATTCCAATTTCGATCATATAATAATAAACTATATGAAATTCTGCGAGGCTTGTTTTCCAATAAATCAAAATGAATATTAAATTGATATACGGAGTCTAAATAAAATATAGGAAGCGATAAAGTGGAATTCACATCTTGAAAATAAATCGATCGAACGGTAGGTATATAATTAGAATCACTTGCAATGATTTGACCATTGTTATTTTGTCCTTTTAGCATATGTACTGAACCCATCAATATGACAAAAAAAATAGATGTAAATCTTAACATGTATAACCTTATGTTTGATGAAATGGCAACGAAAAAATAAATAAAAAATTGCATGCGAATACTAATTTTGATTGGCCAATTGTCCACATGCTGCATCAATGTCTTTTCCTCGGCTTTTTCGAACTGTAATCATTATTCCTCTGGCACTTACCCATTTTGCAAATTCATCAATTCGGTCTGATGTTGATTTAATATAATCTATTCCCTTAACTGAATTATATTCAATAATATTAACCATTACCGGGAACTGACTGCAGAGTTTTACCAAATTTTTTGCATCCTCAATATAATCATTGTAATGTTCAAATGCAATGTATTCATAACTAATTCGATTCCCTGTCTTTTGGTGAAAATATTTCAAAGCACCCATAAGTGAATACAAATTATTACTATCGTTTATGGGCATCATTTCACTCCTCTTTTCATCATTAGAAGCATGTAAGGATAATGCTAAATTCAACTTGATATTCTCATCTGCTAATTTATAAATCATTTTTGCAATTCCTGCTGTAGAAATCGTAATTCTTCGAAATGATAAATTGGGACCAGATGAAGAAATCAATCTACGTACACTTTGCACTACGTTTTTATAATTGAGCAATGGTTCACCCATGCCCATATAAACTACATTGGTTAAAGCTTGGCCATAGGTCTCCAAAGCAATTTTATTAACTTCAATATATTGATCAAATATTTCTGCAGTCGTAAGTTGACGTATAAGTCCCATTCTACCCGTCGCACAAAAGGTACAGGTCAAACTACATCCCGCCTGTGAAGACACACAAACGGTAAATCTATTTTTATCATCTACCGGAATTAAAACAGATTCAATTTTTTGACCATCATGCAATAAAAATCTGAATTTAATAGTACCGTCTGAACTTCGTTGAATTTTGTCAGTAATCAACTTATGGATAGTAAAATGCTCTTCCAATAGTTGTCTTCTTTCCAAACTAAGATTAGTCATTTCTTCAAAAGATCGAACTGCATGTTTCCAAAGCCAATCTTCGATTTGTTTAAAGCGATATTTTTCAAAACCTAATTCGGACAACCGCAGTTTAAGTTCGTCAGAACTCAAAGTCAAAATATCTTTTTTTTGTATAGTTTTCACGAAAATGGATTATTGAGTATAGTGTAGTTTGCTTAGATTTGCCAAATTATGGTCAAAACTAGGGATAAATCCGCGGATTCAATAGGTTAATGGCTAATTACTTTGATTTATGAAAAAAGGACTGTTTATACTGTTTATAGTTGCATTATGGTCATGCAGTACAACAAAACCCTCCGAGGCTTTTAATTCTGCTCATTTAGGACCTAATCCAGATTATTCTCTAGAACAAAATTGGGCTGCATTACCAGACCGATTGGATTTTGCGGATCGGACTCCCAAGGGATTTACAGACAAGCAAAATCAAGCAGATGTGGATGTTTTTTTCTTATATCCAACCACTTATGTTGGCAAAAAACATCAAAATAAATGGAATGCCTCAGTGGATGATATTAAACTTAATAAAACTACTGATGAAAGTTCCATTCTATTTCAAGCCAGCATTTTTAATGCTTCAGGAAAAATATACGCTCCAAGATACCGTCAAGCTCATTATCAGGCCTTCATTTCTGAAGATAAAAATTCCGCTTCTCAAGCTTTGGATTTAGCATACCAAGACGTTAAAAACGCTTTCCAATATTATTTGGACCACTATAATCATAATAGACCAATAGTTTTAGCAGGTCATAGCCAGGGTGCATTGCATTTAATCCGACTATTGAAAGAATTTTTTGATGATGGATTGTTAAAAAATAAATTAGTGGTGGCCTATGTGGTTGGCTATCCTGTTCCAAAGGATGCATTTAAACATTTACAAGTATGTCAGGACGAACATCAAACCTCGTGTATATGCAGTTGGCGAAGTTATAAAAGAGGGTATGAACCTAAATGGCTTGGCCAGGAAAAACCAATGATGATTACCAATCCATTGAATTGGAAAACCACAGAAGACTTGGTACCTAAAGATAAAAATCTAGGTTTGGTGGTAGATATGAAAAAGACTGCAATTCCTTCTGTAAGTGCCCAAATCTACAAAAACATACTATGGACCAGCAAACCAAAATTTAAAGGCAGTTTTCTCTATCGAACCTCAAATTTTCATCGGGGAGATTTTAATTTATTTTATGTTAATGTTAGAAATAATTTAGATACCAGAGTTTCAAGTTTTTGGAAATAAAAAATGCCAGCCCGAACCTGAATATTTTAAAGATTTATTCGATTAATTGGTTTCCAATAAACATTTCACTTCTGCTACAAGGATAGCAAGCATTATGATTCTTCCGGTATCAGATATTGCTATATCCTGATCATCAGAAGGGCCAATAGAAAGTTCAATAAATTCATAAAGGTCCATTTCTTCAGATTGATTCAAGTAATGATCTATACAGGTTTCAAAATCTTTATGATCATTAATAAATTCCCAAACTGATTCCTCTACTTTAACAATAAATGCTTCATCCAATTCCGGAAGTGCTCTATGCTTGGACACTGTATGATAAATAATTGCGAATAAAAACAGGCAATAATCCATTTCATCATCAGTAAGCAATGAAGCATGTGTTCCTGCTAAAATATCTATTAATATTTGGTGACTATTTTCTAATGCTTCAAATGCCGCATCTACAATCTTGGGATCATGTTCAAAATTAGCAATAGTCTGGTCTAATTGATCGTGTGTAATCATTGGTATTATTGTTTAAAGTCTCTTGATGCCCATAAATAAAGACAAGCTAAAGAGCGGTAAGGTCTCCATTTTTCGGCAATTTTTAACATTTTTTGCTTGAGTTCTTTTTTCTCTAATTTTAACTTATAAGCATCTATTATTGAGGACTGAATTCCAAAATCATCTACAGCAAATACATCTTGTCGTGCAAGACAAAATATAAGTACCATTTCTACCGTCCATTTTCCAACTCCTTTAATCTGAGTCAGTTCTGCAATAATCTGTTCATCACTCAAACCAATAAAATCTTCGTTTCGTCTATTGTTTTCTTCAAAATACTTGGAAATATTATGTATGTATTGAGCTTTTTGGAGCGATAAACCAACCGATTTAAGTATGGTTGGTTCTACATTTAATATGGCTTTTGAACTGGGAAAAGTCCCATCAAAAAAATTAATAAATCGATCCAGTATTACTCTGGCTACTTTAGTGGATAGTTGTTGACTCACTATAGAGCTAATTAAATGTTCTCTTACCTGACCATCAAATTCAGGGAATGTAACATGATCTTTAGGCAAATGGCCTATGATCTTCTTCAATTTAGCATCCTTCAATAAATGACTATGCGCCTTCATTTGGGCAAATTTAATCTAAATTGACTCATTTGGCGTACGAATATTATCAGTGGTCATTCCATTTAATGTTTAATTAGTAATTTAATGTAGATAAGCAACAAAATTTAATAAAAGTGAATCATGAAATTATGTATCTTTAACATCAAATAAAACCAATTATGGCAAATGTAGCTCCATTATTACCTTATAGCGGACCTTTCGATAGTCCTGAATTACTGCATCTGTTGCGCCGAACATTATTTGGCGTATCAAAAGCTGACTTAAATTTTTTTAAAAATAAGTCCCTGAATGAGGTTGTTGATGCATTATTGACGTTTAACAACACGGTTCCACCACCAATAAAATACTATGGATTAAGGGTGAATAACTTGCCTGATCCTTCGATGTTAGATACAGATGTTAAATATGGAGAAACATGGGTAAACACCCCAATAAACAATCAAACCAATAGTCCTGATGGCTCCAGAAGGGAAAGTATTAGGGCGTGGTGGATGGGACTCATGATTCACCAGGATAGATCTTTACGTGAACAAATGGTTTTATTCTGGCATAATCATTTTTCAACCGAATCAAATGAAGTAGAAAATGCATTTTATTCCTATTTCACTAATGTTTTATTAAGGAAAAATTGTATTGGAAATTTTGAAACGTTCCTCAATGAAATTACCTTAGATCCGGGAATGCTTAGATATCTAAATGGATATGTAAATAAGAAATCCGCTCCTGATGAAAACTATGGCCGCGAGTTGCAAGAATTGTTTTCTGTTGGGAAAGGGCCTGGTTCCAATTATACCGAAGATGATGTAAAAGCCGCTGCACGACTACTTACAGGTTGGAGTATTACTACCACAACTAAAGATGCTCAAGGCAAAACAGTTAATATTATTCCAAAAGTTAGTTTTAATGCTGCAAATCATGATATCGCAGATAAAAAATTCTCATCCTTTTATAACAATACAATTATCAAATCATCTGCAACAAACGATGAAGCCGGTGCTAAAAAGGAAATTACTGAACTTATTAAAATGATTTTAGCTACTGATGAAGTTTCTAAATTCATCTGTCGCAAGTTATATACTTACTTTATCTATTATGAAATTTCACCTACTGTTGAAGTTGAATTTATTGAACCTTTGGCTTTGATATTTAAAAATAGTTCATACGATATAAAAACATTACTCAAAGCTTTCTTTACCTCTGATCATTTCTTCAAAACAGAGAACAGAGGTTGTTTAATTAAGGACCCATTATGCTTTGTTATTTCTAAGGTTCGCCAATTTGGAGTTGTATTACCAGATGCTACAAAATTCGAAGCGCAGTATTATTTTTGGTCAACTTTTAAGAATTATGCCCGAAACATGGGTCAAGATATCCTCGATCCACCAAATGTGGCTGGATGGCCTGCTTACTATCAGACCCCATCATTTCATGAAATGTGGATCGATACGGCAACTTATCCGGAAAGAAAACTCTACTATGAGAACCTTACTAAAAATGGAATTAATTCTGGCACTTATTATTTTGATGCCTCAAATAAAAGCATACTGATCAAAGAAGATCATCTTGGATTTGTAAAATCATTAGATACTCCGGAAGACCCAAATGCTCTAATAGATCAATCGGTAGAACTTCTCTTTGGTGTACCAATATCTCAAACAGTAAAAGATCAATTAAAAACATCTTTCCTGCTACAGGGCCAAGTAAGTGATCATTATTGGACTGATGCCTATTTATTATATATATCTAATCCATCCACTACAGATCCAGCTGCTAAAAAGGTACCAACAATTCTTAGAGATTTATTTTTAGATATGCAGTCTGCTGCTGAATACCATTTATGTTAATTCATTCATCATCCAACAAAATTTAGTACAATGAAAAGAAGACAATTTATACAATCTGTTCCAGTAGCAATTGGTGGTATGTCCGTTACTTCCTACGCATCTACGCCAATGCTTTCGGCTTTGACTTCTGCACTTTATGATACCGATCGTGTATTAGTTATTGTTCAATTAAGTGGTGGTAATGATGGATTAAATATGGTTTTTCCACTAGATCAATATGATACGCTTTTAACTCATCGAAGCAATCTATTGATGCCTCAGGATAAAATTTTAACTTTATCAGGAACAAGTGGTAAAACTGGTATTCATCCAGCCATGAATAGATTCAATGAACTTTGGGATGCAAAAAAATTATCTATAGTTCAAAGTGTTGGATACCCAAGTTTTAGTTTTTCCCATTTTAGAGCTACGGATATATGGATGTCAGCTTCAGATTCTAAAGAATTTTTAAATTCTGGTTGGGCTGGAAGATATTTGAATTATGAATACCCCAATTACCCAGTTGGATTTCCAAATGCTACATTACCCGACCCAATTGCTATACGAGTAGGTGGCAATGTTGGATTGGGTTTACAAAATATGGGTGTCAATATGGGTATTTCCATTAATAATACCAATGATCCACTCAACTTAACAGGATCGATATATAAGGATCAGGCATCACCGGATTTCAAAGGGAAAGAATTATTGTATGTACGAGAGGTTCAAAGACAAACGGATAAATTTGGTGATTCAGTAGCAGCTGGAGCTATGAAAGGCAAAAATTTATCCACTTTATATCCAACTGGTTCTGCACCTGGAGCAAGTTTATCCAATGCACTTAAAATTGTGGCCAAATTAATATCGGGTGGACTAAAAACAAGAATTTATTGGGTTAGTACCGGAGGATTTGATACACATTCTAATCAAGTGTCTACCGCAGATAGAACAACAGGAAATCATGCTAATTTATTAAAAGGGGTTTCAGATTCTATCCATGCATTTCTTGATGATTGTAAATTACTTGGTGTTGAAGATCGTGTAGCTGGTATGACATTTTCAGAATTTGGAAGAAGAATAAAAACAAATGGATCTATTGGAACTGACCATGGAGGTGGCCAACCCATGTTTTTATTTGGTAAAAAAATAGTACCCGGATTGGTAGGAAAAAATCCTACGATTGATCCTGCAGCAACGGTTAATTCCAATATTCCTATGCAATATGACTTTAGATCAGTGTATGCCTCTATACTTCAAGACTGGTTCTGCGTACCAAAAGATGATTTGGATAATGTATTACTTAAAAACTTTCAAGCTTTACCATTATTTGATCCATCTGGTTGCATCTCAACTGATGTTCATGATCAAAATAATAAAGCTGGTGAAAATTTGATTTATGCTTATCCAAATCCATTTACTACGACTACCAAAATTAAAATAGAAACCAAAGGAGATCATACATCCGTTCAAATATTCAATAATGAGGGAATACTCGTAAAAACCTTATATGATGGAATATTAGAAGCCGGTAAATATGATCTACCATGCGATTTGGAAGACGCACCTGCTGGAACTTATTATGCTAGAATTCAAAACGGCAAACTTCAACAAGTTAAACCCATAATGAAAATGAGATAAGTTATACCTTGCTTGAGTTTTTTTAAAATTTGAAACTCAAATTTGGTTCGTTTTATTAGCTTTGCCAAATGGCTAATAATACATCACCTCATATACTAAATACTTCTGCTACACTTTTAGGCTTCTGCCTATTTGTCATTACTTCCTTACATATTTCCAATATGGTGGAAACTGAAATCATTGATGAGTTAACATCTATCATAGCTGTTTTACTAACGCTATCAAGTATTTTTTCTTTTATCTCTATAAAAACAAATAATGCTAAAAAAGAAAAATCCTTTGAAAATATAGCAGATTATTTCTTCATCATATCCCTGCTTGGTATCTTAATCATAATCTTACTTATTACTTTGAACTACATAAAATAAATCCATTAAACAGAAATATAAATTTTCTAAAATAACAATAGCGCAAAGTATAAAATAATAAAATTAAATTATATCGTCACCTATTAATTGAAATCAGGAGTACTACAACATTGGCATAATTGTTACAATTAGAGTAGCAAATAATAGTCAAAAAAAAGATCCCATGAATATGTAGGTAAAATATATGTCAAAATCAGCTTATTTTGTCCATAAATAAAAAAGATGATTAAAATACTAATATATGAAGATAATGAAGACTTTGCAGATAGTATAAAAGATCTTATCAATCATGCTTCCGGCATGCAAGTCCTTGCTCATTTTACACACGCCAAAGATGCGATAAGGCAAATTAGACTGTATAAACCTGATATAGTGCTCATGGATATCGATATGCCAGTAACTAATGGTTTGGACGGACTTAGAAATATTAGGGCAGAAAAAATGGAAGTAACAATTATAATGTTAACTGTTTTTGATGATAATGATAGAATTTTCCAATCCATCTGTTATGGCGCATCAGGATACATACTAAAAAAGACAGCTCCCGACAAAATGATTAGTTTCATCCAGGAAGCCCAAGACGGTGGTGCTCCGATGACACCCTCTGTGGCGAGACAGGTATTAAAATTATTCTCCCAACCATTCCAATTTAATATAGAATTACAAAAACTTACGCCTAGAGAAAATGATGTACTATCTTTATTGGTGCGTGGTTATAGTTATAAAATGGCAGCTGGTGAGATCAATATCAGTATAGAAACCCTAAGATATCATATTAAAAATATCTATACTAAACTACATGTAAATTCAAAAAGTGAAGCTGTAGCCAAAGCGATTCAAAATAAATTGGTTTAATATTCAATTTCAATGATACAGCTCAATATTATAAAAAATACTAAAACCCATAACAGCAAACTAAAACATCTTTTTTTAAAATCATATCTTACACATTTAATAAGATACATTCCTAGTAAGTTATTTAAAATTTTCATACTTTTAAAAAAAATTACCTAGTGATTAATATAAATCATATTTATAAATTTTATCCTACACATTTTCCTTCCAGAAATCAAATCATAATCATCAATTCATATTACTTCGGAATTGTATTTTTAAAAATATAACCAATTAACCTATCAACATTTTGAAATCTAGCATTCCCCTTTTATTCAATTCCTATCGTGATCATGTTAGATATTATGTATTCTTTATCATAGGTGTTTTATTCTTTGTAAACAATGGTAATTGTCAGTTCAGAATCATATCACAGGCAGATACTGTAATAGACTTGAATAATGAAACTTTAAGTTACATAGATGAACATAGATCCATACTAGCCAAGCCACACCTCGACGAAGCAAAGTTCGAACCACTATCGAAAATAAAATATAAACGTTTCTATAATCAAGTTCGGTTTTGTCAATGGCTTAAAATCCAACTCAATAATCCAAGTAATACTAACATTCCTATTCAACTCTATGTAGGTAAGTTTGCATTGCTGAAGCTATTTAAATATAATGATACACTCCAATACCTTGCTTCTGCAGGATTTACTGATTACACAAGTAGCACAAACAAAATAAATCCCAATTATGGTATTAAGATTTTATTAAACTCCAATGAAAGTATAACCTATTATTTACAAATAGAACATTATGGTAAAATTAGTGAAACCCCAAAACCTAAAATATTCATTTCCTCTGCTTATAATGATTGGGTTCAAAAAGAGGACCTTAATAAAAAAGGTATAGTACTTTTTCATTCACTTGTTTTAGGTGGCATATTTACATTAGCTTTATTTATGTTGATCTATTTTTTTTCCAATAACATTTCTGAATACTTATTTTATGCACTTTATTCGTTTACTATATTTCTGTTTTTAGAAAGGTCATTTGAATTAAATTCAAATATTAGGCTCATTTCTCAATTATATCCCTATTACTTCTATCAAATGCCCACTGTATTAAACTTAATAGCCGCCATTTTTTATGTATTATTTATTCAAAATTTTACAGATATTAAAATTAAGTACCCCAGAATTTATAAATTATCAAATGATTTTTTAAAAATTATTTATGCATTATTAGTTGTTTTTAGTTGTTTACTTCTCATTGATTTTTCATCTAGGTGGTTCATTATTATGAATTTTATACTCAACTTTATACCACCCCTAGGGATGTTAATTTTAGTATTAATCATTTATACAAAAGATAGAAAAAATAAATTAAATAACTTTATTTTTATTGGTTTTTCATTTCTATTTATTTCGGTTATTATTAGTATTATCTTAAATAATTTTACAGAATGGGCAACATTTAGTGTTCCTCCAGCAACGTATCTAGAAGTTGGGGTGTTGTGTGAAATTCTCTGCTTGGCATTTGGACTAGGTTATAAATCAAATAGAATTGAAAAACTTAAGAATGAAACTGAAATACTAAATCTTCAATTAAAAATAGAAAACATTACCAATATAGAGCGACTTAGATCTGAATTATCCAGAGATTTACATGATGATATAGGAAGTACACTTAGCAGTATTAATATATTAAGTAGAACTACCAGAAATAATCTACAAACTGGAAACATAGAAAAAGTCAATATTGCATTGGAAAAAATCAATGAACGAAGTCAACGCTTACTTGAAAAAATGAGTGATATTATTTGGAATATCAAACCAGATAATGATAGTTTGGTTGCAACTATGAGCAGGATGAGAGAATACAGTACTACCCTACTCGAGGCACAAAATGTTCATTACAACTTTGATTTTCCACCTGAAAACGATGATTTCTCAATATCTTTAAAAATTAAAAGTACCTTGTATTTAATATTCAAAGAAGCGGTTAATAATTTAATCAAATATGCACATTGCAGTCATGTTAATTTAACATTAAAAATAACACATCAAAGTTTATATTTGACTATAGAAGACAACGGCATTGGCTTTGATATCGACCAAATTACACATCAAGGAGGTCTTTTAAATATGCAACACAGAGCTGAAGAAGTTAATGGAACTTTAAATATTTCCAGCCAATTAGATCAAGGCACTAAAATAGAATTATCAATACCCTTAACTTATAATTAATATATTTCTATTCAACCAGGTAATATGTAAATGCCAAATAAAAAAGTTTTAGATAGGATATTTTTCCTACATTTTATACAGGAAAAACACCCCCCCCTTTTATGTGGTTGTAATTATTTTTACACCATCATACATTTGCAGTATCATTCATTAAATTTTAAACTATATTAACATGAACAGAATAAATTTAAAAATGCTTACTTTAATTGTATTGTGCTTATTCGTTGAAATGATTCATGCTCAAAAAATAACCGAGTGGATAGGTGGAGCATCTGGAAGAGAGCAAGATTGGTTTTGTAATAAAAATTGGACTACCCAGACTGTACCAAATGAATTTAGTACAGTTATTATTAAAAATCGCTTTACAAATAAAACGTTTTATCCAAAAATAAAATGCGGTATTGCGAAAGTCTGGAATTTAGAAATGGAATCTTCAGCGGAACTTTTCATTGAAAAATATGCCGAACTTTGGGTTATGAATTCCATCCAAATAAAAAATAAAAAATATTTACACTCCAAAGGGAAATTATTATTCCTTAATTCAACTTCATTTGCCCGAAATAATACTCAAAATGTTGTGACAGATGTATGTTCACAATTGGAATCAACTAATTAATGTATCCCATTCATCTCAAAATAAAAAAATACAAAATGAAAAGGTTTAGTCTCTATTGTTTATTCTTAGTCAATGTACAAATTACTATTGGACAACAGACAAATTCCGCACCTAACAATTTCTTTGATCTAAGAAAACAAATTCTTGCAAATATTAAAAATGAAACCGTACTATTTAATGAACCAGAAGATGAAAAGGATAATGCCATGGCCAAATTCAAACGTTGGGAACAATTTATGTTGCCTCGTGTAGGCCCAAAAGGAGTCATGTTTAATTCAGATGCAGTTTTCAAAGCATACAATGATTATTATGCAAAAAACAAACTACCATTCAATATTAATCCATGGTCTGCCGTTGGACCATTTTATGATCCTCCTAGCGGCCCATATTATGGCACACGTGTTGGAGTAGGAAGAGTCAATTGCATAGCACAACATCCTTTTGATAGTCTCATACTATATATAGGTAGTATGGGAGGTGGTATTTGGAAAACAATAAATGGTGGGCAATCTTGGACCTGTTTAGATAACCAATTACCAAGCATGAGTATTAGTGATATTGCGATAAATCCAATACATCCTGATACCATGTACATTGCAACGGGTGATGCCATTGGTAATTATACCATTACTTCAAATCCCGATTTTCATCAAGGTCATTATTCATGTGGCATACTTATGTCAACTAACGGTGGTCTATCTTGGCAACCCACAGGATTTACTTACGAACAGTATCAAACAGAGAATATTTATAGAATGATAATCGATCCCATCCAACCACATCATTTGCTATTAGGATGTGACAAAGGATTGTTTCGTTCAATAAATTCCGGGAATTCATGGACTCAATTGGATACTACAAGAACTTATGATTTATTGATCAATCCATTAGATGCTAGTAAATACTATGCACTTACCAATAATAGTCAAAAACTAAAACGTAGCTATGATGGAGGTGCAAGTTTTAAAACGGTCAATTTAACAAATTTAGTTGGTGCGTCAACTTTAGGCCACATCAGAATATCTGCTGCTGATACTTCTAAAATCTATGTCCTTCGTGGTGCTGGACAATTAATTCGAAGCGATAATGGTGGTAAATCATTTAAAACAATTAACAATCTTTCAAATCCCTTTTTTCATCAAGGCAATTATGACAAAGCTTTTGCACTTTCACCTGTTGATACATCGATTGCTCTAATTGGTTTGGTTGATTTAGTAAAAACCATAAATACAAGCAAAACCTATCTCAAAGTGGATTCCATTGAATCTCCAACTAAAGGGATTCATGTGGATTTTCATAGTTTACAATTTTCCATATTTAATCCAAGTACTATCTATGCAGCAAATGATGGCGGAATATATGTAAGCCATGACGTGGGCGAAACATGGAATTCACTAAATAATGGATTGAATATTACCCAATATTATAAATTGAACACTTCCAATTTAAAACCCAATTCCATCATTGCAGGAGCTCAAGATAATTCTACACATTTGTTTGATGGCACAAATTGGTTTACAGTTAATGCTGCAGACGGATTGGATTGTAGTTTTGACCAGGGTGATGAACAGGTGGTTTATGCTGCTATTCAATACGGCTACTTATATCGTTCAGATGATGGCGGAGCAACGTTTTATAATCTAATCACACCAACTGAATTTCAAGGTGATTGGGAGTCTCCATTTATAATTAATCCATTAAATAACAAACATCTTTACTTTGCTGGAAATAAAATTTATTTATCATATGACAAAGGCGATCATTGGAATATTATTTCACCCGTTCTAGATGAGAATCTTCCTATTACTTCAATCGCTATGTCTAGAGGAGACACAAATACGATTTATGTGGCATCCTATCAAAATTTATTTGTTAGCCATAACAATGGTATATCATGGGACAATATTACTGATGGATTGCCAACTGATTCGGCTTCCATTTCTGATGTTAAATTAAGTGACCTTAATTCTAAAATAATTTATGTTACTTTTTCCGGATTTTATGATGGAAAAAAAGTTTATCAGTCTAATGATGGTGGAAAACATTGGAATAATATATCCGGATCATTGCCAAATATTCCAATGAATACCATCGCCATCCAAAATAATACACTACATGATATTTATATTGGTTCTGATTTTGGTGTCTTTTATAAAAATGATACACTTAATGATTGGAAGTCTTACAACAATGGAATGCCTGGTGTTATAATTTCAGACCTTGACATCAATACTCGAAATGGAAAACTTTATGCTGCCACCCATGGCAGAGGTATTTATTCAGTAGATCTTTTTACTCCAAGCGATGCTATAACACAAGATGCTTCCATTACGCAAATCATAAGTCCAGAAAGATTAGATTATTGTGATAGTGTATCTACCCAATTAATTATTGCATTAACCAATTATGGAACCGATACACTTAAAAGTGTTCGTATAAATTATGTAATAGATAATCAGCCTCAAGCAAAATTATGGACTGGTAAGCTTCCATCAAAACAAACACTTATTGATACTATAGAAAATATTAGTTTATCAGGAGGTGCACACCATATTGTTGTGAAAACTTCAATGCCTAATCAAGAGATGGATCAGTATTCCCTGAATGATGAAAAAACAAGATCGATTTTTATAAATAATTCAACGGTACCAAACTTAAAGGAAGATTTTGAAAGTGGGTTTGATCCGCCTCTGGAATGGTTCCAAACAGGAAATATGTGGAACGAAATTTCAGGCTATGGAGGATTTGGACTTTCTCAACACGCCTTACTTGCACCATTTTTTAATTTTTTAAATGGGACTGATTATTTTATTTCTCCTAGAATTGATTTAAAAAATACTTCAGCTAATATCTCATTAACTTTTTCTAGAGCTTATGGTATTTATGAACAAAATTATAAAGACACTTTGATAATTAGTATTTCAACAGATTGCGGACTGACATGGCTTCCCATATACCATAAAACATCCGTTGAACTTGCTACTACCCTTAAAATTTATAATGATGCGTTTACTCCTACACCTAGTGATTGGGTTAAAGACACTGTAGATCTTACTATGTATAAAGATCATGAAATAAAATTAAGATTCGAAGGTCATAGTGGTTTTGGGAATTTACTGTTTCTGGATGATATTAATATTAATGGAACGATAGTATCAACAAAAAATAACAAAATATCTGACATTAATATATATCCAAACCCCACTCAAGGCATAGTCTATATTGATGATCCAAATCATGAAGTATATAAAATTTTGCTATTTGATCAACAAGGCAAATCAATATCTAGTGAAACTCCACTTACTTCACACCAAATAATAAATCTATCAAATTATCCAAACCAAACTTTTATCATTAAATTGATGACTAAATTTGGAGTAATTGTTAAAAAAATAGTTCACATAAATTAAACTAATATTTTCAATGTAAGGTAACTTCTGTTTATAAATCAAATTATATAACTTTTTGATTCTTCATTAAATAAAACTATTCATGATTACATTTTTTAAATATTTCGCACTTTCTTTTTTTATATGGATCTGTTCCCCATTGGATAGTTTTGCTTTATCTGTTGATTCTTTAAAAAATCTTATCCAACATGAATCCAATGCATTTAAACTATACAATTTATATAACCTACTTTCCGATGAATATAGCAATTCCAGTCAAATAGATAGCCATAGAATGTGTGTTAGAAATATGTTCAACATTGCCAAACGCACTGGAAAAGATAGTCTTATTTCAAATGCATATTTAAATTTATCCTTAAATTTTAATATGTCAGGAGATTATGCTTCTTCACTTGCACAATTAAATTTAGCACTAGAATATGAAAAAAAATGCAACAGTAGTGTCAACCTTGCCCTTTTATATAAAGAAATTGGGATTTGTTATAAATATATGTTAAGTTATATTTTAGCAAAAGAATTTATTTTAAAAGCATTAACATTAAGCAAGAGTGATGAGAGCTTAAATGAACGAATTTATGCCCATTTAGCTGAAACGTATTTAGCTCTGCAACAAACAGATTCGGCGTTCTATTATATTCAATTAGCGAATGAGTATGCGAATGAAAATACTGATCCTTATGGTTTTGCCAGATCTCTATTTATCTTTGCCAAAGTATATGATGCGAAAGGTGAACTTGCATTAGCCTCAACATTTTATTCCACCTGTCATCAATTTTGCTTGAAACATAATTTTTCAATGTCCTTGTTAAATTATGAGTTGCCATATGCTCAATTTTTGTTTCATCAAAAAGATTTAAATCAAGCTTTGTCCATCGCTCAATTTGGATATCAAAAGGCTTATGCAAGAAAAGATTTTGGTTATATTAAAGATTTAACTAAAACCATAAAAGACATATTTCTTGCACAATCAAATTTAGACAGTGCCTTTAAATATGGAATATTATATCAAGCTAATGCTGATAGTTTAATTGAAATAAAAAAAATATTCCAAGATCAGAATTCAAATTTTCAGAGTTACTTATTAAACCAAAAAAAAGAAATTGATAATCAGATAAAAATATCAGAGAGAAATAGAATTACTCAATATGTTTTTACATTTGTAGTGATACTATCTTTATTGATTTTATTATTTATACTTTCATATTCTGCATATATTAATGAACGTCATATTACCTATTTAGGTATATTTCTAATGATCATGATTTTTGAATTTATTAATTTACTTCTATTTCCCATTTTAAATAAAACGACAGAACAAAGTCCAATAATTATGCTAAGTATTATGATTAGTATTGGAGCTATTATCATTCCAATACATCATAAAATAGAACATTGGATGATACATTTACTTCGGACTAAAAATAAGGAACAGCATTTAAAAAGAGTTAAAAAAACATTGGAAGAATTGAACTAGAATCATACTATGCGAATCAACATTTATTTATATAACTTTATTCTATTTGTTTGTCTTTTCGGACCTATAATAATTTTCAGCCAAAGCAGAAACTTAGAGATTAGGGATAGTTTATTACAACAATTAAAATTAAAACTCAAGCCAGAAGAACAATTTGAAATTTTAACAGAAATCTGTAATACTTATGTTTATACCAGTCAAAGCGATAGTATTTTTTATTACAGTAATCAAATGAAAGAACTGGCTCAAAGATTAAAGTGCGATTCACTATATGGTACTGCTCTTGCTTATGAAGGATGTGCTTTTTCCATGACAAAAGAAACAGACACAGCTATTTCTAGATATTTTGAAAGTCTGAGTATTCTTGAAAAAGGTAATTATTATTATAGAAAAAGTTTTGTCCTAAAACAAATAGCATTTGTATTTAGAGATTTAAAAGATTATACTTCTTCCATTGCCTATTTAAATAAAGCAAAAATATATTTACCTGACGGTATATTACCCAATCGGGTATATACTAATCTTGCCGATGCATATATTGGCATAATGGAAATTGATTCAGCCTTAATATATGCGCAAAAGGCACATCGTATAACCAATAAGCACGAAGATTCCTATGGATATTGCAGAAGTCTCTATTTGTTAGGTATCATTTATATCCAAAAACAATTTCCAGATTTAGGTTTAACTTATTTAAATGAATGTCTAAAATTTAGTCGTGATCAACAGATTGTTCCAACACAAATTACATCCTTGGCAAAAATGGCTCAATATGAATTAAAACAACAACATTTTGCGATAGCTAAATCTTATGCACTACAATCCGTTGCCATATCGAAGCAACAAATGCAAAAATCATCTTTATTAGAAGATTATCACGTATTAGAGGATATCTATATTAAAGAAAACAAAAAAGATAGCTTTTTATTTTACCAACAATTAAAATCTCAATTAGAACAATCTTTTGAAGCGGAATCATTTGTAAATAATTTACAACAACACAAAATAAATCAATTTTTATTAGAGCAAGAACAAACAACAAAAAATCAAAAGGCTGCATTAGCTTACAAACAAAAAGTCCAATACAGTTTGATACTTCTGATTATCATCTGCCTGTTAGCATTTATCATGATTTTCTCCAGTACTTTTTTAGCTAATATGAAAGTTATAAGTTTTATGTCAACACTTATTATATTATCTTGTTTTGAATTTATAAGTCTTTTGTTTCATCCCATCCTGGAAGAAATAACGCATCATTCACCATGGCAAATGTTGATTATGCTTTCTTTAATGGCTATCATCTTTATCCCCGCTAAACAAAAATTGGAAGAATATATGAATAAAATATTCGAAGCCAGGATTAGATCCGCTAAACTTAAATATGCGCAAAAGTATATGAATGAAATAAATTAAATGCTAGCCTATTTTGAAATATTCATTTTAATGATATACAAAACATAACTATAACATCAATTAAATGAATAATCTTGAATCTTAGTTTCTAATAAATTTAATCGTAACTATTCCATTTATGGTGCATCCATTTTGTTGAGAACTCCATTGAAACACATAAATGCCGTATTTACTTACAGTAACCGAAGTATTTGGATTATTCATGTTCGCAAACGTCGCTCGTCCAGGTCCACTTAATTTTTGCCAATAACCCATTCCTTTTGCTGACAGAATAGTTTTAAGTCCCAGCTCACTTTTGTTTATTCCAGCAATATCTTTTATACCCAATCCAAATTTAACATCTAAACAAGTGGTATCACTTTTACCACAATTCGTTTCATATGAAGCGCATACCTTACCGTCTACTCCTGAAGGATTATTCCATAACACACAAATTTGGTTTGTTAAAAAAGGATTGGGTGTCAGAATCGTTCCACCTGTTACATTCCAGGAAAATAAAGTCGAATTCTGAGGAGCTTCTAACAATTGTATACAACTCGTATCCAAAGAGCATAATAATTGAAAACCTTTAAGTTTCGCAGTTGGGTGAACTGCAAAATCATTTTCATTTATATTTTCACAAAATTCAAATACACATTTTTTTTCAATGATTCCCAATTTTGTTTTTACTGCGATCTCCAAACAATATTCACCCTTTTGATCCACTTGAAGTATTTCATTGGTTCCAATATATTTTCTCGACTTATCATTTTTTTCATACCATTGATAGATAAATTCAAAGGATTCACCTCCACCACAACTCTTGGTCCTATTAATTACTCTAGGTACAATTTCAATTTTGTCCCCAATACAATCTTCCCTGAAACTAACACCAAAATCCAAAAAAATTGCAGTTAATTTATAGCTACTATCACAATGATATGGAAGGGTAGACTTTGGTAATAAAATTTCTTCATCATTTTGACATGAATTAAAAACTTGTTTCGTTGATGGATCAATATAAACATCAGCAGCATCGCAAGCTATATGATAAATAGTCGGTGGATAAGGAACAGGTAAAGTAATATCGTAACAAATTATAGAATCTAAAAGGCATCCAAATTTGGTGATTTGAAAGGTGTCACATGGTTTATTTCTTACGATTTCTGCACATTTTGGAATTTGTAGTACTGGATAGTTTAATGCTCTTGATTCAATCGTAACACATTCTGGTCCTATTGAATCACAAATATTTCCTGAATAAGGATTACCATTGTATGCCGTAACACATAATTGAAAATTTTTTACTTGTTGAAAAGTATAATCTATGTTATCATTATTACCAGAAAGTTTTACTCCATCTACTGTCCACACATAAGTTGGTTCGCAGCCATTATTTTGTGCTGTTACTTTATAATTTTCTGGACATCCTTTATAAACTTCTATTCTACCATCCTTATCATTATTAATTTTACCCAATGGACTCAATTTTGGAGCAGGGCCTCCGGATGTATGAATGATAAAATCACAAATATCTCCATCACACCCTTCAATATACAAATAATAAGTTTTGCAGGCTGTTAAACTTTCAGTTATCTGATAAGTTCCTTTTTTAATGCATTTTGGAGTTGGCCTGGTATCTGTTTTAAAATCACATTCACAACCTCCAAGCAATCCAATTTTAATTCCATCACCCGTTCCTTGACAACTGATGATCTCAACATCTATTGTAATAAGTCCACCATCACAAACGAATGCCCACCAACCTGCCTTATATGCTGGACCAATAAATGGGTAAAAGGGAGTGCAATCGACTGGACTATTATTCGGATTGCTGCATTGATATCCATTTAAATCGTCGAGTGAACAAAATATTTTTGCGTCTTTACATTGGTTTGATCCAGAAAAAGGTAGACACTGTGCAATTAATAGACTGGAAGTTTTAAATAATAAAATGCATAAAAAAATTAAGGCATTCTTCATGTTCATAGGGTTTAGTTTAGAGATTAGAATTAATTAATACATTAAGATATCAAAATTTCTTAAAATTCAAGTTTTTTATAATAAATCTTACTTACGCTATCCATCCTTAATCAGGTGATGATTGACGCCTATGGAATCTTGTTAAGCCCTAATAAATTTAAGTGTGACCAAGCCCTGCATTAAACAATCATTCTTTTGAGATTTCCAAGATAGCACATAAATCCCATATTTACTTACACTAATTTTAGAATTAGGATCACTGATATTACTAAAATTGGCTTTCCCTGGTCCACTTAATTTTTGCCACTGTCCAGTAGGAATTCCAGCAACGAGCCTAGTACTTAGACCTCGGATGGTTTCATTTTGGCCAGCGATTTCTTTTACAACTAATCCAAACATTACATCCTTACAAAAGGTCTGACTTTGACCACAGTCTGTTTGATAATCCACACACACTTTTCCATTTTCGCCATTTTGTTGATTCCATAAAATGCATACGTTATTCATTAATTCAGGATTCTGTGTGATGATAGTACCACCAGTGGTTTGCCATCTAAAGAATTTTACTGACTGAGGATCATCTAGATTTATTTCTGCACAACTTGTGTCGAATGCACATAATAATTGATTGGTAATAAGTTTTGGAGTTTGATTATTTGTCTCCTTTCTTAGGTGAATGGTTGAACATTCAGGGCCATATTGATCACATGTCGAACCAGAAAATGGGTTATCAATATATGCAGTGACGCACAGTTGAAAATCTCCTTCATCCGGAAAATCCAATAAAATTACATTGCTATCATTTCCCACAACATTTCCATCAATGGTCCATTCAAATACTGTCTTACAATTACAATCAGGATAATTAATAAAAAATTCTTGATTAGTTACACCAACACAAATTGGAATGTTTCGGTCTAAATCATCATTTATTCTTTTAAAGTTCGCATTACATTCCCGAGGAGATGTCATAATGGAAATGGTATAATCACAAATGGCACCATTACACCCGTTGATATAGAAATAATAAACTTTGCATTTTTGCAACATGGCACTTATTGATACCTGTCCCTGACTAGAACAGTGCTCATTGCATGCAATAATATCATTACATAGATTGTCACCCCAAAGTCCCATCTGAATACCAGCACCATTAACAGAACAATTACTAAATGTAACGGTAAAAGTGGCTTGTGTGTTAAATGAGGTAAAAGCCCACCATTGTGTATTCGTGGCTGTTCCTCCTTGTGGACATAATGGACTACATCCAAAAGGATTCATGTACTGAGTATTAGAACAGCTATAACCATTAAGTTCCTCTAAAGAACAAAGCACATAAGCATCTTCTATTTTATCAGCACTTGGAGGTGTACATTGGCTCCATGTATAAACATAATTTCCCAAAAAAAATATTAATGAAATAAGAAATAACTTTAACATATTAGTTTTCGGATGACTTATAATGATTAAATATCCAATTATATTCATTTATTATTTTTGAACTTATCTGGAATGAATTTATCAATAGTTAAATTTCAATCTATAATTACTATCCGTTCACTGATTACATCATGTTCCGTTTGTATCATTAGAAAATAAATTCCACTTGATGCATTCATAAGTAATTCATAAGATTGACTTTCAGTTCCTATACTAAAGTTGGATTGTGCAACGATCTTTCCTGAGAGATCGATCAATGAAACTTTAGCAGTTTGATTTACAGTTGAACTTAATTGTAAGCTTAAGGCTTGGTTTTTAATTTGCTTTGAAATATGATACTGTATGGACTGAGGTGAAATCATTTCATCAGGATCATATTTTAGAAAGGATTCATTTTGATTTTTTAATCTACCCTTGAATTCTGAACGAATAAAACGAATCGTAACATATCCTACAGTGGTGCATCCCAATGACTTTATCGTCCATGACAAAGTATAAATCCCATATTTACTAACACTAACATCTGTAATGGGATTAAATGGATCTTTGAAATTGACAAATCCTGGACCACTAACTTTTCGCCAGACACCACCAGGTATTATTGCTTCTAGATTTGTGGTAAGACCCTTGACCGTTTTACTGGGTCCCGCTATTTCTCTAATTGAAGTACCTACCGTTATATCGATACAGGATGTTTGACTATTGTCACACAAGGTCTTATAATATACACATGCCTTCCCCTTCTGTCCTGGTGGAAGATTCCACACGACACAAATCGCGCTATCTTGTGTAGGGTTCGGATTTATGATCGTACCGCCTGTAATATCCCATTCATATCCCAGAATGATTCCTGAATATGCAGGTCTGAATGTGATGCAACTGGTATCATTAGAACACACTGTTTTGTAAGCACTAAATTTTCCTGTAGGTTTGATATAAATACTTTCATCAAGATTCTCACAATAATCGAAAAAACAAGTCTTGGTTAGTGGACCCAAAGTTGTTATTAGTTCGATCTCTAGACAGTAATCATTCTTTTGTGTTGTAGTATAGAATTCATCCGTACTAATAATCGTTTTATTGGTATCTTGCTTTAAATACCATTTGTATTTATATTCAAAAATTTCGTTACCACCACATGTTATTGCTTTATTTAAAATTCGAGGTTGAATGATAATTTTTCCATCTTGACAATCTTCTCTAAACGTAACTTCCTGTTCTAAAAAAATAGCTGTCAATTCATAAGTACTGTCACATTTATAGGGATCAGTAGATTTTTTAATAAGAATTGGTAAATCACTTTGGCAAGTTTTAAAAACTTTGCGTGAAGCTGGGTCAATAAAAACATCTGCAGAATTGCATCCGATATGGTATATCTTAGGAATAATTGGTACTGGAAGTATTTGGAATTGAACTACTGAATCAAAATAACAAGTCTGTTTATCACATAACTTTGTATTATACACTCCAGAATTAATAATATACTGGTCATGCCATTTATAGGGTATATTTTCTGGACATAAATACCTGACACCACCTGTTTTGTCTGGAATTTGTCTTACTTGAATCGTTGCACATTCAGGACCTTCCTGATCGCATATTGCTCCCGATTGAGGATTTCCAATATAAGCAGTAACACACAATTGAAAATCACCTTCTTCCGGAAATCTGGTTTCGATACTATTTTCATGTGCACCAAGTGGTATACCATTTATGGTCCATTCATAATTTGGCGTACATCCATTGCTTTGATGTTTTACATAAAAATGATGAAAGTCACATGTTCGACAAACAGGTATGATTCGATCAGCATCGTCATTTATTTTTCCAAGGGGAAATAAGTTGGGTGTATTGCCCCCCGAAGTCTGAATAGTATAATCACAGACATCACCATTGCAACCATCAACGAATAAATAATACGTTTTGCAAGCTGATAAAGTAGCGGAAATAGTATAAGTTCCTGGTCCATTACATAGTTTATTACAAGCCACAGATTCAGAGCAATTGCAATTTGCAGACAGACCAAATTCCATGCCAATAGCACCGGTTGTATTGGTACAATTGGATATCGTTAAACTGATAGTTACGTTACCCCCTTCACTAGTAAATGCCCACCACTCGATGTTTTCAGGTGATCCTCCGGAAGGACATATTGGCATACATCCTGCTGCATTGGATGCGGAACTAAGTCTGCATGTAAACCCATTTAATTCGGTCAGGGAACATAATACTTTTGCATCCTCACAAGCAATTTCACTTGCAGGCGTACATTGACTTACTAAAAAATGATTTATTGAAAAAAACAATGTAAAAAACAGAATGACCGTTTTCATCTAGTATTCATTTAAGCTTATATAAAAGGATCCACTTATTATAAGACACTAACTTAGCTACTTTCGCTGTATCCGGCATAATGTTAATGTTAATGTATACTAAAAAAAATCCCCTACCAATGACTTGATAGGGGATCAATAACTATTATCCTATTAATTATCTCAATGAATTAATATTCCTTCCAACGGATATACCTTGTTTTTCACCAGCTTCAAGACTGAAACGATAGTGAATTCCTCCAAATAAACTAGCATCAGAAACTTCTTTAGACATGTGTTGAAATGATTTGAAAGATCGAGGTGAGCCGTCTATATCTTTTCTATATTCATATGTTCTATCTGTAAACGCATAACTATAACCAAATAAATTTCCAAGTACTTCCACAGCTGCTGAAGCAATAGCTGAAGGACTGGAAGAATATTCAGGAGTTGGGGTAGCATTTACTAAAGCAATAAATTCATTATCAATATTTGATTTAATATATGATTCCGGACGTACGGTATTGTATTTGTATTTGGTTTTCCACGCCATTACTGTAGCGTCATGTAATGTGATTCCTAATTTCATAAAGGCATATGCACAAAATCCTAAATCCTTTCCTTCTTCTTTTAGAACTTGTGCCAATACTGACATCATGTGTCCAGCTGGTGTTATGCTATGCTCTTGTTCGTCATTCCAAAAACGAACCATTACTTCTTCTTCTTTGGTTAAATTTTCTACTTTGTTTCTTACATCAACCGCATAAGCATACATAACTGAAGTTTTATCATTGCTGTATTCCGGTGGTGCAATCATATCAGTCTCCTGTATAGAATAACTTAGAAAAGTTCTTACATTTCCCCAATAAGGTTGAAGCGGTTTTTTAATTTGATTGTTTAATGGTACCCATAAACCTTGACCGTTTGGTGTTTTGTAAGAATCAGGATAATTATTTAAGAAAGCTTCTGCTTGTCCATCAGTTTCAGCATATTTAATTAATGCTTCAGCATGAGCATTTCCGTAAGTCAAAGAGTTAGTTATAACATCTGTAGTTAAACCCTTAGAATAAACATCCAAATTATTTTGATGTAATTTATCAATCAATGATAAACTTGCTGGAGAAGAATTTCTGTAGAAGTATTTATAAAGTTTATACATCCCTTCATTCAATGAAAGATTCCAGGAAATTTCACCTACTTGTTTGGTGTTAGGCATTGTTCCACGATTAAACCCATTTAATTTACCTTGCATACTGCTGTATTCTGGCATACCCGGTACCAATAATTCATACATACCTAAACTCAAATATGCGAATGTACGTGCAGCTACAGGAGAGGTATAACCTGGAGCCTCTTTAGTCAAGGTTAAGGACAATACTACCCAATCAGTAGCAAGTTTACCATTTTCTGATTTTAAATCCGAAGTCGTAGTTATCGAATTATTGTCATTTTTAATGCAGGAGGATAAAAAAACGATACTAGCTACTAAAGCTAAGAACGATTTTTTTACAGTTAAATAATGAAAAGACCTCATAATTTTAGATTTTATAGTTTTCAAAAATTCTTATCTAAAAAATTGCTAAAACCAATATTCTAATTTTAGCAATATGATTGAGGACTCTAGACCGTGAAGATCTAAAAGCAAAGGGAAGAATACAGCACGAAGATAATTTGATATTCCAATTTGACCTAATTTATTTCATGATTTTTATAAAATTCAGGGTAATCCCTGATTAAATTTAATATTTTTAAATGGATTAATTTAAATTATATAATTGCTTGAAATTAAACAATTTAACATTAATTTTAGGAATTATTTGGAACAACAAAGACAACCGTAAAATGAACATCATTTGAAGAAATATTAACTATAATAATATATAAACTAGCATTATATGTATTATAAAAAAATCTAATATGTTATTTGATTACCTGGATGTAAAATTTAGTTGAATTATTTACAGGTACCGTGTTGGCAAGTATATCTATATCCACTATTTGAGGCCCATTTTTGCCTTTTGAATTGTATTTGATCTTAATCGGTGATCTTACACCTTTCTTAATGGGTAGTCTGCTGTAGTCCAGTGTTGTACATTCACACGCTGTCATTAATTCAATGATTAAATCTCCCGGTCCTTCATTGGTAAAAAAAATAACCCTTTCAATGATTTCGCCTTCTACAATCTCCCCAAAATGATAGCTTGTCGAATCAAAAACCATTTTTGCAGTCATCCCCACGGTATCAGGTAACTCTTTCAATTGGGGCTCTTGGATATCTTTGGAAGCTTCTGGATGCTTTATCGTACTGCTATATTGAGCGCATGATTCCAAAATAAATCCATGCACTATGATTCCAATAAAAAAAATTAGATTCCTTATGTTCATATCTTTCATTCCGACAATAAAAAAGCCGACCATAAGAACAGTCGGCTTTATCAAATGTTGGCCTCAGCCAATTATTTTTTGGAAGCTTTTCCCTTTTTGTTAAGGACTTCTTTTCGCACTTCTATTGATGTAGGTCCTTCAAGTATTTTGAATTCTGTACGTCTGTTAAATCGATGTTCATCATCTGTACAATCTTCACCATTGGAGCAATTATTCAAAATAACCGTCTCACCATACCCCTTAGCCTGAATCCTCTTACTGTCAATACCCTTATTAATGAGCCATCTACGTGCTGAATTGGCACGACGCAGAGATAATTTTTGATTATAATCATCATCACCTCTTGAATCTGTATGCGAACCTAACTCAATAACCATTTCAGGATATTTTACCATAAGCTCTAAGATCGCATTAAGATCTTTTTCTGCATCAGGTAAGATTTTATCATCATCATAATTGTAATAAATATTACTTAGTCGAATGGGTTCATTAATCGTAATAATTTCTACATCTGATTCTGGTGGCATCATTTTTAAAACAAAATCGCGATTTAAAACTTGATCTTGGGTAATACCCACAGTATTCAATTGGATTTCAGCCGGGAAATACCCATCTTTGCTTACAACAATTTTGTATGCTTTATCTTTGGACAAAGAATAACTTACCTGATTTCCTTCCTGATTTGATTTAGTCTGAATATTTCCGTCCGTTCCAACATTCAGCTCCACCAATTGTGCAACGATTCCTTTTAATGATTTATTTTTTTCATCTTTTGCAAAGGCATTTAATTCTATGACCAATTTGCGTTTAGTCACGGTGTATATATCATCACAACAGGTTTTACCTTTTAATGACTTGGATTCCGGATCTGCTCGATTAGATACCAAAAAACCTTTCTCCCCATCTGCTGCTATCTTGTAATAGATATCATCTGTGCACGAATTATATGGAAGACCCATATTAGTAGGAACCGACCATTCAGATCCATTCCAATTGCTTACAAATATATCCAACCCCCCTATACCAGGCCAACCTTCACTACTGAAATACAATTTACCATCTACGTAATAAGGTGTAAGTTCATCAGCAGCTGTATTGATTGAGCCCGCATTAATAGGTGCACTATATTCTGTCTCACTAATTTTATTGGCATAATAAATATCAAATCCGCCTTTACCTCCGGGAATATTAGATGAAAAGAAAAGGACTCTATTTCCATATAAATCGCCTTCTACAGGATGTCTGGCCATAAATTCACCATTGACTCCAGTAACTTCGAGTGCCGGACTCCAATCTGATGCAGTTTTGGTCGATGCGAATATTTTACTTTCATCCATATGTCCCCCTTCAGATAAAGTCCTAGTAAAAAACATCATGTTGCCATCTTTTGAAAAACTTACGTTAGAAGTGTGATATCCTTCTCGATTAATTAGCTCAGGTAATTCTTCTGCCTTACTCCATCCTTTTCCTTCAGTAAATGTAGAGCTATACAATTTACAAAAATGCACTCCTCCATTCTCCTTTGTCTCTTTAGCATCAAGTGATCCAAAATAAAGTTTGCCCTCTGAATCTAATGACGGACTGCTTTGTGATTCCGGATTGTTCACCTGATTTCCTGCATTTTTTACTATGATAGCTACATTTTCTTTCATGGTACCCAAAAGTTCGATACCCTTTAGTTCGATTTCTGCCTGAGCTTTAAGTTCCATATTGGTACCATTGGCAATATAATTATTGAATTCTGCTGCCGCTTCAGTATATTGAGCATTCATTTTGAGTGCCTTGCCATACAAAAATCGTTCTTCGATATATTTATTAGCTTTATCTCTGGCTAATACCTGTGCGAATTTTGTTGCCGATTTACCATAATCTCGAAGTAAAAAATGAGTTCTAGCAATCTTAACAGCAACGTCTTTATCCTTTACCTCTTTATATGATTTCTCATATTGTTCAAGGGCATTATAGTATTGACCTTTCTCAATTTGCTCATCTCCGGATTTAATGAGAGCTGCTGGTGTGTTGCCATTTGCTGGCTGAGCCCACATTGAACCCAAAAAACAAAATAAAACGAAACCGAGTAATATTATTTTTCTCATGGTAAACATACTTTTTATAAATAACAAACTAGAACCTTGGACAGAATACACGTGGTTTTGGATTTGGTTTTTTAACCACAGTGCCTATATAACATACTCCTAATTCGAGAGCACCTACACCTTTGGGACTTTGAGCTAATTTTTGAGAACTTAGCGTTTGGTCATACCCAATTTGAACTTTTACCTTTTTGATATCAACCCCAAACATAACTTGTAAGGCGTCTCCAATTCGGTAACCTATTCCTGCATTAAGGCGAATGCCCTTTTCTACATTAAACAAGTAGCTTGCCATACATTGAGGCACTATGGTATTGAAAGATTTAACATTTCTCAACCATAACATGGGTGTAAGATCCAATTTTTCAGAATAATGGTATTGATAACCAAAGTTAGCTGTCAATAGACTTCCTAATTTATTAATAGATTGTCCACTTGATAAAGTCACTTTTGGATTGTTAACCCGAGCTGCGGAAACACCAATTTTTAACTGATGCTTTCTGGCTGTTATACTAGCGGTATAATTTAATCCTATGGAAATATCTGTATAATTAGCTTTGTCTTGTAGTTTAGCCAAATCAGCAGCACCTGCTCCGGCAGTAATTAATCCTGCTTCGTTTTTCCCTAAATCCTTGTTTTTTATATTATAACCCACTCCCCCATACTGGACCCCAAGGGCGAGATCACTACCTTTTCTTAGTCCCAAGTGGTAAGCTCCTTGTGCTATAAAACTACCTGAACCAAGTCCAATAACACCTGATCTATCTTGCAAAAAATTCATTCCAAATCCTACCCAATCCTTTTTTCTAAGACCCCAATTGAACGTTGCATCCAAATAAAAATTAAGGGTACTGAAATCTGATCCAAAGCCATCAACAGAAAAAGCCTGATCGCGATAAACGCCACCGACTCTGAAGGATCCTGGAAAACCACCTACATTCGCGGGGTTAACGTGTAATGGGGTAAGTTCAAATTGTGTAAAATGTAAATCTTGTGCATTAAGCCCAAAAACACAAAAAAAACTCAGAATAATCGTTTGTAAAGGTAACTTCATAACTCTTTGTCTAATTAAAGGCGAAATATACAGTTTTTCTATATAACTTAGTTACATCTATCACCAAAATGACAATTTTAACTTTTTCAAACTACTGAAAAAAACCTATTAAATTTATCAACGCTCATCTACATGAAGAATATGAAGGATGCGATGAACCAAGGGTGCAAAAAAGATAGCTGTTATACTCAGAAAGGCAACTCCACTATACAATGCATAAAAGGAAGAAAATAATTTAGCACCATTGGATTTCATTTCTACTACTGGTCCCATTCCTGTCAAAATCATTGCGGTCATATGGAAACTATCCAACCAACCAATATCAGCCAAATAATGATATCCAAAAATACCAATGGCAATGGATAAAGTTAACAAAATAAGAGTTAATGAAATATAGATGAATACCCTCTTAATAAATCTTGGAACGGATGCTACTTTCTCATTCTTATTTTCAAATTTCATAGATTCACTATTTTTTAATTCCAAAATTAATGTCAATTGATTTCTGTTATAAAGCTAATTTTTTTATATGTATAATTTAAAATAATCTTATCAAACATTTCGTTTTTGCTACGCTTTACTTTTTATTTACATCAAAATATAGATCTACTACAACTAAAATCTTGCATCATTCGGTAGAAAATTAATTCCGCAGTTTGATCCCATGAAAATTGCTTTCGATGAATTCTTCCCTGTTCAATCCGCTTTTCCAAGAGCGGATCATGAATGACTTGCGACATAGCCTCTGAAATAGAAATATACTCATCCGGATTAATCAAATACGCACCAGGACCACCTACTTCAGGTAATGAAAATCGATCGGAAACAATTACCGGAACATCACAAAATAAAGCTTCAGCTATCGGAACCCCGAATCCCTCTAAGAATGAAGGACAAATAGCAGCTGTAGCAGCTCCGGTTATCTTCACTAGTGTTTCCGTAGCCATATAATCACAAAAAATAATATCACTTCTGTATCTTGAACTTTCGTAAGCTTCCGAAATCTTTTCTGAGTACCATGCCATTCGACCTACTAAAACTAGTTTATGGGGGGTGTTTTCCTCTTGCTTAAAATGACCAAATGCTCGAATGAGTTGATCCACATTCTTTCGTGGATGCATGGCGCCAACAAATAAAAAATAGTCATGTCCTTTAGTATAATCATCCTTTATTTTTTGTTTTTGGCTTTCATCAATTGGAACAAAGGAATCTCTACAACCATTATAGGCCACACTAACATAAGCACTATTTAAAGTTGTGTTTTGAAGAATGTCTTGTTTAGTTGCATTGGAAACCGCAAATACATGACTGGCCTTATTCAGGTATTTTGGAACAAAATATTTATAAAAATGACGCGCGGCAAATTTAATTTGCTTAGGATAGTGTAGATAAGCCAAATCATGCATGACAAGGTATTGTGGAATAGTAGACCTTAGACTACAATATCCATCAGGGCTTAAAAACATGTCAACATCCAACTTCTTCAACAAATCTGGAATTCGCCATTCGAACCAAATGTACCAAAGGATGGGATGTCTGGCAGGTGGTTGAAGTACAACTGGAATAACATTATCTCCAAAAATAAATTCTTCTGAAAATGGACGGTCAAAAATAAAAATAAACTCATGCTCTGGATGTTTTTTTGTCATCCGACGCAATACCTCAAAGGAATACCATCCAATTCCTTCAAGTTTTCCGGATAATAAAAACCGCGCATTGACTGCTATTCGCAAAATGGATATTCTTTTATAATAATTAAACTCAAAATTACATGATTATTCGAGCAATTGTAATAATGTTATTTTATCCAATAAAAAATAATTAAACTTTAAAATGCATATATTGCACTTAGAAAGATGACTTATTGAATTAATTTAAAGCTATGAAGGAAATTTTTGGTTTTGATGCCTTTTCTCCAGCTGAGATCGCAGAAAGAGTTGAAAACTTAGGAGTGGTGAAAGCTAGATTGCCCATAATTTCTATGATCATGCTTGGTATACTCGCTGGCGCTTTTATCGGCTTGGGAGCAATGTATTCAGTAGTTATTACATCAGATCATCTCTTGACTTTTGGAATCAGTAGACTACTTGGTGGTCTTGTATTTTCCTTAGGATTAATATTAGTTGTTGTTGCTGGAGCGGAATTGTTTACTGGAAATATTCTATTGGTTATGGCATGGACTGATGGAAAAATATCCTTTAATGAAGTTCTTAAAAACTGGGTGTTGGTATGTATTTCAAACTTTATTGGGGCTTTTGGACTAGCACTTATTGTTTATTTATCTCGACATCCACTATTAAACGATAGTAGCGTCGCCGAACAATATATTAAACTTGCATCTACTAAGTGCAATATTTCATTTCAACAAGCTTTTTTCAGTGGTTTAATGTGCAATGTACTTGTTTGTTTGGCTGTATGGATGGCACAAGCCGGTCGAAGTGTAATGGATAAGATTATTGTAATTTTGTTTCCCGTTAGCGCATTTGTTGCTGCTGGTTTTGAGCACAGTATTGCCAATATGTACATCATTCCAATGGGATTATTTTTAAAATATTTTGAATCATTTCCTGGCACAGAACTGATTTCCTGGTCAGGTTTTTTTTCAAATCTTTGTCCGGTCATTTTAGGTAATTTGATTGGCGGCAGCCTTTTTGTTGCCCTCATCTATCATATTATTTATGGTAGACCAAAAACTAAATTAAATGAAATAAAATAATTTTTAAAAAATAAAACTTGTAACCTTAATGATGAAAAGTCTAAATTCCAAATCCACTTTTAAAATGATATAACGTTCTAATATAATGAAGAAAAACTTTAAATATCTTTTAGTCTTTATAACACCAATAATAATAATCATGTCCATGTATTTGGGTGGTATATGGTCATATCTGACTTTAGTTTATGTTTTTATAATGATTCCAACTATCGAGTTGTTTTTTATAGGTACATCGAAAAACATGAATGAATTAGATGAAGAAGTAGCTGTTAAAGATAAATTTTATGATTATATTCTTTACAGTTTAGTTCCAATTCAATTTGGAATATTTTTCTATTTTTTAAATCGTGTTGCTGATCCTATTCCACAATTTTATGAAAAAATAGGTATGATGATTTCATTTGGTATTTCATGTGGCGCTTTGGGTATTAATGTGGCCCATGAATTAGGCCATAGAAATACATGGTATGAACAATTCATGAGTAAAATGCTCCTCTCTACAAGTCAATATATGCACTTTTTCATAGAGCATAATCGGGGTCATCATAAATATGTGTCCACAGAAGAAGATCCTGCTACTGGTAGATATGGTGAAACCTTATATGGCTTTTATATTCGATCCATCAGAGACAGTTGGTTATCTGCCTGGAAATTAGAAAACATTCGACTCCGAAAATTAAACAAACCATTTATAAGTTTTTATAATGAAATGTTTCAATTTCAGATCATCCAACTTGTCATGGTCTTCTGCATAGGATTTATTTTTGGTATACAAGTACTCCTGTTTTATATTGGAGGAGCTACTATTGGCTTTTTACTTCTAGAATCGATTAATTATATTGAACACTATGGTTTGAGGAGGAAAAAAATAAATGCTACTTATTATGAGCAAACACTACCTATACATTCATGGAACTCGAACCATTCTTTGGGCAGAATTTTACTTCTAGAAGTGACGAGACATTCTGACCATCATTATTCCACACAAAGGAAATACCAAACACTTCGTCATTTCGATGAAAGTCCACAGTTGCCAACAGGATATCCAGGCATGATGTTATTGGCTTTTTTTCCACCGCTTTGGTTTAAAGTTATGCATAAACAAATAGAAATGTATAAAACTACTGTCCATGGGACTGCTTTGGAATAATGCAAAAAATCTGAATGTAATTCAGAAATGAGTTTTTTAAAAAAATGAAAAGCTAATTTTTTATATTGATAAATATTCATTTACAAAAAAATATTATTTAAGACCCAATTCATGAAAGGATATTTTTCTATGATTCTATTCTTCTTATTTGTATCATGTCATAATAATATGAATATGAAAAAATTGAGAACGGATCAAGGCTTAGAAATGGAAAAGGCGTATCTAATAATTCTTGGTACCGTCCAAGATGCTGGATCTCCCCACATAGCTTGTAAGAAAGATTGTTGTCGTAAACTATTTTCAAATCTTGATCCAAATCGAAAAGTAGTTTCACTTGGCCTTATTGATTCTGAACATTCTAAGAATTACTTGATCGAAGCAACACCGGATATTGCGGTTCAAATGAAAAATCTTTATCATCAATTCAACTCATCCACAATTGAAATTCCTGATGGCGTATTTTTAACACATGCACATATTGGACACTATACAGGATTGATGTATTTTGGAAAAGAAGCCATGAATGCAGATAAACTTAATGTATATGCGATGCCTCGAATGAAAACATTCCTTGAACAAAATGGGCCTTGGAGTCAACTAGTGAATTATCAAAATATAAATATTCATCCATTGACGAATCAAGAAGAAGTTCGATTAACTCCCAATATTTCTATCAAACCTATTTTGGTTCCGCATAGGGATGAATATTCAGAGACAGTCGCCTACTTGATTACTGGACCATCTAAAAAAATTCTTTTTATTCCTGATATTGACAAATGGTCGAAATGGAATCTCGATATTATTCATTTGATTACTCTGGTAGACTATGCATTCATAGATGGAACTTTTTATGATGGCAACGAATTAAAAAACAGAAGTATGGCCGAGATTCCGCATCCATTTATTGTAGAAAGCATGGAATTGTTCAAACATTTATCTCCTGTTGAAAAAAGCAAAATCTACTTTATACATTTAAATCATACCAACCCAGCTTTAATTAAGACAAGCCAACAATCAACCACGATCCTCAAGAATGGATTTAATATAGCACGTATGGGTCAAATCATAAAATTATAAGCTAACTCACCAATTTGTTTTAACAATAGAAACTATGAATTCATATTAATCTTTTGGATAAAAAAGATTATCTTTGTATATTCCCTAATCTTATGAATAACATTCTCAGAGGGCTAATCTCCAATTTAACATAATGATGTAAATTAATTATTTAATTTATGAACAAAATAAAAATAATTGAAAAATTAACAGAAAACTATTCACTTTTTAGTGATTATATTTATTCGCTATCTAAAGAAGAATATATGTTCACCTATATGGATAAATGGACTGCAGGACAGCAGTTGGACCACATTTACAGAAGCACCAAACCATTAGCTCGAATATTACTATTACCAAAATTTTTCTTAAAGTGGTTATTTGGAGTAGCAAACAGACCATCGAAATCATATGAGGATTTAGTAAAAAAATATCATTCCAAATTAGCTGAAGGTGGAAGAGCTTCTGGCCCATTTGTGCCCAATACAAAAACTACTAACGAAAACTTAAAACTCCAAAATAAAATTCAATTTGTGCTTGATCAATTAATTAAAAGTATCCAAAAATATTCAGAACAGGAACTAGATCAAACAATTCTTCCTCATCCATTACTTGGCAAAATTACACTGAGAGAAATGTTGTATTTCACCATATACCATGTTGAACATCATCATCATTTAACTAAAAACAATTTAAGCTTTCATAATTAATGTCTTAAATTTATTTGATTACCACATTTATTTTTCATTAATTTTTTACAAACAACTTGATATGACAAATCCAATTTATTCTCACATGTTAAAATTATTCAAAAAATGATTACAAATCATTTCGATGTCCAGGGATTGTCAGATTTAGAAGTCATTGAGTCAAGAAAAAAATATGGACAAAATAGATTAAACTATAAAAGAACGAATACCATATTAGAGGCTATTAAAAATCTCGTACGTGAGCCCATGATCCTTTTATTATTGGTAGCAGCTTCGATATACTTTATCAGTGGTAAAATATCAGACGGAATTTTTATGGCCTCAGCCATTGTCCTTGTTGCCATGATCTCATTGTATCAAGATTCAAGAAGTAGAAATGCTTTAGAGAAATTAAAACAATTTACTCAAAACAAATGTAATGTTATCAGAAATGGTAATAAAATAGAGATCAATACTGAAGATCTTGTAATAGGTGACCTACTTATGGCTGAAGAAGGATCATCTATTTCTGCAGACGGAACCATAATTCAATCCAATGACTTTTCCGTTAATGAATCCATATTAACTGGTGAATCTTACGCAGTATTTAAAGAACAAAAATCAATCGATAATCAAATTTTCTTAGGAACTACTGTTTCCAGTGGTTTAGCTATTGCAACAATTACTGCAATCGGCAATGAAACTAAATTAGGAAAAATCGGAAAAAGCCTCGAAGATATTGATGTACAAGCGACACCTTTAGAAATACAAATTAGTCAGTTTGTTAAAAAAATGGTTTATGCTGGTGCACTAGTCTTTGTTTTAGTTTGGGGTATTAATTATTATCATACCCATTTAATTTTAAGCAGTTTAATCAAAGCTTTAACACTGGCCATGAGTATTTTGCCTGAAGAAATACCTGTTGCCTTTACCACATTTATGGCATTGGGAGCTTGGCGATTAATGAAAATGGGTATTATCGTTAAGCAAATGAAAACCGTTGAAACACTTGGAAGTGCCACTGTAATTTGTACAGATAAAACCGGAACAATTACAGAAAACAGGATGAGTTTGGTCAAATTATTTCATTTCGAAGAGAATAGTATTTTTCATATTGACGATAAGCCCTCCCAAGAAGTCATGGATCTAATCAAAATAGCTATGTGGGCCAGTGAACCTATTCCTTTTGATCCCATGGAAGTAGCCATCCACGATGCCTATGAACAGTACATTATAACCGATGAAAGAAAAAATTATAGTATCAGACATGAATATCCCCTTAGTGGGAAGCCCCCAATGATGACTCACATTTTTGAAAATGATGCTGCTCATCGTATTATTGCTGTTAAAGGTGCTCCTGAAGCATTAATAAATAGTTCCATATTATCATTTGCTCAAAAAGAAACAATTGAAAAAGTAATGTTTACTTTCGCTTCAGAGGGTTATCGAATATTAGCCATAGGTGAAAGTTATTTTGATGGTAACCATTTCCCGAAAACGCAACAAGAATTAAAACTATCATTTAAAGGACTTGTAGCCTTTTATGATCCACCAAAAGAGAATATTCAATCTGTAATTCAACAATTCTATGATGCAGGAATATCTGTCAAAATAGTAACTGGCGACAATCCTATAACAACAACATCAATAGCCAAACAAATAGGTTTCAGAGGTTATGATAAAAACTTAACAGGTGATGAATTAATGAAGTTATCAGACATCGATCTACAAAAAAGAGTTGCAGATACCTATTTGTTCACAAGAATGTTTCCGGAAGCTAAATTAAGAATAATCAATGCACTTAAATCAAACAATGAAATAGTTGCCATGACCGGTGATGGGGTAAATGATGGCCCGGCCCTAAAAGCTGCACATATTGGAATTGCTATGGGAAAAAAAGGAAGTGAGATTGCCAAACAAGCTGCTTCGTTAATTTTACTCGAAGACGATTTATCAAAAATGGTTGATGCTATAGGCATGGGTCGTAAAATTTATTCCAATTTGAAGAAGGCTATACAATATATTATTTCCATCCACATACCCATTATATTAACCGTACTTATTCCACTCATTCTAGGCTGGGTTTATCCCAATATATTTTCTCCAATACACGTGATTTTTTTAGAATTAATTATGGGTCCAACTTGTTCAATTATATATGAAAATGAACCTTTGGAGAAAAATACCTTATTTCAAAAACCCAGACCTTATTCTAATACATTTTTTAATTGGACCGAACTAAATACCAGCATATTACAAGGATTGAT
The DNA here is from genome assembly GCA_044228225.1 of Saprospiraceae bacterium. Lineage (GTDB taxonomy): Bacteria > Bacteroidota > Bacteroidia > Chitinophagales > Saprospiraceae > Vicinibacter. Next base: position 61,270 of record JBGAVH010000008.1, on the reverse strand, counting down.
CATTACCATTGGGACTTTATTTATTTATCAATTTGCCGTTTATCACGGCTTCAATGAAACAATAACCAGAAGTATGGTATTCACCACACTTATATCAGCCAATATTTTACTGACACTAATCAATCGATCCTTTTATTATTCTATTCTAACCACCTTAAGATATAAAAATAACTTGGTCATTTATATAATCTTGATAACCGTTGGTCTTTTAGGTATGTTAATTTATATAAAACCACTAGCTCAATTGTTTGAATTTGAAGCCTTGAATTTCATTCAATTAATCTTTAGCATCAGTACTGGATTTGTGTCAGTAATATGGTATGAAGCCATTAAATGGAAAAATAGAAAAATGAACGGATAAATACCCTTAAAACATGCCTATTGTCAAACAAGATATATAAAACTTATAATTGGAATAATTTCAATCTTTAGTATTTAAAAATGGCATGATGAATACTTAAAACTCAAAATATATCCTTGAATCACTGATTTCATTATTTGATCTTCTATCTATTCAAATAATGATATCAAACACCAATATAAATGATCAACATCAGCTATTTTCAAATTACAGTATAAGAACTTTGCTATGTTGAGTTGGTTATAGGTTTGTGAGCCAGTCTTGATGTTTTTAAATTATTGGACTGGCTTCATGTTATGGAAATGGAATTATATCAACTAATAATATAGTCTATGAATAAGATACTAGCAACTACAGATCTTTCAACAAACTCGAAAGCAGGACTAAGGTTTGCAATGCAATTAGCTGATCAGTTGAAGTGCGAATTAATATTCTATTATGCAATTGAAGTATTAAAACCAATTTCTTGGAGTTCTCAAAAATATGATTCCTACCTAAATCTCGAAAAAGAGTCATATAAACCCTTACTTGAAAAATTCATTATTGAATTATATGCTAAAAGTGGCTTAAAACCAGTAAAATATACATGCATCGTAGAAACAGGAGAATTCTTTGATAAAATGGTTGTTAATTTAGGAATGAAAACTAAAGCTGATTTTATATGTCTAAGTACAAGAGGTGCTGGGTTAATCAAAGAAATTTTCGGGTCTAATACATCAAATCTAATTGAAATTTCTCCAATTCCAATTTTTGTTATTCCAAGTAATTATCGTGTTAAACCTATTACTAAAATAACTTATGCCTCCGACTTAGAGCAATTAAATGTTGAACTTAAGTTAGTTGAAAAACTAAATAATCAATTGAAAACCTCACTGGATGTCGTTCATTTCCAAAATATATCTGAATTTGAAACCAATAAGTTAAAATTTGAACAATTGGCTGCTAAACATGAACAGGAAAACATTACTTTTTACTTTAAAATTTATGAACTTGATTTCTCTATGAGTGATCAACTTCAATCCTTCAGTAAAAAAACTAAATCATCCTTATTGGTTTTATTTACCAAATCACATAAAAATTGGATCCAAAAGTTCTTCAATGCAAGTAATGCTTCACAGCTGACCTATGATGGCAAGATCCCATTACTTGTATTTCACAAACCATAGATCGTTCAATTTACTCTAAAGTATATAAATATTGTTAGAGTTTATCCAAGGAATTCATGATATCAATAGCAGCTTTTTCAGCTTCTTTATCATTATCATCAAAAGTAATAGCCAGAAAAAAGTTGGTATGTGATTTTGGATCTCCAAGACCTGCAAATATGATCCTAAAACCATCTTTAAATCCCTCTACATAATATCCTTCTAAACCATTTACGGTAACTTTAGTCGCTTCATCAATTTCAGTCATTTCAATAGCTGTTGCTCCCGCAATTGTCGCATCATCGAGATCATCGATTGCTACATTTTCTTCAAAGATATTCATTGCCAAATCCATTCCAACGCCTTTCATCTCAAAATTGTGGTCATCATTTTTCTTGACTCTAAAATCATTTGGAACGGTTAACTGAACCTTATAATAATCCCAAACATAGGTCTTTTGGGCATTGATATTAGTAATAAAAAATAAGATGAAAAGTATTGTACCTAATGCTTTTTTCATAAATATGTTGTTTTTAATTATTTATAAAATAATCGATTGTTAATATTAAAAAAGAATTTAAAAGCAAAATTAATAAAATATTGACTCATTATAAGCTTTTAGGAAAAAAAATGTAAAAGATATTATAGCATTATCATTTAATCTTTTTGGCCTAATTTTATAAGACTTTTAAACATATAAAAATATGCTTCGTTTATTTTAATTTAGTTTACTTTTGTAATCATGAAACTTACTTTTTTTGTATTGCTTAAGAAACTTAAAAAAATCATTTATATTTATGATGGACATCACATGGATATAAAATTATTTTTACTTCAATCTATCAACAAAATAAGCCTTCCGAAAGATAAAAAATTAATTGAATACCATGACCTCCTTTTATTCTTAGCATCCCACCCAGAGAATATCAAAATTAATAAATTAGTTGATCTTGAATTTCATAGAATTGGACAACTTGTAAAATCTACAAAAAATCAAACTAAAAATCTTTTTTTAGATACTGGATTGCCATTTTCATCCATGATCACAAGATTTTCTCACGACCTAACCCAATGGATGTATCAATATCCAGAATGTAAAATTTTTATTGATTCGTATGATGATTTGGGCTTAGATCTGAATACCATTCTGAAAATGACTTTGCCTTCCGTGGAACGTGATGAAACTACAGCAAGTTTATCCAATGATGATTTATTGGATGCATTACAAGTACCTAAAAAAGATCAACTCCAATTTCTGTTGAACGAATTGAGTACCTTAAATTCAAAACCATTAATCAAAGATTATTTCTGGGAGGCGCTTAAATTATTTATTGAAATCCAGGGAAAAAATAAAACATTCTCCAGATCATTTAATAAAGCTTATATCAGTGAATTGTTTTACCAAAATCAATTAGTAAAAAAATTCGATCATCTTGAAATCATTCTTCGACAACTTCCTACTGCAAAAGATTTAAATCTAACACAAAAAATTGATTTGATTTCAACTATTAAAAAATCGCTACTTTTAACACTTCGGGAAACCGATCCATCAACTTATATGGATGAATCTAGTTTACGGTTTTTTGAATTGGAACGAGGGATTTCAATTGCAATTTATGGTATGCAAGCCAACCGTCAATTACCGCTTCAATCCTATATAGGTTATACTTTATTTAAAAATGGTTTTCCCGCAGCTTATGGTGGTTCTTGGATATTTGGAAAAGCTGCTATGTTTGGACTAAATATTTTTGAGTGTTTCCGTGGAGGTGAGTCAGGATATATGATGTGTCAATTGTTGCGGGTTTACAAACAAGTTTTTAATATTGAATACTTTGAAGTTGAACCTTATCAATATGGTTTGGACAATCCGGATGGAATTAAATCTGGCGCCTTTTGGTTTTACCATCGTTATGGGTTCAGACCTGTAAATCTAAAGTTGAATATATTAGCAAATCGAGAAACAGCTAAAATTAAAGCCAATCCTCAATATCGAAGTAGTTCCCTAACATTATTGAGATTCACTGAAAGTAATATTGCCTTGCATTTAGATGGACCAATACCGTTAAAATACCTAGAAGTAACCAAAAAAATTACAGAAATGATTTCCAGGGAATTCCATGGAAATAGAAGTAGAGCCATTGAATATTGCAATCAATTGATATTAAAGCACCTTAATAAACCTTCATTTAACGAAGAACAAAAAAATGTTCTTGAAGAAGTTGGGTTGTTTTGTAATGCCTTTAAATTCTATAATCAGGAACAATTAAATCTAATAATCCAAATGATACACTCAAAACCAATCGACCCGTATCTATACAATACGATACTTAGTAAACTCATTCAATCCTAACTAAGGATTCATTTTAAATGTATTCCAGTCTACTCCAACTCGGAAGGTTTGATAAATTCTTCCATTATTCATATTACTCCCAAAATGCTTGGTCGCTGAATGAAAAATTCCAGACGGATAAGCAACCATACGATTGAAACGATTTCCGATTCGATCTATTTCAACCCATTTCTCTCGCATTTTACTTTCCTTTTCTAATAAATCTCTCAATTGACTGAATTTCATTTTTAACCTTCGGGCATCTTTAGGTGTAGCTGGATCAATTAATCCCGTTTTTTTATGCATCCATAATGATGTGCCATATTCAAAAGGCAATCCGGGTGTTAAATAAACCACAATAGTAATGTCATTATAGGGTTCATCAGAGTGAACTCCTGGAATTTCCTTTCTCTTCCCTTTTGAAAATCCCTGATAAAAGACGCCATTCTCTTCAATAGGATCCACATCCCATCTCGTAATTTTTATTCCTAGAATTTTTTCTAACCTTTGCTTAACACCTTTTTCGTGATACACCGACAAACTTCTATATCCCGTTACATGTTCTGGTTCGTGATAAACGGCTTGGTTTGCAGCCATTAAAACTTTCTGAGGGTCTGTATAAAAATGATCTTTTACGATAACAAAACGCTTATATATTAATTCTTCCATAATCCAATAATTGATTCACAAATAATAATAAACATAACTTATATTTAGTTAAACAATTGAGTCAAATGTTAAGTTACAACATTTATAGAAAACAAGCTATTGGGCATGAATAATTTTGTTTCAATTTTTTAAAATCAAAGCCTTTAGAAAATAATTAATAAAGATCTTATTTATACATGACAAGGATCATGGTATATTAATAGATTTTAACTAATTTTGAGAATTCTAATCTTGACAATATGAAAAATGAGAAAATATTAATTGCAAATTTAAAGTGTGGTGGTTGTGAAAAAACAATCATTTCTAACATCATGGACATGGAAGGGGTAGAAAGTGTTGTTGTGAATCAGGAAGAGGACTCTGTAACGATTAGTCATAATGACATTTTGACAAGGTCAGATTTCACTAAAAAACTTTATTCATTGGGTTATCCAGAAGCTACCGAGGAAAATGGTTTACTTCTGCAATTAAAAAGCTATGTAAGCTGTGCCATTGGTAGAATGTCAAAATAGTTATAAATTTATATTAAATTTTTATTAGCATATATTGATTCCTACTTCCCCAAACTGAATTCTTATTCTGAAAACTTATTTCTACTCTAAATTTTGGTAACTCTTAGGTCTAATTAATGGTATTTTAAACCAGTTCTTTTCTATAGAAATGAATCATCAATGACTTAGGGCTTTATTATTTTAGTATTCTGAATATACGCTTCAATTAATTTTTGAACTTCATGCCACAAATTCTTTTGGGAACTTCACTGAAGCTCATTACATTTGTCCAATAAAAGATTATATCTGATGAAGAACCATGAAATAGATTACAAAGTATATGGGGAAGAACTCCAATACGTAGAAATTGAACTAGATCCGGGAGAAACTGCAGTAGCAGAGAGCGGCGCTTTTATGATGATGGAAGATGGCATTAGGATGGCCACCATTTTTGGAGATGGGAGCAGTCAACAAAATACAGGCTTTTTTGGAAAAGTTTTAAGTGCCGGGAAGCGTTTGTTAACCGGAGAGAGTCTATTTATGACAACCTATACTAATGATGGTCCAACAAAAGCAAAAGTGAGCTTTGCGGCACCCTACAGTGGAAAAATCATACCACTTGATCTTTCCTCATATCAAGGAAAAATTATAGCTCAAAAAGATGCCTTTTTGTGTGCAGCAATGGGAGTAAGTATAGGTATTGAATTACAGCGAAAGTTGGGAACAGGTATATTCGGCGGTGAAGGCTTTATCATGCAAAAATTAGAAGGTGATGGTATGGCATTTATGCATGCTGGTGGCTATGTAAATAAAAAAGAATTAGGGATAGGTGAAATATTACGTATTGATACTGGCTGTGTGGTTGCCTATACCCAACAAATTGATTTTGATATTGAATTTGTCAAAGGGATAAAAAACATGGTATTTGGTGGCGAAGGTCTCTTTTTTGCTGTACTTCGAGGCCCCGGTACAGTATGGATTCAGTCACTACCAATAAGCCGTCTTGCAGCAAAAGTTTTGCAATATGGAGGTAGTAATAGACGTGAAGAAGGTAGCATACTTGGGGGTTTAGGGAATATTTTAGATGGCAATTAAAAAATTAAATTTCAAATCATAAACTTAAAAAATTAAACATGAAAAACTTATTACTTAGTTTGGCTTTTCTATGCTTGACTCAATTGTCAATGGCTCAAAAAATATATGCTTGGGCGGATGTTGGACTTAAGGCAGGATATGGGCTTACTGGATTTTTAAATACAAATCTTCTAGATGCAAGTGATTACGATTATCAACTTGCTACTGGAAATACCTTCGGTGGAAAAGTTGGATTATTCTTCGGTCTTTTCAATGGTATTACTTGTGATGTTTTATTGTCGAAAAGTAACCAAAAACTTGATTACGCTATCAACAGTCGTAGCTTTGATCATAAAATTACTTGGTCAAATATCGATATAGATGTACTTTATCGTCTACAAAAAGATGGAGTGTACATTGAATTAGGACCGCAAATTTCATTGCTTAGAAAGGTAACCAACGCTGATCCTAATGATCCCACCAGAACAGATGTTAAAGAATATTATAATAAAAAATATTATTCCGGCATTTTAGGTATCGGAGGATACATTTTTAATTATGAAACTTTTACCACAATGCTTGGTTTTAGGCTTGGATATGGTCTTACTGATCTGATCAATGATGCAGGAAAAGCAAAAGGATTTCCTACACCAAGCCAGGTAGATTTAACCAAAAAAGCCTCAGAAAAATCAACCAATGCAGCTTTTGTTCAATTAGTTATAGAAGCTAATTTTGCCTTAGGATATTATGGCAAATCCTCATGCAGCAAACGAGCTACCTTATTTAATTTCTAAAAGCTTATAAAGCTAAATATAAAAAAGCCTTTTCATTAGTGTGAAAAGGCTTTTTTATTTAGTGTACTTCATAAATACATTTGGTATGTAAGAGTCCAAGTTTAAAAATTACTCCTTTTTTCTAGGATATTGGCAACACGTATGAAGTTTGTTATATGTTTCTTCATTTGCTTTAAATAATGGAGTATCATACCCGACAGCAGCAATTCTAAGTTGAATTTTGTCTATTGAAGTCTTTAGGCTGTCGTAGCTTATTGTCAATAGATGTGATTTAATATCCCAATTGATATCACTAACGCCTTTGAGTTTACCAGCTTTTTCAATTTGCTTTTTACACATTTTACAATTTCCAGAAACTTCAATTGTTTTACTAATTTGGCTTGATTGACCAAAAACTGGGTTGCTAATGTTATGAATGAGAAATATACTTAAAATGGTTAATAGATTTTTCAAAATTGTGCTTTTCATATGAAACGTCTTTTTGAAAAATTTGGTTCATTTGGTCTAATCAGGTCTGATTTTGATAACTTTTAGCATTAATCAGCTATTTTTGCAATCAAATTGAGGATATGATTCAACGAAAACAGTCATTGTGGTTATTATTGAGCAGTTTATGCTGCGGATTTGAGCTGTACCCGTCCTTCATAATGGTAAAAACCATTACACCAGGCATAGGCATGCTAGAAGACAATATGATACAAGCTACTGAAAATCCAATAATTATGTATGGTAGTATTCTTTCTGCAGGTTTAGCTTTTAGTGCGATTTTCCTGTATAACAATCGAGGATTACAAATACTAATTGCCAGTCTTGCCGCAATGATTCAGCTGTTTGCTTGTATTGGTTTTGTTTTTTATACTTTGTATTCTAACGGCAAATTTCCCGAAATGAGAGCTGAAATAGGGCTTTATTTGGGTATTTTCGGGGTTATTTCGGTTTGGCTAGCCACCAGAGGGATAAGACGGGATGAAGAAATTGTACAATCACAAGATAGGTTGAGATAAAATTTTCATTTATTTTAGTTTAATTGCCAATATTACTATATCTTTGCACTCCTTAAAATAAAAAGAGATATGGCAAACCATAAATCCTCATTAAAAAGAATCCGTCAGGGTGTTGTAATACGCTTAGCAAATAGGTATTATAAAAAGTCTACAAGAACTGCAATTGCAAAGTTGAGATTATTAGAAGATAAAGCTGAGGCAAACAAGTTTTTACCAAAAGTAATTTCAATGATTGATCGTTTAGCTAAGAAAAACACTTGGCATAAAAACAAGGCTGGCAATTTAAAAAGCAGCCTCATGCTTAAAGTAGCAAAAATGGCGTAATAGGATCGTTGATAAAGATCTTTTATATAGTGCTTTTGAGATCAAGCTCTCAAAAAATAGTTTAAGTCAGTAAATATAGAATAATGCGTGTAGCGATATTTCGCAAAGGACACTTTAACGCAGCCCATCGACTGTATAATCCTAAATGGTCTGATGAAAAAAACCAAGAAGTTTTTGGAATTTGCGGTAAGCCTAATTTTCATGGCCATAATTACGAACTTGAAATTAAAGTAATCGGTGAGATGAATCCAGAGACCGGGATAGTAATGGATTTAAAAAAACTGAAAGAAATCATTCAAATTCATGTAGAAAACCGATATGATCACACCAATCTTAATTTAGATCTTATTGAATTCCAAAATAAAATTCCCACTGCTGAAAATATTTGTATTGAGATTTATAATATATTAAGATTACAAATATCAGAAGATTTAGATCTTGTTGTCAGATTGTATGAGACACCACGTAATTATGTTGAATATCCTGTATAGGACACATTTATAATTCTACTGAATCGCCTTTAATTGCTGATTTTAATCTGTTAAAGTATTTTAATTTGTAATAATATTGCTGCAGGTTTAATAGGGTATTTTCTAATTTTTTACCACTATCATAGTCCGTCATAAAGGGTAGTATTTCTTGAAGGTTTTTTTCTTCAACTAAGCGTATGGAATCTTCTAATTTAGATAATTCTTCTATTTGATTTAAATGTTTAGCTTCAATAATCTCTTCATGAAGCTCTAACATTTCCATCAGAAAATCTTCTGAAAGTTGATTTTTCAGTTGACTTTCAATAATAATCGATTCCAGTTCTAGAATATATTTTAAGCGCGTTTCAAAAGAACCTAATGTCTTATAAGCTATATTATTAAATGCTGAATCGTATTGTATTTCATTTTCCGAAAGATCTAATTTATTATTCTGATCTGGATGTAGCTCGCGACTTTTAGCATAGAATTTTTGTCTCAAAACATTCAAATCCAATAAAATCTTTGGTTCAAGTTGATAAAATTCAAAATAATTCATTATTTATTAAAATATCGCATAACATCAAGACCATTGGCAAACAATAACAATCCAATGAGAAGTATAAATCCTATCATTGTAGCTTTTTCAATGATTCTGTCTGGAACCTTTCTTCCTGTAAAAACTTCAATTAATAGAAAAACAACATATCCGCCATCCAATGCAGGAATAGGTAATAGGTTCATAAATCCAAGTATGATGGATAAAATGGCTGTCATTCTCCAAAATGAGATCCAATTCCACGATTTATCAAACATATTTGCTATTGCTGCAAATCCACCCAGACTATCCTTTGCATTTATTTTTCCAGAAAACATCATGCTAAATCCTTTTAGCTGTTTACCTAAAAGATCTATTCCTGTATCAATACCTTTCGGAATAGATGCCAATAAAGTAAAATGCTCTGTCTTTGTTTCATAATAGCCGGCCGTTTCCCAGCCGAGCCCGACAACACCCTTATCATCCGAGCTAGCAGGAATGATTAAGGTATCAAGATTTCGTAATACTTGAAATTGGAAGGTTGTTGATGGTTTATTTTTTGTTAATTTAACTACCTCATGAATAAATTGAACAGGTTGTTCATTGATCCCAATGACGACATCTCCCTTTAGTATTCCAGCTTTAGCAGCACCGGAATTTTCAAGAATTCTGCCGACTTTAGACGGAAAAGGAATACCCCAAAGTTCATAAGATTTGGATTCAGGCTTGGTAAGTATTCCGATATATTTGGGATCAATATTCAAACTCATGGACTGACCAGATCTAAGGATATCGACTTTGGTATTATTTTCAAAAATAATTGATTTTAAAAACAGTCCTTTATCAAATCTATCAAAGGTTTTTCCATTGATTGCTACAATTTGGTCTCCATCTCTAAATCCCATTTCATAGCTTAAACTGTCTGTATAAATACCATGTTTCATTGCGGTGTTAGGTAAATATTCAATCCCATTTATCCATAAAAGCATTGCAAAAATGAAAAAACCTAATACAAAATTTACAGTAACACCACCCAACATAATAATTAATCGCTGCCAGGCCGGCTTTGATCTGAATTCCCATGGTTGAGGCTCCTTTTTGAGCTGTTCCGTATCAAAACTTTCATCAACCATCCCGGAAATTTTGACGTATCCACCTAAGGGTAACCAGCCAATTCCATACTCCGTATCACCAATTTTTTTCTTGAATAAGGAAAAATAAGGATCCATGAACAAGTAAAATTTTTCTACTCTGGTTTTGAACCACCGAGCTGGAAAAAAATGACCACATTCGTGTAAAATGACCAGTATTGATAAGCTCAAAATAAACTGGAGTATCATTATAACATTACCCATTAGCAAAATTTAACTGATTTGAATCAATAAAACGAAAATAAAACACAAAGATATACTTAATGTTGTTTAATTTTTAAATATTGACTTTACCTCCCTCTGAAATCGATTTGCCTTTAACAAAAGCGATTAGCATCTATTATCTTTGATCCAAATTAAGAAGGTGAATTTATTTTTTGGCCATAGAGTAAATGATTTTGAATTGACTTTGTCAGGTCCGGAAGCCCATCATTGTTCAAAAGTTACCCGAAATAAGATAGGAGATCAGGTCTTAATAACTGAGTTTAAAGGTATTATTTGGTACGGAGAAATCGTCAGGATTTTAAAAGATGAACTTATTATTCAGTGTAAGGATATCTATAAGCAACACCAAAAATCAAATGGAGAAATCCATATAGCTATTAGTCTTACTCAACATATGGATCGCTTTGAATGGTTTGTTGAAAAAGTAGTGGAAAGCGGTGTAGATCAAATTACACCTATCCTCTGTGAAAGAACCGAACATTCACGAATAAAATTAGATCGGATTCAAAAAATAATTTTGGAATCTGCTAAACAAACATTAAGACCTACTTTACCAGTTTTAAATTCATTAATTTCATATAAAGAATTTATTGCAACAAATGTACCCGATCAACGTTTTATTTGTCATTGCGAATCTGGAAATGAAGGATTTATTGGAGAAAAGTATAAGTCTAATGAAAATGCTACAGTATTAATAGGCCCTGCCGGAGACTTTACAACTAACGAAATCAAATTAGCCATGTCATTTGATTATATACCGGTTCATCTTGGTTCGTTTAGATTGAGAACTGAAACTGCAGGAATAGCTACATGTATCATTTTACAAACTCTTAAAAATTTAAAATGAATAAAAATATTATTTTATTATTCTTTTTTAGTTGTGTGTTTTTGTCTTTTTCAAACAAAAATAGCATACCCCTAAAATTAGCATTATTAAAATATAATGGTGGTGGTGATTGGTATGCTAATCCCACTTCACTAAAAAATTTAAGCAGGTTTTGTAATAAGGAACTTAAGATGGCTTTAGATGAAAATTATGCAACCGTTGAGGTTGGAAGTGCTGATCTATTTAATTATCCCTTTTTACACATGACTGGACATGGAAATGTAGTTTTTAGTGATCTTGAAGCACAGAATTTAAGACAGTATTTACTTGGTGGGGGTTTCTTACATATTGACGATAATTATGGAATGGATCCCTTCGTCAGACCTTCTATGAAAAAAGTTTTTCCAGAGCTGGACTTTATTGAACTTCCATTTTCACATCCCATATATAAACAGAAATTTGAATTTCCAAAGGGCCTACCTAAAATTCATGAACACGATAGAAAAGCACCTCAAGGTTTTGGTCTGATTTGGCAAGGCAGATTAGTTTGTTATTATTCATTTGAATGTGATCTTGGTGATGGCTGGGAAGATCGTGAAGTTCATAAGGATCCGGAAGAGGTCAGAATTCAGGCTTTGCGAATGGGTGCGAACCTGGTTCAATATGCATTTATACAATAAATAATAAACCTAAAAATATACTCTACTTATCATATCATTGCATATATCAATAGATTATAGTTAACGAGTATTTATCAATAAGCTTTAAATGCATATTAAAAAGAAATAATCTATAGAAATGAAACTGATCGATCAATACTTGATTTTATAGTAACAGTTTGGGAAGAAACCAATTTCCATCTATTCTCATTGAATTCATAAAGATTTACAATATAAATTCCAGGTTCACTAAACTTTTGTTGTACCAAATTATTCGAAAAACGTCTGCGCATTCCATTACCATAATCAATTAAATACTTTTTTGATTCATCAAATGCTATGTAATTAAAAGTAATATCATTACCAGGTATTAAATCTCCTTTGATCAAAAGTCTTGTGTTTATTTCCCTTTCATTGATATTTGATAATTGTTTATTTTCAAGCACATGAAATGTTTGATCCTTCTTGACCATAGTTGTATTATTTTGGGATTGTGTATCGGCTTGAATGGATCGACCCAAAATTAAATAACTCCCTATAATACCAAATAATGCTATGGCTAAAGCTAATAATAAATCTTTGGTTCTCTCGGTTAATCCCTTTAGAGATAGAGAAGGTAATACGCTGATATTTCGTTCCATTTTCTGAGATTATTTGGGAACTGCAAATATATTAAATATTTTCATAATATAAAATATATATACTTATATTTAAATAGTATATATATTAAATTTTATTATTATATAATACATATCTATTTAAATATATAATTCACATTTATATATCTTCTTGCTCTATATTTTATACTAATAATCAATGATTTATTATATTGGTTAGTGTATAAAATACTTATTACCTTTATGCTTAATCATTTAAATTATGAATTGGATCAATCAAATTATTGATTTTGTATTACATGTGGATAAACATTTAGTGGAATTAACCAGTCAGTATGGAACTTATATATATATTATTCTTTTTTTGATACTTTTTTCTGAAACTGGACTGGTAGTAATGGCAGTCCTTCCTGGTGATAGTTTATTGTTTGCTGCCGGGGCATTAGCTTCAAGTGGTAATTTGAATGTCTTTACCATAATGTTTGTTTGTATTATTGGTGCATTCTTAGGAAATACGCTGAATTTTTATATTGGAAAATGGTTAGGACCAAAAGTTTTTGAAAGAAACAATCCATATCTTAAAAAAGAATATTTAATAAGGACTCAAAATTTTTATGAAAAACATGGTGGAAAAGCACTTATCATTGGTAGATTTTTACCGCTAATTCGAACTTTTGTTCCATTGGTGGCCGGAATTGGAAATATGAATTTTTTCAAATTTACCTTATATAATATTATTGGTGCTATCTTATGGATTATACCCTTGACTTTAATCGGTTATCTATTTGGAAACTTACCTTTTGTCAAAAACAATTTTACTATTGTGATCTTGTGCATTATTGTTATTAGTGCCATGCCATTATTTATTGGAATACTCAATAGAAAAAGACTCATTAAAAAAAGTAATTTTTAAATATAACTTAATTAAATGATTAAACTTAATTTGACCTATTAAATAATGAAAATTTAATATGAAAACATTTATTAAAAATAATTTAAAAATCATTTTTTTAATTATTTTGATTTTAGGTCTTTATTCAGGGCTTCAATTTTTTATAAATTTTAATTTATCTGACCAGATTAATGGTATAATTCGCTGGATTGGAATCTTTATGATTCTATTATTAGGTTATCATTATAGTAAATTAACAACATGGATTTTTATTGGAATGATAGTCGGAGCAGAGATTGGGTATGATTTTCCTGCTCTTGGAATTGAATTGAATATCCTTAGTAAGATTTTTATTAAAATGATCAAAACGATCATCGCACCACTGCTATTTGGAACACTGATTGTGGGTATAGCAGGTCATTCAAATATTAAACAAGTAGGTAGATTAGGTTGGAAATCATTATTATATTTCGAAGTAGTTACTACAATAGCATTAGCCATTGGATTAATTGCCATAAATATAAGCAAGGCTGGAATTGGTATTAATCATACAGGAATTAAAGAAGAATTGCCTCCCAATATTCAAGCGCAAGGCTGGAAGGATCTGGTACTTCACATTTTTCCTGAAAATTTTATTAAGTCTATTGCTGATGGTCAAGTATTGCAGATAGTAGTTTTTTGTTTAATTTTTGCGATATCCATGATGTTTGTTGATAAAAAAGTTAAACGCCCAATACTAGAATTTGCAGAATCTCTCTCTGCAATAATGTTCAAGTTTACAGATATCATTATGTACTTTGCTCCATTTGCTGTGGGAGGAGCTATAGCCTACACCATTGCAAATCTTGGAATTGAAGTACTTCACAATTTATTACTATTATTAGTAACGCTTTATATAGCATTAATTGTACTTGTGCTGTTTGTATTTTTACCCATCATTTGGATTGCAAAAATTCCTTTAAAACGATTTATAAAATATGTAACACAACCAGTAAGTATAGCTTTTGGAACAGCAAGTTCTGAAGCAGCTTTACCATCAGCTATGGAGAATATGGAACAATTCGGAGTGACTAGAGAAGTAGTTGCTTTTGTATTACCTACCGGTTTGAGTTTTAATTTAGATGGTACGACTTTATATTTAGCTTTAGCTGCCATATTTGTAGCCCAGGCAGGTGGAATTGAATTAACAATAAGTCAGCAAATTATTATGTTATTAACGCTAATGTTAACCAGTAAAGGAGTTGCTGGAGTTGCACGGGCTTCATTAGTTATATTAGCTGCCACTGCAAGTTCATTTGGTCTACCAGAATGGCCAATAGCAGCTATTTTAGGAATAGATGCTTTAATGGATATGGCAAGAACAGCAGTTAATACTTTTGGAAATTGTTTGGCTACTGTTGTCATCGGTAAATGGGAAAACGAACTTAACATACCCAATCATGATGACTAATATTTTTAATTGACATCAATCATTTAACATCAATTCATCATTTATTGCATCTTCTTCAGCATTTGATTGATCAATGGGCAATGATCCTGAATTTACATAAGTGCACCAAATACATTCAGAAGATCCACAACCTGGTTCGAAAACTTGATTTTTAATTTTACTATATACATCGACAATCATATCTCCTAACCACAATTTATCTTCTTGAGTTACTTGGATTTCTCTAGTTTGATATTCACCCTTTTTATCCTGATTCACAAAATGAAATAATCCAGATACTACTTTCCCACTATATTGAATTTGTGCATCCAATAAAAGTCGATAAAATATCATTTGTCTAAAATAATCACTTCCAAGAGGCAATTTCTCAGATCTTCCTCGTGTTTTTTCACTAATATTATCTGCCTTTCCTGTTTTATAATCAATAACACGATAACCGTTAGATATTTCGTCAATACGATCAATCTGCCCCGCGATAGGAACACCTCGATATAGATTTTTTATTTTATACTCCATGTCCATTTTAAGAACGCTCTTCCATTCAGGTAAATATTTTTTTAGAAAGCCCGATAGACTTCTAATTCCTTCATGCGTATACGTTTCAAATTGTTTCTCTGTAAAGTGAGATTTATAAATAGCCATTTTAGAATTAAAAATAGAAATCAATTTTTCTTCCTGAAATTCTTGCTTATAAAATTGATCATCTAAATAAAATTGGAGTGTATGATGTATTGCATTTCCAAAACCCATGTGTGGACTTCTACCACTTGGAACCCGAAGTACTTTTTCATAATAAAAAGCTAAAGGGCACTTCAAATATTTATCCATTGAAGTCGTTGTCAATTGGAAATTTTCAAAAAATGTATCAAATCTTAATTGATCAATTTTTACAAATTCCTTTTTAACATAACTCATTTCTTCAAAAAGGGTATAAGAAATAGTATCATTTGTTCCATCGATTTTTAATCTCTCCATTTCTGGTATATGTTGAATTTCACCCATATATCTAGAAGGAATACTTTCATTCTTGTTTCCATCTTGTAAACTATAAGATAATTTGAGCACTTTCCGGGCACGAGTTGTCCCAACATAAAATAGTCTTCGTGCATCTTCATCTGAACCTGAATCGGATTTAACATATTTTGATGGCAATTTAAAATTTTGACGATTCGTAGTATTCCAATTTCTTTCTGTATTGCTCACCATAAACACATAATCAAACTCTAATCCCTTGGCGCTATGTAATGTTCCCAAGTGAACACCATGTCGGCCTCCTGAAAATAACATTAATGGCAATCCAATAT
This sequence comes from Saprospiraceae bacterium, assembly GCA_044228225.1. Lineage (GTDB taxonomy): Bacteria > Bacteroidota > Bacteroidia > Chitinophagales > Saprospiraceae > Vicinibacter. Next base: position 44,950 of record JBGAVH010000008.1, on the reverse strand, counting down.
TATTGTCCTGCATTTGTCGTATCATTGTAAGCAGCTGCTCTAAAGTTATTTTTGGATTTTTAACAGATTCATTCTTTATAAATTCGAAAAAAGTATTAAGAATTTGTAAATATTGATCTCGATTGGCATGATTTAAAATAAATTGTAAAATATTAAAATCGTACAATATTTTTTCGAGAAACATTTGTGTTGTCAACAATGATCTTTCCTTACCAAGTACCAATATTTTTTGAGCTAAGCCATAAATTTCTAATACTTGCAAAACGCCGGCATTCGTTAACGCTTCACTGTTGTTCATTAGCATAATTAATGAATCATTTAAAATGACTTTATCATTAGATAATGTACTGTTAGTTTTTTTATTTCTAAGATGTAGAGCCATTATACCAATATCAATCGTTGATATTGGTATAAAAATAGAGTGTAATATTTGATATAATAATAAATCTGAACCTAGAGGATCGTTAATATCTTGTTCAAAGTATTTTAATATATTTAAAATTTGCAGTAAAAGTGGATCGTCTAGAACATTGATCTCTTTACTTGCAAATATTGGTATCTGCTTTGCTTGCAATAACTTAGCGTATGGTATAGCGTCGATGTTTTTCCTAAAAAGTATAGCTATTTCTTTGGCGGGTACTTTGTGATTTTTAATTAATTGATCAATATAGTTTACGGTCTCATAAATTTCAGTTTTAACATCTGAATAAGTTATGTATTCTGGTTTTGAAACTAATTTAGAATAGGTTCCTGCAGCTATTAGATCCTTATCCAGTCCTTCTAATTCATTAATTAAGCGCTCCTTGTTGTTGCGAATACTGCAACCGGATAAATCTAATATCGCTTGAGAAGATCTATAATTTTCTTTTAAAAGTATGATTTCAGGGTTGTATTTGTTTTTAAAATCAATCATATTTCGCACATTTGCACCTTGAAATCTGTAAATGGCTTGATCGTCATCACCAACTACAAAAATATTGGGTTGGTCCCAATAAGAAACTAACAAACTAACAAGTTCATTTTGAGATCCATTAGTATCCTGAAATTCATCTATTAATATGTATTGATACAGTTCTTGGTATTTTCCTAAAAATGAGTCATCATTTATAAATTTTTTAATTACCCATTGTATTAAATCATCATAATCATAACGATTATTTTTAATCATTGCATTTTGAAATAATTTGTAAAGTTTTAGTGCAGATTTTGTTCGCTCAAACTTATCTACTTGTTCCTTAAATGCAGATTCTTTAAAGTCGCCTTTATTATAGATTCCGGATTTGCGTTTATAATAATAGTCTGGATCTAATTTAAGATTGTTAATATCAAATTCTATAGCTTCAATAATTTCCTTTGGATCCCAGGATTCAGATTTAATATCATGAAAAAAAGTAATTAAATTTTTATTCAGTTCAGTATAATTGCCATGATAATTATACAAAGCATCGGAAGGAGATAATCCTTGAAGTATTTCATGTATGATTTGATTTAATTCTAAACTTGATACTAAATCGTGCTCACCATACAATTCAAATGAATTTGGATTATCCTTAATAATTTTATTACAAAATCCATGAAAAGTATAAATCGAAACATCATAAGCTATCCCGCCAAAAAAATCAGCCAACCTTTTTCGCATGGCAGTGGCACCAGCTTCAGTATAAGTCAGGCATAAAATATTCTTAGCTTCAATACCTGAATTGATGATGATATTACCAATTCTTAAGGCTAATATTTGCGTTTTTCCTGTACCCGGCCCGGCAATAACCATAATTGGCCCTTCTATAGAATCAACAGCAAGTTTTTGATTTTGATTTAGTTTTCCTAATTCTGATTCAAATACTTGAGTGTAATCATTAGTATGTTCTTTCATGAGACTGGAGTTTCTTACAATTGGTTGTAGATTAATAAGCTTGAAATACAATGATTATTAATAATGATATTATCGTTCATGCTCAAAAATCATATCCTTTATAATATTTTTTAATTTCTCACCAGTATCTAATAACATATTTTGATTGGATGGAAATCCTACTGCTCTATTTTTTAATAATTTTTGATTCACTTTTGAAACTTTACTGGCATCACCTCTTATTAATCTCGCAAATTTATTTTCAAAAAGATTTTCAACTTGTATTGGCTTGGTATATTCTATATTTTTATTGATTAAATTAATCCATTCTAATCTACCGCCAATGATTGCTGATTTCACTTGAGTCACTTCTTCTATGGTAGATGTATGAGTTTCTGTATATTTTCTTTTTTGTTCTTTACCTAGTGAATCAAGGATAGGTTTTCCGAATCTGTCTTTAAGAATTTCTTCCTTTTCTTCTTCCATAACATCGTCAATAATTCTGGTTTTTTCACGCTCAGGGCTAAATTCTATAGATGTAAGATTCATTATGATATTATAATCATAAGTTACGGATGGATCTTGTCGCATATCAAATGCTTTCCAGTTTTTATCCAATTCTTTGACACTAATACTTAGAAGATCGCTCTCAAGTTGGACAGGGATGATGGTTTGTGTATTGTTAACTATTTTGACTAAATAGTGACTCGTACCATAATATTTAGTTTCGTTTTTCAACTGTTCTATATCCTTATAGTTTTTTGTAAAACCATCAATTTGTAATAATTTATTGTATGCTTCTCTGGCATTCTCTTTATTTCTTGTTCTTTTTGAATTTTCAATAAGGTCTTTCGCAGACATATATAAAAATTCAATGGAGTTATTTTTTGATTCCCGCTTTCGTTCCTTAGTATTGATAAAATTGAAAGCTGCTTGATATCCATCTTTAGAAATGATTGGTAATAGCGGTTCAATTTTGGCTTGGCGATTTTCTATTCGAGTATGAATATTGTAAATGTTGAGCCATTTGGATTCTTCTTTATCTTCCAAATATGCAGATTCTAAAGCAAGATCAGCAGATTGTGCTTTCTTAAAAGCATATTCTAAATTAATGACATCATCTCTTTTTTTACTCTTATTACCCGCTAATTTATTGACCAATTTTTCAATGGCCTGATCGTAATTTCCTTTTTCAATCATTTTGGTAGTAGAGACACACGATATTAATGAAATTAATATCATACCTAATATAAGTTGGATTCGTTTCATATGGCTTTTTTAACTTAGATATAAAAGTACAATTTAGTTTAACATGAACATATGGAATTAAGGATTTATTAACCTCAACTGTTAAGTACATATTAAGATGCAATCTTAATAAATACGAACTAAAGAAAATTGTGGAATAAAATCTGTTAACTAATATTACTAATTCCAGAAGGATTTTTTTTGGTATTTTATAAATAAATATAAAACTCAACCAAAAAGATTTAGACTTCATTAAGTACCCGGAACAGGATTTGAACCTGCACACCTTGCGGCATACGCCCCTCAAGCGTACGTGTCTACCAATTTCACCACCCGGGTATTTTTCAATAGAAAGATCAAAGATATAAATCTCAATATAATTTACCGGACTATTTATTAAAGGAAAATTATTCTTTAATAGCGATCACATATCATTTTATATTATAATAATAGTTTATATATAATATTTTGATATATAATATTATATTTTGTAATTATTTATTTATATTGTGGAATTGCCTATGAGTCGTTGCATTATATATAAAAATTTTTATAATATTTTTACTATAATATTTGAATTTATCATATATGTATTTTATCTTTACACCAAATCCCAGTAAGCAGTGTCTCTAAAACGTATCAGACACCTCCTACTAAACCATTTGTTATCATTCTAATTCTTTCATATTCAGTTCATTGACTTGGATTGGATATTGAACTGAATTCAAAAATACAATCAGTTGCATTTACCTAAAGTAAGTACTTGCCACTTGATAAAGATCGTAGTTTTCTTATTTTGAGACCTTAGTCGAAAGAGCCTGAATTTGCGCCTTGCAAATTTGGGCTTTTTAATTTTACGGATTCAAATACGCCAAAGTTAAAAAGCCTCAAATTTAATCGGTTGTAAAATCATTATTGTATGAGCTTGAGGTATTATTATCTAGTTTGACCTTTAACAATAAATTGAAATATGTGTCTAATTATTCAGACTTTTCATCATTTTGCTCTTTCAAAGCTTCCCAATATTCAGCAGCTCTCCTTGTATGGGGAATACAAATGGATCCACCCACCATATTTGCAATAGCAAAAACTTCATATATTTCTTCGGTAGTAATTTTATTTTCATAGGATTTTTCAAGATGGTATTTAATACAATCATCACACCGCAAGACCATAGATGCAACAAGACCAAGCAGTTCTTTAGTTTTAACCGGCAAAGCTCCTTCCTGGTACATTTGATGATCCAAAGAAAAAAATCGCTTTAAAGGTAAATTATCTTGAGCAAGAATGACTTCATTCATTCGGGTACGGTAATCGTTGAATTCCTTTACAATAGACATAAAATCAAGTATTTTTAATGAAAATTTATTTTAATAATCTTCGATCTATCATTTATTGACCAATATTAAAATCGCGAAGCGCATTATTCAATGAAACTTTTTTATCAGTAGATTCTTTTCTTTGACCAATAATTAGGGCACAAGGAACTTGATATTCACCAGCGGGATATTTTTTAGTATAAGACCCTGGAATAACAACTGATCTTGCTGGAACTCTACCTTTATAATAAATAGGTTCGGACTGGGTTACATCAATGATATGCGTCGATGCTGTGATTACAACATTGGCTCCAAGCACGGCTTCTTGTTCAATTATAGTACCCTCTACAATGATACATCGTGATCCAATAAAACAATTATCTTCAATAATATTAGGTTGTGCTTGTGGAGGCTCTAAAACACCCCCAACTCCAACACCACCTGCTATATGTACGTTTCTGCCTATTTGTGCACAAGAACCAACTGTTGCCCAGGTATCAATCATAGATCCAGATCCAACATATGCACCGATATTAACATAAGAGGGCATTAGAATAGCACCAGATTCAATATAGGATCCATATCTTGCAATAGCTGTTGGAACTGCGCGAACACCTAATTGTTCAAACTCTGTTTTGGTTGGGATTTTATCAAAAAATGCTAAATCTCCTGCATTAATTCGTTTGTTTTCAGAAATTGGGAAATAAAGTAATATTGCTTTTTTAATCCAATCATTAACTTTCCAATGACCAATATTTAAAGGTTCTGAGACTCTAATTTTTCCTTTATCTAAATATTCAATGACTTGTCGAATTGCTTGTTGAACCTCAATAGATTTCAATAATTCACGATCATTCCATACTGATTCAATAATTTTTTGTAATGCTTCCATATTAATTGTTTAATACATATATTTGAATGCAATGATAATAGAAATTATACCAATAACATATCCTAAATAAACTTCTTCTAATGTGTGAGCCTTCAAATATAATCTTGAAGTTCCGATCCAACCTCCTAAGATTAATGAAATGCCTAGTAATTGATGGATATGGAATCGAGATACTTCTGTCTCCTTAAAACGGAAATACATGATATCGTCGGTACAAAAATAATATCTTATGATTAACCAAAAACATATCAATCCACCTATGGCGATGGTGTGTAAACTAACCTTCAACCAATTATTAATGACAAATGCTAAACACAAGGAAATGATACTCCCTAATGTCAAAGACAAAAACGCTTTTGGAATATCAGGATTTTGTTTGAGATTGATATACAACCAAAGATAAAATACAATACAAATGATTAAAGGAGCAATTCTATCCATCTTATCTTCCAAATGTATAGTTTTGATCAATCCAATAAATCGTAAAAGTAAAATGCCAATGATTGGAATGATTATCGTATATATTAGGACTAATAAAATCAATAAACCTGCTTCTTTGACATGATGAATACCAAACCAATGTGGTTTTAAACACATTAATAACAAAGAATTATACAAGAGTATAAAAATAGGATGAAGCAAATATGAAGTGATGTGAGCTAGTCTAATCACACTTTTTTTTGCAAAAGTAAAACCTAATTTGCTTAAAGTGATGCCTTATTCTACAAAGCTTTACTTTAATAAACTTTTTTCTAAAATAACTATAAGCAATAAAACTTAAATACCGCCTTTTTTCAATTTTTTACTTGGTGCTGGTGCATTTTGATCCCCAGTAGGTTTTCCCTTAGAATCTAAACCGCCATCAGCGGGCTTACTTGTATTAGTATTTGTTGGGATTCCTTGAGTTTTTACTGCTGGTGGTGGAGCGATATTATTAATTAACAATTTCATTTGCGCATATCTTGTCACATAGGTTTCTCTACCCGAACAATTAAGTGATTTCGCTTTTCCTTCTATGGAAGCAATCCGATTCGATGGATTAGGGTGTGTACTTAACCATTTAGGTGGTGAAGCCTGGCCTTGAATTTTTTTAAAAAAACCGGCAGCCCCACTAGATACATAATCCGTAGGACACAAATAAATAACAGAGAACGAATCAGCTTCAGTTTCATGAGCACGACTAAAACTTAGACCTATTAAAGCTGTGGTTATTTGTTTAAGTGTTTCTTTATTGCCCAAAGCGGCATCAGCAAGTGCTTGTACACCGTAGACTTTTGTGAGTTGTCTGGTCGAATGCCGATTGGCTGCATGTGCCATTTCATGTCCTAAAACACCCGCTAATTGATCTTCAGAGTCAAGGTATTTCATAAGCCCGGTATATAAGAAAATGTATCCACCAGGAGTAGCAAATGCATTTTGAACTTTATCATTATTTATGATACTGACCTTCCAAGCAAAATCTTTTGAATAAGCTACTTTCCCAGAATTCAACAATTTTTTGACAATATCCCTGACATAATTATATAAAACCTCATTTCCAGTTTCTGGCACTATGGGATATTCTTTAGTATTTAGACTAATTTCTTCAGATACCTTTTTCCCTAACTCCACATCTTGACTTACAGAAAATAAGTTGGCTTCGTCCCATGTTTTCTTAAGAATGGAACAAGAAGTACCCAAAAAAATTACAAAGACGGCAAAAATCGATAATTTCTTTTTCATAAGTTTATAAATAATCATAATGTAAATTTAGTTCATTATGTTAGTTAAATATTTCTTTCCATATGTTCAATGAACTATCCAACAGCTGTCTTGAAACGAAATTTTAATTACCTTTAGTCTTTAATTTTAGTTTCTGCTTATGCTTAAGAATGTTATCCTTATACTATTTTTATTTTCTGTCCGGGAATCAATAGGCCAAAAATGGGTAGATACTGTTTATAATATTACTATTCAGAATAATATTACCTACGGTTCAGCCATTGATTTCGGTGGGAACCTAAAATCTTTAAAACTAGATGTTGCTACTCCGATTGGAGATAATCATTCACCTTGCGGACGACCATTGATACTCATTATTCATGGCGGGGGATTTCTGGGTGGTTCCAAACAAGATGGATATGTTAGAAATTGGCTCATTGATTTTGCAAAAAGAGGTTACACTACAGCGAGTATTGATTATCGATTAGGTATGTTTACTACGGATAAAGAAATCCATTGTAACATTACCAATTTATTCAATTTTCCTTGGGATTGTATGAATGAAACAGATAGTATAGAATGGTATAGAGCCTATTTTCGGGCTGTACAAGATGCTCATAGAGCCATTCACTTTTTAATAAATGAGCCTGCTTATCAGATTGATCAGAGAAATGTTTTTGTTATTGGGGAAAGCGCTGGCGCCATCACAAGTCTCGGTTTTGTTTATTTAGATCACAAAAATGAACTCCTAAGTTATTTTGGTTCGCAGAACACAGTAAAATCACCAAATAAAATATATGATTTTCCATGTATCCAAACTTTGGGCTTTGACACAAGTATTGCATCATTGACATTAGATCGTCCAGATTTAATTGGAGATCTGGATCCAACTCAAAATAGAAATTTCACCATTAAAGGGATCGCTTCCATTTATGGCGCTACGCTTCAAGATTTATTTACCAGTAACACGTATTCTAAAATTCCTCTTTTGTATATGTATCATCAACCCAATGATATTGTGGTGGATATGAATAGAAATAAGTTGTTGCAAGGAATTGAATCATGCGCAGCAAGTCTTGGTTCTTGCGGAACTTTAATTAACAGGCCTATGGCAAATGGTTCACAAGCAATATATCAGGAAATTCTACGATTAAAAAATATTCCTCTTGAAGTTCCTGAGGTCACATTTGAAAAAACAAATAATCAAGTTGATTGCTTGGGACAGTTATTAAATCCTTCTGCAGCGGGACATTCCATAGATAATTATTGGACCAGAACCCTCGTTTTTGCTAAATTATTTGCCCAGAAAATTGAAGAAAGTGCTGCATGTTACACAACAACATCTAATGCAACTTTACCATCAATTAAAATATTTCCTAATCCTGCAAAAACCAAATTGTATATAGATTTTCTGAAATATGATGAGGAAGGATTTCAATTCAGCATCAACAATCTTTCTGGAGTTACATTAATAAGTTCTGAAAATTTTCGGCACTTACCAAAAGAAATCAACGTTAGTTCATTACCCTCTGGTGTCTATATATTAACTATAGTTTCATTAAAAAACAGATGGAACTTTAAAATAGTTATTGATTAAAATTATAATTTTAGGTTTCTTTTTATAAAAAGTAAATTTCCTGCTTTACTTGGCTGAAAGTCTTCATTAGGAATTATTTTATATTTATTCATCCTGATACATTCAAACGAATAATTGGATAATAAATTAATTACTTTCTGTAATTCTGATTTATTATATTCTAAAATAATTGCTTTAAGACACTGTGATTGTAAAAATCGTTGAGCACCAAGTAATACTTTGTAATCCTCTAATTCTGTATCTATTTTTATGATGTGAGCTTGAGGTAAATCATTAAGGTCATCCAGTCTTTTTACATCTACTTTTAATCCTGTGAATTGATCGCTTAAATGATTGTTGATATCCTGATTATTTGTAAAATAACTTTGTCCATTTTTATTACTTAGTGCATAAGGTATTAGCGTGTTCAGATGACTGATAGCATTAAGTACTTGAATGTTTAAATTAATAGTTCTTGCACTTTCGTTTGGTTCAAACTGATAACATTGAAATTTTTTAATTTTGGAAAAATAAATACTATACAAACCAATATTAGCTCCAATATCAAAAAAAATATCCCCTGGATTACTAACTAAATCTATAAATTGAAATTCTTCTTTATCCGAAATACCATAATAGTAGGGATTTTTTGTGGATTGAAAATCACGAGATACGATCCATTTTATTTGATCATGCCAAAGTATTATTTTGGTTTTTACAATGAGATTAATCCAAAACGATTTGAATAACATCATAATAAAGTATCTATTAGGATCTGCATATTTCCTAAAGAGTCTATATTTTTCAAAAATTCCCAAAGAAAATGCTTATTTGGATAATTGTTTGTTGAAATCTTGAAATGCTAACTCAAAATCCTTACCGATATAATTTGTTAATTTATTTTTAGGAACATCTTTAATTTTTTCCAGCCACATCAATTGATAAGGCGACAATAGAAATTCAATGGATTTTCCTTCTGCTAACAAGCTATTTATTTTTGCAGCTTGGAGAGCGCTCATCGGAATATGTTTATATTTCGTATTAAATAAATAGTATTTAAGTTCTTTGTCCGCTTTAAATGTACTATACTCTTTAATTGTAATATGTTCTTGTAATGATTTATTTTTTTTATCCAAATAAACTTCATCAGCACAGTTAACTTTTTGACCCTGTTTAATCAAATCTGCACCAGATATTAATTTAGGATTATATTCAACTTCTACAACTTCCCGGCCACTCATAAAACCGGCTGTAGTTGAAACGACACCATTTATTTTGCCATAATTTTTTTCCCCACTCCAAAAACAATACATTCCAAAAGTCATTTTTTCCGTACCAGTGTTTTTAGCTTGTAACTCTTCTTCAAAAAGTTCTAAATATTTGGGTATTTTTTGATTCGTTTTAAGTAGTGTTGTAGTAATTTTAGATAAAAGTCCATAAGCACTATAATTCCCATTCAACCTGTCAACAATAGGATTTAGTTTCGCATCAACAATTCGGACCACAGGGTTATTCCAGGCGGGCTCACCAAATAAATCCAATACGTTTTTATCTTTACCTTGTTTGTTATTATAAATAGCTAATGGGACAAAATAGGTTTCTATTGATTCCAATATAAATGGATGACTAAGTACTTTATTTCCATAGGATTTGCAGGTTCCACATCCTGGAATTTCTTGAAATAGGATTAAGATGGGTTTTTTTGTTTTGAGGGACAAGGATTGGGCCAGGTCAAGGTCCCTATTCCATTTTATGAGTCCTAATTCTTCAGGCTGACTTTGTCCCAACACAGGATCAAACAGCGAGACCACAATGATTCCAATCAGAAAAAGACCTATTCTCATGAGCATTAATTTATAATAATTGAGATCAATTAATTAAACAATGAGTGCTAAAGATATGAATATCTATAATTTTACGTTCTTTGTGTTTAAATTTAAGATTGTTGAAACCAGTACCCTCTAATGCCCAGGATCGCTTCGAACAAGAGTTTTTGCCTCATCTGGAAGCATTGAATACATTTGCTTTTCATTTAACGTACAACGAAGAAGATGCTGCAGATCTTGTTCAAGAGACTTATTTAAAAGCATTTAGATTCATAGATAAGTACGAAGATGGAACTAATGCAAAGGCTTGGTTGTTTAAAATACTGAAAAATGCTTATATCAACGACTATAGGAAGAAAAACAAGCGTCCTACACAGGTTGATTATGAGGATATTGTAAGTTTTCACGATGGTGAGGATAGTCATTTAAGCAGCTATCACGATTTGAGGGAGGAGATGTTCGATAATATGATGGGTGACGAAGTTACTCAAGCGATGAACGCTTTGCCGGAAGATTTTAAAACGGTGCTCTTATTGTGTGATATCGAAGAATTCACTTATGAAGAAATAGCCAAAATTCTTGATGTTCCTATTGGTACGGTAAGGAGCAGGTTATTTAGAGCCAGAAATTTGCTTAAAGAAAAATTAAAAAATTACGCCAAAAACCTTGGTTATAAAGACTTAAGGGGTGACAAAGATGACTTAACCACAGATTCAGAATAGGGATCGTGGTTTTATTTGTTTAAAATTTAAGAGTTATAAAAAACTAAATACTTTAGTATGACAAATTTTGACTTTTCAGAATTGGGTAAAAAAATCGGATCATTTTTTGACAAAGAAATGAGTCAGGATGACCAGAATGAGTTTCTAAAACAAATAAGTAATGACCCCAGTAGTCAGAATGCCTTTATGAGAGAACGAATCATCAGGGAAAAATTAAAATCAAGCTTACATCGTCCAATAGTATCACCAGGTTTGGTAGATCGTATTAAAAATGGTATTAAAAGGTAATTTGTTTTTGTCTTTTTTCACCTAACTATTCGTCTGATTTATCGCATTTTCTCAGATGTAGTGCCTTCTAAAAATTAGGATAGATATAAGAATCCTTTATCTTTGCGCACTTAAAACGATAAATCCATGGAAAATTTAGTCAATCTAATACCCTTATTTGGGGTTCTCGGCCTTCTTTATATGGCCTATTTATATAATTGGGTATCAAAACAAGATGCCGGAGATGCCAAAATGAAATCTATCTCAGATGCTATTGCAGAAGGAGCTATGTCCTTTCTTAAGGCCGAATACCGCGTGTTATCCATTTTCGTCATTATTGCTGGTATTTTACTCGGGTTATTAAGTACTCAAGTTGAAACAACACATTGGTTCATTGTTATCGCCTTCGTAATTGGAGCCGTATTTTCTGTTTTAGCAGGCTTTATTGGAATGAAAATAGCTACAAAAGCTAATGTCAGAACCACTCAAGCAGCTAGAAGCAGCCTTAGTAAAGCACTACAAGTATCTTTCAGAGGTGGTACGGTTATGGGACTTGGAGTCGCTGGACTTGCAGTTATCGGATTGTGTTCCCTGTTTGCCATATTCTTTCAATATTATATGGGTGGTGTCTGGGCAGATTCAGCTATTAAAGGAATTTCAAGACCTCCTGTGCAAGCTATGGGCACTATTCTAGAGGTCCTTGCAGGATTCTCGTTAGGTGCTGAATCTATTGCATTATTTGCACGCGTTGGTGGTGGTATTTATACTAAGGCTGCTGATGTAGGTGCTGATTTAGTGGGTAAAATCGAGGCTGGAATTCCTGAGGATGACCCAAGAAATCCTGCAACCATAGCAGATAATGTTGGTGATAATGTTGGAGATGTTGCGGGCATGGGTGCTGATTTATTTGGATCTTATGTAGCTACCGTATTGGCTGCAATGGTTCTTGGCAATTATGTCATACGTGATATGGGTGGAAGCATTACGAATACAGACCATTTTGGAGGTTTAGGACCTATACTTTTACCCATGTTAATGGCTGGAGTAGGTATCGTTTTTTCGATATTGGGTACTTTTTTTGTTCGAGTAAAAAATGATTTAGCTAAAGAGGCTCAGGTTCAATCTGCACTAAATATGGGTAATTGGAGCTCAATAATTATGACTGCTGTGGCTTCATTTTTTATGATACATTGGTTGTTGCCAGAAGTTATGCAAATGAATTTTTTTGGTAGAGGATTGGTTACTGTAACTCCGAATGATGTTTTTTATGCGGTCTTAATTGGACTTTTCGTAGGTGGAGCTATTTCTTGGATGACAGAAGTCTTTACAGGCTTAGGAAAATTTGCGGTAAACGATATCGTACAAAAATCAGGAACTGGAGCGGCTACAAACATTATTGGAGGCTTAAGTTCAGGTATGTTGAGTACTGCAGGACCTGTTTTATTGTTTGCAGGAGCTATATGGGCTACCTACAGCTTAGCCGGTTTTTATGGTGTGGCAATAGCAGCTTCAGCAATGATGGCAACTACCGCTATGCAATTGGCGATAGACGCGTTCGGTCCAATTGCAGATAATGCCGGTGGTATAGCCGAAATGAGTGAATTACCCAAAGACGTAAGAACAAAGACAGATATTTTGGACTCTGTTGGTAATACTACTGCAGCTATTGGTAAGGGATTCGCAATTGCCTCAGCAGCTTTAACAGCACTTGGTCTCTTTGCAGCATATGTAACTTTTACAGGAATTGATGGAATTAATATTTTTAAAGCAGATGTATTATCCGCTCTTTTTATTGGAGGCATGATCCCTGTAGTTTTTTCGGCATTAGCCATGCGATCTGTTGGAAAAGCCGCTATGGAAATGGTAAATGAAGTGCGCCGACAATTCAGAGAGATTCCTGGAATTATGGAAGGCACTGGAAAACCAGAATACGCTAAATGTGTGGCTATATCAACTAAAGCCGCACTTAAAGAAATGATGTTACCTGGACTAATTACCATATCAGTTCCTATTATTATTGGGTTTGTGATGGGCCCGGAAGCCTTAGGTGCATATATGGCTGGGGTTTGTGTTAGTGGTGTAGTGTGGGCCATTTTTCAAAATAATGCAGGGGGAGCATGGGATAATGCTAAAAAATCTTTTGAAGCCGGTGTAGAAATTAACGGTGAGAAATTTTTTAAAGGTTCTGAACCGCACAAAGCAGCAGTAATTGGAGATACTGTTGGTGATCCATTCAAAGACACTTCAGGCCCTTCTATGAATATATTGATAAAGTTAACTTGTTTGGTTGGACTTACAATAGCACCTATTCTTGGTGAATTATATGGATCCGTGAAACATGAAACTCCTATTCAAAATATGCAACAGCAAATGGAACAAGGATTAAAAGAAGGAAAACGTTTAATCCAGTAAAAATAAATAAAATAGTTACCAGAACCGCAATATGTCAACATGTTGCGGTTTTTTTTTGAAACAAATGACCATTGAAACTCAGTCCTTCTTTAAGCTTGCTTTATACAATCTCAATTCATCCCAAGTAAATTGATCGCCATATTTTTCTTTAATGTCGGTTAATGAAATACCATTGAAGTCCTTAAAAGACAAGGATAAATCCCTAATTTTATCTGCTGGTAATACATCTGAAAGAAGAATGATATCTGATTCTATTAATTTTGCTAGATGGTTATTTATGGTTTGTGGAGTTAGTTTTCTGATTAAAGCAATGTCATCAAAAGATATTTTTTGTTGCCATAATTCATAGGTTACAATATGACTTGGTTTTTTAAGTTCTTTTGATTTTTTATTCTTTTCATAATAGTTTATATCTTCAAAATAATCTGGGTTGTCTTGCTTTTTTCTCTCTTTGATTTGTACTAATTTGTTGAATTTATAATTTTTTATTTCATCAGAATTTAAATTTTCCTTACAAATAGTTTTTCCATCCACCAATGATTCGATGAGCAGTTTTGCCTTCATCAATCTCAAGACGGCATTCATTTGTAATTCTTCTAAAATTTGCAATTCTTCATAATATTCTTTAACTTTTTTTACCCCTTTTATATATTCAATTTTTCTTAATATTTCATCTACTATGGGCTCCAATTTATTATAAAAATAGTTATAGGCTGCATTTAATCTTGTAATCAAAAAATTAAGATCCAATGGCTCCGATTGAAATATATGATCTAGTTGAAATATAAATTTGGAAGCTGGTTCTAATAATTCACTCCATTGATTAAGCATTTGTACTGCCCATTTTTTGTGTTTAGATTTTTCAGATTTTATCGTTTCTTCAACATAACTATTGATATGATTCTTCCATTCTTGAACTATAGGTTTCCATTGAAAACTAACATTTAAATATTGATGGATAAATATTTTAGTTTCTACCTGAAGCGTATTTTGAAGTATTTCTGTCGGTGTTTTGTTAGTTGCATAATCCATCACATCCAGGTCGTTTGTAATACCATTCATATGCATTTTAGACAATAAAATTAAACCTCCCAACGATCGAAGCCGGGATAAAGCAACATAAGCCTGTCCTGGTGCAAATACATCAGAAACATCAAGGGCTGCTTTGTCAAAAGTTAATCCTTGACTTTTATGAACTGTAATAGCCCAGGCTAATTTTATAGGATATTGAGTAAATGTACCAATTACTTCCTCTGTAATCTCTTTAGTCATATCATCAACACGATATCGTATATTTTCCCAGATATAGGGTTCAACCTCGATGGTTTTCTTTTCTTCGGGAAAATGAACTAAAATTTCTTGATCAGATAATGATTTAATGACACCCATTTTTCCATTGAAGTAATTCTTTTCAATAGATGAATCATTTTTAAGAAACATAATTTGTGCCCCAATTTTTAGTTCAAGATTAGAATCCATTGGAAACATTTTATCAGGAAAATCGTCAATTATTTGAGCTTTATAGGTTTTAGCTTCTCCATTCAAATTTAGTAGCGCTTGACTATTAATGGCATCAGCCTTAACATTGTGTGTAGTTAGAACGATATATCCTGTGCTTTTTTTTATATCAAAACTTGTTTGAACATATTGATTTAATACATCGACATCCAATTGAGAAATATGATTATTTCTTAAGTTATTTAATATTCTAATAAACGTATCATCAGATTGTCTAAAAACCTTTGAAAGTTCTATATAAAGTGGTGGATTTTGTTGAATAATAGGAGCGTGAAAGAAAAATTTTCCAGTATAATATTTTTTTAAAACTTGCCATTCATCTTGACGAATTACAGGCGGCAATTGCAATAGATCTCCAATAAACAGTATTTGCACACCACCAAAGACTGAATTATTTTTTCTAATTTTTTGCATAACAAAATTCATGGCTTCCAATAGATCTGAACGCAACATGCTTACTTCATCGATAATCAACAAGTCAATATTTTGAATAACCGATTTTTTAATACCACTCATTTTAAAATGTCTTAAAATGGTATCTTTAGTTTCAAATCTTAAATGCTCTGGAAAGATATCTTTCACATTCCGTTCAGGAATAAATCCGCCAAATGGCAGTTGAAACATGGAATGGATCGTCACACCTCCTGCATTCAAAGCGGCAATTCCCGTAGGTGCAACAACTATAGTATTTTTATATGTGGATTGGATAATTTCCTTTAATAAAGTGGTTTTGCCGGTTCCTGCTTTTCCAGTTAAAAATACAGATCGATTGGTTTGATTGATGAATTTCAATACAAATTGAGCTTCAGTGGATTTAACTTCCATAAAGTAAAAATTTTAGGTTTTGATAGTCAATTGTAAATGACTAACCAAGTGTTAATTAATGAAATAGGTGTTCAATTAGAAATTAGTGTATCCCTAATTATACAGTAAAAATAAACATATTCTAAACATGAAGAATAATTTATGCCTCATTTTTTATAATAGTGCTGCACCAATAACACCCGCACTATCTCCCAACTTAGGTCTCAAGAACAAGGTATTCAATTCACCATTAAAAAGATGTTTTAGTACTTCTTCTTTACCACGTTCGTAGATAACATCTAAATTACCGACACCCCCTCCAAAAACTATTACTTCAGGATCTACAATATTTATTACAGTTGCTATTGCTCTTCCAAAATAATGCATCATTCGATCAATCGTAGCCATAGCATTGGGATCATGACCTTGATACAATTTATAAATTTCTTTTAATTTCAATTTATTACCACTCAAATTGTAATAATGATTTTCGGTAGCCGGTCCTGAAATAAACGTTTCAACGCAACCTCGTTGACCGCAATAACATAGTTCTCCATGTTCATCAAGACTATTATGTCCCCATTCTCCACCAATACCATGTTTTCCATTAATTACTTTTCCATTTACCACAATACCACTTCCGACACCAGTACCCATTATTACACCAAAAACGACTTCTGGATTTTTAACAAAGTCTGGTACCACCCCAAGATGTGATTCTGCCATGGCAAAACAATTAGCATCATTAGCCATTCTAACTTCTATACCAAGTAGCTGTTGAAGATCTTCTTTCATCGGTTTTCCAATAATACATTTTGTATTACTATTCTTAATGAGATGAGTTGTAAAATCAATGATTCCGGGTGTTCCAATGCCAATTCGATGTGGTTTTTGTCCAGTTTCTTCAATTAATAATCCCACTAATTTTTTAAATTGATTTAATACGTGTACATATCCAAATTCCTGTTCAGTTGGAATTCGCAATCGGCTCAGGATATTAAGTTGAGGTGATGTCTCTAATACGACACCTTCAATTTTTGTTCCACCCATATCAATTCCCCAAAACAACTCAGACATAAAAACACCTTTTAAAATTATAGAAAATTAAATTTTATGGATATTATATTCAGGACAAATAACGTGTAATTTTTTTGTGAGAACTTCAAATTTAACTTGTGAAACTTCGCCTTTATATTCACCATCAATATGAAAATCTGTTGGCTTATCTACCCGAATTACTCCATTCTGATAAGAAATTATTTTTCCTAATCTATGATGATCAAAAGTTCCAGTAAATACTGCCCATAATATGGAAGGTATTTGGAACCATTTGGGTTTAGTCAATAAAACCACCTCGGCTATACCATCGATTACATTTGAATGTGGTGATATTCTTGCATTGTTGCCCAATTGATTCGAATTGGCAATTTCCAGACTCAAAATATTCTTAAAAGTGGCATCTCCTATGGTTACATTCATCGCCGTACTGTTTTTGAATTTGCCCAATCCCAGACGCATATATGACAAAAACCCACGATGACCATCATTACCAAAAAGCTTTGCGACATATGCGTCAAACCCAAGCCCTGCAGTATTACAAGAGATAGAATCATTAACTTGAATAACATCAGACAAAATGCTGTGCTGATTTTTTATTAATTTAAAACATTGATCAATATTTTTAGGTATTTTTAAATGGCTAGCGAAACCATTTCCAGAACCGGTTGGAATGATTCCCATTTTTGTTGAAGTGTTCACTAAGGCCTGTGCAATTTCATTGATTGTTCCGTCACCCCCAATGGCTATGATAATGTGATGTGGGATCTCTGCATATTTAGAAGCAATAATGGTAGCATGCTTTGGAAATTCTGTAAACTCAATAATGAATTGATCCGAGTTAAAAAATGATTTAATTTTGGCAGGTAAAATTTTATTTTTTGCGGATCCAGATTTTGGATTAATAATAAAAACAAAAGTTGGTGCCATATATTTTATATAAGGAATGAAATTATTTATTTCTGATAGTGATTACTGGCTCCATTTCAATGTTTGAACAAAGATAAGTAAAAGCTTATTCATTTAGTCTTTCGTATAATGATAGATCTATAAAATATTAGTCTTTTGGTCTGTTTCAATTATCTTTGCGACTTATTTTAATTTTATTGGGTATGTATCAAGTCATTAAAAGTTTAAGTTTACCAGATATTGACAAAGAAATATTAAGCTTTTGGGAAGATCATAAAATCTTTGATAAGAGTGTATCAAATCGTCAAGGCGCTCCAACATTTGTATTTTATGAGGGACCTCCATCAGCTAATGGAAAACCAGGCATCCATCATGTTATGGGTCGGGCAGTGAAAGATATTTTTTGTAGATATCAAACATTGATTGGCAAACAAGTACATCGTAAAGGTGGATGGGACACCCATGGATTACCCATTGAATTAAGTGTCGAAAAAGAATTGGGAATAACCAAAGAAGACATAGGAATAACTATTTCTATTGAAGATTATAATGCTAAGTGCAAAGCAACGGTCATGCGTTATAAAAATGAATGGGATGATCTGACCAGAAAAATGGGTTATTGGGTTGATTTAGATCATCCTTATATGACTTTTGAAAATGAGTATATTGAATCTGTTTGGTATTTATTGAAAGAAATATTCGATAAAAATTTATTGTATAAAGGTTATACCATTCAACCTTACTCACCGGCTGCTGGAACTGGATTAAGTTCCCATGAAGTAAATCAACCAGGATGTTATCGCGAAGTTAAAGATTTATCAGCAGTGGCATTATTTCAAGTTGATGTATCATCATATAATGAAAAACAACAATTAATCTTTAAACATTTCCCAATATCCATTGCTGCCTGGACTACTACACCTTGGACTTTGCCAAGTAATACCGCCTTGGCTGTAGGTGAAAAAATTAAATATTGTTTAGTTGAAACCTGGAATCCATACACTAAGGATAAAAATTATATTGTCATGGCACAGGCATTGGTTTCAAAATGGTTTAAGCCAGAACATGAATATGCTTCTAATGAAGAACTTCCCGAACCTATTGATAAATTAATTCATTATAAATTACTTCTAGATGAGATTATTGGGATTGATTTGGTAGGCTTAAAATATGAACCGTTATTTAATTATGCTAGACCTTCAGAGGGTAAATCTTATGAAGTAATAAGTGGAGATTTTGTTTCTACTGAAGATGGTACCGGTATTGTACATATTGCCCCGTCCTTTGGAGCAGATGATATGAGAGTGGCCAAAAAAAATGGCATTGGAGCGCTAACGTTAGTGGATAAACAAGGTCGATTTACAGATGAAGTATATGATTTTGCGCATGAATATGTAAAGGAAGATTATTTGTCTATTGAAGAAAAAGAAAGTGAAAAAATTCGACTTGGATTAGACCGATACTTATCGGTTGACGAAAGATTGATTATTAAATTAAAGAAAGAAGGTAAATTACTTAATGCTCAGAAATATTCCCACAATTATCCCCATTGCTGGCGGACAGATAAACCTATTTTGTATTATCCATTAGACAGTTGGTTTATCAATGTGACTTCCAAAAAGGATCGTTTGGTAGAACTCAATAAAACCATAAATTGGAAACCAGAATCTACAGGTACAGGTCGTTTTGGAAATTGGTTAGAGAATCTTCAAGATTGGAATTTATCAAGATCCCGATTTTGGGGAATTCCATTACCTATATGGAGAAATGAAAGTGGTACTGTTACTAAATGCATTGGTTCAATGGCCATGTTAGGGGATGAAATTAATAAAGCAAATGTCAAATTCAATTTAAAACAAACATTGCCAAAAGATTTACATCGTCCTTTTATTGATGAAATCGTATTAGTGAGTGATGACGGAAATGAAAAATTGGTACGCGAAACTGATCTTATTGATGTTTGGTTTGATAGTGGAGCTATGCCTTATGCACAAATACATTATCCATTCTCAGGTGAAAAACTCGAGGGTAAATTATTTCCAGCTGATTTTATTGCAGAGGGGGTTGACCAAACTCGTGGATGGTTTTATACTTTGCACGCTATAGCTGGTTTGGTATTTGATAGTGTTGCTTATAAAACGGTGGTTTCAAATGGTCTAGTTCTTGACAAGAATGGTGAAAAAATGTCTAAACGCAAAGGAAATGTTGTCGATCCTTTTGAAACTATAAACACCTTTGGTGCGGATGCTCCAAGATGGTATATGGTGAGTAATGCTGATCCGTGGGAGAATTTAAAATTTGATCTCGATGGAATTATGGAGGTTAGAAATAAGTTTTTTGGAACATTATTCAATACCTATAATTTCTTTGCCATTTATGCTAATGTAGACCAATTCAAAATGGACCACCAAAGCAAAGTTCCAATACAGGAAAGGCCAGAATTGGATCAATGGATTATTTCTAAACTACAATCTTTGATCAAAGGGTATCGTAAGTTTATGGATGATTACGAACCTACACAAGCTGCTCGGCTTGTAGAAATTTTTGTTGGAAATGATTTATCCAATTGGCATGTTAGATTATCGCGAAAACGTTTTTGGAGAACCGATTCGACTATAGAAAAGAAGGCTGCATTTGAAACATTATATGAATGTTTATATACAGTGAGTCAATTGATAGCACCCTTTGCTCCATTTTTTGGAGAATGGCTTTACAGAGGTCTCACCCTTCAACATGGAACATCTGGTCAATCGAATTCGAATGCAATTTCAGTTCATCTAACAGACTTACCGGTTTGTAATGAAGGATGGATAGATTTAGCCATGGAGCGAAGAATGGAGCTAGCTCAGAACATCTCTTCATTAGTACTTTCATTGCGAAAAGGTCAAAAAATCCGTGTAAGACAACCTTTAAAACAAATATTAATTCCAATCATTGCTGAGCAGATGAAATTGGATATTATTAAAATTGAAGAGTTAATTAAAGCAGAAGTTAATATTAAGGAAATTAATTTTATCACCAATCAAGATAATATTATTGTTCGTAAAGCCAAACCTAATTTTAGAAATCTTGGAAAAAAATTGGGTAAGAATATGCAAGCTGCTATAACTATTATTCAAGATCTTGAAGCGAGTCAATTGGACGTTTTGCAGACGGGCCATTCCATTCAAATTGTTGTTGATGGGCTTTCTTACGAAATTGGTAAAGATGATGTGGAGATTATTTCAGAAGATATCCCAGGTTGGTTAGTTGGTACGAGTGATCATATTACTGTAGCATTAGATATCAGTATAACCGATGAGTTGTTGGCAGAAGGAACAGCTCGGGAATTGATCAATAGAATTCAAAATATTCGAAAACTGAAAGATTATCAAATTACAGATCGCATTAAGATACAATTGGAATCCCACGCATCAATACTTTCCGCATTAGAGGCTCATAAACAATTAATTTGTACAGAGACTTTGTCAAACTCAATTGAATTGGTCAATTCAACATTTGAAGAAAAAATGGATTTATTTGAAGATTGTGTACTTGGATATAGTATTGATTTAGCATAAAAAGATATTACAATAATTTGATATAAGTATTTAAAAATAGGTAAATTGCCAGTTATTTTGATAATTTGCTGTTAATTTTAAGGCATATTGGACTTTTCCCACGAATTATATGTTACCTTTGATTATTAAATTTAAATTTTTATATAATGAGTAAAGGAATTGTTAAGTTTTTCAATGATGCCAAAGGTTTTGGTTTCATTAAGGATTCAGAATCAAGTAAAGAGTATTTTGTACACGTTAATGGAATAGTCGATAAGATTAGAGAAAACGACGAAGTAACTTTTGACCTTGAGGAAGGAAGAAAAGGATTAAATGCAGTAAACGTTAGACAAGCATAGTTTAATTATTTGCCTATTTAAAATTTATAGCCCTACAAAATTGTGGGGCTATTTTTTTTGTATTACTCTCAACTTATATTGAAAAACTAAACCAGATTATTCTTGTTAGATTAAGAAACAAAATAAAATCTGGGACTAAGTGTCTTTAAAGAGGAAAAACATATGAATCGTTATTTATCATATATATTATTCTTGAACCTATTGTGTTGGGTGTCTTGTAAAGAATCGAAAACTGCTGAAACTCCAAATAGTTCGACAACAGCTGTAAGGGCAATGACAGCAGATGGATATATTGTTAAAGAAAGTACATTGTCCGAATCTGTTTCTACACCTGGAAACATAATTCCATTTGAATCAACGGATATCCAATCTGAAGTATCCGGTCGGATTACCTATCTTAATATTAAAGAAGGAGCCACGGTACCTTCTGGATTTTTATTAGCAAGTGTAAATGATGAGGAATTGCAAGCAAGATTAAAAAAGTTAAAAATCCAATTACAAATTGCACAAAATACCGAAAAGCGACAATCTGAGTTATTACAGATTAAAGGCATTGGGCAACAAGAATATGAAATGTCACTACTTGAATTAAATAATTTAAAAGCAGATATTGAAATTATTACATCTCAAATAGAGAAAACCAAAATCAAAGCACCATATGCTGGAAGATTAGGACTGAGATCAATAAGCTTTGGGGCTTACATTACTCCTCAAACTATATTAACCACCATTAGTCAGGTTAACCAGTTGAAATTGGAATTTTTATTAAATGAAAAAAATATCAATAAAATAAAAATTGGGGATCCAATACAATTTACTTGTAATGGCAGTAATAAAATCTATAAGGCTCGCATTATTGCTATGGAGACTGGTATTGAAATTAATAGTCGATCACTTAAAGTTAGAGCTTTGGTAGAAAATAATGATGGGTTCATTAAGCCCGGAAATTTTGCTAATGTATTATTTGAATTTGATCCTAATAATAAAGCACTCATGATTCCCACACAAGCTGTTATTCCTCAAGCTAGGGATAAGAAAGTAATTGTATATAAAGGGGGTAATGTTATATTCCAAAAAGTTATTCTGGGAATGAGAGACTCATCAAAAATTCAGATTGTCTCGGGACTATCTGTAGGTGATACGATACTCATCAGTGGTCTATTATCCATTAAGCCCAATTCAAAAGTTGCTTTAATTCCATTGACCGAATAACTGAAATACTATGAATATTTCCCATTTTAGTTTGAGAAGACCAGTGTTTGCAGTGGTCATGAATATTGTAATTGTTTTATTCGGTATCATTGGATTTAGATTTTTAGGTGTTAGAGATTTTCCGGCCATTGATCCTCCTACAGTATCCATAAAAACAAATTATCCTGGAGCGAATGCAGATATCATAGAATCTCAAATATCTGAACCATTAGAGAAAGCCATCAATGGGATTGCCGGAATTAAAAATATTACCTCATTAAGTAGTCAAGGATCAAGCAGCATAAATGTTGAATTTGAGCTGAACGAAGACATGGAATCAGCAGCTAATGATGTTAGGGATAAAGTAGCACAAGCCATTCGAAATTTACCTTCTGATTTAGATGCACCACCTGTAGTAAGTAAGGCCGATGCTAGCTCCGAATCGATTTTGTCCATGACCGTCAAAAGTGATACTAAAAACCAATTGGAACTTACTGAATTTGCAAACAATAATTTATTAGAAAAGCTTCAAACTATTCCTGGGGTGAGTAGTATTATGATTTGGGGTGAGAAAAAATATGCGATGCGCATCTGGATGGATCCAGTTAAGTTGAATGCATTTGGGCTTACCGTTCAAGATATTCAAGAAGCCTTGATTAAGGAGAATATTGAGATGCCCGCAGGAAAAATATCTGGAAATACGAGCGAGTTATCCGTTAGAACATTTGGAAGATTACAAACAGAAGAAGATTTTAATCAATTAATCATCAAGAATCTTGGTGGATCTGAGATTAGAATTAAAGACATTGGAGAAGCTGTTCTTGGCCCGGAAAATGAGGAAACCGTACTTAAAGAAAGTGGCGTACCCATGATAGGTATGGCTCTATCTCCACAGCCGGGAGCTAATTATGTTGCTATATCTGATGAATTCTATAAGCGTTATGAACAAATCAAAAAAGACCTACCCAAAGAATTTGAAATTAACATAGCACTTGATCAGGCCAAGTTTATCAAGCAATCCATACTAGAAGTCAAGGAAACTTTGATCATATCAATAATACTTGTCATATTAATAGTGTTCTTATTTTTTAGAGACTGGTTAATTGCGATCAGACCATTAATAGATATACCCGTTTCTTTAATTGGATCTTTTTTTATTATGTATTTGTGTGGGTTTACAATCAATGTACTCACTTTATTAGCAATTGTATTAGCTACTGGACTTGTGGTTGATGATGGTATTGTCGTAACTGAGAATATATTTAAAAAAATGGAAGCCGGCATGGGTAAGTATAAAGCTGCCCGGGAAGGTTCTCAGGAAATTTATTTTGCAGTGATCTCAACATCAATAACCTTAGCTGTTGTATTTCTTCCCATTATTTTTCTTGAAGGTTTCGTGGGCCGATTATTCAGAGAATTTGGAATCGTTGTGGCTGGAGCAGTACTTATTTCTGCGTTTGTATCGTTGACCTTGACTCCGATTCTCAATGTTAAATTCAGTCGAAAGGTGTTTTCCCATTCATGGTTTTACAGAAAGACAGAGCCCTTTTATATTTGGTTAGAAGAATCTTATCATGGTGCTTTAAGATTTTTTTTAAGGACTAAAATTTTAGCTTGGGTCGTTCTATTGGTTTGTTTTGGATCTATCTATTATTTTGGAAAAAATTTAAAATCAGAATTGGCTCCTCTGGAAGATCGAAGTCAATTCAGGTTATCCTTGACAGCACCAGAAGGAAGTTCCTACGAATATATGGATCAGTATATTGATAAGTTAAGTCAATTTTTATTAGAGTCCGTCCCGGAAAAAAACATTATACTTAGTGTTACCGCCCCTTCTTTTATTGGCTCAGGTGCTGTAAATACAGGATTTATTAGAGTTGTATTGTGTGATCCAAATAAGCGTCAACGCAGTCAGGATCAAATCGTACAAGTGGTTAGTAAAAGTTTATCAAAATTCCCGGAAGGAAAAGCATTTCCTATTCAAGAACAAACCATTTCCGTAAATAGAAGAGGTGGACTTCCTGTTCAATTTGTAATACAGCATGTAGATTTTAATAAGATCAAAGAAATCCTTCCAAAATTTATTGAAGAGGCTAATAAGAACCCGGTATTCCAACAAGTGGATGTAGATTTGAAATTCAATAAACCAGAATTACATGTTGAAATTGATCGTCCAAAGGCTGCTTCATTGGGGGTAAGTATTGAGGAAATTGGTCAAACTATTCAATTAGCATATAGCAATCGACGTGTCGGTTATTTTACTAAAGATGGGAAACAATATCAGGTGATTGGCCAAATTGAAAAAAATGAGCGCGACGAACCCGCTGATCTCAAATTGTTATATGTCAAAAGTAAATCAGGACAATTAATCGCTTTAGATAATCTGGTAACATTGAATGAAGCAACTTCGACACCAACTATTTATCATTTTAATCGATACAAATCGGCCACAATTTCTGCTGGGCTTGCATCTGGCAAATCTTTAGGGGAAGGAATAAAAGCTATGGAGGATATTGGCAAAAAATTATTAGATCCTAGTTTTTCCACGGCACTCTCAGGACCATCAAGAGATTTTAAAGAAAGTTCAAGTAATGTTGGATTCGCATTTATATTAGCATTAATATTAATTTTTTTAATCTTGGCAGCACAGTTTGAAAGTTTTAGTGATCCGATCATTATTATGATCACGGTTCCATTAGCTATGGCTGGAGCATTATTTTCTCTGTGGTTTTTTGATTTAACTATAAATATTTTTTCCCAGATTGGAATGATTATGCTAATAGGTTTGGTTACAAAAAACGGCATTTTGATTGTTGATTTTGCTAATAAAAAAAGAATGCTGGGAATAGAAAAAAATATAGCCATATTAGAAGCCGCAACCCAAAGAATGAGACCTATACTTATGACAAGTCTTGCTATGGCACTTGGAGCCTTGCCCTTAGCACTATCATTTGGTGCCGCATCGGCGAGTCGTGTACCATTAGGCGTAGTCATTATTGGTGGAATTATTTTTGCCCTATTATTGACACTTTTTATTGTTCCTGCCATGTATTTATTTCTTTCATCCAAAAAAGATCCAATAAATGAAGATCTTTAAATTAGTCGTGTATTTATTCTGTGGAATAAACTTAATGGGACAGTCTAATTTACTTAGTCTGGATCAAGCCATTATGGAGGGGGTCCAAAATAATCTTGGTATAAAAATGATCAAACAAGATGAAGAAATTGCTGAAATCAATAATCATTGGGTCAATGCAGGAGCTTATCCTGAGATCATAGCATCAATGAACCCATCCATTTCATCCAATAATTTAGACCAAAAATTATCGAATGGAACTAATATTCACTCCAATAATGTATTGTTCAAAAACAGTAATGCTGATTTAAAATTAAACTGGAATGTATTCAACGGATTCAAAGTATTTGCCACCAAAGAAAAACTAAAGCAATTACAAGACATTGGAAGTTTAAATGTAAAACAGTCAATCAATGAATTAATATATAATATAATATTGACCTATACTGATATTCTTAGATTGCAAGAACAAATTGGGGTTGTGAAAGAACAAATAAACATAGCAGATATTAGATTGGGTATACAACAAAAAAAATTTGATCTAGGTACGACGGGAAAACCAGAATTAATTGCTGCACAAATAGATCATAATGAATTGCTGAACCTACAATTGAATCTAACTCGTGATCAACAAAATAAAAAAAGTTTGTTGGAACATTTAATGGGTAGAACAGCGGAAGATAAAAGACAAATTCAAGATTCCATTCAATTAATTCCACTTGCTCCTTTGAATGATTATTTAATTCAATTATCAAATCAAAGTCCCGAACTATTAATGGCCTATAAAGACCTTGAAATTACAAAACTGAACAAGAAAGAAATTAATGCTTTAAAATATCCCAATGTCAATTTAATTGCCGCATATAATTTTAATAGAAGTCAAAATGAAGCAGGATTTAGCCTTTTGAATCAAAGTTATGGTCCACAAGGGCTCATAAATATTTCAATACCTATATATAATGGTGGCTATATACGCAGAC
Organism: Saprospiraceae bacterium; assembly: GCA_044228225.1. Lineage (GTDB taxonomy): Bacteria > Bacteroidota > Bacteroidia > Chitinophagales > Saprospiraceae > Vicinibacter. The sequence goes on along the minus strand of JBGAVH010000008.1, from coordinate 17,703 downwards.
AATCCAGAGTTGCTGATCTTCAAATTAAGAAAAAAGAATTAAGCCTTGAAGAATTATTGGATAATTCAAGAATGATCCTCAGACAAAATTATCAGAGTTACCTTTCCTTAATTGAGCAAATTGAAATCACCAAGAAAAATTTAGCATTAGCTCAGGAGAACCTTAATATTGCGGTCCAAAAACTACAGTTTCAAAGTATTGGAATTGTTGAATTCAGACAAATACAATTCGACGTGATCGAAATAAATACAAAATTGTATGATTTAAAGTATGAAGCCAAAAGGCTCGCCAGTAATATTTATTTAATAACAGGATCATTTTAATATATGGAGTATATTATGATCAAATATTTTGTTTTAACTTTGTTCAACTATTAAAAAAAATCAAGCCATGACAGAAGAGAATCTAGACAAAACTAAGGATAGTGAAAACGTAGAAGAGACACCAAAACCTGTGACTAAAATCGTACCAAAGGCTAAAGGCAGTAATTTAACCCATCCAGGTTTTAATCACAATAAGAACATTTCCAAATTCAAAGGCCCAAATTTTTCACAGAAACGAGGTGGTGGAAATAAAAATATGGCCTCAGGAAAGAAAGGGAAATAGGATTATTCAATCCATATAATCAAACTATTCTTGATTGTTGCAAATCCATAACTATTGAAAATTGATTGTTTACCTTAATTTTAATAAAGGGTCAAATATATTATTTTGAGTCTGGTTTAGAAATAACAACTGAATATTCGGAGAGATTTAATTATCTCATGATTTGTTATTAAAAGATATTGTTGATTTGATTACTGTCGTGTCAAAACCTAATGATTTTGTTTGAATTCCAACAATCTTTAAGTATGCTTAAATCAAAGGGTTTTAAATTGCATAAATAGATTTTATACCAAATAATGAAGTTGAAAAAATTATAAAAAATAGTTTTAATTTAGCTTGGATCCTTAAATCCAAAAAACAATTTTATTATATTCCTTAATGGTGAAATAATTGACATCGTACTTTAATCAATTGCTGTATACTTATTTAAGGATTAAAAAATGAGTTAAGTCATAGTCCATTATACAAATTATAAGTACAAAGGATGTATAAATGTCAAATTCTTATAATGAATTTAAATCTATATATAAAACAAAGCATTAACTAAGATACTATTCTTGTAAGTTTCTTTCTTCAGACGAATTGATGCATTAATATTAAATTTAACAAAGTATATAGACATAACATTTTTTTAAATTTTACATAAAAGAATTTTCGTTTAAAATAATATATCATTTACAAATATTCTAGTATAGTTTTTAAACCGAATTTGTAGAGAACAATTTTGTCTCCATCAAAAATGTTAAACCACCTAACATGTAAATTTTTTGGATGTTAGGTGGCTCGTGGCTCATCATATTTTCCACTTACTTGATTTGCGAATTAACAAGCTGAAGTTAATTTTTTTCAGCGTATGTTTTTAGTCCATTTAGAAACAGGTTAATTCCTGAATTAAATTGTTTACCAATCATTATTTTATCCATAATCACACCAATTAAACCAAACTTTACTGTGTATTCCATGACTTGTTGAACTTTGGTTTGGTTCCCGATTATTTCAAAACTGTATGTGTGTTTTAATCCTTTGATAGGAAAAGAACAGTCTGTCAATTGATAAACCAGTTTTTCATTTGGATTGAATACGGTAATCATTTCGTCAAACCAATTTTTGCCATCTTGCATTATAACTTTTCTTTTTGCATGTAACCCCGTTTTTATCTCGGAAATTAAAGTTGCTTTTTTTACGGCAGGGTCGGTTTTATCCAACAATTCTAGATCAGTAAGAATACTCCATATTCTGCCAATAGGTGCGTCAATAGTTATGGAATTAATCAAAGTACTCATCGTCTTATTTCATTGAATGTAAAGCAATCTTATTTCCTTCAGTGTCTAAAAATATCGCCATAAAACCATTTCCGCAAATTGAGGTTTTTGGCATTAGAATTTTACCTCCCGCCTGTTCAACTTTTGATAAAGGACCATTCAAGTCTTCTCCACCATTCAAATATATTAACACTCCTTCTGCAGATGGCACATACCCATCTCCTTGTACTATTCCGCCGCCTATACCCCCATTTTGCATATCCGCTGGTAACATTCCATACTTAAACAAAGGGTGTGGCATCTCTGAAATTTCAGCGCCATAAAGCGTTTCATAAAACTTTTTTGCTCTTGCGAAATCAGTAACTGGGATTTCGAACCAATTAATTGCATTTGTCATTTTTTGTTTTTTAAAGATTTGAGCAGCAAAGATACATAACTACTTGTAATTTGCAAGTAGTTATTTTATTATATATTTGCATTGTGAAACAAATCGTTAGAAAGTCAGATTGTCCGATAAATTTTGCCTTAGAAATTTTTGGGGATAGGTGGACTTTTCTTATTGTCAGAGATCTAATGTTCAAGGGCAAGCATTACTATGGTGAATTTCTCACATCCGAAGAGAAAATCGCCACCAATATTCTTGCAGATAGATTGGCATTATTAGAAATGAATGGCATAATAAGTAAATCAAGTGACCCAAACCATAAGCAAAAAATTATTTATCGGCTTACATCAAAAGGAATTGACCTCATTCCTATCCTAATAGAAGTCATCATGTGGTCAGCCAAATATGACAAGGATTCTGCCGTAGATTTGAACTTTGTTAAAAGCGTTGAACAGGATAAAGTAGGTCTTATCGCTCAATTAACCAGTCGACTAATCGAAGATTTAAATAATGTTTAAACACTATTAATACATAATTAGAAGTGTTTAAATTCAAATCCATAGCAAAATAACATTTGAATAAATAAGAGGCAGATTTAGAATCTGAATTAATTAATTGTCAGTCCTTTTAAGATCTTGGACCTTGCTTTTGGATTCGTAATATTGCAATTACCTGCTTATTTAAACCTATAATTTTGACAGAATAAATACCATCTTTCAATTGACTTATGTCATAAGATTCAAATGTTGGATAAGAAGCTACCTTTTGTCCTAATATATCGTATAATTCTACTTGGGTTAAAATAGTATTAGTCGCAATTGAAAATACACTGGCAGTTGGATTAGGATACATCTTTAATGAAATAGTCTTTGTTTCATGATTGGACAAAACCATGTTGAATAAATAATCAATCTTTAATCTATTGGTGGTGTCGCCTTTTTCAAAAACCCACAGGACTACATGAGCTCCACCCTGAATGCCATCTGTCTCAAAATGCACATCCATATTGACTGAGCTATCTACTAATAAAACATTGGGTAATTTATCCGGACAATCTACAATTCTTGGAGTATAACAGTTATTATTATCACATACATAAGATTGCCAACCTGAAGGAATGCTAACATCCACTTTGCTCCACATGATTTCTTGAATTTCTTGGACCTTGTTTATGATCCTATTATGACAATAATAATCAGCGTTCTTAATAATCTGACTTTCGGCAATGGAACATGGATTGAATGCGGAATTAAATCTTATCTGAGCAAAACTCATTGTCCCCACAAAACAAAACAAAATAAAATGTATTGATTTCATAGGATCGTTAATACGATTATAAATTTAGTTCCTATTATGCCCTAGGAGACCTTTTTTGTAGTCGAACTGTGCGAAGTAATTGGTCATTTGGACCAATCAATTTAACAAGGTATATTCCATCTACCAAATTACTAATATCATAACTCTTGAAATGACCAGCATTAAAGGAAACCACTTTCTTTCCAAGTATTGAATATAATTCAACTCTAGTTAATCCTGTATTGTATTCTACTGTGAATGCATTGGAGGCAGGATTTGGATACATCTTAATGGCTATATTCTTAACCTCATTGTTGGAAACGGTTTTATTGAATAAGTAATCTATTTTTAATTTTTTAGTGGTATCATCTTTCTCATTGACCCAAATTACAACATGAGCTCCACCTTGGGTACCGTCTGTTTGAAAATGTACATCCATATTAACTGTACTATCTACCAAAACTTCATTAGCTGCATCTTCAGGACATTTAACAACTGCCGGTGAATAACATTGATTATTATCACACACATATGAATCCCAAAACAATGGCATTAATAGGTTTTCCTTTGCCCATAAAACTAAAATAGGTCGTTTCGTATGGTTGCGTATTTTGTTATGACAGTACTGATCCTTTGACGCATCCACTTTTTCTTCGAGCTTACAAGGATTAAATTCTGAACTAAACCGTTCTTGAGAAAAGCCCAAAGACATTGATAAACAAAACAAAATGGTAAATATTCTTGTCATAACCTTATTATTTAGCGTACTGAAGGGTAAAGTTAAACTATATTATTTAAAAAATCGATATTTCATTATAATTTATTAGAGAAATAATTTGCACTAAAAAAAGTAATTATAAATATAAGATATTGAATTACAATATTATATATATATTAATTAAATTTAGTTTAATGCATTTTATTACATATATACAACGTCTGATGGGTAAAAATGTAAGTTTCGGAAGTAATATAGGTATATTTATTCCGCTTATAATTCCAAAATCCTACCTTTACTAAGCTTTTATCAAATCAGTACATGGCAAGAATATTCATTATTGGAAATGGCATTTCTGGTGTTACTGCTGCCAGACACATCCGGAAATTATCTAACCATGATATAACGATTATTTCTTCAGAATCAACCCATTTCTTTTCACGTACAGCACTTATGTATGTCTATATGGGCCATATGCGTTTTAAAGATATCAAACCCTTTGAGGATGGATTTTGGAAAAAAAACCGTATAGAATTACTTCACAATAGCGTGATTGGAATCGAATTTACTTCTAAATCATTAACCCTTGAATCTGGATTAAATCTGCATTACGATCAATTAATACTAGCCATAGGATCTATACCCAATAAAATGGGATGGCCGGGTCAAGATCTTAAAGGTGTGAGTGGACTATATCACCTAAAAGATCTGGATATGATGGAACAATACAGCAAAAATTGCTCGCGTGCTGTAATTGTAGGAGGAGGCTTAATTGGAATTGAGATGGCAGAGATGTTTCATTCCAGGCACATTCCTGTAACCCTTGTCGTTAGAGAAAAAGAGTATTGGTATAATATCTTACCTCCAGAGGAAGCCGCCATGATTTCCAGACATATTCATGAACACAACATCGACTTAAAATTAAATTGTGAGCTTACAGAAATTCTGGATAATGGTCACGGAGAAGCAGGGGGAGTAATTCTGTCAACCGGAGAACAAATAGAATGTAATTACGTAGGACTAACAGTGGGTGTTAAGCCAAATATAGAATTTCTGAATAATACAACACTTGAAACGGATCGAGGAATTTTGGTGAATGAACATCTTGAAACTAATATTACTGATGTTTATGCTATAGGTGATTGCGCGCAATTAAGATATCCACTATATGGAAGAAAACCGATTGAAGCCGTATGGTATACTGGTAGGATGATGGGTGAAACGGTCGCATATAATATTTGTAAAAAACCCGTCAGTTATAATCCAGGGATCTGGTTTAATTCTGCTAAATTTCTGGATATCGAGTATCAGGTCTATGGTTTTGTCCCATCAAAAATTCAATCACCATTTAATAGTTTTTATTGGGAGCATCCTGATGGTAAAAAAAGTATTCGATTGGTTTTTAATATTGAAACCAGTGAAATTCTAGGCTTTAACTTAATGGGAATTAGATTTAGACACGAAGTTTGTGAGAAATGGATCTTAAAAAAAACTGGATTGAATGATGTAGTCCAAAATATTAGACTAGCGTTTTTTGATCCTGAATTTTATAAAAATCATGAAGTATCTTTAGTTGAATCATACAATCAACAATTCAATCAACAAATTATTTTAAATAAAAATAAAACATTGAATCATGTTTTCAAATTTCTAACACAAAAATAATGCTGAATCATTCCAATTTCATTCGATCAAAATCATTGATCCGTTCAAAATTTCAGGTCATTTTAATTACAATTGGGCTAGGAATTTTATTAGGCATTTTTTGTCTAGCACAATTTACCCAAATAGTAAGTTTTGGATTATTAGTCAGTTTACTTTTAAGTATATCATTAATCATTATTTATTATTCCAAAACCTTGTATGCAAACTTACCCGAAGGAATTAAAAACAACGGTGTTTGGACTGGAACTTTGACTGGAAGAGGAATTTCAGCATGGATACTTGGTGTTGTGTTAACTTGCTTTTATATACTACTATATTGGTTTCCACATATACTGGGCCTATCCTCATCAGGCAATACTGGAATCATTGGTTTCTTTGATCCATTAAGTCAATTTTTTAAAAATCAGCCCGCAAGTGAATGGTTCGTTTACGGTACTTTATATACACTGGCAATTATACTTTTTGGAATAAAGTTTATTTGGAAATATCGCCACAATAAATATCAATTATTAAGAACCATTTCAGTTATTTTTTTTCAAACAGCTTTTGCTTTTTTACTTCCTGAATTCATGTTGCGATTGAATTTACCATTCAATGATTTTAAAAACATGTGGCCCCTGAATTATTATTTTTTTGATTCCTGGCATCTTGAAGAATTGATGAAGGCAGGAAATATAGGATGGTTTATGCTCATTTGGGGCTTAGCCATGATTTTTCTAATTTCTCCAATACTTACTTACTTATATGGTAAACGCTGGTATTGCAGTTGGGTATGTGGTTGTGGTGGTTTAGCTGAAACGGCAGGTGATTCGTTTAGACACCTATCCGATAAATCGATCAAAGCATGGAAATTGGAACGATATTTAATTTATAGTGTACTCTTTATTTCTGTCTTTATGACTATTGGCGTTCTTTATTCATATAAAACGGGCATAAGTACTTTATTAGGAATCAACACTTATGAATTGCGCAAGTGGTATGGATTTATCATTGGAGCTGCTTTTTCAGGTGTGATTGGTGTGGGATTTTATCCATTATTAGGTAGCCGTGTCTGGTGTAGGTTTGGTTGTCCGATGGCAGCAATACTTGGAATACAGCAGAAATTTTTCTCACGATTCCGGATCACAACCAACGGTGGACAATGTATTAGTTGTGGTAATTGTTCCACCTATTGTGAAATGGGTATCGATGTCCGGGCTTATGCACAACGTGGTCAGAATATAGTTCGAGCTTCGTGCGTAGGCTGCGGAATTTGTGCTGCTGTATGCCCACGAGGAGTCCTTAGACTTGAAAATGGTTCAGCAGATATTTCAACCCGAACTACTCAATTAAAAACCATTCACATCAGTGAAGATTCATTGAGAATATTAAACTAACAGTAATAAACTATGGCCTCGTTTATAAATTAACCTCTTCACCTAACGCAGGAATCTCAATATTCTTAAATCCTTCATGTTTTAATTTGTCTTTATAAATAATTTGTGTATCCGCATCGCCATGGACTAAAAACATACGTTGTGAAGTATTGATTTGATTAGCAAGAAAATCCAACATTTCTTTTTGATCACCATGTGCAGAAAATGAATCCATGATTTCAATTTTTGCATTTACTTTCATTACTTCATTAAACATTTTTATCGTTGGCGCACCACTTCTTAAAATGCCTCCTGGTGTATTCGGAGAACAGTAACCTACAAATAAAATAGTGTTATTCGGATTTGAAATATTATTAAATACATGGTGTTTGATACGACCTGCATTGACCATACCTGCTGCAGAAATGATGATACATGGATCATTAGATGTATTCAATTTTTTAGATTCATTCACATCGGTAATATAATGTAGTGTATTAAAACCAAATGGATCAGGGTCTTTTAAAATGTATTGATGTAAATCATAATCAAAACATTCCGGGTGGGTTCTGAATATATCTGTTGCATTAACGGCTAAAGGGCTATCCACATAAACTGGAATATTCGGTAAGCGCATTTCATGTTCCAATTGATCTAATATATAGACAATTTCCTGGGTTCTTCCAAGACTAAAAGCTGGTATAATAACTTTACCTTTTTGCTGAATACAAGTCTGATTAATAATATCCAAGAACCTGTTTTTTTCTGCTGGTTTTTCTATGTGAAGTCGATCTCCATAGGTCGATTCTGTTAATACGATATCAGAAGGCAACATGGGATGCGGATCACTCAGTATCGGTCGATTTGGTCGTCCAATATCTCCAGAAAAAGCAAGCCTCAAATCATCACCACCATGTTTAATTCTAAGATTTACACTGGCAGAACCTAGGATATGTCCTGCATCAGTGAACAATAAATGTATGCCAGGTGAAATTTCAATGAGTTGATCATAAGACATGCCGACAAATAATTTTATAGCATTCACCACGTCCTGAGAATTATATAATGGAACGCGTTCTTCTAATTTGCCCTTATAATTTTTATTTGTTCGGAGTTTAGCTAACATTTTTTCATTGTGAAATTGTGCATCTCGTTCTTGAATGTGGGCGGTATCCATGAGCATGATAGCACTTAGATCTCGAGTGGCATGTGTACTAAATATATTGCCTCTGAATCCATCTTTTACTAATTTTGGTATCCGTCCACAATGATCTATGTGTGCGTGGGATAATATTAATAAATCTATCTCTTTAGGATCAAAAAACCAAGTGGAATTAAGTTCCTCGAGATTATCGACATCTCCTTGAAATAACCCACAATCCAGTAGTATTTTAAAACCATTCTCTAAGGTTAATAAATGACTACTTCCAGTTACTTCTTGCGCTGCGCCACAAAATTTAATTTTCATTTGTTCTAAAATTTATTTGCTGTTTAATGATGTTATTCCATTCTGTATTCTTAGAATAACTTGTTCTCTTCCTAATGAAATGAGCATTTTATAAATATCCGGGCCCATAGGAATTCCTGAAAGCATTACCCTTAATGAAGGCAATACATCTCCCATTTTATATTGATAGTCTGATATGAATTGTTTGATGACAGGTTCTAAAACCTCTTGATTCCAGGATTCTAAGGATTCAAAAATCTGAGTTAAATTTTGATAAGAATTTGTCCATTCTGATTTCCATTTTTTCTCCTTAAAATCAATATTATAATCCAAATCCGATTGAACTAAATAAAGACCTTGGTGATAAAAATCTGTCAATAATATGATGCGCTCTTTGTATAAAGATACAATTTGCAAGGCTTGTTCAAGAGTTAAATCAATGTGATTGGCTTTGAATATTCTGACCACTTCGTGTTGTAAATCATGATCGGAAGTGCGCTGAATGTGTTGTTGATTAAACCATTTGGCTTTTTCATAATCGAATCGGGCGCCCGATTTAACGATATGATCTATTGAGAAATCTTGAATTAATTCATCTAGAGTATAAAGTTCTTTTTCCGTACCGGGGTTCCATCCCAGAAAAGCTAAAAAATTAAGCAAAGCTTCAGGTAAAAAACCGGCTTCCCTGAAACCGGAAAAAACATCATCTTCACTTTGATTCCAATCCAATGGAAACACTGGAAATCCAAACTGTGCTCCATCCCGCTTTGATAATTTTCCATGACCATTTGGTTTAAGAATCAAGGGTAAATGAGCGAATTCGGGCATTACTGATTCCCAACCAAAATATCGGTACAATAATACATGATGAGCCGTGCTCGATAGCCATTCTTCTCCTCTAATGACATGTGTTATTTTCATCAATCGATCATCTACCACATTTGCCATATGGTATGTAGGCAATCCATCAGATTTAATCAAAATTTTATCATCCAATTCTTCAGTGGCAAATCGCACATGTCCTCTGATTTTGTCGGTTATTTCTACTACTTCATCATTTGGGACCTTAAGTCGGATTACATAGGGCACACCGGAGTTTAACAGTTCATCACATTGAAGTTTATCCAGAGTTAAACTATTTCGCATAATAGATCTGGTATTGAAATCATATTTTGGAACGGTCACTCCTTCTGAAATGAACTTAGCTTTCATAGCTTCAATCTCTTCGGGCGTATCAAAAGCATAATAAGCAAAACCTTTTTGGATGAGATCCAAAGCATGCTTATGATAAATATCTTGCCTTTCAGATTGTCGATAAGGTTGATAATCACCTCCTATTCCCTGTCCTTCATCTGGATTTAAACCGACCCATTTTAATGATTCTATAATATATTCTTCGGCTCCGGGTACAAATCGAGCCTGATCGGTATCTTCGATTCTTAAAATAAAACGCCCATTTTGCTGCTTAGCAAACAGATAATTATACAAAGCCGTTCTAATTCCTCCGATATGCAATGGACCCGTAGGGCTTGGTGCAAATCTTACTCTTACTTTAGTCATTATTAATGATTTCTATTTATCTTTGCGGTTCTTTCCTAGCATCACGATTTAGGTTACCATTATGTGATTTACCTTGAATGTGATTACAGGGGGCAAAATTACATAATCCTCGATCATTATTTCTGCTGATGTATCTTAGTTACACTCCTAGATTTCTACAACAACTACTGCCGAACATGGTTTGGCGAACGGATGCAGCAAATAAAGAGCTTTTTCTAACCTTCGATGACGGCCCCATTCCTGAAATAACAGAATGGATATTAGAAACTTTAAAGGCTTATAAGGCCAAAGCCACCTTTTTTTGTGTTGGTCAAAATATCGAACGACACCAAACCATATTTGAACAGATCAAGGCTGAAGGTCATGCAGTAGGTAGTCATACGTATAATCACCTGTCCGGATGGGCTACAGAAAATGTAGATTACATATTGAATGTTCGTAAAGCTGCCAAATTAGCCGGAACGAATCTTTTCCGTCCACCTTATGGCAGATTAAAACCCTCTCAAACCCGATTTTTAAAGCATCATTACAGAATTATCATGTGGGATGTACTCAGTGGTGATTTTGATCCTTCCATATCTGCAGAGCAATGCTTTCAAAATGTAATAAGAAATACCATCAATGGCTCCATCATCGTGTTTCACGATAGCATTAAATCTCAAGAAAAGGTAATGTACACCCTTCCAAAAGTCCTTGAGCACTACACCAATTTGGGATATTCCTTTAATTCATTGGACCAGTTTAATAGGATTCCAGCTACCCAATTGGCATAAAAACATTCATTTTCTAAAAAGACCAAGTAAGTTGTAAGATTTACTTGTATGTCTAAATTTCATAAGTCATTTACTGATGAGGTAAAATAATATGCAAATTGGGTTCCTGGATAAGATCTGCAATTTTTGCCACCAGATCAAGATCATCTGCAATTTGAAACATTACCCAAAAGGTGGAAAAACTATTAAAAACCTTGTATAGCTTCCGAAGGATTAAAAATCATATTTGCATATTCATTTTAGGATTTATTTATTAACCTGTATAGCTATTTTAGGACAAGACACAAATCGAGGAATAGTCGGTGGTAAGTCGTGGATAAGCCGTGGATAAGCTGTGGATACTTGCTGGAGAGTTCTACTTTAGATATGGCCATTTTACATATTAATTGGATAAGGTCCAACTATTACTTTAGCCTAAAATTTTAAAGATTCTAGTTACTTTTGAATTTTAGTATCCCATTTTATGCAAAAGGATTTCGTGATGAAAGACAAAAGACCAATAAAGTCAAGCGCTCCCATGAATGAACGATCTTTGATGTCAATCAAAGTAATGAACGGCAGTTCATTAAGTGAATGAACATCGAAAGATGGTGGGTTAGGTTATGACAAGCCATAGTTGTTCCTATGGTGAAGGTGATTGAGCGATCTCCGTCTACTGGCGGAGTGAAGTACGGCAGTGCTTCAAGCGAAGGAATCGCGAAAGCGAGATTCGAGGAAGTGATTGTATTTGCAGGTATTTTGACTTGGAATAGAAATTCTATTGCATAAAATGGGATTAAATCAAATGCTCACAACTGTGGAGCACTAACACAAATGAGTAATGCCAAGAATTGTAGATCATCGACAAGTAATCAATGATTTGGATATATTGCAACTTTTCAGCTGATTGAACGATCTTTGAGTTCAACATCAGTTTGACTAGGTTTAAGGTTTACTGAAGAGTTGTTGTGTGCGAGGATCATATCGTGAGTTATTCTTTTAAATGCAGCTTTAAAAAGTACTTTCGTTTACAAAGGAGTTGTTCCGCTATTTTTGAAAATTTCAATAAAAATCATGACCTTTGCAAAAAAGAAATATTATGACAGCTTTGGAGAATATAAAAAATAGCTTAATTGATAAAATTTTAGCTACTAAAAACGAAAAATTACTAGAAGCTATTGATAGAATTTTTACTTCAACTCAAATCGATGAAATAATTTCTCTTTCTTCTGAGCAGATTGAGATGTTATCAATTAGTGAAAGAGATATTCAAACAGGAAATTTTATTACGGAATCAGATTTAAATAAACGAGATTCTGAATGGTTAAGTTAACTATATTTTGGACTGAAACAGCAATTCGTCAAAGAAATTTTGTCTTTTATTATTGGATTGAACGTAACAAAAGTAATACTCACGCTAAAAAGCTGAACGAAAAAATAAAAGAAAGGACAAATCTATTAAAAAGTAATCCTGATTTAGGCAAAAAAACAGATTTTAATAATACTCGTGCCTTATCTCTTGGCCACTATAGCCTACTTTATCAAAAAGTTGATTCTAAAATTATAGTAACTGGATTTTGGGACAATCGTCAAGATCCTGAAAAGTTATTTAAGTTTTTATTGAAAAATTAAAACATCGCACAACCGCAGTTTTATGCAATTGCGAAATTTGTAGTAGGCGGACGTTTTTCTTTCGCAAGAATTATCATCTTAGCAGAAAGTACTCTATTTCGAAGTCTGCAATTTACATAAAGCTGCAAAACGTATTAGCTAGAATTGGATATCAATGATAAATAATCAATAATTTGGATAGATAGTAACTTTCAGTTGATTGAACGAACTTGGAGTTCAACATAAGTTTGACTCGGTTTAAGGTTTCCTGAAGAGTTGTTGTGTGCGAGGATCATTTCAGGAGCCATACTTTTAAATGAAGCTACAAAAAGTATCTCTTTTAGAAAAATATATTTAATCTTACAAAACCAACTAAGGGTATTCACTGAATTTCATAGGGGTTTACCATGAATTTTCATTGCTTTTGGGTTCAATCTCAAATTTAAATTGTACATTTGAAAATACTCTTTCAGATTTCAATTCAAGTTTTTCTAATATAATGAAAAATTTTGAATTGTTAAAGCAGCTTTTCTATGGTAAGCAAGGTCTTAAGTTAAATTGCCTATTGGATTGGTTAAACTTAAAATGCTTTTTGAAGTATTTTAAAATATAATGAGTAATATTAGGCAGTTTAAAATTATTGATTTAACTTTGAACTGGAACAACCCCATTATCATTCAGAATTTTCATTCTAGACGAATTATTAAATATTAGGTAGATATTTTATCTTCTAATATTAAAGATATAACAATTTTAAATAAATAAAAAAGCCCACGATTAACCATCGAAATGGTGCGCAGGCCAACTATTCGCTAAAATAGGCTGCAAAGATGAGGTTTTTATATGAATTAAACTTGTTAATTAATCATTTTTTTTTAACTCTAAATTTAATTTTTATGAAACATGTTAATTTTCAATTGCAAAGCAAAAACTTAGTTTCTCTATTAAAGAAACTAAGTGTTCTTGCTATTTATTTATTATCTGTAATCCAAATGAATTCATTGTACGCACAAGCATGTGAATGTTTTGGAATTGCGGATGTAAGTAGTACTTCTGAAGGAGTTACGCTTAGTGCCGGATGTGATAAAATTTGTAGAATAGTCACAATTCATGGAGAAGGGTGTGATGTGGATCGTGAATTGTTTGTTAGCCATTATATAGGCCGATATACTCTTATTTCTTTAACCATTCAGTATAGGAATAGTAATTTTGATATGATTCAGATTACACCTAACTTGACCATTACAAATACCAGTAATGCTACCATATACGATCCCGGTAAAATACCTTTTTATTTGCCGACTGACAATACCTACTTTTTTCATAGTATTTCATATTGTTTTAATTCTCTTTTAGGCAATAAAATCAATGGTTATGATATTGACAGTTATATTTCTTTGTATGGACCATGCGGTAATGATGCCGATTTTCCTTTCGATGAATTCAATGGATCAAATATAAGAGGTCTTCCGGTAACTGGCAATGCCAGTGAATTGTTCACAGATCCCAATATTGCACCCTATTTACTTAAAGGAGCTTTGCATGTGGTTGATCAAGTAACATTAGATGAATCATTTGTGAATTGGGGTCCATATCTTTTTACCTTTGCTCCCGGAGCAAAACTTATATTGAAGAATGGCACTGTAAATAATTTCTATGCAACAATGTTCAGAGGTTGTGACGAAATGTATAAAGGAATACAGATAGAAGGAGGGGCAATTGCAGATTTTGATGTATCCCAAGTTAGAGATGCTGAGATAGGTATACATCTTAAACCAAATAGTCATGTTACTTCATCAGGAAATATCATAACTCAATGTGCCATTGGAATTATAGCTGATCATGCATATTTAGATTCAGATGATAATACTTTTAATACATCTACTACATTGCCATGGCTTCCAACTTATGCAGGACAAGTAGAGGTCCCTTTACAAAATAAGATGAATACCGGAATACAAACACTGAATAAAAATATGCTGATGGACTTCAGTTCTCAGTACAGTAATATTTGGAATGGATTAGTTTCCAGTGGATCCACAAATATTGTAGCTCAAAGTAATTTTAAAGATATTGTAACACTACATAATGATTTTGATCATTTTGGTAATGCAATGATACTTAAAGATACTTATGGAAGTAATACAAGCATTATTGGCGATAATAATGTAAATGATTGTTCCACAGGAGTTAGAATTTTAGGAGCTAAAACGGAAATTAGTGGTAATAAGATCTTCGATGTAGACTATGGAATAATCGCTAAAAACACGTCCCCACCAATTATTTGTGATGGAAATGAAATCAAATCTAGAGTATATGGAATTCAATTGAATTCTTGCCCGGGATCCCAAAAAAAACTGGAGTTCAATACAATTACAAATGTCGGAACAGAAGGCACATTTGATGATGGATGCATTTATATTAACAATCCACTATCCATTTCTAAATCATTAAATAATACTATGAGTATTAAGAATGGCATATTCGGATACAGGGGCACACCCGGATATCCATCGATAATCCAAAAGAATACAGCATATTTTGAAAACAGCAATCGTTCATTTGGTTATGGATTTCATATAGATGGAAACAGATCCTACTTAAGTTGTAATACTGTATTTACAACTTCAGGCGGTCAAGAAGAAACATATGGATTCCATCAAAATATGGCAAATGCCAATTTCAATTGTAATCTTTCTACGGGTAACCTTCGTCGAGGATTTAGTATTTTAGAAAGTAATCCTGCTTCATACTTCGCCGGAAATGAAGTTGGAGGAAATTTAGGTTTACTTGTTGAAGAAGGCTCGCAACTTGGGTTAACTGGAAATTTAATTCACTCAGGAAATTGTTGGCCTGGATCAAGCGTAAAAGATGCATTGAATAAAAATTTATCAGCTCCTCTGGTTTCAATGTCCAGATTTATAGTTGACCAACAACAAAGTTCTTGTTATCTTCCAGATTGGGAAGCAAATGCTACTTGGTTTATTAATGCTTCTAATCAAAACACTACATATACATGTGGAAATCTTTGTCCAAATGGAGGAGCAGGTTCAGGATTTGGTCCTTCACCTTGTGATTATTCAGAAGAATTAATTCCGCTAATCAATAATTCTCTTGATTATACAAATTTCCAAAATGAACGGAGGTGGACTGACCAATTTCAAGTTTATAAATTACTTATGGAGTCTGATTGTAATAGTTTATCACAGACTATGCAACACTTTGTGGACCAAAATTCAGATTCTGAAATCGGAAATTTAGTACAAGTAGACTTCTCTCTCAAAAACTTATCTTTGGATTCAGATGGACCTTTATCATCTACTTTAGATTCATTATATGGTATCCAAGATACATTCATTAACCAACTAAACAGTTTTTACGGTGAATCATGGTTTAAATGGGATACTTCAATAGTAATTAACCTATTGAATGATTTTTCAATAAATCATGAAATTTTGGATTCGATTTTGAATGATTATATTTCCTCTATAAATACTGAACTTGCTAGTGTACTCGATTTTAATAGTAATATCAGCACTAGCACTGAGCTTGGAGGTCGGTTGAAATATTGCAATGATTTAATAATAAAGTCTATGCAAAGCGATAGCTTTACTTTAGACAGTACTCAAGAACAAGAAATTTTAGAACTAGCCTATTTATGTCCATCTGAAGGTAGTTTTGCAACTTTAAAGGCAAGAAGTTTGCTTCATATTTTAGGATATCATGATGTCTTTGATGATAGGCCTTGTTATGACACTAGCTCTCAACATCTAAAAGTTTTACCTATAAGATATGATCAATTAATTGTAAGTCCCGTTCCTGCAAAGGACAATATTTGGACACATACCCTAAATTATTCACAAATTAATGAAATAAGTATTATTGATTACTTAGGTAGAATTGTTTTGAAAATGATAAATGTTGGTTCAAGTGAAATTACCATGGATTTAAGTTTAATAAATGATGGTTACTATCTAGCTGAAGTAAAGACTATAGATGGTCAAATATTAAGAACAAAGATTATAATAAGTAAATGAAAAAAGCAATCATTTTTTGGAGATGGCCTGTACTGGCCATCTCTATATTATTAATACATGTGAAATGTTACTCACAATTTCCAAAGTACGATAATATATGGTTAATGCCAGATTATACAAGAAATATTATGACGATGAATTTTAATAAATCAGTTGATTCTATGAATATTAGAGTAGATTCAGTAAAAAAATTTGGATATTTATTTACAGGTGCATCTATATGTGATAAAAATGGTCAATTGAATGCGTATTCTAATGGGTGCTTCATAAATAATTCAAAATATGATATTATGGAAAATGGAGAAGATATTAATCCCGGTAATACTGGACAACAAACATGTGTAGCTGATTTTTATGCTGCTGGAGAACAAGGAGCATTATTTATTCCAGATCCAAGTGATTCTCTTAAATATTATTTAATTCATGCCTCATTAGTGCTTCAAAATTCACCACTTAAAGTTTGGGTTGATGCACTAAGATATTCAATAATAGATATGAGGTTTAATAATGGCTTAGGCAAGGTAACTGAAAAAAATACAGTTATCATTAATGACAGCACGACTCTTGCAGATATAAGCGCAGTCAAACATAGTAATAATCATGATTGGTGGATAATTGTAAAAAAATATTTTGTTGGATCCTATGATAAATTTTTATTAACTGATAATGGTATAAAATTTATTAACAATCAACAAATTGGTGATACTTCAAATAGATATGAAGATGGTGGAGGAGTAGATCATATTTTCTCACCTTATGATGGCTCAAAAATGGTTCGGTATCATCCTTATGATGATGGATTTTATCTTTATAATTTTGATAGGAATAATGGAAATTTAAGCAATTTTAAAAAGATTCCTGTGACGGATAGTTTAGTATTAGATGGTGGTGCCTGCTTTTCACCTTCGGGACGATTCTTGTATGTAGGAACTTATTGGGATCTATATCAATATGATCTTGAAGCAGTGGACATTAAATTGAGTGAAATACACATTGCTCATTATGATGG
>JBGAVH010000007.1:0-194159 GCA_044228225.1 Saprospiraceae bacterium | reverse complement strand
ACTTGCATTTATAAATCGAAATATATAGTCTTTTTCTAATATCTGCAAGCCTTTTTTAGTTTTTCACCAGACCCTAAGTAGTCATAGAAATTTGGACCGGCCTTAAAGGATAAGCCGTTAAAAAATGATGTAATGAAACCGTTAAAAATTCAAAACTGTTTGAGCCCAACAGGTTTCAAAAATAAAGAACGGAAAAGCGAGCTGAGCAAGTGTTAGGCTAAGCAAAAGAAAGAAAGCCTAAGGCGAGTTTTTTGAATTTAGGTTTCATGGAATCATTTTAGGCTTAGACTTTACAGCCTAGAATTTTTGGTTCTTTTTTTTCATGAAAAAAGAACAAAAGGTTAAAAATATGAACGAGAATTAAAACTATGTAAAAATGTTAAACGACCAGATTAATTTTTTAATTTTTTTTCTAGTTTGCGTTGGTAAAGGAGTTCTGAATCTATTCCCTTCTAATAAAATAAGCTAGAGTTTATTCAATATTGCTGTAACGTTTTCAAGACTTGTAGGTTCTATTTTAACATCAATAGCATTTCCTACAGCAGTTTTGGAACGAACTTGTCCTATATAGTATTCATTTTTTCCTTTTCCAATGACAATGTAAGTTACTTCTTGTTCTAAAGGCAGCTTATTGAAACAATACATATTCGCAGTAGTAGCAGCCAAACTAACGCTAGTTGCGGCATTGAAATTTTTAAATACACAAAATATATTTGTTGAAATGGTATCATCTTTAGGATCACTGAGCACTTGAATACATGGTTCCCCAAATGTACCTGTCCATTTTACAAAATAATCACAATTGATCCATTTAAGTCTTTCTGGAAAACATACATAGCCAGAAGTAGCTAGATTGCCAGCCCTCCATTCTCCGGTGCCCACATTTGAGGTACTATTAGAATTATTATCCGCTTCAATCCAATCCAGAGGAATCTCACTGCTGACTTCGCCATAAAATAATTCCATTTCCTCAATAGGATTAGGTTCAGCAATTCTTAATTCATAATGTTTTCCAACTATTAAATTCAAAGGTTTACCCTCCCATGTAGCTTCTAAATAAAACATACCTCCCGAAGATATCAGACGGCCTTTAGAATAGGTAGTCAGACCCATCTTACTCATATCTGATTTATTCTTAACTCTGGTTACTTTAAGTTGAATTTTTTTATTGGGCAATGGCTTTCCATCATAGGCAAAAATATTAGCCGGAATATTGATTTTAGAAAGATCTTCAAAAACATATTCAAATGCATCTCCAGAATTAAATTCTAATGTGATCGGTTTGAGTTGTAATTCAGTTAATTCCTTATTATAAAGTGGATTTTTGCCTTGAATCGCGTTAGCCTTTTTAAATGGGATAAAATCATCTATATTATTGCAAGACGTTAAGATCAATGAAGCCATTAATATGAATCGAGACAATTGTTGCATTTTTATTTATTTATGTGCTTTCTTAATACTTGATTGATATCTTTTTTTAGTTTATTGTTGCTTTGTATGCTCAATTTTTTAAAATAAATGGTTATTTACCTGACCTTTATACAATCAATGTTTAACAATTTTAATCATACCCTTGGCTTTCTTACCTTCTTTGACCATTATATAGTAGTTGCCATTGACAAATTTAGACATATCGATTTGATAGATCCCCTTATTTTCATAATAATGCGAGTGAACAACGGTTCCCAATTCATTAAAAATGTCCAATTGCGTATCTTCAGACTCAAGATTAACTTTTAATGTTTGGCTTATCGGGTTAGGATAAGAGAATAACTTCTTGATTGTGCTAAAATCATTAATTGCTGTTATCTGCTGACTCATTTTATGCAAAAAGATATCGGAAAATCCATTCGTACTTATGTTTTCTACTCCAGACCCCGGATCGAAATCAACATACCCGGTGAAAGAACTCATCAGATAAACATTTAATGTAGGATCGACCAATATTTGAAATCCAACATCAGAAGGATTGGCTTCAATAGAATAGGCCCAATTAAATATTCCATTTTTATCTAATTTGAGGGTAAAAATACTGAAGGTATTGGGCGCTCCTAATTCATAAATCCCTGTTCCCGGATCGAGATCCGTGATTCCTTCAATGATTCCTGTAAGATAAAGATCATTTTTTTTATCGAGGGTAACATCAGAAGATCTAGCAGTACTGTTTCCAATCTGTTGAGCCCAGATGTAATTACCCTCATCGGTAAGTTTTAGTATAAACAAGTCCTTACTTCCCTTTGGGGTCAAGATTCTAGTGCCTGATCCCGGATCAAAATCAACAGGTCCATGAAATTCTCCAGCCAAATATATATTTCCCATGGGGTCTGTTACCAGAGTTCTTCCGCTTTCTTCGGCCATGCCTCCGATGCTTTTTGCCCAAACAAAATTCCCGGAAGGATTTATTTTAGAAATAAATACATCCGCTATCCCATTTGTAGTCAATTGGAATGTATCCGGTCCGGGATCAAAATCTGTAGTACCCGTAAATTGTCCTGTGGTTATGACATTTCCTTCAATATCTATAGTTAAATCATTAACCAATTCAAAGGACTTCCCACCCAATTGTCGGGCCCATAAAAACTGACCCGAAGCATTCATTTTCAAAATAAAAATATCCTCTTGTCCGAATGGACTTAAATAATATTCTGAGGATCCAAAATCAAAATCAATCCGCTCATTGAAGTAACCAGTCAGGTATACATTATTTTGGGCATCGAGGACTAAAGCATTGACATCAATATAAGTCGAAGCATTAAACTGATACGCCCACAGAAAATTACCATCAGCATTTAATTTCAAGATAAATAAATCATCCTTGTTCTGACTGGTTAACGGAAATAAACCCGGACCCGGATCAAAATCTACGGTACCTTGAAAAGTCCCGGTAATATATATGTTCCCGGATACATCTGTAGACATATACCGACCATCGTCTGACTTGTCACCTCCTATATTTTTTGCCCAGATAAGTTCACCTTTAGAATCCATTTTGGTGATAAAAATATCCCTGGCACCATTTGATTTTAGTACATAACTCAAGGGTCCGGCATCAAAATCTACTGTTTCTTCAAATGATCCTGCCGTATATAGATTACCCTTGGCATCCAAAGAAACCGATGAACCAATATCAGTAGAAGGGCCTCCCATAGCCTTTACAAATTCAAATACAGGTGTTTGTCCCTCGAGTGAATAGGTATTCATTGAAAAAACGAACGAAATAATAATTAAACCATGAACAATAGGGCTCATTGACAAATAAGTTAGTCGACTAAAAAAATTAAATACACTCATGTTAAATTCTGATTAAAAGAAAAAAAATTAATGAACCAAACGTTAGAAAAGTAAAGGCACCTTTAATCCGAATTTGATATGGGGGGAGAAATATTTTTGTTTTAATGGATCTGAATCAATTGTAAACGAATTGAAATAATAGATCAAACCTGGCTCTATAAATAATTCGCTTCGATTAAATATTTTTTTAGATACATTAATGTCCAAAGTAACAAAGCCACCTAAAGATTGTTTAAATCCTTGGTTCGTATTGGATACAATATTATTGTATTTTACTGGTGCCAAAGTATCGTTTAAATATTGGCCGGAATGTTGGGCAAATACATTCAATCCGGTCCCTATAGAAGCACCTATATCTAATAATTTACCATGCTTAATATAGCCCAATGATATGGGAAGATTTAATAAATGTCTATAATTATAGTGTTCAATTATTCTTAATCCTATTAAGGTATCTATTCTAATTAATGGACCACCTGGATATTCGCGAACCTGAACGATTTTTTCTTCACCATTCTTACTATAGGTAAATTTTTCATTTATTAATTGATATTGGATGCCAAGCTTTAAAACTAGAGTTTGATATTGCAAAGCCAATCTTAAACCCGCCAAACCAGATAGTTGAGCTGTCTCCGACTTAGATCTTGCATCAGCATATGCATTATTCTCTGATGATTTCGCAGTCAATTGATACATATTCAACCCAGGGCCTACGTAGGGTTCCAGATATAAACTAAAGTGTTTCTTTTTTAAGAATTGATAGCAATTCACTTTTGGATCAGGTTTCTTCACTTCACTTGGTTCATGATCAAGCGGTGGAAGATTCTTCGGAGCTAATAATTCATATATGGCTTGCGAGCGATTCAAATCATCCATCGTCAAATCAGCAGTTTGGATTTCAGTAATCCCTTCATTAAGCATTGGTTCAGCAGGAGCTGGTAGTATACTCGATCTTGCAGGTTGGTCTAAAGCCGATACTTTAGCCTTGGTATGGTTTGTTGTATTTATATTTCGAATTACGGATTGAGTGCTTGCTTTTTCAGTATTTAAGCTAGTGCGCTCATTATGTATTTGAGATGCTGGAGCAGATACATTGTTTGGCTCACTTACCTTGGATTCAGAATTATTATTAGTCGCTTCACTTTGATTAAATGTTGCCGTTTTATTGCTTTCGCTTAATTCAAGGCTTTTCGGAGTATACACGTAAAAGGCCAAAGCCAAGGCGCCCACTATTCCAATTCCACCAAATAGGAATATAAATGGCCATCGGTTTTGATCTTTTTTCTTAGGAATATGCGGTTTCACAGCTTCCCAAACTCGAGGAGAAACTGTGGACTTTTTGCTACTTTCGTATTCCCTGATACTATCTAACCAATCTTTCTGCATACTATATACTCATTTCAGGATACATTGTTTTTATTTTATTAGCCAGGAAGTTCTTTGCTTTCATCAATTGTGATCGACAAGTAACTTCCTTAATATCGAGCATAGTTGCGATTTCTGTGTAACTATACCCTTCTATAACACTTAAATTGAATACCGTTCTATACCCTTGTGGTAAGGTCAGTATCAATTCTGACAACCTTTCATAATCCATACTGTGCATGGGCCCTGGATCTACTGCCACTTCAATCACTTCATCATACCCACTGGACAATTTCAACTTTTTAAGATCAGACAGTTGTTTCAGACATACATTCACCATAATTTGTCGGATCCACCCACCCAGTTGCCCTTCGTCCTTCCAGGTATGTAAATACTTAAAAACCCTAATAAAGCCCTCCTGTAGGCAATCTTCAGCTTCCATTTGTTCGGTAGCATACCGCCTGCACAGGGACATCATGGTTGGTGAATACTGATCAAAAAGCCGCTTACAGGCCAACTCGTCTCCTGCGAGACAGTCCCGAACCAAGGCTTTTTCATCCATACCACTCATAGGACTCCAAGTTACGTAAATTTGTTGCTTCGGGGGGATGATTTTGGGAAAAATAATTCCATGAGGAATGATCAATTACGAATTGCGGGAACGGAATACAAATACGCATGTTCAATTAAGGATTAAACTAAAAAAATATTTTGACCTAATCATTTAAATGACAATTGCCAAAAGAAACTTTTATATTGCAAAAAAATACAAAGATGACTAATGAAATCTATCCATGTCTGTGGTTTGATGGGAAAGCTCATGAAGCAGCTACTTTTTACTGTTCTATCTTCAATCATTCAAGGATACTGACCGAAAATCGAATGGTGTCTCTATTCGAACTCAATGGAAAAAAAATAATGGGGCTTAATGGAGGACCTGTGTTTAAAATGAATCCATCAATATCTATATTTATTCATTGCACTACCCAAGAAGAATGTAAAAGAATTTGGGATCAATTATCAGAAGGTGGCACCATATTAATGCCATTGAACGCATACCCGTGGAGTGAACTTTATGGTTGGATTCAAGATAAATACGGCTTCACATGGCAAATCATGAAGGGCACTGAAGATCGCATGATGCCAGCTATGTTGTTTACGGCTGACCAATTGGGAAGGGCTCAGGAAGGATTAGATTTTTATACCAGCTTGTTTAAGCATTCGTCAATAGATAGCACAAATTATTATCCTGAAGGATCTCCATTTGCCGGTAATTTATCTTACGCGGAATTCAAACTAGATGGATATCCTATGGTAGCTATGGAAGGACCTAATGAGCATAATTATACATTTAATGAAGGCGTTTCTTTAGTTGTGAATTGTCAAAACCAGAATGAAATTGATTTTTTCTGGAATCAATTAACTTCAGATGGTGGATCTGAAAGTATGTGCGGTTGGTGCAAAGACAAATTCGGCGTATCATGGCAAATCATTCCAAGTAATATAGCTGAAATTATGAACGACAAAGATCATGGCCCAATAGCCATGCAAGCCATGTTTAAAATGAAAAAATTAGACATAGCAGCTTTGCTAAATGCTTAATTACAAAGAAATCATTAAACTTGATAGATTAAATTAATAACATAAGATCGCCTAACCTCATAGTCATTATTTATTATTCATAATATAAAACAAATAAAATGGAAAAACAAATCTATGGCTTGGCTTCAGGTTTACTCAAATTAAATCGATGGTGGTTACTGTTGTTAATCGGAGGACCCATTTCAATTAGTTTATATGCCAAAGGTTCGGGATCCATTGAAACTACAAATCAAATCATTGTAAACTTTAGTGGTGCCGTACTCCTATTATGGCTATTTGCAATAAAGCACAAAGCAAATGATAAATTAATTGAAAATGGCATCAAGATTCAAATACTTCAATATTTCAATATCCTGATCATCTTTAATATTGTATTTTATGTGCTTAGTTTTTTCGCTACAAAAACAATTGACTCAAGCTACAATAATATTCAAATTCATTATGTGACCCCAATTATAATTCCCATTGTATTTTGTATTTCATTTTTTGGCACGCTATTTCTTGTCTCCAAAACTTTGGTAAGCGCAGAACTGAATAAGGAAGCAACTTTTAATGAATATGTTTCAACTTTATTACTTTTGATATTCACACCAATCGGAATATGGTTTATCCAACCTCGTGTGCAACAATTATAAAACATCTAAAAGAAATTACTCCTAGTAAAATTAAACTAACATCAAAATGATTCCATACAGTCCTATGTTTCGAATACAATTTCTAATTATCATTTTCTTTTTTCTATGTTGCCAACAGAAAAAAATACCAAATAATCCATCTATATCAGAATATTTTAATTACAATGATTCCATAGAATCTGCCGGCGTAAAACTGATTCCCATAAAAACACCTGTTGGTGAATTCAAAGTATGGACTAAACGCTTTGGTAAAAATCCTAAAATAAAAATATTGTTGCTGCATGGAGGTCCAGGAATGACCCATGAATACATGGAATGTTTTGAGACCTTTTTCCAAAGAGAAGGATTTGAATTTTATGAATATGATCAATTGGGATCATACTATAGCGATCAACCAACCGATAGTAGTCTTTGGACTACAGAACGATTTGTAGATGAAGTGGAACAAGTGCGCCAAGCTATTGGGGCCGATAGTTCCAACTTTTACATACTAGGTAATTCATGGGGTGGCATACTCGGAATGGAGTATACTTTGAAATATCAACAACATTTAAAAGGACTTTTAATATCTAACATGGTAGCCAGTTCTACTGAATATGGCAAATATGCCAATGATGTTCTTGCCAATCAAATGAAACCAGAAGTGCTTCAAGAAATAAGAGCTATTGAGTCAAAAAAGGATTTTAATAATCCAAGATTCATGGAATTGCTCATTCCAAATTTTTATCATGAGCATATCTGTCGCTTACAAGAATGGCCTGATGGGCTTAATAGAAGTATAAAACACATCAATGGAAATATCTATACTTTAATGCAGGGCCCTAGTGAATTTGGTATTAGTGGTCGTCTTGAAAAGTGGGATATCAAACATCGACTTAACGAAATAATAGTTCCTACCTTAATGATCGGTGCACAATACGACACGATGGATCCTAAAGCTATGGAGGAACAAAGCAAAATGGTGAAACGTGGTCGATATTTATATTGTCCAAATGGTAGTCACTTATCGATGTGGGATGATCAACAAGTTTTTATGAAGGGTATCATCCAATTTATCAAAGATGTAGACCAAAATAAAATAAAATTTTAATGCATTGAATTGCGATTAAAAAAATCATTTATTCGGATACAAAATAAAAATGATCCTGAAAAAATGATGCTTGAAAAAAATGAATACAATGAACCAAAGCTTGTGAATTTTATTAAAAATATTTCATTTCTTATATTGCATATAATAACTTTACAAATTGTATTTGCACAAAACTATACCCATATTGATACCACACAAAAAAAACATAGAAAGAAAATAAAAGATATTACTAAACAACTCATCATTCCCACCACGTTAATGTCCTATGGTGTTATTGCTTTAGAAAGTGATTACTTAAAATTAATCAATACCGAAATTCGAAATGAACTGGGTGAACATATTGATAAAAGAATAACCAATGATGATTTTTCCCAATTTGCGCCAGCCATTTCTGTCTATGCATTCAATGCAATTGGAATAAAGGGTAAGAATAATCTTTTGGACAGAAGTATTATTTTGGCAAGTTCCTATTTATTGATGACAACAAGTGTTCGTATTTTAAAATCCACCACAAACATTACAAGACCAGATAGCAGTTCAAATAATTCCTTCCCCTCCGGACATACCGCAACTGCTTTTGCAGGAGCAGAATTCTTGTGGCATGAATATAGGGATGTATCCATATGGTATGGAATCTCTGGTTATATTGTTGCAACGGGTACCGGAATGTTTAGAATTTATAATGCTCGTCATTGGTTATCTGATGTAGCTATGGGAGCAGGTATTGGAATGCTGAGTACAAAAATGGCATATTGGATATTTCCATATTTAGGTCAATATGTATTCAAATCTAAAAAATATTTACATTCAACAATGCTCCTGCCAAATTACTACGGAAGCCACCTTGGAATAGCACTTACCCATACATTTTAAAAAATATTTAACCAATAAAATAATTGTTTTAACTTTGAAAATCAATTGTGAATGCGTTCATTAAATTCTTCTAATTGATATTAAATCTAAGATAACAAGCTAACTAACAAAACCAAACGATATGAATCCAACAGTCAAAAACATTCTAGCTGTAGTCGCCGGTGTTATCATCGGTGGTGCTTTAAACATGGGCATCATCATGTTAAGCAGTTCTGTTATACCTCCACCTGAAGGCGCTGATCTTAAAACGATGGAAGGCTTAAAAGCAGCTATGCCACTCATGGAACCCAAACATTTTCTTATGCCTTTTTTAGCTCACGCTCTTGGAACTTTATTAGGCGCAATGGTCACAGCCGGTTTTGCCGCAACTCAAAAAATGAGACTAGCCATGATAGTAAGCGCATGGTTCTTGCTAGGTGGAATCATAAATATTATTATGCTCCCTTCTCCCATTTGGTTTACACTTGTAGATCTAATTTTCGCATATTTACCGATGGGTTATTTAGCTTGTAAATTAATATTAAAAAACAATTAAAAATATCTGACATTCCACACATTCATGGATCTATGTTTGAGTATTGATCATAGATCCGTGAATCATTTATATATGTTCAATCCAGTATTCAATATTGATGGATATCAATAACTCATACTTATTCAGATCCGAACGTTTAGGGTTCAGAAATTGGAATGCAAGTGACATTCCTATGATGATTGAGATCAATCAGGATAGACATGTTATGGAATTTTTTCCAAACCTAATACATGAGACAGATACCATTAGTTTTATACAACGGATGCAAACCCAATATCTTGAAAAAAGATTTTGTTATTTCGCTGTTGATCTTTTATCTACCCATGAATTCATAGGTTTTATAGGTCTTTCAGAACAAAACTTTGAATCGGATTTTACACCTTGCGTAGATATAGGTTGGCGACTAAACATTAAATACTGGAATAAAGCTTATGCTACAGAAGGTGCAAAAAAATGTTTAGCATATGGTTTAGATGATTTAAATATACCAAAAATTTATGCCATTGCTCCAAAAATAAATACAAAATCAGAACATGTCATGAAAAAAATTGGGATGAAAAAGCTTGGAGAATTTGATCATCCTAAATTAGCAAATGATGAGAGACTCCAATGTTGTATACTTTATGAGAAAATCCAATAATAATAGCTAGCTTTCTTAGATGAATGTTTTACATTTATACGATTATTGAAAGATCAATTATATAGCCTATTAAATCTCTTCTCCAATAAAATATCTTATGAAAACAAATCATTCCCATTCCAAAAATTTACCTGCATTATCAGAGCACACCATCTTAAGATATTTTAATTTTATTGCCTTATATGTTGCCCAAGGAATACCTGAAGGAATGGCATTGTTTGGGATTCCCGCATGGATGGCCATGAATGGTAAGACCCCCGGAGAAATTGGCGGATTCGTTGCAGCTGTTGGACTTCCCTGGAGTTTTAAGATCATTGTCGCACCATTAATGGATAGGTTCAGTTATCTGCCGATGGGCCGTCGAAGACCGTGGGTACTGTTTGGTCAGTTGGGATTAATATTAAGCTTTATTGCAATGGCCTTTGTGCCAGACCCTTTGAATAACTTAAATTTATTTATGGTGGCAGGATTTGCAGTAGGATTTTTTGGTGCTTTTCAGGACGTGGCGACTGATGGTATGGCTATAGATATTGTACCCATTAACCAACAAGCCAGAGCTAATGGATTTATGTGGGGCGCAAAAATAGTAGGTATATCAGGCTCTTTAGCATTGGGTAGCTGGCTACTTAATAAATTTGGATATTCACAAGCTATCCTTATGTTGTCTGTTGCGGTTTTTGCCATCATGTTTGTACCTTTATTTCTACGTGAAAGACCAGGTGAAAAATTACTTCCATGGAGTAAAGGTTCTACCTCCTTAGAAAATGAAAAAATGCAAATAACTAACTGGACTGAAATTTTTAAATCTCTGTTTAGTGTATTCCTATTGCGCAATAGTATACTCATGGCTTGTGTGTTGTTCATCACCCAAATTTCTTTTAATTTTATAGCCACTTTACTTCCAGTATTTACAGTGCAAGCATTAGGTTGGACCAATTTGGAATACTCTCAATTTTTTGCAACAGCCAGTCTCATCGGTGGTATAGGCGGTATGTTGATCGGTGGTATATTAATCGACAAATTTGGTAAAATCAGGATGTTGAATGTGTATTTTTTTGTACTTATCATGTTAACCACAGTATTTCCATTTTTAAATATGTATTGGAAAAATTATTGGGTCATCAGCAGCTTCATGGTTATCTACCAAATTTTATATGTATTTACAAGTATTGGATTATTTGCATGCGCCATGGAATTTTGTTGGAAGAAAATTTCCGCAAGTCAATTCACATTGTACATGACTATAGCAAACCTGGGCAGAATTGTAGGCGCAAAACTACTAGGCCCTTTAAAAAATTTGTTGAGTTGGGAGTACACTATATGTTCATTTGGCGTGATGTTAGCTTTAGCCTGGATCATCATGCCCTTGATAAAAATCAATATCCATGTCAAGAAAATTGAGGAATTGGAATTGAAAAATGCATAAATTATAATTGTAAGATGAAAACCTTGGATATTAATAACATGTGATAAAAATTCATTTTACAAAGTGTATAAACAAGGTTAACTAAGCGAGCATAAATAAATAATAATTATAGAAATGCTATTATAAAAAATAAATGAATGAATAGAGCAACGCAAGCTTTACTGGACGAATATCAAAAATCTATTCGGGAACTTATTTTTGTTATTCAAAATATATCTGATCAACAACTTTGTAAAATAGTAGATCATGAAACTCAAGATCAGGAATGCAGATCCATTCAATCGATCCTCACCCATGTCATTGCTTCAGGATATTCTTATACTGTGTATATTGAACATTCCATTGGAATTCAAAGCACCAGACAAGAACCAAAAATATTTGAAACCATTAATCCATATATTACAGCCTTAACTGCAATGTTTGAATATTGTGTACAATGTTTTAAATTGCATCCCAATGTTGTCATTGAAGAACATGACCCATTGAAAAAAATAAATGTTAAATGGGGACAACAATACGACATAGAACAATTAATGGAACATGCTATAGTACATATTCTTAGACATCGCAGACAAATTGAACATTTCATTTTCAAATTGTCCGAAGACCGTATATAAAATGATCCTATTCTAAAACATAGATTAATCATATGCTCAATATCTTATACCATATTTTAAAATAACAATTTGAACATTTTCATTTCTAATTTTTAGAAAAAATATAACTATTTTGCGCTGGCAAAAATGAAACTAATTTTTAATGAATCCAAGTAGATATTAAACACATCTGAATAATAATTCATTACAATTTGCAACAATAATATATGAATCCAGAAATAATATCAGCTCTATTGCGTGTATTTCCCTTTCTGATTGCATTGATCTTTCTAGTCATTGCCATCCATCGAAACAAAATATCCAAATCAGAAATAGACCTTCACAAACCTGCATCCTTAAAAACATATTTACTTTGGATTACCGGATTTTTTATCTTTATAGTAGGTTCAGAATTTGCTTTATATCAGTTTAGGATTCTAGAAATCAACCCTTGGAACCATACACTCATCCCTTCCATTATTAGAATTGCAGGTGCATTGGTATTTGCTCCCATAGTGGAAGAGCTTATTTTTAGGGGAGTATTGCTTAATTTTTTAAAAAAAATAAAATTAAACATCCACATGGCCATAACTTCACAGGCTGTAATTTTTGTTCTACTTCATAATTTCGCATATGACAATACTTTATCTTCACATATTGGTATAATTCAAAGTCTTACAGATGCGATATTATATGGCTATTCCAGACATTTAACAAAATCCATTTACACTCCGATAACGATGCATATGTTAGGAAATTTAGTTGCCACAGCTGAGCGCTTTATACTGTGAATATAAATAAATGAGCTTAAAATAGAATAATACTAAACATGAATCCTTAATCCAATAAATTCATCACTTTACAATATAAAAAACAATAATAATGTTCCATTTGATTAGAACCAATAATCATCATGAAGATTTTAAATTATTAGTTATCGAATTAGACAAAGAACTAAAAATACGTGATGGGGATGATCATACCTTTTATGCACAGTATAACAAATCAGATGACATAAAATATGTCTTAGTAGCCTATGATCA
Source organism: Saprospiraceae bacterium (assembly GCA_044228225.1). Classification (GTDB taxonomy): domain Bacteria; phylum Bacteroidota; class Bacteroidia; order Chitinophagales; family Saprospiraceae; genus Vicinibacter. The sequence continues at coordinate 181,063 of JBGAVH010000007.1, read as the reverse complement.
AGAGCTACCTATAGCTTGCGGTGCCATCAAAGAATATGATCAGGGTACTATGGAAATCAAAAGAATGTTTGTAAGGCCAAATTACAGAAATCAAGGTTTAGCTTCCTTGATCTTAAAATCATTGGAACTATGGTGTCAGGAATTACATTATACTCAATGCATATTGGAAACCGGAATAAATCAACCGGAGGCTATTCGATTATATGAAAAAAACAACTATACTAAAATTCCAAATTATGGTCCATATATCAATGTTGAAAACAGCCTTTGCTTTTTGAAAGTACTGAATGGATAAACCGTATTAATAAAAATTAAAAACCATGGAAAAACCAAAATCATATTGCGATGTAGTCAAACATTTAGAACCTACAAATGTCCACAAAATCTATCATGATACTTCTTATGGATTTCCAATAGATAATGATGACGAACTATTTGAAAGACTCATTTTAGAGATTAATCAGGCAGGATTGAGTTGGACCACCATCCTAAACAAGCAGGTACACTTTAAAAAGGCATTTCATCAATTCAATATTAAGAAAGTCGCTTCCTATGGCGAAAAAGATAGATCACGGCTTTTAAATGATGCCGGAATAATCCGGAATCGATTGAAAATAGATGCTACCATTTACAATGCAGGAGTCGTATTGCAATTGCAAAAAGATTTTGGTTCATTCAAGAATTGGCTGGATGAACATCATCCCTTAACGAAAGAAGCCTGGGTGAAGATATTTAAAAAGACCTTTAAATTTACCGGTGGGGAAATTGTAAACGAGTTTTTAATGAGTACAGGATATCTTGATGGCTCACATATTAAAGACTGTCCGGTTTATCATCATGTCATTCAATCCAATCCCCCATGGATGATCAAAAAATAAAACTTCAGGTAAGCTTTTATTCAATCAGTCCATTTGAATCATTTCTAATTATATGGATCCTGTTCTAAATTCATTCACTTTATACCCAATTAAATGAAATGATTTCTTTGAATTGATAATACTATCCATCTATTGGATGCTTTTCAATATCTGATATATTTATGGACTTCTAAAATTATCTCTCTAAAATATTTTAAATATTTATGCCAAAAAACTTGCATTGCACCATTTCTTTTGTTTAAATTTGTTAACAGGTAAGATATAAATAGTCATCCCACAACCATTTCCCGCACAAAAAACCGGTTAGTTATTGTATTGTCATATAATAAGGCAAGATTGAATTGAATTAAACCAATTTAATGCTTGTCTGAAGTATTTACCTGATCAAATTATAATATCAATTATATAAGGTCTAGTGGAGTCCGGAAACCACTTTAAAAAACGGGGCGTTTCCGAAAAGCCTTACGAGTAGGAACAACTTTTTAAAAACAAACAAAATGACAAACAACAAAACTTTAATTGGAGGCTTGGCTGGCGGGGTCGCCTTTTTCCTCCTTGGATGGCTCATCTATGGCATCCTTCTCGTGGATTATTATGCTGCCAATACCAACCAGTGTGCTATGAGACCCATGACAGAAATGATCTATTGGGCTATGGGCATATCTAATCTTGCACTAGGATTATTATTAGCCATGATATTTGGTTGGTCTAATACATCAGGTATGATGGCAGGAGCAAAAGTTGCGGCAATCATAGGACTATTTATGGCTATATCGCTTAATTTCAATTTTTATTCCATGAGTACGATGTATGCAAGTCTGACTCCTATTTTTGTAGATATCCTTGTAAGTGCTGTCTACTTTGCTCTAGGAGGTGGTATTATTGCCTGGGTTATGGGAATGGTTAAGGGAGCATAACTTAAATGCCTTTTTAAATTTTAATTTTTTTTGAAAAACATACTTAAATTAAAATAATTTAGAGCAATAAAATATACCATATTAAATTCAATTAAAATTTAAAGCTACCTTAATCATTATTGTACTTAAATGATTGAGGTGGCTTTATTTATTTTTCAAAATCTAATTATAAATCCAGAAACTTATTTGCAGACCTAATATTTAAAACATACAAGATCTTATTTTCACCTTTTATCAACTTTAAAAATTAATCTTATTAGATGGTTTCAGAACTAATAAAAAAAATTTTAAATGCCGTCTTGTTATTGTCTTCATTCTTTGGATATCTCGAATGGGGCAATAATCAGCATTCCTTTATATTCCAGATTGAAGCGGAATTGTTTTTAAAAGCCAGAGATCATGCTGAAGGATTTACCCATCCATTAATACTGATTCCCCTGTTGGGTCAACTAATTATTTTATACACACTCTTTCAAAAAAGACCAAGTAGAATCTTAAGTCTCATTGGGTTGACATGCTTGAATATATTTTTATTATTTCTATTCTTTATTGGCCTTATGACAACCAATTTAAAAATAATCTTTTCTACCTTACTATTCATCATTACTAGTATCTTTGTCATTAAATATAATTGGAAGTCCAAATAAAATATTTACACTATTTCAATTCTAAGTTGAAAGTACTTTTACTTACAATATAAATTATACCTTGCAATCAAAGATCAATGAATAAAAAAATAGTATTGTTTTTAATTTGTGCAACAGGAATAAATATCATTATAAATTCACTACATGCACAATGTACGGATTGGAAACAACTGCAAGTTATAGATTCAATATTTACCAATCCTTTTTTTGGAATTAGCACAACACCTGAAGCGGATAAATTGAACCGACCCTTTGAATATGTAGCCAGTGTATCCGGAGGTTTAAAAATTTATAATAATAATGATGCTGGAAATCCAATACTCCTTTCAACCATTCCAAAATCCAACTTAGGTAATTTGGATGTCATTAATTTATATCAGGATAGTATATGGTTGTATGTGTGCCTGGGTAATATTTGGGATACCACTGAAATGGCTGGACTTGCCATAATAGATGTTACTAATCCATCTTCTCCACAAATTATGGACTATTATATTTATCCAGGATTGACAGGAGGATCTGGGGCTGTCGCTATCCATGGCCCTTACGCTTATTTAGCAGCAAATAAAAATGGACTCATCATATTAGATATTAGTAATAAAAATAAAATTCAATTCAAAAGTAAGTTAATTTTAGATCAACATTTTCCGCATTCCAAAACAGGAAGCACATCACTTTATAATGCTCGTGGAATAGCACTTCAAGGTCATTTTGCATATGTATGTTTTGATAGAGGCGGACTGAGAATTATAGACATTTCCGATGCTAATGCACCCATTCAAATCAATCAATATTGTTTTCCTGCTTTAATTGACAAAGCAACAGCCTACAACAATATAGTGATACATAATCATTTGGCATTTGTAAGTATTGATTATTATGGAATGGAAATTTTAGATATTTCAAATCCAAAGTCTATTGTTCAACTTGGATGGTGGCATCCCAATTCCTGGGCAGAGGCAACTAATGATTTTATTATTTGGTCTAATTCAGCAGGTCATGCAAATGAATTGGCGTATGATCCGGATTGTAATATCATATATATTGCAGCTGGAAAATCCGATCTTGTAGCCATTGACGTTAGTGATCCTCAACATCCTCTAACATGCCAAACATATGGCACGCCTGACGACGATTATGGTACCTGGGGATTAGACTTCTACAATCATAAAGTTCATATATCATATATATGGTCCCCTGTTACACCACCCCATTCCAATTATACAGGCTTCAAAATACTACAAACCAATTGCACACCGACAGATATCAAGACCCCATTTAAAAAAATTGAGTGCTCTCTTTATCCAAACCCAACTTTAGGACCTATTCATATCAATACTTTTGGACAAAAAGTAAAGGCCATCACAATATTAAACCCTTATGGTCAAGTGGTACAAACACCCTTATATTTGAACAATGAAATTTCTTTAACAGATTTACCTACTGGAATATATTACATTAATATTCAAACTCAGAATTCCATATTTTTAAAAAAACTGTTCAAACGATAATTTAATATTATATTATAACATATAAATATATTAATTATCAAAACAATATGTATTTGTTGGGTTTAGTTTTAGCTCTTATTACATGTTGGATAAAGCGATTGTCAGACAAAATAAGCTATTGAATTACAAAATGGATTAAGCGCACAATATTTGAATAATCCTTTCAATAAAACAAACTGAATACGCCATAGATGGCTTACATTAAAAAACACTATTATGTCTTTTATTTAGTAAATTTGTCTTTTCTCAAATAGTGAATATTTATAATAAACGTTCACATCAGTAATTCACCATTGGCCCATGATCAAAGGTTTATCATCTAACCAAGCAAAGGAAAAACTCAGTACCTATGGGTTTAATGAAATGCCAACAATGAAGGCTAAAAACATTGGTCACATAGCTTATGAAGTAGTTAAGGAACCGATGTTCATATTGCTGATATCCAGTGGCATTTTATATATCATCCTGGGTGATTTAATGGAAGGCGTTATATTATTAGCTACCATCCTCATTATAGTTTTCATTACGTTTTATCAGTATCAAAAAACAGAAAAGGCACTTTACGCATTAAAACAACTTGCCGCTCCAAGAGCTTTAGTAATTCGTGACAATATTGAAATTAGAATTCCAGGTCGTGAAGTGGTGCCAAGTGATATAATTATTTTGTCTGAAGGTGATCGAATTTCAGCCGACGCAAAACTCATTGAATCTTCTAATTTACTAGTAGATGAATCCATATTAACCGGTGAATCCTTTCCTGTAGTCAAAGACATCATTGATGTACCCGGACAGCAGAAGACTATTGTCTTTAGTGGCACAAATGTTGTGCAAGGCCGTTGCATTGCAGAAGTTTTGAATACGGGTATAAATACTGAATTTGGTAAAATTGGAACCTCTATTCAAAATATTTCACAGGACAAAACACGATTACAAATTGAAATGAAAGTGTTGGTCAGAAACTTATTCGCAATTGGATTTATATTAAGTATCGCTGTGATACTTACCTTTTATTTTACACGCGGAAATCTATTGCAATCGATACTCAATGGGCTTGCTGCTGCAATGGCCATTCTGCCGGAAGAATTTCCCGTTGTACTTACACTTTTTCTTGTTTTAGGTGCTTGGAGACTTTCCAAAATTAATGTACTCACTAGAAATCCTTCGGCCATCGAAACATTAGGCTCTACCACGGTATTATGTAGTGATAAGACTGGAACCATCACACAGAATAAAATGGAATTAGAATTATTATATGATGGCACTAATGTTTATTTTAAAAAAGATTTTTTAAATAATAAAATAGAACTCACCAACATCATTAACATTGCAAACCACGCATCCCAAAAAAAAGCCATAGATCCTATGGAAAAAGCAATTGTAAATGTATATAACGAATTTCAATTGCCCACCATTAAGCATACATTGATTAAAGAATATCCCCTAACCAAAGAATTTCTTGCAATCACACGAGTACTTGAAAACGATGAAAAAAATATACCTTTCATTTGTACAAAAGGTGCTCCGGAAACCATTTTTAAATTGTGTAAACTCAATCAAGAGGAAACACAAAAACACACACAGATGGTAGATCAATGTGCTGCCCAAGGATTTAGAATGATTGGAGTAGCTCAAGGAACCCTCGTTTCATTTCCTTTACCTAAAAATCAGCAAGACTTTAATTTTAATTTTATCGGTTTAATTGGATTCGAAGATCCAATTCGACCAGAAGTGCCGCAAGCAATTAAAGAATGCGTTGATGCCGGGATAAAAGTTATTATGATTACTGGTGATTATATGGCAACAGCTAAAAATATTGCTCAACAAATTGGTTTGGCTTCTGATGATACATGTACTGGCGATGAATTATTAAAAATGAACGAAAAAGTATTGCCGGAACGAATAAAAAATACAACCATCTTTGCGCGCGTCGCACCACAACAAAAATTAACCATTGTTCAAGCTTTAAAATCAAACCATGAAGTTGTAGCTATGACTGGCGATGGCGTAAATGATGCGCCAGCTTTAAAAGCTGCTCACATTGGTATTGCCATGGGAAACAAAGGAACAGATGTAGCAAGAGAAGCTTCTTCTCTTGTTTTATTGGATGATCATTTTGCTTCTATTGTGGCAGGAATGAGATCGGGACGTAGAATTTTTGACAACTTACAAAAGGCTATGTCTTATATAATTGCTATTCACATACCAATCATTGGACTTACTCTACTTCCTTCAGCTTTTTCTTCATTACCACTCATTTTAATGCCATTGCATATCGTATTTATGGAACTCATCATTGATCCGGTTTGCTCTATTGCTTTTGAATACGAACAAGAAGAAAAAGGCATTATGCAACGTCCACCTCGAAATTATAATGAAAAATTTTTTGGAGGAAAAAAAATGGCATGGAGTGTAGTAAAAGGATTTTTGTTACTATTCATGGTACTTGTTATTTATTTTAATTCAATAAATGAAGGACATAGTGAAGGAGAAGTAAGAGCTATAACTTTTTGTGCATTAATCATCGGCAATATGTTATTAATACTGACCGAACTTTCTAAAACCCGAAGTTTTCTTGCCGTATTTTCTGAAAAAAATTATGCTGTAATCATCATCTTGGTCACAGCAATGTTGATGCTCATTTTAATTATTTCCATACCCTATTTACAACACTTATTCTCCTTTGAATTTCCAGGATATTATCATTTTATACCATCCATTATTGGTTCTGCTTGCATATTATTGGTTCTTGAAGCTGTAAAATATTTCATGTACAGTAAGAATGCTAAGGCTGATATAATAAATCAAGATTGAAAGTAGCATTATAGTTTAACTAATGGATGTTACGAATATATTCTATTTTCTTAAAATCAATGAATTCAGTTGAAATAAGGTTGAATCATTCAATTATCCAAATGAACACCATACTGAGCAAAGCTCCAATATCCAGAAATTAAAATTGTGTTAGCATGCTATTCCTATAATTTGAAAAAAATAGTATTCATGAAATACATTTTGTAAATTTGTTTATAAAATAAAATTTTGTCCATTATTTTGAATCTTTGAATCATTGTATTGAAAAAAAATAAAATTAAGTATGTACAAAAATATCCTTTGGCTAGCTGTTGCCCTATTTCAATCTTTTTCCCAATTCCAAGCTCAAACCAATAGTGATTATACTGTACAAACAAGGGTTGTGGTTAATACATCTCCAGCTTCCATTTCTATTCGATGGCCCAAAATAGCAACTGGAGTTACAGCTTACAATATTTATCGCAAGGAAAAAACAGATCAAAGTTGGGGTAATATTTTAGGATCCACCCTAGGAACCGATACGATGTGGACAGATACTCAAGTAAAAATTGGCGAGACTTATGAATACAATATCCAGAAATTAAATGGGACCACCTTATTAGGAATAAGTTACTTGCAGAGTGGCATTGAAGTTCCTGTAGTTCATTCTCGCGGAATAGCCTTAATAGTTGTAGAAGCAGGATTGGCTTCAGCAATACCTAACGAACTAAAAAGTTTCATGGCGGATATCAATGCCGATGGTTGGGAAGTGTTGTCAACTCGAGTATCTAAATCAGATTCCATTCAAAAAGTAAAACGCGAAATAAGAAGAATAGATCTTGAAGTTGGCGGTATAAATGCTTTAATACTATTAGGACATATACCTGTTCCTTATTCTGGAAATTTTGGAAAAATTGAGCATTTTAGATATCCACCTGATGGACATGTAGAGCATAGCGGTTGCTGGCCAGCAGATGTTTATTATGCAGTAGATTATAATCAATGGACAGATACTATAACAAATATTGATGCCATAAGAATCGAAAACAAAAATATTCCTGGTGATGGCAAATTGGATCAAACCAGAACGCCAGCAAAAGTTAATTATTTAATGGGGCGCATTGATCTTTCCAACCTTCCTGCCTTTCCATTATCAGAAGTTGAATTGACTAAACAATATATAAAAAAAGCGCATGACTTTAGATTTAAAATAACTAAGACGGTAGAAAAAGGTGTTATCGACGATCGCTTTGCCGTCACTCAAGGAGCTTATGGTAGTCAGGCATGGCGAAATTTTGCGGCTATGTTCGGTCCCCAGCAAATCATTCAAGGAGATATGTTACAACATTGTGATGCACAGAATTTATTATTTGCATATGGTGCTGGTGGAGGTACATACACAGATTGTGGAAGAGTATGCTCTACAGATAGTTTTTTGCGGCACAAAGGAGCTATTTTCAATATGATATTCGGTGGTAATTTTGGTGATTGGGATAATAAAAATAATTTATTACGAGCACCACTTGCAGCCAAAGAAAATGGTCTAACCAATGCTTGGAGCGGTCGTCCACACTGGCAAAATCATGCCATGGCTTTGGGCGAGCCGGTTGGATATAGTGCACAACTAACTCAAAACAACTTAAACACTTATACCTACAATGATGCAGCAAATGCCATACACATAGCACTAATGGGTGATCCTACGCTTCGCCTTCACATGATAGCACCAACTTCAAACGTTACTGCAACTCCAATTTCAAATCATACTATGGTAACGTTGAATTGGTTACCTAGTATTGAACCAGGTATTTTGGGATATTATATTTACCATTCAGAAAACCCATTTGGCACGTACTTACCTTTAAATAAAAATCCACAATTAGACCTAAATTTCACAGATAGCTTTCCAAACAATGGAAATAACTTTTACCAAGTTAAAGCGGTTAAACTGACTACATCTGCTAGTGGGAGTTATTTCAATACAAGTCATGGCGCTTCAATAAGTATTGGTAATATCATCGGCAATCCAGTGGATGTTGACCATGTTATTCAACATTATTTAGATATTGTTCCAAATCCTGCAACATCTGTCATCACAATGAATACGAATTATAATATAAATGATTTAACAACTCATATTTATAATCAATTAGGACAATTAGTAATCTCTAAAAAACCTTATCTGAATCAATTAAATAATATCGATATCAATGTTAGTGACTTGAAAGCAGGTTTATATTTTCTTAAATATGGCCCTATGATTAAAACGTTTGTTAAACTTTAAAAAAAAACTTTCAGAATGATTAAGAAAAAAATAATTCTTATTGGTGCCTCTGGAATGATAGGTGGCCTTGTATTAAGAAAAGCACTTGAATCTGATTCCATTAGTGAAATAGTTTCACTAGTAAGAAAACCATTAGGAATATCGCATCACAAATTAAATGAAATCATATTACAGAATTTTACAAATTATTCTGATATGCAAGAACAACTTAAAGATTTTGATGCAGCTTATTTTTGTATAGGTGTGTATACCGGATCTGTACCAGACGATCAGTTTAAGATGATTACCGTTGATTATGCTAAAGCATTTATTGATGTTATAAAAGAACAAAGCCCCAATGCAAACTTTTGTTTTCTGAGTGGTGCAGGAGCTGACCTAAATGAAAAGAGTCGCCTTTCGTTTGCTAAGTACAAAGGCATGGCCGAAAATTATTTAATCCAAAAACAATTTAAACATTGGTATATCTTCAGACCAGCGTATATTTATCCGGTTGAGAAGAGACTTGAACCTAATATTACTTATCGGATTATGCGTGTGCTCTATCCAATTATAAAATTTGTTTACCCACAAGGTGTGATCACCTCCGAAGTTTTAGCTGATGCAATGTTTAAGGCCGGGATTTGTGGCAGTGATCATTTGATATTAGAAAATCAGGATATTAAAACACTTCACTTTTCATAGAATTCAACCTAATCCTATTCATAAATTTATGATCAAAAAAATAATTACACCTCGTACACGCTTCTATAATTTATTAAAGCATTTTAAATTTTTTGTGATTTTTACATTGTTGTTTAGTTCCGTCCTTACAATAAACGCTCAGTTATGTAGCTGCACCATTCAGGAAGTTGAACAAAATAAGGTAACACCATGCAATGTAACTATAGGAAAAACTGTAACGGTGTCTACTACCTCTGAGATCAGAAATGCCATAAATCAAGCCAACGCCACTGGAGGTAATATGACCATCCTCATTGCAGATGGTTCATACCAAATCGCTTCAAGCACCTCCTATCCGTACATCACCGGAAATAATATAGTCATTAGAAGTGTATCAGGAAAAAGAGATCAGGTTATATTGAGTGGTGGCGGAATGAAACCCACAGGTTCAACTGAAAATGTATTGGGCATTGCAGGAAATCATATTACTATTGCGGATTTAACCATTCAGGATTGTGGTAATCATGGTATTCAAGTCAGTGGTCATCATTTGATGGTTCATAATGTACATTTTAAAAATACCTATGAACAAATGTTGAAGGGCGCAACTGATGCAAACCGCATTGATTCTGCTATTGTGCAATGTTCCTTGTTTGAATATCCGAATGGCATTGGACCCAATTATTATATTGGAGGCTTAGACATACACAAAGGAACAAATTGGATCGTACGAGATAATTTGTTTAAAAATATTAAAAGCCCATCGGGTTCAGTTGCAGAACATGCGATTCATTTTTGGAATCAATCATCGGACAATCTGATCGAACGAAATTGGATTATAAATTGTGATCGGGGCATTGGATTTGGATTAGGTAATAGCCCAAGTCAAGGCGGACTCATTCGCAATAATATGATTTATAATGATGGCGGCGGGAATTTTTCAGATGTTGGCATTGGCTTAGAAAATTCCCCCAATACAAAAGTCTATAATAATACCATTTTCGTATCTTATCAAAATGCTATAGAATATCGATTTCCAGGAACAACAAATGTTGACATCAAAAATAATTTAACCAATAAATCAATTCGAGCCAGAGATGGTGCCACCGGAACTGTTTCAAATAACTTAAGTAACGCTCAGTCAAATTGGTTTGTCAATACTTCTCAAGGAGATTTACATCTGGCTACCAGTCTTTCCAATGTGGTAGACCAGGGGATTGATCTAATGCCTTACATAACAGATGATATAGACCAAAACAAACGACCACAAGGAATTAGGGCAGACATTGGGGCTGATGAATATGTAATTAAAACCAAGCAAGAAGATTTGATTTTTTCACCAGTTGATGTACAAGTTATTCCCAATCCATCTCATTCCGGAATATTCAAAATAGTTTCAAGTAATAAGTTGAATAATGAATCTTATACATTAAGTATTTATTCTTTATTTTACAATCTATTATTGGAAACGAATATCGTTTTAAATCAAAATTCGATTGAATTAAATCTATCTACATTTCCAAAAGCTTGCTATATACTAAAACTAGAAAATCACAATACTGTACTATCCCGTAAATTAATTATACAATAAAAAGTAGAATGTAATATGAGTTCCCATATTAATCATTAATATAAAAAATACAATGCAAATAAAAATTCCTTGCACTGTTCAAAAATATTGGAGCATTTGTTGAGTTTATTAAAACATTATATTTAAGTTACACTTTATATAATGTGCAGTAATAGAAATTCGGATCGGCCTTAAGGGATGAACGAGCCAAAAGACATCGAAATGTCTTTTGGTGAAGTGAACCTGAATAATTGGCGTAGTCTTCGAAGCCAATTATTTAGGCATGGAGGAATCTGCATTGAAAAAAAATGTAAAAATTCAAAACTGTATGACTGAACGAACTTTGATTATTTATCAAAGTAATGAACGACAGTTCATTAAGTGAAGGAACGCGTTAGCGAGAAACGGCGATGAGATTTTGATTTGAAATAAAACCGATCATTTATATTTAGGTTTCATGTAATCATTTTAGGCTTAGACCTTACAGCCCTGCCTGCGTGGCTAGTCAGGCAGGCTAGAATTTTTGGTTCTTTTTTTTCATGAAAAAAGAACAAAAAGGTATTAATAAAAACGAGAATTAAAAATAAATAAAAAAAATAAGCTTCCAAAATAATATTTTAAACACTAATTTAGTTTGCTTTGGACAACATCTCCTGAAAATAATAAGTAGTTAGACAATTTTTAAAATCATGAAAGACCTCTTTTCAAAACAATCTGATCAATATGCTAAATTCAGGCCAACATATCCTGATGCTCTATTAGAATATTTAAATCGATTACCCATTCAAAAAAACATGGCCTGGGATTGTGGCACCGGAAATGGACAGATAGCAATATCTTTAGCCTACTCATTCAAGGAAGTCTATGCCACTGACATCAGTTCAAATCAATTAAATAATGCACCAGAATGTAAAAACATATATTACTCCCAACAAGCAGCAGAAAAAACCAATTTCGAACCAAACACCTTCGATTTAATTACGGTTGCTCAAGCCATACATTGGTTTGATTTTGAAAAATTCTATCAAGAAGTATTCAGAACTGCTAAACCCAATGCAATGATAGCAGTCATAGGTTACGGTGTACTGAATATTTCTCCCAGAATTGACCAGATCATTTACGATTTTTATGTAAATAGCATTGGTGAATATTGGGATGAAGAGCGAAAATATATTGACCATCAATACCAAACAATACCCTTCCCTTTTGAAGAAAGGATTGCACCCAAATTAAACATGTGCTTTGATTGGACACTCGATCAATTCATAGGATATCTAGAAACATGGTCCGCAGTAAAACATTATAAAAATTCGACTGGTGACAACCCACTTTCACTCATCCAAAATGACCTTGAAAAAGCATGGGGTTTCGAACAATACAGAAAAGTTACTTTTCCATTATTTTTACGAGTAGGCCAAATCCATAAATAACCTAAGACAAATTGATTAAAATAATTTCAATATGTTGTAAATTTGATTCTAACAATATCCTGGTCATTTCAATAGGGTCTTAAGATCACTGTATTATAGCTTAGGATTTGTTAATACTAAAAAATAAGTTTTATTCATTTAACTTGTATGATTTATGATCAAGGACCTAACTGAACTTATTGAAGCTGGCATCATCTCTGATGAAACAGCCAAAAAAATTCTCGAATTTTACCAGCATAAAAAAGACCAATCTAAAAACAAACTGAACATTGCTTTTGGAATACTAGGCGCGCTTCTGGTTGGGTTGGGTATCATTATGATAGTTGCACATAATTGGGATGATTTATCTCGTGGCGTCAAAACTTGTTTTGCTTTTATTCCATTGATCATTGGTCAAGGATTCTGTGGGTATGCGCTATTTAAAAAACCAGGCAATATAACCTGGCGCGAAGCATCTTCAACTTTTCTATTCTTTGCCATTGGTTCCAGCATTTCCCTAGTTGGTCAGATATATAATATGCATGGCGATTTAAGTTTATTCCTGTTAACATGGATGGTCCTTGGCTTACCTATTATCTATGTTATGCGCTCATCTCTCGTTTCCCAATTATATCTGTGTGGTATAACCTATTATGCTGCTGAAACTTGCTACTGGTCTTATCCAAACCATGAATCCTATTTATATTGGTTGTTACTTATTGCGGCACTCCCGCACTATTATTCCATTTCAAAAAACAATCCTGATAGCAACTTCACACATTACCATCATTGGTTGGTTCCTCTTTCACTCACCATATCTTTAGGAACTATTGCATATCAAACAGAAGAACTGATCTTTGTTGCCTACATGAGCCTTTATAGTTTATTTTCAATCATTGGACATCTAGACTATTTCAAAAATCAAAAAATAAGAAATAACGGATATCTTATTCTTGGGGCCCTAGGCACCATTTCCATATTATTTGTATTAAGTTATGATTGGTACTGGGAACAATTAAGAACCAAGAATATATCGATACATCAAATTTTAGGCTCAGTAGAATTCGCAGCCTCCTTGATTATATCAATCATCGCATTAGGTTTACTTTACATAGAAAAAAGAAATAAAACGATGCGTGATATCAACCCTTTTGAAATCACATTCATTCTATTCATTCTTCTATTTGTTCTAGGCTTCGTGTCTTATATATCTGTATTGTTAGTTAATATTTTAATCCTCATTATTGGAGTCATTACCATTAGGAACGGATCCAAAATGGGACACTTGGGAGTATTGAATTTTGGATTACTTATCATTATGGTCCTAATAGGCTGCAAGTTTGTTGATTTAAATTTAGACTTTGTAACCAAAGGAATATTATTTATATTACTTGGTGTTGGATTTTTTATTACCAATTATTTAATGCTTAAAAAAAGAAAATCTCATGAATCAAAATAAATGGATTACGCTAGCCTTCATACTCATGGTAGCCGTGCAATTAGTTGTTCCTGCGAGTATGATTTATAATGCCGAAGCCATCATTGCAAAAGGCACTGAATATAAATTCATAACCACCCCCATTGATCCTACTGATCCTTTCCGGGGCAAATACATTACGCTCAGTTACCGTGAAAATAGATTCCAAATCTACAATCCAGAAGAATGGACAACCAATGAAATCGTTTTTGTTACATTAACAACAGATGAAAACGGTTATGCTAAAATTAGTTCAGTATCTAAAGAGATGCCAATGGATCAGCAAGATTATGTAAAGGCCAAAGTGTCTAATGTGACTAATATGGAAAATGAAGATAATTACTTGACCATTACTTATCCCTTCGATAGATTTTACATGGAAGAATCCAAAGCCAGCGATGCTGAAAGATTCTATCTGGAATCCTTACGGGATACCAACCTGATTACTTATGGATTGGTGAATATAAAAGCAGGAGAGGCTGTACTTAAAGATGTGATGATCGATGGCAAGTCTATCAAAGAAATCGTTATAAATAATCGGGATACATTGAATAAGTAAAACATTATGAAATTCAATATCAAGCAAGGAATATTTCAAGTATCAAGTTATGGAAGGCCATGTCCTCTTAATACTATCTATATATCCTCATGTAGAAATAAATGCAGATTTGATTTCTAAAATTTTTAATTTTTAAATAAAAAGTTAATCCATTATTAAAGATTATTTATGATGGATTAACTTTTAGATTTTCAATATTTAAATTAATTTATTTAACCTGCTATGAAAATAATTAAAATTTTTGTATTTCAATTTATAAATTTAACATGTATTATTTCGCAAAATGTCTATATACCTCCTGCATTTAATTTTTCTGGAACAAAGGTAAGTTGGAATAAACGAGTAGCAGAAATCAGTAATTCCCTAGATGGTGAAATAATTTATGATAAAGATCAATTGTATCAAAGATTGTCTCATGTCATTTTTAATAATAAAATATATTATTTGCTAGACAATACAGGCTTTAAAGAACAAATAGGAAGCACATTAGCATGTTACGACTTAACTACTGGGGATAGTCTTTGGCAAAAAAACTTTAATACTTGGAATTACAATGCTGGATATAATTATAATTGGGATTTTAGAATTCAGAATCCATATTTAGAACTTTTTGGTGAAGCTAGTATTCAAGAAGGATCAGGAAGTTTTCCTAAGGGATATGTAAGCAGAAGGGTGATTGATGAACTTGGTAATGATATAGAGCTACACACAAATAAGGATTTTCATGATCGTGTGTCATTTCAACAATCCATTCCACCAATATACTTGGAAGGGCAAGATTTTGCTTTTTTTTATAAATCTGGAATTTCTAAAGATAGCAATTACAATTATGCTATTTGGCCTTATATTTGGAATGAAAACTTACAATCAAGAATTCTACCAGAATATGCTGTTAAGTTCTATGAGCCTACATCTTATGACCCAGTGTTGAGAGGACCAGTAGCTATTAATTCTTTAAAATATTATTACTTTGTCCAATTTTATAATTATTCTATAAAGGAATATACTCACTATATGTGGCACACCAATGGTTCAGGAAAATTCTATGAATTGACTAATGTAAGTTCAATGTTAGGAGGTAATAATAAACAAGATGCTATTCAAGGATATCAGAAATCAGGAAATTTAATCCGATTAAAAACATTTACAAAGTTAAAGGACTATAAACAAGGAAATGCAGGGTATATTTATTTAGATTCAAATGGAAAGCTTGTAAAAGATCAACGAGCAATGGTCTTTGATGGCAAACATGTGGGGCATATTGTTACTAATGATTTTGATCTGTTAAAGGAAAAATTGCATGTGATCAGATTTGTGGAAGAAAATAATATTTATTTTTATTTAGAAGATTCACTAGGGAATTTCAAAAAAACGGGTGAACTCATTAATCAGGGGGATTCTAAATTCGCATTTATTCCATTATTTGTAAAATCTTCTCCAAGAAATGATATTGTGCTAAGTTTTTATGTAGCCCTTGATTCTATTTTTGCTGGCCAGAATTTTGTTTTGGGAGGTTGGGCGTATATTTGTAAAATTAATGCAGAAGATTTAAAAATTAAAACTCAGAATATTGATTTAGAAAAGTTACAAACACAACTTAGACCAAATCCTTGTAATCAAGAAATTTTTATCAATATAAACGAGAATTTAATCAAAGGTTTTTTAAATGTATACGATATTAACCATAAAGAATATCAATCTGCCATCTTGAAGAATAAAAGCACATACCTGATAAATACTATAAATTTTCCTAGTGGTGTATATTTTATTGAAATTTATGATGAACTAAGAAATAAATATTGTGTAGAAAAATTCATTAAATTGTAAATTATAAAAAAAATCGCTGAAATGATTTATGGCCAGCAAATTTATCAAAACCCAAAAATTGCCTTATTACTTAATCCTGAAGTGTGACTTCTGTATGCTCAAACTTATTAGCACCACATCAAACACCTGTAATAAATTGCTTGATTATTTGATGGGGGTGATACCCTCTATTTGATGGAGATGATATCCTCTATTTGATCCAGTTTCTGGTACATTCAATGCACTTAAGATCTCATCAAATTCCATTCTGTCTAGCATCTTTTTAGCAGATATACTCCAGACCATGGGCTGATTTCTTTATCTGTAAAATCAATTTTTAAATCCATGTTTTAATGTAACTTTTTCTTACAGCAGATTAAAACTTTTTTATAAATCAAGTTATTATATAAATTATTGATTTTCAATCATATATTTATCAATATTCCTAATATCAGTCACTAGAAATTAATCCTATTGACAATTCTGGGTTAATACAAGTCTATTTAAAGTTTCAGTAAGTTTCAAACGATTTAATGAGATCAATCAACTCCAATGAAAAGACAAGGAATCAAGCTGCACCCTCCTTAATTATTTCCTTCACGATATTAAAACTAAACTTCCTAATTCTGAATTCTTTCTTAGTGCTTTATCCAATTTAGATTATGCCCTTCTTTTCATTCCTGGTTACTTCATTTTAATAAGTAAATACTTATAAATCATTGAATTCATCAGGAGGTATAACTAAGTAAAATATCTACAAAATGGGTCCTTAAGTTAAAAGGTAAAGAGCTCAAGACAAAGTCCTCACTCTTTTTCATAAATTGAAGTAGCATGAATAAAAAACTTACAAGCCTTTTTCAACAGAAAAACCTTTGATTAATTGCAAGATTTAGGTTGTTAGAAGGATCTTAAACTGGCATAAGTTGTACTAACTTGAGCCAAAAAAGGTGTTCAAAAAGGCCAAAAATTTGGACAATCAAACCAACCATAATATGTTAGGATTTTTATTGGTACGTTTATGAAATTAATATTTCCACTATTAGGATCTACTATCAATTTTATAATATCTGAAAATCCATCACTAATTATTGAATTATTAGGTTTAAATTCATCATTGAAATTCCAACTTAAAAAATACAAGTATATATAATATTTATTAGTTCTTTTATTAAAATAAATCTCAATTGGTCTCAGAGAATTTGACTTATATACTCTGTTGACATTAATGATCTTAGCCTTTAATAAATTAAGGTTTAGTGATATTCTTTTGTTACCTTGAATCATTACAATACTATCAAGTAATTCATATTTTATTCTTGAATCATATGGCAAATTTCCAAATACTTTAGAGTTTAGGCTATCTTCTAATGCAAGAACTGGAGAAATGCCAAAATTTAAGAGAATGCTATCATAATATGTAAAAATTATTCCATGTTGTGAAAAATAAAATTCAAAAGATATATTTTTACTACATTTGGATTTATCCATAAAGATGTTTATTGAAGGGGAATTATAAAGAGAATTGATAGGATATAAATTTTCTGCACTGAAATTGAGATCCTTTAAAGTTTTGGGGTTACTTTCTTCAATATATTTTCTAATACATTCGTAGTAATTTAATCCAATACAATCCTTTATTTCTGAGCCTTCATAAAATAAATTTCCATCACATGGCTCTGAGTTGGTACGTTCTTGGGATATTATGATTGTAGAGTAAAAATATACCAATATTAAAATAAAAAATCTCCTATCTTTTTCTATAGTCACCATAATAATTAGAACCTTTGTTTTTATTTAAAAATGATTCGGCATCAGTTTGACTTCCTAAAAATCTGCTATGAAAGCGTTGACCCTCACCTCGGGATTTAGCAATATTCCTTTCTAATTTGAGAATCATAGAATGTTCAGCTGGATCTTGTAAATTTAATTTAGCATCAACAAACATGTTTTTAGTATCTATACCTTCAAGGGTGCTATTTAATGATGGTTCAAATGCAGCTAAAAATGCATGACCAAATTCATGACCTAATAATGTAGTAGCCGATACTGCACCTGTAACATTTTTACCATCCCCACTACTTCCAACCATCAAAACTTGACTCGGATCGAACTGAATCTGAGTTCCTGTTTCACTTGCTTCTGTTTGATCACTTTTAACGATTTCAATATTTGGATTTTTGCTTCCTACAAAAGATAGAATCACATTAGCTTCTCCATTTTAAGTATCTATATTTGCTAGTTTAGGATCCGAAGTTAATTCGTTCAAGCTTTTTACAGTAGTTTTAATGAATTCATTTTCTCCCAAATATTTAGCTCCTGGAGTCCAAATGAATTTTTCATCCCCTTCACCAGCCACAATAACATTTTTACCGTTAGGGTCAATAAATCTAATAGGATTATTCATAGTATAATTGAAGGAATTCCAACTAGGGTATTTCTCTGCCATCGGATCGACACCATACCACAACGTTATCCTAGGATCATAATACCTCGCCCCAAAATAATAAAGACCAGTCTCCTCATCTACTTCCTTACCTGTGAAGCGATACATCGTAGAATAGCCCCCAGCTTTCTGTTCAGCTATACCTTCTCCGAAAGGCAAATATAGGATAAATTGATAAGGATTTCCAACTTCATCAGTTGGTTGATTTATAAAGGGCTATTTTTATAAAAGATTCATTTTTCCAAATCAAAGCATTGGAAAGCAAGAAGCTAGTTGAAAAATTCTATACGACTTTTTAATCAAATAATATCTTCGGCAATTTTATTACTATCTAAACTAACTTTATATAATAATTTATTATACTCATCATTCTTCCAATCTTGGTTTCCAAAGTACGCCTTTAATGCATTTTCATATCTAATTGGGGCAATTATTGATTTATAATTCAATTTGTTAAATAATTCTTCATCTATTTTTTTTATACGCTCACTCTTAAAGTTAATCAAATATAATTCATCTGGTGGTGTTCCTAATTTAAAATAAGGCATTTTTATAGTTCTGACATTTGGTAAATGATTTCCCAGTATAGTCCAGTCTTTGTGATAGAGTTTTGCATCAAATGTCAAACCTAAAAAAACTAAGTCTGAATTACACACTTCATTTAAAATAACATCTTTTAATTGATCACTTTTATAATTAAAAATTGCTATCATAAAACTACCAGATTCCTTTTCATATGGGGTAATTACCTGACCGAAGCCATATGTGCCATTACCAAGCGGTATTGCAAATACATCACCTAAATTAAGTTTAAACCTTGCCATAATAGTTTTAATTGTCCTGTAAGTCTGTTTTATCTTTAACTACATTTTTCTTGTTTGAGGTACCACCATTCGGATTAGAATTATTAGTAGGTCCTCCATTTGCATCCAGATGTTTTTGTTCTTTTAAATTTAAATCTTTTCCAGGTTTTCCTCTATCAATTTCAGTAAACTCATAATCTGCATCCTTATTAGCTCTTTGGTGTTCCTTTTGTCTTGCCTTATATCTCTGTTCGCTCTTTGTTTGCCCGATATAATCCTTTGGCTTTCCAGTTTTGTCCACACGCTTATAAATTACACCTTCGGCAACATCATCTGCTTTAGTAGCAATTTTCTTAGTATCCTTAGCCTTATCAACGGTTTTGGCTAAAGTTACACCACTTTTAACAACTTTGGTCGCACCTGCAGGAACATAAGGAATTAAAGTTGCTACAACGTCTGCAGCTAAATCTGTTGTACCACTTGTGACCAAAGCAGGATTTCCAGTAGCTGCACCATAAGCTATTTTGCCAACATCATAAATTACATTAGCTACATCCCAAATAGTTTCTATTGGCCATCGACCATCTGGATCACTATATTTAATTGGATTATTAAATGTGTAAATAAATGGTGAATATTCAGGTGCATCTTCTGCTAGAGCATCGATCCCATACCATAGAGATATCCTTGGATCAAAATACCTCGCCCCAAAATAATAGATTTCAGTTTCCTCATCAACCTCCTTACCCGTGAATCTATACTTCGTAGAATAGCATTCAGCTTTCTGTTCAGACATACTTTCTCCGAATGGCAAATATAATATAAATTGATAAGGATTTCCAGCTTCATCAGTTAAAAATGTGCTTGATCCAATGTGATCAGGGTGGAAGAAATACAATACATTAGGACAATCATTGTTTCCTTCACAATCGTCTTCATCAGGATCTACATCGTCAATGATTAAAGTATCAAATCCAAATTCAGTTCTGACCAATTCCAGATCTTCTGCTTGTCTATCAGGAAGTCCTGCTTTTTCAGATCCCGATAACTCTAGACTATTATCTATACTACTATCTACTGAACCAACTAATTTGCATGCTATTCTTTCAGTACCTGAATAATAGTGATTTGTGACCATAGAATGAGGTCCCATAACCATGTAGCCACTTACATATTGAGAATAATTTCCAATGGTAGAAACGGTTTGGCTTAAGCCATTTAAATCCATTAGATCATATTGTCCTATTCCCTTCAATGTTCTTTCACCATTAGCATCATAAATGTAGTGTTGGAAGCTTCCGGCATTTGATATTTTTATTGCTTTGAGTTGGTTTTATCTTTTTCTAATGGTTTTGTACAAGCCGCTTTCGCGGTTCTCTCATTTGAAGCACTGTCGTGCTTCATCCCGACTAAAACGTCGGGAATCGTTCGGTCATCATTAGCATCATAATTAAATTCTTCAACTTCACTATTTGTTTGTTTTCCAATGATAGTAATGAGCGCATTCCACTATTAATCTACATTTAATTCATGAAACCGACGAGACTTTTTAATTTATTTTACTAAGATACTTGAAATATATCCTAGCTTGAGCAAACTGGGAAAGTCCAATATATTACTTATCTAATTTAAGTTCTTTCATCTTATTCAATAAACCTGTCCTATATGGTTCCACAGCATAACGATCAATTAAACGGTATGAATTAGGATTATTCCTATTGAAGCTTGCACTATATTCTCGTGATGAATCAGAAAATTCTACATAATAAAAATACACCCCAGATGAGTCATAAAATATTCTTCTTTTACATATTCCATTTTCTTCTTTATAGTCTTCTCCATAATCTTCATAGGCTCCCTCCTTGTATCTTCTAAATGACTTAATATTACCATTTGGGTAATAAAAATAACCAAATCCATCTAATTGACCTTTGTTATTATATTTTAAGTTACTATATAATTTTCCATTTGTCTCAAAACTGTATTCTTCAAATGATTTCTCCTTCTCTTTATTTGCTATATTAATAAACTTGATAATTGAATCTGAATAAATAATGAACGTAGGTATGTTATTAATTGCGAGAATATATTCAGTCCTACCTTCGATTTCTTGTCTAATTAACGAAATTTTCTCTTCGTTGCTTGAATTCTGACAACCACTTATAATAGTTGTTAAGATTAGCATACATAATAGTTTCAATGCGATCATTTTAATATTAATAATATTAATTTTCATTTCCTAGGTGGCAAAGTATAAATTTTTCAATTCAATTGGTGTACTGTTCTCCAAATGTGTGTATCTTTTCCTAAAACTCTTTGATCATACATATCAAATGTATCCTCCCCATTTCTCCCCCTTTTAAAACTTGGTAGATTATAAATTATATTACCACCATCTGCACCCCAATCTAAGATTTCACCTAATTGTTTTATAGCGTCATGATCATTTTTTGGTTCTCCTAAAGGATTCGAAACTCCCTGAACACTCTTCAATACATCAGCTGTTTTAATTAACCCATCAATATTTTCACCATAATCAACATTAGAATGTTCCTTAGTGCCAAATTCACCATCGTTGCTTTCAAAAGCAGTTCCAGATTTTCTATTGAATGCGCCAAATATTTTAGAAAACGAATTTCCTAATTTATTTGATCCACCTTTATCTGAATATTCTGAAGGATCTGTAGCTCCTGTACCATAATAATAAGCCATATGTCCACCCTTATTTATTGAATAGGTTCCATTATCTTGCTTTTTATTTTATGATCTCTGTACCATCCTGTTTTTATACCATTATCTTTGGCAAATCCTTTAGCTTCAGTTTCAAATCTTCCATCAGGATCAATCATTCTGATGGGTTATTAAATCCATAGCTATAAGGATTCCAGTTTGGTGCTTTCTCTGCCATCGGATCGACACCATACCACAACTGTAACACATCTTAGACCTAACACTTTAGATATTACAAAGATAATTTTTCTATATGAAACAATACTAAGTAAATATTAAATACTAACTGGAAGTCTCTTTGAGGGCAGAAAGTTTGATCAAGTGCCGATACAGTCCAATTTGAACTATAACCAGCCCAAGTTGCAAACTTGAGCCAGCACGGGGACTCTGCCTATTGGATCATAGGTATAGGTAATCTCATTACCGGCAATCTCCTTTGATAAGGTTATTACACCAAATTTTACAAATAATTAAGTACAACTAACAAGCAAGTATCTACGGTCGCTCTACCCTCGAGGTACGGCCGAGATACCAAGCCTCAATTTATGCTGTAGCAACTATTGAATTCGTTGTGTGGTTGAGACTATTGATGTCGCCTTTCCAACGAGATCAATGAGAGTATACAAAGATACTCAATAAAGCCCAATTTAGGACAATCATCCTATACATAATTAAAGTCTTATACTTACTTAATCAGTAATATCTATTTGAATTGGATTTATTTCCACTTTTTTTTGGTTTCGGTCAACAACATTAATATTAAATATTAATAAAACATCTTTAGATTTACAAAAATTCAAAAAATTTAGCTCAATTTTTGTAAATCTAAAATTTTTAGAAGTCAGCTTTTGCTTTACTTTTCCATTTCGTATTAATAAAAATTCATAAGATAATTTGTTATAATTAAAATCAATATTTAAAGGATTTGTGATTAAAATGCCTTGTTGTGCTATTAAGTGATTCTTTCTTATACTTCCAGAAGTTACACCCCCTATACTTAATTCAGATTTTGGAATAGGCTTTATTCTATATCTCCGAGTATCAATTAAAGTAGAATCACCTTTATTCTTTTTATAAACAAAAATATCTAATTCAGTAGTATCATTCGGAAAAATTTCGAGTCTGCAAGATTTCTTATAAATCACTGCATTTATTGATAAAAATTGCAATGAATCACAATCAATTTCTGGATAACAAAATTCCAATTCATTTTGAATACCAAAATATAAAATATTATTGCTTGGATTTTCAAAGCTTCCCTTTTGCGCAAAAAGTAAATTTGAAAATAAAAATAATAAAATAATGATTTTCATATACTATTTTTCGTGGGGAAGATAAGGAAGTATAGCTTTATCATTTCTAGTTTAATTTCTAAATTTTATATTAGCAGGCATGACTTGCATCATTTCCTACTCCTCCGCCAACACAATTATTCTATCATCTTTTCCAAATTGTAATTCCTTCGATTTAGCAGGGTTTAAAACGATGCCATAAGCATGTTGATTATCATGCGCCCATTCGGATTTTCTGTAACCTATGGCTATTTGGCCTTTTCGCTTAGCGCTTTCCAGCACGGTGTAAAAGTTGACTTGTTCGCCCACCTTAATATACTCACTCATAGGCTTCAAATAGATTTCACTACCAGTTGCTGAAAATAAATCTTCAAAAACACGCATTAAATATTTGTTTTCTGAAATCTGAGCCATTAATAAACTTATCAAATTATCACTAACGATAAAATCATCTGCCTTTGTAACTTCGGCCAATTCCCGATTTCTCAAACTCAACATTTCACTTACGATTTTCATGTCTTTTCCGGTTTCTTCTGAAATTCGGCGTATATGTAATAATGAAATTAAAGTATGAGCATCTGCATCTTCAAGTTCCATTTCATCTTTATAACTCAATAACTGTATACTATCAAAAGATGTTATATCCAACCCATCAATAACTGATCGGGACGTGGTATCATCGTGCTGAAATTCTAAGCTAATATTCTTTAGGCTTACAGATATTTGATTTATGGTATCTTGGACATAATCATAATGCGATACTACTTTCATATATGAATTGGGACCCACATAATGATCCATTTCCTGAATAATGATGGCGGCACGCTCATTCCAACCCAACAATAAGATCCGTTCAGCTTGAATTTGTTTTGAATGAATATCAACTATTGCTAGATCATTGATTGCATAATTTGGATTTGTGCTTGTTGATATTGTATCATCATCTTCAGAAATGGCTATCAATTGATCTCCTTGTTGAATGACATAATCCATCGGCGGATTTATTTTAACCTGTTCGTTTTTATATTGTAGGCCAATGACCAATGAATCTTCATAATTAAAAATAACTTCTCCAAAAGTTTTTCCAATTAAACTGTTCTCATGTTTAAAATAGATTTCATCTCCATTAAAATCCAATAATT
Organism: Saprospiraceae bacterium; assembly: GCA_044228225.1. Lineage (GTDB taxonomy): Bacteria > Bacteroidota > Bacteroidia > Chitinophagales > Saprospiraceae > Vicinibacter. Next base: position 156,145 of record JBGAVH010000007.1, on the reverse strand, counting down.
CCGTAAGAACAATACTTAATCCACTTTGTCGGGAAGTTTGCACCATAATCCTTCCTATAATGTCATCGGTTAAAATTAATTCAACTTCATCTTTACCGACCATTCTTGCCACTTCCAGATTTTTTTTGTCCTTTATTTCTGCAACAATATGGTATGGCGTCGTTCTTCGATCGGGACTATTGGTAAGTGCTAAAATGGTTTTAATAACCAAAGGGTCAGAATTACCACTATCCATAGCTAAAACTATGATAGACTTTGATTCCAATGGATTTGAAATCGCTAAATCCGTCAAGTCATTTGGGATTCCTCTCCTACATATTATTTTTGTATTTTTAAAGTCATCTATTTTATTTCTGATCTCGTCTTCCATCTCGACCTTATCCTTATCCGCTAGAATGACAATGCAAGCGTTTTTCTTATTTTCATTTGCAAGAATCAGTTCCGATAGTATTGGAAAAATTTTTGTGGACCATCCTAAAATAAGAATATGATTGGATTCGATAACAAAACTTTTTCCTTTCCGCAATTCATCCAACAAACCTTCTATACCACTAGACAAGACACCGATTAAAGTAGAAATAATAAAAATACCTCCTAGTGTAACAATAAAGGCTACAATACGAAATCCCCAACCGGCATCTCCGCCCATAGTTCCTGAATCCAATGTTCGCATTAAACTTTGCCAGACTCCTTCAATAAAATTCATAGGCTCAGCTCCCTCTGGTGTAATTTGAAAAAGTGCCAACACGGCACCTGCTGTGACCACAACAATGCATGACAATATGGCCAATAATGCAATCATAGCTATTGGTCCCTTGCTCATTAATTGATCAAATTTGTAACGGAGTCTTTGACTAAAAGAAATAGGTTTCATTTTAATTGATTGAGTTGATAAATTTATACTTATTGCATTTCAATAAGTTGTTGCAAAATAATATTAATTCCACTTGTAAACGTAACCAAAAGTTCTGATTTAATAATTATTCCATGTCTTCAAAAAATTTATTAATAAAATAAATCCTTGCGGTTTTAACCATTAATTTGGTAATTTACAATTATACTCAATATTTGTTAATTGAAAGGTGCCATAGCATAAATCTCGATCTGAATAAGAATAAATAGTTTCAGCATTCCCAAACAATTTATATCCATTGACTTCCCCATAATCCTTTAAAGGTGTCGCCCAGGGTAATTTTTTTCCTTCATCCGAATTATACCGATCTTCTGAAATAAAATTAATAAGTGCTCCGCTATCATTGAAAAACAATCTGGCATGAATCGTAATATTTTTATTCGTAAAGGATGCCTTAACCTGATTCCCATCAACTTCCAACCATTTAATTCTACTGTCAATGAGTGTAGGAGGCGCCATACAACACATATCATTAAAAAAGGTAACCGTTTCAGCCATATCCATTTCAATGCCATCTTGATATTGCACTCTAAATAAGGAGAACAATCGGATATCCATAGAAGCAATTCCATTTTTATAACAATGATAACCCGCTATGGGTAATTGTTTCATTGTTGCCTTCATAAAAAACAATCGAGTAGGTTCTTGCATGAAATTATATTGTTCAGAACGAAATGGCATCCATTCTGAAAGTTCATTTTTTCGAATTTTTCCTGAAAATTCTATTTTAAATGAATTGACTTTTGGCTTGCCAATGGAACCTGTATATCGAAGGTACTTTTTAACCGGATCCGGCAAATGTTGTATATCTAACTCTGTTAAATCTCCCGTAGAAAAATACTCGTCTTGTTGCATTCCCGATTCTACATCTTTTTGATATTGCTGATAATATTTCCAGGTCCCAAATCCAATGATTGCTACAATAAGAATGATAATATTTAAGATAGTTCCAAATTTAGCATCCTGCCAAAATACAACAATTAAAATTTGCGAAAAAAAGATACCAATAAAAGCATATGGCCACCATACATTGCTTTTCATGAATAACAATATTGCAGATAATGTAAAAAAAATAAAAGCAAGTAACCATCCAATACCAAATGGCTTTGAAATAGCTTGTGTGAGTTGCTTAACTTCAGATATTCCAAAAGCTTTGACAAAGCCCAATAAATGTATAAAAGCATGTATACATATCAAAATAGGAAAAATGATTCTAAGCATTTTGGGTTTTTATTAATTGGTAATAATCCATTACTCCAGGCACTAATGTCAATATGATTATAGCTAAACCTATAAAAATGATAATTGGCTGCAACCAAAAAAATGAAGTTAATATCATCTGTATATTAATCCATACTATCGTTATAATACCTAAATATAATGAATAAGTCCACGCCCAATTTCGATCCGAATAAATATTTAATACATTGAAGTAATTGTTTTCTTTATTAGTAATTAAACCATAAAAAGTAATAATAGACATCAACCCTATAAAAGTAAAAAGAAGTAATCCGGGTATAAAAAAATTGGAAAATAATGAATGCTTCAGCCAAGTTGAATCCATCTGAAGATAGGATCCGTCAGGTCGCATCATAAATAGCAAACCACCGATCAGTCCATTAATCCCTAGAAATAAATGCAAAAACGCTAATAGGTAACGAAAAAGTTTAGTATATTTAATTTTACTCATTATATTATAAATCAATAATTAATCAAAATTTGCAATCTTATACCGAAGTGAAAAACAACTTAGTTCAAAGTTAAAAGATAAGTTAGCTTTTCATTCTGCATGCAGATGCTTTAACTTGCATGCAGACCTCGCAAGGGAGCGCCTGTAATACACCACAACATACTGAATTAAGGTATATATCACATTGGTATTCATATACATAAACTAAGATAAAAACAAAACACTTCCTGGAAAGTTTTTTTTACCACTCAAAATATAATTTAAAAATGAATTAAAATGGCACATTTTTAAAAGATATTTTGGTTCTAAACGATGGTATGCCTACGCCTTATTTTACTAAAAATGCAAAGACTAAGACATTATGAAATTCAAATAATTTAGACCCATTATTTTAATTAACTACTCATTTGCCTTTTCGCTGGGCAAAAAAACCGGATCTAAAATGATATAATTTTCTGCAAGAATATATTTCTTATTTTTTTGATGTTTAAGTTGAAAAACGAGTTGATGCTTTTTTATTAGTTGTTTTAATTTAGAATTCCTTTCGTGTTGATCTAAATGCATATAAGCTGAATAGGTATTGTCCATTGATCTATTAATAAGTCCAGAATAATCATTATAATACACAGCATTAAACATAGTATCAGGACTATTCCATTTGATCTGCCAATAGTATTCCTGATTAGGTTCACCAGGAATAAATTTTTGTAAAGTCACCTGTTGCAAATCCAATTGTACATAACCCAATTTAGATTTTGAACAATAACAACTACTTATAATTATAAATCCGAGGGCTATAATAAATGCCCATTTATATACAATCAACATCTTGGTTATTGATGAATCATTAATTTGGTTCTATATTGATATCCATTTGCATATATGGTTAGAAAATAGATTCCGGATTTTAAATTCACCTGTAGATTATTTGTATGTGCATGAAGTTGGGTCATAAATAATTCTTTTCCCTCCATAGAGTGAATTTTTAATATGGATTTGTCAAGTGAATTTCCGGAATGAATTTCAAAAGTTCCTGAATTAGGATTGGGCCAAATCGTAATATCATCATAAACGATTTGATCTTTAGTAGCAACCACTATAAGTTGATAACAATCGGAAATGATAGTACAGGTATTTTTCTTGATTTCAACAGCATAGTTTCCGGATTGATTAAATGTGAGATTGCGTTGGGTCTGACCAGGAATAAAGGCAAGCTGATTATTGCAATCCAACCATTGATAGGAACTAGCATTAGCCTCTTCTGCTTTTAAAGTGTTGTTTTCATAAATAACAGTAGGGATTGGATCTTGATCTATAGTTATTCGGTAATTGATTATACTGTCACATCCATACTGATCTTGATAAGTTCTTTTATAAGTTCCTGATGTATTGATGGTATCATTCTGTATTACATATGAATTGCAAGCTCTAATATTCACATTAGCTGTAGAACTTTTGCACGTGCCCTGTTTGTACATGTAAGTATAAGTCTCTGTGGTATCCTTTTCTTCTCCTATGGCATAAACTTTGAAATAAACGGCTTGATTCAAGGAATTAGGTGGAATTGCTGCAATAGAATTCCATTTATTATTGGAAAAAGCAAATTCTATTCTCTGATCTAATGATTTAGTATCATGGGACCACAGTAAATAGACTTGAGTTAATTTTTTTGAATATTCTATATCAGCCATTATTTTCATCGGTTCATTTCTTGGAACTAATCCGGTAGTTGTAAGTTTAAAGCTAGGAAGCACCGTATTAATTTTTGGATAGGATAGTCTGTCGATTAAGTCCACTTCCCACAATCCCCTGCCCCAGGTTGCTGCCTTCAAGGTATTAGATCCATTATGAATTTCCAAATCTCTTACAGTTGTATTGGGTAATCGCTCGTTGTATAATCGCCAGGTAGTATCAGACATAGCTTTTACAAATAAACCAATTTCTGCACCTACATAAATATTTCGGTTTCTAGTGTGATCGATAGCTAAAGTTCTAATGGGCATGTTTCCCAAATTTGCTGTGATATTATTCCATGTACGCCCAAGATTGTGAGAAATATAAATTTTCTTATTATCGGCTTCATATCGTTCAAAACAAACTAAAATAGTCGAATCTTCATTAGGATCGAATATCACATCTGCAATAGCATATGCCGGCAGACCATTGAATATGGATTTCCAGGTCAAACCTTTGTCAATACTCAAATTTAATCTTGCATTTTGAGCTACAACCATGATGTCACTGTTATTTTCTGCAATAGCAGCATGTCTGATAACACCTATATTCGGGTTACTCAAATATTTCCAACTTCCTTCTGCTCCAAATCGATTGCTTATAAATACACTATCGGAAAAATGGTAAACATTCATATGATCTGAAGGATCCATAACTAAAGGTGCAATCCAATCTGCTTGGGTACTTCCGGATTGAGGATTGGAAGAACCAAGACGGGTTTCGCCACCATCCAGTGTCAATACTCTGGATCCATATTGCCAACTACCCATCATGATACTTTTTTCTAAAGGATGCACTACAGCTTCCATTCCATCTCCTCCGTTCCATTCCAACCACCCTTGTTCATCAAGTATACTCGTACCATTATCCTGAGATCCACCTATATGAATGTTACGATCGGATTGGCTGATTCCAATTCTATAAAATTCCCGCACTCCGGTCCCATTATTTAATCGCTCCCAAGTAGCTCCATTGTCATAACTTCTGGATAAATAACCATCCGTTCCAATATAAAAAACACCATCAATACATTTTGCTGCTCGTAAGTCTGCGTGAGTATAGGTATTATCAGGTTCTACCGTATTCCAGCGATTGATTTCTACAAAATTAAGTCCACCATTACTTGATCCCTCTAAATTTAAATATCCAGAAACCATGTGTAAGGTATCTTGATCAGAAATGGCAAAATTCCCGATACTATTATTCGACATAGCACCTATCTTTTCAAACACCATTCCTTTGTTTACCGATTTATAAATAAATTTATCATTGGTACTTGCGAAATATAGATTATTGGGTTGAGCAGGAGTAACATCGATGTAGCCAGCAATATTTTTAGTCAAGTCAAATCCCGGCATAGGGGCTGATTGAAAAAATGTTTTACCCGCATTTATCGAAAGTGTAATAGTTCCTTTAACACTCGGCGTAGTATTCATTAAATACATAGCATTGGAATCCGTAGGATGAAATGCAATGTCAGTAATATTTGCTCCCGAAAGCAACAAAGTCTGCGTTTCTAAATTATCAGAGGACCTATAGAGTCCTTTGTTTGTTCCAATAAAAACCAAATCTTTAATCAATGGATGATATCGAATCACATTTACAGCCACATTAGTTCCCAAACCACCAAAACCATTTGATGGATTTAATATTGTTGCTTCCCATTTGAGTCCTGAATCTATACTTCGATAAATGCCATGAGAATATCCGTTAGCCGCATTTCGGACATTGATCAAAATTTCATTAAAATTTGAGGGTTTCGCTGCCATAGTATTCACACCTGTTGCCGTCAGAAAATCAGTGGTATTCAACCAATGCTTTCCACCATCCAGGGTTTTCCAAAATCCGCCACTTCGAGAACCTAAATAGATTTCTTCCGTATTGGATCTATTGACTTCAAAGCATTCTATTCTTCCAATACCAGGATTGTATCCTTCAGTTATCCGATCTGCACTGTAAGGTCCCAGATCCTTCCATGGCGGATTAACTGAACGATAAGGCTGGTTCTTTTTAAACGACTGAAATATTTTTGCACCTAGGAGTGGGTCGACATGCTGACGATTTCCATCCGGAAAATATTTGCCTTCATTTTCACTCTTCCAACGCATGAATTCATTCCATCCTGAACCTTTTTTAAACCGATCAATAGTTGAGAAATACTGTTCAGCCATATCACAAACTTCATAGAAATTAATATTGGCATCGTACATGGCTTGTTTGTAGGCTTCTTGACCATGAGAATATCCTATGAATATCAAAAAAAATAGTCCGACCAATTTACACTTCATATTTTCACGAATCATCATTTATCTATTTTGTGCGCTAAGATAGGTCAAATTATTACCTTATATCAGCCTTTATCCATTTTTGAAATAAAAAGTCAAAATCTGATTGAGTAATTTAGAAGATTATTTTAAAGTAAAACAATGAAATGAAAAAAAATCAATTCATAATTAAATAAAATCGATTCAATTCATTTTAACAATAAACTTTATTTATTTTCTGGCAAAGTTAAATAATCAGGAATTTCAATAGGTGATCTCGTTTCTAAATTGGAATTAAACATATCCGTCTGCAGTCTCCATTTATTTTTTTCTTTTCGATAAATGGCTATAAATTTACCGATATCAAGAATTTCCATCCGTGCATTCCTCATCACATATTTACCCTGAGAAATTAAAAGATCACCCGACTGTTCGATATCTATTAATTGCAATTCTAGTTTATGCAAGCCTCTCAATGATGCTGTTCGCCAAAATGTGGCAATAGCCTCACGTCCCATCAATGGAGGTGCTCCAGGAGGATATATTACTCCCGTCGAAATATAAACATTGGCTACACTATCCCATTTCTGGTTGTTGATTAATCGAACCAACTCATTTTCAACTTCAATGACTTGTATTCTTGATTTGAGATACGCAGTGCCTTTATTATCCATATGCAAAATGACCCCTGAACCTCGATATTCAATGGTTGTGTCATTCGGCCATTTATTCATTAAAAATTGTTCTACGGCAGAAAAAAAAGCTTCAGGTTCGTCAACGTGTGGCATATGTGCTGAAACTTTAAATTTCAATAATACACTATTCGACAAAGTTTTGTTCCATTGTTGAAATGATTCATAAGGAATTTCATCTTGCTCACCACCAAAAATCAAAACTCGAGATTTTACTTTTGTTAATCGACCAGCAATATCCCAATTACCTAATGATTTGAGGAGATAATAACTATATGGACTTAATAAATTGGCTTGATTACAATTACATATATTACCCCATGCATTTCTGGCATGAACATAGGTCGGAAATTGTCCACGCGCCCATAAGGCATAATAATCCCAACATGCTTTGATGGAATCTATTGGAGATGACCGATATTTTTTTCGATTTTGCCTTAGAATAAATAATGATATACTATCATGTTTTTTATCTGTATTATAATTAGCCATCCACGAGACTGACAGCGGCAATGGAGATATTAAAATCATAGATTGAATGCGCTCTGGGTAGATACTAGCATAATACCCACAAATAAGACCTCCAGTGGAATGTCCAAGTAAATTGATCTTTTGTAATCGAAAATGTTTGCGGATGCTTTCAATATCTTGTATGGTTCTTTGAATGTTATATCTTGCTGTATCCTCAATGATTGAAGAATAACCTGCCCCAGCTTGATCAAAAAACAGCAAGGTATGATGTGCTGCAAGTGGAGTAAGATCCGGAATGAGATAACTAGAACCAAAACTAGTTCCTCCATGAATCACCAGAATGGTATCCTTCCCTTCTCCCAAAATTTGATAATGCAATCTAATGTAATCATTGGTTTGAATAATACCCTCTAATTTTTTCAAACGAACGGTTTGTCCAAATGAAATATTTAGATAAAATACAATTAGGCATAAACTACTCAAAACTTTGAATAAGATAGAATAATACATTTTCATTTGGGTATTTTTTGATAAATGGATGGATCGATAAAAAATAAAATTCCTTTCGAAAAGTGACTCAATATATAAGTTAATTCCCTTTTATTTAAAAAAATTTATACCTTATGGGTTCTAAATATAATAGTACCTTAGTGGCAAATAATCCACATCCTTAAATTTATGAAACATCTTCCATTCTTTATTAGTTTACTGCTTTTCAGCCTAGTATCATGCCATTCGAGCAAAAAATCTTCGGTTAAAAAATCTAGTGCTGAAGATTTTGAATCATTTTATACGAAATTTCACAAAGATGAATCATTCCAAATGTCCCGGATTAAATTTCCATTAGAAGGCAAGATGGTTGATGAATCCGGTGATACCAAATGGACCAAACAAAATTGGCTCATGATGAAAGTTAAAATCTATGACATAGACAAAAAAAAATATAAAGTAGAATATAAAAAATCAAAATCCAGTTTCTATCAAAAATTCTGGATCGAAGGTTCTGGCTTTGGTGCAGAATACCGCTTTGAATTATTGAATAATAAATGGTACCTGGTGTATGCCCTGGACCAGAACTTGTAATTTTAAATCCAATTTGTAAACTTCCTTTAGCGTCAACTTATTGTCTTGGTTTCCCGATATTCAATAATGAAATACAATTTTAAAAATTCCAAAAACATTGAGTTATGGAGTTAAACGAATTAAATTACTTAAATATTACTTCACAGTATAATTGAATATCGCCATGCATTGGTTGAAGTCAGTCGCAGTTACACTGTATGTTCCAGGACCTGGTATAACAACCGTTGTAGCACTACCCAAGCCATTGGACCAGTTATACTTTATAGGAGCTGTGCCGCCATTCGGTTGTACCGACAAATCTTCCACCCCATCATAAGTAACCTGAATAGAAAAAGAATGGCAATCTGCTTTTTTGTTACACGTAAATGCTTTACAGATAAAAAAAACAGCTAAAAGCAGTAATTTAATTTGAATAGATTTCATATACATTGGTTTATAGTTTTAACGAATTAATTGTTGTCCTTTATTAATCAAAAATTTTAATATATTAAAATTTTAATTAATATAAGAGAATTTTTGGTTCTAAATGAAGATTATATCTATGTGATGTATTTACAAATATAAATCTATCCTTACAATTATACTCATTTTACCTAACAAATATTTGCATTATCCATTCACCTTCCCCAACCATTTATGGATCGCCATCAGACGCCAAACCAATTTGGCATTGGCATCATTTCCATGTTGATAGTCCTGAACTATTTTCTTGGCTTTAGCAATATCTAAGAAATCAAGATTTTTATAATCCAATTTTAAATGATGCGCTAATTGTTGACGCAACCAAGTGGATTCTCCGGGTGTAACAAAACCTTTTTTATCTTTTCTGTTGTATATGGCATCTGGCAATTCTTGCTTGAGTGATTCACGAAGTATATATTTTGAAACACCTTCATGGTATTTAGCATCAGCATTTAAAGAGAAAGCGAATTCTACAAGTCGATGGTCCAGAAAAGGCACTCGACTTTCAATAGAAAATGCCATTGAATTTCGATCTTCGAATTGCAGTAAATTGGGAAGTGAACTGACTTGCATTTGGAGCTTGAGTTGTTCCTGAAATGCCGATTTATTATAACTAGATGATTGTATAACGGTCTGTTTTTCTAATGGAAGAAAAGGTAAATTGTATTTATACTCTAATGCTAATAATTCACTCGGTGAAAATATGGAACAAGCAAAAGATTTTTTAAAAAGTGATAGCGACGATACCCGATCAACTGAATGATTAATTTCTTTTGCAAATTTAAAATAGTTTAACCATTTTCCTTGCTTCAACAAATCGCCTCCCAATGCAAATCGAGTATGTTTGTAGCCAGCTAAATATTCATCACTTCCCTGTCCATCCAAAACAACTGTGATATGCTGTTGATGGATAAAACGCATTAAAAAATATTGTGAAATATAGGAACTTCCAATAATCGGTTCATCGTGTAAAGAACACATGGATTCAAATGCTTCATCAACCTCAGCATTCTTTGGCTCATAATAAAACGGATCGATACCCGGATATTGGTCTATCAGTTTTTTGATAAATGGCCGCTCGTCTACTTCATGATCACCGGAATAAAATATGGAGAATGATTTATAAATAGTATCCGGATATTTGGTTTTGATAACTGAAGCAATGGCACTACTATCTAATCCTCCACTAAGACAGGCCGCAACAGGTAAATCACTTCTTAAATGAAGATCAATACTTTGATAAAACAAGGATCGGAATATGTCTTTGTTTTCTTCAAAAGTATGGGTATTGGTCACGGAAGTATTGATATCCCAATATTTTTCAATGTGCAATTCACCATTTATTAATTCTAAATGATGAGCTGCAGGTAAAGAATGTACGACTCGGTAAAAAGTTTCTGTTTGATGATGAACCCATCCCAGTTGCAACGCCCTATAGATTTGATCATAATTTAAATCATTGGTAAAGGTTGGTGTATTTACTAGTGCCTTGACCTCAGATGCAAAATAAAATCTACTATTAATAAAAGTATAATAAAATGGTTTGATTCCAAACCGATCACGGGATACAAATAAGCGTTGCGTTATTTTATTATAAATGACCATCGACCACATGCCCACCATTTTTTGAATCGCTGCTTTCCCCCAGCAATCATATGCTGATAAGACTACTTCAGTATCCGAATTGGAAGTGAAGGTATAGCCCAACAATTGAAGCTCAGATCTAAGCTCCAGATAATTATAAACTTCACCATTAAATACAATAACCCAATCTTTAAATTCTTTAGGTTGGTTACCACCTGAAGTCAGATCAATGACACTTAGTCTATTATGTCCTAAACCAACAGCATGATGAAAAAATGTATTTCTGAAATTTGGTCCCCGATGCGCAATGGCTTGGAGCATTGAATTAAGTCCCTCTTGTTGTTGGACATTATTTAATGTCTGATCTACAAATCCTGCAATTCCGCACATATTTTAATATGATTTAACGAGTTCGTCACAAATGGAGGCTAGTTGTTTACATTGATTTCTACGTGAGTAGGTATTAATTGCGTTACCGTCCAATGTTAAATTCGATGGATGTAAGTTGAATCTTTGTTGTATGTGTTGTTTTATTAATTGGATATCTGTATCAAATGGATAAATGATTCCTGATTTGGTTTCTTGCAAGATAGTATCTACATCACCACCTGGTGTTCCGAAAGCAAGTATAAAATGATGGGTGGCTAAATATTCAAAAATCTTTCCTGTGAGTATTCCCCTGGAATCATGATTCTTAAACAACATCAACAATAATAAATCAGCATCTTGCTGAAGATCTATTGCTTCTTGATGTGATACATATCCCTTATGATTGAGATATGGTTTAAGATTATTGGATTGAATATCTTCTAATACTACCGTATCAATTTCTCCAACTAAATTTATTTTTAATTTCTGTGCAAATTCATGATTTTCTTTTACCAATAATCCTAAGGCAATCCATAAGTTTGTTGGATTTTGTAAGGCTGCTAATCTACCTGTATAACAAATTGTAAAGTTTTCATTTGCAGTAGTTCTTGCCTGATGAATTTGGTCGAAACCATTATAAATAATTCGGAATTTTGATGAATCCCTTTGATGATTTATAGTCATAAAATCATTCAATAATTGACTTCCGACTGTCGTAATCCGATCAGCTTCTGCTATTACTGAAGATTCGAGTTTATGGTGTGCCTTTCTGGATGAAGGAGATAGTTTTAATTTATTGAAATAAACCAACTGTGTCCACGGATCCCTGAAATCTGCGATCCAAGGAATACCCAATGTGCGCTTCAATTTCAGACCAATCACATGCATACTGTGAGGAGGACCGGTACTGATAATCAGGTCTATTTTTTCTTTTAGAATGTATGATTTTAAAAATCGTACGGAGGGTTTAATCCAAAATTTTCTGGGATCAGGAATAAAAAAATTACCTCGGATCCATGTTATCAATTTTTGTGAGGTCTTGAGTTTGGTATCTTCTTTCCAGATTTGTTGTCCTACGGTTAATTCTTTTTGACCTAGTAATTTTTTGTACAATGCGTACGGTTCAAAAATAGGTCTTTTGATAACACACAGATCTGATGGAATTTCCTTTTGTAAGCTTTCATCTTTAAGCTCGAAGTCCGGATTCAAAGGTGTATAAATGATAGGTTCCCAACCAAATTCACGAAGGTATTTTGCGAAATACAACCACCGTTGAACGCCGCTCCCACCACTGGGTGGCCAATAATAAACGATGATGAGTACTTTTTTGATATTTGGAAATTTTAAGGACTAAACTTTATTCGTTATGCTAAAGTCTTCGCTAAAAACGCAGGGCTAAGTTAATTATTATTTGGGGTTTCGGGCTTTGGATTTTTATAGACTTGGTTACAAACACCATCAAATTGGGCCTAAATTGAATCAGAAATTACATCCTCATTGAGCCAAATAGAGTGGCGCTATGCTATTTCATAATATATATAATAAATATTTAATATAATACTTATATTATAAATATTTTATATATATATTTGCACAACAATCAATTTATAACACTTTATAAAAAGATTGTATTTAATACCCAAATCAACTCCATCATGAGCTCAAATCTCGCTAAAAACACACTTAAAGTGTTGTTTATTAATCTATTATGTTTTATCCTTAGTCAGGATATCGCTTTTTCAAGTCCCAATAATGGACTTCCTAAAGCATGTCCAATGCGTAATGGTCAAGGTCTTCGTTCCGGAAAATTGAGTTTGCGACCCTTGGCAATAGACGTACAACAATGCAGTAGTACTTCAAATATTCCTTGGGTGAACCCAAAAAATACTTCTTATGCTGATGACCTTTACACCGAATTAAACCTAACACTAGGAGCAGCATCTGAATGTCTTTGGCTACATGATTTTGATCTGAATATACCAGATGGCAGCACCATCTATGGCCTGGGTTTGGAAATAGAAGGTCACACCACTTCTGCAGGTATAACACCTGTTCTCATCCAACTCACCGATAAAAATGGAAATGCCTTAGGAGAAAACAAAGCTGGTTCTTCCATCAAAGGTGCTTGGGCTACCGGCAACCCTTCAAACGATAAAACATGGACTTATGGAGGCGTAAATGATATGTGGAGCCTCCCATTAAATCCCTCGGTAGTTAATGCCTCAAATTTTGGTTTTAAAATTAAATTAAAAAATAACAATACCTCACTTACCACCCTTAGATTGGACAAAATCCGCTTAATCATCTATTATACAGCGCTTCCTTCGACTTGCATGAAGGCTTGTGCTTTTTTCTATGTAGATCCGGTGCCTGGAGCCATCAAATATCACTGGAGTTTTCCAAGAGAAGTGATCCAAATTTCTGGTTCTCAAAATGATTATTATACCTATTTGAATTTTGAACGATTACCAAATGGCGTCCACGACATTTGTGTAAGTACAGAAAGCAATCAAGGGATTTCTTCACCTTGCTGTATGTCAGTCTTAGTCAGTGATTGCTCATTGGGTTCAATTGGAAATCGAATATGGTTGGACGAAAATACGAACGGACTTCAAGATCTTAATGAACCGGGACTTGCCAATATGTCGGTGAGCCTTTTCGATGGATTCACTAAAAAACTTTTGACAACTACCTACACTGACAAACAGGGTATTTATAAATTTGACAGTCTCCTCACAGGTTACTATTATCTAAAATTCGATAACCAATTAAATTATAAAATTAGTCCTGCGCATCAAGGAAATGATAACACACTAGATAGTGATGTGGATGGATCTATTGCTGCCAATGCTACGGAAATATTTTATTTAAAACCTGGACAACATAAAACGGATATAGATGCCGGGTATTATGAGTACGCTTCAGTTGGAGACCAGGTATGGGAAGACCTGAATCAAAATGGAATATTTGATATTAACGAACCCGGAGTTCCTCAGATCAAATTATATCTGATTAATCAATCCAATCAAATTGTAGATTCCACTTTAAGTGATGCTCAGGGACACTATTTATTTCCTAAGGTCATCGTTGGCAGATACACCATTCAGGCAGTAATCCCAAATGAATATGGCGTAGCCGACTATAAAGTTGGTAGTCCCGCTAAAGATAATGATTTTGATTCTACAGGAAAAACACAGTCATTTCAACTTAATATACTAGGATTCAATGCAGATATAGATCTTGGCTTATATCGGGTATCCGCTATTCAAGGATTGGTTTGGTATGATCGAAATAAAAATGGTGAGCGAGAGATATCAGAACATAACATGGGATTCATTCCTGTATTCCTACTTGATGCTTCAAAACGCATAAAAGATTCAACCCTCACTGACGGCACGGGTCATTATGTGTTTAATAAACTCAAATCTAATATTCCCTTTTACATCCAATTCAAAATTGAAAGCCAATATGCCTATACTTTAAAAGACCAAACTACTGATGATAAAGATAGTGATGTGGATCCACAAGGTTTATCTGATCAAGTGATTCTACCAAGAGGAACTACAACTAATATTGATGCCGGTTTTTATTTTGATTGCACCGCATCTGCTGCAAACTTAAAATTTGATTCGTCTTCAGAACCATGTGATTTGGGTCCGGGTGTCACAGTGCATTTTTCTGAAATTCAAACACATTTTATTCCACAAAATTATGCGGTGAATTATTTACTTGTTCGTACAAATGATCAGGTCATTGTAGATGTCGCAGCACAAAATTCTTTTCTTGTAAATGGTGGAATATCCTATGAAATTATCGCGTTCATATACGAGACCAATATTAATGGACCTAATTATTTTGATATCAATACCATTCAAAAAGGAATAACACCATTTTCCAAATTGGAAGAATCACTTAAACAAAATTTTATATGTAATTCGGTTTCAAAAATTCCATTAACTATCTTAATCGATAATTGCGGTAGCATCAATGGACAAGTTTGGTATGACTATGGATTTGATGGGATCCACGATCCACAGGACAAACCCTTTGCAAATGTTTTAGTTTGCTTATTAAATGCCCAAAGTCAATTCCTTGATTCCGCTCGCACAGATCAAAATGGCATGTACCAATTTACCTATTTGAATTTAGCCAATTCGTATAGAATTCAAGTAAAAAATCCATCAGGATTCTTATTTACGTTAAAAGATGCATCAGGATTCGAATTCAATGATTCCGATGTGGACCTTGGAGGATATTCGGACATTGTTCAAATTTCCGGTACACGTTTATTAACAATAGATGCTGGTCTATATATCGATTGTAAGATCACACTTGGCCAACTCAAATCCAGACCCCTTGAATTTGAATGCTACAATGGAGGAACTCAAATGATTCATGCTGATTTAATTATTCCACACAATATTCCTTTCCAATATCAAGTAAAATACTTACTTGCCTTTGGCCCTACTCAAAAAATTATTGGAATATCAGACACACCGGATTTCAGTGTTTCTTTTGCAGGTGTATTTAGTATTTATGCTTTTGCTTATAATCCGATTACCACAAATTTTAATTATTTTGATCTCAATCAAATTGTCCTCAACCAAACAACCTTGGTGGATTTAGCTTCATTGTATCTAAACAAAAATATTTGTGCAGGTATTTCTCCACGTGGTACTAATTTCATTATCAATGAATGTATACATTTCAATGGTTATGCATGGTATGACGAAAACAGAAATGGTCTTCAGGATGTAGCAGAACCTCCGGTCCGGGATTTGAATGTATATTTATACAATGACCAGGGAACCTTATTGGATTCCATGATGACCAATTCCAATGGACAATATGCTTTTACCAGCAGAACTCCGGCCTTTGATTACCAATTGCGATTTGCAAATACACCAAATTATGAATTTACCATTCAGGATGTCGGTCAGGATGAATCTATAGATAGTGATGTTGATCTTAATGGTTTATCCATAATCTACAGCATTCCGGGAGGAACCAATCAGCGTGTTGATGCAGGAATTAGTTTAAACTGTTTCGCTATCGCTCCTTCGCTTTATGATATCAACAATCAACCCATCATTTGTTATGCTCAACAATCTGTACAAATGGCAGCTGGAATTCAAAGTCCTATGAACATTCCATCAGGATTTCGATTAAAATATTTTTTGATATCAGAACCAGATCACATAATAATATCCAGTTCAGATACTTCACTATTCGAAACGAATACATTGGGTCAATATTCCATTATTGCTTTTGTTTTTTCAGAAGACAATACGAATTCAGATTATTTCGATTTCAATCAATATGGAAAAGATGGAGCAGACTTTGATTACATTACAGAATTTATTCGCGACAAAGGAAGATGTGGTTCTATAAGCGCTGTCTATCCATCATTTAATATTAATGAATGCAGCAATGTGAATGGTTTTGTATGGGAAGATCAAAATAAAAATGGAATCCGGGAAGACTTTGAACCTGCTTTAAATCAATATAAGGTCATCTTATTGGACATGCTACAAAACAGATTAGATAGCACTTTAACCCAAGCCAATGGTTCCTATGAATTCAATCAAGTGGTATATGGTAATTACCTCATCCGCTTTGAACATTTACCTACTTTTGATTTTACAATTTCAAATCAGGGTACAGATGAATTGAGAGACAGTGATGTAGATAACCTTGGAGACATCGTTCTTAATTTATTTACACAGACCGTTCCGTCTCTTGATGCCGGATTAATTCGGGATTATGGTCAATTAGGTGATTTTGTTTGGGTGGATAAAAATGGAGATGGTATTCAAGATTCCAATGAAAACGGAATTAATGACATCACCCTGCATTTAATTGAAGAATCAACTGGTACTATAATAAGAACATTACAAAGTAAAATGGATGCTAACAATAATCCGGGATTCTACGAATTTAAGTATGTTCCTCTTGGCCAATATTATGTTGAAGTTCAATTACCGGATACGCTATGTGTCACCAAATTTAATGAAGGTACCGACACTACAAAGGATTCAGACTTCTCTTTAATCAATGTCAGTTTCCGAACACAAACCATAGATGTAACTTTAAATCTTAATTTGCAAGATGTTGATTTGGGATTATTCCGAAAGTCCACGATTGGAAATTATGTATGGATGGATGACAACAGGGATGGAATACAAGATTTAAACGAGCCAGGAATTAATGATGTCACCGTTTTAGTTTTTAGATCAAACGGTACGATGTTCGGAGAGATCAAAACCAGATACAATCCGGATACAGGTCTGGATGGATTTTATGAATTCAATGATCTTGTTCCCGGAGATTATTACATCAAATTTGAACCTAATTTAGGGGTCATTCCGACCTTACCCAATATTGGAAATGACGATGGATTAGATAGCGACATTACAGGTGCTAATGGTCTTAATACGACTGATCTATTTAATATAATTTCCGGTACTTTTAAACTTGATTTAGATGGTGGATTTAGGTCTGGTGGTTTGATTGGAAACTTAGTTTGGAATGACGCCAATTTAAATGGATATCAGGATGAACATGAAAAAGGCATTCATGATATAAAAGTATATTTGATAAATGACCAAGGTCAATATGTAGATAGTACTAAAACGAATAGCAAAGGAGAATATCATTTATCAGCATCTGAAGGTGCATATTATTTACAATTTGAAATTCCGGATGTCTTGAAAATTACAACTAATGATCCATCATTACCACTGGACATGAACAGTGATATTGACAATTCACATGGATATGGCACTACCGAAATGATGTACCTTCAAAATGGAGATAACATGTGGTATGTAGATGGTGGTCTGGTGTATAAATCCATATTGGCTTTAGAAGACATTCATTTGGATTATACAATGGAAGGCAAGGATGTTCGATTAAATTGGAATTGTATAGGAAATTTTGATGGTGGCACTATGGAAATATTACGTTTTGAAAATCAATGGGAAATAATTGGCACTCAGGAAAGTTATCCACAAGAAAAAATGACAAGCTATTCATACCTTGATCAAAATATTAATCTGGAAAACATTAAAGGTTTAGCTTACAAAATCAGATACACACATCAAAATGCAATTACAGAAAGTAATATGATTCAAATAGCGCATCACCATAAAGCAAATCTTGTTCTGTTAAATAATCCAGTGCAACAAACCATACAATGGAATTTCATTGGTGCTAAGTTTATGAAATGGGAATTATACAATAATCTTGGTGTTCAAATCATGCATGGTGAAAGTAATGCAGAGCTAGATCAAATTAATGTAGAACAACTACCAGCTGATGTTTATCATTTAAAATGGGATTCTATAAACGGGAATGGAATCATTCATGTAATAAAAAAATAGAGTGATCGGATGACTCCCTCACTCTATTTTAGACAATTAAATCACATATTTAAACAACCAATATTCCTTTGAGTTAGAGTTAATGCTACTCTTAAAGAACGCATCCATAATATGTTTATCTTAATTTGAAAATGTTCCAAGCATTAATAATTAAATAACGCATAGAATATTGTTTATGCTGCTTATTGAGCTATAATTTATTGAAGAGTCAATGACAATTGACAATTTCTGAAAAATGATAACACAAAATCCATACACCATGACCACTTCCTTATTGGGAATGTGTCTTTATTTAATGTATTAAAGCTGATTTAAAGAATATAATCCCAGTGATTAGTTTTTGGCAACTATGTTTAATGCTAAGACCATTTCTTTATACTTTAAATTAAACTAAAGGAATATTACAAAATTTAAAAATCACCCTTTTGGGTGACAAAAACCATCTTATAAACATCTTTTTTTGCAAATCAAATGTCAGCTTTTAATACATATATACTCAAATAACAAATTGAAATATGAAAAAAATAATTCACCTCATAGTTCTAGTCATGATTTCAGGCCATCTTCTATTTTCTCAACGATTTGATGCTAAAATGCTATTGGATGGAAAAATAAGGGAATTTATTGTTGTCAGACCTTCCGGTTCAGTCCCATCAGGAGGATATCCATTAGTCTTTATGCTTCATGGTACCAGTGGTGATGGTGAGAAGTTTTATAACATTACAAGTTGGAAAGAATTGGGCGAAAAGGAAAAATTCATTACCGTATTTCCAAGTTCTTTGGCCTACTGTATTGAAGAAGACGGGATCATGAAAATGACAACAAAATGGAACAATGGTGGCTTACAGCAAGTAGCATGTCCGGGTCAGGATTTTAAAGATGATGTTAAATTCTTTAGAAAGATGGTGGATACCATTAAAGCCACTTTCCCCATTAATTCATCAATGGTTTTTGTTTCGGGATTTTCTAATGGCGGTCAAATGTCAGCCAAATTAACTATTGAAATGAACGATGTATTTGCAGCAAGTACTTCAAATGGTGCGGGATTGAATGATTTAGATTCTGGAGCCGTCGCTCATAAAATACCCGTTTGGGATATGATCGGAACGCAAGATAGCATGTTTATTGATGCAAGTGGAAAACCCTATATTCCGTTCAACGATTCCAGTTTACTATACCTCAATAATTCCATTAGAAATTATCTTAGTTCATTACGCCTAACCAATTCATATACAAAAGATTCAAATGCACTTTCAATAAGTTATGATTTCAAAGAATCATTACCAAATGACGAAGCCGGATTTTTTAGGTTCACAATAGTTAAAGATATGAAACATGTTTATCCCAATGGATTAAACTACCCGGTAGATGTTGTTCCATTGCATTGGGATTTTTTTAAGAATCATAAAAAACTTTTAGCAACAAAAAAAGTAAATAAATCAGAACATGCTATACTATATCCTAATCCAGTCCAAAATGAAATTACCATAGAAACAGACAGCAATATATATACTTGTGAAATTTTTGATATCCTTGGTAAAACTATTTTGAGGTATAACAATTTGTCTAATAACACAATTAATGTAAGCTTTATTCCAAAAGGACAATACTTATTAAAAATAATTACTTCCAAAGGGACGCAGACCAATAAATTTATTAAGAATTGATTGGCAATTAATGGGTGTCATTTTATATTTTAAAATCTACTTTGTTTTTTGATCCAAAATCAAACAATAAGGATCATAAGAATTTGATGGTTTTGAAAGTTTTCCTCCAAAGTCGAAAAAAAATTTATTTAATTACCAAATATTGGTAATTTTGTAAAAAAATAAAAGAATGGGCAGAAATACATCCATTTCGTTAGGCGATCATTTTGAAAATTTCGTTTCTATTGCATTGAAAAGTGGTAGGTATAATAATGCCAGTGAAGTTATTAGAGCAGCGCTACGCCTACTAGAAGATCAGGAAAAGAGCGCCATAGTTTTGGAAAATGCACTAATTGAGGGTGAAGAAAGTGGTTTTGTAATAAACTTCAATCCAGATTTGTTATTAGAAAAACTCCATATTAATCATGGAATTAAATGAATTTAAAAGTATCTAAAAAAGCTCAAAAAGATTTAATAAATATTTGGGAATACACCTTTCAAAAATGGTCTTTGGAACAAGCAGATAGATATTTTAATATTCTTGTTCATGGGATGAATGAAATTTGTAAAAATCCTGATTTAGGTAAAAGTTATTAGTATATTAGAAAAGATTATTTTGGTTACAATCAAAAATATCATATCATCTTCTATAGAATTATTAATAATGAAACCATTGAAATCATTAGAATTCTGCATCAAAAAATGGATTTACATAATAGAATAACAAGATAATAACTCAAATTATATATTGCAGTTTTTGCTAAATATCAAAAGAATTATTTTCTTATAATAAAGCTCTACTGTTCCACTTCCAATCTCGGATCATATACCCTTTGACAAACATCAGCCACAAGCATGCCCAAAATCGTCATTCCTACTCCCCACATAAATAAGGCCTGTACGACAGTCCAATCTCGGTAATAGATAGATTGAAAAAGTAATCTTCCGGTTCCAGGAATACTGAATATGGTTTCGATAACAATGGAACCACCTATGAGAAAAGGCAATGCAGATGCGATCCATCCTAGTACTGGAATGAGCGCTAAGGGCAACACTTCCTTTTTTAATGCAGTTTGTCGGTTGAGTCCTACACTCAAAGCCCTAAACCAAAAAGGTTTTTGCTGCTGATCGATTAATCCTTGACGCGTCATATTATATAAAATAGCAAGCGATGGCAATACCAAACTGATCAATGGCAAGATCAAATATTGAGGATGACGAAACCAAATATTGATTGGGCTCATCTCCTGATCACTGATAAACGTACTTGGGAATAATTGGATAAAATTGGGATTACAGAATACTAATAACAACAAACTCGCAATCCAAAAAACAGGCACAGAATGTAATCCTGTTAAAAATAAATTCAAATATTGAGGTAATTTTTTTTGACTTGTTTTCACAGACCAGAATCCCAAATAAATACCTAAACCAAAAATCAATAGAATGGCTGGAAATTGTACACACATGGTCCATCCAAATGCTTCATATATTTTGGATGAAACCGGTCGTTGATCTCGTACAGAATATTGAGATTGCGTCATCCATAAATGATATTTATTATTCAAGCCATTCCATCTGGGATCTGGCCAAAATGATTGCGACTCCGAAGTGATTAACGGATCTACTTTTGGTGGTAAAACACTAAAATAAAATAGTGGAATTTCTTTGGTATTTGTTGTGTGTACCAAAGAATTATCATTAGGATCTTCTGCCTTGATGATATCAGCATAACTACCGGGAATTTGTTCGATCATCCACAATACAAACAATACCATAAAAAGGCCTAATAGCATTCCTGATATGATTCTTCTAATGATAAATAGTATCATTTTTTGTTTATCGTTTTGTGATCAACGTTGCTACATATCCGGGTTTTAAGGACGTTGGCTTACATGAAATACGTTTGTTGAATGCAATCCTTTCCATGGTGGAAAATAAAAAAATCTGTGGTTGTTCTTCATATAAGATTTCCTGAAACCATAAGTATGCATCTTCACGCTCTTTACTGGTGTGCGCATTTCGAATTTGGGTAATTAAACTATCTGTTTGAACCGTAGCAAATCCACATCTATTGCTTCCTCCAACATTGGTATTAGAAGAATGCCAACTTTGAAACGGATCCCATAAGGTATTGGGTTGGGAACTGAGCATGGTTGCAATATCGAATTGTTGATTTTTGACTGCATCCAATAATAAAGCAGATTCTTTACTTTCGAGATCAATTTGGATTCCTATTTTCTTCGCGTTCTCTTGTAAGACGATCCCTAAATTTTTTCCAATTTCTTTGCCAGCAACGAGCATTTTAAATTGTAGTTTGATTTTTTTTCCAGCGACGTTTTTATCCAATATGCCGTCTTTATCGGTATCCTTCCATCCTGCCTCCGCCAATAGTTTAGTAGCGTATTCTAAATCATAAGCTATGGGTTTAAGTTTTGTATTATAATAAGTTTTTGTTTGGTGTACAGGACCTATAATCCGTTGCGCCAAACCATTAAAATTGGATTGGATAAATAAATCAACATCAATGATGGAAGCTAATGCCTTGCGAACATTTTTTTCATTGAGTCCCGGATTTCGAGTATTCAATTCCAAATAATAATATTGCATCGTCGTGGGAGTTATAAAATCCAATTGATCGGCATTCGTTTTCTTTAATTCTTCAAATTGCTTGGCATTAACCTTAGCCATTAAGTCAATCGTTCCATCCTTTAAAGAAATAACTGAAGCTGCTTCATCAGGCATAATCCAAAATTCAATTTGATCCGGATATGCAGCTAACATTGGATAATCTTTTATATATTCATTACCCCACCAGTTCTTCTTTTTTTCAAGAATAATTTTGGTTCCGTTTTGCCATGATTTTAATTCGTAGGCACCTGCTCCGCTTATTCGCTCACGACAATAAGCAGCAGATTGAAATGTTTCAGCAAAAGATTTCAGTGCATTCCATTTTTCGGTCGAATATCCGGTGGAATCATTATGTACCAATTCAGGAATATTGTACTGATCCATGATATGATTGGGATCGTAATCATGAGCCGGATAAATATTGAAATTACCGCTTAATTCCTGACTCAACATATAATTTTTAGCAATTGATATCTTGAATGTCTTTGAATTTTTTGGATCAATTTCAACATTCTGGATATTTTTAAATGATCCCCGCCAGGTTCCATTCTTTACATGCGGATTTAAAGCTGCTTTAACAGTAAAGGCAACATCAATACCTGAGACTGGATGACCATCACTGAATACGGCGTGATCCAGAATTTGATATTCATATTGTACCGTGGTATCATTGAGCATAACAGCCGGCGACATACGCTGCACCATTAGTGGTGACAATTCAAGATGATCCGGATTGAATTCAAACAAAGGTGGCATGATAAAACCTTCTATCTGTGTTGCCACTGAGGATTGAGAAACGATGGGATTTAAACAATCGGGCTCCTCAGCTACTCTGATTTTCAAGACGAATCCTTTGTCTTTCTCATTACCCGAACATCCCATTACACTTATAATTATATAAACTAATACTAGGGATAAAAAAATAAATCTACTGGTTCGCATAATCTGCATTTAATTTGTATGCCACTAAAGTATGGCTTTATCATGGTATCTAACGCAGAGAAGTACAAAATTCTTATTATAGGAGGCAGTGGTTTAATAGGAAGAGCCCTAACAGAGCATTTGGAACACCAAGGTCATGAGGTAAGTTGGTTAGGACGCCATTCCAACCACACCTCTCATAGCAAGTCTTTTGTGTGGGATCTACAAGCTAGAACCTATGATTCGCAGGCCTTTCAAGATGTAGATATATATATCAATTTAGCCGGCTCTTCAATCTCAGATGGATTGTGGACCGCAAAAAAAAAGCTGGATATTCTAAAATCTAGAACAGATGCGATAGAACTTTTGTTAAAAGGTCTCCACTCATCAGCCAACCGTCCCCTACTTATTATTAATGGCAGTGCTATTGGCTATTATGGCTCACAACCTCTTGCAAAACTTGATGAATCGAGTTCCCCCGGATCCAATGATATCCTGAGCCAAATCGTCAAGAAATGGGAAACAAAAGCTGAAGATTTATCCTCCTATACCGAACGCTTGGTTATAGCTCGTACAGGACTTGTACTGAGTAATAAAGGAGGATTGTGGACAAAATTAATGATGACCAAAGCTATCAGATTGTTTAATTGATTTGGGAATGGCAATCAAATGTATTCTTGGATACACATTGATGATTATTGTAAAGCTATATCTTTTATCCTTACACACCAATCCTTAAGCGGACCTGTTAATCTGACTGCACCCCATCCTAGTTCTCAAAAAAATTTGATACAAAGTATCAGACTCAACTTGCATTCAATATCTTTTGGTTTTGGCATTCCAGTTTTTGTTCTCAAATTATTTCTGGGTGATTTAGCTTCGATGTTGATGACTGATGCTTGTGTGTTGCCCACCAAATTGCTCCAACAAGGATTTCAATTCGATTATCCGAGTATAGATAAGGCTGTTCAGAAATTAATGAAATTGGCAAAATAGTTTAAACTTTTGTTGATCCTACACTTTTTCAATAGCTAGATTGATGACCTATTTTAATCCAACTCATAAAACATATTATACATTAACTATATTTATAATATTTTGAATATAAATATACTATTTTTGATTTAGATTCTTTGGAATGGTTTAATATTTTTATTGCTACTTTCGATCAAATATAAACTATAAAAAAAATGATTTATAAAAAATTAGCCTTCCAGTTATTTTGGTTGTTATTTCCCCTCAGTTGGTGTGTATCTCAGGATTGGAAAGACCATTATCATTTTAACCCCCAACAAACCTTGAATAGAATCAAATTTTTAGATGGCATGACGGGCTTTACTGCTGGGAGTCTCTATAACGGTTCTACAGAAAATATTCATATAACGCATGATGGAGGTAAGACCTGGGCCAATGCTAGTTCAGGATATACAGCTATGCGATTCATGGATATTTTCATTCAAGATCAATCTACTATTTTTATGAGTGGCAATGAAGGTTTGGTCATCAGATCCAAAGATGGTGGTATGAGTTGGCAAACGATGAACACCCATACAAAAGAACAACTCTGGGGTATATACTTTATAAATGCTGAAATTGGTTTTGCTGTCGGGTCAAACGGAATTATTATTCGTACTAAAAATGGTGGGAACGATTGGGAGGCTATACCAACAGGAATAAATAATCTGTTTTATGATGTGTATTTTACACCAAAAGGTACTGGATTTGCATCCGGATCAAACACCTTGTGGAAAACCGATGATCTGGGTCTGAGTTGGTATCCAATTGCAGATTTCCCATTTGAAGCACCAGCAGATTGGATCAGATGCATAAAGATGGTGAATGAAAAAGTAGGTTTTGCTTGCGCTGATATTGGAAGAATATATAAAACCGAAGATGGTGGGGATCATTGGGAGCGATTGGCATCCGGTGTACAAGAACCTTTATTTGATCTCGATTTTGTGGATGATTTACATGGCATTGTTTGTGGTTTCAACGGTACTATTTTGAAGACTGATGATGGAGGACTTTCGTGGACTCCAATGATAAGCCCATTAGGTATCGAACATTTATATTCCATTGATTTAATTTCAAAAGACTTAGGATTTATCTGTACACATACCGGACGAATATTAAAACTAAATATGGCAAGTGGAACTCATATAGCAAATACAGACTTAATAACCATGTATCCCAATCCATGCACAAATTATATTAAGATACAATTAAATGCTATAACTCAAACTGAAGTAAAACAAATAAACATTTGCACAATGAATGGATCTATTAATCCAGTTCAAGGTCACTGGTTAAATGGTCGCGAATTACAGATCAATATTCCTTTAGGATGTGTTGGGATGGCTACAGTTCAAATTGAATTAGAACATAAAATTATTACGGTCCCGGTGATTATTTTAAATGCTGAATAACAATATTGGAAAGTTAGATTATTGTTAAACATTTATTAGTTTGTACCTTAAAATATATCAATAAAAAAGGACCTTGAATTAAATCAAAATTCAAGGTCCTTAAGTTTTCAAATATAATTGAAATAGAATATTTTAACTTCAGTAAAAAAATCTATTGTTTTTCAATTATCAATGACTTCATTCTTTATTCCAATTGATCTGTAATATATTTTCCAAGGACCTTTCCAGCTTTCGCATAACTCTCTGCAACTCGGCTCGTAACATCATAATCATTTCCACCAAATTGTGATCCGGGAACATTCTTCAAAAAGCCAGATGCCAAAACGGCTTTCGTTTTATTATCAATAAATTTAATGATAAAATCACAGTATGCCGGTTTCTTCATGACCCCAATGTTGAATCCAGGTTCGAATTTTGTTGTTTCCAATACGACTGTAATATTGGTATTTTCCTTTTTCAAAAATAACTTATCCAATTTTTCAACATGTTTATTGAGTAGCTCTTCAAATTTAGGTTCAAAAGATGCTTTGCGGTCGGCTTTCCAATTGACTAACCATTTATCACCTTTACCTTTTTCTTTTTTATTTTGTTCTGCTACTTTTTCTTGAATATAATCTTCTTCTTTGTCGAATTTGCCCACAGACATATTGCTATAATCATATTCGGTATTAATGAATTTTTCATTTTTTAAAAATTTCAAATCTTTCCCAGATTCCCATCGGATTTTTTGGGCATCGACCATTAGGCTACAACTTAAAATAAGTGTTACGATTGCAAATAATTTCATTTTATTTAGTTTTAGTGAGTTGCTAAATTACGAATAAATCTTAAGAAAACATTAAATCCTACTCAATTCTATAAATTGAGGTTTTATTTACATATTAATTTTTTACCTTGTAGCGTTAAATGATTTATATGAAGCGATCAGAATTTTTAAATAAGTTCCGCCCCACGCTGGAACAAGCCCCAATGCCTCCAGCTTCGCTGGATCCCTATTCCGGACCTTGGACTAGGACACAGGTAACCCATCTTTTAAGGAGAACTCAGTTTGGACTTCGCAAAACAGATGTGGATGCTTTTTTAGCTTTAGGAGTTAATGGCGCAGTTGGTAAACTTTTAGATGCGTCAAATGATGCTATACCCGCACCTCCATTAAATGTCTACAGTACGGTGCAAGATCCTGATCCCAGCACACCTTTTGGTCAGACCTGGGTAAATGCCCCAGTTACAACAATTATACCACCACAATATTACCAAGCACGAACAGATACTTTGAAAGCTTGGTGGGTTGGTAATATGATCAATCAAAAGACTACCCTTACAGAAAAGATGACCCTCTTCTTATTTAACCTGATTCCTGTGGAAGCGGATTCAGTACAAATAGCACAGGTTACTTATGATTATTATAAATTGATGCGGGATAATAGTTTAGGAGATTATAAAAAAATATTAAAACTCATTTCTGTTCATCCTGCCATGCTTAAATACTTGAATGGTAATTTAAATGCTAAAGGCGCGCCTGATGAAAATTTCGGAAGAGAGTTACAAGAATTATTCACGATTGGCAAAGGTCCAGATTCTAAATATACTGAAGATGATGTTAAAGCCGCTGCTAAAATATTGACCGGATATAGAATCAATCCACTCACGAATCCGGTCAGTTATTACTTTGATTTTAATGCGCATGATTTATCTGTTAAGCGCTTTTCTTCCTTTTACAATAATACCACAATCAATGGTAAGTTTGGTCCGGCAGGTGAACAAGAACTGGATGAACTCATCACCATGTTGACGAACCACATTGAGACATCCAGACATTTTTGTAGAAAATTATATCAATTTTTTATTTACTACGATATAACACCGGATGCTGAACAAAATTTTATTCGTCCCCTTGCAGATTTTTTTAAATCATCAGGTTTTGATATTAAAAAAACTATAGAAACATTATTTAAATCGCAGCATTTCTATGATTCGTTGAATACTTCTTGTGTTATAAAGAGTCCTTTAGATTATGCTATTGGAATTTGTAAAGAGTTTAGTGTTCAATTTCCAAATAACACTACGCCATTAGATCAATATATCGCTTGGGGAACAATAACCAGTTTAGCGGCGTATCAGGGATTAAACATAGCAGATCCTCCTGCAGTTGCCGGATGGCAAGCATGGTATCAAGCCCCGCAGTTTCATGAGATTTGGATTAATGCTGACTCATTGGCAAGTAGAAACAGGGTGGCAGAAAATATTACCAGCGCTAAAGGGATACAATATAATGCCGTGACCATTTTAAAAATGGATCCGACCATACTGACAGCTCAATTTTCTAATCCGGAAAATGCTCTAGAATTGGTTAAAGAAGCGGTAGATTTTATTTATAATTTTAAACTCTCAGATACTTCCTATCTGTATTTTAAAAACTTCTTGATATCAGGACTTCCAAATGATTCTTATTGGACCGAAGCTTGGTTGGATTTCAAGGGCAACCCTAATGATCCGGTTAAAAAGAATACCGTGAGTACACGTTTAAGTGCAATGTATCGCGAAATAATCAGTCAGGCAGAATATCATCTTTCTTAATACAGATTAAAAATTAAAAAAATGAAACGTCGTAAATTTATAAAAAGTGCAGCTGCAGCTGGTATTGTAGTTCCTACGATGATCAATGGGATTCCCCTTCAGGCGCACAGCACGAATCAATGGTTAAGTACTGTTCTTAATCCAAGTGTAGAAACGGACCATGTGTTGGTTATCATCCAAATGAATGGTGGGAATGATGGATTGAACACAGTAGTACCTTTAGATCAATTATCCAAACTAAATGTCGCCCGTCCAAACGTAGTACTTAAGGATGCAAATATTCTAAAATTAAATGGAACAACTAAAGTTGGCTTGCATCCATCGCTCACCGGATTTCAAACTTTATACAATGAAGGTAAACTCAATATACTTCAATCAGTTGGTTATCCTTCACCCAACTTTTCACATTTTGCTTCTACAGATATTTGGGCAAGTGGTCGTGATTCAGATCAATTTCTGGATACCGGTTGGGTAGGACGATATCTCAATGAAGAGTTTCCAGGTTTTCCATTAGATTATCCAAATGCTGTCAATCCGGATCCTTTAGCCGTCCAAATTGGCGGGAATATTCCATTAATGTTTCAAGGACCAGTCGCTCAAATGTCAATGAATGTAGGTAATCCTGATATATTCGGAGCATGGCCCAATGGTATCAGTGATCCAACTGATGGTACACCAAAAGGAAAAGAACTCAACTTCATTCGTACTATTTCACGACAATCTAAATCATTTGCTGATGCGTTGATACAAGGATATTTAAAAGGAAATAATGTAGCCAACTACCCTACCAATAATTATTTGGCAGACACGCTTAAAGTGGTCGCCAGAGTCGTAAAAGGCGGTATGAAAACAAGAATGTTTTTAGTAAGTATTGGTAATTTTGATACACATGCTGATCAGGTTGATAGTGCAGGAACTCACATAGGTGCGCACGCTAATTTATTAAAATTAGTGGGAGATGCCGTATTGGCATTTCAACGTGATCTTGAAGCGATGAACCTTGCGGATCGGGTGATCGGGATGACCTTTTCTGAATTTGGTAGACGAATCAAATCCAATGATAGCAATGGTACAGATCATGGAGCAGCTGCACCTTTGTTTGTATTTGGTAAAAAAATCCAGGGCGGTGTAGTGGGTGCCAATCCAATACTTCCGGCTGTTGCCACTGTGGATGATAATGTTCCCATGCAATATGATTTTAGATCGGTGTATTCATCCATATTGAAAGATTGGTTTTGTGTCAAGGAACCAGAATTACAAAACATCATGTTGAAGACTTATCAGAATCTTCCAATCGTCAAAAATGAATGTTCCAATGTATCCATTGATGAACATCAAAAACTAGAGTCTGAGCTTACTATAATTGCTTACCCTAATCCAATGGTTACTCATACAGAGATCAAAGTAAAAACTGCTCGAGGATACACCCAAATACAATTAATAGACGCCTTAGGTCGCTTGTGTAAAATCGTTCATGCTGGCCGATTAGATGAGGGATCTCATACCTTCAGATTAAATAACGATACTTTTGCTCCGGGAAATTATTATTTAAGAATCCAACAGGGTAATGCCCAAAAAGTAGAACCTTTAATGATCGTATTATAATGCATAAAACGAAAGCATCATTTTATTTTTAAACTTAAACTTTTTATATGAATTTATTAAAAAACATTTTTTTGATTTTTGGTCTTTTAGTATTCATTGGCAGAAATAATGTTAACGCCCAATTGAATTCTAATTTAATGCCAGTAGCCAGTATTGATCGTGAAATTTCTCTTTCCAATTACGCCCCACCTTCTCTAATGGAAAAAGATAAATGTGCCAAATACAAAAAGATGAAAGGTATTGGTATGGGTTTGATGATCGGAGGTGGTGCCTCATTAGTTCTTGGAACAACTCTTTTTGTCATTGGAGTTGCAAATTCCATAGATGACCCCAATGATCCAACTGTTGAAGTAGATGATGAAAACATAGGATTATTAGTGGTGGGTTATGTAGGAATGGTATTTGGTGTTGCTGGCCTTGGCTCAGGTATTCCTCTAACGATTATCGGAAGTAAAAAATCGAAACAATATTGTGATAAAAAAACAAGTAGTTTGAATTTAGTTCCAACTCAGAAAGGAGTCGGATTACAACTATCTTTTTAAAAAAATTGTATTGCAATGCCCTTTGCAATTTGGAGAGATATTTTTGAACATTTAATAATAAACACTATGAGAAACCTAAAACTTACCCTATCCACATTTTACTTGATCCTATTTACTTATTTAAATTATGGAAATGCTCAATCTTTGATAACCAGTACAGATAAGATTGAAGATCATTTAAGTATGTATTCCTATCAACATCAAGACAACTTGAAAGTTATAGACAACAAATGCAAGTTCTATAAAAGATTTAAAGCTGTTGGAACTGGATTAACAGCGTTTGGTACTGTTTCCTTACTAGCAGGCATTGTAAGGATTAGATTATCTGAATTCAAATTTGCCTTTTTTAATAAAACAAAGCCAGAAGATATACATGAGGAAAGTTTATTTTATATCGGAGTAGGGATGTCAGCAATTGGGGTAATATGTCTTGGTACTGGAATTCCTCTGAGCATAGTTGGAAAAAGAAAATCAAAACAATATTGTAATCCAAAAACAAATAGCTTGAGTTTAATTACAACCCCTAAGAGTCTGGGATTACATTTGTCATTTTAGGAGGATATTCTCCTTGAATTTTTGTGCATGACATTGTAATTGTTTCCTATAATTATAGATTAGTCTCGAATTCAATCTCAATACATAAATGATTATCATTTTTTTTATATATTTGAATCATCAATGATGGTATATAAAATAATTTGATAATTCAGTCTATTAATGATACGAAATATACTTTTAATTATTGGCATTTCAATTATACTAAAGTTAACCTATTTGATCTATGCTTATGTATTGAATGGGAATGCAGAAGTATTATCTATTAATGGCTATATTGACATTATAAAAAGAAATGATGTTGGTTGGTATGAACGGATATCATCAAATTGGTATCCAAAGTTAAATGACATACGAGATTTAGGCTATAGTGAAGGAGCGAATTTCAAACAAAGTGAATGGGCTTTTTTCCCTTTTTATCCAGGATTAAATCGGTTTACCTGCAATGTTCTTCATATTCCATTTAATATTAGTGGCCTATTATGGTCTTTGATATTTTCCACTTTAACCTTTATTGGTTTTTATTGGTTTTGTGAGTTATTGATAAAAGATATTTCTAAAGCGTTTTATGCTACATTGATCTTCATGATTTACCCATTTCATTACTATTTTTCAATGATGTATACAGAAGCTTTATTTTTAACTTTTCTAATTTATTCATTTATAGCAATATATTATAAAAAGGAATTGGTATTACTTGTGTTATTGATTCCATTAACCTTGGTCAGGCCAAATGGAATTTTTATGGTAATTCCACTATATTTATTTTTTTTGGAATCAAACAATTCGATCATTGATAAACGTATCATCTGGTCTGAGATAATTAGAAAAAAAATTCTGTTTCGATCACTTATATTTTTAACAGCTCCAATTTGTTTTATTATCTATTGCATGTATCAGCATTATATGACTGGTCAATATTTTGCTTTTTCAATAGCTCAGATTGGCTGGTATAAAAAATTGACATTTCCTTTATTATCTTTTTTTAGTTCAGGCGATTTTCAAAGTCAATTCAACTCTTTTTACACATTACTCATAATTATTTTATCAATCTATTGTTTCAAAAGATTTTCATTAAGTCTCAATGTATTGATTTGGTTGAGTCTCCTAGTACCATTATGTAGTGGTTCGATGATTTCAATGCAAAGATATATCTCTATTATTTTTCCTATCATGATCATGCTAGGTAGTTATTTTTATCCCTTAAAATTCAAATATGCTGTTATTACGGTATTTTTTGTATTACAATTATTTGTTTTTACGTATTGGTTAAACTCACATCCATTTGGTTTTTAATTGATATTCAAAATCTGTCACTGAATTACCTTGTTTATAAAATTTGAATGATAAACCAATGAACATTTTTAACTATATATCATATCTAGCAAAATAGACTTGGAAAAAATAGAAGCAACTGAATCATCCTATTTATATATTGCACTTTCCCAAATTGGATCTGCTGGCAATGGTCTTTATACCATGATCGATATATATAAGGAAGAAATTATTGCTATTTATAAAGGCCACATTTTAACACCTAATCAAATCAAATCAAAAGTTGAACATGGTCATGATAAATACTTTATCAATCTACCCGACGGAAGCATTTTGGACTCTATGAATCGCAAGTGCTATGCAAAGTATGCTAATGATGCCACCGGAATGACCACTTCTTCTTTTAAAAATAATTCAAAAATAGTTTTAGATGAAAAGGACCAAGTTTGTCTCCTTGCCATTCGGAATATCAAGTCAGGTGAAGAAATATTCTGTAGTTATGGAGCTCGCTATTGGAAAAAACATGGGAAATAAATTCAACTGAAATTACATGTTTAGCCTTGTTTTAATGTTTATTTAGATTCAAATAGTTACTTAAATAAATTCAATTATCTTTGTCTATAAACAGTCAAATTATGCGTACATTAATTATAATTATTACTTTTATATTCGTTTTTGGATTAGGATATAGTTCTAATCTACTTTTTTCAAAATCATCAAAAATAAATACTCCTATGAAAAGAGTTACAGGTATTGGCGGAATATTTTTCAAAAGCAAGGATCCCAATTCCATGAAAGAATGGTACCAAAAACATTTGGGCCTGCAAACTGATGAATATGGAACCAATTTTGAATGGTTCCAAGGGGCAGATAGTACAAAAAAAGGAAGCACGCAATGGAGCCCTTTTACTGAAGCTACCACTTATTTTGAACCGTCCAAGAAAGATTATATGATCAATTACAGAGTAGAAAATCTGGAATGGCTGGTAGGACAATTAAAAAACGAGGGCGTGACCATCTTAGATAAAATTGAATCCTTTGACTATGGAAAATTTGTTCATATTCTGGATGGAGAAGGTAATAAAGTTGAATTATGGGAACCCAAAGATGAGGAATACGACAAAATAATTATTGGTCGTACTAAGTAATAGGTTTGTTCATTCAATTGTTCTGAGGAATCATTGAGGATCAAACTTTGATTTAATTTATTATTTACGGGCTAAAATAATTTGAGTCAATGATCTTGAATTTTTTCATTTAATTTTCGGTAATGATGTCTTATCCATTTCAAATAAAGTCCCTTGAGGAATACCACTTGGCATACCAAAAAAGCATTGAAAATCCTTCTGATTTTTGGGCTGATGTTGCATCTCATTTTGTTTGGAAAAAAAAATGGGATCATGTTTTAGAATGGAATTTCGAAGAACCAAATATTAAATGGTTTATCAATGGCAAACTCAACATAACAGAAAATTGTTTGGATCGTCATTTAGAGTCCAGGGGCGATCAGGTCGCATTGATTTGGGAACCGAATGATCCTAATGAACCTCATCGAAGATTTACTTATCGAGAACTTCACTTTAAAGTTATGCAATTTGCCCATGTTTTGAAGAATAATGGAGTCAAAAAATCAGACCGCATTTGTATTTACATGGGCATGGTTCCTGAACTTGCCATTGCCGTTTTAGCATGCGCTAGAATTGGAGCTATTCATTCTGTTATTTTTGGAGGATTCAGTGCTCAGAGTATAGCTGATCGATTACAAGACGCACAAGCAACTTGCATCATTACATGTGATGGTGCTTATAGGGGCAATAAAATCATTCCATTAAAAAACATCATTGATGAGGCGCTCATTGAATGCGATTTTGTAAAAAAAGTTATAGTCCTTTCTCGAACCCAAACGCCCGTTTCTATGATTAAGGGTCGCGATGAATGGTGGGAAGATGAAATATCTAAAATCGAGGCACTTGGTAATCCATATTTTCCAGCCGAAGAAATGGATGCTGAAGATATGCTCTTTATTCTTTATACATCAGGCAGTACCGGCAAACCAAAAGGTGTGGTTCATTCCTGTGCGGGATACATGATTTGGACTACCTACACTTTTGTAAATGTTTTTCAATATAATCCTGGTGATGTTCATTTTTGCACTGCAGATATTGGTTGGATCACTGGACATAGTTATATAGTTTATGGGCCATTAAGTGCAGGTGCTACTTCCTTAATGTTTGAAGGCATTCCCACCTGGCCAGACGCAGGAAGATTTTGGGATATCGTAGATAAATATAAAGTCAATATCCTGTATACAGCGCCAACTGCTATCCGTAGTTTGATGGCATTTGGAGTTGAACCTTTAAAAGGTAAAAACTTATCTTCACTAAAAATTTTAGGAACTGTTGGAGAACCCATAAACGAAGAGGCGTGGCACTGGTATGATCGACATATTGGAAAAAACAAATGCCCCATAGTTGACACTTGGTGGCAAACCGAAACGGGTGGATGTTTGATTTCGAATTTAGCAGGCATTACACCTGCTATTCCAGGTTGGGCTACACTACCTTTACCGGGAATACAACCCATTTTAGTGGATGAACATGGACATGAAGTAACAAAAAAAGATGAACACGGAATATTAAAAGGTAATTTGTGTATTAAAGCACCATGGCCATCTATTCTACGCACAACATATGGCGACCATGAACGATGTAGAATCAATTATTTTGCAACTTATAAGGATTTGTATTTTACCGGTGATGGTGCATTGAAAGATGAACATGGAAATTATAGAATTACAGGCCGAGTTGATGATGTGCTCAATATAAGTGGTCACAGAATTGGAACTGCAGAAATTGAGAATGCAATTAATATGCATGCAGGCGTGGTTGAGAGTGCTGTCGTAGGATATCCTCATGATATTAAAGGTCAAGGTATATATGCCTTTGTAATCTATAACAGTGCCCATGATAATGAACATTTAACACGACAAGATATTAACATGACCGTTGCCAAAGTCATTGGCGCTATTGCTAAACCAGATAAAATTCAATTTGTAAGAGGACTTCCTAAAACCAGAAGTGGAAAAATCATGCGCCGGATCCTACGAAAAATAGCCGAAGGTGAAATACATCATCTGGGTGATACCACTACCTTATTGGATCCGGATATTGTAGAAGAAATTAAGAATGGGAAGATTTTGTAATTAAAATTAGTTTCTAAAAAAATCGCTAATAAAAATAAAAAAGGGGACGAATTAACATCCCCTTTTTATTAAGACTGCGAAAGGTATTCGATCAATTATTGCTTGATAATTTTTTGTTGAGTAATTGTATTGCTTGATTTTATATTCAATATATAAACTCCTTTATGTTGGAAAACTTCAGATTTTATTTTTCTTTGAGATTGATTCTTAAAATCACTAATATATTCTGAATAAATACATTTACCATTCAAATCAAATATTTGAACTTGTGCATGATTTGCATTTCCAGAGTACAAACTGTAATTCAAATCACCAGAAAACGGATTTGGACTAACATCTATCATCAATTGATTGGAACCGGTAATATTATGTACATCCGTAATGGTTTTAATCACAATGGTGGGTTCTGATAATTCCACATCATCTCCTATGACAAATAAAGGAAATGGATATGAATTCGCAAAAATAGCATCTTTGACATGACCATTTTCCTTAGCTAAAACCTTAATTCTTAAAAAGCCATTTTCAATCTTAAATAAGTCTGCATCGGGACTTAACAACAATCCTCTCCAATCTCTTGAATTAATAATGTAATCATTATTCTTAGATAAATTCAAATAAGGAGAAGTCAATTCTAAAATTTCAATTTTACTTGGATCAAATATTTGACCTAACTGCATTCCATAAATATTATATGCCTGATTGGTACGCATCCAAATATCATATACATTACCTTGAACCATCTCAAAATCATCCATAGTAAAACTAAATTTCAAGTTAGAACGCTTTTCATTATTTTCCTTACCGAAATAAATAGAACTTCCATTAATGTCTCCCTTTTTTACAGGGACTATATCAATATCAAATCTAGGGAGTCCTGTCAACTCTAAATCCTTAATCAACTTTGGGTTTGATATATCTGTATTATAAAAGGCTACATCATTAGGGCAATTAAACTTAGTATCGATTCCCAATATTAATTTACGCATATCGAATAAATCGAATAAATTAATGTGATTATCACAGTTGACATCAGCAGCAATTTCTTCATATTTATTGAATATAGATATTCCAAACATTCGCTTTACAACTAGAACAAAATCATAGGTCGATACCCCATTAGTAGGATTATCAACTATTATTCTTGGCTGTAAATACCCTGAAGGAATATTAGCAGTTGTATCGACACAAACACTATAATTTAGATTCGGGTAACCCAATGGATTAGCACATGATGCCAAGGGGTGCGTGTTGTCATTAATGGTATAAACAATTTTAGTTGGACTCGCTATAGGTTGTAAATGATAATTCCTGTATACACCACCGACTAAGTGCTTATAATTACTTTTAGTTCCCTTCTCTTGTAAATCAAGTGTAAAAATACAAGAATTCTGATTTCCGGATTGATCTGTCACGTATAACAGAAGACTGATAGATCCTAAATCTGCTTGTGTAAATTTTTTACTGACAATTCTTCCACTAGGATCAAATGAAAATTTAACTGCACTGCAATTATCATAACTTGCTGCATCTGCATCACTAGCATTAAGTAGAAATTCCCCGAATGGATTTAAGGACCCAGTTATTCTTTCAACACAAATTGGAACAGGTGAGATATTATCACTACTACAATTTACTTTAATTATTTGATTATGTTGAAATGACTCACTCGTACACCAATTGTAAACACTCCAATGTCTTATTACTTTATAAATCAAACCACATCCAGACGCTTCAGCTATAAGAATATTATCTTCATATTTATAACTCATATATTTAGCACATACATTAGAAACAATCGGAATTCCTGTATATAATGGACTTGGATTACTTGCAGAATCTCTAGCCCAGTTATCTTTACAATTCAAAGAAGGTAAATCTATATTATCATAGTTTCTTAGATTGGCAAATAATTTAGTAGCTGATCTATTAAAAATGATTTTTTGGGTACATGTTATGGTTTCTGTTCCACCAAGAAATGCTGTCCACTTTCTATTAATTTGACCTGCATTTGAGTTGTTACAATCAAAGGTCATGTTTTCATCTTCATAGACTACTTTAACATAGGGGCACCCTGTTTCATACGTCACCAGATATTTATTTGGACTTGTTATAGCATCCACCAGATAATGACTTGGCCAAGGATATCCAATTAGTTCAGGACGAATTTCCTGGGCACATTGTATTATGATATCTGAACATTGGAATTCAAATCGTTTTTTAAGGTCGCAGTTACTATTTATTAATAAATCAACATTTCCCCAACAAGAGTTTCCAGTTTTCAAATCTGTGACTAAGTACTGAAAATTATCCGGCAGTGTTTCATCAATTTGATTCAAGGGTTGCTTTTGATGACTAGCATCAAAATATTCATACTTGAAATTGTGATCATAACACCAAGATCCCTCAAGAAATAAGTCAGGATCTACACTCAATTGTTCTCCTGGATTTATTGTTATATTTATAAGATCGTTGCAAACCATTGACGGCGTACATTTTGCTATTTGAAATTGCGCATTTTGACTTGTATAATTCCCACTTGCATCAGTAGCATAGACCAATAAGTTCATTGGGAATGGATCATTTCTATTGATTAACTTTTCAAAGTCATTGACATTTTGTGAAAATGAAAAACGTAAATTTCCAAAAGATGTACAATTATCTGCACAGGCAGTAACCAATTCTTTAGCTTTCAAGCGGTAATTAGTGGCTTGATCTAAATTTATGGTATAAAGTGATTTAGTAAATAAAATGGGTGATTCCAGGTCGGGATTACAATTCTGAGCAAAGATTTCATTATTAAATAAATAGAACCCAAAAAAGAAAAAACAGAAAATTTGAATTAAGTGTGTAACATTTTTCATAGTTAAAACATTGAAGTGGATTGTAAATTAATAAAACATTTAAATTAAAGTATCATTTAAGTTTGTAAAATATTCCGAATTGTATTTGAAAAGATCCATGTTTTTCCCGGATCGAGTGATCACGATCGCCCCAGGATTGAAACTCATCATTTCTTGACAATCCAATATTCAAATTTAAATAATCCTTTATACTATATACTACTTCCATTCCATATCTATAGCTGCATGACACTGGGTAAAAAGTTACATTTTTCCCATATTCAGACAATACAAATGGATCTTGTTTTGAATCTATAACACGACCATTAAAGGATTGATAAACAGGAATTCCAATTCCAATATGTGGTTGAATATTCCATCGGTTATTCAATAAAAATTGATAAGTCAAATATATGGGAATATTAAATTGAGTCCTTTGGTTATAATGATTCCTATTTACATTTCTATACTGCGTTACCGAAATGGTTCCTGTATCATATGAACTTACAGATTGAGCATTAATTTTTTCACGTATGATCTGGCCATGTAAATTTGTTTTCACTGTATCTTTGAATTGTTGATGAAAACCAATGGTGGCATGACTCCATTCAAAGCCAGCTCTAAGTGAAACATGATGGTAAATTTTATGCTGTGCTAGACATTGAATGCTAATCAAATCTATTGCCTTTTCTGTTTTTTGTCTTTCTGATATCAATTCAGATTCGCCCTTCAATGTTTGGAAAAGCTTTCCATATGAGATATTAGTTCCGAAAGTGAAATTCGTTCTTGGCTTAGATACTTGCTGTGTTTTAAAATCACCATTATTAATAGTCAAATCCAGCTTTAAGAAAGGCATTGGATGATCATCATTTATATAAGAAAATTTTGATTCCAAAACTGACAATATATAATTAACATTTTGATTTACATCTGATACCTCCAATTGTTGACTAGAAATATTCACAGGTTCATTTTGTGTAACCTTGGCAATGCCGTATACCATTGGATTCTTGTTTGCATCTGCATGATGCAAAGCACCTTCGGAAGTACTTGATTCATTTGATATTACTGTTTCATTCCCAGCTGATATTAATGGGTCAGGATCCATTAATTCCTTCACCGAAGTCTTAACTGTTTTATAATGATTTATTGCTCCATTTTCTTGATTAATATTAAAAGTCTTGTTTTGATATTTAGCATTGAGTTGTTCAGGTTCGGATTCCTCAGCCGTTCGAATTGTTGTGATTTTAAGTGTAGATTGTTTAATATTCTGTTTATTGTCGAATGCATTAGGCTCCTTAATTGTACCTTCGACATCACCACGATTAACTATTGAAATAAGCTGTAACTTATCGTTTAAATGGATATAATATATTCCTAATCCGATTAAAATCAATGGAAGAAAAATCCAGTAAGCAAAACGCCATTTCCTTTTATTGGTTTGAATTTTTGGCAACAACAAATCCCACTCTTGATCTTTATCAAAAGGTAGAGATGCTTTTTCCAGCTTTTTGTTTAACCAATGATCAAATAATGAATTTTTCATATTTAGTAGAATAAAGTGTTTCTAATTTATTTTTTAAATAAGCACGAGCCCTAACCAATTGAGACCTCGAAGTACTTTCCTGAATCTGTAATGCTTCTGCAATTTCATGATGACTTAAATGTTCAAAGACAAATAAATTCAATATGATTCTATATCCATCAGGCATTTTTTGAATTTCTTTCAATATTTCTTCTTGATGAATCAGATCAAGGTCTTCATGAATATGTCCCTTCTCTTCAAGTTCATATTGATCCAATTCGACGTATTGAATTTTTTTGGACTTAAAATGAGTGAGAATACAATTTTTTGCAATTCGATATACCCATGCATTCAATTCACCTTTAGAGACATCATATTGATCGAGATGTTTAAATACCTTAATATAGGTCTCCTGAAATAAGTCCCGAACTTCTTCAGGATCTGAACTGTACCTTTTACAAGTCTGATTAATCTTTTCTGAAGTCATATCAAAGATCTTTCTTTGGGCCCTTGCATCCTGGTCCAAACAAGCTTTAATTATGGATTTTAATTCAGATTGAGATATCATCAATAAAAATATAGTTAGTTCAATTTATTGAATAATGGCTCTAAAAAAAACCAAATCCGTAGTATATTTTTTCATAGAACTTTGATCTTCAATAATCACTTTGGGTAAATTACATTCAAGCATCTGTACACCCCCCAATTCAAAAAAGAAAATTTCAGGATCATCAATTATTTCTTTTAATTGATATGTTGCGCTTATGAAGGAGGAGGAAGTTAACCGCCAATAATTGCCAGTCATTGGATTATTAAGACGTTCCAAAATTAATTTTTCGGTGAACATTCCATTGGATCCATATTCAAAAATAAAAATAACATTGGGACTATTAGGATTCGAAATTTTTCTAACCCTACATATTGAATAAGAAGTATCAATATGATTAAAACTAAATCGAGCTATACTTGAAACTTTATTCTCACAAATTCTAAATGTACTATTCGAATTATTAACTGATGATGTAGTTATTATTTCACTGGTCTTATCATTCATTAAATCGGTTGCAGTATATAGCATATCCAATTTGTTACATGAAAAAAATATGGTATTAAAGTTACCTTGTGATGTTATTGGAAAAACAATAGATTGTTTGGTTTTATTCCTGGCAAGTATATATCCATCAGCAATGGGACTTCCATCACAATAAATGGCTTTACCTGATAACTCAATTGCAAAATTCAATGGCTTATCTACAATTAAATCTTTTACTATTGGTAATTGATTAACGCTTACCGGAAAAACACTATTTACACCTTGACACTCATCTTGAAATATCAATTCCTGATATTTGTCTTGAACTACAAATAGTTTAAATTTTCCAGAATATTGAATTCGGGTATTATGAATAGATTGTCCGTTTAACGTGTTTGCTATTCTTGAGAAAGACATGCCATTATTTTTATTGAAGATTGCCATGCCTTCACATGTGGTGTATGAATAGCTTACCCCTATTGCTATTTGTTCCGGATTATTGGTTATAATAGATAATTGATTAGGTTCCAATTCAACTTGGCCATTGTATTTCCACTTACTTTCTTTGGAGTTGAAACTATAAGACTTTACAAGAGGAGAAAGATGAGATGTATTAATATTATATTTAACCTGAATGGATTTTGAAAAATATAATGGTTCACCGGTCTCAATACTTCTGACTTCAATGCCTAAATGATGTTGTATATGTAACAATTTTTTCGAATTTTTTTCATCCAATGCGATAACACCTGAATGTAATTCCCGGGTAATGGATGTATCC
Source organism: Saprospiraceae bacterium (assembly GCA_044228225.1). Taxonomy (GTDB): domain Bacteria; phylum Bacteroidota; class Bacteroidia; order Chitinophagales; family Saprospiraceae; genus Vicinibacter. The sequence continues at coordinate 113,939 of JBGAVH010000007.1, read as the reverse complement.
TTATACTTTGGAGCAACCTTGTAAGTTCCATGAAATAGACTACCATCAGATTTCATTAGGGCATCTGCAGGTATATTTACTTCATACAAATGATTGTAAGTATAGATGGCATCTGCATCACTTGAGAATTTATTGGTAAAAATACGTTCCTCTAAAATGCATCTTGTAAAGCTAAGGTCTCCCGGTAAGCCTTCTATACTTTGATAGCTTACGAAATAATTTGGACTTTCTATTTTAAGAAAATCCTGGTCTTTTGAAATATAAACTTTTTGAAAACGAAAATAACCATTCTTGTCAGTCAGTATACTAGTATTCCCAATACTTACTTTTGCATTAAGTACAGCTTGTCCATATTGGTCTTGAACTAAACCAATGATATTCGTTTCAATTTCTATTTTGGGAGGATCAGGATTATTGATTATCGAAATATCTTCATACGTTTTTCGACAGGAGATACCTAATAAAATAAGCAATCCCATCAATAAAATATTTTTATTCATATCTATGGCTATTAATCAATACTACCTCACAATTGGTGTAAAAGCTGCACGAAATAAAGAAAAATAGTATAAACTTAAATAAATACATATCAATAATTTATACATATAATAATAATTAATGTATAATGATTTGGCTTTTAATCTGTGTTTAATCATCCAATGATTGTTTTGCATATTACCTACTCTGGCCTTTGATCCATCTTTCATTAAGCTTAAGCACAGACTTTTTTTAAATGTACATTTCCAATATTAGGGACTTTAAATCCAATCAAAAAAAAGGATTTATTGTAGAAAAATTTTATTTCAATAAAGATCCATTACCTTAGATGTATCAACGATACAGGTTTATTTTAATAATCCTCAACTTGAAATTCATGTCAAAATCATTGCATCCATATGGTTGAATACTTAGATTATCAATTCCAGGACACTCCAGAATTTATCAATACCTTCGATGAACTCCCGCTTTGGAGTGCTTCATTTGGACTATTACTATTTAAGCATTTAGAACTCAAACCGAATATTACCGTTCTGGATATCGGCTCTGGGGCAGGTTTTCCATTGATGGAACTAGCTGCAAGATTAGGCAATTCCTGCATTTGTTATGGCCTCGATCCTTGGGTTCATGCCAATCAACGAGCACAACAAAAAATAATAAACTATCAACTGACCAATGTTAAGTTGATTTCAGCTTCAGCAGAGAAAATTCCTCTGGCTGATAGCAGTATTGATTTAATCGTTTCAAATCTGGGCATCAATAATTTTGAACATCCTGATCTTGTTTTTACTGAATGCCATCGTGTATTAAAATCCAAAGGAAGGATCGTTTTGACCACAAATATCTCCGGTCACTGGAAGGAATTCTATGACTTATTCGAGCAGATCCTTATAGAAAAAAATCTTCATTCCATAATTCCGGAATTACACCAACATATAGAGCATAGAGGAAATCTTGATTCCATATCTTCTATGTTTACCAACAATGGATTCTCAATAACCAGACATTTCGAAGAATCTATTGAGATGCATTTTTTAAATGGTAGCGCTTTTTTAAATCATTACTTTATAAAACTTGGATGGCTTGATTCCTGGAGACAATTAATTCCCGAACCTGAAAGAATAACTTTTTTTACGGCATTAGAGCTTTTGTTAAATGAGTATTCCAAGTTGAATAATGGATTGAAATTAACCGTTCCCATGTTGTATATTGAAGGGATAAAAAAGGAGTAATTAATAGTCATTTGAATTTGTAAATATTAACATTTTTATTCTAATCAAACCTTATTGTCAATACAAATCATGGGTTTATTACGTTATACCTAGAATACTTGACGATGTCGAAATATTTTTAAAGTTTACATACCAATTCATGATTAGACCTTAAAAGTTAAAAAACAGTGCCCTATTCTAAGAATGTTTACTTTTGTTGCCTTATAAATGAAAAATTAAATATGATATCTTTAAAAAATCTTGTTTCCCCAGTTTTGGTTATAATTGGATTGAGCAACATAAATGCCCAAAATCCTAATGCTCTTGAAAGTATTATTCATGCGGAACAAGCCAATTACACCAGGAATCACAATACTGTTGATCAATCCTTGATGTCTACCGCCAATAATAAATCTGACATCAAATATACTCGGATGCATTGGGAGGTAGATCCTGCGGTCTCTTACATTAAAGGTGAAGTCATGACGATATTCCAACCCTTTGAAAATGTTCAGAATCTGGATTTTGATTTTTCTGAAGCATTGAATATGGATAGTGTTAGATATCATGGTGCATTATTAAAATTTACCATTACAGGAGACCAAATACAAGTTCATTTTCCTACAACATTATTAAATGGATCAACCGATAGTTTGACTTTTTATTATCAAGGAAAACCAACGAGCACGGGCTTCGGATCTTTCATCGTTGATGAACATGCCGGAACGCCTGTATTATGGACCCTTTCAGAACCGTATGGTGCAAGAGAATGGTGGCCATGTAAACAATCATTAAATGATAAAATAGATTCCATAGATGTTTACATTACCAATCCCGTAGCATATAAAGCGGCTAGTAATGGATTACTCATCAATGAATCCATTGCAAATGGCAAGATAACAGCCCATTGGAAACATAGATATCCCATAGCAGCCTATTTGATATGTATGGCAGTAACCAACTATGAAGTTTTTACGGAATTCGCTCCATTTGGAAATCAAACCACAACCATACTCAATTATGTCTATCCTGAAAATCTCCAAGAGGCCAAGGTTGGTGTAGCGCAGAATGTAACTCATATGCAATTGTATAACCAATTATTCGGGATGTATCCTTTTCAAAATGAAAAATATGGTCATGCTCAATTTGGTTGGGGTGGAGGAATGGAACATCAGACCATGACTTTCGTTACCAGTTATGGTTATGAACTTTTAGCTCATGAATTGGCCCATCACTGGTTTGGTGATAAAGTCACTTGTGGCTCATGGCAAGATATCTGGCTGAATGAAGGATTTGCAACTTATTTAAGTGGGCTGTGCTATCAATATTTACTTCCTGAATATTGGTTGCCATTCAAACAACAACGCATTGCTACTATAACAAGTCAACCGGGAGGATCGGTATTTGTGACTGATACTTCCAGCGTTAATCGTATTTTTTCAGGACGCCTTACCTATGCTAAGGGAGCTATGATACTGCATCAACTGAGATGGATCTGTGGTGACAGTATATTTTTTAAAGGAATTAGAAATTATATCAACGATCCGGCCATTGCATATAGTTATGCAAAAACTTCAGACTTAAAAAGACATCTTGAAACTGTTTCCGGAAAAAATTTAACTGGGTATTTTGCAGATTGGTTCACGGGGCAAGGTTACCCATCCTATCAGGTCAGTTGGTCACAAGATATTACTCAAACCATACATGTTAAATTGAATCAAACCCAATCACATGGTTCTGTAGATTTCTTTGAAATGCCTGTGCCGCTTAAAATAAACGGGCCTACTGGACAGTCCATTACAATAGTTTTGGACAACACATTTAATGGCCAAAATTTTTCACAACAGATTAATTTTCCAATTGCATCCGTTGAGTTTGATCCCGAATTATGGTTAATAACTAAGGATAATACCATTTCGTTTGTTGTAGGAGTTGATCCTCTAAATTCTGATGGATATTCATTAAATATCGAACCCAATCCTATCCAAAACGGAATTCTTCAAACCATCATCGAATCTCCAACAGAACAAATCATTCAATCAACCATTGAATCCGTCGATGGTAAAATCATGATGAACAAATTAGTATCCCTAGAATCAGGCAAAACATCCAAGCAATTCGATGTTACAGGATTACCTTGCGGGACATATTCCTTACAATTAAAAACCAAACAAGGATCCTTGACTAAGAAATTTGTGATTCAGTAGAGGAAATTTACTGTCTTAGTGTGACTAATTCAAGGATTCGCTATACCTCAATTAAAAATTAGTATATTTGTAATTCTTAAATTGTAAATACGCTTCTACAACTTTTTAAATGATTTTACCAATGATTAAATTCATTTTGGATAAAATTTGGACTACAAGTATAATTCTAACACTTGTAGTTTTGAGCCAACATACATTGTTTGCTCAAACCATTACTGCACCAATAATTTCATCTGAAAAATTTGATCCGATTTTAAAATCCATATTTAATAAATTCGAAATAATTACTATAGATATCGACCAAATAAAATCTTCTCTCAACCATAGAACCGTACATCAAAAGCTCGACATTCAATTAGGATCAAAACACTGGAATCTGGATTTGTTTGAATATGATTTAATCAAAGCTGATTATCAATTAAGAATTGGAACAGATGAAGGAATTATTATAAAACCGAAATCAGGAAACATTAAAACGTATCGGATATCTAATCAGAATTCTGCTGGAGAAATGGGAAGTTTAACCATATCTGATCATTTCTTTTATGGATTTGTAATGGATGGCAATGAACGATATTTTTTTGAACCCTTATCTGGAATAGACTCCAGTTGCACCTTGGATTATTTGATAGTGTATAAAGAATCTGATGTTAAGCAAAACGGAAATTTAATGTGTGGCAGCAAGGAATTAAAAGACAAAACACCTATCATAAATGAAAATACATTTCAAAATCGTGGTACCTGCGTCGCATTTGATGTGGCACTTGCGAATGATTTTACGGTATTTTCGTTTCGAGGTGATGTACCCAAAACTGAAGCTTGGTGCACTGGTGTATTGGCTAATGTTCAAACTAATTACGATAATGAATTCACAGTCGGTATAGAATTAAATGTTTCTACAATTTTTATTGCCACTTCATCTGCAAGTGATCCATGGAATGGTATTAATGATATTCAGGTGCATTTAAATCAACATGCTACCTGGGCGAATGCTGGCGGTTATGGTGGGGCGTCCTATGGACTTGCAACAGCCTGGACCAGAAAATATCAAAGCGGAACTATAGGCTATGCCTATATAGGTACTGTATGTGGTAATCTGAGATATAATGTATGTAGCGATCTTAATGCAGCATCAACCAGTAGAAATCTTCAGGCTCATGAGATGGGTCACAATTTTAGTGCGAACCATGATGCTGGTGGTTCTCCATATATTATGGCACCTACGATAAGTGGTTCGAATATTTGGTCAGCAATATCTATAACAGCAATTAGTGCTCATGCTCAATCAAGAGGATGTGCTGGAGGTTGTAGCACGGGCAACAATCCACCCATAGCAAATTTCAAAGCTGCCCCAACAATATTATGTGTTCCCGCTATGAGTCAGGTACAATTTATGGACCTTTCTTCAGGTAATCCCATTAGTTGGCTTTGGTCGTTTCCTGGTGGAACACCAAGTACTTCTACTTTACAACATCCATTAATTACCTACAGCAATCACGGAAAATTCGAAGTAACACTTCAAGTTACCAATGCCGGTGGCATCAATGCCATTACTTTTTTAGAATATATTGATGTTGAAGAAAAACCAAAACCATCCTGGCAACACACCATTCTAAATCGGGAATTAACTATATTTCCAAATACTTCACAGTACGCGGATACCTATTTGTGGAAATTCGGAGATGGTGGGACTTCAACAGACGCCGAACCGAAACATACCTATGCTAATGATGGTGCATATGATCTTAGCTTAGAAGTTACCAATCGTTGTGGTACCGTTAAAAAAACGATACGCATTTTTATAGTTACAAAAAATTCTGCAAATTTTATTGGTGATGTGTTGCGTGGATGCACTACACATAAAGTAAAATATACGAACCAGTCATCAACGAATTCCACAAGCTATTTATGGGAATTCCCTGGAGGAAATCCTTCTAGTTCTAATTTAAAAGATCCTCCTGTGATTAGCTATCCGAATAAAGGAAATTTTGATGTACAATTAATCGCTAGTAATTCAAAATATAAAGATACGCTTTTAAGAAAAAAATATATTATAGCAGACACCATTCCCATAGCATTATTCTCATTCACTCCTCCAATAGGACCTTTGGTTGATTTTACAAGTTTATCCATTAATGAATTAGCTTATTTTTGGAATTTCGGAGATGGTCAAACAAGTACTGAAAAAAATCCAAGCCACCAATATAAATCTGCTGGTATTTATTCAGTGATTCTCCAGACTTCTAACACATGCGGCATAAGCCGAGATACACAACATATTGAAATCAAAAAAATATTAAGTGCTGATTTCAATGTTTCCAAATCCGCTGGTTGTGCCCCATTCGAAGTTAACTTTGAAAATTTGTCCACCAATGCTATTTCTATGGAATGGAAATTCCCGGGAGGTAGTCCAAACACAAGTACAGATATTAATCCTAAAGTCTACTATTCTACACCAGGGGAATACGATGTAGAACTGATAATAATAAATGGATCTGATCGAGATTCCATCATTAAAACTCATTATATAGAAGTACGATCACAACCCATCCCGGATTTCAATTACAATGTCAGCGGACTTCAGGTATTTTTTACCAACACTTCTTTATTAGCAAACACTTACGAATGGGATTTTGGAGATCAGTCTGCTATAAGCCATGAAGTCTCTCCAAAACATGAGTATCAATCTGAAGGTATATTTCAAGTCAAACTAAAAATAACTAATGATTGTGGTACTCAGGAATTAATGAAAGAGGTCGTTGTATATTATATTCCCAAAGTAGATTTTAGGGTAAGTTCTACTACGGTATGTCAAAGTGATGAAGTTCAATTCTACGATGCATCATCTAAAGATGTAAATTCATTTGAATGGCAGATAGAAGGAGCTACACCAAATGTATCTACTTTAATAAACCCAACAGTGATCTTTAAAAAAACAGGAACTTATAGTGTAAAGCTGGCCGTAAAGAATTCAAATGGATCTAGTTTCGTGATTAAGCAAAATTACATTAATGTTGTTTCACCGATATATTGCCCGGAGCGACCAAATAAAAAGAAGAAATTTCTGATTACAGATCGATGAGTAGTTTTACTATGAGGCGAACGTCGAAGCCTCTGACTTCGATGTAACGATAGCTTAACAGATGAAAACTTCGACAATCGAGGTATTAAGATTTTATAAAATGACCAAGTATTGAATTAACTAAATAATTATCATCTTATGAAAAACTCCATTGTTTTTCTTTGCTTAATGATTACATTATTTTTTTCTTGTGACCCTGTATTCTATATCGATTATTATATTCTAAATAGTACAGATGGAAATATTAAAATAATTTATGAATTTAATTTGGGCAGAAATGAATTTGATACCGCTATTATTGAAAGTAAAAAGAAGCTTTTTTTGGTAAATCATTCAGCTATTGGTTCAACTTCAAGAAATTATCTTGCAAGTTTAGATTCTATCTATTTATTCAAAAGCCTCCAAATATTTAATTCGAAGGGCAGTAAGTATATTAAAGATCCATTTAGTATTAAAAGTTGGCATAGGATGAGTAAAGGGGACGTAGGCACGGTTGAACTTGGTGTTAGAACTGAGGATTTTTAATCAGGTATCTTATTCGATGAAACGAAAACATAACATTATAATACTTCATCGATCGATTTTATCAACCCAACAATGGACTTAACCATTTATTCCCCGTTGCAATATCCCATTTTTTTCGCACACAATAATCTTGTAATTGATCTGAACTTATTTCACTAATACCAAAATACTTTGATTCAGGGTGTGCGAAATACCATCCACTTACTGAAGCCGCAGGATACATCGCTTTGCTTTCTGTAAGTTGAATACCAGTGTTTTCTTTAACATTTAATAATTGCCACAAAGTGTCTTTTTCTGTGTGATCCGGACATGCTGGATATCCTGGAGCAGGTCTGATCCCCTTATATTTTTCTTGAATAAAATCATCATTGCTTAATCCATCGTCCGAATCATATCCCCACACTTCGGTTCGAACCAAATGATGCATGTATTCAGTCGCGGCTTCCGCCAATCGATCAGCAATGGCCTTTACAAGTATGGCATTATAATCATCATGCGCTTGTTCATACCGGCTCACCAATTCATCAACTCCAAATCCAGCAGTGACTGCAAAAGCACCAATATAATCTTGAATCCCTGAATCCTTTGGAGCAATAAAATCCGATAAACAAAAATTGGCTTGACCTTGTGCCTTTTTAATTTGTTGACGTAAATGGTGCAAGGTTATATTTTGAGGACTTGAATTAATGCGATCATCATGCGAATGTTGTGCATTAATATTTACTTCAACATCATCGTCTACACTTTGAGCAGGAAATAATCCAATGACTGCTTTAGCTGTAATGAGTTTATCTTTTAAAATTAGCTCCAATAATACGATCGCATCTTCATAAAGTTTGGAAGCTTCTTTTCCGACCACTTCATCGTTAAGAATATCCGGATACCTGCCTGCTAATTCCCAACTCTGGAAAAATGGGGTCCAATCAATATAAGAAACGATGTCTTTTAAATCCAATGAATCATAAGTTATAATACCTAAACGATTTGGTTTTTTTATTATCGCTGTGGTCCAATCAGTACGCCATTTATTTTGTCTGGCATCTTGGATGCTTAGCAATTCTTTAGTTAATTGGCGGTTCTGTCTTTGAATTCTTACACGCTCATATTCTGCCCTTATGTCCGACATATATTGCTCTGTAACATTCGGCTCCTCTGATAACAAATTAGAAACAACAGTCACAGCTCTGGAAGCATCTAAAACATGGACTACATGACCATGATATTGGTTTTCAATTTTGATTGCAGTGTGTAATTTCGATGTAGTTGCTCCACCAATGATTAATGGCACCTTGAATCCTGTTCGTTCCATCTCAGATGCCACAAAAACCATTTCATCCAGTGATGGTGTAATAAGCCCACTTAAACCTATGATATCTGCATTAATTTCTTTTGCTTTCTCAAGAATTCGATCACAAGATACCATGACGCCCATATCATGAATTTCATAACTGTTACATGCTAAGACAACGCCAACAATATTTTTTCCAATATCATGAACATCTCCTTTGACCGTGGCTAATAAAACTTTCCCTTTAGCTTTTGTTGTACCATCTTTTTCTAAATCCATAAATGGTGTCAGATAGGCGACCGCTTGTTTCATCACGCGTGCAGATTTCACAACCTGCGGTAAAAACATTTTACCAGCACCAAATAAATCTCCTACCTCATTCATACCATCCATTAATGGTCCCTCAATAACGTGAATGGGTTTGCCCAACAATTGTCTGGCTTCTTCAGAATCTTGAATAATGAAATCCGAAATTCCTCTTACGAGAGAATATTTAATTCGTTCTTCTATAGTTTTTTGACGCCAAACCTCCTCTGTTTTTTCTGAGTTCTTATCTTTCTTCTGAATCGTCTCTGCAAAATTCGTTAATCGTTCTGTTGCATCAGGCCTTCTGTTGAACAAAACATCTTCTACAAGCTGAAGCAGATCTTTTGGTATATCATCATAGACATCTATCATCCCTGCATTAACGATACCCATATCCATTCCTGCTTGAATGGCATGATACAAAAAAGCAGAATGCATGGCTTGACGTATGGTCTCATTACCTCTGTATGAAAAAGAAAGATTACTGACACCACCACTTATTTTTACGCCAGGGCATCGTCTTTTTATTTCTTTAGTAGCTTCAATAAAATAAATGGCATAATTATTATGTTCTTCAATACCTGTAGCCACTGCAAAAATATTGGGATCAAATATGATATCTTCAGGTTTAAATCCTATCTTATCAATTAATAAGTGATAAGCTCTTTCACATATACTTACTTTTCGCTCTGTGGTATCAGCCTGACCCAATTCATCAAATGCCATTACCACAACAGCAGCTCCATATCTTTTTACTTTGACTGCTTGTTCTAAAAATTTAGCTTCACCTTCTTTCAAAGAAATTGAATTAACGATACATTTTCCCTGAAGACATTTTAGACCGGCCTCGATAACATTCCATTTCGAAGAGTCGATCATAACGGGTACACGTACGATTTCAGGTTCCGATGCAATTAGATTGAGATACTCCACCATGGCTGCTTCACTATCTAAGAGACCTTCATCCATATTGACATCGATGATTTGTGCACCTGCTTCCACTTGTTGCCGCGCCACTGCTAGAGCTTCTTCAAATTTATTATTGAGTATTAATTTAGAAAAAGCTTTGGAACCAGTCACATTGGTTCGTTCACCAACATTTACGAATAATAATTCTGGCCTAAAAACCAAAGGCTCCATACCGGATAATGTGGTATAATGATGTATATCTGTTGGAATAGGTCTTGGAGATATACCAATAACAGCGTGAGCCATATTCCGGATATGATCGGGAGTTGTTCCACAGCAACCACCAATAATATTGACAAAACCCTGAGCAGCAAAATCCCGAATATAATCCTTCATTTCATTGGGACTCTGGTCATATCCTCCTAATTCATTAGGAAGACCAGCATTGGGATATGCACTGATCCTGCATTGAGCTATTCTGGACAACTCTTGTAGATGAGGGCGCATTTCCTTAGCACCAAGAGCACAATTCAATCCGATTGCAAATAATTCAATGTGATTGACAGAAGTGTAGAAGGCTTCAACCGTTTGACCACTTAAGGTTCTTCCACTGGCATCAGTAATCGTTCCTGATATAATAACAGGCCATTTTTGTTGTTTATGTTCAAACAATTCCTCGATTGCATAAATAGCTGCTTTTGCGTTCAGGGTGTCAAAAATGGTTTCCACTAATAGTATATCTACTCCGCCGTCTATTAGTCCCAAAGCCTGATCGTAGTAGGCGCGTTTCAATTCATCAAAGTAAATAGAACGAAATGCAGGTCGATTCACATCAGGCGACATACTAGCCGTTCTATTGGTAGGACCTAATGCCCCTGCTACAAAACGATGTTGTCCGGGATGAAGCGTCATAAAATCATCTACTGCCTTTCTAGCTATTTTAGCTGATGCAACATTCAACTCATAAGCCAAATGGGAAAGATGGTAATCAGCTTGTGCCACTGCAGTAGCACTAAATGTATTGGTTTCGATAATATCAGAGCCTGCCTCCAAATAGGCTTTATGTATATCATAAATGATATCAGGTCTACTTAGTGATAACAGCTCATTATTCCCCTTAACATCAAATGGGTGATCTTTAAGTTTTTCTCCCCTGAAATCTGTTTCGGTCAATGTATATTGTTGGATCATAGTGCCCATCGCACCATCCAATACAAGGATTCTCTGAGCGGCAATATCTGTAAGTATTTGTTTGGTATCCATTATTTAAAATCAGTGTACAAAGGTATAGTTATGATAGACAATTAACAAATAGATATTGTTGTAAAAATTGAATATTAAAACCAATAAAAATTAGATTCATTTACCAAAATATTCTGACGATATTTCATTTGCAAGCGGATGAAAAAAGATCTTTCCAATGTTTCAATTTTTTAAATTACGAAAAGATAGCTGATGTATAAGTATCATTTAAAATCTAATCGGATTGTTTAAGCAGCATAATTGTATAATGAGGCGTTATATAATCAACTGCAGTATAATTAAAGGATTCCTTTCTCCTTTGTTTTAACAACAAATAATATTTTCTCATCATTAAATTCTTAATTATGAAAAGCATAATATATTTATTGTGGTTTATATTACCTATTTTAGATGGCATAAACATAAACCAAACCGGACAATTAACCGGAACTGTAAAAGATGAAAATGAAGAAGCAATAATTCATGCTAAAATTATTGCCTCAATAAATGGCAAATCTGTTGATTCGACTTTAACAGATTTCGATGGCAATTTCAAATTAACATTAGCTCCTGGAGAATATAAAATTGATGTTATATATATTGGTTATAGTTCTTATTCAATAAATAAAATAATAATTGATTCCAATTCTATACCTCCTTTAAATATAACATTAAAAATGGTCATGTTGTTGGATGCAATTGAAATAACTCAATTTAGAGTTCCTTTAATAGAAACGGATAAAACTACAAGTGATCTAACAATAAAAAATAGTACAAGAAGTCATTTAAGAGCTAAGCTTGGTATTCATAATAAAAATACTAATAAAAAAATAAAATCTATTAATGAGGTTAGGCCAACTTATGAATCATACGCAAAACAAACTGAAAATGACTTCAAAGATGTAGATCACCATCCTTTATCAACATTTTCGCTAGACGTAGATCGGGCATCTTATACAAATGTAAAAAGATTTATTGAAAATGGTCAACAACCTCCAGAAGATGCCGTAAGAATTGAAGAAATGGTGAATTATTTTGATTATCTTTATAAAGAACCCACAGATGACAAACCATTTGAAACGTATACAGAGATAGGTCCATGCCCTTGGAATAAAGATCATGAATTATTACTTATTGGAACAAAGACTAAATCTATTATAGCAAAAAACCTACCTCCAGCCAATTTAGTTTTCCTGATTGATGTCTCCGGTTCGATGGGCACTCCTAATAAATTACCTTTAGTAAAAGAATCTCTAAATCTATTGGTTGACCAAATGCGCGAACAAGATTTAATTTCAATAGTCGTTTATGCTGGGAGTTCAGGTTTAGCATTACCACCCACTTCAGGAAAAGAAAAAACCAAAATCAAAAACACTATAAATCTATTAGAATCTGGTGGCTCAACTGCTGGTGGTGCCGGAATTGAACTTGCATACAAAACAGCTATTGAAAATTTTAAAACCAATGGAAATAATAGAGTGATCCTTGCTACAGATGGTGATTTTAATGTAGGAATTAGCAATGAAAATGATCTTGAAAGATTAATTGAAGATAAAAGAAAATCAGGCGTCTTTCTTACATGTTTGGGATTTGGGATGGGAAATTATAAAGATTCCAAATTAGAAATACTGGCCGATAAAGGCAATGGGCAATACGCATATATAAATGATATAAAAGAAGCTAAAAAACTATTTATCCATGAATTTGGAGGAACCCTTTATACTGTGGCAAAAGATGTAAAAACACAAATAGAATTTAATCCAAAATTTGTAGCATCATATAGATTAATTGGTTATGAAAACAGGTTATTGAACGATGAGGATTTCAAAGATGACACGAAAGATGCCGGAGAAATAGGGGCAGGACATTGCGTAACCATCCTTTATGAAATTATCAATAGTAAAAATAAAATTCCCCAAGAAAGGAAGATTGATCCATTAAAATATCAGAGTTCAAATAAATCCACTTCATTTGACAATGAATATGCATTGATTAAATACAGATATAAAAAGCCGAATGAAAACAAGAGCATGGAATTAGTTAAACCCATAGTATATGATCAATCAAAAAACTCATCCATTACTGACAACATGTTATTATCCAGCTCAGTAGCGATGTTTGGAATGATCCTAAACCATTCTAAACATTTAAAACATGGATCCATTAAAAGTGTTATCTCATTAGCCAATCAAATCAAGTTGAATGATGAGTATAAATACATTGAAGAGTATAAAACATTATTGCAAGCTTATCAATCTATTGTAACGAGATAAAATAATAGTATAATCTATTTCAGGAATTTGAAATTCCTGAGATAGATTTTTTAAGCATTTCTGAAATGAAAACATCAAATATTTTCAAAATCTTCTTTCCCTGTAAAATATTCAAGTCCTAACATCCAAACGATCGTAATACCGAGAGCCATTTTCTGCACTATTGGTAAAAATTCCAAATAATGTTTGGTATAATAAATATAGTTACAGAAATATGAAACCAACAAACATATAATGGAATGTAATTTAAAGTACTTCAAATCTGACTTGAAAATATAATATGTAATATAAAACATACTAATTAGCGCCAGTGTGCTTGACAAAACAATCATTGCATTATGATATGGAGTCACAATTAGAAATGCAGCAATCATGGCGCTTACTCCACAGTATTTAATGACGTTAGATGCATTCTTCGAAACTAGTTTCTTTGAAAAGTGAACGAAAAAAAAGACGAAACTAACACAGAAAAAAAATGTCCCTGCAATAGCCCAATATCTAGATGCATTGTAATCTCCATTTACGGCAAACTCATCAAATAAGTTGCAGATATAATTATGTTTCCAGTCAAAACCATTGGCGAATTTATCATATTGTGATCCTCCAGGGTATTTTAATGTAGAAACTATTAAAAGCAAATTTGAAATAATGATTCCAGTAATTACAGCATATTTTCTGATCATTCCATTGATTTGAATGTGCTAAAGTAATTGAAATATCTAACTTTTACATAAAAAATGAATGTACTTCATATCGATGATAATCCATAAAAAAAGTGATTGCACTTCTGAAATAAAAAAAATTGAACAATCGATCTGCTTCATACTTAACGCAGGTGTTTTAGAAATTTGAATCATTAATAAAAATAATTGCTATGGATAATAATGTCGAAATCTTTTTAAATAAAATTAGTTCATCTTTATTTTATTCATGCTTAGATACCATTAAATTCACTGCCATACGCCTTCAACACTCGGAGTGCTCTTAAAGTATTCCAGCGACTGGGTTGACCAGCTTTTTCCATTTCAAAATGCGTTTGTCCCGGATGCTTAGCAGCAAGTTTCCATAATCCATCCTTAGTCCTCTTTTTTGTTAATAGTTCTAGTGCTTCATTCATTCTTGGATCATAGGGAACTTGAGCTGATTGAAAATAATCCAATGCTCTCAGCACATCATAATACCAACGACATGGATAATATAACTTTAAGAAATTGGGGTTGATAGTTTCTCCGGTCTTGTCGGATCGAAATAGTTTATGCATAAGAATAAATTCCTGTGAATCATTCGTAGCTTTAATTAGTTCTTTCACTCTATATTGATATCCATTGCTCAAATATTCCTGAATACCTTCCAGAACTGAAAGTGTGGTGTGTAACGAGCTATGAATGGCACCCGTTGAATTAGACCTACAATTAAAACCTCCATCATGCATTTTTTCTGCAAGAAAAAAATCTACGATCGATTTTAGGTCTAATTCCGGTACTTGAAAATAACAAGCATAGTTTAATACCATGCCATTCACACAAACATCACATCTTTTCGTAAGACCAATTGGCAAAATGCCTCCATCAGGACCTTTTTCATTTTTAAAAATAAAATTTAATGTGCGCCGTATGTCTTTCTGTTGCGGTGAAATCTGAAGATTCTTTAAATCCAATAAAGTGTAATGCGTAGATATCCATTTGGGTTGATAAAAATCTTTCCCCCAATATCCATTTTGCAGACGATGAGAAAGGAATTTCAACCCCCATCCATCAGTTTCAATTTTATTTCTAAGTTTTGGTTTATTGAGATCTAATAAATCTCTATGAGTTTGATATTGAATGGAAACATCACCTTCCAACAACCATGAAACGATGCTCTCGTCAATCATATTCTCTGATAGATTAAACAGTTTTTATTGGCAATTTCTCAGGACTCTTTAATTTTCATACTATCTATTACAGCTTTTAATTTATCTGGAATAGGTCTGCATGTGCAATGCTTCTCATGTGCCAAGTGCCACTTGATTCTTTGTTCCAATGTCGGATTCTTTGGCATTTTATGTTTTAAATGCCATTCCTTATTTATTGGCATGAATATTTGATTTTTCTTTGAGTAAATATCCCATAGCAATACTTATAGCTGGAATAGAAAAATAAGCTATGCCTATAGACATAAAATAATCTGTAAATGTGGATTTCATGATGGGTATAAGAATGACAACATCAAGTATGATGTTAATTGCAAACCAACTCAAACCCACAATAATACCATTCTTTATAAAATCGCCTTCTGTGATTTTAAAATACTTTATTAATAGATAGCAGCCGCTAATGACCCCAACTACCATAATCGTGGATTTAAATGTGGCATAAGGCACTACCAACTCTCCACCTGGTTTGTAAAAAAGAAAAGACACTGCGAATGGGATTAACCAAGAAAAAAAACCTAGCAAAAGATTCCTAGTCATTAATCTTTGAGTCATAATTTTAGTTTTGCATCCAAAATTAATCAGAAGCTCTTGATTGAATTTTGATTTTGGTCAATATTAAAAATGACATATATCATTCTTTTAATTTCTAAGTATGGTTAATAAAAATTAAATTACAAAAATTAACTGGTTAACAAATAGTTTTATCTCATTTTACACCTTTCAAAATTTATAAATTTTGGTTATTATACCAATGTTTTGAAATAATTTTTATACCATTCTATTTCATGATGATCCAATTTGGTTTGATCTACAGAATGCTTACGATCGATTTTTGAATACACTATCTCCAAAGATGCAAAATCACGCTGACTAATGACCTTAAATCCATTCAACATCAATTGTGCAGCACATACACCTGCTCCAATTAAATAGGAAGGATGTTCATTAAATCGATTTCCTTTATAAATAACCTGACTGCCACATGCTGCACTTATATCCATCAAAATGGCAATTTCAATTTTTTCCTGAATAGCCAGACTTAACATTCTTTCAGATGCTTGAATCATGCCTTCGGTCCAATCTTCACCATGTTCCGTCAGTACTTTTGCCTTGCCATTAAGGACATCCATTCCTGTTCCTCCATGGATGTCGCACATGGCTCTGGGTGTTCCAAACGAATATTCCTCTGGACAAAATCTAACCAATTTAATGTTATCATAATTCAAAAATTTTAAGGCACTGGGATAGGTTCCATTGGCAGTACCATCATATCCACAAGTCACTCCTGTCAAACAAGCACTCATTAATATTCTTAATGGATCAGCTGCAGTTGGAAATCGCAATGCGTTTAAATAATTTCTATCTGTCATTTATACCGGATTTAAATATTCGCCATTTATTGTCATTAGATACATATAACAATTAACTTAAAATTCTTGGAATACATCATTGAAGAAATAAAAAAATATTTATTTCAAGCAATTCAATAATAAGCTCTCCATTATGATGTATTACCGTCAAAAATAATATTTTTTTGGTTAAAAGCAACTTATAAAAAATATGAACAATACCGCTGAATACATCACAATTAATAAAGATGACTACAACTTACGATTCACAAGAATAGTAATTGCCAATTCTTCAAACAAACACATGTTTCAATTGTTACCAAATTAGTAAATGTAAATTGGTGATGTACTGATTTTTCAAACACATTTGTTTATCATATTTGACTAAATCAGCTAGATAAAATAGGTCATAGGATAATGACATGGTTTTTCTTTTTGATTCATAAGTAAATTCTAAAAATCAATCTATAAATTTTTTAAAATATGGAAGCTAATTCAAATTCGACACCCCAACCAAACATGACAAACGGCGAAGGCAAATGCCCGTTTTCAGGTGGAACAACAAAACAAAGTGCCGGAGCTGGCACTAGAAACCGCGATTGGTGGCCCAATTTATTGAAATTAAATGTTCTAAGACAACATTCTTCTCTATCTGATCCAATGGAGCAAGGATTTAATTATGCTGAACATTTCAAGACCCTTGATTTGGCAGCTCTAAAAAAAGATATTGTTGATTTAATGACCACATCTCAGGATTGGTGGCCAGCAGATTATGGACATTATGGTCCATTTTTCATTCGTATGGCATGGCACAGCGCTGGTACATATCGTATTGCAGATGGTCGTGGAGGAGCCGGTTCGGGAAACCAACGATTTGCCCCGCTAAACAGTTGGCCGGATAATGCAAACTTGGATAAAGCCCGTTTGCTTCTTTGGCCTGTCAAGAAAAAATACGGTCAAAAAATATCATGGGCTGATTTGATGATACTCGCCGGGAATTGCGCCCTTGAATCCATGGGCTTTCAAACTTTTGGTTTTGCCGGAGGGCGTGCTGATGTTTGGGAACCTGATGAAGAAATCTATTGGGGATCTGAAAGTAAATGGTTGGATGACAAACGATATTCTGGGGATCGAGAATTAGAAAATCCACTCGCAGCAGTTCAGATGGGTCTTATTTATGTAAACCCGGAAGGCCCAAATGGAAATCCTGATCCTATAGCCGCAGCTCGAGACATTCGAGAGACTTTTAGTCGTATGGCTATGGATGATGAAGAAACAGTTGCGCTCATCGCAGGAGGTCACACTTTTGGTAAAACACACGGTGCTGGTGATCCAGGCAAATATGTTGGTCCTGAACCAGCAGCTGCGGATATTGCAGAACAAGGCTTAGGTTGGAAAAATACTTTAGGTAGTGGAAATGGTATCAACACCATCACAAGTGGTCTTGAAGGAGCATGGACAACTACACCTACTAAATGGAGCAATAACTTTTTTTGGAATCTGTTCGGATATGAGTGGGAATTATTCAAGAGTCCTGCAGGAGCTCAACAATGGAGACCAAAACATGGAATGGGTGCCGATTCAGTTCCCGATGCTCATGATCCAAATTTACGTCATGCACCGATCATGTTAACTACTGATTTAGCCTTGAGATTTGATCCTATTTATGAAAAAATTTCAAGACGTTTTCATGAAAACCCGGATCAATTTGCAGATGCCTTTGCACGGGCTTGGTTTAAATTAACTCATCGTGACATGGGCCCTCGCGCCAGATATCTTGGCCCTGAAGTTCCAAAAGAAGAGCTAATCTGGCAAGACCCACTTCCAACAATTAACTATAAGCAAATAGATAGTCAGGATATCGAAAATTTGAAACATAAAATTTTAGCAACGGATTTAACCGTATCTGAATTGGTATCAACTGCCTGGGCTTCAGCATCTACATTTCGGGGATCAGACAAACGTGGTGGTGCGAATGGTGCTCGAATTCGACTAGCACCTCAAAAAGATTGGGAAGTCAATCAACCGGACCAACTTTCAAAAGTTCTGAAAACAATTGAAGTCATTCAAAAAGAATTCAATGCTGCTCAATCCAATGGTAAGCAAGTTTCTCTTGCAGATCTTATCGTGTTAGCTGGTGGCGTTGGTATTGAAAAGGCGGCTAAAAATGCAGGTCATCAAGTTTTAGTTCCATTTACTCCGGGACGAGCAGATGCTACACAAGAACAGACCGATGTAGAATCCTTTGCTGTATTGGAACCCTTAGCAGATGGCTTCCGCAATTATTTAAAATCTAAATACAGCTCAACTGCAGAAGAAATGCTCATTGACAAAGCTCAACTATTAAACTTAACTGCTCCGGAAATGACAGTCCTCGTTGGTGGTATGCGCGTGCTCAATACTAATTTCAATCGTTCAAAACTCGGAGTATTTACCAAGAATCCTGAGACGCTGACCAATGATTTCTTCGTGCAACTACTTGATTTAGGAACGACATGGAAAGCTAGCTCAGATGCTCAAGAAATCTTTGAAGGTAATGATCGAAAGACGGGAGCGCCTAAATGGACCGGAAGCCGTGTAGATCTAATCTTTGGATCTAACTCTGAACTTCGTGCTATAGCTGAAGTCTATGCTTGCGAAGATGCTCAAGATAAATTCATCAAAGATTTTATTGCTGCATGGACTAAGGTGATGAACCTAGATCGTTATGATGTAGTTAAATAGTGATTAGAGAACATATCAAGTATAAAGAAGATGGTCTGGAAATAGGCCATCTTTTTTTTGTTCCAAACCGAATTTTCAAATTTAGTTAAAATAGGCTTTAATTGTATTTCCTACAGATTGATGACTAGTATTCTAAGTTGGTAATTGCTTGTAAATTTAGTTCAAGTTGTAATATTGTATTAAGTGATCAAATAAAATATATAATAGTAAATTGGATTAAATCTAGACCCGATGAATGAAAATCGTGTCATTGATATTGTTCATATCTATATTCCAATGAGCATTACAAAAACAGAATTATTTATTCCAATGTGAAAATCATAACACAGAATATATCAGAATAATTTTTTACACAACCCTTATATCAATCATTTTCAAAGCCCATGCAAAATCACAAGAAGTAAAAGAATCCATATCATTTAATTGTGCTGAAGCTGTAATCTTAGTACCGACGTAAACCTGGATATTGCTATTTACTGGAAAAGCTCCAGTACTCCGAAATGATAAAGCATAAGGATACTGCGTCATCAAATCGCTGCTTCTCCTATGAACATAATCCCCATCAGAACTTACATTTAATTGACACAATTCAATTTGGGTATCCTGAATATTATTAGGATGTAAGATGCTTAAATAGACTGACCCTTTTAGTTTTATATTACCATCAGACAAACCAAAGTTATCTAACAAATGAACACTCATTTCATTAAGCGTATTTTGAAGTAATATGTCTACTTGTATGATACCTGTCTCAGGCATTCTGTAATTAACACCTAATGCAGCCGAAGAATCGTAAAAAACTGTAGTGTGGTATGGCCCCCAACCATTCTCAGTATATTCAGTATTCACTTGATTAGATATAAATCCTGATACTGGATCTACAAAGGATTGATCATCTATGGAGTCAAATCCATGATTGAAATCTTCTTGGATCAACATACTTAGCGGAAATGGTGGTCTGAATTGTGTTACTGATTCATCTATGCCGGACCAATCTGCGAAGGCATTGATACTTTCTGCTGCTATACCTCTTAAATGATCAGGTGGAGGTCCATATACATTTTGCAGCAATTGGTCAACCAACACATGATGCTTTTTACGATTAGCCAAAACTCTTTTTAATGATGAAATCTGGCTGACTACATTAGTACTCATGACTTCCTTTGACTTCATTTGTATCTTAGTCATTGCATCCAAATGGCCGATTTTTTTCATTTTATCCATCTGCATTTTGAGATTTGCCTCCTCTATGGCATGAGATATTTTGGAGTGATCGTCTTTTTTAAGTGTTTTCTTTTCGAACCGATGGACTTGACTGGCTATTTGATCAGCCTTTTTGTTGAATTTAGAAATTCTCTCATTTCTAAATGCCATAAGCTTATCAAAATTAACTTGAATCTCTTTTTCCAATTTTGGAGAGAATTCACTGTGAATTCCATTGTCTTCGTATAGTTTCATATATAATCCATTTATGATGTTAATAAACCAAATATATAACTTAATTTGGAAAACATAGAATTTATCTCAACTACAAAGGGTGGCAGCTGATTACTTGATTCATTAATGCATTATATGCATTTCACTTCTGGTTATAATTATACTTTAACTTTTGGATTCTTAGAACGAAAGCTAATGCGAATCATTCCTTAGACTATTGATATACTATAGTTTCGCCAAGGCCTGAATAGACATAATTATCTTTATAAGCGTCCATTAAAATTTTAAATGCAAGATGTCCAGTGCAGTGTGCAGGTGCAACTCGATGAACTTGTAATTCATCCTGAATTATTTTCACCAATTCCATGGTCTTATTTCTGTCAAATGGTATCATATGAAATCCTCCGTAAACCAATTCAATCGAATTCATTGTAATTGTTTTTGTCTGACGTATGATTTGCTCAACTCCGGTATGTGAGCATCCCACGATGAGCACCTCACCTTTCTCTGTTTTCATAGATAAAGACAATTCCGGAAGGTTAGTATTTTTACAAGCATCCATTTTATGATCAAATTGTCCTTCGACGAAACTCTTACCAGGGTAACATGAAAAATATCCCATGAAAGGAGAATTTGTGGCAATAATATTTAATCCAGGCAATATTTCTTTTGACGTTTTAATAAATTCAATATTGGCTTTCCAAAATCGCCCAGATTGATTAATCGAAAATTTAGTATCACCTCCATTAAAATATTGCATGTGCACAGGTAGTGAATCTTTTACTTTAGGATCTTGACCTGTTGCATCAAAAGGCACCGGAGCTCCCCAGAATATGTCGTATGGAAAATATATTTTGACTTTTGGGTTTACTTTTAATAAATAATCGATTCCATTCAGGTGATCAAAATGTCCGTGTGAAATGATCACAATATCAACCTTACTTAGATCAATTCCCAATTGGCTTGTATTCTTTTCAAATATGTCAGCATTGCTTCCGGCATCAAATAGTATGGTTGTGCCATGATATTTAGTGATACAAGAAAAACCAAAATCTTTAGTTAATGACTCCTGATTGCTAAAGGCATCATATAAGTTAGTAATCGTTCCTTCCTTTATTTCTTTAGTTACTTTGTGCTCTTTATAGCTAAAAGTTGTAAAGATCAGTAATATCATAATACTTAAAACTAATAATTTCTTCATTTTTATTATTTTTTGGATTCAATTAAACAGCGCAGTTGAATAACTTTTGCAATTTTCAAGCTAAAATACAAAGAAAAATAAAATACCCAAAATTTTATTATTTTATAATCGAAATCTAATTATTCAATTTAGCTTAGCACTATAGATAAGAACAGCAACTCAAAGAAGTTATACAACAATCGAATTTAAGAATGTATGTTAAATAATTCCTTAATTTTTCAACAAAACAACTTCCAAAAATAAAAAAAAATCCGCTTAAATTCTAACTAATCTAAGCGGAATGAAAAGATATTACACTAAACATTTATTTCATTACGAGAATCTTCCCCTTAATATTTAATGCTCCCTGAGTAAGAGCAAGATAATACATCCCTGCTGGAACATCAGAAATATCAATTTCTAAATTTGCCGAATGAATAAGTTTTGCTTGATCAACGAGCTGCCCGGTAGTACTGAATATTCTATATACCAAAGGAATTCCATTAATTAAATCGTCTGATTTTATGCATATTTTATGACTTGCTGGATTAGGAACTATTTGAAGTCTATTATTACCTTTTTCATCAGATGTATTTGTCTTAGGAGAGACTGCACAAAAAAGATTTAACGGATTATTGAATTGATCCTGAACTTCTTGGATATGTTCTTTCATTTTTTTTATCCCGTTAATATGATCTCCATTTACATCCCGTGTGACCGAAATGGCATAGTTCAAACAAAAAATTTGACCGGGTTCAATCGTAGAAGGTCCAATTCCTTGAACTGATTTTCTATTACCGGGCTTATTATTTGCGCTAACTTCATTCCAATTGGGATTACTATCATTGGGATCACCAGTGAATAAAAAATTTGAAAGATTAGATGAACCCGGATTGTATCCTGTGCCTTGAGTAGCAATTCTGGATCCATCTTTCCATCTTCCGGATAAATAATTGTAATAATCATTCACTGTACCAGGGCTTCCTGTTTCTAGAGCTTCTGTTGAAATTGGGTCGGTGTAAGAAATAAACCAATTCTTGTGCCGATCATTAATATATGTCAAGCTATTACCCATATTCATTAATGAAATTACAGGAGGTGTTTTACCGAAAAATGGATCATTACTGTTTGCAGAGTAAGTGTAGGAAGAATTGGAAGGAATATCGAATCCAACATAATTGCTTCCGGGATCACCACTATTCATATCACTAAAGAGTCCAATATAAAAATTGTGATAGGTATTGTTAGATTTATTAATGATTTTATACGTAAGATAAATAGTTTGATTGACGGATTCTAAAGCAGATTGATATCCCCAGAGCATTCCCAAAATTTGAAAACCCAAAGGATCTCCTTGAGAAACTGAATGCTTTTCCTTAGTATCATTAAGAATAAAGTAAATGCATTGGTCCCCTAAAACTATAGGATATTCTCCTAATTCTGGTTCATACCATACATTATGGTTTAAATCTTCAAAGAGAAATAATCCGCTAGTAAAAGCCCTATCTTTATCAAAATTCGATTGCGGAAATTCTCTAATTTCTTTTGGCATGACATATCCCGGTTTATTGAAATTCTTTTTATGATCCTCAATCATTGTCTTATTTAGTTTCCAAACTTTGTTATACTTTAAATCATAATCAAAAGATTTATAGTCTGCATCAATAGGTCCATAAAAAAGTTCATGCCCTTTTGAAAAATCTGTTTGTCCAGCAAAATGCAATGCACCTGCGGGATCATATCCACCCATCCATAAAGATGTCGAGTTCATTAAGTTTTTGTTTGGTTCTGTCTTCAATTTTAATTCTTTGAAAAGTTCACCATTAGAATTCACAGTAGCAACAATATTGTTAATGTCTAAGGTTTCTAAAGCCTGAGCTTGCAATAAGAAACACATTCTTAATAAGCAAAATGCAGTAAATAAATATTTCATAATCGTTAATTTTAAAAGATAACGAACCTTAGAAGAGAAGTGCTGCTTCAAATACCAAAAACAATGATGCTATACTTTGGGTAAAATTGTACTGATCGTACTAAGAATTAATATAAGATATGAAATGAAAAAAATAAAAACTTTATAAACTTTATCCAATTTCAATTCATTTAGAGTTTTACTATTTTATTCGATAACAAGATCTGTTCATCCGCTATAAACATAAGTTCATATACTCCTGTTGGAATTATTTTTGTATTTATTTCAACTTTACCTTTATGTTGAACTTGAATATTATGTGTCATTATACCATGGATATTTCGAATTTGGAGACGATACTTTGAATACTTTTTCGAGGATTCATATTCAACAATCATTTGATCACTAAATGGATTGGGCGTTGCTTTAAGTAAGGCTAATTTATTGATTTCTGTGGTTGACACAAGTCCTATATAAGTACTTATAGAATTGGTTAATACAGGTGTATTGTAATCGAAGTAAATAGATGCTTTATTTCTTAGAGTAAAAGGTTCATTGGTTGCATTGGGTCTAATAGCGAATTGAACGAAGCCATGAGATGCCACTTCATTAACGCTACTATCAGGCAAAAATATATTTTTGAAATAGACTTCCAGAAAACCCAATTTTTTCATGCCCAATTGATACGGATGACTTGCATTCACAACTCGAATACTTGTCGGATCAATGGCTTTGTTTAATGTATCGCGAATGGTCACATCGAAAGCTGTGTCTGTTCCTGTATTCTGAAATCGTATGGTATAAATAAGTTCTTTATTCTGATCAGATATGGAATAGTAGTTAGATTTATTTACCAGTTTATCATTAGGATCATAAGAAGCCACAATTTTACTATTCCACACGGCTATATCATTATTTGGATTAACATCATTAGTAGCATCTACTTCTGCGATAAGTTCGAATGGTGTTCCTTGTTTTGCAGATGTTGGTGGTGCTATTTCTACTCTAAAAGATTTACTACCTTTAATATTAATGGTATTTGTATAATCCCATCTCAACAAGTTGCCTCCAAGAATATTAGTATACATAGGATTTGTGCGAATAACATTCCAACCTATTGGAAACTGTAATGTAATAACTGACTGAGTCGCAGCAATGTTTCCAACATTGTTTACTTGCAATGTGACCACACTTGTCCTGCCTGGACGTGCGACCGTTGAACTAATCTGAATTTCTAAATCCAACAAATCTTTTTCCTGAATCGCGAAATCATATTGTCCCGGAATTTGCCCATATACATTTCCAACATTAATTTGATAATCACTTGGAATTACAGTTGCGACAGCTGGATTGGGGACAGACGCTTTTATTGTATTTATTGCGTTCCTTTCCAAGAGTATAGTATATCCATTTTGATTTGAAAAAGTAGCAAAAGACCCAGGTGCAGAACTAACGATATAATCATTCAATTTGATTTCCTGATTATCAAAAAATCCATTTTTATTCTGATCCATAAAAACAATACCTTTTGCATAATTTGTGTTTTGACAACCCAGACTATCATTATAAATGATATGAAAATCTGCTATAGAATCAATTTTGCAACAGTTTGAATCACGGAACGTTGATCTAGTAGGACCATCATTATATATTTTTACACTACCCCATTTGTAAGGTATTTCTGTTGCACAAATATTTCTTGATGGTCCGATCCTTTCAGGAACATTTCCAACTCGAATGGTAATACATTCTGGACCTTCTTGGTCACAAATGGAACCAGAATTGGGATTCCCAATATAGGCTGTTACACAAAGTTGAAAATCGCCCTCATCTGGAAAATCAAGAGAAGTTTCATTATCATTTCCACCAATAATTTTGCCATCCAACATCCACTCGTAGATAGGTATACAATTAACATTCTGCTCTTCTATAACAAATTTCTTGTTACAAATTCCTTGGCATACTTGGATTTTTCTATCAGGATCATTATTAATTTTGCCTAATGGACTTAATTGTGGTGAATTTCCTCCAGTTGTTCTCATAGTGAAATCACAAACATCCCCAAGGAAACCGTCTACAAATAAATAATATGTTTTACAAGCTATAAAATTTGCATTAATTATATATGTACCTGGACCACGCACATCATTGGTACAAACAATTGATTCATTACAATTACAATCTCCCCAAATACCGAATTGGACACCACCTCCAGTTACTGAACAATTGCTTATATCAAATGTAATGGATGCCGTTCCTCCTTCAGTTACAAATGCCCACCAAGCAGTATTTTGAGAAGACCCACCCATTGGACATAATGGGGTACAACCAGTAGGATTACTATAAGCAGGATTTGAACAGCTATAACCATTTAATTCATCGAGTGAGCATAACACATTCGCGTCTTTACAAATATCAGCTGAGGCCGGAATACATTGTGCTAAAGTATTTGGTATTGTATATATAGATAGAAGTAAAAAGCAGGTGCAAGGAATTATGTAATATATGTTTCTGAATAAATTCATTTTCTTAATATAGTAAGGTTAACATATACAATTACAAGTTCTATTCTTTTCCAGTTAAAATCAATTTCAAAGTTTGAATCCTATTTTTTTGATTGACTTTGATAAAATATGTTCCATTTGGAATATGCTCTTTTTGAAGATCAACATTCAATTTTGAAGAATAATTCATCCCATTTTTTTTATAATGAGATTTCCCATCTAAAGAAATAATTTCAATGGACGTTTTTGTGTAGAGCAAAAGTCCATCTAATGTAAATATGCCCTGATTAGGATTAGGAATGATGCGAACCGTATTGTTAGTATTTGGATCATGGACATCTGTAGTTTTTAATGATACTGAAATACATTGTGGAACAACTGAATTACAAATACTATCGATCGTTAAACAGATTTTCCCAAAAGTTTCAGTTGAATCCCATGTTATTCTGATCTCACTACTATCATTCGGATTCGTAGTGAGTATTGTTCCTCCAGTGACGGTCCAATGATATTTTTTTAATGCACTATTTTGCTTTACTGTATCAACATACGTAGAGATCATATTTCTGAATGCTGAAGTATCGCCTGAAAGAAAAAAATTCGGAGTAAAATTTTCATTGATGCCTTCGCAAAAATCAAAATAGCAAGTTTTAATCATAGTACCAAGTTTGGCATTGACCTTCATTTCAACGCAGTAAATATCCTTTTTATCCACAATTATTTTCTCCTTTGTTTCAATACTATTTTTTGTAAAGTCTTTCTGCAAGTACCACTTGTAAGCAAATTCATAAATTTCACCACCGCCACATGTCTTGGTGCGATTAACAATTCTTGGATTTATTTCTATCTTCCCATTAACACATTCTTCAGTAAATGTTATATTAAAATCAAGAAATATTGCGGTCAATTTATAGGTACTATCACATCTATATGGTATTGAAGATTTTGACAAAAAAACAATTTCATTAAGATGGCAATTGCTAAAAGATTGTCTTGTTGTAGGGTCAGTATACATATCTGTTTTATCACATCCAATATGGAATACATTTGGTGGTATCGGTATTGGCAATATATTAAAAGTCACAACTGAATCGAAAATACAACAATCTGTACCCTTGAACGTATTTCTATACTCTCCAGGTCCCTTAATCTCTTGACTATGCCATTTATGTGGTATTTGCTCTGCGCATAAAATTCTTGGTATTCCAAGCTTATCCCTAATAGAACGAACTTCAATTGTTACACATTCTGGACCTTCTTGATCACAAATGGACCCTGAATTGGGATTACCAATATATGCAGTTACACATAATTGAAAGTCGCCTTCATCTGGAAAACTAAGATCAATATTGTCATCATCCCAGCCCACAATATTTCCGTCTAATGTCCATTCATAAGTTGGTTCGCAATTACCTTCCTGCCCTGCCACTTTAAAATTTTTATCACAGACTCCCCGACAAACTTGAATTCTTCTATCTGGATCATCATTTATTTTAGTTAACTTTTTTAAGTTAGGCATAGCACCTCCGGAAGTAGTAATTGTAAAATCACAAACATCCCCTGTACAACCATCTACAAAAAAGTAATAATTTTTACATGCTGTTAAAGTAGCAGTTATTGTAAATTGCCCAGGACCAGTACAATTTGGATTACAAGCCACAGATTCAGCACAATCACAATCACCCCAGATTCCCATTTGAACTCCGGTACCATTTACTGAACAATTTTGGTAAGTAATTGTGATAGTAACCAAACCACCTTCCGTTACAAACGCCCACCAAGTAGTATTGTGAGCTCCACCACCTGAAGGGCATAAGGGGCTACATCCTGTAGGATTACTATAATTGGGATTAGAACACGAGTACCCATTCAATTCATCAAGTGAGCATAATACATTAGCATCTTCACAATTATCAACTGATTGAGGTGTGCATTGAGCATTAGATTGGGTTGATTCAATTAAAAATATACCAAATATGTATATTGCAAATATTGTTCTATTCATCACAATAAAATAAAGTTCATCAGAAATATTCCGAAGCAAGTGTCAATTATATACAAGACCCTTGAACACTTTGAATCGCTGCTTGAATAAATATTAAATGATTCGATCGTCGAAGTCTATGACTTCGATGCCACTTAAACTTTATTTAATAATATCAGAATCAATTCCCGCATTTTACAAATTTCTTTGTCGTTTGATGATGACCTTGTTCTAATTTTATAAAATATATTCCATCTGACAAACTGGAAACATCAATTTGTTGTGTATTCTTACCTTTCATTACCAATTCACCCACAGCATCAATGATCTCGAAATTGAAATGATCATCATTATTTAAACTAATATTCAAATACTTTGATGTTGGATTCGGAAATACGCTGAATTGATTTTTTTTATTGCCAACTTTTTTAGTAGATGTAATCATATTATTATACCGCGCAACAGCAAAATCAGTTACACCAGCATTAAACGAAATTCCTGCTACAATAATTTTATCGTCACTTTGTAGGGCAATGGCTTTGGCTTCATCATCTGCATTTCCAAAATCAGTAATCACTTTACCATCTTGCCCAAAACTATCATCTATGCTTCCATCTTTATGATAACGCTTAATCATAAAATTTTGTCCGCTTGCATCACTTCGATACCCTGTTACTAAAATTTTTTCATCACTTTGAAGGGCTACGGTATAAGCCAACTCGATAAAGCTTCCAAAACTACTTGAAAACACATATCCATCAATATCAAATGTAGTATCCACACCCCCATCAGTATTATACCTCGCCAAAACATACCCTAGGCCATTTCCATTATCGGTGGCAGCACCTATAACTAATTTTTGATCACTTTGTAATACCAAAGAATTCGTTCTAGCGCTTGAATTGACAATGATTGTGTACAATTTGCCATCTTGATCAAAAGTATTATCTAAACTCCCATCTCTGTTGTATCTGACGATTACCATTAACCCTCTTGTTGCCTGGGTCTTACTATAGGCTGTAACTACTATTTTTCCATCATCTTGAATGACTAATGAATTTGCAAAATCATAAAGACTTCCCAAATCTGTAACAACTATACCATCAGCATCTAAAGTATTATCCAAAGTACCATCACTATTGAAACGAATGACTGCAATATTAAAATCAACGGCATCATTACTTACCCCTCCAGTCACCACAATTTTCCCATCCTTCTGAATAGCTATAGCATAAACTTCAGTGAAAACCGCTCCAATTACTGAAGTCAGAATACCCGTGTGATTAAAGCTGGTATCTAGACTTCCGTTAATATTATATCTCACTAGAATCATCACTTCTGTAACACCTATCGAACTTGATCCTGCTGCTAGTATTTTTCCATCTTTTTGTAAAGCCACTGAATAGGCCCTAACATTTGATCCGGATATAGCCGTTGTCACAATGCCATCGCTATCGAAGCTTTTATCCAAACTTCCATTCTCATTATATCTTACGAGAACCATATCATTCTCCGGAGCGCCCCGATAGCCTGCAACTATAATTTTTCCATCTTTTTGCAGGACGATAGATTGCGCCTCTGCATCTTTACTTGCTGCATGTGTAGTGACCTTTCCATCTGTATCAAATGTGAGATCTAAGGAACCGTTTTGAGCTTGTGTGCCATTCATTGAGATTAGGGCAACAATGACAATAAGTACTTTTGAAAAGAAGGTATAATTTGTATTCATATTTTGATTCATTAAGCTCTTGTTTTGATTTAAACCATTTAAATGAATGCGTAAAATACAGCTTATTTTCGAAATTGTACCTAATCTATTTTATTCAATAAAGTATTTGAATTTAGTCTATACAATGATATTTAGACCATTCACTTAGATATAAGCTAAATAATATACATTTTCTAATTGAGTAAGTGATTTAACTTATACATTTTCCAATGTTTAATAGTGTACCTCTTTTTAGATGTCTTACTGAATATGACAGTAGATGACTCAATCGATGTTATAAGATGAACAGAAACTTTTATCCCACTATAATATAAAAAAATGTAATTAGTTTGCGCTTGTTTAAATTCCTTTAGGTAAATCTATTTTCAATGCTGCAAAAATCTTTTTAAACGATTTAACATCATAATTGTGATCTTTAAAATAGATCAAATCATCCTTCATCGAATCTTCCCATGTATAACCAGGTCTTATTATATCTTTTTGATGATTTTTGTAAATGGCAATGGCATTATCATAATCTTTGTTGAATAGATAGGTATGCGCCAAATTCATAAATAAATTGAGATCCTGAGGATACAACTGCAGTCCTCGTTTGTAATACAAAATCGCCTCGCTATACTTTTTTTGTTCAAACAAATACCAGGCCATTTCTCCTATAGCATTACTTTCTAAATGAATGGAATCAGGACTTGTGATTTTTATAGCATTTGGAAATTCCTTGCCATCTACGGTTCGAGCATATCCTAAAATTTTTCCTTTGTTGTCCTTTAGGAAAGTCTTAACTGCTGGAAATTCTTCATTAAAAAAACAAGTTGGTGTACTAAAATACATATTGACATACCTCCCATTGGTATAAAAATGATACTTGTTATCCTTTTTACCAATTGCTGACCATGTTTGATCATAGAGATAGAGACCTTCATATGATTTTAATAATTTGTCTGACATATTAATGGACTTTTTTCTAAGTGGTTCATGATAAAAATTTTTCCATTGATATGCTTTGGCAACACTATTGATGACTTCAGATATTAATGTTCCATCATCTGAATTTAAAAAAATGACTACACCATTTCCCCCTTCTAAACTCCCATAAAAATCACCACAAAATCCATCATTACGCGCACCATGCTCAAAATATTTCTCTCCATTAATATCCACAATAAAAGAACCCAATGACGTGGGACCATCATTGTAAGGCGTTAAATGCAGTTTCACCATTTCAGGACTCAATACTTTGGATGGTTTACCTTGATAAGCTAATTGCATATCTATGATGTATTGGCATAGATCGCTAGGTGTCATCCACAATCCCGCTGCAGCCTGCTCCGGATAAACGTGAAATTTATTTGATATCGGTGTACCATCACTCATGTATGCAGATGCACATAAATGTTGTTTTTCTTTAGGTGGAGGTTGCGAATAAAAACTGGCTTCCATCCCAATTGGTTTTAAAACATGTTCATACATCCATTCATCATACGCTTGTTTAGTAATATCAGTAAGCAAAACTTGAGAAATGGTAGTACCACCACCTGAATATTCAAATTGTAATCCCGGTTCATACGCACTGCGAACTGCTGGTGTAAACGATGGTTTTTTTCCATCTAAAACTTCTAAAACAGTTGGAATGGGTCCATGGATATCATGCCCCGGAAAACCATGCACTGTTAATCCTGCATTATGACTCAGTATATGGGCTAATGTAATTTTTTTTCCTTTTGATAGTGAGTCATAAGGAAATTTCCAAGAAATCAAATATTCATTAATGTCTGTATTAAGGTCTACTTTTTTCTCTTGTGCCAATTTTAAAATGCCAACTGCATTTAATGATTTACTGATGGATCCCGGTTCAAATAAAATCTCTGTTGTCATCGGTTTTTTCTCCGCTTCATCAGCCCAACCATAAGCTTTAGCCCAGGCTATTTTGTAGTCATGAATCACAGCAATGCTCATTCCTTTTACCTTATATTTTTTCATTCGCTCGAGAATGTTACTCGGTTGGTCATCATTGAGAAGGAGTCTGCCAGTGATATTATGTTCAATTTCGTTTATTTTGTCAAGGGTCTCTTGAGTATAAATTGTTTGCGCTAATAAATTATTTAAACCAAGACAAAGAGATATTAAGAAAAGGGTCATTTTCATGATTTCGAAATGTGTTTTTTATAAATGATTAAAAATTGTTTTCCAGAAATGCTCACAATAAATTAAAAAATTATTTTAGGTGTGTAATGCAATTTAATTTTAATAAAAAATTTGTAAGTATTCAGGTCTGAGCCCTGTAGGGGCGATTAATTTTTTGCGACGGATAAAATTCATTGTAATAAGTAAATTTCAGAACTCCTTGTCCTATGCAAACTAGAAAAGCAGTTGAAAAATTATTTTGATTGTTTGACATTATTCAAAAATATTAATTTTCGTTTTAATTATATCTTTATGTTCTTTTTTCTTGAAAAAAAAGAACCAAAAATTCAAGACTTTAAGGTCTAAGCCTAAAATGATTCCATAAAACCTAAATTCAAAAAACTCGCCATTGACCCTCTTTCATTTGTTTAACTTAACACTTTCCCAGCTCGCATTATTGTTCTTTTTATAGCATTATGTCGAGCTCAAACAGTTTTGAATTTTTAACGGTTTTATTACATCATTTTTTTACGGCTTATCCCTTAAGGTCGATCTAAATTTCTATGACTACATAAAATCATATATTTTTCCTTGAATTTAATTTGCGAACTTGCTCTATAAATGATCATATTTTATTGAATAGGGCAAAGAACTCTGAATATATAATTTTTTTTGGCGACATTTGCCGTTCGAAGCAAAGGTACATTTTTGCCTGATTTTTGCAAAAATGATGACAAAAACATACCGTACTTATTTTGACCTGAATAATTACAAGAATTTATTTTCATTTCCCTGTTTCCAGTCGATAACCGACACCATGTACGGCAACTATACCAACCGTCAAATCAACGGCTAATTTTTTTCGCAATCTGGACACAAAAACATCAACACTTCGTCCCACTAAAACCCCTTCATCAGCCCAAACTTCACGAAGTATAAAGTCTCGCTCTAACAATTGATCAGGACTCGTAACAAAGAGCTTGAGTAATTTGGTTTCTCGGAAGGTAAGTGCTTGTCTTTCGTCACCATGAATGAGTTGTTGTCCGGATACATCAAGACGAGAATTTCCGAATTCCAACCAATCTTTTTCATCATCCGCTAGAGGAGGTACCGACACCGATTTTTGACGGCGGAATATCCAAAAACCAGCAACTCCACTTAATATCAATATTAATAATCCATTGATTCCGGCCCAAAAAGGTTTTTTTGCATGCTGTTTTAGAAAACTGATCTCTATAAAATGACATGATTCATCCAAATCCCGACCTTGACATGCAACACTTTTGGTTTGAAGAAAATCTTGTTGGTGATATCCTAAATCAATGATTTCATCGACGCAGCGTCTTACCGCCACATCGTAGGCTTGTTTTATTTCAAACAGGTCTAATGATGATTGAAGTAGTCCTGGGAGTTGTTCGTACCGAAAAGGTCTCTCAAGGCGAACTCGCCATACTCCAGGGCCTGTTTGTTCAATGGCTGGAATTCTGCTCGTACTATCTCCTGATAATCGGAGCAATCCATCTGCAGTCCGTCGTAATGCAAGATTCACTTTATCAGGTGATAATTCCAACTGCATATCTGTCTGTGCAAACAGTGACGCTGATACTAATATAGCACCTACCAACAACGATAAAAATCGCATAGTTTTGGAACTAAAACTTGAAATCATAGCCTAAAAATAATACCTTTTTATCAACACCCAGAATTTACTGACATGGCATAGATTTTTGAACCTGATTTTACAAATTCAAATCGTCTGTTTTCCTTAGATCCGGTGAGTACTGCTTGCCAGCTTTGGCCTTTATCAGTAGATCTATAAATCACATTTCCTACACAACACATGAAAACATCACCCACTTGAATGATATCATTAATCACCTGTCCGGTTGACGATTGAGTAGCTATAGAAACGTTTAAATCCACAGGAAGCAGGTGTTCATCCAATCGTTTCCAGGTCAATCCAAGATCATCTGAATATCTCAATTTGTTGGCCAACTTACCAGCATATGCCATTTTATCTTTCCATTCATTACTTCTTAAACTGATTGCAAAAAACCTACCTTCAATGACTTTAGTTGTAGAAGTTCCCCGATCATCAGTCAAAACTTGCGTCCAATGTTCTCCTTTATCAGTAGAACGGATTAAACCACTGGAGCATCCGGCAATAATAACTTCATTAGAAAAGGACATCGTGTACACATTTTCATCATTATAAACCTGATTCCATGTCTTCCCGTCATCAACAGATTTAAAAATCCCCTTAGTACAAGCTAAAAGTATGGCTCCATTTGAAAGCTCCAAAACTGAAAAAATATATTTGTCATTCAGATTCAAATATTTTGGAATCCAAATTCCGGTCGATGAAATTTTTTGATACAATCCATTATGTCCACTATGAGCATATGGCCCAAATTTGCCGGGAATAAAACTATAGATGGGGTCAGTAATAAACATATCCTTATCCCATGTTGGGTTAACAGCCTTACTATTACTGCGGATAACTCCATGTTCAGATCCAAGAAAGATTTCATCTTGTGTTGCAATGATACAATTGAGTCCCATGCCATCTGATAAACCAAGACCAACATCCCTCCAGGTCTTGCCACCATCCTCTGATTGATAGATGATTTTGGAGTCAGAAATGAGAATCTTCTCCGGAGCTTTCTGGCAGGAAACTAAGGATTGGAGAAAAAACAAAAAAATGACATTATACATTTTCATAAGTTAATTGATTAATGAAACAATGGTACAAATCTATGGTTGCGATGAAAGATGTCTAATTTTTGGGTGTAAAACAATGTAACATAAATGTAAAAGGATGTATTTAGTCCCCAAATAGGCCAGTTTTGCCCCTTGTCAATGACATTTTACCAGAACCCATATTTACCAATAGAAGTGTTTCTGTTAATTCCATTTGATAGGCGTATTGAAAGGATAAATTCACTTTTCAAACCTGGCATCCCTGCCTTAGGATTAAAAATGATGAATGCATAGTCATTTTAGGATTTATTGATTATGCTATATAGCTATTTTAGGACAAGACATAGGTACTTTAGGACAAGACATAGCTATTTTAGGACAAGACAAACAGTGAGAATGACCCGAGGATAAGCCGTGAATAAGCCGTGGATAAGTCGTGGATAATTGCTGGAGAAATGGACTTTAGATAAATGTATTCTGATATTGAACTCAAGGCATAAAATCTAAACAGATTGATCATGCTTTAAAAAGATATAATCCAATTTCTTCATTAAAATTTGTAAGTGGCCCAGGGTCGCTTAGGCAGTTTATTAGATTCCACCCTAGGAACACTTCCAAAATGGTAGATAGATGTTATCTTATTCCTATGTTTCTGTCCACTAATCCATAATGGAAATTGGCCAGCTAAATTAAAATTTACCTACATTTTAGCCCAAAATCATACGCTCGTTTAAAAGTTCCCTACGTTAGTACGAAAGTACTTGACGAATGTACTTGGCTACTTTATCTTTGATTCAGTAATCCTAACCCTAACCGTTTTAATATAAACACTCCAATAAAAGAAGAAATCAATATTAATATCATGGAATTACAAGGGCAAAAGATATTAAATCAAAATTCAGTTGGATTAAAAACTATATCAATAGTAAATATCCCTCAAGGTTTATATTTGATGACAAATTCTAAATAGTGACTAAAATAAATTCAATGATAAAATTTTTGTATCTAAGTAAGATGAAAGTTAATCGATATTTAATAACTTTTAAAAAGTATAAATGGATACTCCTGATTTTAGGAGTATCCATATCACATTAACAAAAAGAAGACTATATTTGAATTTTAGAGTATAAATGACCTTATGACAATAATAATTCAGGTTTTCAAATGAAACAAAAAGGTTTAATACTCATAATTGGGATCTTTTGTCTGAGCTATATATTTGAAACGAAGAATTATCAAATTAGCTATGACAGCCTTGGGTATTATGCCTATTTACCGGCTTTGGTTCATTTAAAAGATATCCAACTTCATAACACCCAAATACTTGATTCAATAAATAAATTGGCTGATCCCAATTTAGCGCTATACCAAATCTATAAAGTAAAGGATTCAGATCATTCTGTAATCCGATATCCTGCTGGATTGGCCATGGCCTATGCTCCAGGATATTTTGTTGGGTATGTTATCAGCAATTTAGTCGGCGTTGATCATGAATATGGTTTTAACATAATTTTTAAGAAATCTGTTTTTTATTGGTCTTTCTTAGTTACTTTAATAGGTATTTATTTTTTATTTCAATTTATTCGATTTTATTATAATGATTTTATTTCAACGATAACTGTTGGATTGATTGTTATTGGAACCAATTATTTTTTTCATTCCATGATGCATGGCCATGGGCTAATGAGTCACAATTATTTATTTACACTCTATTCCATGCTGCTTTACTATACGCATCAATA
Organism: Saprospiraceae bacterium; assembly: GCA_044228225.1. Classification (GTDB taxonomy): domain Bacteria; phylum Bacteroidota; class Bacteroidia; order Chitinophagales; family Saprospiraceae; genus Vicinibacter. The sequence continues at coordinate 77,098 of JBGAVH010000007.1, read as the reverse complement.
TTACTTGAAGCATTCCTATAAATATCTGATGTTTATATTTCTGATCTGTGCTTTAATTGCAACCATTAGAAATTCAGAATTATTTTGTTTTCTAATTCCATTACTTTATGGAATTAATTCTAGGTCGGGAATTTCCAATAATGTAAAAGGATTAATAGAAAAACCCTTAAAATTAATACTTGCCATCTTACCGGGATTAGTGATTGTTATGATACAACTGCTCTATTGGAAAATAGTAACAGGTCAGTGGTTTTATTATTCCTATCAAGATAATCCAGGTCAAACCCTTGAATTGAGTAAACCATATATTCTTGAAGTTCTTTTTAGTGCAAGAAAAGGCTTATTTATTTATACACCATTGGCTTTGATTTTTATACTTGGATTATTTCAACTAAAAATAGAGCACAAAGCATGGTTGTTTCCATTAGTTTCTTTTACGATTATCAATTTATATTTAATAGCTAGTTGGACTTGTTGGTGGTATGCTGAATCCTTTGGACAAAGAGCCATCATTCCTATGTATCCGGTGTTTGCTCTTGGATTCGCGAGTCTCATTTCAAAAATGATCACTAAAAGATTAATACCAAAGTTGTTATTTTTTTCTTGTATTTTCTTGATCGTGGCATTGAATTTATTCCAAACATGGCAAATTCGTCAGGGAATTCTAGCACCAAATTTCATCAGCAAAGATTACTATTTGAGTGTGTTTGGTCAATCTAAGCCTATTGATGAATCGCAAAAAGAATTGTTGCTCGAAACCCCCATTGATGGATTTATTCAAAATGAAAATGGCCCAAACCTAAATGTACTGGATAAAGAATTTAGCTATGCTACTGGAATAACCGACAGCTTGGTGTTGCATTCCGAACAATCAAAAACCTTAGAAAGGGTCATTTTACATTCGGACAATCCCTACTCTAAGGGAATAACCATTCCAAATAAGTACTTAAATAATTCAAGATTTAAATACCTGCATATAACGGAATGTATTGGATTATTTGACCATAAGATTCCTAAATTTGGAATTGTTTCAAATATGGAAAGGGCCGGCAAACAATATAATTGGTTCATGAGTCCACCGCTAAGGAATGAACAAGTACACAGTGACACCCTCACTTTATCATATTGGATGATGATCCCACAAATAGAACGGGATAAGGATATTTTAAAGATATTTGTCTGGAATCCCAGCAAGGACAGTTTACAATTTTTTGGTCTTTATGTGGATGTGTATGCACCCAAAATAAATAAAAATATTTTTTTCTGGTAAATGCTATTCAGTATAAATTGAAATATTAAAAACAACCAATGGTTAAATACTATACAATAGCTAATCATTTAAATAGCTATTGGGGGAAACCCTAAAGCCTAAAAGATAATATTCTCAAAACTTATATCATCGATGGCACTAAAGAACAAATCTAAATAGATTAGGCCATCGTCAAGGGTTTCACAATCTTAATAGCACTCCGTTGATCTCCTGTTTCAAATTCAAGCTTATAAGTTCCCGGTTGTAGCTTTTGTAAAGGAATTTCAGGATGCTTAAGGTCGGTGGTACCTTCTAGTATTTCATTTTCATCCAAATCGAATATCTTCCAATTACTTGTGATTGTGGGTATTTTTTTAGAGAACAACATACATTATTAATTTTAAGTATATCTAAACAATTAAAATAATTGCAAATATATATAATAATAATTAATAATATGTATATTTTGTGGATATTTTTTACTTCTCTGAAAACCTGAACAGGAAATACACACTTATAAACTCGATCCTAAGGTTTAATTTTATGTTCACCTCCCTATTTAAGTTGTGATTCGAGATACTCATCCAGATTTGCTAATGCCATAGTGAAACCCTCTTTAAATCCCAACTGGATGATTTTTTCTAGGTCAGCAAGTTCTTTATACTCAATGACGATATCAATGGTGGTCGTTTGATTATGCTCACTAAATGTATTATTCCATAATGAATTTGGAAATGCGTCATTGATGTTTCCCTCAGCATCACAAAAAGCATCCAGGCCTGAAAAACTCTTTAATACATCTACTTTTTTGTAATCTGCCCTACACCAATGTTCCGCTCCTTCAGGAGATACCATGGCATATAGCCAATAACCTCCTACTCTAAAATCCATAAATTTAGTTTTGGTTTGAAATGGTTTTGGCGCCCACCATAAATCTAGAATGTTCGGATCCGTCCAAGCCTTCCAAACCATTTCAAGATTTGCTGCAAAATCCCTTTTCACAACTATGGTGTTGTTTTCTTTATTAACTGTAAAGTCAAATTGTAAATGTGAATTCATTGTTTATTATTTTTGATGTAATAAAAATTGATCTAAGGAAGTATTAATAATGTGATTCCAACCTATTTCAAAATTATGAATCGCAAAATCCGGATTGGATTCTGGAAAAGTTTCAATCCCAGAATGTGTTAATATGAGTTTGGTATTTGTGCCGGTTTCAACCAGCTCAAAAGTCACAAAGGACTCACCCGTATATCCCTTGTATTTCCAACGATACGTTAGTTTTTTTTGAGGAATCACTTCTGTAATTTCACATTGATGTACATACTGGATCCCATCTTCAGGTCCTCCAATAAACTCAAATGTAAACCCTACTTCTGCTTTGAATTCAGCAAGATCAAAATACCATTGCTCCATCAATTCTTTCTCTGTAATGGCACGCCATACGTCTTCAATTTCAGCAGTAAATAATCGTTCTATAATAATGGGATTATGGCTCATTTTTTTTCATTTTTCATGTTTAATAATACTTTATCCAGTTCACTAAATCGGTTCTCCCATATTTTGCGAAATTGGGCAAGCCATTGATCTATTTCTTTCATTTTTTTTGCATTTAATTGGTAATAAATTTCTCTTCCGGATTGCTTTAGCTTGACCAGTTCACATTCTGTCAGTATTTTTAAATGCTTGGATACTGCCTGCCTTGATGTATCAAAATGTTCAGCAATCGCATTCGGGGTCATAGCCTGAAATGCAACGAGCAAAATGATAGCTCTTCTTGTAGGATCCGCTATGGCTTGAAAAACATCTCTTCTCATATTAAATAAGTTTATAGTTTAAAACTACTATGCCACAATCAAAGAGTTGCACATTAACACATTTATAATGTTGCTTTTCTATAAGTGATTGAAAAATCGACATCCCACTACCAAGAATGGTTGGATTAATAAATAAATGTAATTCATCTATCAACCGATTCTTAATCAGCGATGAAACAAATTGGCCACCACCATAAGCGATCATATCATTCCCCTCTCGTTGTTTCAATCCATTAACTTCAGTTGCAAGTTCACCCTTAGCTAGTACCGTATTGTCCCATATAGAGCTGTTCATGGTTTTTGTAAAAACCACCTTTGGTGTAGCAACATATATTTCGGCACCTTCTTCAGGCTCTGGACTTAGATATGCTGCCGTCCAATATGGAATAAATCCCTCCGCCAATTTACGCCCTAACAATATAGTATCTACCGGATCCGTCAGCTTTCTCACATATTCCTTCAAGTCTTCAGACCAATTCATAATCATCCAATCCATACCTCCGTTTTGATCAGCAATAAAGCCATCAATAGTCATCTGTACCTGTAATTTTAATTTGCGCATACTTATTATTAATTATTTATGAAACTATTCGGTTGCAAATATAAATGCAATCATTCGGTTTCGCAAATTTTTTTACACCAATTTTAAGAACAGCAGGTTTCATTGGCTTTCTCTTTAGAAAAGTTACCTATCTTAGCCATCATGAAATAAAATAAAACATCTAAAAAAGCCCTGAAAGGGCGCAAGATATCAACGATGGGTTTCAGCCCATCGCAATTAACAAACACTTATCTTAAGCCCTGAAAGGGCGTAATTAACTTACTAATAATAATCGCTAATTAGTTAGCATGAGCATAAAAACCTGCCATGTCATGTCATCACATCACATACCTACTTAATTCACCGTCAGTGCCTTCACCGTTTCTACATCCAAATGACCAATTGGTAGGTTGTTTTCTAACTGATATTGTATCAAAGCTGATTTGGTTAATGTTCCCATAACCCGGTCTATAGGCCCGGGGTTATAACCTGCATCCCGCAATGCTTTTTGTATAAATCCAATTAATTCAGGAGTCATTTTATTTTTACAAATGACTTCTCTCGATTCACTGATGCCACCTTCTTTAATTAATCTTTTCTTTCTTATGGTTTTATATACCGCCGGAACATCCACAAGTGAAGTTTTTGCTGGAGATACCAGTTTATATGTTGTAAGCATTTCATATTCAGCAGGAATATCCACGGATTTTGTGGTTGCCGGCGTTTTAATTTTTTGAAAGGTTCTAGTCTTATACTCAGCAGGAATTTCTATTTTTTCAGTTGTAGCTGCTGTCTTAACTTTTTGGTAGGTCCTGGTCTCATAGACTGCAGGAACTTCAATCGTTTTAGTTGTAGCCGGAGATACCAGTTTTTGATATGTTCTAGTCGTATATTCTGCAGGCACTTCTGTTTTTATCGTTGCAGCTGGAGATACCAGTTTTTGATAAGTTCTGGTCGTATATTGGGCTGGAATTTCTCTTGTTTTAGTTGTGGCGGGGGAAACTAATTTTTGATATGTTCTGGTTTCGTATTGAGCAGGTGATTCAATGACTTTTGTTGTTGCCTCCTGCTTGATTCTTAAAATTGGCTTGGTGATATATTGTGCCGCAATATCAAAAGTTTTAACACACCCGGCACCGTCATCCTGGTAACCTTCAGGACAACCATTACGTGTAAGTTTCGAAAGGACGAGATGCTGGGCTGGAATTGTATCAACATCCCAAATAAAATTGTTTTTTGAATTTTTTAATTTAGATTTTTTATCAGCTTGTTTTTGTACCCAGGTGGCTGTTGCAGGAACAAGTTCAATGGTATCCAAACTAGATCCATAAATTGAAGGAACAGTTTCTAATCTTGTCGATGCATCTTTGATCAAAACTTGCTCAGTACCTTTCTCATATACTGCTTGAGAAACTTCCATTTTCGATCCTGCTTCTTTGACCAAAATTTTTTCTGTAACCGTTTCGTATTGAGCTGGAACCGAAATTAATTCTGTATAAGCCGCCTTGACTAAAACCTTTTCCTCAACCGTTTCATATTTGGCAGGAACATAAACAGATTTGGTGTATGCCTCCTTAACGATTACTTTTTCCACCGCTGTTTCAAATTTGGCTGGAATGACTTCAATGATGGTTGATGCGTCTTTTACTTTGACTTGTTCAGTAACCGTTTCTAAAACAGCAGGTTTGATAACCAATTTTGTAGATGCATCTTTTATTTTAACTTGTTCGCTTACCGTCTCATAAACTGCAGGAACAGGAATTAATTTTTTAGATGCTTCTTTTTTTATCCTTTTTTCAATAACTGTATCAAACTTTGCAGGAATTACGACGGCTCGCTTACTCGCTGGCTTGGTTAATATTTGCTCATAAAAATATTCAAATTGCGCATTCATTAGACACTTTTCATAACATTTGCCTTCGACGGCGTTAGGAATATCGGGTTTTTGAGCCCCTAGTTGAACGTTCATGACTAAACTTAAAAAACAAATACATAAAATGCGATGGATCATCCGCTTAATTTTTTTGATTAAAAATGAATTTTATAAGGTAATATTTTATAATATTTCTTAGACCAATTGGACAAATGAGATACATCATAAACTTCAGAAAGTTTTTTAACATTTCCTGATTTCGTTTTTATCATGATCTCGCCCTCTTCCTTATTATATGCTATAAATCTAATGGTTCCCGAATCTCTATTTACATTAATTTCAGAATCAAATTTTTCATAGGATTCTGGATTGTTTGAAGTTTCAAAAATCTCATTGTGAAGTTGAATTTTATATAATTTTCTAAAAATAAGTCCGTAGGCTAATTCTGATATGAGTCCAAGATTTAATGTGGCTTGCTTTTTTAAAAAGAACCAAATATCTATGTCATCAATTTGATTAAAATGCTTCAATAACAATTCCCTATGGTCAAGTATTTGATTGTGTTTATTCGAACTTAAAAAATATTTTAAACCTGAACTTAAGCCATCATAATGATTGTCCTTATTCATCAGCGTTAAAAACTGTTGGAGCATAAATTCAGCTGCAATACATGTCTTATGCATATATACTTGCCAATACATGATTTTTCTAGAGGTAAGAAATTTTTCAATAGAATAAATAGCTTTTTCTTCAATAACCAATTGCTGATCGACTACATCAATCATCAATAATAATCGATCATAACCTATGACTCCTTCAGCAACACCGGTATAAAAGCTATCTCGGGTCAAATAGTCCAGTCTATCCACATCCAGTTGGCTGCTAATCAATTGATGGAGAAATTGTTTATGGTACTGACCTTTGAATATGGTTATGGCTAAAGTAAGTTGACCCTCAAATTCAAGATTCAATTGCTCCATAATCATCAATGTAATAGCCTCATGATGAATGGGCACTAAAGTATGTTCGAGCACATGTGAAAAAGGGCCATGCCCAATATCATGCAATAGAATGGCTAATTGTGAAGCTTCATATTCTTCAGGCGTAATATGGACACCTTTTTCCCTTAAAACATTCAGTGCCGTTGTCATTAGGTGGAAGGCTCCCAATGCATGATGAAATCGCGTATGGACCGCACCTGGATAAACAAAATGAGTTAAACCCAATTGTCGGATGCGCTGTAATCTTTGAAAGTAAGGATGCTCAATGATTTCAAGGATAATGCCCGTTGGAATTCGGATGAATCCATACACCGGATCATTAAATATTTTATGGATAGCCAATATCTAAAATTTAAGAATTTAATGCATTATTTTATCCTGGATCAATGTTCTAATATATTCATCCTATAATGCGCATAAATATACTATATTCGGATTAATTCACGTTTGGGTTCGTAAGCAATAGATAAAAATATGGATAAAATAAGGATCTTATGGGCGGATGATGAAATGGATCACCTAAAACCGCAATTATTTTTTTTAGAAAAAAAAGGTTTTACCATTACCACCGTTTCTAATGGCCATGATGCTTTGGCAACTCTGGACGCGGATCCCAATTATGATTTGGTATTTTTAGATGAATCGATGCCCGGCATTTCAGGTCTTGAGACTTTGTCTCGCATTAAAGCAAAAGGGCTTTTGTTTCCTGTAGTTATGGTGACTAAAAATGAGGCTGAAAACATTATGGAAGAAGCCATAGGAAGTCAAATTGCTGATTATTTGATTAAACCGGTGAATCCGAATCAATTGTTACTGACGATTAAAAAATTGATTGATAATAAACGCCTGGTATCTGAAAAAAATACGATGGATTATCAAATCGCATTCAGGCAATTATTCATGGACATTACCGACAGAAATGATTACCACAAATGGGTCGAAATTTATAAGCAACTCATCGGTTGGGAATTGAAATTAGATCAGGGAAAAGATCCACAAATTCAAGATATTCTATACCAACAAAAAAAGGAAGCTAATGTCGAATTTTCAAAATTTATATTAAATCATTATGCATCATGGTTCAAACCCAATGCTAATGCTCCTATCATGTCGCATCAGGTTATGTATGAGAAGGTGTTGAAAGATGTGAAGGATGATGTTCCTACAGTTTTTTTATTATTGGATAATTTGCGTTTTGATCAATGGAAAGTGATAGAGCCCATCATTTCAGAAAAATATTGGATCCAATCTGAAGATTATTTTTTCAGCATACTGCCTACAACAACGCAATACAGTAGAAATGCTATCTTCAGTGGCATGTTGCCTTCAGAAATAGAAAAATTCTATCCGGATTGGTGGATCAATGATAATGAAGAAGGTGGCAAGAACCTTAAAGAACCGGATCTACTGGCCAATCTAATAAAGCGTGTTATACGTCGTGATATCAAACATGAATATATTAAAATCACCAATGCAGCTAAAGGAAAACAATTGGTAGATAATGCCTTAAATTTATTGAAAAATAATTTCACTGCTATTGTTTATAATTTTATTGATATGTTGTCTCACGCCAGAACAGAAATGGAAGTGCTTAAAGAATTAGCCTCTGACGAAGTAGCCTACAGATCATTAACCCGCAGTTGGTTCTTACATTCGCCACTTTGGGTTGCCCTTCAAAAATTAGCAGAATTTCCTGTCCAGTTGATCATTACTACAGATCATGGCACTATGCGAGTCCAAGATCCATCCAAAGTCATTGGCGATAAAGAAACTACTGCAAACCTTAGATATAAGGTAGGCAAAAATTTAAATTATGATAAAAAAGATGTTTTGGAAATTAAGGATCCTGCATCCGTAGGATTACCCAGACCCAATATTTCGTCCACTTTTATTTTTGCAAAAGAGACGAACTATTTTTTATATCCCAATAACTACAATCATTTCCTAAATTATTATAAAAACACTTTTCAACATGGAGGTATTTCTATGGAGGAAATGATTTGTCCAATCATCAAATTAAAAAGCAAAGTGGGATAATCAATTCGATATTTCTCTGACCTTTTCTTCTAACAAAACATATCGTGCTTCATCACATAAAAAATAAATGGTACTCCCAAAATTACCCTTATGTCTTAACTTAATCTTTCCTAATGATAATTTTATCAATGGCTTGATACGCATTTTTTCTATTTGATGAAATGGAATTTTTATAGTCTTGATGTAATTGGTTACATAAATAAATTCCTGATCCATTTCTACTCTTTTTAATCGAAATAAAGTGAAATAGATGAGTGTCCCAAATAATACAAAACCACAAATAAAAAATAGCTTTATTAAAAATGGTGATGAAAAAGAAAGATCTTCACTATCAGCTAACATAATAGCAAGCGTCAAGCTACCAAAAAATACCAACCAAAATAATGGTATAAATAATGCAAAAATTAAAGTTGCCGATGAAGAAATCCGAATCATAATGGGTTTATTTATTTACACGATCTCATCTTTTGGATAAACTCGGGCTGCAACATATATACTCAGTTCATAAAGTAAACACAATGGAATAGTAACGATCGTCATGGAGACAACATCAGGAGGTGTAATAATAGCCGCTATAATGGTGATAATGACTATAGCATGGCGTCGATAAGTCCTCATAAAAACAGGTCCCATGATACCCAACTTGGCAAGAAAATAAACCACAACAGGTAATTCAAAAACCAATCCAGTCAACATGGTAAACATTAACATGATGTCAACCATTGAACTCAACTGAACACTTTCCTTAACTTGTGCACTTACATCATATGATGCTAAAAAACTAATAGAAAATGGTGCAATAAAAAAATAACCAAATAAAACACCTGATAGAAATAGAGCTGTACAAACGAATACAATTCCCTTTGTTACCATTTGCTCTTTAGTATATAACCCTGGCTTAATAAACAACCAAAATTCTCTAAAAACCAAAGGAAATGCAACGATAAGCCCCAAATAAAAACTGACTTCCAAATGCACTGTCAACTGTTCGCCCAATTCACGAGTATAAATCTCAAATTTGGCTGGTTCGAAACACATAAAGTCAGCTAGACTGCATAAAAAACGATAGGTGAAGAAATCTGGTTTGGTGGGTCCCAAAATGATGGTATCAAATACATAGGACTTCTGTAGAAATACTATGAACATCACCACAATAATATATAATGCGGCTCTAAAAAGATGCTTTCTCAGACTATCAATGTGCTCCATGAAGCTCATTTCAGTCTCTACAATTCCTGCTGTATTCTTCTTTTTAAATATATTTGCTAACATCTTATGAGTAACATGATCTGATCAATGTGGTTCAAAGATAGGATTCTAAGGTTAATGAATAACTAGTTTAGTTGGTAAATTTTATTTGACTTAACTTTGAGCACTTAGTTTAACATATGAAAAAATTAATCATTGGGTTTTTATTGTTTTATATTGGCGAAATCGTTCTGGGACAAAATATTGTACGGTACAACTTCAATAATTGCAATTTGTCTGAAAATAATAATGCAGCTGGTCCATTGAAAAACAGTGTGTCAGCCGTTTGTGATTGTGGGATTGAGGGAGATGCATTAAATATTTCAGGACAGGATATTGAATTTCCAATTGAACTGGATTCGTTTTTTAAAAATGATTTTACCATGTGTATTTCCCTATTATTGGATAATCCATCCGGTGAAATGGACATCATTTCTAAAACCTTTAAGTGTAATGCAGATACAACCTTGAGTATTTCATATAGAACTTCAGATTCCTTCTTTATTTTTAGTCTGCGAGAAGGTTTTAATGAATCCGTTTTTTTAGCTGCTAAGGCAGACCCTCACAGTTGTTGGCAAACCATTTGTTTAACAAAGCAAAGTGGTGATTTCAGAGCTTTTGTCAATGGCATTGAAAAAGACAGGAAAGTTATCAATGAATTATTGCGTTTAAATCATGGTGAACCATTGAGAATTAATAATTCCCCTTGTCAACCGAATCTATTAAATGGTTTAAGAGGTCGGATTGATCAATGCATTTTAGCTGATTTTGCATTTGATGGATCTAGAATTAAACAAGAATATGTTCCACAACAAAAAATATTAACTCAGGATACCCTCATTTTTCTGGGTGATCAATTTCAATTGAGAGCAGCAAGTAATTGTCCGGGAACATTTCAGTGGTCACCTAATACAGGTCTTTCTGCAACAAATTCATTAAATCCTATAGCAAATCCAACCCAAGATATCAGATACTCGCTATCCTTCCAACTTCCGCTATGCAGAATCACAGATACTGTATTAGTTAGAGTGATTGATAAAGACAAGGTACAATGCGAAGAGATCAGACTTCCATCAGCCTTTACGCCTAACGGTGATGGCCTAAATGATACCTACCACATTAGTAATAATTACTTGTTAGACCAACTGGAATATTTTGATATTCTCGATCGCAATGGTGGATTATTATTTTCAACAAATGATCCTAATTTAGGGTGGGATGGTTATAGTAAAGGAAAAGCCTTAGTTCCCGGAACTTATTATTATAGAATAGCCTTTAAATGTAAGGGCAATCAATTCAAGACCAAAGGAAGTTTTTTCCTGATGAAATAAGCTACCTGATTAAAGTAATATCTCCTCTGTATTGTAAAACAAAACCATCTCTGAATTTTACCGATGCTAAATAAGTATATACTCCTGGATTACATGGTTGATCTTTGAATCTTCCGTTCCATGTATTTACTTCTCCGGCACTAATATCCAGATAACTGTTGGAATAAACCAATCCTCCCCATCGGTCATAGATTTGTAAAAGGCTTACTTCCTCAACATCTGGTCCCACTGAAATTTTAAAATGATCATTGGTTCCATCATTGTTTGGTGAAATAATATTTGGAACATAAAACCTACGATTGTTTTCTACTATAATGGAGATTTTGTCGGAAGCGGTACATCCATTTTCATCGACAACAGTAAGCACATACATCTGATTTCTCGGAGGATTGACAAAACTGGTAGTTTGTGTGCTTGTACTCACGAATTGTATGGGCGTCCATATGATAGAATCCAACAAAGTGGTTGAATTTACAACACCCCTTAAAAGCACACTATCACCCAACTGTATGGTTTCTGTTTCTTTTCCAAAATCAACGGAAAGGTTATTGATCGGATCGGGAACAACTATAGATGTATCCAGCACACAATTGTTTTTATCATAAATCTTTATTGAATAAATTCCTGAGAACAAAGGCACTTCATCTCCTATTTGATTTGGTGGGCCATCTTGAATCGTATATCTATACTGAGGACCAGCACCGCCTGTTGCATTTAGGACCGAAAAGACAAACTGATCATTCGTACAAGCTGGTGTATCGATAGGGGTTATGGTAGCCGATATTTTTGGTGGTTCGTTAATCGTATGTTGCACTGTTCCTGAACATACATTGCTATCAAAAACAACCAAGGTGTATGTCCCGGCAGCTAATCCTGTTAGTACAGAATCCTGACCTACATTAGGGTTCCATACGAATTGGCCTTTACCCTTGTTACCACCTGTCCAGGTAGTCGCTATCCGACCGTCTTGTTTTCCAAAACACGAGACATCCAATGTTGAACCCAGGATAACTTGAATTTTAATTGAATCCGGCTGTCTTACCCTTACAGAATCTAAAAATATACAGCCTTTAGCGTCTCTAATGGTTACTTTGTAATATCCATCGCCTATGCCACTTAAAATAGGAGAAGGTGGATTATTCTCCCACATGTAAGTATATGGACCCGTCCCACCTTTGGCTGCTACTGAAACTGAACCATCCGTGAACTTATAACATTTAGGTGGAATTATAGTCAATCTTGAAGTGTCTATACTTATTGGAACCGCTGGGGCTATATCAAAGTATACGGTATCTGAACACAGGTTATTAACTGACACTATAGCATACTGTCTTCCTGAACAAAGGAGGCGCGCTGTATCTTTATAGCTATTCTGACGATTAAAATATTGTTTTTGTTCACCGGAAGACCAGGTAATGGTAACTATAGTATCCGAAGTAAACACTTCGATTTGAGCCTGGCCATCACAACTGGTTATAGAAGAACAACTCGTTGGTTGAAGCCCGGACACTTGCAAAGTCGGTTTAGGTCTATCAATCAATGTAAAGGAATCTATTACAGGAGGGCAACCTCCTATATCATCAATCGTGACGGTATACGTACCTGCTTTAATATTTACATTGACTTGAGAGGTAACATTGTTACTCCATTTATAAGTCAACAATCCATTACCACCTTGAGCAGTAACGATAATATATCCATCAGATTTTCCAGGACAGGAAGGATTTTTAATGGTGGCTGAATCTATACGAATTCCATTCCCAGAGAACTTAATGGTCGTCGATGCCGTATCAAAACAACCATTACTATCTTCAATTCTGATGGTATACTTTCCTGATGGTAGGTTACAAATTCGAGGGTTATTGCCCGGGACATTCCATATGAAGGTATTCACTGTTCCGGTGCCTTGATTGTATGTTACTTCGACACAACCACTGGAATCTCCGGGACAGAATACATCCGTATTATTGAATCCTATGATTTTGGGACCAGTTGGCGCTGTAACGGTATAACTTTTGGATTGAGTACACCCATGTGCATCCGTTACCGTAACGGTGTAAGTTCCAGCAGATAAGCCCACGATTCTTGGTGTAGTCTTAGCCATAAAATTCCACTGGTAAGTATAAGGCTGCGTTCCACCAAATGCTCTTAAATCTATGAATGCGTCATTACCCGGGTTACATGAAGCCGTGGTATCTAATGCGTTTTCTATGATTTCTAAAGAATCTGGTTCAAAAATTTCAATGGTATCTAAAATCGAACATCCGGCAGAGTCTGTTATGGTAATCACATATTTGCCTGCCCGAACACCAGGACTGGTGTATACTGTACCATTAAGGACCCCTCCTGGGATTGAATTTCCCAATAGCGTTTTCATCGTAACTTGGATGGGTGTATTCAAGGTCGCTTTAGAACTCACAAAAACATGAGCTACACCGTTCGCCTCACCAAAACATCGGACACTATCAACAACGACAGAATCCTGAAGATTCCCTATACCAAAAGGCAGCGAAAAGAAAATGGTATCTGTACAGCCACGGTCCTTAATTAAAACAAATTGATCTCCGCAAATACTATCGTTAGTGCAAGATTTTGCCCTAATACAATTACGCTTTGTATTAAAACTCCAATAAAACTCATAATTTCCGCCTATAAAAGGATCTCCCCCACTTGCCATAGCAGTAACCTGTCCATCACATATCCCGGCACAAGATGGATATTTATCAATAGTGACTTTAGAGAATAATGTGTCTGCACGGAGTACAAAATCTTTTGAAGCCATACATCCTAGGCTATCAGTAACTGTAACCGTGTACTTTCCTGGACCAAGTCCTGATACTTTATCTACACCATAAATATTTAAAGGCGACCAAGCTATTAATAATGGTTCAGCTCCTCCAATATAATTAATACCTATTCGGCCATTACGTATGTTGTAACAAATTGGATTAGCAGTATAATTGATATCATTTGTTATAACAATATCACTACCCATCATAATATTTACCATTATTATGGTATCCTTACCTACTGCATCAGTTATTTTAAAATCATACACACCTGGTGTTAGATTATTAATAATCAAACAATCGCCTGCCTTTTGTAAAGATGAATTGGTAATTGGATTTGCAGATGTAATAAGATACGGTGGGGTGCCACCCCAAGCTTTTATTGTTAAAGAACCCATATTAGTCTGTGTAGCACAAGATGAACTGATTACACAAAGATGATTGGGAACTTCTATACAAATTTGATCATTAGGATTAGTATCTCTAACACAAATTTCATCTCCATCAGGGTTTGTAAATTCAGTTTGAATTGGAAAATCTGAAAAATATATTGACGAACAGGAGCCTGGAGGTCCGGTAAGTACAAAACAAATTTCAAACAAAATGGATCCATCAGGAAGATTTTCGCCATCACCGTTCACATCATCCCATTGGGTTCTAATATCAAAAGTTGTTTTATTTATTCTAACTTTTGTATCGTCAAAACCAACTAAACTCTGATTAATATTTGAAACAGAGATAGGACGTATAGTGTTAGGATTATAATTTATTGGAAATTGGAAAGATAAAACATTTTTAAAATTGTAAACTCTTACTTCAACACAAACTGTATCCCCTTTTCCACCACTTTTAGCTACTAAATCAAGTACTACACATGTATCTTGGGCGGATAACATAGCAGCATGGCTAAATAAAAATAACGAAACAATAAACAAAAGCTTCGGGGTTCGGGAAGTGATATAGCGATATAAATACATAATTTGATTCTATTCAATATGTGGCAAAGATATAATTAAAAAACCTAATGTGAATGTGGGGATCCGCTCATTAACAAACGCTTGATACCTATGGATTATTATGTCTATGGGAATTTAATAAGCTATTATAAAATGAATTGCCCATTAATACACACTTGTCGTATCCAAGGCGCTGTTAATGAATAGGGTACGTAGCCAAGACTAGGGATCTGGTTAGTAATAATTAAATTCGCTTTTTTACCGGGAGTTATGCTTCCGACTTCATGGGCTATTTCCAGGGTGTGGGCAGCGTTTATGGTCATTCCCACCAGCGCTTCTTCAGGTAATAAACGCATTTTGATACAGGCTAGGCTCCAGGCAAAGGCCAAATTATAACTCGGGCTGGTTCCGGGGTTAAAATCACTGGCTATTGCTACACCCAATCCTTGTTCAATCATTTTTCGGGCAGGTGGGTAATGCAGGTTCATAAAAAAAGCTGCAGTAGGGAGAACGACTGGTATGGTCGATGAATCTTTTAACAATTCAATTTCTTCATCATTTAACACTTCCAGGTGATCAACAGAAAGGGATTGGTGCCGAATTCCAATGTCAATACCTCCTGAATGGGTGAATTGGTTGGTGTGGATCCTTGATCGAATATTGAGTTTACTGGCTGCAGTAAGTATTTGGTCGGTTTCATCAGAACTAAAAAAACCTTGTTCACAAAACACATCACAATAGTCAGCTAATCCTTCTTCAGCTATCTGAGGCAACATCTGATGAATGAGTTCTTCGATGTATCCCTGATGATTTTCTCTATACTTTAGAGGATAAGAGTGTGCACCTAAAAAAGTTGCTTTTATGGGAATAGGAACAGAGGCTTTAAGTCTTTTGATAACTCTTAAGATTTTGATTTCTTCGGTAGGATTCAGACCATAACCGCTTTTGATTTCCATCGCACCCGTTCCATTTTTTATAGCATTATGGACTAACGATATTGATTTTTCGAAGAGCGCGTCTTCAGTCATTGACTTGATTTTATCCGCTGAGTTAAGAATGCCTCCGCCTCGTGCAGATATTTCCTGATAGCTCAGACCTTTTATGCGATCTACAAATTCTTGCTCACGCCACTGCGCAAAAACTAAATGGGTATGACAATCTACAAAACTTGGTATAACGGTTCCTTGATTTGCATCATATTTTGGTACATTGAGGGAAGGACATTGAGCCATTAATCCGAATTCTTTAATCTGCTCACCTTCGATCCAAATATAAGCATCCTTCATAGGCGACAGCAAAGACATAGCCTGCCCCTTTAGTAAAGGAACAGGCGAAGTGCTATGAAGCCAAAGCTCTTTGATATTGATAATCAACATTGATTCTTTTCCCATTAATCCATTTTTTTAATGAGGCCATTTATTTTGTGTTGCTTTAACAGTTCCTGAAAGAGTTGTGCTTCTTCCAAAGTTTGAAATGAACCTAAAGAAATTTTATATATTGTTTTTCCTTGTGACAATATTTCATCAGAAATTGAAGCGCCTTGGTTAAATGTTTCATCTAATTTTTCGGCTTCCGCTTTTGCATTTTCAAATTGTGAATAAGCTCCAACCTGAACATAATACTCTCCCAAAATATAGTTGACACTTTCTTTTATTTCCGGTTCTGAAGTAGTAGATAATTCTTTAGTTGTGGTATTGTTTTGTTCTGTCGTTTGATGAACTTGATTCGTTGTATTTATTTTCGTTTCAGTTTGTGTTGACCATGTTAAAGATTCTTCTTTTTGTTTAAAAAAAGCTTCTTCTTCGCTAATGGTAGGCACAACTGCATTATTTACTGGTTCGACTTTTTGAATGGGGGTGATGTGATTTAATGACATTTGATCTGCTATCCATTTGGTCACATCCGTACTATTTTGGGAACTTACTTTTCGGTCCAATAAGTTGCCTTCAGGATGAAATAATAGCATGGTGGGTAATAATTTAACTTGGTATTCAGTTTGGAGGGCAACACCTTCCGAATCATCTACATCAACTGAAATACCAACAATTTTATCATCAAGAAATTCGATGACCTGACTGTCTTGAAACACGGTTTTATCCATCCATTTGCAAGGCAAACACCATTTAGCAGTGAATTTCACAAGCAACATTTTGTGCTCTAATTTTGCTTTCTCTTTAGCTTGAGCGAAGGTTCCTTCAATAAATGCGTTTGCAGATAAGGTGTGAAGGAATAATAAAGACCCTACAAAAAAAAGAATTCCGGGAAGCTTTGATTTGTTTTTCATATTATTATTTTTAATAATGTGTAAAAAATTATTAATCATTATATTTAGATATAAAACAAAGCCTGTGCCAGATTTCAATTTAAGGATTAAATTAATTAATTTTAAATATGTAATTATCTCATTATCTTATTAATATAATTTATAAATTTTTTTAATATTTAATTTTAAAAAAACAGGATTAAAAAATCATGCTTAACTTTGCAAACAATTTACAATCATGCAAAGAAAACTTGCTGCTATTACAGGCATACAAGGATATGTTCCCGAATATATACTAACCAATTTGGAGTTGGAAAAGATGGTTGACACCACAGACGAATGGATTACTTCGCGTACTGGTGTCAAAGAAAGACATATCATGAAAGATCCGGGAAAAAGTACTTCTGATATGGGCAAAATCATGGTGGAAAAATTACTCCAGAAGACAGGAACCAGTCCGGATGAAATCGAATTACTAATCTGTTGCACGATCACCGGAGATATGGTATTCCCGGATACCGCCAATACCATTTGTCACAAAGTAGGTATAAAAAATGCTTTTGGATTTGATGTTCATGCTGCTTGTTCGGGTTTTTTATACGGTTTAACTACGGGAGCGAAATATATAGAATCAGGGAGTCACAAGAAAGTTATAGTGGTAGGAATGGACTTAATGTCTTCCATCATTGATTATACTGATCGCTCAACCTGTATTATTTTTGGTGATGGAGGTGGAGCTGTTTTACTGGAACCTTCAGAAGATGGGACAGGAATCATCGATAGTCTTTTTAGGGGTGACGGATCGGGTCGTGAGTATCTTCACATGAAGGCTGGGGGTGCTTTACGTCCTCCAAGTATTGAAACAGTCCAACGCAGAGAACATTATGTGTACCAGGAAGGCAAAGCTGTATTTAAAGCTGCGATTAATGGAATGGTGGACACCGTCACTAAAGTTCTGGAACGAAATCAACTAACGATTGATGAAATTGACTGGTTGGTTCCCCATCAGGCCAATATTAGAATCATCAATGGGGTGGCAGATGCCCTTAAATTCGATCCGGCTAAAGTAATGGTCAATATTCATAAATATGGCAACACAACAGCCGGTACTTTGCCCTTATGCCTTTGGGAATGGGAACCAAAATTAAAAAAAGACGATAAGATATTGTTGACCGCATTTGGTGGAGGTTTTACCTGGGGTACTACCTATCTGAAATGGGCATATGGCCAATGATAAATAAATCAATCAGCTTACATCGATAGATCATTACCAACTTGGGTCGCCACAGTTGCGACAGTTGAAATGTTTATAAAAGAAATGCATTAATGTTATGTTATTAACAATATTGCATCAACTTTGTAAGACGGATTATCATAAAATTCCCAATATTCCTAATCAAAATAGATTTGATTTTTACTTAATCCATTCTTTTTAAAATGTAACAACTATGCATACTGAATTGACGGAGATGTTAGGGATTAAATATCCAGTGATCATGGCGCCAATGTTTTTAGTGTCCAATACTGCCATGGTTAAAGCTGCAATCCAAAGTGGTATAACTGGCGCAATTCCAGCACTCAATTATAGAACGATAGATGAATTCAAAAATGCATTGCAAGAGTTAAAAGATTTAAATCAATGTTACGGTATAAATCTTATTGTAAATAAATCAAATTATAAACTTAAAGAACAACTGAATGCTTGTTTAGAATTCAAAGTACCCTTTATTATTACTTCGTTAGGAAGTCCAGAACAAGTGATTAAAGCATGCAGACCTCTTGGCATTAAAGTCTTTTGTGATGTCTCTGATATGGCTTATGCTCGCAAAGCTGCAGCGCTAAATCCAGATGCACTCATAGCAGTCAATAAATTCGCGGGTGGGCATTGTGGTGCCTTGGATCCTAAAGATTTTATTCCAGCTTTAAAACGTGAATTTAAAAACATTCCAATAATCAGTGCCGGAGGTGTAGGAGATTCAAATGGCATTAAAGAAATGATTGCTTTAGGTGCTTGTGGTGTATCTATAGGTACTCCATTTATTGCCTCTGTAGAATCACCAGTTACCCAAGAATATAAAAATGCTTGTGTTGCATTTACATCTAAAGACATCGTACTTACCACTAAGTTAAGTGGAAGTCCTTGTACTGTAATTAATACACCCTATGTTCAACAAATTGGCACCCAACAATCCTGGTTGGAAAAGGTATTAAGCAAAAATAAAACCCTAAAAAAATGGGTAAAAATGTTGATCTACAAACATGGTATGGATCAATTAAAAAAATCAGCTTTCGCAGCCACTTATCAAAATGTTTGGTGCGCGGGTCCAACCATAGATTTTGTGCATGATATAAGCCCTGTGAAAACGATCGTAGAAAAACTAACTGCAGAACTTTAGTTATGTTATCCATTTTTAAAAAATTAAAATTTAGAAATCATTTTAAAGTTCTTGGGTTAATTATTTGTTTTATTTTTTTTTCTTACTCCTTCAAGTCGACAGAGGAAGAGAAACCCTACACAATGCATTATATATTAAGTCTAGCCGATTTTAATGTCAGAATGGACGACTTGAAAAATTATATAATGGATAATAATCTATCAGATCCTAAAGTGATCTTAAATATAAAAAGCAATATTTATACATGCAGGTCTCTTCTTAAACAATTGGATTTTTGGTGGCGCTATTATGAACCCATAGCCTATAAAAAGATAAATGGTCCATTATTAGTCGAGTGGGAAAATGAAGTTTTCGAAAAACATGAAAAGCCATATAAAAGAGAAGGATTCGGATTGTCTTTAGCACTCATGTATTTGGAAGAAAAAAATATCACTAAAGATAGTTTATTGCATTTGATAGAACCAGCAATAAAAACGATTGATGTTTTCTCTTCCGATTCTATTATCCAACAATTGGAAACCCCGGTCAGTTTTTTCTTTTGCAATCGCTTATTTTTACTTAATCTGGCCGCAATTTATACCACTGGATTTGAGTGTCCTGAAGATGAATGGATCCTACCCGAATTAAAATTTATGTTACGAACAGTAGAATACATTTACAAAAGTTATCAATTGCAATATCCTGACTTGAATCTGCCTCAAGAATACTTAGATTTGTTTCATGAAATGTCGTTATTTGTTGACCAAATTGTTAAAAAAAACTACATATATGTAAACCCTATTTTTGGAAGATTACAAACCAATGACTCAGTTTCTCCGTTTGATCATTTTACTTGGATACAGAAATATGTAAATCCATTGTACAAGATGAATCAAACGTTGATTTCTAAAAATCATTTGGTGTCATTAAGTTATATCGATTATTCAATGAATTCAAAGAACCGATCCATTTTTGATAAATCGTTGTATCATGCTCAAAATACCCAAGGTATTTTTTTAAGAGTTAAAGATTCTTCAGCGATTCATGAAATGATCAAGCTTGGGAAATTACTTTTTTATGATCCCATATTATCGGGAAATAATAAACGATCATGTGCTTCATGCCATAAGCCTACTCAGTATTTTACAGATACCAGTGTATCCACTTCACTCGAATATGATGGCATCACTAGATTAGCTAGAAATACACCAACCTTAATTAATTCAGAATTCAATCATTTGATACTACTGGATGGAAAGCACATTACACTACAAGACCAATTACAAGATGTTATAACCAATTCCAAGGAACTCGGAATGAAACGTGATGAAATTGTTGCCAAAGTAATGTCATGTCCTGATTATAAAAAAGCCTTCAAAACATTTCTAAAATACACACCAACTGAACAAAAGATAACCCCAGAACATATCGTATCTGTGATCAGTATGTATGTGAGTACACTTAGTCAATATGAAGCACCATTTGACCAAATGATGAATGGAACCTTACCCGTAAATGATGAAGTCCAGGCTGGATTTAATCTTTTTATGGGAAAGGCAAAATGTGGCACCTGTCATTTTGTACCCCTCTTCAATGGTGTGAAACCGCCTTATACCAATAGTGAATTCGAAGTATTGGGAGTTCCATCAGATACAACATTCCGCAAGATCAGTCCTGATGAAGGTCGATTTGTAATCAATCCTGCCTATGAAACAAAACATGCTTTTCGAACAGGAAGTATCCGCAATTCAAGCTTCACTAAACCCTATATGCATAATGGAGTTTTTAATACGATGGATGAGGTCATAGAATTTTACAATGCAGGCGGTGGCAATGGAAAGGGTTTGATCATAGAAAATCAAACGCTGTCGGCTGATTCTTTAAAATTAACTGTTTTAGAAAAAAAACAATTAATTACTTTTATCCAATCATTGGATGAAATGGTTCCAAATCAATTTCCGCCAATGAATTTACCAAAATCAAAAAATAAATTACTTAACAATCGTAAAATCGGCGGTGAATATTAAATTATATATACCAATAAACAAATACTTGATATGTCTATTGATGTTGAGTATTTTTATAGCTTGTGTATCAAATAAAAATTACATCCTTCCTAAAGGTTTATCTACATCCCAAAAAAAAGATTTTGTACATCAATTTAATCAAGGAAGAACTTTGTATGATTTGAATTGTGCGAATTGCCATAATAAAATAATAAATAACAAAGTTGTTGAACCTGATTTCACAGTGGAACAGTTTGAAATCTATAAAATAAGAATTAAAAACGAACCCCATGTAACATCATTAGGTCCACAACAAATCACACCAACTGAAATGAACAAAATACTATTTTTCTTTATTAATAAGAAAAAAAACAAATTAAATCCCGCAACAACTTTTAAGCATATAGACTAGATATCTTTCTGTTTAATATCACATCTTTCTTTAACCACGTTTTACCCTAAACATTTTATTACTGTCGACTGACGACTGACGACTATCTGAATGATGCCTTTCCCTAGCTTACCTTCCAAACTGATTACTTTTAAAACCCGATTACCTAGTTTACCATTCAAACCGATTACCATTCAAACCGATTACCCTAAAACCTGATTACCCCGAAAGACTGATGTAAATCTTACACCTCTTTCTCCTTCCCTTTTTTCTTATGTTTTACAACTTTGGCCTCAATGTAAAAAATAATTTCTTCAGCTATGTTTTTAGATTGATCACCAATGCGTTCTATTTTGCGCATGATGGAAAGTAAATGTAAGGCCTGACGTTTCTCATTTGGGAATTGATCGAGGCATAAAAGGGTTTGTGTACTACCGTTCTCATTGATTCTATCGAGAATTTTGTCACGTTTAAATATGGTACGTGCCATTTGTGTGTTTTCAAATGTAAATGCTTCTCTAAGATCTTTGACCATTTCAATTGAAATCTGCAGCATTTTTTCGACTTCCATCAAGCTCATCATTTCTTTATTAAAATCCTGATCAGTATCGGTAATATATTCTGTAATTCCGCAAGCAATATCCCCAATTCGTTCCAGATTGGTATTGATCTTTAAATTAGCAAGGACATAACGAAGGTCTGAAGCAACAGGTTGGTATAATGCGATAAAATCTTCACACCTGCGGTCTATATTCAATTCATAAGCATTCACACGTTTTTCCCTCTGTTGAACGCCATGTGCGATGTCTTTATCCCCTTCCTTTAATGCTAAAAAAGCATTATCTAATTGCAAAATAATAAGATCCCACATTTCGAGGATGTTGGATTTTAATTCACTAATTTCATGATCTATTTGAAGCATAATGTTGCATTTATTTTAGCCGAATCGACCTGTAATATAATATTCTGTTTGTGTTTTAGATGGATTGGTAAATATTTTTTTGGTATCGTCGTATTCAATTAACTCGCCAAGGTAAAAGAATGCTGTCGTATCACTAACTCTGGAAGCTTGCTGCATATTATGTGTGACAATAACGATGGTAAATTCTTTTTTTAGTGTAAAAATCAGTTCTTCGATTTTGCTAGTAGATATCGGATCAAGAGCGGAAGCTGGTTCATCCATAAGCAAAATCTTGGGCTCTATGGCAAGAGCTCTGGCAATACACAATCGTTGTTGCTGTCCACCCGATAATTCGAATGCGGATTTCTTCAATTTATCTTTTACTTCATCCCATAAAGCAGCTTGATTCAAGGATCTTATCACACGCTCTTCAATAAATTTCTTATCTTTTATACCGCCCACTTCTAAGCCATAAGCCACATTATCAAAAATGGATTTTGGAAATGGATTTGGCTTTTGGAATACCATCCCAACATTGCGTCTTAAGTCTACAACATCAATTTTGGATTTATATATATCTTTTCCTTCAATTTCAATTTTTCCTTCAATTTTTACATCATCTACAAGATCATTCATTCTATTGAAACATCTTAAATAGGTAGATTTACCGCATCCTGAAGGTCCGATAAGAGCTGTTACCGTATTGCGATTCATATCCATACTTATGGATTTCAAAGCATGGAAATCTCCGTAATGTAAATTCAAATCTTGGGTTGATATAATCGGATTCATTTATTTCATTTTAACTTTCTTAGCAAAATAATTTCTGATCAAATTTGCTAATATATTTACAATTAATACGATGGCAATTAAAACCAATGCTGTGCCATATGCTATCGGTCTAGATAATTCAACATTGTTGCCACTAGTTGCGATTACATATAGATGATAAGGTAATGCCATCACCTGATCATACATACTCGAAGGAAGTTTAGGTAAAAAATAGGCAGCCACTGTGAATAATATTGGCGCGGTCTCACCCGATACTCTTCCAATGGAAAGAATAATTCCAGTAATGATATTTGGCAATCCCATAGGTAGAATGACACGTGCAATGGTTTGAATTTTACTTGCACCAAGAGCATAACTGGCAGTTCTGAATGTTGTATCTATCGCAATCAATGCTTCTTCTGTTGTCCTTATAATAATGGGCAAAGTCAATAATCCTAAAGTCAAAGATCCTGCAATAATTGAATCCCCAAATCCAAGCGTATTCACAAATAATGACATCCCAAATAATCCAAACACGATAGATGGAATTCCTGCAAGATTATTAGTCATCATTTTAATAATTCGCTTGGCATATCCGTCCTTACTATATTCATTGATATAAATTCCTGATAAGACCCCAATCGGAACTGAAACTAAAAGACTTCCAAGTATTAAATACATAGTACCAACAATAGCTGGATAAATACCACCCTTAGTCATGCCTTCCTCTGGATTCGAAGTCAAAAATTCCCATGAAATAACGGAAAATCCTTTATAAATTAAAAACCCTAAAATATAAAATAGAATAAACAGTACCAAAAAACTAGACATCCGGAAAAATCCAAATGCCAGCATTTGTTTCCAATGTGTAGTTCGCTTGCTGGTTTGAAATTTCACTCGATGATGGTTTATTTAGAACTAAAATTTATTTTTTTTATTTTTTGCACCAATCAGATCTACACTTAAATTGATTCCAAAGCTAATGACAAACAATACACAAGCCAAAGCAAATAATGCTGAATAATGTACACCTCCTTGTGGAGCCTCTCCAAGTTCTGCAGCAATGGTTGCAGGAATGGTCCTTATGGGTTCCAATATTGAGTGAGGAATGACAGCAGCATTTCCTGTGACCATTAAAACGGCCATAGTCTCTCCAATAGCACGACCTATTCCTAATATCGCTGCTGCACTAATACCTGAAATGGAGTATGGAAGTATTACGTACCTAATGGTTTGCCAGTGATTAGCTCCTAAAGCAAAACTAGATTCTTTCATGGTCTTAGGTGTGTTTCGTATAGCATCATCAGATAAGGTGATAATAGTAGGTAAAGCCATAATAGCCAGGATAATACTTCCCGTAAGCGCTGTTTCTCCAACGGGCAAATTAAACCATTGCTGCACTAAAGGAACAACCACTACTAAACCAAAAAAACCTAAAACTACTGATGGAATTCCAGACAATAATTCAATTAATGGTTTAAGTATATTTCTTACTCTAAAATGAGCAATTTCAGAAATATAAATGGCAACAGATAAGCCCAAAGGCAATGCAAAAAGTATTGCGATTAAACTCACCCATAGTGTCCCCAAGATTAATGGTAAGGCCCCCATTTGTGCTATCGGATGTGCGGTAGGTAACCATTCCTTTCCAGCGAAAAAATCACTAACCTTAATATGCGGAACCTCAATTAATTTTCCATTGAATTCAGAATGTGCTTTAATGTAGGTTTCATTAATATAATTTTCAGGAACAAAGGCTATCGTCCCAGGTATACTATCAAGGAGTTTACCAATACATACTGAAATATTTTGCAAGGTATCACCCAATTCTTCATCCGTAAAATAATTCCCGATATCATCTATTCTAAACAAGGTAATCGGAACACTATCACCTCCTACTTCGGACCAATCTGTTATACTTTGATCAAAAATATTTTTCAAATCCGTATCATTGATCTTATTAAGTGGATTGGATTTATGAAGTACCAATACACTTCCTTCTTCTAGGGAAGATTTACGAAATAATGAAAAACCTTCTTTAAATAAAAAAATAACAATTAACAAGATTGTAAGCGAAGTAACCCAACTACAAGCTTGTAATAGGATTTCTATTCCTCGTTCAACAATACTTCGCACTTTATGATTCACTATGATGCAATTAATTTATTTTTTTCAATTCAAATATTGTTATCGTTATAATATAATTTTCGAGAATCAGCTCATTATTTTTTTTAGAATAATTCCAACCCTTTTTAATTATAATTTAGCACGTAATATTCCTACTTAACAAAGAACACCTAATGCTTTAATTTTTTTTTTGGGGACCTTCCCTATCCAAGATAATTACACGATTCCATTCAGTTCTTCACATGAGATGGATTAGGGTTGACAACACTTTATGTGAAGGAACGCGTTAGCGAATATAAAACTTGGAATGGATTCTCATTTAGCTACATTTACCTAAAATTTGACCCCTAGTTACTCATTTACCCCTCCTGTTAGAGAAGGGTTTGGACAGGTTCCCTATAATGAAATATACCCAACTGTACTTACCGTCTTTTGACCTTCAGCAGAAAGAACATAATCGATAAATGGTTTTACCAATTTTGCATCCTTAGTTAAATAATAATAATATAATGGTCGAACAATAGGATATTTTTTAGATTTGGCATTTTCAACCGTTGGAGTTACAAATGTTTTTCCTTTATCATATGATACGTTGATTGCTTTAAGATTATTTTCCATGTAGGCAAGTCCAATGTACCCAATGGCTCCTTTTGTCTGACTAACAGATTGTACTATGGTTCCTGTTGCTGGCATCATTAACACAGTACTCGCATAATTTTTATTACTCATTACATGTTCTTTAAAGAATTCGAAAGTACCAGAGCTAGACTCTCTTGAATAAGCAATTATCTTTTCATCATCGCCTCCTACTTCTTTCCAATTTTTTATTTTTCCAGTATAGATTCCTTCTATTTGTTCACGAGTTAACTGGCTTACTTTATTTTTTGGATTGACTATAATACTTAATGCATCATTAGCGATAATAACCTCTTTAAATGCTTTTCCAGCTTCTTGAAGTTTAATTTTTTCAGCAATTTTTATTTTTCTGGAAGACATCGCTATATCAGTAGTTCCATCCAAAAAAGCAGCAATCCCAACACCGCTACCTCCGCCTACAACGGTAATTTTTGCTGATGGATTTTTTTTCATATAAAGTTCTGCTTCCTTTTGGCTTAGTGGAAGAACGGTATCACTTCCTTTGATTTTTAAAGCTCCAGGATTTTGGAAAGTAAAGGCAGAAAATAAGACTAGGACAGTAAAGAGTGCAATTAATTTTAAATGTTTCATTTTATGAATATTTTTATTAGTTTTTTAAATTTGATACAAAGGTGTACTCGCAATATTAAGAGAATATGATGTATTCTTTAATACTTTGTTAAATGTTGAAATTAGAATTTATATTGTAATCTTAATGTTAATACATTATCTTTCAAATCTTTAGTGAATCCGCTCAAATTCTGACTGGTTTCGTTAGTAACGATATCATAATAAGCCATGAATTTGACATTGGTATTCAATCGATAGTTCCATCCAATTCCAATGGTAGAATACATGATATCTGTACCGGTCAATTTTGAGCCTGATTTTCCAATATCATCTTTACTAACCTCAGTATTAGGATCATACCAATCATATTTAACCACCAATTGGTGTTTAGATTGCATTATATTTTGAGCCAATATAACATAACCACCAGTGAATGGTCTGATATAGGTATCACCTGTTGGTGCAGTTCCTGTATTTGGGCTACTGGATGAAGAGCTTGAGCCTGCTTGATGTCCTGTAATATACTCTCCACGTAGTGCTGTGATACCAAATGGCAAATCCCATGTTAATTGTGCATCTACACCCAAATATTCTCGTTTTGCCTTGCCATTTAAATTTGAACTTGTAGAGTCAACAATCCATGCGAGAATTCCAGAAGGATTCGTTTCAATATTACTATAAACAAATTTATTACCCTGTTTTATACCACCGTTATAATATGAAAATCGCAAACCATAATTGATTTTTTCATTTCTTGTAGTTTTGGTAATACCTATATTCCCAATAAAATCTTTGAAGGAGTCAAAATCATTCGTTCCTGCCAAACCTGTACCGTTGAAAAGCCCGGCTTCAATTTTTAATATATTCCACTTGGACGGTTTTGGAGCTTGAAAGCTCAATTTAGCGCCTAAATCTCTTTCTCCAGGTAGAAAAGCCTGTACAATTCTAGAACGCTCAGGTGATTCTCTAAGTGAAGAGGAATATTCATTTTCAAAACTAAAAGGTCTGTTAAACATCCCCATAGTTAGTGACAATGAACTTTTCCAGGGCTCCGTTACAGAAAGAAATACATCTTTAAAGTTTACACCTCTTTGGGTAACATCGAATTGAATAACACTAGAGCTTAGACCACTGGTATAAGTAAATTTAAGTCGTCCGCGTCTTACATCAAACCGATTATCTACTGCTGCGGGAAAATTACCTCCGGCAAAACTTGAAATCCCTGCTGTATCGGCGATTTGATATTGAGCTTGGATGTACCCTGAGATTTTGAGTTTTTTCAAAATATAGAGGTCTGATTGAAGTTTATTAATTGCAGTCCCCATAGTATCCATTGGGTTGGCTACTTCCTCTTGGGCTGATAATAGTGTGATACTTAAGCACATACACATCACTAGCAAACATTTTAATAGATTCATTATTTTATTTTTATAGATTCGTCACAAAGCTATTGCTCTCCATACGATTCTAATATGAATTGAATATTACCAAATTATTAAGTTTTTGACTAACCAATTAATCTATGTAATTCAAAAGTTTAGAAAACCAATTCTGGCTCCTTAAGGATACTTTCCTTAACCAATCATCAAATTATAGATTAATAGTAGGCTTACAGAGGCGTTACACGTTAAAGAATATAAATTTTGTAAAAATCACATACAGTCTCTTAAAAAATTTATTTCTTTCTTAGGCTTTTACCAAATGGAAGGGTTACTCCTAACCAAGGCAATGCAAAAAATCCATCATTTTCATAAGAAATTGGGCTAAATAATCCTAAGTCTATAGATGCATGCTTACCTGCATATCGATATGCTCCAGAAATTACATTTACGTTAGATACAAAATCACCTTCACCAAAAGCTGTAAACCAATTTTCAGTTACTAAATAACTACTCTTACTTAACCTATACATACCACTAATATTTACGGTAGGTCGCTTCCCCCATAGACCATCTCCCTGCGATCTAACAAAACCCCAACCTAATCCAATACTTAAGTTATTATTTCTATTGCCATAAGTACCCAATCCATACAAGATGCCGGCAGTACCCCTTGTTTCATCTCCTCCGAAAGGAACAAAAAATGCGATTGCCCCAGCAGAAAAATTAAATTTTCTATCTCCTTTGCCAAACATAAATTTAGGGGTCACCCACATTGGAGAATATTGTGCACTCTCAGATCCGAATAAAAACAATGGCACAATGCCTATACCACAAGTAAAATAATCGGTGAATCCATAGCTAACTTGATTCATGAATACCCATATATTTTGATAATAGCCCTCACCTTCCCTAAGATTATAAGCGCTCGGCGCAAAAAGATATCGACCAGCATTTGGATTCTCATACCAATATGCTCCGCCATGAACTTGGATCTCTTGTATGCTCTCAATAACTTTAATATCGATTTTTTTAATAGACAATTCTCCTAATTTTTCGGTTTTTATACGCACCAAAACAGAGTCCGTATAAATTAATGTACCCATGAAATCATTACCATCGATCGTTTCAATATGTATTGAGCTTCCTAATTTTAATTCTTTGGGTATACTCGGTATTTGAGCGTTTAAGATAGTATAGAAGAACAATATAAGCAGAATAGTGCAAGTCCTCAATATTTGCATTTTCATTTGAATTAATATTTATTTAAATAAACGTAGATTTACAAAATTAATCCATTTCTCTAAATGAAGTTAAAAAGAATCCCATTAATGCTGATTTAAATGTGTTTAAAGACAACTATTATGTTAATGTACGATCTAAAAACAAGTTACTATATTACCTCTTTATTATGTTAAACCTAATTAAACACCATTTTTGCAACAATAAATGATCAATATGTATATTATTACTTTCAATAATTTCTAACTGAATTTCTATTTCAATAAATCAAAATCACATGAATAACTTATTAGTTTACTTTAACTTTGTATCTACAGCAAATCATTAAAAAACACATATTCAAAGTTCTATCCAAAAAAAATGCTTATTAACTTTAGTTTCAAAAAATATTCGAAAATATTCTACCAATTCATTTTGGTATTTATGCTATTTAAAACTTCGAATATAATGGCAAATTTGATTGTGGCAAACAACTCAAATTATACCAATTATTTGAATGCATTAGTTCCAGGAGATACCTTATACTTGAGGCAAGGTATTTACGACAATAATCTTAAATTAAATGGTTTAAATGGCACACCGTTAGAGCCTATAGTAATCATTGGAGAGGCAAATAAAACCATTTTTATAGGACAATCTTGTTGTAATACAGTGAGCATAACTAAATGCTCCTATTTAGTTATCAAAAATATTAAACTGGATGGTCAAAATTTTTCCATAGATGCAGTAAAAGGAGAAGGAACAACCGGGAATTGGGCGCATCATATTACAATTGAATATCTCAACATAATAAATTATGGAAATTCTCAACAGAATGTAGGTATAAGTACTAAATGTTCAGCTTGGAATTGGCTCATAAGAAAAAATACTATCATTGGTGCTGGGACCGGAATGTACCTCGGTAATTCGAATGGTGATGCACCCTTTGTGAATGGAATCATTGAGTATAATTACATTGCTAATACCGTAGGTTATAATATGGAAATCAAACATCAATTAAACCAAGTTAGAAATAATTTTTCCGGTACTTCTGTCGATGGCAAAACGATAATCAGAAAAAATGTATTTACAAAAGATTCCACTTCATCAACAAACGGAAATGCCAGACCTAATTTATTGGTGGGCGGATTTCCACTTGAAGGATTTGGATCTAAAGATTATTACGAAATTTATGGAAATTTTTTTTACAACAACCCTGTTGAAGCTCTATTCCAAGGAACTGGAAATATAATGTTGTATAATAACATTTTTATCAATCATTACGATCCTTCTGGTTTTAGAGCCATATACATTACGCCTCAGAATGGCGTAAGCCCTCAGGATGTAAAAATTTTTCACAATACAGTATGGACACTAAATAGTTCTGGAGGTATTCGTCTTTATAATCCAAACACATCCTATCAACAATATTGCTATGCTAATGCTGTGTTTGCTGCATCTCCTATAACTAATTTCTCACGTAGTTTGGATAATTTTACAGACTCCTATTCAAATATTGGAAAGTATGTAATTTCTGCTACTACAAACATAACCCAACTCAACCTATATCCACGGACTGGACAACTCACAGGCTCATTGACATTGGATTCAATATTTCATGTGTACACTCAGTGGGATAAAGATTTCAATGAAGATCAATATCAGTGGTTCTATCGTGG
Source organism: Saprospiraceae bacterium (assembly GCA_044228225.1). Classification (GTDB taxonomy): domain Bacteria; phylum Bacteroidota; class Bacteroidia; order Chitinophagales; family Saprospiraceae; genus Vicinibacter. The sequence goes on along the minus strand of JBGAVH010000007.1, from coordinate 45,937 downwards.
TGCATACTCTGGATGTTGTATTAATAATGGGTGGCCATTACGATTAGATACCATTACATCACAAAAAACAACCACAAATATACAATTTTTAAAAAATGAAGTGGATTGTTTCATTCTTTCCAATCCCATTAACACCACTTTATATCTAAATTGTGATTTCCTATTGCCTTGTCAAATTGAAATCTATAATTCTGTGGGTGAAAAAGTATTTGCTACTCCATTAAGTTCGCCGTCAAACATAATTGATTTTACAAATAGATCCAGTGGCATGTATATTATATCTATTAAAACCAAAAATGGAATTTTCGTAAAAAAGATTTTAAAGCAATAAATAAATATTTGAATCAAATAGAAATTATTTTGAATCACGGTTAAATTTTCTAAATTTGGGACTAATTAGTTTTAATCAAAACATCTATACATGTTGTAATAAATCTATAATCTTCAATTTAAAAATTATCAAGAATTAAACACTTAATCTGTCAATAAAAACAAAACGATAAAATATCCTCCTTATGAAAAAAAATAATAATGTAAATTTCAAGTATATTATGATCAATTCCGTCAGATCTGTCAATATTAAAACATTAATTATGTGCTTTGCATTATTAATGACTATTCCATCCTTTGCTCAAATCACGGAAGCAAATTATAAAATATACTCAATAAGACTCAATAAAGAAGTAAATCTAAATGACATAGTTGAAGATATGAAGAATTATAATGTTCTTTTTTTTGGAGAAGAACATAATGATTCTGTAGCTCATTTTCTTGAACATAAAATATTTGAAACACTACATCAATCATTCTCTAACAACACTACCTTATCTATGGAAATGTTTGATCGGGATGTACAAACAGTAATGAATGAATATCTTCAAGGTAGTATTCGGGAAAAAAATTTCACAAAAGATGCTCGTACCTGGAGTAATTACAGGGATTATAAACCCATGGTTGAATTTGCTAAAAGTAATAAACTAGATGTCATTTGCGCCAATTCACCTACTAGATATACTAATTTAGCTGGAAGAAAAGGACAGAAGGCCCTGATGGCATTATCTTCGGATTCAAAAAAGTATTTTGCTCCCTTACCTTATGATACTGCATCTGGAAAATATTATGAAAAATTAACGGCCCTAACAAAACACGATGCCCCTTCTACAAATGACACAACCAAAGCAGCAGTACAACCTATAATGCCAAGCGGATTCAATTTAATCATGGGGCAATCACTTTGGGACGCTACTATGGCATATTCTATTTCCAAATACCTGAAACAACATAAAAACAAAAAAGTGTTTCAAATCAATGGAAGATTCCATAGTGACGAAGGTTTTGCTATAGTTACACAACTTAAAAAATACAGTCCAAAAGTAAAATCACTCATCATTTCAACAGGTAGCGATGATTCTTTTCCAAACATAGATTGGAACATTCACAAACACCTAGGCGACTACATTATTATAACAGATCCTAATATCCCAAAAACTTATAAAGAATAGTAAAACTCTTATTCAGAAGATTAAAAGCCAATTGAATATTTTAAAACTAGCGCCTATAACCTTATCTTTTTTAAAACAAATTGCTTTTGTAAGCAAAACTTAGATATTTCAAAAGAAGATTCTAATCCCTTCCACATTTAAGCTATAAAAGTAAAACAATAAGTAATTTTCTGAAATCTAGAATAAATTGTATACTTTTATTCTATTAATTAACCAACAAAACCAAAATTATGAACTTCAAACTTCAATTACCCATACTATTGGGAGGAATTGTATTACTATTCACTTCATGTGCTAAACCGGTAGAAGCGCCAAAACCCATTGATGTAGATGCTCTAAAAGTTGAAATCCAAAAAATGGAAGATGCATTCGCAGCAGCTGAAAAAGCAAAAGATGCCGCTGCTGTCGCCGCCTATTACAGTGATGATGCTATAAGCTATGGAAGAAACTCTGAACCAACATCAGGTAAAGCGGCTATTCAAGCAAAGATAGCTGAAGGCATTGCAAAAGACACCACTGGAAAAACCAATGTTTATAAAGTAGTAGATCTTTTTGCTGAAGGAAATTCCGCTGTTGAAATAGGATCATGGACAGAAATCAGTCCATCAGGTGAAGAATTGTCAAAAGGACACTATATGTCTTACTTCCAAAAAAAGGACGGGAAATACGTTTGTGTTAGAGATATGAATGTATCTTCGACCAAAGACCAAAAGTAATGTGACATAAAATATATTACATTTTGTTTTAAATATAAAAAAGGAGCGTGTAGTTATATGCTCCTTTTTTTTTTAACCCAAGTTGCAGCAAAACATGATTTTGGATCTTTTTTATAACTATTTTCATTATATTTTATCGCAAAATGCTAATCATATTCGTAGGGGGGTACGAGATAAAATAATATATTGTAGTGTAGAGCTCAATAAATGATTTGTAGTACTCAGGGGGGTGTTGTTTAATAATCGAGTTAAATAGACCTTTGCCATTATGTATTTTAAAAGTGTTGTTCGAACGAATCCAAGGACTGGTAAATTAGATAGTTATTATCGATTGATAGAGAGTTATCGCAATACGGAAAACCGAGTATGTCATAGAACTATTTTAAATGTTTGATTTTTAGAAGGCATCGAACCAGAACAGCTCAATAAAGTTCAGAAACTAATAACGGATCGCTATCATCAGCGGCATAGTATATTTGAAGAGGAAGATCCAATTATTTTAAAAATGGTTGAGGAGTTGTGGAGTCGAATAGCAGAAGATAAAAAAATTGACCTTGAGTGGGCGGAGAAAGAAAAGAGGAAAGTTGATATAGACACAATCCAACATAGTAATGTAAGAGAAGTAGGAGCTGAATGGATTAGCTATAACGCGTGGGATAAATTACAACTCACATCATTTTTTAGGGAGCAAGGATGGGACGAAGAACAAATACAATTAGCCGCGACCCAAGTTGTCAGTCGAGCTGTGTATCCTGAATCTGAATTGAGAACGAGCAAATGGATAAAAGAAAATTCTGGAATTTGTGAATTGACTGGATATGATACAGATCAAATTACAAAAGATAAACTTTATAACAATTCACTAAAACTTTATGAAATTAAAGACAAAATCGAAAAACACCTATCAATTACAACAAATACATTATTTGATTTAGAAGACAAAATCATCCTGTATGATTTAACAAATACATACTTTGAGGGATCAAAAGTAAAAAGTAAAATAGCCAAACACGGAAGAAGTAAAGAGAAAAGAAAAGATGCAAAATTGATTGTATTGGCCATGGTTGTAAACATCGAAGGTTTTATTAAATATAGTGCAATTCATCAAGGCAATATAGCTGACTGCAAAAAATTAATAACAATGATTACAAAAATCAAAGTTCATACTTGTAGTCAAAAAGCAGTAATTGTACTCGATGCTGGAATAGCAACAGAAGAAAATTTAAAACTAATAGAAGAAAATGGATATCATTATGTTTGTGCGAGCAGAACTCAATTAAAAGAATATGAACCTCTTAAAAATAGACTTACCGTCATATTAGAAACAAAAACAAAGAATGAAATTCAATTAAAAGCCATTGCTACTATAAAAAATACAGATTATTATCTGGAAGTAAAAAGCAATGCAAAGTCCTTGAAAGAACAGGGAATGAAAAATCTTTTTGAAAAGCTCTTTGAAGAAGAATTAGAAAAAATATCAAATGCAATTAATAGAAAGGGAGGAATAAAACAATCCTCAAAAGTGTATGAGCGTCTTGGTAGAATCAAACAAAAATATCCAACCGCAAACCAATACTTCGACATCTCGGTCAAAATTAATGAGCAAACAAATCAGGTAACTGAATTGATTTGGCAAAAAAATAGTTCTAAGCATGATCATACAATTGAACATTTAGGAATCTATTTCCTTCGAACAAACTTGAATGTAAGGGACGAAGTAATTATTTGGAATATTTACAATACAATAAGAGAAATTGAATCGACATTTAGAGTATTAAAGAATGATTTAAATCTACGCCCAATATACCATAAAAATGACAATAGTACTATGGCTCATCTACATTTGGGTATATTAGCATATTGGCTTGTAAATACAATAAGATTCCAGCTCAAAGCGCAAAATATCAAACACTCATGGACGGAAATTGTAAGAATTGCAAATACCCAAAAAATAATCACCACTACAGGACAAAACACAGAAGAAAGTATTATTAGTATTAGAAAATGCAGTGAACCCTCCAATAAGCTAAAAGAACTTATGGATGTTCTAAAAATCAACTATAAACCTTTTAGAAAAAGAAAATCTGTAGTACACAAAATGACACCCAACTTTTTGAACAGTACTGAAAATCAATTATTTATATCAGGATAGCTGCAACTTGGGTTAAACGAAATAAGCAAAACACTATAAAAAAAATAGTCATTAGAAAAAAAATTCCAATGACTATTTAACAATAAAAAAAACAAAATGAATGAATTTTATTGAGGTAACAATACTTCATCAATGACATGGATGATACCATTTGAAGTAGGAATGGAAGCTAAAATAGTAGCTTTCCCATTAACCATCACCTTACCATCTTTTTTACTGATGCTAACCTTTCCTCCATTGACTTGTTCAAAAGACTGGCCATCATCCATGTAATCAGTTTTTAAAGTACCCACATATGTATGATATTCTAAAATACTCTTTAAATCAGCTAATTTTTCAGGCTTTAATAAACCTTCAACTGTACCAGCAGGTAATTTAGCAAATGCATCATTGGTAGGTGCAAAAACGGTAAATGGCCCAGCATTACTGAGAGCATCTACTAAACCTGCAGCTTGAACCGCCGCTACAAGTGTAGTATGATCTTTACTCCCAACAGCTACTTGTACAATATTTGGGTTAGATACATCATCTTTTACCCCAGATTGCCCTACCATTGGCGCTTCTGTAGATGTTGCATCTGCTGCAGACATATTCTTATTTTCGGATCCCGATTTACATCCTACGGAAGTTAGGATTACAACAATTGCAAAAACTTTAAAAATTGGCTTCATATTTTATTTTTATGTAAATTTAATGATATAGCAAAGAAACTACAGCAATTATTAATTTTTTATGACTTTAATCATAAGAATTCATTTTTCTTAGTTGAATAATCAATAAAGCAACAAGTCCAAAAAACATTATGATTGCTGCTACAAATAATGTTTCATTAGCATAAGGAATTATAGTGTAACTAAAAGATCCAATACCTTGAATAAGTAATACAAATTCGTTAAAAAATATCCCAAATACAAATAATGTGATAGCCCTAATTGTATTTTTAAACGTTCCAAGAGCATTAAAACAAAAAATGTACAACACTAAAAAAAACGATATGATAGCAAGTAAAACTAAGTGCAAATAGGCAATAACAATTGGCCTAAAACCAAATGCTAATTTACTTATACTTGGTATAGCAGAACCTAATTGAAGCAGCAATTTAATACTTATTGCTAAAGCCAGTATTAAGAAAAATTTCCTCCATATTGGTTTAATAGACGTTTTGAATATTGAAAGGTTTTGCTGTACCAATTGGAGTAATTTAACCCACCCTAAGACTTGCATAAAAGCCCCAATAACGACTATTACATAGAGCCAAATAGGTAACTTCATCCACAATGTAGATAAAAAATAGGTAGGGATACATGCTATGGCAAATAACCAAAATATTTGCGAATTAAATTTGAGTATTGGAATGAAACGATACAATTGGCTTATGAATAAACCCATACATGAAAAGAAGAAAAAACCATTATATTGAAAATGCAAATAATAATAAACTGATGCTAAATAATTTTGGGGAAGATGCTTTGTTATCATCATGTAGGCCAATGCAAAAGTACCCAGTGAAGAAAAAATGTAAAAAATAAGGGAAGCTTTAAACCAATTTTTGCTGGGATGCGGCTCGATTAGCTTTAAATCCCTTAAGAAACAAAATATAAAAATATAGGTGTTTAAAATGGACAGGGTTGAAAAAAAAATAGAGATAACTCCATAGCCTTGCATTGCAAAAGAAAACAACATCCCATATGCACAAATTAAATTTCCTAAAATGATTGACTTATATTTATTCAATACTAGAGTAAATTTTTGTTGACTTAAAAACAACAGCATTAACACAAAAAGTGTATGCGATATCCATCCCGTAAACGCAAAATGCGAATGAGCATGCTGAAGATGTTTTTGATCAAAATATGGAAACTCAAATCCTATTTTATACCTCATTATCACACCCAATAGAGCTACAATACTCAAATTAAATATCGATATATGTAACCACTTTTCTTTTAAATAATCACTCATTAAAAATATAATTTTCTTTGTTTTATAGTAACTCTTCGTGTCTCTTCAAGCTTCTTTATGGTTCTAATGACCGTCTCAACACGCAATCCAATAAAATTTCCAATCTCTTGTCTGGTATAGGGTATATGTATCTTGTCTTCTTTAGCATTTGATTTAGCTTTAAATGCATGTAAAAAACTAATAATTCTTTCTTCCGGTGTATGATTTATGATATCCCGAAGTAATTTTGACTTCATTAGAACCCTCTTTGCAAAAAGTGTAGTAAACGTATGATGTATTGCAGGATATTCACTTAATATTTTAAAAAATGTTGCTTTTGACAATTTAATAATTGTACAATCTGTAATTGTTATAGCAGTAGCAGGATAACTTTCATCAATAAAAAGTGGAGGCTCACCAAAACTATCTCCATCATGAAACACCCCTTGAGTAAATTCTTTACAATCATCATTGGAATTACTCATTTTTACAGTACCATTTTTTATTTGAAAGTAAAATTGTGCTAGTGCACCTTCGTCAAATATAATTTCATTCTTATTATATTTCTTCACTACCGCTCCCCAGGTAATCAAAATATTTTCATCGATCTGCATTGGCTCTTTACATTTGATCTACTGTAAATATAATAATCAATTTCAATTTAGTATAAATTTCCGATCACAAAATTAAATACTAAAACATTTACTTTATTGATTTATTAACTTTATTTGCATTACAGTTGCGATGCTTTGAGCTCTTTGTTTAATGAGTTCGGCCTTTTCCCCTTGAAAAAGTTCGTTAACTGTTTCGTTAAATAAGTGTATCCAATGTTGAAAATGATCCATTGTTATCGGTTTAATTTGACTAATTTCTCTATGCTTGATCATTGGATTCCCTTCGTAAGTTCCCGTTGAGAATACTATATTTTCCCAAAATTGATACATAATGGGCAAGTGCTTTTCCCAATTGGTCTGAGCTATTTCTGTAAAAAAAAATCCAATGCTAGCATCTTTTTTAACTTTTTCATAAAACAAGTTGACTATCCTTTCAATATCAACTCTATTTTTAATGTCTGTTTTCATAAAGCGCAATTTATCTTTGAAATAATAAACACAAAGTATCAATCTCCTTATCGACAAAATGTAATTCATTCATAGGTATTTCAAATTCATCATATTGATTCAATTTATTGTGAACTCCAATAGCTTGAATTTTCAATTGCCCCATTAATATGGTCAGTTGGGTAGCTATTTTAGATTTATTTTCTTTTAATACTGTGTCTATTATAAAATCAATCATCAAAAACTTCAATTCGACTCCTTTATTAATATTGTTAGCTACCTGATCAGAAGCATTTTCTGCTTGAGCGACTAAACTTTTAACCGTTGTCATAAATCCATTTTTTTAAATTTAACTAATGAAATATAAAATGGAATAAAGATCCACATAATGATTAAGAAAAAAGTAATAATCAATCCTACAGTAGTTCCAAAAAAATCTTTAAAAATCGCTCCAGTGTATCCCATCATAGCTGATACATCTAAATGTAATAATATTAGAATTCTAGATAAAGTAATAGGATTCAAAGCAGTAATACCAACCATTGCTTTTTCTATTGGATATTCTGAAAATTGAAACATCAGAAACAATACTATACCATCAAACAATAAAGCAAAGAACAACCACAACATAATCGATATACCAATACCCTTAGCTTTATCACGTGTTAAAATGACACTTAAAAATGCGATAGCTACAAATATTATAGAAACAAAACAACCAATCCCAACCATCATAAAACCAATGGTGGAACATTCAAAAATCAATAATGGAATTCCCGCCCCTATTACAAAAGCAAGTATTAATGATAAGGATAAGCCAATGAATAAACTCAACCAAATTTTATTCCTTTCTATAGGTTGACTTAATAATAGTTCCACAAATTCGGAACTATTATATTGATATATGGTCGAAAAAATAATAGATACCAAAGGCACAATCATCAGAACAATGTTCAATAGTGTTAATAAACCCTTGGTACTATTGTCTTCTAAACTAAATACACCCCATGACAGTATAGCTAGAACCATCATATAAATGATCATGATTCTGTTTTTTAATATATCCAAAATGATTAACTTGATCAATCTAATCATTATAATTTTTTTTTAGAATATAAGAAATAGCCTTTGATATTTTTTCTTCACCTGTTTCCTTACGCAATACATTAATATCTTTATGGAATTTGATAGTACCATCTTGCATATAAACAATTTGCGTAATCAAATCATCCAATTCACTCAGCATATGTGATGTAATTAAAATAAGTTTTCCATTCTGCTTTTCCTTTATTATTTTATCTTTCAATATTTCAGCCGATAATGGGTCCAAGCCTGCTGTAGGTTCATCTAATATCAATACATCAGGATTAAATAAAAAGGCTAAAGTCGCACTTACTTTTTGAGTTGTTCCTCCAGATAGCGTTCTCATTTTTTTATCAAACAATTGATTCAATTTGAATAAATACATCAATTCCTCTTCTACAGTATTAGATTGTCTGATTTCTTTCATCATTTCAATAATTTGTCCTATTGTCATATGATCAGGATACCTCCCTATTTGTGGCATATAACCTATATTCTCCCGATATTTAAATGTCTTCGAAATGTCTAATCCATTAAACAGTATATTCCCTTTCGTGGGAATCACCATGCCTAATATACATTTTATTAAGGTAGTCTTTCCACAACCGTTTGGTCCAATTAATGCAATACATGAACCCTTTTCACAAGTTAAATTGACTTGATTAAGCACATTTATGGCTCCAAAATGTTTAGATATTTGTTGGACTTTTATCATAATTCTAATGCGCGCATCAAAGGTGTATTATCTATAAAATGTGCTGGGGTCAATGTAGGAATTAACTTTTCTGATTGGTCCAGAAGTGTCACCATAAAACTTCGAAATAATAACATCGCTGATGGATTAGATTCAACGATAACAGAAAAAATACTCAAAGGATGAAAAGGTACATCTCCAATACTATTCTTGTCTAAATCATATCCTTCATATTTATCCCAATAATTTTTATCAAATGTATTTAATACTAATGTTCCATTTGTACTAATATCAAAAGTATTCCCTATGAAATTATTGGTGGTCACTTCACTTTGAGTGCAACTAGCTTGAATTTTCATGCCCCACCCATTATTCTTAAATATATTTTTCTCAACCTTAACTCTATTCGTACCATCCATAAAAATACCTGCTGTATTACTCACAAATACATTTCCGATAATATAACTATCATTGATTTCTTTTAAAAGCATACCATATGCAGCATCACCCCAATTTTGTTCAAATACATTATTAAACATCTTTACATTCTTTGTAAACATGACAGCTACTCCAGCACCGTTTTCTTTAAATACATTTGAAATGTAAGCATCATCATTTGAAAACATAAAATGCAAACCATATCTTATATTTCGAATAGAAACATTGCGCCAAATAATGGAATGCGTTACAAATTCAAAGTATATTCCATCTCGATGTCCTTCAATAGTATTCCCTATAATTTGCAAAGTATCACTTTTCCAGCAATGGATGCCATTACCAATTTGTTGTTCTTCTTTCCCATATGCCTTAATCCGATTGTTTTTAACCACACAACGATTACAATACTGAAGATAGATTCCAAAAAAATTATCATCCAAGATATTATTACTCAAGGTTACATGATTACTATCATACACCTTAATTCCACATGGATCTTCTAATGTTGCATATCCCGAATGTTGGACCTGGAATCCATCAAAAACAACTTGGTTCGATTTAATAGAAACAACCTCAAATTTACCCTGTCCATCAATAACAGGTCTATTGATTCCATAAACGTGCAAAGATTTGTTGATTAACACATTTCCTTCCTTATATATCCCCTCATGCACTATAATGGTATCCCCATTTTTTGCTTGATTGATGGCCCATTGAATTTTTTGAATTGCGTAGTTTGCACCAACATGATATGTCATTGCATTCGTAGTTACAACGACCAACATGAATAAATTATGGATAATAAATTGTTTCATCAATTTAATTTCTTAATGACTGACTTCTTCCCAATTCATCAATTTAGCTTCATACTTTCTTTGATAAATCAAAGCACTATCTCTATTAGCAAAAGCAGCTACATGTCCTTGCATTGGACCAACTATTTGTGATCCCTCAACAAAATAGGCTTGATCTACTTGTATCATTGTATTGGATTGCATAAAATCTGAAATATAAAACTGTCGATAATTCACATTTTTATTTTCATTTTTATAATTCAAAAGACAAATTAAATCATCAAATTTATATGTTCTTCCCTTTTGTGTAGTTAATGCAGCACCAAATCTACCATCTGATATTTTCATTCTACAATATTCACATTGATCTACATTAAGTTTCATAGAAGGCACTTCGGAACTCCCACAAGAAAAAAGTAGAATAACGAGACAAAATAAATTGATAAGTAAAATTTTCATGATTTAAAAAATATTTTTCGTTCCTTTAAGGATGCAAAGATCATCAATATTCCGCTCGCAACAAATAGCCAACCACCTATATCAGGGATAGAATATGCACCAAAATTTAACAATTGTTTAAATCCAATTAATGGCGGCTGATAAGCCATTCCTGGGACAATAATAGCAGCATTAGGATCCAAATTATGGCCATAATTATAATTCCACCTATAAAAATCAATCATAGCAATAATGCCAAATAATAAAAATGAAAAAAGCAGTAAATACAACCACCTCTTCTTTCCAAAAATAGCAATAATAAATGTAAGCAAAGCAAATAACCCAATTATATAAGGAAGAATGGTGAATTCTATAAAGTCTTCCTTGTGCAAGGTTTTCATTCCAATATAATGATTCAACCCATTAATAATTTCTACTTGCCCACCAAGTTTATCCGCAAAAATTTTCAACACCAAGCCTTCAGGATATTGAGGCGCAGATAATTCAATTCGCCACAATGGTACAAAAATTGAAATAGCTAAACAAATACTAGTAATAATGAGCACTATTTTTGAAATGCGACTCAACAATTGTTTTTCATGATTCATTTTGATATGTTATGGTGTTTTTGAATAAAAAAGGCAGTCATTTTTCAATACACTGCCCTTTTAAATACAATTTAATTAAAATATTTTACAACAAATTCTTTTCAACTCATTCTAATTACTATTTCTTAGCATCAGAACTATTTTTTCCTAGACTAAAACTAATAGGAACGCTACTACCAGCTGGAGATACTCTAATATAACCTTGCATTTCTTGATGTAATGCACTGCAAAAATCTGTACAATACATTGGAAAAATTCCTGTTCTATCTGGCACCCATTTCAACGTTGAAGTTTCTCCTGGCATTATAAGTAATTCAGCATTGCTTATTCCTTTAATGCTAAATCCATGGGGCACATCCCAATCTTGTTCCAAATTTGTAATATGGAAATATACTTCATCCCCTTTTCTAACACCTTCTATATTATCAGGTGAAAAGTGAGATCGAATGGCAGTCATGTACACATGAACCTTATTTCCTTCCCGTATCACTTTTGTTTCTGTTTCCCCTTTAGCAACATATGGGTGCTGGTTATCTTCTATTTTAAATATTTTAACTTGATTCCCACTAATTAATTCAGCTGGACACGCTTGAGCATAATGTGGTTCTCCAATAGTCGGAAAATCCAAAATCATTTGCATTTTGTCACCACTAATATCAAATAATTGAGCACTTTGAGCAAGCTCCGGACCTGTTGGCAAATAACGATCTTTAGTGATTTTATTATATGCTATCAAGTATTTGGGAGAAGGTTTTCTACTGTCTCCACCAGGAATACACAAGTGACCCACTGAATAAAAAGTAGGCACTCTATCAATAACTGTTAAATCTTTTAAACTCCATTTCACTACTTCAGAAGATACAAAAAATGTGGTATACGCATTTCCCTTTCCATCAAATTCAGTATGCAATGGTCCCAATCCTGGTTTTTTAACTTCACCGTGTAATGCAGCCTCATATTTAATGACTGGTATACCATCATACATTCCATCGAAAGCTTTATCTGCAATTGCTTTTTGAAGTTTATCAAAACTAAATACTGGAATTAAGGCAGCTAATTTACCACTTCCTACTATGTATTCTCCAGAAGGATCCACATCACATCCGTGGGGAGATTTTGGACAAGGTATCATATAACAGATATCAGTCAATTCTTTAGTATCTAAAACTAAGACTTCTTTAATCATTTCAGATTTTGCAGTGTGCGTCTTTTCATCCCAAGTATTATGAGCATAATTAACAGCGACTTTTTTACCCTTTCCAGCTTTAACGTACTCCTCAGCCTTCTTCCAATCGACTGCCATGATAAAGTCTTTATCTTTTTGAGACGCATTAACTTCTAGTAAAGTATTGGCCTGTTCGGTATTATAACATGAGAAAAAGAACCAACCGTGGGATTTTCCCTTGCCAGCGTGACTTAAATCAAAATTCACACCAGGACATTGAAGTTGGAAAGCAATACTCATATTTCCATTATCCTTATTTACACTTATAAAACTAATATGTCCTTTGAAATTTTGCTTATAAGTATTTATTGCAACATCTCCATTGACATTATCCGCTGGCACACTAAAACGCGTTCCTGCAACTACATATTCGGTATTTTCAGTAATAAATGGCGAAGAGTGATTTCCAGCACTATTCGGCAACTCAATAATTTCATCCGTTCTAAACGTTTTCAAATTAATTCGAGCGACCCTTGGGGTATTATTCCCATTTCCGAAAACCCAACGACCATCTATTTCGCCATTGGTTTGAGATAATTCGGTATGATGCAAGTCATCCCATGGCGTAAACCCATGTGAAGTGTTAAGCATAGGCTTAGTTTCTTCACTATATCCCCAACCCTTTTCTGGATCAACGGAGAAAACTGGAATAACACGCAACAAACGACCACTTGGCAATCCATATACACTCATTTGTCCACTGAATCCCCCACTCACGAAATTGTAATACGCATCATATTTTCCAGGTGGCACAAAAGATTTTGAAGCCAAATCTCCACTTACTGCAGTACTCATATTTTTTGGCTTACAACTGATGACCAAACTGATCATTAAAAAAACAACACACATCGTTTTTACAAAAATATATTTCATATAATTAATTTTAATTTTGAAAGAAAAAATATCAAATCATTATAAATTTTAAATAATTTAAAATTTATAAACTATTTGGCTGCGTCATTTCTACGCATAAATTCTAATAAATTTCTTGCATCTGTATCCGTTAAACTCTGATTGGGCATACGTACTAAGCATAATTCCAATTGAGCTTGAACAGCAGGATCTTTGTCTATCATAGCATCAGGATTAGTAATAAAATTCATAATCCATTCAGGTTTTCTCCTAATAGTCACGCCTTTCCATCCTGGACCAACCAATTTTTCATCAGTCAATTTATGACATGCACTGCACTTTACCCCTTGTATCTTGAATCCCTCATCAGCCATTGTAACATCAATCTGATCTGTTAAAGTCAAATTTTCAGAAGAGAACTTCCCTTCTCCTCGATTAGGATCATAAGCAGGTTTGTCATCAATCATGGATTTAGGTGCTTGATCAGATGAACTCCCAGAATTAGGATTCTTGGAATCACCACCCCCACATGCAGCAAGAACCAAAATGGTTCCGATAATTAAAAGACTAAAATTTAATTTATTCATAATTTTGTTTTTCGTTTAATACAAGCGCAAATTTCAAGTAAAAATACCATCTATTTTATGACTTCAATCATATAATTATAATTTTTATATCGATTTTTAGAATATTTTAATTTGACAATTCTCATCGATGACAACAGTTCATTTTACCATTTTCTAACAATGGAGAAATAAATGGAATTCCAAGATTCAAACCTCTTAGTATAAGCAAAATAGCCAAACACATAATGAGATACGGTGTGATTTTATTTAATTTATTACGCAGACTAATTGAAACAAATTTTCCGAATACCATTGTTAATGCCATGATTGGAATCGTACCCATTCCAAAAGCAAACATAGTTATACCGCTTTTTAACACAGAACCTGATGCAACAGCAGCTGCAATGGCAACATAAACCAGTCCACAAGGTAAAAACCCATTAACGATACCTATGGACAAATAAGAAGAAGGTGTTTTCTCTACCCTTAGATATTCACTTAATTTAGTTTTGACAGATTGACTCAATTGACTGAACACATTTATTTTGTAGGAACCGAATTGATTGAATATAAGAAATATTAAAATAACAGAACCTGCTCCAATTGATAACCACTGCTGCAATTTAAAAAGCGAAAAACTCATACCTAATAATCCGAAAACTATTCCCATTAATAGATAAGACAAAGATCTTCCAAGATTATAAAGTGATATGGCTATTGATTTATTAAATGTCGAGAGTTGATGTATGGGTAAAGACAAGGCTAAAGGTCCACACATACCTACACAATGAAAGCTTCCCAATATTCCAATCATAAATCCTGACACAATAACCAATATAAAGCCATCCATTATTCCACAATTAGATTTTGCTCTCTATAATAATCCTTTCCCAAGTTACGCCACTTTATTCTCGCTTTATAAGCACCGGAGACAAACTTAAATTTTTCTATTAATAACACACCTTTTTCATTTGGTTTAAAATCAAATGTTACATCCTTACGCTTGTCGTCAATTCGAAGAAATGATAAATTTCCTTGTTCAAAATTTGATATTAATGAATTCGGTATATTTACTATAACATAACTCTCATTTTGGTTAATTAATATAGAATCACTCACTAAATTCAAATTCTGAGCAGCATCAATTAGTGATTGATAATTCATCTCCTTCTCATAATAATTCTCATCCACCATGTCGTTGGTTTGCCTAAATGCTACAAAAACCATTGATAACATTGCGATGATAAAGGCAATGATAAAAATCAAAATTTTGTATCCCCAATTCATAGATTAATATTAGTTAATTGCAATTATTTAAATGGTCCTAAAAACTTTGTCTTAACAGTCTGTATTTTTTGATCCCCATTGTAAACACCTATTTTAATTTTGGTACTTCTTGACGTAATCAAATGTTTTGGAATTTCCAAAAAGAATTCATATTCATTGAGTGCTTCCTTTTTTAAAGACATTTGTTCTGCACCCACCAACTTAATTTCTCCTTGCATACCTTCCAATTTTAAAGTAATTGGAAACGAATCATTCGATTTGTTGATAATTTTCACATCAAATAAATTACTGAGTTTATCTGGAGGAATTTCTTGATAAAGCTGACCCTTAACTCTAGAGATATATGTATCAACTGTTTTACGAGTAGCAACCAAAACACTCATAAATATCATTAATATAACTAACAATACAGTATAAGCCTTCATCCGTGTATTAAAATGAAATTTCTTACCTGTGCTAATTTCATTTTCGGAAGCATAACGTATTAAACCTCGCTCAAAATGTACAGCATCCATAACTTCGTTGCATGCATCAATACATGCTGTACATCCTACACATTCCATTTGTAATCCATCACGAATATCAATTCCAGTAGGACAAACTTGAACACATTTCATGCAACCGATACAATCGCCTTCTGGTCTTATTACATTTTTTTTGTACTTGGCTCTAGGCTCTCCTCTCTTGTAATCATATGCAATTTGCATAGTGTCTTTGTCAAACATTACACCTTGCAATCGGCCATACGGACAAATGGTTGTGCAAACAATTTCCCTGAGATAGGCGAATACACCATAAAAGATTAAGGCAAACACGACCAAGCCAGTTAATAAAACTAAATGTTCTGACATGGGTTCACTAATTATTTTTATTATTTCATCGACTCCTAGAATATATGATAAAAAAGTGTGTGATATGATGAACGAAATAAAAATAAATATAAAATGTTTGAGCGATTTCTTAATGATTTTATGAGTAGTCCATGGTTCTTCATTCAACTTTCTTTGTTGACTAGCGGAACCTTCCACTAACCATTCAATTGGTCTGAACACAAATTCCATAAATACAGTTTGTGGACATACCCACCCACAAAATAATCGCCCAAACACTACGGTAAACAAAACAATAAAAACTATAAATGTGATCATTGCTATTGCAAAGATGAAAAAATCCTGAGGCCAAAATATTTTACTAAATAAAATAAATTTACCCTTTGGAATATTAATCATCATAAATGGCAAACCATTTATTTTTATAAATGGTATAATAAAGAAAATAGCCAGATAAAAGTAGGCAATATATTTTCTATAGTTATACCATTTACCCGAAGGCTTCAATGCATATATCCATTTCCTTTTTCCGGTATCAGTTACAGTACTAACCCTGTCTCTGTATGAATCCGCATGCAATAAATCCTCTTCTCTCAATTTCTTTTTATTTCTTTATATTAACGGTATCAGTCACCACAGGAGCAATTGTGTCTTGTTGTTCAACGTATAATTCACCTTGTTTCTCTTTAGCACCTGCTGGATTACTTCCCTTCAAAGATTTTACAAAGCTTGCAACTTGCGCCATTTGGTTCGCAGACAATTGATCTTTCCAAGAAATCATACCCTTGTCTGGCCAACCATATTTAATAGATGTAAAAATATTTTTTATTGAACCCCCATGAATCCAATAATCATCTGTAAGATTTGGCCCCACACCACCTGCTTTACTTCCACCATGTGCTTCATGACAAGCTATACATTTTTCAGTAAAAATAGCTTTTCCAGCTGCAATATCAGGAGCTTCTAGCATTTTAACAGAATTTTCATCTACATTGTTGGCTTGCATAGATAGATATTTACTTTTATCAATCTCTGCCTGTGCCATCTCCATTTTAAATTCTTCAACCTGTAAAGGTGCTGAGTGACTTATGTGGTACCGCCATAAATAAAATAAGCCAAACACAATTGTAAATAAAAATCCTGCTGTGAACCATGGCGGCGTAATATTGTCCAATTCTCGTATTCCATCATAATTATGCCCAACATCAATACTTGCTTCCTCTTCAATGGGTTTAAAACTATTGATCTTATTCCATAATCTCTCAATCCAACTTTCATTAACTACATTTGTATGTTCCTTTTCATACGCAGAAATACTTTTTAAAAATTTTGTAGTTTGCCATGAAAAATATGCTATGAGAAATATCTCGACAACTATACATGAAAACAAACCCCAAGATGACCAATCAAAATTAATTTGATGCGCTGGTGCCGGTGTAGCCTGGCTGAATGAAATCTGGGTAAAGGCAAAAAGTATTAATAATGTATTGATGATTTTATTCGCATTTGATCTGTTTTTCATTCTTATCATGTAATCTTTCGCTGCAACTAAAAACATCTTTCCAGTTAAATATAATGGAAGAAATAGTAATACAATGATTAAAATTAATATCATACTCTTTTCATCCATTAATGGCGTTTTTGGCATGGGTGCTTCTGTCCCTTGTCCAATAACCAAAAAGGGCATCATAGAAATTACAAATCCAAATATAGATTTTTTTAAATTTTTCTTTAACATAACTTAAATATTAATGATTATCCAATGGAAGTTTTTCAATACGTTGTATTTCACCTTTGTCCATACTATAAACCCAATAAGTAACGATGATAAAAAAAGCTACAAACAGGAGTAATGACACTACAGGATAAATACTCACTCCGACTATTTTTTCCAAATAAGTTGAGAATTTCATTGTTTAAAATTTATTTTTTTTCTAATTTAATATCTTTTCCTAATCGCTGTAAATAAGCTATCAATGCAATAATTTCTTTATCGCTGCTTATTTCAATTTTATTATCAGCCAATAATTTATCTGTCATACTCTTCGCTTGCTTCTCTAAATCATCGTTAGCTATACTTTCATAACCTTCTGGATATGGAACTCCCAATTTACGCATTGCGTGAATTTTTGATAAGGTACTTCCCTTGTCTATATCCTTTTCAAATAATGAAGGATAAGACGGCATTATACTACCAGGTGCCATGGAGGTTGGTTCAAGCATATGATTAAAATGCCAGCTGTCACCATACTTTCCACCTACCCTTGCTAAATCTGGTCCAGTACGTTTACTTCCCCATTGAAATGGATGATCATAAATAAACTCTCCAGCTTTAGAATATTCTCCATATCTCGTTACTTCATATCTAAATGGACGTATCATCTGTGAATGACAATTATAACACCCTTCTCTTATGTAAATATCCCTGCCTTGTAACTCTAAAGGTGTATATGGTTTTACTGAAGTAATAATTGGAATATTAGATTTGACTAAGAAAGTAGGTATAAGCTCTATCAAGCCTCCAATCCCTACTACAACCAAGCTTAATACTAATAATAGTAACGGTTTCCTTTCAATAAAACTATGCCAAAATGAATTGGCTGGTGCACGATATTCTTTAGTTAATGGTGCTGCTTCAGCTGATTCTTCTTCAACAAATGAACCTGATTTTGCAGTTTTGATTAAATTATATATCATGATACCAACTCCTACTAAAAATATAGTACCACCTACTGCACGCATTATATAAAATGGTATGATGGTTTGTACTACATCAATAAATTGATATTCCAATTGCCCTTCAGGAGTAAATGCTTTCATCATAAAATAAGATCTAAAAGCACTCCAATACATAGGAATGGCATACAATAAAATCCCTAAAGTACCCACCCAAAAATGCGTAGATGCCAATTTTTTTGAATAGAGTTTAGTATTGTACAATCTCGGTATCAACCAATACATCATACCAAATGTTAAAAACCCATTCCATCCAAGTGCACCTACGTGAACATGCGCTACGGTCCAATCACTATAATGTGAAATAGCATTCACATTTTTTAATGACAACATCGGACCTTCAAAAGTAGCCATACCATATGCCGTTACTGCAACAACGAAAAATTTCAAAACAGGATCTTCTCTTACTTTATCCCAAGCACCTCTTAAAGTAAATAATCCATTAAGCATACCTCCCCAACTCGGTAAAATCAACATAATTGAAAAAGCAGTACCTAAGGATTGTGCCCAATCAGGTAATGCAGTATATAATAGATGATGAGGCCCTGCCCATATGTATATAAAAATTAAACTCCAAAAATGCACAATACTTAATCGGTATGAATATACCGGACGATCCGCAGCTTTTGGTAAAAAATAATACATCAACCCAAGATATGGCGTTGTCAAAAAGAACGCCACAGCATTATGTCCGTACCACCATTGTACCAATGCATCCTGAACTCCTGCATACATTGAGTAACTTTTTAATAAAGAAATGGGATACTCCATGGAATTTACAATGTGCAACATAGCAACCGTCACCCATGATGCAATAAAAAACCATATAGCCACATATAGATGTCGCTCTCTTCTGGTTAGAATAGTCGCAAACATATTCACACCAAAAACGACCCAAATCAATGTAATTAAAATATCAATGGGCCACTCTAATTCTGCGTATTCCTTACCTGTGGTAAATCCCATTAATAAAGTTACCGCAGCACATACGATTATCGTCTGCCAACCCCAAAAATGGATACTACTGAGTTTTTTGCTCCACATTGGAGTCTTTAATAATCTTGGAAGTGCATAATACACTGCTGTAAATATACCATTCCCAACGAATGCAAAAATCACAGCATTGGTGTGTACGGGTCTTAACCTACCAAATGCTAAATGCGGAAAATACTCACTAAAATTAAGTACAGGAAATGCCAATTGAAATGCCGCTATTACACCTAACAACATTCCAACCGCTCCCCAAAAAATACATGCGATTGCAAATAATTTTGGAAATTTGTTGTCGTAATAAAATTTGTCTAAACTCATACAGGATTAATTTAAATTATTTTTTTTATTGTCAAATAACATTCTTTGGGCAGGACTCTCATCTTCATCAAATTGTCCATCTTTAACACTCCATAGAAAGGCAATTAAAAAACCACCGGCGATACAGATGCTAACAATTAATAGTATAATAATTACACTCATGATTCAAATTGTTTTAAAAGAAATTTTATAATATCCGTAGTCGTCACAATACCCACCAATCGATTTTCTTCCATTACAGGCAAGGCGTGAAAATGATGGTTGGCAAATATTTCTGCAACTTCTTTTATTGTATTATTTGAATTTACAGTCATAGGATGGGTATGCATCACTTGATCGATACTTAACATATCAAGAATCGCATCTTCAGAATTATCTTGCTGATCAAATAAATTTGAGAAAGTCAATCTGTTTAGATCTGTACTACTGATGATTCCCTTTATTTGATCTCCATCCACAACAGGTAAATGTCTAATCTTCTCCTTTTTTATCAGATCAATCACATGCCTTAAGTGATCTTTTATGGTTACACTGATGACATGTTTGGTCATTATATGACTCACCAACTCACTCGCTATCATGATCTATGGTTTGATTTGTAAAAATATTCCATCTATTCTTTAATGAGAAATGACCAGCAAATATTTCTGTTAATCCATAACTCAAAAGGATAATGGTAATAGAACTAGCTGGCATTAATATTGCCGCAACCACCGGTGATAATATACCTTGTAAAGCATAATACAATCCTATGATGTTATATAATACTGAGATGGTAAAACTGAAAAGTATAATATACTTACCCACTCTAGCTAATCGAATAAATGTATCTAAATGATTCAATTTTGAAGCATCCAAGACTCCATCAGATGATGGTGTAAAACTATTACTTGTATCAGCAACTGCTATTCCTACCTCACTTTGTTTTAAAGCGCCAGCGTCATTTAGACCATCTCCTACCATCATCACATTCAGGTCGTAATGTTCTTGCAATTGTTTGATATATTCCAATTTTTGTAATGGAGATTGATTAAAATATATTTCACTTTCTTTACCCATTAATGAACGTATAGTTTCTATTTCGTGATCATTGTCTCCACTAATTAATGATAAGGTGAATTTCTTTTTTAGTCGTTGTATTAATTTTGAAATTCCAAAACGGTATTTATTTGAGATGAGGAATTCCCCAAACACTTGTCCGTCGATTGAAATAACGACTTTAGTGCCAATTGTCGATTGATTAAAAGTTTTTCCAACAAACTGGGGTGACCCTATTTTTATATGTTTTTCATTCACCCATCCTTCAATTCCCTGACCTTGTATTTCTTTAAAATGTTTGATTTCAATAGTTTCATCTTCCTTTAAAAAAGCCTCAATAATTTGACTCGTAGGATGGGTATTTTGTTTGAGTAATGAAACAATTATTATCCGCATTTCTGGATTCAATAACTTACCAGAATATTTGACATTGGATCCTTGGATTTGGGTAATGGTTCCAGTTTTATCAAAAACAATGTGATTGATTTTTGAAATTTTTTCTATGATTTCAGGGGATCTTAAATAAAATTGATTTAACCCAAAAATTCTCAAAATATTACCATTGGTATAATTTTTTGAAAGCAATAAAGCACATGGACAAGCTACAATAAGTACCGTCGTCATAGCATTCCACATGAGCATAAGTTCACCTTGAAAATACCAATAAATACCGGCACCCAAGCCTAACAAAAGCACCAAATAAGTAAAATAAGTCCCAATCTTATCATAGGTATCTTTACCAATATTTGCTTTTTTATTGAATATTGGATTATTCCAAAGATTGGTTAAATAACTTTGTGAAACTTCTTTAACTACAACTAATTCTAACAATCCACCTAATTGTTTTCCCCCGGCATATATTATTTCGCCTATGTCAACTTTCACAGGAAGGCTTTCACCATTTACAAAACTATAATCTATACTTGCTTCACCTTTCGATAAAAGAGCATCAACTGGAATAATTTCATTGGAATAAACTTGGATTATATCTTTCTCCTTAACCTTAGATATTTCAACAGGTCTAATAAATCCATCCTTAATAACATTAAGCGCAATTGGAAAAAACGATTTAAAATCTCGGTCAAATGAGATGGTCCTGTATGTTCTAGATTGTAACCATCTACCTATGAGCATAAAAAATACGATTCCACTCATACTATCCAAATATCCATTTCCAGTACCTATGGATATCTCATATAAACTTCGAATAAATGTAATGACCAATGCTAAGGCAACTGGTAAATCAATATTCAAAAATCTATGTTTTAAACCATTCCAAGCAGAAACAAAAAATTCAGTAGCGGAATAAAATAGAACAGGTAAGGCAAGTATAACTGAAACAAATTTGAAAAAGTATGCAATTTTTGGTTCGATAGCATTTGAAATTGAAAAATAATCTGCTAAACTAATCATCATGATATTCGCAAAACAAAAACCTGCAACTCCTATTTTATACCATCTGGTCCGATCGGTTTTTGAGATCGTATCTGAGCCTATTTCATTTAAACTCAAATGTGGTTCATAACCTATATCATCAAGCGTTTCAACCACCTTTCTCAGACTGGTTTGGTGCTGATCAAAAACGATAAATACTTCTTTTTTACTAAAATTGACCCGAGAAGAAATGATGCCATTATTGATGGACGCTAATTGTTCCAACAACCAGAGGCAACTACTACAGTGAATCTGAGGCAAATAGAAGGTGACCTGAGTTTGGTGTTGATCTGAATATTTGATGAGTTTTTTCTGAATGGTTGTATCTTCCAGAAATGCATATTTATCCTGACGCTTACTCCTATTTTGAATCAACCCAGGCTTTTCATTCAACTCATAATAATCACACAGTTGATGTTCATTTAAAATTTCAAATACCATTTTACATCCATTACAGCAGAAGTATTTCTCATCCACATGGTACACCCTATCAGGAATATCATTCCCACAGTGATAACAAACGCTAACGGTTGAATGTAATGGTTTCACAAACGCAATTTAGTCTTTTTTTAATTCTTTGAGTATATCATCGGTCATTAATGCAACTTTAGAACAAACTCCATTTCCCTGACATGACCCACAACAATCTTTTTCATCTGAATTTTTGTGATGATCATGAATGCTTGTTTGGTTCAAGACGACAAGATGATTTGGTGAATGGGTTTTATTGTTTTTGTCTTTCATATTAAATTATATTAATACCTTAAAATCTTTTATTGCATAAAAAATTATTGATTCTTCAAAAAGAATTTCCCTGAATCTAACTTCTTATTAAAATCACCAATGGTGTTGTTTTCTATCATTCCGATCAAATTTCGTTTAATTTCTTTAAATTCAAAATGCACTGGACAAGGGTTTTTTTCAGAACAAGCCTTTAATCCAAGTACACAGTCTGTATATAGTTTCTCTCCATCCATCGCTTTTACAATATCTGCAATAGAAGCTTTTAAATCTTCCTTATCCAAATAAAATCCCCCATTGGGGCCTTTGACGGAATGGACCAGTTTCCTCCTACTTAGGTCTTGCATAATTTTTGCTATAAAATGTTCGGGAGAATCTGTCCCTTTTGCAATTTCTTTTATGCCGACGCGAGCTTCATTCTTTGATTTCTGGGCTACAAAAATCATCGCTTTGATGGCATATTCACAAGATTTTGAAAACATAGTTTGTGTTTATGGGTCAAAAATACTACAAATATTTAAAATATAAAGAGTTTTATATCTTTTAATAGAAAAAATATTTTATTGGTTCTAAAAAAACAATTTTATTCAATATAAAATTAATTTTACTATTTACTTATTTATCTGTTTATTAAAGTTATATACATCTATGATATTAATAATATAAAAATATATTTATTAAAAAAATATTTCAAAATTAATGGACTGCTCATTTTACCACTTCTGATTTTTACTAAATTAAGTTATTGTAGATGATTCATGTATATTCTGCTTTGATTTGCTTTATAGCTCAATTTTTCATCCTTCATGTCTTTAAAATTATTCAAAATATGATAAATACCCATCCGAAATTTACAAAAATTAATGTCCATACGAAACCAGTGATTACCCTGAATTCTTAATCAAATCCCTAAGGGTTTACACTGAATTTTTAGTTAAATATTGCATTTTTCTTTCATTTTATTACATCTTACCTTATATTTGTTGAGTAATGAGTTAGATTCAACTAATTTATTAACTGTGTTATAATACATGATGTTGTATTATTTAACACCATCAGAAATGCGCAATGACGAAGGAAGCTGATCCTTCACCAACATACCGAGAAGGCTGCAATAGCCTAAATGAAGAATTTTATTAGCTCACTTTATGTGAGCATATTTACTTTATACCGTAATTTTAATGTTATGAAAACTTATTTGATTTTAGAAAATAAATTGAAAAAAATATCTCATTTTAGCAAAAACTTCTTTCTGCTTTCAAGAATTTTTAACCCAAGATTAATATTTGTTTTGTTCTATTTTATTTTTTCCAGCGATATCAATTTTGCTCAATCCATTTGTGGCACAATTTCACAACCTAATGCTGATCCTTATTGTACAGTTCAAGGATCAGGAGACTGTGCCACTTTACTTGATGGAGTAGATGCTTTATGTGTCAGAATTAAGTTTCATATTATTGATAATGATGGAAATCCTAATTTACAAACTGATAAGACTCCAGACTATAAATTGTATGAATTAATTGAAAAAATAAATGCTTTTTATTCAAATTCAAAAATAAGATTTTCTATTGGAAACAATTGTACACATAGAGCAGAATTGAATATTTCTAGTTTTGTTCAATTTAAAAGTCATTACCAGGGAAGTCCAGATTATCTAAATAAAACTTCATTTTATAATTTACAATTTATTCCAAATTCAGAATTACAATGGGATACCAATTCCATTAATATTTTTATATTTACTGTGGGATTTGGTCCTGCTAAGGGCGAAGGCAAATTTTATCCCTATATTATTAGTGATCAAGATCTGTTGTCAGATTTATCAACTACGTCCCATGAATTAGGACATACCTTATCTTTAAAGCATACTTTTGGTGCGGGTGATCCTTCAGGTGGTCAAACATTGCCAATATATTGGGAGTGTAAAGACGGATCTAATTGGACAAATACTGGTGACTTCATTAAAGATACAGGTGCAGATCCGGCTACTCAAGATTTGGAAATGCCGTTTGGAAGTCCAGATGGCTTAAGAAGTTGTTATGATAATTCGACTCACAATGTTCCGGATGCTTGTGGAAATTCTACTCAATTGTGGAATATACCATTTAACAACATCATGAGTTATTATTATAATCGTTGTCCAAATTCTCAATTTTCACCATGTCAAAAGTTATGTATGAATAACTATTTGGTAACGGACAACCCAAAATTAATACTTAATTGTTCAGATGATTTCTATACTGAAATTCCATGTAATGATATCGTAATTAATAATGAGACAACTTGGGTTAACCAAACGATATATTTATGTCAAGGTCAAAAGATAATCATAACATCATCTGGTAAATTGACTATTCAAAATTGCACCTTAACAAAAAGCAATCCTTCTCCTCAAAATCCAAATTGTCCATCATTTGTTAAAAATGGACCTTGGGATGGATTTTATATTGAGGGTGGTGTAGGATCTATTAAACTAGTTATTCAACAAGGTTCAATCATTGAACATTCTACAAACGGAATAAATTCAACTAATCCAACTGGTACTATTGTTCTTGGGAATTGTACATTTAGACATAATGGAAGAATTGCAAAATTAGCACATAAAGCAAAAATATTTATTTGGAATTCCGAGTTATTGGTTGATCATGAATCTTTCAATATAAACGAATCAATTCACCAAGATCAGATCTTTTTAAATGGTGCAGATATTTCTATGGACTATAATACTAAATTCGAGGTAGGCTCACAGTCTCTCCTGGCCATAGGTATAAATAGTAGTAATGGTAAAGTTAAAGTTAGCAATTCAACACTAAAAAACTTTAAATTAGGAATCATGAAAGACCTAGGTGGTACCATAAATGTTAATGGAGCAAGATTCCTAACCAACAAGGATTTAGATATTTTAAACACCTCAAATTCTCTAATTCTGACAAATAGTTATTTGGAAAGAGGTTTAACCTCCCAAGGAAGCTCTACCGGGTTAATTTCTAACAATCATTTTAAAGGCATCACCATTAATAATACAATTTCTTGCAATCTTGTTGCCGTTAATAATTCTAATGTTATCACAGAGAACTATTTTACAAACAGTGTACTCTTTTTAAATGGTAACAATCCCTTAACTGATGCTACATGTAATAGATGGAAAACAGATATTGCAGTTGATGCAGCTGCCACTTTACCACAGAGCTGGGGAACAAAAATATTAGGAAGTGGTAATAAATGGGAAGGAGCAATTAAGCCGGATATGTACAGTCCTATGGCACCTATCATCAATTATGAATTACCAACTGATCAAAACCATGTATTTAATTATTATAACCCTTTTCAAGGTGTTCAATCAAGTAATGATTTTGTGAATTGTAATTATTATACGCCTCCATCCAGTGTACCCGGAGGAGGTGGGACACCTTGTAATCCATGTGATCTAGTACTAATTAATGAAGACGTTATACTCGTTAATTGGACATATTTGAATAATCAATGGTTAGAATTACAAAGTCAAATCCAAGGTATTCAATCCGGTTTATCTGGACTTTCTGGTAGTTCGTTATTAACCGCACAAGATAACTTAGAAAACCTACAAATCCTTGTTGGTCAATTGGTGAATGAGGCACTTCAAGCCATCACAGTTAATACAGATGTTAATTTAGTTAACTTATGGAAGGGCAGAGCTAGTCCATCAACATTTGTCTTTGAGAATCTATTAGCTGCTATAAATAATCAGAATTGGACTCAAGCTTTGGCTTTTGGTACAATATTGCAATCAGATGATGACTATGTTATGTCAGATAAATTTAATTTTCAATCGGCAATATCCTATCTTCAAAACCTTGAATACAATGGATCTAATATTAATCAACTCAACGATGTTCAATTATTAGGATTAGTGGATTTCTGTGATGATACGTTTGGCGATTATACAGCTGCTTTAAGGAATTTTATGAACGTACATTATGGTATAATAATATTGAATACTAACATGAACAGTTATACTAAGAAAGGAGCGCACTTCAATAAATCCAATCAAGAGATTGAAGATACATTGAGTAATAAGATCTCTATAATTCCTAATCCAAATTCTGGAAATTTTGAAATAATAAAATCAAATAAGGTGGAATTTAGTGATATAATGATCAAAAATTTAAATGGTAGTGTCTGTTACCATTTTACTGACAAAAATACTAGTAAATTTAGTCTGCCAAACATTGAGGAAGGCATCTATTTATTACAATATATAATTGTTGGAGAAACTAAACTTCAATTTAAAAAACTGATCATTATAAAATAAATTAAGGTAAGCCAAGAATTGCAAAATCATTCTTGGCTTACTTCATTCTAATATAATAACATGAAAATTACATTTTATATATTTGCTGCTAGTTTATTGCTGATTGATTTCATCCATGCTCAGTATTTTAGCAAGATCATAGATCATGATGCTACCGGGCAATGCAAGCATTATATGGTATTTCCAAAACAGGATTACATCTATGTATTAGGTGATTATATAGATTCTGCTAGAATAGCTATAAGACCCTTTTGGGCTAAATTTGATTATCAAGGAACTCTGATTGCATTCGACACTTTGTGGGATTTCAAATATAATAACTATTTTGTACTAAATTCCTCTTATGCGTTTACCACAAAATCAGATAGTATAATGTACATAAGTTCTCTAAGAATAGTGGATAATCAATCAAAATATGATTGTTATTTATTCGAAATGAACATTTATACTGGTGAATTACTGTCAACTAATACAATAGATTACGAAACTTTTGGGCTTGTTACCGCTATGCAGTACGATACAATTGAAAACAATTTAGTAATTGCAACAACTTCATTTGATGACCACTCAAAAATAGAAGTACTGGAACTTGATTCAAACTTGAATATAGGCAGGAGAATTATAGTACGATTTGATGAACAAAAAAATATCACACCATATTGGCTTAAAAAGAAAAATTCGAATGAATACCAAATCATTGGAGATATTGGAGATAATGGAAATGCTAGTGAATTTGTACAGACCGTAAAGTTGATGCAATTCAAAATGGATACTGTAGGTAAATTAACCATCTTCAAACAACTTGAGTCATCAGTTAATCTGAGTTCTTGGCTATTTCCATTGAGAAAAGTCCATGAACGCATTGATGGAGATTTTGTAATTGCTGCAAGTTTGTTGGTTCCTCGAGTAGTTGGCACTAAAGATGATAACCTTTTTTCGCACCCTGTGAGAGCATCCCGAAACTTTGATACCATTAGATGGGAACGTAAGATGTATTATAAACCTGATTACTTATATCCTTACCAAGACTATAAAGAAATTATAAGCATCAAAAATGATTCAGAATATATTGTATCCGGAGACGAATCGGATTCATTAAGAACAAGCGCCTTTATCTTATATAAAATATCTTCCAACGGTGATAGTATTTGGTACAAAAGATATATCCCGGGTGATGCACAACGTAAAGATTTACCCATTAACCAACCAAATATGATAGCTACAAGTCCTAGAGGTGGGTTGGTTATCGCGGGAGAGGTAGGAGATTGGAGAAATAATAAATTTAGATCCTTTCTGATGTACATCGATGATGATGGATGTCTTATCCCTGGATGTAATGAAGTTGTAACTTCACAAGATTTAAATTTTGGTAAAACAAAGCCATTCAAAATATTTCCTAATCCATTTACAGACCAATTACAAATATTGTCTCGGTGGCATGAAGCAGGTCATTTGCATTTTCAACTCATTGATCTTAATGGAAAAATTGTCTGGTCCAGTATACATTATTGTCAAAGTGGGGATCAGATATTTTGGTCTTTAGAAAGTGTTCCAACGGGTAATTATATTTTACAAATTGCTGATAGAAACAATAAAATATTACAAACTGAAAAGTTGATTAGAAATAATTAATGGACATATTATCTAAATATCAGGAAAGAACCATTAACTACTTCTACGCAATAAATGATCCCATTAGTCTCTATATTCAATAACTTATTCCAATTAGAGAACCAATCCCCATCTATTGTATCTCCAATTTTAAGCCATTACAAATACTTAGCCAAAAACTGATAAAACTCCTTTTTCGTTTTAACAAAATCGGTAGCATCCGATTGAATCAAATCCGCGATAGTGTTGTCAGATTCTATCATCTTAACGCCAATATAATTGGGTTTTTCAGTAGCATTATCCAATAAAACTTTATCCTTTAATTTAACATCATGCAACAGTTCATCAATATGAATTTCCATCAATCTGAACTTATTTTCAAAATGCTCTACATGCATTAAGATCTCACTAGAAGTATTCTTTTGTACGATTTCTTCTAATCTATTTTTAAAAAAAGGAATTTCCGATTTATAAAACTTTAACTCCCTAATCCAATCTTGGCACATCACGTGCAAATGTGAAATACTATCCTTCATTATTTGTTGTTTTAATTGTGAATTTCATTTATTTTCTATCTACTTAACTGATAACCTTTTAAAAATTTATGGGATGTTATGACTGTTATTAACTTCACTACCATCATCTCCTCCCCCAACAAGTTCACAACACAAATTTAATACAATTATTAAATATAAAGACTTTTTTATCTTTTATTTTATAATAATTGTTTAAAGTAATTTTTGTTCAAATGATGCTCTTTACAAAAATATTATATAGTTGTATTTTATATGTATAATATATTAATAATCTTTACTTTATTAAATACTTTTTTTTTAGATTAAGTAAAAAAATTTGAATAGACCTTTAAATTTTAAATGTTCGATTAAAATACACTTGATTTGATCAAACTTCCAATCCATTATAATACGTTGGCTAAGCATCTAAGTCTAAAGTATAGTTTGAACTCCCATCATCTTAAAAGGCTAAATTTAAAATCTATCAATATTCAACAAACCACTACGAATACGAATCATTTAATTTATATTTAAATGTCCAATTCTCTTCTTCATTTTTTATCTATATATTTACATATTGTAATCGTTAAAAGATTTAATTCATGAAGCCCTTAAATACCCTAATATTCTTGATGTTTGTCTTAGGAAGTGCATATGGTCAAGACCGTAAAAGCCCTTCAAAGAAATTTCAAATTGGAATCAACTATTCACATGACTATAATTATCGATGTCTAACATTAAATAAAGAAAATCATGATTCAAAAATAGACAAAGAAATAAGAAACAAATATGAAACTGCTAAGTATGGATATACTTCCGGCATTCTGATATCTCTTGCCATTCATTCCAAATTAGCATTTACTACCGGCTTGCAGTATTCCAATAAGGGATACCAAATAAAAAAATCATCAGTGGCAAATGATCTTCTTCATCAAGCGTTTAGATCCTCCCATTTCAATTATTCATATTATTATATCGATTTTCCTTTAACTATGTCTTATATAATTGGCAAAAAAAAACTTCAATATATAATAAGTACCGGCCTAACGGCAAACCTATTTATAAATGACAAAAAATTTCAAAATAATAATTTTAGCTCCAACTACACCTATATTCAAATATATTTTCCTAACTACAGTAGCAACAAACTCAATTTAAGTTCTACTTTAAGTTGTGGATTTAATTATCGTATTCTCTCAAAGATTGATATTCGGATTGAACCCACCTTCAGATACCAACTTTTTAATACAAGAAATACTGATTTATCAGCCCACCTGTGGAATATTGGAATGAATACTGGAATATTATATTCATTTTAATTATTACTTGAATTAAACTAAAGCCTTCATAGGTACTTGCCAAAAAAATGGATTGCCCGTGCAGCTTATAAGATTTCTTAATGATTTAAGATTAAAAAAGGTAGTTGAACTAGAATTTTTGATTCGCAGTCAAATATTTTTAAAAAAAAATTAAATTATTAGCACAAATTTAACTTTTAAACGTTGTACATATAAAACCAAACACAATGAAAAGTTATGTTTCGATCTCTATTTTGTTCGTATTGTTAAGCAGTTTCTTTACCACATCCTTAAAAGCTTATAATTCACTTACTGTTCAAGATCCAAGGGCTACTTGGAGATATGGCGTAGGAACCATGGATTCAGTAACGTTGGTAGTTAAACCAAAAGGTTTATTTTTAGAACACTCTATATACATCAATTTTTCAGCTAAAAATTTAAATTATACCTCAAAAGATACATTAGAAGTTATTTTTAATTTCGACCTTCCATCAAATGCAATAGTTACAGACTCTTGGTTGTGGCTAACACCTAGTCAGATTCTTAAAGGCAAATTATTGGATTTATGGACTGCATCAACCATTTATGAAAACATAGTCAAAAGACGCAGAGATCCCTCCATACTTAAAAAATTAACAGCCACACAATACGAATTAAGAATTTTTCCGATGGCCGGTAATGCTTACCGCAAAGTCAAAATTACTTATTTAGTTCCATTAGACCTAAATGGCAATATATTATCAGGACCAATTGCTACTAATTATTTGAATACATCTAAAATACCAATAAACAATATTAATTTTATATATTTACCGGAGACAAAATATGGCAACCCAATTTTAAAAACCAACTCAGGTACAGAAATAACATTTTGGGAAAAAGAAGATCCCGAATTCGGTAAATTTTTATACAAACCAATTACATTAAATGATATTACTAAGACTCCAATTTTACAATTTACATTAGACAGATCTTACACCAGCTATTTCACTACATTCGAAAAAGACAATGAAAATTATTATCAACTTGCTGTTCAACTCAGCAGCCTAGTTCAAGCAGCAAAAGACAAAAAAATATTAATCACTTTTGATTATTATCAATCCAACACGTTTAGTAAGGATGTCATTCTAGACGAGCTACAATCCGCATTAATTAAAAACCTAAGTCCAACGCAGTCCTTCAATATGTGTTATGTTTCTGGATTTGATGTTGTGTTTAATTCAATGGACTGGATGTCAGCAACTCCTGAAAATATTATAACTCAGATCAACAAATTAAGAAATAATGCAAGTAATGTAGGTTCAACTTTATCACTACTTGCTAAATCCTTGCAGTATATCAAATCAAAAAATAATGACGGCAGCATATACTTTTTATCTGCAGGTGATATGTACAGTAATATTGATCTAAGTAATTCCATTTTACAGGATCTAACTAAAGAAGGACTTGCAAGCACCACAATACATATATCCGACATTTGTTCTTTAAATAAATTTTGTGGATATATAAATAATATATTATATTGTAACAATCATTATCTATATACCAATATTTCGAGAATTTCAAAAGGTAGTTATACAAAATATGATACACAAAATAGTTCATTATCAGCACTATTTACAAGCAGCATTTCGAAAACGATTGGAAACATTTTGAATCTTGATTTCTATTCAACCGTAGATAATGGATTCTGTTATAACAAATATATCAATAAAGATTTAAATCAATATAATTTATCAGATTACGTTGTTCAAGTAGGTAAATTTACTGGTTCCTTACCATTCAGAGGAGAAGTATCCGGATTTTTAGATAATAAAATTTTTAATTCAAAATTTACAATACCAATAGAAAATCGCCTTCCAACAGATGCGACGAATGTCCAAATTTGGGCTGGTAATTACATCAAGGAATTGGAAAAAAATATTTCATCAAATATTACAGTTAATAATATTATAAATCTAAGTACAGAACATAATGTTCTTTCATTATATACTGCATTCCTTTGTTTAGAAGATACTAGTTATTATTGTGTCAACTGCAAAGACGAGACCCATATTAACACTGGCACAGAAGAATTAAAAGATAGTATCAATTTTATTTCTTTTCCAAATCCATTTTCTGAAAAAATCCAGTTCACTTTAAATGACCTTAAGGATATTGATCCAGAACAAGTGAGTATTTCAATTTATGATATTTCAGGTAGAAAAGTAGATATTATTTCTGAATTTCAGCTAATTCAAGGATCACTAAAATTCTCTTGGCAGCCGTTTTCCAAAATTCAAGCTGGTGTATATATTTGTATCCTTAAAGCAAATAATTCTGTATATAAGAAAAAGATAATAAAAATGTAATGATCATAAAATGTAAATTGGATACATAACGTCATGTCATATTTTGTTTATCAGTTTGCAATACAAAAAAAATATTATATATAAATACTAGCAGTGATCAAAGATTCCAAGTTTGCTTTTCATGTTTAACTAAGGACATTAATTCATAAAGCAAATTTTCCTATCTTTGGGTTTATGAAATAATAAGCCTAAATGAAGCGCACTTTAAAATATTACCGAATCATGTGGCTGAAACACGATTTGCCGGCTGGCTTGTCTGTTTTTCTAGTCGCTTTGCCTTTATGTTTGGGAATAGCATTAGCGTCCGGTGCACCATTATATGCCGGTTTGTTATCAGGAATAATTGGTGGTATGGTCGTAACTTTTATCAGTGGTTCTCAATTAGCCGTTTCTGGACCTGCCGCCGGTTTATCTACTGTAGTTGCAGCATCTATTATTTCTTTAGGTGATTATAGACTTTTTCTTTTAACCGTTATTATCGCCGGATTATTCCAACTCATTCTTGGTTTGTTGAAACTAGGTGTTATCGCCAATTATTTTCCATCTGCAGTTATTAAAGGGATGTTAGCCGCGATTGGAATAATACTTATTTCAAAACAAATTCCACTCGCTTTGGGTTATGATCAACCTGACTTTTGGAGAAGTGGTTTTTTAAATTTATTTTCCTCTCATGAAATTGTAGACCATTTTAAACACTTTAGTCTTCATTTAAGAAGAGGTGCAATTGTCATTTCAACAGTTTCAATATTAATTTTATTCTTGTACCAAACTCGATATGCTCAGACTTTAAAAATAAAAGTAATTCCAGCGCCATTACTAATTGTAATAATTGGAATCATCACAGACCTAATATTTTCGCAATTCGCTTCAGATTACTCACTTAAACCAACACAATTAGTAACAGTACCTTCAAATATTTTTTCAGATATTATTTTTCCCGATTTAAGTCAGTTTTTTTCCTCCATTCATATTTGGAAAGACGGACTTATTATTGGCATTTTAGCTTCACTCGAAACATTATTATGTGTTGAAGCAATTGACAAATTAGATAAACAAAATAGAATCACTCCGGTCAATCGTGAATTAGTTGCTCAAGGTATCGGAAATATGACATGTGGACTCTTAGGTGCAATACCTATAACTGCTGTCATTGTAAGAGGAGCCGCCAATGTGGATGCAGGTGGACGCACCAAACTTTCAGCATTTACACATGGGTTGTTTCTACTATTGGCTGTTTTATTGGTTCCCTTTTTATTAAATAAAATTCCTTATGCTTCACTCGCATCAATACTTTTAATTACTGGTTACAATCTTGCAAAACCAAAATTATTTCGTCATATGTTCAGCTTAGGCTTGAAACAATTCCTTCCTTTCGTAATTACGATCATTGTGATCCTTGCTACAGATTTATTGATTGGGGTTAGTATTGGATTACTTATTTCATTATATCTGATCATTCAATCCAATTTCAAAACAGAATATAAAATTACAAATAGCAAGGTTTTACATATAGACACTTATCATATCAAACTCAATACCAATGTAACTTTTCTAAACAAAGTAAAATTGCGCAAGGCACTTGACGAAATACCTGAGTACAGTGAGTTAATCATTGATGGCAGTGAATGTCATTTTGTAGACTATGATATTCTAGAAATTATTAGTGAATATCAGGCAAAAGCACACGATAGACATATTGCTGTTCATCTTAAAGGCATCGAATCAGTCAATGTCACTGCAGTCCATTAATACAAAATAATGATCAACGATTGATGATACATTTTTATTAAAATTAAAATATTAAATGATGTTCAAAAAAATATTATTATTCTCATATCTTAGTTGTAGTTTGATTTCAACTTTTGCTCAAAACAAACCCTGTTCCATAAATCCAATGTATAGGCAGTTTGATTTTTGGATAGGCGATTGGGATGTATATACATTAAAAGGTCAACTAGCAGGGACCAGTAAAATTAATTTAATCCTTGATAGCTGTGTTATTTTGGAAGAATGGACAAGTACTTCTAAGAATGGACAACTGACTTATTCTGGTAAAAGTTATAACACTTTTAATTCTGCAGAGATGCAGTGGCAACAACATTGGGTAGATAATTCAGGTGGAAGCAATGATTATCTTCAGGGAAAATATGAAAATAATAAAATGATATATTCCACGCACCCATTCGTATTTTCAAAAGATACCATGGCAATTCGAAAAATGACGTTTTTCAATCTCAATCCTAATTCCATTAGACAATTAGGCGAAATATCAAAAGACAATGGCAAAACATTTACCACCGAATATGATTTAGAATATCGAAGAAAAATAACAAATTCACAAACCACTTTCGATTCCGTTTTAGCTAAAAAATTAAATGCTGATGAACGCGGCATGAAAAATTATGTTTTGGTCATATTAAAAACAGGAACAACTTCAATTTCTGATAAAAACGAAATAGACAAAATCTTTGAAGGACATATGTCCAACATTGGAAGACTGGCAAAAGAAGGAAAACTTTCGTTAGCTGGACCGTTTAGAAAAAATGACAAAACATATCGAGGGCTATATATATTTAATGTAGAAACTATCGAAGAAGCAAAAATAATTACTGCTACTGACCCCGCTGTTCAATCTGGACTCCTTGATGCAGAATATTTTAATTGGTATGGAAGCGCTGGACTTTCCGAATTATTACCCATTCACGAAAAAATCTCTAAAACTAAATTCTAATCTTTATTTAATTTAAAATGTTCAAGGAGAAATGGTATAATTTATTTAATGTAAATTAAACACAGCAACATTTTTCTTTTCACACATGTCATTTACGCTATTTAATCTAAAATTGAGTTGATATGGAAAAATTGTCAATGATATAATAATTTAATGGCATCATCCATTGTTGGTTTCAAGCCTAATTAAAAAGCCAATCCTCAAAAAAAGGATCGGCTTTTTAAGATTTATTTACTTTTTGTGTTTTTATTCTACGATCACACGTTTAGTTATTTTATTCTTTCCATGATTTATACTTACTAAATACATGCCTGAATGTAGTTGGTCAACAGGAATTTCCATTTGATTGCTACCAGAAATAGAATGATGTTGAATACTTTGAACTGCTTTCCCGGTTAAATCACTAAACATAATTTGAATTGGGCTTGATTGATCTTGTATCCATTCCAGACGAACCACATCATGAACTGGATTTGGCGTTACAGAAAAAGAATAGATATTCTCACTTGGTTCATTAGTATCTAAAACTAAATCATAAGTCGTAAAATCACTTACATATGTAGCTCGAGTTAATAATGTTACATTCATGACTAATTTGTTATTCGCATCATAAAGTTTAGCGGAACCGTTAAGACTGGTATGATCGTTATCTATTGTTAATGTATAACATCTATCCTTAGATAAATTCAACGGATAACTGTGTAATTCATTTGTAGGGTAGGATCCATCCTGAACGATAACCTTGTTGGCATCATCTTTTAGCGTAAAGGTTACCAATGAACCTTTAGTCAATGGTTTTACGTCTAATCTGGAAGTAAGTGTGGTAGCTGGTGAAGGATCAAATGGAACAACCAATGTGTTATTAATTGGATTAACATCCGCATTTCCATTAACCTCAAAAGCTTCAATGGTCAAAGTGTTACCACTTGCAAACATCTTAGGAATTTCAACATTACTTAGATTGATTGTTTTTTCTTCCAAAAAAGCAATATTCCCGGTCCATGTAAATTCAGACAGCGGTCCACCATTTACACTTGATCGAAACTTGATGGAAGTTACATTTGCATTACCTGTATTAATATAGGTTATTGTAGGAATAGTGCCTGTTCCACACACCGTATTCTTAAGTGTATTCGAAGTTGCTTTAGCATACTTTATGGCAATGTCCAAACCTGGAGATTTTATATAATCCACTTCTTTACTTTCAGCTTGAGCTACCTCTTTGGTAGATTCATTTTGGATATAAGCTGCAACTTCCAAATTTCTAAAATTGTACAGCTTATTAAATTTAAAATTAAAAGTGTACGTTTTAGAATCGCCTACATTAGATAAATCTGAGATTGGTGTACCCCCTGTGTTGGGTAAGAATTTTTTAACTACATGATAAAAGACTTTCTCTCCATTAGAACCTGGAGGGGATGGCCATGTAATTACTTTCTCTAAAACAACTACCCTAAGAATCGGATTACCTTCTATGGGTCCAGTTAGTTTAACTGTTATTTTCGGGTTCAACTCATTATAATTTGAAGCTAATCCTGGATCTACTGTAATTTCATAATTGGTTTCAACAGCAGCACTGTTGGCAATATTAGCATCGGTGATTAATTGCGTAGGACTTTGGCCCCCATCTTGCCCACCCATTTTAGTATCCGGCACTCCAGTAACACCATAATAAGCTACTCGAGTTGCAACTTCACCTGGATTGTCCGCATTCATAGGATCAACACCTGGCCAGGATGTCTGGTGGGTTAATAATACCAACCTGGATTTATTTCGTTCTAATATAGGATGAATAATCGGATTGGTTGAAGCGCATGGCCCGCAAGAAGCTTGAGTAAAATGCTCAACAAGAACTTTTCTAGGTGATTGAGCTAATAACAGCTGGCATATACAGACAGCCAAAATGAATAGTAGATTTTTTTTCATCGTAAAAATTATTTTATCTGTAATATAATATTAGAAGTATAAAGATCCACAATATTCAGATCACTTGTTAATTTTTTTTATAAAATTTGTAGTTACACTCGATTAAATACACTTAAAGTTTCGATTGTGCATAAAAACAAATAATTAAATCGCCTTTGAGGCAATCTCCAATTGTAAAAAATGGATTGGTTAAATTAAATGAAACTAATAAAATGAACTTAGCCTAAAGAATGATGCTCTGATTTGTTTAATAAAATAAATTCAATTATCCCCAAATCAAACAATGGGGCCTTGTCCTAAAACAAAAATAGCAGGAGCGTCTTGATAAATAGCCACATTGACCGATTTCCAATCTTTAATCGTTTTGGTTTGAATCAACTCATTAGGTGCTCCCAAATTTGAAGCAACGCATAAATACAAATCCTGTTGCAAGACTGATAGGGCTATTTCAAACATTTGTTTGTTCCGGTAAGGCGTTTCCATAAAAAGTTGGGTAGCATTCGTTTTTAATGCTTGTTGTCCAATTTTGATTAATGCTTCTCTAAGAAATTCTTTTTTTGCAGGCAAATACCCATGAAAACAAAATTGTTGTCCTACTAATCCTGAACTCATCAAAGCCATTATCATAGAATTAGGTCCGGCATGAGGAACCACAGTGTAACCACCTTGATGGGCTTTTATGACCATTTCATGACCAGGATCAGCAACACATGGCGCACCAGCTTCTGATACCAAACATACGTCTTTCCCTTGATCCAATAACATTTGCAACCATTTCCAATGTTCGGCAATAGTATTAGCCTCCCAGTCCTGAACCTCTATTTGTAATAATGGAAGTGAATGTGATATTCCTTTAATAAATTGCCTTGCTGTTTTAGCTCGTTCTGCTAAAAAAAATCTGCAGGATCTGGCAGTTTCGATAGCAGAACCAGACATTTGCGAAATTCCGGCACCAGATAATGGTACAGGGATGAGATGAAGTTTTCCTTTGGACATTCAGATATGATATAAATGATGCAAATCTATAATTATTTGAGTCAAGCAGGACATAAATTCATTAAAAGGCTATCTTTACGATCATTTTAGAAAGGCATGACCTATACCATTAAATTACAGCAGTTCGAAGGCCCCTTTGATTTATTACTCTTTTTTATAGAGCGTGATGAATTAGATATTAATGATATTCCCATTGCAACCATCACTGAAGATTTTTTACAGTATATCAGACATTTAGAAGATCTTAACTTGGATTTAGCCAGTGAATTTATTTTAGTTGCTGCGACATTGATCAGGATCAAAGCAAAAATGTTGATTCCTAGAAAAGAACTAGATGAGAATAACCAAGAGATCGATCCTAGACAAGAATTGGTTCAAAAATTATTAGAGTATAAAGCTGTTAAAGAAGTGATCCAAGACTTAAGCGTCATGGAAGATAATCAAGCTTATAGAGTTGGACGTGGTAATTTACAAAAAGAGTTTGAACTTCTTTCTCAACAAGCTTTGGTGGATGCTGAATGGGAGACCCTGAATTTATTTAATTTGATGAAGGTCTTTCAAAAAGTTATGGACCGATTAAATAAACCAAGTGCGATCGTCCATGAAGTGTATAATTATGAATATCAAATTAAAGATCAACAAGATCGGATATTTGATTTATTAAGTAAAAAAGGAAGAATTAATTTTGAAGAAATATTTGAAATTTGTAAAACAAGAATTCACGCCATTGTTACTTTTCTGGGATTGTTGGAATTAATCAATCTTCAACAAATGACCATCATTAAAGGTGAAGGTTTGAATCAGTTCTGGATTGAAGAAAACCATGAATTAGAAGAATCAGATGAGGGTAAAAATCAATCAGATGAAAATAGTGTTTTAGAATCTGATGAAGAAATACCCACAATAGAATCATAAAGCAAATTCAATTTATTTACCCTTTCTTGGTCCACATATTCTCGTATTTCGTTTATATTTTGAACATCCCTTTGCTTTGAAATTTTTGTTTGAATTCTTATTCGTTCTGAATCTGGTAATTGACTAAAAACCCTCCTCAATAAGGGCAAAGTCGTTCTAAATTCAGTTTCTTCTAATTGTTTCAACCATTGGTCTAAGACTTGAATAATGTTATCTTGTAACAAATAAAATGCAGTGGATTGAAATAAAAATCCTTCTAGCCATTGTGCAGATTTTGAGGCCTCATTTTGGATTAAGAATTGAGATTGAATTTCTATTATAAGATCATCATTGGATACATTATGTTCACTGAGTAATACATTCCAACATTTTCCTTTGATCAATGGATGAACTTTCTCCATATATGCCATTTTATGAATTTGATCCTTCCAAAGTTGGTTGTACTCTTTATCATGATTATAAAAATAAACATTGATCATTATCAAAATTTCCAACATGGCATTGGCTTTAACATCACTTATAAAAACGCATTGATCGCCAAAACTTAAAATAATTCTTGGGAGAATTGTATTAAAAATATCTATCAATACATGGGTATCCATTTGATGTAAATCTCCATATTGAATATTTGAAATTAATGGTTGAATAATTCCTGCAAGACTTTCAATATCCTCAATTTCGATGCTTAACAGATTAATTCGCTCTGCTAATAGTGGCCATATTTGGTTCAAACCAGCCTTTAAGGCATGAGTCAATAAACCTGCAACAGTACTGATATCGTGTGTAGATTTTAAAACATCGATTACTTTATTTCTCACAGCATCATCGACAGTATTTCCAATAAGTGCAGCATGTATTAAAGCGATTTCAAGCTCAGGATTCCAATTAAAAGACCAAAATTCATGAAAATTACCTTGTGCTTTGATATCAATTTCACGGGATTTAGCCCAGGGAATTTCTAATAAAAGAGTTTTGTACAATAAACGACTAATTTGTAAGTGGCGTTCTTTTCTTAAATCTAAATCCAAATGTTCCTTATTTCCAGATGCCCAATAGGATTGTAATTTGAGTGATTTTAGATTCTCAAAAAAATCTTGAACCATGGGGAGGCTTGACGCATTTACTTCTACCTTTCCAGTTAAATTGCCATTCAAAACTTGGTTAAGAAGGAGCTGAATTCTTGTATCATCGCCTTTACCAAAACATGTTATGGCCGCTTCAATTAATTCATCAATTCCTGCAATAGCTAAACCACGAATCATACTAAGATTTATAGCCAATAATTCTGCATCTATAATTTCTGCAGGGCTTACATTCATCTTATGAGACCTTAATATTCGGGCAGCTTGTGTCAACCAAGTTGAAATGGCAGTAGTCCGATTAGAAAACAGCGCATCGTACCATGATGGAGATTCAATGCCCGCACTATACGATTTTTTATTACTCAATCTTTCATAGGACCAGGGTATCAGACATTGATGAATGTCAACTGCTGCTAAGGATTTAATTTTCCTTTCCTTTTTCTGAATGCGATCCAAAGTTAAAAGTGGCCCATGCCAGGCACCACAGACTACAGCAATTTTTTTTGAACCATTTGAAATGCATTGTCTTATTTGCTGTCGCATAAATTGTTCGCGAATCAAAGTCTCTTCATCATCAAGTTCATTACTTAAAGACCTCAATGTTGTCATTAATTGTTGGATGATATCAAACATGACTAAATGATCTGCCCATTGTTCGATATACTTATCCCACCATCGCTCAGTATCTTTAAAGCCTTGTTGTCTAGCCAGATAACCCAAAGGATCTCGGGTAATTTTTCTTTGTTCGTTATTTAATTCGGCTTCTGTATTATTTTTAAAATTAGCGTAGACTAAACTGTTTTTTGCAGGAAGGTCTATAGGGATTATTTGAACGTGGTTGGAAATTGCATATTGGATGGCCTGAAATTCCGGAGAGAATATGGCCATCGGCAAATAAAAACAATGGTCAGGATTTTTCTTATTGTAAAATAAAAATGCAATGGGTGGTTGAAATTTAATTTGTGATAATGCACCCAACAAAGCTTCCGATTCCTGGGGTAATTCAATACAGATGGTATCGGGTTCAAATAATTGTAATCCTTTTATTAATCGACTAGCGGAGCCAGCGCCGTGGTGACGAATACCAAATACTTTTAATTCACATTGATCCAAGAGGAATAATTTCCATCAAAGTTAGTTTATAAAAAATGTATATAAGATAAAAAATCAAACAGTATAGATAACTATTGATACACAAAAATTGTCAATTTGATATAACGAAATTAGTAAGAGAATGGACCCCTTTTAAAACACAAAAGCCTTGATCCGTCGAAGACGAAACAAGGCTTTTGAAAAAAATGGGCGGCGACCTACTCTCCCGGAATAAACCAGTACCATGGGCGCAATAGGGCTTAACTTCTCTGTTCGAAATGGGAAGAGGTGGTACCCCTATGCTAAAGCCACCTAAAACTTTTACCCCGCGGAAGTTTACGAATAAACTTAAGGGTATATGAGTTATAGATTACTTGACAAGGTCAAATAAAAAAAGAAAGGTTGGAAGAGAAAATTAAATCAAAATGAAAAAAAAAGGAAGCTAAGGGGTAATTAGTACTACTCAGCTGAACGTATTACTACGCTTACACCTGTAGCCTATCAACGTAGTCGTCTTCTACGACCCCAGTAACACTCATCTTAAGGTTAGCTTCGTGCTTAGATGCTTTCAGCACTTATCTATTCCGTACGTAGCTACTCTGCATTGCACCTGGCGGCACAACAGATACACTAGCGGTACGTCCAACTCGGTCCTCTCGTACTAGAGTCAGTTCCCTTCAATGTTACAACGCCCACCACAGATAGAGACCGAACTGTCTTGCGACGTTCTGAACCCAGTTCACGTGCCACTTTAATGAGCGAACAGCTCAACCCTTGGGACCTTCTCCAGCCCCAGGATGTGACGAACCGACATCGAGGTGCCAAACCTCA
This sequence comes from Saprospiraceae bacterium, assembly GCA_044228225.1. Lineage (GTDB taxonomy): Bacteria > Bacteroidota > Bacteroidia > Chitinophagales > Saprospiraceae > Vicinibacter. The sequence continues at coordinate 2,848 of JBGAVH010000007.1, read as the reverse complement.
CCGTCGATATGAGCTCTTGGGTGAGATCAGCCTGTTATCCCCGGCGTACCTTTTATCCTTTGAGCGATAGCCCTTCCATGCGGAACTACCGGATCACTTTAGCCTACTTTCGTACCTGGTCGAACCGTCGTTCTCTCAGTCAAGCGCCCTTATACTAATACGCTCTACGCATGATTACCAACCATGCTGAGGGCACCTTTGCAAGCCTCCGTTACTTTTTAGGAGGCGACCACCCCAGTCAAACTACCCACCACACACTGTCCCCTTGTTGTCAAGGGTTAGAACCTAAATATAAGAAGGGTGGTATTTCAAGGACGACTCCACAATCACTAGCGTGACCACTTCATAGTCTCCCACCTATCCTACACATCTTATATTCAAGCACAATGTGAAGTTATAGTAACTTACCCGACAAGGAATTTCGCTACCTTAGGACCGTTATAGTTACGGCCGCCGTTTACTGGGGCTTCAGTCAAGAGCTTCGCTTGCGCTAACCCCCTTCCTTAACCTTCCAGCACCGGGCAGGTGTCAGACCCTATACTTCATCTTACGATTTTGCAGAGTCCTGTGTTTTTGCTAAACAGTCGCCTGGGCCATTTCTCTGCGCCCCGTCTTGCGACGGGGGTCTCTTTTCCCGAAGTTACGAGACTAATTTGCCTAGTTCCTTAGCCATGACTCACTCGAGCGCCTTAGGATATTCTCCTCGACTACCTGTGTCGGTTTATGGTACGGGCTGTATATACCTGAAGCTTAGAGGTTTTTCTTGGAAGTCTGCTTGGAGCCACTATTACATCACCCCGAAGGGATCAGTATACTATCATGTTTCAGTTCACCAGCGGATTTGCCTACTGGATCAACACCTACGCACTTCAACCATCTATTCCGTAAGATGGCGGACTTTACGCTTCTCCGTCACCCCATCGCAGTATATACAGGTACTGGAATATTAACCAGTTTGCCATCGGCTTCGCCTCTCGGCTATACCTTAGGACCCGACTAACCCTGATCTGATTAGCATAGATCTAGGAAACCTTAGTCTTACGGCGAATAAGTTTTCCACTTATTTAATCGTTACTTATGCCTACATTTTCTTTTCTAGAAACTCCACCGTATCTCACGATACAACTTCACAGTCGCTAGAATGCTCCCCTACCAGTGTGACTTACGTCTACAATCCATAGCTTCGGTAATACACTTGATGCCCGATTATTTTCCGCGCAGAAACGCTCGACTAGTGAGCTGTTACGCACTCTTTAAATGAATGGCTGCTTCCAAGCCAACATCCTAGCTGTCATAGCATCTCCACTTCGTTCAATTCAACTTAGCGTATATTTAGGGACCTTAGCTGATGGTCTGGGTTGTTTCCCTCTCGGCGATGGACCTTAGCACCCACCGCCTCACTGCTGGATAAATGTCACGGCATTCGGAGTTCGTCAGGGGTTGGTAGGTGGTGAAACCCCCTAGCCCTATCGGTAGCTCTACCTCCGTGACACTCTAGACTCCAACGCTGCACCTAAATGCATTTCGGGGAGTACGAGCTATCTCCATGTTTGATTAGCCTTTCACCCCTACCCACAGGTCATCCAAAGACTTTTCAACGTCAACTAGTTCGGCCCTCCAGGACGAGATTATCGTCCCTTCAGCCTGCCCATGGGTAGATCACATGGTTTCGCGTCTGCCCCCACTAGCTATGCGCCCTGTTAAGACTCGCTTTCGCTACGCCTACGTCCCTTAAGGACTTAAACTTGCTAGTGAGGAGCAACTCGTAGGCTCATTATGCAAAAGGCACGCAGTCATCCTGTCCGAAGACAAGACTCCTACCGCTTGTAGGCGCATGGTTTCAGGTTCTTTTAACTCCCCTTTTTGGGGTTCTTTTCACCTTTCCTTCACAGTACTGGTTCACTATCGGTCTCTCGGGAGTATTTAGCCTTACCAGATGGTGCTGGCAGATTCAGACAGGGCGTCTCCGACCCCGCCCTACTCAGGGTACCGCTATCCAATTATATCTTACGCTTACAGGACCATCACCTTCTTTGGTGCTACTTTCCAATAGCTTCTGCTTCAATATAACCTTCATGTACGGCCCTACAACCCCTCGGCACATAAGTACCAAGGTTTGGGCTAATCCGTGTTCGCTCGCCACTACTTACGGAATCACTAAATTGTTTTCTATTCCTCCGGGTACTTAGATGTTTCAGTTCCCCGGGTTTCCTTCCCGTTCACACGGGATTCCAAGTCTTCAACTTGGAGGGTTCCCCCATTCGGAAATCTGCGGATCAAAGCTAGTTTGCAGCTCCCCACAGCTTATCGCAGCTTACCACGTCCTTCATCGACTCCGAGAGCCTAGGCATCCGCCATGCGCCCTTAAATGCTTCCTAATCTTTAGTTGATTGCCGCATAATAGGCAGTCAACTATAGCATTTTAATTCAAATTTTCTCTTACAATCCAACCTTTCAAAGAACTTTTATTGTTTTTGGAGCCGCAAAGATACACTTACTGTATACATTGCCAAATGTTTCCTCAACGATTTTGTAGATAATTATGGAATCGAACCATATTCTTTTGCAAGAAGCCCGCCAGCCGGGTTATCCAGTACAAAAAGATTATTCATCTTTTTTTATAAATGACAGTGATGCCAGGGAGAAAAGGTAGCAATGAAATAATGATAGCTACTGTATTTTTAGAATTTCGTATTTATGAAGAATCTTCCAAGTTTCTTGTCCATAACGAAGGAAAAGTTCTATTTATATTGTGTACTGTTTTTCAAGTACGTCGTCGAGATCAATCTTTCAATCTCTTCTCTTAAAAGGAGGTATTCCAGCCGCACCTTCCGGTACGGCTACCTTG
>JBGAVH010000006.1:0-205997 GCA_044228225.1 Saprospiraceae bacterium | reverse complement strand
CTAATAAGCTTTTAATATGTGAATATAATATTATTTCTAACTTATCTTTATGTCCACTTTTTTGAGGAGGTCTAACACTATTTTCATCTTTACGAACTCCTTCACTGTTTATTCTATTTTTATTTTTTTGTCCGTTTTTTGGGTTTAGTCAATCTTCCATTAAAACAAATACTGACGGACCGTTTCCTACAAATTTCTCTTCACTAAAACCCTTTAATGCAGACAATAAGATGTATTCTGTAATGGATTCATCTCAAAGTTTCAATCCAAATTCATTTTACAAAAACAATTTGTTCTCATCAACCAAAATGCCCTTTTTCTGTAAATTAGAACACAACACATTCAAAAAAACAAATGTTAAAATGAGTTTTAGATTGGGCAGTTTGGATTACAGCAACTACTTAGAATATTCCCAATTCAAAAATGAAAAATACTTTATAAAGTAATTGTATTTACTCGTCTATTTTTACTTTGTTTAATTGTATATAATTTTACCCACGATGATCTAGCCACAATAGTTCACTGAATGTTATTTTAAAAAGTCTTATAGATCAACAATAATTAAATATTTAATTTGAAAGGACCCTAACCCATTAAGCATACTTTTAATATTAACATCCAACATTTAATTTCAAGTAATAAAAAATTGAATCAATGATTACTATCATCCTATGAGGTGATCATCATCAGATTTTTTGATGTATTAAGCGCATACATTTGATTTCAATTAAACAAAATTACTTTATAAAACTATCTATTATGAAATCAAAATTGTATATTTTCTTCACGCTTTTATTAGTTGGCTTGTTCTATTTGACTTGTACTCATGATAATGAAGTTGCTACGGCTCCTCCAATCATTAGAGGTGGTCAAATCATGTTACCTGGAACCCTCGCTGCTGGCGATACTACACAATGGAAATTTGATAAAGCGCATTCCGGAGTATTGTGGCAATCAGCTTATGTGGGAGCTGCAGGTTGGTTAACTGGACGATTTGATCAATTTGGGCTTCACGATGTTACGGATGCTAAATCCATTGATTATGCTGTAACAACCCAACCATTACCTGATACCTCTTGGGCCTTTTATGAAAACGAACCGGCAAAAAGTTATTTCAACGGTTATGTGCAGGTGAATACTTTTGATACCGGAGAACCAGGCAGAGACACAGGTTGTATTATCGCAACTTTAGGTACAGCAAAAATAGTAAGTGGCGTACAAAGTTTAAAATTGACTAATCTTGCCAAAATCAAAACCAGAGTTATCAAATTTGACCCAGAAAGTAGTGATTATTTAGTTACTTTAGATTTTACATGGCAAGGTAAATTAGCTGCACCAAAGACTGTTACTTTAGAAGGAAAATTAAAATATATCCCACGTGCACGTGTACAGTTTGGTACAGCAGCTGCCTATTCAGTATTTGGACTTAATTTAAGTTTTGAATTGAATTGTAGAGATTTTGGAGTTACCAGTACAAGTGTCAATGACATCATACAAGTAAGTTGTAATGCGAATTTTAACAATAAATAATATTCACCAATAATAATTATTATATCATGAAAAAACGTGTATTGATTTTCGGAATGGTATTAATTGTGGCGGTGATCTTAAATAGCTGCTATAAAGATATTATTTCTCCGGATTTGGAATCTTCCTATCCACCACAACAAGTAAGTTTCAAGAATGACTTGGCACCGTATTTAAAAAAGACCTGCGCTAGTAATGAAGGTTGTCATAATGTTGGTAGTCACGAACCCTATATGGATGATGTTACCAAGTCTTTTAAAAATATTGTAACCAATGGTTATGTCAACACCACTTTTCCAAAGCAAAGTAAATTTTATCAGTATGTCTACGGAGAAATGTCAGAATATTCTACCAAAAGCGAACGAACTAAAATTTATGATTGGATTCGAACTGGAGCAAAAAATAATTAATGTTTAAAAAATCAATGAAATGAAAACAAAAATAAATATAATAAATAAGCTACGGTTTGCTCTATGGGTTGCAATCATAAGTGCCTTAAGTCTACCTGCATTCTCACAGGAAACAGAAGAAGCCATGGTCAAAGCACCAAAGAAATATGCTAAAAACACCTTTGAAAGTGTTTGGCTCATAGATAATCAAACCGTAATGGTTCCAGCAAAAGGCACACTGGAATTTGATATCTTACACCGATTTGGTACCGTCAAAAATGGATTTGACGATCTTTGGGGACTTTTTGCGCCATCTAATATTCGACTTGGTTTTGCTTATGCTCCAATTAATAATTTGAATCTTGGTTTAGGACTTACTAAAGAAAAGCAAATTGTGGATGGTAGTCTTAAATATGCCATAATCAAACAATTGAAAGACAGTTGGAAGGTTCCTGTTAGCATCACTTACTATGGTAACATGTCCTATGATCTAAAAAAAGATCCTGAAGGAACTGAATATAAGTATGAAACGGATCGTTTAAGGTTTTTTAACCAATTGATTATTGCAAGTAAAATAACTGACAAACTTTCTATCCAGGTAGCACCAAGTTTATCTCATCAGAATTTTGTTCAGGGATTTATTAAGAAAGTACAAATTGATAGTGTTAAAAGTGAAAATCAAGTATTTGCAGAAATGAAACATGATCACATTGCATTAGCTTTTTCAGGAAGATACAAAGTCACAAATAGTATGGCCATAATGGTAAATTATGATCAGCCTATTACAATACATACAACCAATAATCCAAATCCTAATCTATCTTTTGGTTTAGAGCTTGGTACAAGTGGACACTCATTCCAAATATTTGCCGGCAATTACTATTTCTTAAATCCTCAGAGAAACAATTTGTTTAATACCAATAATCCGGTGAAATATACCGATGCTGCAAATAATAAAATTGCAGGCGGTAACTTCATTATTGGATTCAATATTACGAGATTATGGAGTTTATAGGTTTATGTTTTTGACTTTATTCCATTTTGCAAAACGTGAATCATTCCCAAAGCACCTAAGTTTATCCAAACTTAGGTGCTTTAATATTATCTGTCACATAAAACAATCACAATAATTAATTCGATTAGAAGCAACTAAATAGAATCAAAATCAATGTTTAAAATTTCAATTTTTTATAGCTTAACCTTTTTCATATTGATTTCATCTTGCAGTGAAGGTTCAAAAAAAAACTTATCCCAACAAGCACAACCAAAAGATTCAACAGAATTACATAAAAAACCAGCTAGTACATTCCAGGATACCTTATACATTAATTCAAAATCAGTAGTATTCTATCAACCTGATTCCATTCAACTCGAAAGTATAAAAGCAGTTACTGACCCATCAGTTTTTGATGGTAGCATGCATGAATATTTTTACCAAATCAGAAATGCACATATAGTCCTTAAACAAAATTGGTCGCAACTAAAAATAATTGATTCAAAAAATGTTCGATATCTGGTTTTTGTAGGCATAGACAATACCAGACATACCATTGACCTGGATCAATATAATGATGCTTATGGCATGTTTGTTTTTAACCTTAAAAAAGCTCCTATACTTGTTGAAATGACTAATTTGGAATCCATAATTCAAATGTATTTGTCAAGTTAACTGGAATTGGTCCAATTCATTAAATCGCGATCCAAGACATTTTTTAAACCTTAGCATTTATTATACGGACTTTCAGAATGCATTAGAAACTCATGACTTTATTTCGTATTTATTTATGAAATACCCCCATTCGCCTGTTTAATTTAATGTAATTTAGCGGCCTCTTAGTTATGTGTTTAGAAGACAATATATTTTGGATATTTAGATTAGATCCTTTTACCAAATGGATATAACATGAATAAAAAACATAATCATATAATTATTTACGTTATTCTATTCATTACCCTACTCTGTTTTATTCCATTAAGTCATTTGAAATTTGACTTTGCCCTGGATCAAATGTTTCCTATACATGATCCCGATGTAACTTATTATAATGATTTTCAAAAAAAATTTCATACGGATATCGACGAAGAAGTCCTATTTATTGGTCTTAAGAATTCCAATGGAATTTTTCAAATTGAATTTTTAAGAAAAGTAGACACACTCACCCAATATATATCTAAGCTGAATTACATTGCAAAAGTATATTCATTAACCAATTCCAGTTTTATTTCTTTACACAATGGCACCTATAGTGCTGCACCATTAATTCACATCAATCAACCTGATCAATACGTAGCCGATTCCATCCAATTGTTTAATTCAGAAGAATATAGACAATTACTCATTTCTAAAAAAGGTACCTCCATTGCCATTGCAGCTTTTAATCAACCCTCGCTAACTCATATACAAAAGAGACAGTTGTTATTCCAGATCCAAAAAAAACTCGATGCACTTCAATTTAGTGAATCGCATCTGGCTGCTAAAATCAGAATTGAAACTACTTATATTGAAGAAATCAAAAAAAATATAAAAATCTATCTCTTTGTCTCTATACTTATAGTTGTTCTGGCATTATATTTTATATTCAAATCATGGAATAACATTATCATATCATTGATCATTATTTTTATCTCTAATATTTGGTCATTGGCTATAATTTCGATATGTGGATATTCAGTGGATGTTTTAACAAGTTTGTTGCCACCCGTATTGTCCATCATATGCATGTCTAATATCATTCACCTTTCAAGCAAATATAACACACTATTGAGTCTTGGAACTTCGAAAGAAAAAGCTTTAACCAGGACTTTTAGAGAATTAAAAGGGCCAACATTTTTTGCGGCTTTAACAACAGCGGTAGGTTTTTTTACATTAAGTATTACTGATATATTACCCATAAGAACATTTGGAATTTTTATGGGAATAGGTGTTTTACTTTCATTTGTCGTATCCTATTTTTTCCTTCAATCATACTATAATATTACAACAGAGCCAGCACCTATTCAGCATAACAAACACAATAAACAATGGTCCTCAATACTGAATTGGAGTTATAATCAAGTTATTAAACATAAAATTAAAATATTAGCTTTCAGCTGCCTGCTAATAGTTGCTTCACTTTTTTATACTTTTAAAATTCAAATCAACGGAAGTCTGTTGGAAGAAATTCCTGCTCGAAATGCACTCCTTTCAGATTATAAATTTATTGAAGACGAGTTTTATGGGACCAGAAATTTTGAAATGGAACTTGTCTTACAAAACACCAATGATTCACTCGTTAATCTGGAAAGACTTAAAGAAGTAGAAGTGATTCAAGGTATCTTACAAGATAGTTTAAATATTGCCTGCATCATTTCTCCATTATCCTTATACAAAGGAACGAATAAAGTATTTCATGACGGTGATCAGGCGTATTTTAGTTTGCCTTCAAGTCAAGATCAAATTAATGATTATACAGTAAAAATTAACCAAACCCAATATCGGGATGAATGGCTCCGTTATTTTTCAGAAGATTTAAAATCATTAAGAATTAGCGGCAAACTACCGGACTTAACTATTAAAGAATCCGAAGGATTAAGCCATCGTTTTGAACAATATTTTAACAAGCTCCATTTTAAAAATAATTATACTTACAAGTTCACAGGATCTTCAATAATATTCGACAAAATAGCCTATTCATTAACTAACAATTTATTGAATGGCTTAATCATTGCCTTTATTTTGATTGGATTGATTGGATATTATATAATGAAATCTTATGGGATGGTAGTCATATCTTTGATTCCGAACTTTCTGGCACTTTTGATTATGGCAGGCATCATGGGCTTATTGGGCATCCATTTAAAAGCAGATACTGCCGTTATTTTTTCCATTTCATTTGGTATTGCAGTGGACAATACAATACATTTCTTAAATCGATTCAAACTTGAATTGAAGTTAGACCATACCATTTCCAATGCTTTGCGCAGAACTTTCTTAGAAGTCGGAAGACCAATGATGGTTACTACATTAATTTTACTGCTTGGTTTTCTCTCTCTATTAACTTCCAGTTTCGGTGGAACTTTTTACATTGGTCTGCTCATATCAATCAGTCTGTTCTTTGCGCTTATATTAAACTTAACGATATTGCCTATCTTGATCTGGTATTTTTATAAAAACTAATTGAATAAATGAATTCATAGTCCATTTCTTTTTTAAAGTTAATAACATAAACGATTCAAACCTTCCCCAATAAATAACACTTAGAGATTTGATGGATCTGCTATACTATTTTTCAGATACAATTAGAATTATAATCTTATTAGATAAAAATGTATTAAAACCTTAACCTAATAAATCGTTCGACATCCACTTCGTCATTTTAAAATGCAATCTATTTATAGTACCAAAGAATAGTATTTACTCCACTTTTCAAATGAATACAATAATGAAAAATGTTAAATTTCAAAAAAACATAATATTTATACTACGATAGTATGTAAATTCCTTACTTTTATCACCTACTTAAGCATCCTTTAAAGTCAGCTTTACGTATAAGTCATTTAAATCGTCATTCATGAAGTTATTTTCTCAATTGGTATTTTTGATTTTAGTGATAAGCTCCAAACTCATAAGTCAACAATGGGGCGATTATACACTCATAGCTCCCAATAATTCTGCAACAGCACAACTTGTAGATACTGACGCAGTTGTGGTAAAAACCTGGAACCTGAACGGCAGTATGACCGGATATTCCTCACACATGATGCCGGGTGGTTTTCTTTGGCGCACGGTAAGATATTCTCCGAACTCCTTTGCAGGTGGAGGGCAGACTGGAAAAGTTCAAAAATTAGCCTGGGATGGAACCCTGCTTTGGGATTTCGTCTATTCAACCACCGCTTACAGTATGCACCATGACATATGTCCCATGCCCAATGGAAATGTATTGCTCATTAGTTACGAAAAAAGAACGGCTGCTGAAGTTACAGCCGCTGGCTCAACATTCAATGGAGAAATGTGGCCGGATAAAGTTGTAGAAGTCAAACCAACTGGATTAACTACAGGAGATGTCGTTTGGGAATGGAAAGTATGGGATCATCTGGTTCAAAATACGAATGCCTCTAAAGCAAATTATCAATCTTCCATAGTCAATCATCCTGAATTACTCAATATCAATTATAAACCAAATAAAGATTGGATGCACATGAATGGTGTGGATTACAATCCCATTCTGGATCAAATTGTAGTGAGTTCACATAATTTAAATGAATGGTATGTTATAGATCACAGCACCACAACGCTTGAAGCAGCCGGTCATACCGGTGGAAATTCTGGTAAAGGCGGTGACTTTCTTTACCGTTGGGGCAATCCGGCAGCTTATGGAGCCACAGGGACCAACTATTTGAAAGTTACCCATGACGCTCATTGGATACCTGAGACTGCACCTAATAGTGGTCGCTTAGCTGGTTTCAACAATCAAGGTATTTCAAATACAAAATCTTGTGTGGACCAAGTCAATCCACCCTTGAACGCTTATCTATATGATTTAACTATTGGTAAAGCATTTGATCCTACCATATATACTTACCGCCATACAGCTAATGGCTACAGCAGTAATATGGGTAGCTCACAAGAGTTACCCAACGGAAATTTATTGGTCTGTTTAGCCACAGCAGGTACAGTATATGAAATAAATTCAACAGGAGCTACACTATGGACCAAAACTTATAATGGCGCCATTCCACAAGCTTTTAGATATTCAAAATGTCAATTAGAAAATCCTGCTCCTCCCATTCCAGCAATAATGCAGATCGGCACTAGCTTAAATTCTTCGGATGCTGCATCCTATCAATGGTATTTCAATGGTCAAGCGATTAAAGATGAACAATCGAAATCCATAACACCAACAAAAGCAGGAATATATTTAGTTAGAACAACCAATGAGAAAGGATGCGTCTATCAATATTCTAAAGGTTTTAAAATAGATGAAATCAAAACACTTGGTGCTGATGTTATAATTTCTTCAGATTCTATTTGCATAGGTGATAGTACGATAATCAGTGCAACCATAAAAAATGGCACTTCATCTACAAGTATAAGCTGGGAATCCAACCCTCCAGGATTCAATTCCACCCAAACCATAATAAATGTAGCTCCAACGACATCAACAGAGTATATTTTAAAAGTTAAAGATGGTTCCAATGAATACAGTTCATCTCATTTTATTTTTGTTTTTCAAGCACCAACCAAGCCAACAATTTCAAGATCAACAAATGAATTAATGTCCACTGCTGCAATGAGCTATCAATGGTTTTTGGATGGCGTTGCTATTATAGGAGGTACAGAGCAAATCTTATCTGCAACACAAAATGGTATATATCAGGTTCAAATCAGAGATGCTAATGGTTGTTTATCTGAGATATCTGACGGCTTCACTTTTGAATTAACCAAAACGAATGATTTAAGTACTTTAGATTGGCAGATTTATCCCAATCCAGTGAAGCAAATTCTAATTATTAATGGTCAATCATTAGATCAACAGGATTATCAAATCCATATTTTTAGTGCAGTTGGTAAACTGATTTCATCTGAGCAAAATATTCGTTCCATCGATTTAAATCATCTTTCAAATGGTTTATATTTGATCCAATTATCCACACAACAGACTAAGTCTATTCGTAAATTCATTTTAATAAAATAATCATATGAAAGTCATTTACATCACTCTGTTTTTTTTCAGTTTTACATGCTTTGCATTTGCAAAAAAAGTAAAATTTGCAGTGGACTTAACAGGTCAACCTATCAGTCCAAATGGGGTTCATATTACAGGAGATTTTCAAGAAATTGCCGGATTTCCCGGTGGTGATTGGACTTCAGATGGCACACCTTTAACACAAGAAGGAACTTCTTCAATATATAGCATTATCATTGATCTGCCTGCGTTTAGAAAATATGAATATAAGTTTGTAAATGGCGATCAGTTTTATGAAGCAGAATTTATTCCCATAGCTTCAAGAGTAGGTTATGACTTCAACGACAATCGTTGGATTTATGTGGATTCCACTTCAACTGATACGAGTTTTATGGGTGCCATTCGCTTCGGAGAAAATGCTCCTGAAGGAAAAAAAATGATTCGTCTGCTAGTAGATATGAAAAATGAAGGCAGTTCTCCTGAAGGTGTTTTTGTCAATGCGAATCTACCTAATTGGAATGGAAATCAATCCATATTATATCGGTTTATCGACAACATCTATGAAGCTATATTTTTTATTGATGCCGGCGTATTTGAATACCAATTTGTGAATGGACGAATCAGTCCCAAAATTGAATCTGTGCCTAATGATTGCGCCGTTAATCATTATAGAACCATAAATATTGTATCCGACACAGTCCTCTCAGGAGTTTGCTTTTCTTCATGTGCAGCTTGTAATACTACATCTACCCATCATATTAATTCTAACTTTGAAGAGATGGAAATATCACCAAATCCTGCTAAAGATATAATACACTGTACCTTCATCAACCATTCTGTAGGAACTGTTGAATTATTAAATCCTGTAGGTCAAACTGTCACCGCATACAATTCTACTGGTTTAAATTCATTAACTATAGATGCCTCATCATTAAAATCCGGCATTTATTTCATTCGATATAAAAATGAAAATAATAATACTTACCAAATTAAAAAAGTAACCCTATTATAAAATGGAAGTGAAATTTAATTACCTTTTTGTTGCTCTCTTTTTGTATATTTCAAACATTGGTGCTCAACAATCTTTCTATGAACTCAATCAAATACAAACAATTGAAATAACATTTGCAGAATCAAATTGGGATCACATTTTAGATAGCCTTAAAGCAACTACAGAAGGGTATTTTTCTGCAAGCAAAGTTGTTATTAATGGAACATCATTCTCGAATGTTGGTGTTAAGTATAAAGGCAATAGTTCTTATGATGCCGCTTCACCAAAAAATCCCTTACACATTTCATTGGATAAATTCCAGGATCAGAATTATCAAGATATAAAAGACATCAAATTAAGTAATTGCTATGATGATCCTTCCATGATTCGCGAAGTGTTGAGTTATCAAATACTGAAAGATTATATGGAATGTCCACAAGCGAATTTCGCAAAAGTGTTTGTAAATGGAACATACATGGGCCTTTATTCTAATGTAGAAGATATCAGCAAATCATTTTGCGCTGATCGTTTTTTTTCAAAAAAAGGAAATACGTTTTTTAAATGTAGTCCAGTAGTTAAACCTGGACCAAATACTAAAAGCAATCTCAAATATATTTCATCTGATAGTACAGCTTATTACAACTTCTATGAATTGAAATCCAATTCCGGATGGAGTGACTTGATTTCCTTAGCCAATACTGTTTCTAACAATCCAACTTCAGCATCAAATGAGCTTGATATGGATCGCATAATATGGATGCTGGCTTACAACAATTTATTAGTCAATCTGGATAGTTATTCAGGAGCCTTTTGTCAAAATTATTATTTGTATAAAGACAATACCGGATTATTCAATCCCATTATTTGGGACTTGAATCTTTCCTTCGGGGGACTCCCTTTTGCAGGGAGTTCGAATAGCAGCTTAGGTAGTCTTAGTAAAGAACAAATGCAACAACTTCCGATCGCCTTGCATGCCAATGACCCATATTGGCCTTTGATAAATATCATTATGAAAAACGCTACCTACAAAAAAATGTACGTCGCTCACTTGAAAACCATCATGGAAGAAGTATTTCAAAATGATCAATACATCAACTTAGCTCAATCCCTTCAATTGCTTATCAAGAATGCAACAGAAGAAGACAGCAATAAGTTCTTTTCATACCAGGCCTTTCTCAATGGATTAAATGAAGATCAATCCGTAGGCAATTACGTAGTTCCGGGTATTCAAAACTTGATCAATGGCCGCAAAATCTATTTATCATCAACAGCTGAATTCAACTACCTACAACCGAGTATATCTACACCTAGACTAATGTTCTCAAAAACAGATAGCATGTGTTTGGTTACTGTAAATTCAGAACAATCACAATCCGTTTTTTTGGGATTTAGATTGAATAATGCAACACGATCTACACTACTTCCCATGTTTGATGATGGATTGCATGGTGATGGATTAGCCAACGACCATATCTATGGGTCAACTATTAAATGCGACCCTGTAAATAGTCAATTTTATATCTATGCTGAAAACGATAATGCCGGAAGTTTTTCACCATCACGTGCTGCTTACAAATATTACACCATAAATGAACTTAACACAACCCATACTGCTAAGCAAACTCATTCTATAGTTTTTAATAATCCTTTTTCAAATCAATTGAGCATCCATTCAAAATTGAATCAACCTTCAGACCTAATCATCTATAATGAAATGGGAATTAAGGTGTTTCAATCTCGTTTTTCTGATGTGATCTCGATCGATACTCAAAATTGGAATCCCGGCATTTATTTTGTAAAAGTCAATCATGTTGTGAATTTAGCCATCTTGACAAGATAATATTATGTTTCTATGTGCTGTTTTATTTGTTTACCTTCTTTAAAACTTAGTATACCTCTACCTTTTCTATTCAATTAGAATGTTGAACATTCAACCCGAATCTTCAATTAAGACTGATAGTTCACTACCATGGAACTTTTTGAAGTCATTTACATTAAAATCAGTCTACAAACACCTTTGTATTAACCATTGCTTGTTAATGACCACTATCAATGTCAGAAATGATTGATATCATAATTAATTTAAAAAATGAAACTCATATTTGAGCCGATATAACGATATCAATTGAATAAAACATGATGACAAATCAATGAGTTTATAAGTGATTTATTAGCTAATATTGAATCTAGTTCCGAATTTGTTAATTAAAAAATGATTAACAGAAGATGAAAAAAATCTTTTTATAAAAGTGTTCAATCAGCCTAAATAATATTTAGTATAAATGATTGATTATTTAAAATTTGACAAAACCATTCAATTTAATATATTTCTAAACACAATTTAAACAATTTAAGATGAAAAAATTACTTGTTATTTCAATTCTAGTATTTAGCATGATTAGTATAAGCTTTACGTTACTAAGCAAGCAAGGTGATAAACCATGGGAGGTGCCCGCCAATTATGCTAAAATGAAAAATCCTGTAGCTTCGAATCCTACTTCCATCGAAGAAGGCAAAACATTATATAACAAACATTGCAAATCATGTCATGGGGGCAAAGGCTTAGGTGATGGTTCAAAAGCTGCGCAACTCAAAACAGAACCTGGTGATTTTTCAATAGCAAGTTTTCAGTCTCAATCTGATGGCGCATTGTTTTACAAAACATCTGAAGGCAGAGACGACATGCCAAGTTTCAAAAAGAAAATTCCAGATGCAGACGAACGTTGGAGTATTATTAATTTCATAAGAACATTGAAAAAATAATACCATGAACTGACAAAATAACTTTGATGAATACTGTTCAATAAACAGGAAACATTAAGGTTATTTTGTCTATTTTTTGTCTTTTATCCACACATTTCAATCATGATATGTTGTGCAGTCATTGTATACCTTCAACTAAACGAAAATGGAAACTAAATCAAATATACTTTCGCGTAAAAAATTCATTTTGTGGGGCACTGCCTTCATTGCAGGCATATCTGCATTTAAGCTTTTTCCAAAAACTAAAAAGCCAGAGAATGTCATGTGCAATGACTCCGTAAAAATGCTAACTCAGGATGGCAGATTAGTCATTATTAAAAAAAGCGATATAAACACTCCTAGTCAAAAAATATCCAATGAAGAATTACAACATTGGGTTAATAATAAATAGACCAATAAAAAAAACAAAATGGAAAATAATCATTCTTCCAGAAGGGAATTCTTAACATCGGGATTGTTGACATTAGCTTTAGCTACAGCTTGTGATACAAAAGATAATCCATTTACTCCTGAAGGCGATGTAGAATTAACTGGCGAAAAAGTCAAACTCCTCTCTGTTACCGGAGAGATCATAGAAATCGATAAAGCCTATTTAAAACCTGTTCCTGACCTGCCTACTTTAAGCAATCATGAAGAAAGACAAGGAATTGCAGGAAAGAAATTTGTAATGGTTATTGATTTATCCCGATGTAAAAATTTAAAAAAATGTCAGGAAGCATGCAATCATATGCATTTTGTGAACCCGGGACAGAGCTGGATCAAAGTTCACTCCATGCAAGACGCAGAACTGTCTTCCCCTTATTGGCAACCAACCACATGCATGCATTGTGATGAACCACCATGCGTTAAAGTATGTCCGGTAGACGCCACTTTTAAACGACAAGATGGTATTGTTTCCATAGATAGTGATCGGTGTATCGGATGTCGGTTTTGTATGGCCGCATGTCCATATTCAACCAGAGTATTCAATTGGGATGCACCTGAGATGCCTGTTGAGGTTGCACAAAAACACTACTCATGTGAGACAAGTGTACCTCAAAAAAAAGGTACTGTAGGTAAATGTGATTTCTGCCCTGATATGGTTAGGAAAGGCGAATTACCACATTGTGTATCTGCATGCCCAAATGGTGTATTTATGTTTGGTGATATTCATGAAGATTCAGTAACCAATGGCGCCGAAACATTTCGCTTTAGCGAATTAATAAAAGACAAAGCAGGATATCGTCTTATGGAAGATCTGGGAACGAAACCAAGTGTATATTATTTACCTCCGGTCAATAGAAACTTCCCTTATGAATCCGGACTTGAAAATGCAAACCCTGATGACGCCCATAACCATTAAATATTAAGATCGTGAAAAATACTAACGTTTTAACCAGCGAACAAATAACCCAGGATCTATTACCGCAAAAATTTGGCAAAAGCGGAATGATTTGGACCGGTATACTTATAGTCATTTGTTTAGTTGGCGCTTATGCCTATTTCCTTCAATTAAGAGATGGTCTTCAGGTAACCAACATGCGCGATTATGTATCCTGGGGTATTTATATTTCCAATTTTGTTTTTTTTGTTGCCATTAGTTTAGTGGGGTCGCTAATCACTGCAATCTTCCGTTTAGCCAATGTCAAATGGGCAACTCCACTTACAAGAATAGCAGAGATCATTGCAGTTTCAGCTATCGTATTTGCTTCATTAATAATTATCGTGGATATGGGGCGCCCTGAAAGGGTGTTGAATTTATTACTACATGGACGAATTCAATCTCCTATTATGTGGGATGTTATAGTCATCAGTACTTATTTTGTCATTAGTTTATTATTGCTATATTTTCCATTGTTACCGGATCTCAAAATACTTATAAAGTTCAAAGAAAAATCAGGTAATGCACTTCATAAATTGTACAAATTTCAAGGCTCATTCTGGAAAGGATCTTCAGAGCAATTCAAGATTAGTGATAAGGCCATTACGATATTGTGTATTGCAATCATCCCAGTGGCTTTTAGTATCCATACCGTGACGTCCTGGCTTTTTGCAACAACTTATAGACCCGGATGGGACAGTACCAATTTTGGGGCTTATTTTATCTCAGGCGCCTTTCTTGTAGGTTCAGGTGGTGTTGTGGTAGCCATGTATGTTTTTAGAAAATTCTATCATCTTGAAAAATATATTCAAGAAATGCACTTTGATAAAATGGGTAGAATAGTCGTTATGTTAGCCCTACTCTATCTTTATTTTAATATTAATGAATACATGGTTCCGGCTTTCAAAATGAAAAAATCAGAAGAAGCACATATCATTGGATTGTTATCAGGTGAATTCTCAGTGATGTTTTGGTTCGCTATTATAGCAGGAATGATAATACCTATAATTGTTTTATTATTTAAGCGTGGGAGAAAACCATTACCCATGTTTGTGGTAGGCATCATGATTGTAGTGGGTGCATGGTTCAAAAGATATTTGATCGTAACACCAACTTTATTACATCCATTTTTGCCGATACAAGATGTACCTGCGAGTTATCATCATTATTACCCTAGTTGGCAGGAATGGGCCATAGCAATGGGTTCTCTATCGGGTGCTCTTTTAGTCATTACATTCTTTGCTCGCATCTACCCTATTATACCTATTCAAGAAACGATAACCGAACAAAATGAAAAACATGAAAACGAATAAATATATTGGTCTAATAGTTTCAATTTTATTTCTTTCTCAAGGCTATAAACTCGAAGCTCAAAAAGATTCGGTCAAGAGTAAAGAAATCATAAAACTTAGTTATTACAATCATAACAGTGCACAATACATACTCATTGATCATTTTAATAAAAAAGGAAAACAATTAACGCCAATTAGCGATCAGACTTTTTATCTATATTTAGATTCAATTGGAGAAGATCATAAAATAGCATCAGTCACAACAGACATGAATGGAAAAGCCAAATGCTTTATCCCACCTTCATTAAAATCAATTTGGGATGCGAAGCCGATGCATACGTTTATGGCAGCAAAAGATGCAGATTCAGAAGAATCGGATTCAGATCTTGAAATCACCAAATCAAAAATAGAAATAGATACAGCGACTGAAGATGGTGTGAGCCATATCATTGCGAAAGTGATGAAAGCCGAGAATAATTCATGGATTGCAGCTGATGAAGTAGAATTAAAAGTTGGCATCCAAAGATTGGGTGGCATATTATCTGCAGGTGAAGAAGAAACCTACACAACGGATACCAGTGGTTCTGTAAGTGTAGATTTAAATAAAGAACATTTACCAGGTGATGAAAGTGGTAATATCGTATTAGTTGCCAAAGTAGACGATCATGAACAATTCGGTAATTTGTTGTTTGATCTATCCGTCCCTTGGGGAGTTCCTACAACTATTGATCAAAACTTTTTTAAACAAAGAACACTTTGGTCTACACAATTCAGAACTCCTTTCTGGTTGCTCTTTATGGCTTATTCAATCGTCATTGGAGTTTGGGGTACTATATTCTATTTGATTTTTCAAATCGTAAAAATCAAAAAAATAGGAGATCGCACGACTGCTATTTAGCGTCATTCCAGTATTTCAAGTATTAACAGATAATTAGCTGGTTCAATATGCTTCAAATTCAACCCGTTTTTTATACCAAGGTAATATTACCCATTATTGCCGCAAGGTCTGATGCCTCATAGACTCCAATTTAGGAGTTGTCCTATTCCATTCATTCATGAATTCATTAATAACCCCATGTCAATTGCACATGGGGTTTCTCATTATATCATGACCTAGGTCAGATATTTTAGGATTTATTTATTAAGCTGTATAGCTATTTTAGGACCAGACTAAGATTTAAGTATTATTATGTTGGCAACACACAGTATATTAGTTTAAAATAAATCCATAGGAAGTAAAATAAGTATTCTTTACATCCCTAGGATATCCTGATTCGTTTTATTAAAAAAAATGATTACTTTGCTGAAAGCTAGCATTAATAATATGCCCTGGCTTGTTTCGATACGATTAAATGGTCATTTGCAAAATTCAATTTAACCCACCTAAAGTGTATTGCCTATACGATTAATAAAGAAAATGAGAATTAATTAGGCCAATTCGAAAATCAATATATAAATTTGATCTAAATGCATTCTGTCTTTAGGACAGGATTGGATTTGAAATTACTTGAGTTTCAAAATTTTATGTAGATGTTATTCAAAAATTTTATCGCCACCATTTTACATTTTTGCTCATAACTATGTTTGAAAAAGTAAAAGAAGCTATAAGTCATTTTGTCTTTCTTACCCCTAAGAACCTGATTCAGCTTGCATCTATTGCAAAATTAGGAAGTGTAAAGAAAAAAGAACACCTCATTAAAGTTGGTGATTTTAATTACAATGTGGTAGTTGTCCTAAAGGGACTTTTGCGCCATTATGTGGTTTCCGAAAATGGTGAAGAAAAAACCCTACGGTTTGTTCCTGAAAAAAAAATAGCAGCCATGATGGACACTATATTTCATAAAAAACCCAGTACTGAGAATATAATGGCTTTGGAGGATACTGTATATTTAAAATTTGACTTTAGAGAGATTGACCGACTTGTTTCTGACAACCTTCAGTTATTAAAAGAACAGAACCAAGTATTTAAAGATATAATATCTGAAAATGTTGAGCAAATCAAGTTCCTCACTGTTCTGACACCCGAAGCCCGTTATTTGTACTTCTGTCAATCATACCCAAACCTGGAGCAGCGTATAAAACAAAAATATCTCGCTTCCTACTTAGGTATTACGGTTACTTCGCTTTCTCGAATTAGAGCCCGAATTTCTAAATCTTAAAAATTGACTCCCTGTTGCGAAATTGTCTTAAGGCAACTTTTTTGTGAATGCCGCAAATTACTTTTGTTCAAAAATTAGTTAATTAAAAGTATCCGCATGTTCGAAAAAATTATTTGCCCCGTCTCAACTGAAAAAGTGGATAGTCATGTTAGTAGACTTACAGTCTTTTTTCAAGTAATACTGTTAACTTATTTTCTGTTTACGCTTCAGCCCATTCCACTTTATTTGGTAACAATTGATTACGGCATTCGTGCATTAGGGTACAATCAATATAGTTTACTTTGCTTCCTTGCTGGTTTTATCATAAGATTAATAGGTTTAGCACCTAAAATGACAAATAAAGCACCAAAGGTTTTTGCCTCTCGACTTGGCTTTATTTGTGGTCTACTGGGCTCAGTATTTATTACGCTTCAAATGCCTTTGGCTGCATTTATTATAATTGGAATGTTGACTCTTTTAGCAATCCTCGATTCCGTATTAGATTTCTGTGTGGGCTGTATTATTTATAACTATTTGGTTTTACCTTTTTACAATAGAACCTGATTTAAGCTTATATTTACAAGAAGATATTCAATTGATTATTTTATACTAAACAGAAAATTATGAGCTATTACTTTTGCAAAACACTATCGAACACAAATTTTGAAAAAGCCATCGAACATGTTACTGAAGCTTTGAAAAATGAAGGCTTTGGTGTATTAACAGAAATTGATGTGCAAGCTACCTTGAAAAAGAAAATAGATGTCGATTTTAAAAAGTACAAAATCTTAGGTGCCTGCAACCCTCACTTTGCTTATAAGGCATTAACTAATGAAGATAAAATTGGAGTTTTTCTACCATGTAATATCATTGTGGAAGAACATGAAAATGGAGAAGTAGAAGTTTCTGCTGTAGATCCAATTGCTTCCATGATTGCAGTGCAAAATGAAAGTTTGGAAACGATCGCTTTGGAAGTTCAGCAAAAACTTAAAACGATTATCAAAAACCTATAAAGTTTTCCACGAAAACCCAATAAGCTTTAAAGTTTGAACATTGCATAGCAATAAACCAGTCTTCAACAATAAACCATCTATTTAAAAACCAATCAAAGAAATAGTAACAGAGATCAAGAACTTTGATTAAAGAATAACAAAATAAGCTTCCTGAACTATTCATAATTTTGTTAATGCATCAGGTAAACTTTGGTTATGCAGCCTGCTCGAGGCTATAAATGTCATTAACATGCCAAGGGCCCAATAGATGTATTTTTGAAACCCCTACATCGTTTATATAAGGTGTACATTTTTACACCCAACTGAACTAATATTCCAATAGTATGTTGATTTAGTGAGTATGTCATATCTTTGCAATCTATGAAAAAGTCATTAATTTTAGGTTTGGGCTTAATCGTCGTGGCCATCGTATTATTGGTGTCCGCATCTAATGACATTACCAGTTATACCAGCTTTAAAGAAGCCAAAAGTTCAGGTAGAATGGTCAAAATTGTAGGTCAGTTGGACAAATCTAAGCCTATGATTTATGATCCTATTAAAGATCCCAACCACTTTAGCTTCTATGTAACTGATAAACAAGGTGAAACCGTACAGGTTATTCTCAATGCCGCTAAACCTCAGGACTTTGAATTGTCAGAACAAATAGTAGTCACTGGAAAAATGAATCAAGACGAATTTATTGCTAAAGATGTCTTATTAAAATGTCCTTCAAAGTATAAGGACGAAGAAATTTACATCAAATCTGAAAGCTAGCCTATGACCGACATACAATATGTTGGTGAACATTTATGGGTACACTATACAGGACATTTTTTAGTATTATTTGCTTTCTTTTCGGCTGCCTTTCTGGGCATTATAGCTTATCAATTCTATAAAAAAAATGATGCCGATAAAGCACTTTGGTGGTCATGGCTAAAAATAGGTTTTTTAGCACATACCCTAAGTATTTTAGGTATAATATCATTGCTGCTCTTCGCAATGTCTCAACATTATTTTGAATATCAATATGTTTGGGCCCATGTTTCAGAAGAATTACCAACTCGTTATATACTTTCCGCTTTCTGGGAAGGCCAGGAAGGATCTTTTCTACTATGGATGTTTTGGAATTGTGTACTTGGATTTCTTATTTTAAAACGGAAAAATATATACACAATAAGCATCATAGGTATTCTCAGTATCGTCCAATTGGTGCTAATGAGTATGTTATTAGGGGTATACTTTTTTGGTTCCAAATTAGGCAGCAATCCCTTCTTATTGTTACGACATACTATGGACATCCCGTTATTTAAAAATGCTGAATATACAGCATTGATTAAGGGAAATGGCCTCAATCCCCTATTACAAAATTATTGGATGATCATACATCCCCCTACCCTTTTTCTAGGGTTTGCATCGACTGTTATTCCATTCTGTTATGTAGTATCTGCGTTATTCTTAAAAAAATATGAAGAATGGCTTAAACCGGCTTTATCCTGGGCCTTAATGTCTGCAGGTATTTTGGGACTTGGGATACTAATGGGCGGAATGTGGGCATACGAAGCTTTAAGTTTTGGAGGATATTGGGCATGGGATCCTGTCGAAAACATGTCCTTAGTCCCGTGGCTTGTTCTAATAGCTGCTTTACACGCGCATCTCATTGCCATTCATACGAAATATTCCATCCGTGCTAGTATCATATTCTACATCCTGACTTTTGTGTTGGTCGTTTATTCCTCATTTTTGACCAGGAGCGGTGTTTTGGGTGATAGTTCGGTTCATGCTTTTACTCAATTAGGCTTGGAATGGCAATTATTAGGTTTTCTAATTTTAGTTACATGTATTCCCTCCTATTTCTATATTAAACAGCAAAAAGAAATACCATCTCATAAAACAGAAGAAAAAATAGCTTCCAGAGAATTTTGGATGTTTATAGGAAGCTTGATTTTGCTATTCAGTGCTGGCTTAATGACATTTACTACATCGATTCCAGTGTTTAATAAACTAATTGATGTAGCGGGGCAAATCATGAATACTTCTTATGCTTCTTATCACAGAAGTGCCCCTGTCGATGTCATGGCGCATCACAACAGATTTCAGGTGTGGATTGGCGTATTCATTGGCATCATTTCAGCTATCGCCTTTATGTTGCGTTATTTAGGCACCCAGCTCAACGGACTTCAACAAGGATTTTGGAAAAAATTGATTGCGGTAATCAGCATAAGTGGTTTATTAACTTTGGCAACTTTTTCACTTTTTTCAAACCACTCGATTCCTATTATTAGTTTGCTTTTTACAGGATGGTTTGCCATCGTGTCTAATTTATATATCCTAACAACGATCATTAAAAATAGTCCTAAATCTGCTACTGCCATCATTTCTCATATAGGTTTTGGAATATTACTTTTTGGTATTTTATTTACGGGACTGAATAGAAAAAACATAGCACCGGAACGCTTTTTTCAAGAGGACATTATTATGGGTCTCGATGCAGAAAATGCTGACAAACATTTTCTATTGTTAAAAGATCAACCCAAATTCGCGAAAGGTTATTGGATTCATTATAGACATGATACCATGATCTCAAAAATCAGATCCTATACTGTGGATTTTGTTAAGGTGGATTCTGCAGGTTTACAATTGGATTCTTTTAGAATATATCCCCAAGTCCAATACGATAATAAATTATTAAAAGTAGCTGCATCTAATCCAGCAATCAAACATTATTTGAGCAAAGATATATTTACACTTGTTGCACAAATTCCTGCTGTCCAAATGGATGCCAATGAAGCCAAAAAAGCAGAGGATAGTCTTCAATTTGAATCTCAGCTAATAACTTTACATGATACCGTTTTTGGTCGAAAGCATTATTTTATTTTAAAAGAATTGAATGACCAATTCAAACCAACAGATGTACAATCAGAACCTGAAGATCAAAGCTTACAAGCAATTATTGAAGTACGAAATCTGGATGATTCTATGGTTTATATAGCTAAACCCGGCATTATTTTCCGATCAAATTTAGTCTATAAGTTTCCTTTTAATGTAGAAAAATTAGGCGTCCGGGTTCAAATTCCTGATTCACTATATGAATCTTTAGTGCCAGATCTTAATTCATTATCGTTTCAATCTTTTGAATTAAAAGAAGGGCAATCATATCGAATTAATGATGACATAAATATCACCTTAACAGGCTTCGATAAAAATCCAAGCTCACCTCTTTATAGCCCAAAACCAGATGACATTTCAATAGCCGCTAAGTTAAACATTCAATCGAAAGAAAAATCATTGTTGCTCAAACCCATTTATATCATTCGAGATACCAAATCTTTTTCAATTCCTGATAGAAGTATTTGGCCTGGCCTGACCATTCAGTTTAATCATATCAATCCAGATAACGGTGTTATGACATTCCAATATGCGCTTCATCAACCGCAAACAAAGATTCCAATTGAATTTTCGGAAAATGTAGCTCGTACAGATTACATCGTAATGGAAGCCATAGAATTTCCGGGAATTAATTTAGTGTGGCTGGGATCATTAATGATGGTCATCGGGCTAATGGTAAGCGCCCTATTTAGAAAAACCAAACACTAATCTTTATGTTTCGCACAGCTGTAATACTAGGCTCCGGAAGATTAGCACATGCCATTACACAAAGATTATTGGAATTAAGTATCGATGTATTGCAAATCTATTCAAGGAATTTAGATCATGCCCATTCACTTGCGGATAAACTCAATATTTCTTATACAGATGACTTAAGTAAACTGAATACCCAATCTGATATCTACTTTATTTGTACCAAAGATGATAGTATAGCAACACTAGCCTCTCAGTTGATTTCTTTTTTATCTCCTGATAAATATATAGTTCATGGTTCAGGAATGTTAAGCTTCGATGTTATTCCTGAATATTTTAGTCATCGCGGGGTTATATGGCCATTGCAGAGTTTTTCAAATCAAGATTTCATCGATTGGAATCTTATTCCCTTATTCATTGAATCCAATTCCCAATTTATAGATACCTTAGAAAGATGTGCCCGCCAAATAAGTCCTAATGTCTTTCGGGTTACTCCTGAAATCAAAAAATCTATACACTTGGCTGCAGTTTTTGCAAGTAATTTTTCAAACTTCAACACTTATATTGCTCAGATCATTTTAGAGCAATCGCATTTACCTTTGAATATTTTAAAACCCTTATTAACTGAAACCCTAAGGAAATCGCTTGAAGAAGGCCCGGCAAAAAGCCAGACAGGACCTGCGATTCGCAGGGACACCCACGTGATTTCAGAACATTTAAAATTACTGGATGCCATTGCACCTGAATTTAAATCGATATATAAATCATATACAGAGACTATTATTAAAACTTTCCATTCATGAGATTATTAGGCACCGTTCCACATCAAAATGCATTGATTAGTGTATTTAAATCCAACAATAAAATTTCAATAAAAATTGAGGTTGGACCTTTTGAACAACACTACAAATTTTTAGAAACAGAACATTTATACGATTTTGAAAGTGTAAAACGTTTTATTGATGAGGAATTTATAAGTCATTCATATGCTGTTTTTGATCAAATGAATTTAAAATATCAAAGCATCTGTGAACAATTATAAAACGTTTTTTTATCCTTTTTTAAAATAATAAAATATGAAATTAAATTTTTGGGCTTTCCTTTATCTCAGTTTAATGATTATAACCATTCAATCATGTGTCCTGGATAACAATAATCTTACGCCCACAAGTCAATTTACAATCACCTTTGAAAAAGGCCCTTTAGCAGGTCAAAACATAGAATTAATAAGCAGCAACTCGAGTTACGATTTGCAATTCTATACACAAAAATTGAGCACTAAAATTTCAGCACAACCTCTGGAAGAAAAATCTCAAAACTCCCTTGCTCAAAGTAGTTCAATTAATTGGGCTTGGCTTGGTGATGAAGTGGAAGGAAATTTCAAAGCTAGTTTTTTTTCAGACCCTAATGTAAATACCAGTGGTGATATTGAGTTGGCTTATAAAAACAACGACTATATTACTTGTTCCATTCCTAAAAATGCTGCGATTACCATCAACTCATATGGAAATGTTGGCGAAACGGTAGATGGAGAGTTGAATTTCATTGGAGTGATTGATTATAATTATAATATGGTAAACAAGCGTGAACCGACTATGGTTACTGTGAAATTTTCAATTGTACGGGGACCAGACAGCAATTAAGAGATTATGGTATTTTTACAAATTGATAAGCCCCGTGTTCTGAGCCCCATACCTGCTTACCGTTGGAATCATATCCACGATCTAAGGACTGGATGGTATCCTTACTAATGCGCACTTCAGAAGTAGCATATGAGGCACCACGCAAATTGCTTTCACAGCCAGACTCTTTGGTACTTCCTACAAACAAATTATCTTTGATTTTATTCAAATAAACAGAACATCCTTCTTTTAAAATGATATCCTCAAAAGTAATGGTTTTAAAATACAAATTAATTTCACACCCATTCACAGCCAATTCAGGTGAAGGAATATTATAGACCTTACTTACAAATTGTTTTTTACTGATTTGCTCCAACTTATAAATTCTTTGCCGATATGGTTTATTTAAATTTTTACCAGTTGCCTGTTCTACATAAAGCCAATACTGATTGGGATCTTGAGCCCAAATACGGCACATCTTAAGTTGGATATTATAAAATTGACTATCTCTCGCAGATTGAGCTTTGGTATTAAAAGTTCCAACCATCAATTGAGCTAATTGATCTAAGTCTGAATGGTCCATTGCCTTTTTAGAAACAGAACAAGAAATCATCGATGCAGTTAGAATAAAGCAACCCAAAATTAAACTTGACTTCATAATTAATCGTTGTATATTGAGCATCAAAGATATCATTATATGCCAATCAAAATTATAGCTTCACCAAATATAAAATTAATTGAAGAAGAAAGTATAAGTGAACAGAATATTCAATCTGTTGATTTAATGGAACGCGCAGGTACTGCTTTCACAGATTGGATTACTCAACATTTTAAAGATATCAAAGTGCCTTTACAAATATTTTGTGGCACAGGAAATAATGGAGGCGATGGGTTGGTTATTGCACGATTGCTCGCTCAAAAATTTTATTCAGTACAAATAATTATATGCCATTTATCTGGATTGGAATCAGAAAATTTCAAATTGAATAAAAAGAAACTGCCATCCAGGCAAGGTATTCAAATCTTTGAATTATTCGAAAATGATCCTTTAGATCAAATCACATTTCTTAATGAAGGAATTGTTATTGATGCACTATTGGGAACAGGTACAAATAGAAAATTGATCACTTATTGGCAAAATATTTTTGATATCATCAATACGAAAAATACAATAAAAATTGCTGTTGATATACCTTCAGGAATGCCTAGTGAAGCCATGTATGAAGGAACACCAATAGCTTGTGATTACACGATTAGCTTTCAATGTCCAAAATTATCTTTTTTTATTCCTGAATCAGCAAAATATGTTGGTGATTTAACTTTAGTTTCCATTGGACTCTCAATGGATGCCATAGAAAAAACACCCAGTCTACATTTTTTAACTACAGAAAAAGACATTCAACCATTAATAAAAAAGCGAAATAGATTTTCCAACAAAAATAATTTTGGACATGCATTAATTATTGCCGGCTCTACGACTATGCCTGGAGCTGCAAGTCTTGCAGGTAGATCTTGTATGAGATCTGGTGTTGGCCTTTGCACCATTGCGACAATCTCGGATTCCTTTAATATTATTTTATCTCGGACACCTGAATTGATGTGCATGAATCTTCTCGAAATAAAACAAATGTCCTGGAATAGAATAAATAGTATAGCTATTGGTCCTGGAATTGGTCATGCAGATTATATCCAT
Organism: Saprospiraceae bacterium; assembly: GCA_044228225.1. Taxonomy (GTDB): domain Bacteria; phylum Bacteroidota; class Bacteroidia; order Chitinophagales; family Saprospiraceae; genus Vicinibacter. Next base: position 180,986 of record JBGAVH010000006.1, on the reverse strand, counting down.
GAAATATTTGACATCATTCTTAATCAAGACAAACCAATGGTCATAGATGCTGATGGTTTGAATTATATATCGAAGGAAAAATCAAGATTAAATCAACTCAAACCGAACACCATATTAACTCCACATATTGGTGAATTTGACCGCCTCTTTGGACCATCTGACAATGGTTTTGAGCGTCTTGAAAAAGCAAGATCAGCAGCACAAAAATATCATGTAATCATTATTCTAAAAGGAGCCAATACTGCAGTGGTCAACGAAGATGGATGTGTGTACTTTAATCAAACAGGAAACTCAGGAATGGCTACTGCAGGTAGTGGTGATGTTTTAACAGGCATTATTGCAGGACTGCTTGCTCAATCTTATCAACCATTGGACGCTGCACTCACTGCAGTGTGGATTCATGGTTTGTCCGGTGATCATGCATTGCAACAACAATCTGTTGAAAGTCTAATAGCGAGTGACATTATTGACCATTTAGGACAATCATTTAATTCATTAAAAACAAATTAAAATATATAAAAATCCCCGATCTATCCATTTAATGCCGCTCTCGCCTGATCAACTTCTTTAGCTGCATTACCTATAAATATCTTTTTACCTACGACTATAACCGGTCGTTTTAGAAAAGTATATTCACTTAATATAAATTTTTTATAATCCGCTTCTGTTAATTTTTTATCCTTTAATCCTAACGTCCGATACTTGATAGCTTTTCTTGAAAAAAGTGCTTCGTATGAACCCGCCATTTTAGCCATTTGATCCAGCTCTTTTTCTGAAATAGTAGACTGTTTGATATCTTGAATTTCACATGAACTGGCATCCAGACTAGACATTATTTTTTGACAAGTACTGCATTGAGACAAATGATATATTTTATTTTTTTTCATAGTTAAAAATAATCTCCAAAATTAAATTCAGCTTATTGCTTAATGATTTTAAATGAACTCACTTGATCTTTTTCTTGTAGCGTAATTAAATAGAAACCTGGCTCAATTACAGATGGAACAATTCTCAATTTAGATCCTTGCTGTTCTAATCGTTGTAGCAAAATATTTTTCCCTTGAAGATCCGATAATTCAATTTTCATTGAATTCATGTCCAAGTCTTTTTCACAAATAAATTCTATATAATTTTGGATAGGATTGACTTGGAGTCTTATTCTTTGATGCTTTGATAATTCATGATTACCGGAAAGTCCACAATTAATTCCAGAAATGTCAAATAACTTCTGCAAGGAATCTATGGGCTCTATCCCAGCTCCATCAGTAGTCTTGACACCTAAAGAGATATAGGGTTTATTGATTACATCAGATGGTTTTGTAACTTTCAAAAAAGCAAATAATGATGAAGTGCCATTGGCAGCGCACCTAGAATCCGCACCAACAATATTGGCCCCTTGCATGGCGTACATCAACCGGCAAGCTAAACTACCTCCAGTTCTCACAAACCTGGCTTCCATTGAATCCAATACTTCCGGCCCCAGTAAAATATTACCTTGAATACTATAGTTTGAACCAACACGATGCCCTTTATAATCAAGACAATCATTTCCAGAATATGCTGCAGCTTGGGGACTTCCGCCCACAAAAGTCACAATCCCATATTGTCTGATTTCAGGATTTGCTTCTGCATCATTTTGAATCAACCAATCTAGCACTATGTGTGCTGAATCTTTTCTGTTAATTCTAGTTTTAGCATTTCTCTGATTCAAACTCAAATAAGCTGCTTGCGTATTGGCTCCACCAATTCCAGGAATTAAATCAGACAAAAAACTTGTTGCATAACCTATAGGAATTAAATCTACACATGAAGCCCCGGCACTTCCTATTTCACCTGTAGCAGAATCAATAGCGATCATAGAGAATGTATCCTGTCCGATTACTTTTATTGAAAGAAAAATTAAACAGAAAAAATTACAGAAAAAATACTTCATCATTAAATTTTATTTAATAAGCTAGAACAATTCTCAAAGATAGAAAGAATACTAATTTTAATAAGCTAAAATGATTATCCCATTCTCTTCCTGTAATTCAAAATCGCCAGACTATTTAACACTATGGCAATAATGATCATAGCTCGCATATCTTTCCACAAGTCTCCTAATGTACTGCCTTTAATAATAATAGCTCGCAATACCCTTATAAAATAACTCACCGGATTTCCATCTGCCAATATCTGCGCCCAATGTGGCATAGATTCCAAAGGAGTGTAAAGTCCACCCATCATTACAAAAAACATCATAATGAAAAATGAAAATAAGGTAGCTTGCAATTGGTTATCCACCAAAGTACTAAGTAGTAGTCCTACACCCAAAGCAGCGAATAAATATACGGCTGAAAATAAATAAATAGTCCATAAGGATCCTATAGGAACAATATGATAAACCACAAATCCTGCAACTAATCCCAAGGTAATGGTCAACAACCCTAAAATCCAAAATGGAATTAATTTTCCAAGTATGAATTGATACTTTTTCATGGGTGTTACATTCAATTGCTCCATGGTACCAATTTCTTTTTCATGCACAATGTTTAGTGAACACATCAATGCTCCGACCATCGTTACCAATAGGGCAAGTATACCCGGGACCATAAATAAGGGATAACGCACAAAGGGGTTATACCAAAGTGAACTGTAAATTTCCACTTGCGGAAAATCAGAGCGTCGTGGCAGTTGCACTAAACTTTCTCTAATTTCCCGATTAAAATCATTGATGATCATGGACAAATAGGCTGATCCCAGTCCAGCTTTAGTTCCATTAACACCATCTGCTGAAACTTGCAACGTAGCTTTGTTTTCACGGATCAATTGCTGCTCAAAATGATTGGGAATGGTCAGAATCAAATCTGAAACATTTTGTTCAACATTATTTAATGCATGCTCAAAATCAGGCATCAAGGATCTCACAATAAAATATTTTGATGCATCTATTTTATGAAGAAGTTGCCGTGAGTAGCTGGAATGATCCTGATCAACTATGGTTATATTTATATTCTTAATTTCATAATCTGCAGCAAGAGGAATAAGTATCAATTGAAAAATAGGCATGACAATGATCATTCTCAATATGGTTGGATTTCTGAAGATCTGTCTAAACTCTTTCTCCAAAATAGTTCGCATAATATAAAATGCAGATGGTCTCATTGCAGTCTCGGTTTAAATTTTTTAATCGCAAGAGTCATAAAAAAGAAGGTCATTCCTGCTAATATCAAACACTCTTTCCAAATTGAACTGATACCCAATCCTTTTATCATAATCGCTCTCACTATTGCATAATACCATCTGGTCGGAACTATATTACTTATGATTTGCATGATTTTTGGCATATTTTCAATAGGAAACATAAATCCACTAAAAACCAATGCTGGCATCAACAAACCAATTAAGGAGATAAACATGGCCACTTGTTGTTGTTCCGTTACTGATGAGATAAATAACCCTAGAGATAAAGTTGTGCTAATAAATAATAAACTAGACATCAACAATAAGAAAACACTCCCTTGTATCGGAACATTCAAAACAAATACAGCAATGAATAAGATAATAACCACATTTAAAAATGCCAATAATAAATATGGAACCGCTTTACTAATAACTACACGAATGGGATTAATGGGTGAGGCTAATAATAATTCCATAGAACCTTGTTCTTTTTCGCGAACGATAGACACTGATGTCATCATGGCTCCCAATAACATCAAGATCAAAGTCATTACACCCGGAACAAAATTAAAGGCACTTTTTAACTGAGGGTTATATAGCATTCTGGTTTCAACAGCAATACTGTAGGGTAGTTTTTTATCACCCAATAATTCATTTTGATAATCTCTGAGAATTGCACTTAAATATGATGTTGCTATGCTTGCTGTGTTTGGATCTGATCCATCAGCAATAATTTGAATCTGTCCTTGATTTAAATGACTTAGGTTATTTGCAAAATTAGAATGAATAATAATCGCTAACCTAATTCGACCTTGTCTAAATAATCTATCAATCTCATTAGTGTTGGTCAACCGTTCCGCTATATGAAAATATTTACTCTGCTCAAACCGATCTATCAATTTTATCGTCTCTAGATCATTGGATTGATCGATAACTGCAATATTAGATTCTTTTACTTCATTACTTAATGCAAATCCAAACAACAACATCATCATGACGGGTTGCGCCATTAGAAAAAATAAACTTCTCCTGTCCCTTAGAACATGCTTAAATTCCTTAAATATAAATACAAAACTTTTTGATCTAAATTTCATTGTTTATTATTCTGCATTTCGTTTTGCTCGACGAGCCAATTGGTGAAATACTTCATCCATCGTTGCTGCTTTAAATTGTTCTTTCAAAAGCTTTGGACTGTCCAACGCTTCTATTCTACCATCTACCATTATAGATACCCGATGACAATATTCAGCTTCATCCATATAATGGGTCGTAATAAATATGGTCAAGCCCTTACTTGAAGCTTCGTATATCATATCCCAAAATTGTCTTCTCGTTATAGGATCGACCCCTCCTGTAGGTTCATCTAAAAAAACAATCTTTGGTTGATGTTGGATGGCTACAGAAAAAGACAATTTTTGTTTCCAGCCCAATGGCAATGACCCGACTAATTCATTGGTAATGTTTCCTAATCCCAATTGTGCCACCAAATAACTTGATTTTTCTTTTAGTTCTACTCGCGGTATCCCATATAATCCACCAAAAAACATTATGTTTTCTTGAACAGTTAAATCTTCATATAATGAAAATTTTTGGCTCATATAACCGATATGTTGTTTTACTAATTCTGATTGATGTTTCAAATCGTAACCCGCTACTTTTGCTGAACCTGAACTGGATTCCAACAACCCACATAAAATCCTCATTGCAGTAGTTTTTCCTGCGCCATTTGCTCCAAGAAATCCAAAAATCTCACCTTTAAATACATCAAAACTTATATGATCTACCGCAGTAAATTCACCAAATTTTTTAGTTAGTTGTTGAACCTCAATTACTTTTTCTTGCATTACCGAGTCATTAATTGCATGAATGTATCTTCAATATTCGCTTTGATTTTAGTTACTATAGCATCACCCATTCCCTTTGAATTGAGAAATTGGATTACATCTTCTTGATTTCCTTTCGTCAACCTCAAATGATGACTATCTCCAAATGCAAAACAAGCTTCTGTTAATTCAAATTCACGCAATACTTTTAGTAATGTCAGCATATCATCGCCTTGTACAGCGAATAAAGGTCTGTCAAATCGGTCACAAATGGCATCAGGATGACCAATATCCAATATAGTCCCATTTTGCATCAATGCAATTCGATCACATTGTGCAGCTTCATCCATATAAGGAGTTGAAACAATTATTGTCATTCCCTTTTGCTTTAACCTTTGCAACATACCCCAGAATTCTTTGCGTGATACTGCATCCACACCAGTGGTTGGTTCATCTAAAACTAAAAATTTAGGTTCATGAATTAATGCACAACACAGGGCCAATTTCTGCTTCATACCGCCTGAAAGCTGTCCAGCTCTTCTATTTTTAAATGGCTCAAGTTGAATATAAATATCTTTAATCAAATGATAATTCGTACTCATATCTGTATTAAAAACAGAAGCATAAAAATTTAAATTCTCTTCAACGGTGAGATCCACATACAAAGAAAATTTTCCTGGCATATAGCCAAATTGTTTTCTTAGTAATTTATAATCTAAGACAACATCCAGTCCATCTATTTGAATGCTACCGGAATCTGCTAACATAAGTGTGGTAATTATTCTAAACAAAGTTGTTTTACCTGCACCATCTGGACCAATAAATCCAAATAATTCACCGCGATCTATTTGCACACTTACATTGCTTAAAGCTTGCAAGTTGCCTTTATTAAAAGTTTTTGAAATGCCTTCAATTGTAATAAAAGCCATAGCTTACCAATTTACATCGGCATACATTCCGATTTTTAAAAATCCATCATTTGGTACTTTTATTTTAATGGCATAAACCAAATTAGCTCTTTCATCAGCTGTCATAATAGTCTTTGGTGTAAACTCGGCTTTGTCAGATACCCAAACCAATACCCCATCATAATTTTTATTCTGATCATCACCTTGATAAACCGTAACTTTTATTTGTTGCCCTATCTTTAGTTGATTCAATTGCTGTTCACTAATGTAAGCTCGAACTACTAAAGTATCTAGATTAGCAATTTTGTACAATGCTTTACCAGGTATTGCCGTTTCAAATTGATGCGCATAGACGGATAAAACGACACCATTAATAGGATTAGTTACACTGCATCTTTTTTTCAAATCTTCCACCAGGGCTTTTCGAATTTCCATGGGTTTCATTTCTGATAATACAGCTTGATTTTGTAATTGCACCATTCTTTGTTGTGCCGCAATCTGTTGGTCGAATACATTGAGTTGTGATTCTGCGACTTGAATTTGCCTTTTCAATATATTAACCTGTCCTTCTATATCATCATATTGCTTAGCAGGCGCCGCTTCAGCTTTTACAAGATTTTGGATTCGTAACTTTTCTCGTTCACTGATCTTTAATTGCTCATTCAATACATTAAGTTGACTTTCTTGAGATTTTTTTTGTTTCATCAAAACATTAACTGCAGGTTGGGACTCGGTTGTTTTAGACGGCAAAGCTAGGAGTGTAGCATCAGCCTGGGCAATTTGCAATTCTTGTTGTGAACAATCAATAAGTCCTACTAAATCTTGAGCCTTCAATGATTTTCCTTCTTCAATTTCCCATTTTAATATTCTTCCAGTGGCTTCGGCTGATATAATTATTTCTGTAGCTTCAAAAATTCCATTGGACTGAACTTTATTCTTAGTTTTACAAGAAGCAATTAAGATGACTATAAGTAAAACAAATTTTATTTTATACATATATTTATAATTATTGACCAATAATAAGTTTATAGATGGCTAAGGATTGCTGATATTGAATGTCATGAACCGCGCGCAATATTTGTGCCTTCAATAAAGCATTTGATTCTATGGTATAATCATTAGAATTAATGATCCCCTGCTGAAATTGTGTTTCTGCAATTTTAACCAGTTGCGTTCTAATTCGAATCAATTCATTATCTGATTCTATAACTTTCTTCATACGCTCAGCATCATTTTTTTCCTGATCTGCTCTCACCATATATGCATTATTAACAGAAGCAGACAAAGCTTTAATTTTTTCTAACTTCAAATCCTTGATGGTTCGTTCCCGTTTAAAAGACCCTAAATACATTCCAGCTAAATTCCAATTGAGTCGCATTCCTACAATAGCATATGGATCAAACTGATTGGATAAAAAATTAAGACCAGGACGACCATAGCCTACCTGCCCAAATAATGCTACTTTAGGGTAGTTTTTTGAAATATTTAATTGATAAATATTTTCCTGATTGGCCATATCCAATGAAAGTAATTGCGTTTCTGGTCGATTGATGGTTTTATCATACTGTGGAAGGCCTATAGGATTGATCAGTTTTGCATCATCTGCCAGTGTTTTACCAGTGACAGATTCAATAAATAGGAAAGCGTTCTTTTTTTTGATTTCTGCATCATCAATCTGTTGTTGGATTTCAATGATATTAGCATCCAACACCAATGCTTGTGATGCGATGGCCACTCCTTCTTTTACTAATTTTTCGACTTTATCTTTTTTTAAATTCAAGTCAGCTAAACTATATTTTAATATTTGAACCTGTTCTTGAGCCAACAATCCTCCAAAATAAGCTCTACACAATTGTTCTTTAATAGCATATAAATTAGCTTCCACTTGTTTAGTCTCTAATGCAATGGATTGTTGAACTGTCTTTTTTGATGCTTTAATCATCCCGCCATCATAAATATTTTGCGCGATATCTAAATTCAATTTGTATTGATCCTTGGAGGGAGATTCAATGACTAATCCGGGAAAAGGTAGGTTTGGTATATGGCTTACATCAGATTGCCATGATGCCTGTCCATTCAATGTAGCTTGGGGCCAATTCTGTCTAGAGACTTGTTGTACTTGCCACTTTTCGGATTTATTTATAGCTGATATTTGAGCAATTAAAGGATGATTTTCCGACTGCCAACGGTAACAATCATCCAGACTGATAATCGATTGCGCATTCATTTTATTAAAAAAGAAAAACAATGCTAATCCTAAATATTTAAAATTTTTCATTACTATTAATTTTTATAATAAATGGCACTAATAACGAAATCAATAATCTGATCTTCCCGTTGACTTAATAATTGATCAAAATATTTTTTATCCATTTTTAGTACTACACACATCATAGGTCTTGCAATAATTGGAAATACTATCATTGAAGCCATATTCATAATAAGCACTTTGGGTTCTATAGGCCGAATTAACTTCAATGATACAGCTTCATTAACCTGATCTGAAAATCGTGATATTTTCAAATTCTTAATGGGTAACCATTTTACAAATTTGTCTGGGTGACGATTCATTTCGTTTAATATAAATAAAGGTAAAAATGGATTGGCACGTATCAAAGCAAGATAATTAATGATAAATTGTTTTAATTTATCTTTAAGTTTCAAATCACTTTCAAGCAAATCAAACATTGTAGGCAAGGCATTAGACATGATATGCTGCACTATGGTTCCATAAAGTTTTTCCTTACTTCTAAAATAATAGTGCAACATCGCTTTATTAATTCCGGCTGCATCCGCAATATCCTGCATCCTCGCTCCATCCATACCACGATCTATGAATATTTGACGGGCAGCCATTAAGATTTTCTCCTACGTACTATGTTGTTTATCAAGTTGAACCACTAAATTGAAATTAACTATGTTATTTAACCAAATGGTTAATTTTAAAAAAGGTTCAAAAAGTGACGAAATTTTCTTAGTTTATATTGGTGAAATGAGCTTTTGTTAAATTTGTAAGAAGCTTATTAACCCGTCTCAATGATTCCGAAAAATGAGTGCTAAATAAAAAAATGATGTAATACATGAAATTTATTAGAAATTTGAGCTTTTTACATAGTAAGACTGTATTTAACTTTACTTATTAAATATATGACCAATAAAGACATGGCCTCCTTATTCCATGAAATGGCCAACCTAATGGAACTTCATGGTGAAAACGAATTCAAAACCCGTACCTATGCCAATGCCTATCTAAATATTAGAAAGCTTGACATTCCTTTAGAACATAAAAGCCTTCAAGAATTAAAGTCAATGGTTGGAATAGCCAGCTCCATCGCAGATAAAATAATTGAAATCAATTCAAAAAATACTTTTGAAGCTCTAGAAACATTCCGCGAAAAAACACCAGCTGGCATTAGAGAAATTCTAAATATTAAAGGCTTAGGGCCAAAAAAAGTAAAGCAGTTATGGCATGAATTGAATATAGAATCTCCCGGTGAACTTCAATATGCTTGTCAGGAGAATAGATTAATCCAGTTAAAAGGATTTGGATTAAAGATTCAGGCTGACATATTAAATAGCCTATTGTATTATCAATCGAATCAACATTTATTCTTATCACATCAATTAAAAACCACCTGTGAAAATATTTGCAAAAAAATCCAAGAGCTAAATACTGGACTTGAATTAACTATAACAGGTGGCATTAGAAGAATGAATTCCATTGTAGACAAAATTGAATATATTTCTAATCATCCTATAAAGGTATTGCCTGAAGCGTATAATGTATCAAATCAAAATGACTTCTTTATTGAAGGAGTTTGGGATAATCGCATCCCAGTAGTAATTCATATTCCTAATCCTAATCAATGGGCATCTTTGCTTTTTACAACCACTCATGGCTCAGATTCCTTTTTATCTCTAACCAAAGAAGCGAAAAATTTAACAAGCCCAACTTCCGAAGCCGAGATATTCAAAGCCTTAAATATGTCTTTTATTCCACCTGAGTGCAGAGATTTAGAACATTTTGATGGATTTGATGAAAACTTATTGATCACAAATCAAGATATAAGAGGCGTCATTCATAATCACAGTACCTATAGTGATGGTATATATTCCATAAAAGACATGGCTTTGGAATGTGTCCGCTTGGGTTATAATTATTTGGTAATCTCGGATCATTCGAAATCAGCTGGATATGCTAATGGATTACCAATGGAACGAGTTGAAATGCAGTGGCGAGAGATTGATACTTTAAATAAAGAGCTTGCACCTTTTCATATCTATAAATCTATTGAATCAGATATTTTAGCTGATGGATCCTTGGACTATGATGATGACTTTTTAAAAGGATTTGATTTGATAATTGCTTCCATTCATAGTAATTTAAAAATGGATGAACCTAAAGCAATGATGCGGCTCATTAAGGCTATAGAAAATCCTCATACCCGAATTTTGGGTCATCCAACTGGTCGACTGTTATTATCAAGACCTGGCTATCCTATTGATCATCATAAAATCATTGATGCTTGTGCAGCTAATCAGGTATGTATAGAACTTAACGCAAATCCTCTTAGATTGGATTTAGATTGGACCTGGATCCATTATGCCCAGGAAAAAGGTGTACTGATTTCTATAAATCCCGATGCACATAATTTACTCGGAATCCAGGATATACAATATGGTGTAAATGCAGCCCGAAAAGGTGGATTAAAAAAAATAAATTGCCTGAATATCAAGACCTTATCAGAATTTAACACATGGATAACTTCAAAATTATGAAATTAAACAAACATTAACATAGCGTTTGCATAAGGATTAAAGTCATTCATTAAAGACGTAATAATTTTACAGTCTTATTTGAATTAAAATTAAACTCTTATAAAAATGAAAAATTTAAAATTATTAAGTTTTGCTCTTTTCGCAGTAATCATTGGATTATCTGCTTGTAAAAATGATAAGACAGCAACTACTACTGATCCAGCTGCTGCTGGTACAGTTGCTAATCCTGCTGACGCTGCAAATCCAAATGGTGCTACAGTTAATGATGCATTAAATGGAACTGCTTCTACTGCTGCTCCTACTGGGCCAACAACCACAGTTGAATACGAAACTATGGTTTACGATTACGGAGAAGTTAAAGAAGGTGCTAAGGTTAAATATTCTTATAAATTTAAAAACACTGGTAGTGAGCCATTAGTTATTTCTGATGCTAAAGGTAGCTGTGGATGTACTGTTCCTGATTGGCCTAGAGAGCCTATTGCTCCTGGTGCTTCTGGCGAAATCAAAGTAGAATTTGATTCTAAAGGTAAAGGTACTGATGATGGTTCTAAACAAACTAAAAGAGTAACCGTTACTGCTAACACTAATCCTGCTCAAACTTACTTAACTATTTCCGGTATTGTTAAGAAAGACCCAAATGCTAAACCAGAGACAATCCCGGTTCCTGCTAAATAATAATAATTAGAATTAAATTATAAAATAAAGCCCTTGAGTGATCAAGGGCTTTATTTTTTTGTTCATCTTTGAGAATTCATTTCTTTTATGCCTGTTAAATCCTATTTTTCACTCATTAAATTCAGTCATACGATTTTTGCAATGCCCTTTGCTTTAATTGGTTACTTTATTGCGATACATACAAACACGCATCAAAATCTGGATTGGTACACATTGAGTTTAATAATAGCATGTATGGTTACTGCCAGAAATGCAGCCATGGCTTTTAATCGATGGGCAGATCGTCGTATTGACGCACGCAATCCCAGAACTGCTGTACGAGAAATCCCTTCAGGACTGATATCTTCTCGTTCTGCATTTATATTTGTACTCATCAATATGGTACTTTTTATGTTTTGCGCTTATTTAATTAATACCTTATGTTTGTTGTTATCACCCGTAGCCTTATTCATAATTCTTGCATATAGTTATACCAAAAGATTTTCTTGGTTGTGCCACTTATTTCTGGGACTTGGACTATCCTTAGCGCCTATCGGTGCTTATATCGCAGTTACCTCATCTTTTGATCTATTACCTATTTTATATGGGGTGGCCGTTATTACATGGGTTTCTGGATTTGATGTTTTATATGCGCTACAGGATATTGATTTTGATCGCAATGAAAATCTTCACTCAATACCAGTCACATTTGGTATTTCAAAATCACTTTGGATTTCATCTTTTCTTCATGTCATTTGTGCAATATGTATTATTTCCTGTGCCTATCTCCTCTATGCAGATTATAATTTGAGTTATTGGATGTTAGGTGGCTCCTTATGTTTTATTATTTTATTAATCTATCAACACACATTGATTGCTCAAGACAATTTAAGCAAAATTAATTTAGCATTTTTTACAACCAATGGTATTGCAAGCATTATTTTAGCTACTTGCACCATTATTGATTTCTATTTTTAAATCTCAATTTCTTAAGTAAATATTAATGGGATTGAGGTCCCCAATTTTTGCAAGTTTCATTTACTTAGCAAATGAGAATGATTAAAGGACCTTTAAACAAATTTTTAAGTTTATAAGGCAGTCAACTAGTTAATATCCTTAGAATCAGCCAACACTTTTCAAATATTCCAATAACTTCATCATCGCTCTGCTCCTATGACTCAATTGTTGCTTAATAGAACCATCTAAGATTCCAAAAGTATCTTCAAATCCTTCAGGTATAAATATCGGATCATATCCAAATCCTCCTAGACCAAATTTCTCTTTGGCTATAATACCATTGATTACACCTTCAAATAATTCTAATTTTCCATTGTAAAAAAGCGCAATCACAGTTTTAAATCTTGCCCTGCGATCTAATTGTCCTTCTAATTGCTGTAGTAAAAGGTTCATGTTATTATTCGGATCTCGCTCTTCTCCTGCATATCTTGCTGTGTGAACTCCTGGAGCTCCTTTTAGTGCAGCAACTTCTAATCCGGTATCCTCAGAAAAACAATTAAGTTTTGTTCTGGAATATACATATTGAGCTTTCAAGATGGCATTCTCTTCAATGGTGTTTCCTGTTTCAGGAATATCTTCATGAATTCCAATATCCAATAATGACTTTAGATGGATGTGTTCTGGCATTAAGGGAATGATTTCTTTTAATTTATGCTGGTTAGAAGATGCAAATATTAAATCCATCACTTGAGTGGCTTAAGTGTTTTTAACGCATTCCACAATTGACGTTTTTTGGTTTCATCAGTCTGATAAGTTTGGATTTCATAACAAAACAACCACTTCAATCCTTCAAACTCATATATATGATGCTTCAATTCAAAACCATTCAACATGAACTGATTGGGTTCAATACCAAATGAAATAATCTCCTGAATAGATTTTAGCTTAAGTTGATTCAAATTCAATACCTGATCTTTTTTTAATACTTCAATACTGGTATTCTGTTGATCCACCAATTGCACTGATGCTAATATTTTATGCAGAAAAAGGTTTTGTTCGGGACTTTGTTCAGCAATAATGACTAATGTTGGCATCGTGCTAACAATATTAACTTTGCTCAAATAATCTTTTGGAATTTGATACTGAATATGGGTACTTTTATAATTTCTCAAGGCTTTTTGATATTTATTAAAATAATAATTTGAGTAAAATTAAAGAATTTTTAGAAAATACGTAATTTTGTACAAATCCAACCGTATGCACCACGAAATAAAAATTACCAAAACCTCAAAATCTAGAATCGCAGAGGTTGATTTTCATAATATCCCATTTGGCAAAGTTTTTTCTGACCACATGTTCGTTGCTGATTATGATGGAACACAGTGGAAAAATTTTGAAATCTGCCCCATTGAAAGAATCCCCTTTCATCCTGCTACAATGGCCTGGCATTATGGTCAAGCTATTTTTGAAGGTATGAAAGCGAGTATAAGTGACGATGGCACCCCATTATTGTTCAGACCTGAAGACCATGCTCATCGATTGAATGTATCAGCTGAGAGAATGTGTATGCCTACTTTTCCTGAAGACTTATTTGTAGAGGCATTGAGCCAATTAATTTATTTAGACAAGGCTTGGATCCCAACTGATGAAGAAAGCGCGTTGTATATAAGACCTGTAATGATGGCAACTGACGAATTTGTAGGCGTCCGATCTTCAGACACCTTTAAATTAATGATCATGACACTTCCTTCAGGACCTTATTATAATAAGCCTGTTGGTCTATTGGTGGAAGAACATTATGTAAGAGCTTGCGATGGTGGTGTAGGTGAAGCTAAAGCAGCAGGGAATTATGGAGGTAGCCTATACCCTACCAAATTAGCTAAAGAAAAAGGTTACGATCAGGTAATGTGGATGGACGGTAAAGAATTTAAATATGTTCAAGAAGTTGGGACTATGAATATTTTTTTCGTACTGAAAGATGTTGTTTTAACTCCTAATTTAAGTGGGACTATACTTAAAGGTATCACCAGAGATTCCATCATACAATTATTAAAAGAAAAAGGTTATTCCGTTGAAGAGCGACCTGTTAGCATGGAAGAAATTGCCATCGCTTATGATAGGGGTCAATTACTTGAAGTTTTTGGCGCTGGTACAGCTGCTGTTGTTGCCAATGTAAATCGCATAGGATATAAAGGACGCGATCTAACTTTACTACCACAGAATTGGACCTTATCAAAAGAACTCAAAACTGAAATAAACGGTATTAGAAAAGGTCGCATTGCAGATACACATAATTGGATACTTCCGGTAACTCAAACTGTCGGAGCTATTTAACGATTTGCTTTTATTTTTATCAGCTATTTGTCAGAAACCTAGGGTTCCTCAAATATAAATTTCAATTCATGTGGCAGAAATATCATCGCTATATCATTGGTGGATTTTTACTTTTATTGATTCTGTTCCTACTTAGTTATTTCAGTGAAGTAGTTAGTTATATCCTGATCAGTTGGGTAATCAGTATGATTGGCCAACCTATCATGAATTTTCTTTTAGTTAAATTGAAATTACTTAGATTTTCTTGGGCAAAATCGATTAGTGCACTCTTAACCATGCTAACCATTTTTGCCATCATTGGCAGCATCCTTTGGATGTTCATACCTATTGTCATACAACAAGCGGTTGTTCTATCCAAAGTAGATTTTAATAGTATTTCATTAGCCCTTCAAGAACCTATTGATAATGTAAATATTTGGCTTCGTTCTTTAGGACTTGAACCTAGTCTGAGTGCCGCAGATCAGGTTAAATCATTCTTAGGCAGTTATTTTGATCCTAAGAACATCAGTATATTTTTTGGCTCCTTATTAAGTCAGGCTGGAAATATTCTTATTGGTATATTTTCAATACTTTTTATATCCTTCTTTTTTCTAAAAGAAAGAGGACTCTTTACAGATATTATTTTAGCCGTTGTACCTACTGGAACAGAAAAAAAAGTTCGTGAAGTCATTAATGATGTTAGTGAATTGCTTACTAAATATTTTGGTGGTATTGCTGTGCAAATGTTCGTTCTGATGATTATTAGTACTGCTTTGTTAAGTCTGATTGGAATTAAAAACGCCCTACTTATTTCTTTCTTTTATGCCATCATGAATATTATTCCATATCTGGGACCTTTGATTGGTGCAGCATTCGGTTGTATGTTGACCATTTCTTCCAATCTTGATATGAACTTTTATTCTCAGACCATACCATTATTGACTATGGTATTACTCGTTTTTCTTGCTGTGAAACTACTCGATGATTTCATCATACAACCTTATATTTTTTCAAAACGCGTACAGGCTCATCCGTTGGAAATTTTCATAGTCATCATGGTTGGAGCAAGGCTGGATGGGATCATTGGAATGGTTTTAGCTATTCCATTTTATACCATATTTAGAGTTGTGGCAAGAGTTTTTTTGAGCGAATTCAAAATTATTCGTAAAATTACAGAAGATCTGGAGACGGCCTCTTCAAAAGACGCTGACTGATTGACTCATTATTGAATTAAATACCATAAAATATGAATATCTGGGACGAGATCCAAAGTTCTTTTCAAAATATATTACAACTATTTATTATGTATATTCCGAGCATAATAAATGCGATATTAATACTTTTGGTCGGATGGTTGATCGCAAAGATCATTCAGTGGGTCATCCTCCGTCTAAGTCACGCTCTAGGTATAGATAGAATGGCTGAAAAATCTGGAGTACACCGATTTCTTGAGAAACGCGGTATGAAAAAAGGTTTCTCAGGTATTTTATCTATGATTGGTTTTTGGGCTATCATGTTGATTGTGATGGTTAATTTTTTCAACCACCTGGGTTTAGAAGTAGTGTCTGACTTGTTAAATCAATTATTATTATTTATACCGAATTTATTGATTTCATGTGTACTTATCATTATTGGGTTCTATTTAGCAGAATTTGTGAGTAGCTTGGTCGTCAGTAGCCTTGAGGAAAGTAACTTTGAAAATCCTGAGCTCATTGGGAAATTAGTTTTTTATAGCATCGGATTCTTTACGGTCGCCATTTCTTTAACACAAATGGGCATTGGGGAAACTTTAATTACCAATATCGTTAGCATTTTCTTTGGATCCATTGGCTTGGCATTGGCAATCGCATTTGGTTTTGGTGGACGTAATTGGGCAAAAGAAATCATCAATAAATATTTCTTGAAAAATGATGATCATTCAAATAAACCAGGTTAATCAGTATGCATTAATGATTATATAATAAGCTAACCCTACCATCGCCTAAAATTTAATCAGCCTCAGTCCCAACGTATTTGTATTCCAACAATAATT
Source organism: Saprospiraceae bacterium (assembly GCA_044228225.1). Taxonomy (GTDB): domain Bacteria; phylum Bacteroidota; class Bacteroidia; order Chitinophagales; family Saprospiraceae; genus Vicinibacter. Next base: position 164,358 of record JBGAVH010000006.1, on the reverse strand, counting down.
CAAAAGGAATATTTTTTAACACATCCTTATTTGTCGCTTCAAGCACAACCAATGGCGCCTTTCCGGCTTCATAGGCTTCAACCCATCGCAAAGCACACAAACACCATCTGTTTCCAGGCCTAACGCCGGCAAATTGATATTCAGGCCTTGGAGTACTTAGGTCATTACCTCTACTTTTCGAAAAATTCAAAAAATCTTCATCGGCTATTATACATACCGTATGCATACCAAGATCATCAACTCCAGTAGTACAACATCCATCTCTGTAGAACCCAGTTAATGGTTGCATACTGCAGGGTTGAATTGGTTTTCCATAAACATTTAAGGGATTTTCTTCCATTTTTGAATTTTCTTAACAAAAAGAATGTAACATATAACCAATATTTATGTTCTTTTGTTGGACGGTTTAAAGTTTAATTATTTTTTCACAGACAATATTTCGAATTATGAGATCAATTTTCTTGCTATTTATATCTACTCTAATCATTTCATCTTGCGTTTCTTCTAAAAAACTTAAACAATCACAAGCTAACGAAGAACAATTAAGGCAATCACTTACCAAATGCAAACAGGCTTTGGCTGATTGTCAAAATTCAAAAGATGACATTATGATAGAATATAAATCTAAAATAAACGATATCCAAAATTCTTTGAATACAAAAGACGGCAAAGTTAAATCTCTTGAAGAACAAATTGAATTGTATAAAAAGACCAATACCAATTTGCTTGATCGTCTATCTGACCTTTCAGTTATTTCAAAAACCGGTGCTGAAAGCATCAAGCAATCACTGGATGCCATGAATGAAAAGGATCGTTATATCAAGGATCTTACTTCTTCCATTTCTAAAAAGGATTCTATCAATATGGCACTCGTCATGAATCTTAAACGATCTCTTTCTAATGAAAATTCTGAGGATGTCAATATAGAAGTTAAAAAAGGTGTCGTATATATTTCACTATCTGATAAAATGTTATTCAAAAGTGGTAGTGCGATGATCAATGAACAAGCTAATAGCGTTTTAGAAAAAATCAGTAAAATTCTGAATGATCAAAAAGATCTTGATATCCTCATTGAAGGTCATACTGATAATGTACCCATGAACTCAGATTGTATTTCTGATAATTGGGATTTAAGTACCAGAAGATCGACTGCTATTGTCCGTTTGTTGCAGAAAAAATATAATGTAGATCCATCTAGAATGACTGCAGGTGGAAGATCGGAATACCTACCCAAAGTATCAAATGATACTGCTGAAGGACGTAAAACCAATCGCAGAACTGAAATTATTATTTTACCAAAACTGGATCAATTCTTTAAACTTATGACTCCTACCAATTAAATGCTAACATAAACATAATTGAATAGGTTAAATCACAAATGCAATTTATCTAAATTCCTAATTTGTTAGTCGTAAGTCGTAGTTGTTTACTATAATTCGTAATGGTTCTATAAACCATAATTCATAATTGGTCTCTTCTCCGTAATTCGTAATTCGTAATTCGTAATTGATCCCATCCAATAGGCTCAGTTTAAAAAATATTTCTTTACATTTGCGCCCTAAATCAAAAATATTAATCTTTCAATTCATTAATTTTTAATTTAATTGACTGATTTTAATTTAACTACATATGAAAAAATTACTTAATAAGATAGCTGTTATTACCGGAGGAGCATCAGGAATAGGCAAAGCCACGGTTAAAACTTTTCTGGATCAGGGAGCTAAAGTCGCCATTTGGGATATTTCTTATGATCGTGCTATGCAACTTAAAACAGAATTAAATCGACCAGATGAAGATATTAAAGTTTACAAGGTCAATGCAGGGGATTTCCAGGCCGTTTCAGAAGCAGCTTTAAAAACAAAACAAGACTTTGGGAGAATTGACATCCTCGTTAATAATGCAGGAATTACTAAAGATTCTTCCTTATTGAAAATGACGCCGGAACAATGGCAACAAGTAATAGATATCAATTTAACAGGCGTCTTTAATTGCACCCGAGCTATTGCTCCTTTTATGGTAGAACAATTAAGTGGTCGCATATTAAATGCTTCTTCTGTAGTAGGAAAAAATGGTAATTTTGGTCAAACCAATTACGCAGCTTCTAAAGCAGGCGTGATTGCTATGACTCAAACATGGGCCAAGGAATTGGGGAGAAAAGGAATTACAGTTAATGCTGTTGCCCCGGGATTTATTGCTACTGAAATGGTTCAAGCCATGCCACCAGAGGTGGTTGCAAATATGAAATCTAAGGTTCCTAGCCAACGATTAGGTCTGCCGGAAGAAATAGGAGCACTATATGCATTTTTAGCTTCAGATGATGCTGCATATATTAATGGTGCAACTATAAGTATTGATGGCGGAATTTCTCTTTAATCATTCAAATATTATGTTCCAAAGAATAAAATAGAACAACATTTTATTCATCAAGACGATATTGCCTATGCTTTTATTAAGCATGTCAAACTTTATAGGTTTAAATGTATTTGAAAATCCACTAACAAAATTACTTTAAAAAGTATAACTCAATCAAGGAATCAAAACAGCAATCAGGAATAAATTAAAAATTCAATTCCATTAGTGTATTGTTTATGTTATACTTTATTAATAATTCTTCCCTAAATACTTCAAATGCGAATAATGGGAAGCAATAGCTTCACTTACTTTTGGATATTCTATATATGGAATATTATATTCCTGACAAACTTGCTTAACAATTAGACTCAATTTTGGATAGTGCACGTGTGATATTTGTGGGAATAAATGGTGCTCGATCTGATAATTCAATCCCCCAGTAAACCAAGAAACAATCTTATTTTTCGTTGCAAAATTAGCTGTAGTCTTTAATTGATGCTCCACCCAAACATCCTCTACCATGCCTGTTTCCATATCATGGAGTGGAAAATGAGCATCCTCCAATACATGAGCTAAACTAAAAGTAAGACTCAGAACAACACCTGTAGATAACATGTAAACTAAGAATCCTACCAACCATGGAACAAAACCTAAAAAATAAATCGGAATAACAATAAATATAAAAAAATGTAAAACTTTAAATCCCCAAAATGACAAGTGATCTTTGAATTTCATTTTTGCAATTGGAATAGGACCTACTTTACCTAAAAAATATTTTTTATAATCTGTAAAAAATATCCAATACAAATAGAGCATAGAATAGGCAAATATAAAATAGTATTGCTGAAATCTATGGATCTTATAATGTTTTTGATTCTCACATAATCGCAAAAAAGGTTTAGCATCAATGTCATCGTCTACCCCATCTATATTAGTATAAGTATGATGAATGACATTGTGTTTGGACTTCCACATAAATACATTGGCCCCCAAGAAATTTAATGACAATCCGGCCAATTCATTAAGCCATTTTTTTGTACTAAAACTTCCATGCGCTCCATCATGCATCACATTAAATCCAATGCCTGCAGTTAATAAACCAAAAAGCAAACACTCCAATAGACTTATGACGATATAATCAGAAGTAAAAAACACAAGATGCACATATAATCCTGCGAATGATAAAACCAAAATTACTGCTTTCAAATATAAATTAATATTGCCCGTTTGCTTTTTCCCGTTTTCCTCAAAATAATCACTGATACGTTTTCTTAATTCAGTCCTGAACGTATTCGTTGGATTCAAAAACTTTGGTATAACCATTTGTTTGTTACTATTTTTATTTAATTAATGAATAAAAATGCCTGAAAATTCAACAATTGAAGATCAACATCTGCTTCCCCTTAACAAGGATTGTTAATGATTGAAGCTATGGATAATCTTTGCCAAGTGTCCATGCAAGATCATCCTCTTAACATAAGACCATGTAAATATAGTTCCAAATCGTCACAAATGAAGTAATTTAACTAAAAAACATAGGCTTTAAAACAGAACTATTCAACATAAGTTATCTATAAAATGATCTCGTTTATATATTATAATAAAAACAAATACATAAATATTTGAAATATAATAAGTAACTAAATGTTAGTTTTGAGTCAATTCGAAAATCTGCTCAGAATTTGATTAAGTATAGTTCAACCACAATGCTAAATTTGATTCACAATAAATACTAAAATTGACATAAAATCCAATATGAGCCTTCATTTGATACCAGGATCCGAGTTATAATGATCAATAATAAGTAAATTGGAAAGTAATTAAAATCAAGTTTAAGTCTTCCTCCAATTCTGATCTAAAAAGAGGAAAAACCTTGTCAGTAGTTAATTATATAAAAGCTAATGTCCTAAAATATTTTACTCAAAAGGTCTTCTCTAAAAATAAAATCTTAGTGTTCCCTTAATTTTTGTGTACGGTTTACACGCTCTATTATGAAGCCTCTAATTTTTACTATTGGCGTTTATTTCAAATTTCTAAAAATAAATCGATGGTCCAACATTTAATATTACAAGAACGACAAAGAATAGCTCGAGATATGCATGATGAACTAGGCTCACCCATTTCTGCCATTCAGCTATTGTCTTCACACATCAAAGCTAAATGCTTTAAAGGACATCAGGATATCATCTCCGACATTGAGAAAATTCATGAATCTAGTGTGGAACTAAATCAAAAAATTCATGAAATCATTTGGTCTATGAATGAAAAAGACGATCATCTCAATTCATTATTAGAATATACTAAAAGATGGTGTTCTAAATTAACATTACAAACTCAAATTCCAATCGTATTTCACGATATAAAACTGAACACAAATCCAGTATTATCAGGAGAGTTTAGAAAAAATATTTATCTAAGCATTAAGGAAGCCATTTGTAATTCAATCAAGCACTCAAAAGCTTCAGAAATAAATATCAAATTCAAGCTATATGGAACCCTTGTACTCCGAATTGAAATTCAAGATAATGGTATAGGTTTCCATCAAGAATCAATAGACCTATACGCCAAAGGGAATGGTTTGTATAATATGAATTACAGAATGAAATCTATTGATGGTACTTGTATTTTATTTTCAAACAGAAGGGGTTGTAGTGTGATTCTCGAAGTAGAACTACCCAACATTTAATCAAATCCTTGAATTTTCTTTGATCATTTTTTTTAGACGAAAATTCAAAAGATAAAATATATCACTAAACATATATAATAATCTAAATAAAAAAAGTAATGCATTTAATAAATGCATTACTTTTTGAATATGAATCAAAATCTAATCTTTAATTGATTTTTACAAACGGTATTTTTATATCATTCTTTTGATTTTTTAATATAATAAAATATATACCATCGCTTAACCTAGTCATATCCAAAGTCAGGGCTTGACGTCCTGAATCCAATGACTTAAGCCCCAAATGCTGACTTTCTAATCCCATTAAGTTAATGATTTTTACATCGAATTCTTGAGCTTCTTGTAAATCAATTAATAGAGTTCCGATTGTTGATAGTGGATTTGGTACTAATCTAACATCAACATTTGATGCTAATTTAAAATCCGTTGTTTTCACCACCTTGCTTCTATACGTCTGCCAAAACCCTTGAACATTAAAAATATTCGAACCATTAGTTAAACCAATGACGGTTTGTCCAATAGTACCGACCAATTTTAAATTAGCTGAGCTCATTTCAGATGCACCACATCCTATAACTGAACTAGGAACTACAGCTTGGGCATTTAAACAATTTTGATTAAAAACATGCATGATTAACATGCTATAAATTAATATTTTCATTTTATACAAATTTAATGAATAGAACATAATACAAAACATTTTTATTGGGAGAATATACTTTTATAAAAACTATATCTCCTTAATTTATTCTCAGCAATTCATTAACGCTGAGCCTGTTCCGATGACAACATTGCTTTTATTTGCTTCACTTCATTCGCTGTGAATGTATTACCAGATACTTTATGAAGTTTCAATAATTCTATTTCATTTTGTTGTTCTTTTATTGCATTGATCAACACCGGAATCAGTCCAATATAATTTACTGACATTAATTGTTCACCATCATTTCCTACCCGAACCAATTCAGGCATGATTTCTTTTAACTCTTGTGCGATCACCCCTAAATTTCGAAATCCATCATCCATAATGGTATCTTTCCACTGATACGAATAAACATTCAATTTTTGCAATTCTGTCAAGCCATAATCCAATGGTTTGATATCTCTTTTCATTCGTCGGTCAGAGCCATTAAATGCATTTCTTGAACAGAACACGTCTCTCCATCTCAACGAACTTGTACCTAGATCTCTTGCATTATTTATGTCTGGCCTGAAAGTAGAATTTGACATTATCGTATTTGCACCACCATCAGATAAGGCTTCAATAGATCCAAATAAAACCTTACCCGTTAAATAAAGATCTTTAAATCTAACGCCCGAAGTTCCCAAATCTCTTGCATTAGTAGTAGATGGCCTAAGTGTACTATTAATAGCAATAGTATTGGCACCTCCATCACTTAAAGTTTCAGTCGATCCAAAAAACACACTTCCTGAAAGATGCAAATCCTTAAATTTCGCTCCAACTGTTCCCAGATCTCTCGATCCTGACACATCTGGTCTAAAGGAACTATTGATCGCTATTGTATTTGCGCCACCATCTACAATTTGTTCTGCAGATCCAAGAAATAGTCCACCTTGCAATCTCAAATTACCATTGACATGCAGTTTTTGAATTGGAGAAGAAGTCCCTATTCCAACATTACCAGCATTCGAATTAAAAATATTATTCCCAGAATTAGTCCAAGGTCCACCACTAATCGAAGATAGATCAACTGAATTACCCTGAGATATGGTCAATTGTTTTGAAATAGTATTAAAACTTAGTGTTTGTAATTCATTGTTTGGTGAAATATCTAAAGCCGAAATGGTAATTTTATCAGGACCAGGTGTAACTGTACTTAATCCAATTCCCGGGCCCGCAGAAATTTCTAATGGTGGGAGAAATTGCCACTTTCCATTTCTAAATTTAGGTATAAAATTTTCATTTACGCCACTCGTTTTTAATCCTACAAATGTCGAACCAAGAAATGGCAATGTAGTGGTCACTTGAAAAATATCAGTATCAAAATTATATTTATTTGCCGTGGCCATTTGCCATTTACCACTTCTAAAAACCAAACTTTGTTCTTCCTGAACACCTGTAGTATTTAAATTAATTCCTGTATTTGGACCATTAGGATTCGTAATATTCATCATGCCATCGGTATTCTGAAGATTCGTAATACCATTTCCAACTGACGAATTAATTGTGATAGTAGATCCTGCTTGATTGACTGTAGTACCTCCACTACCTACTAATGAAATATTTCCCTGAGTTGAATTGAGGCTGGTTACAACGCCTCCAGCGCCAGGCGCCAATGCTTCCGCTACATTCGCTCTTTCTGATCTCAATGCATAAGGTGCCGCCGTTAGTGCCGTTCTAGGCGACAATTCAGACCCAAAATCTACACTAACTCCCAAAAAATAAGCTCGATCAAAATTGATCGAAGTGGTAATTGGATTCACCGATCCAATAATTACATTAAATATTCCCTTCACTACAGGAACTGTTTGTGATTCTGTATAAATCGGAACAGCACTGAATAAATTATCATATAATTTTAATGTCAAAGTTCTATTCCCATCAGGCAAAAGATTCCCTTGATTGTCTGTAAGCACACCCTGATAACTGATTACTCTTGGCACCTGCGCTAAAATGTCTAATGAAAATAATGCAACTAATGCAATACTCAAAAAAATGTTTTTCATTGAATTGATTTTAAAAATTAGTAAATGAATAAAAAAATATTTTGATCAATTAATAAAATTGACACGGCAAAGTTAGACTGACATAGATCAGAAAAATTAGGGTGTTTTTCCCTATTTGTCTAAGGTGATTTCCCTTATTTAATATATAAATCTAAGTAAAAATTAAAATTTTAAAATTGCCAAGACGCAAGATATCCCTAATCAATTTTGATTAAAATGAGTATTCAAAAATTGATTAATAGAAATTCTTATAGAATAAATTGTTGTTAAAAAAAAATCTAATTGTATGTATTTGATTAAATAAATTGCAAGTTCCTATTTGCTAATACTTTAAATCAAAAAAATACTAATCGCAAAAATATTTTGGTAGATATAATCATATATCCTTTTTGCAATTTTAGTTTTCAAAAAAACAAATCTTAAATGGTGACAAATAGTGTTTATCTACTATTATAAGTTGATAGTTCAAAAACTAACTTCAATAAAAAAATAATTGGCCTATAACAAAATTATGAATGAACCTAAATAAAAATGAATCGAATTTAAATGATAAATATTTACTTCACCGAATCCCCCTTAAAATTTTCATTTTTTTCATATTCCATACCACAAGCTGGACAAACGCCTGGCGCAGCGCTTCCGCTTCCTTCACAGTGCATAGGACATACATATGCTGAGGTAAATTCTGGACCAGATTGTTCCTTTTTTTCAATCATAGGACGAGAAGCATCTTCTTGGACTTTAGGCTTGCATTGGAACATTGAAAAGCTAATACAAACTAAACTGAAAATTAATAGATGTTTTTTCATGATTTATATTTTTAAAGTTTATTTTTTTTTTTTGACAATATGATTATTGAATCAATACGCTTTCGCAAACAATACCCTGCGCTTAGATGGCTTTCCAGAAAAAACACAAATACCTGGTTCTTCCTTAGCATCTAAAGGAATACATCTGATCGTTGCTTTGGTTTGTTCTTTGATAGCCTCTTCTGTTTCACTAGTACCATCCCAGTGTGCATAAATAAATCCTCCTTTAGTTTCTATAACTTCTTTAAAAGTATTCCAATCATCGACCTGATGTGAATTAGCTGTTTTGAGTTCAAGTGCACGATCATACAAATTTTGCTGGATGTCCGCCAATAATCGTTCTACATATTCATTCACTTGGTCTAAAGGCACTGTTGTCTTCTCTTTGGTATCCCTACGAGCTATTTCCACAACACCTTGCTCTAAATCTCTAGCTCCTATCCCTATTCTTACAGGCACACCTTTCAATTCATATTCTGCAAATTTGAATCCCGGTCTGTTTCGATCGTCCATGTCATATTTGATTCGAATTCCCTTGGATGATAGGTTAGCGATGATTCGATCGGCAACTTCTTTGATCTCTGGGGTAGGTTTTGGTATGGGTACAATAATGACTTGAAGGGGCGCCAATTTAGGTGGCAATACCAAGCCATCATCATCAGAATGGGCCATTACTAGTGCACCAATCAACCTAGTGGAGACTCCCCAAGAGGTTGCATACACAAATTCTTCTTTATTCTGATCATTCAAGAATTTAACCTCAAATGCCTTGGCAAAATTTTGACCCAAATAATGGGATGTTCCTGCTTGTAAGGCCTTGCCATCTTGCATCATTGCCTCAATGGTATAGGTTTCTTCCGCTCCGGCAAATCGCTCATTAGCCGTCTTTACACCTTTGATCACAGGCATAGCCATATATTCTTCAGCAAAACGGGCATAAATGTCATGCATTTTTTCAGCCTCTTCAATGGCCTCTACTTCAGAAGCATGAGCTGTATGCCCTTCTTGCCATAAAAATTCAGTGGTCCTAAGAAATGGCCTGGTCCTCATCTCCCATCGGACCACATTAGCCCATTGGTTGATTAATATGGGTAAGTCCCGATAAGACTGGATCCAATCTCTGTAAGTATTCCAGATTATGGCCTCGCTCGTTGGTCTTACAATTAACTCTTCTTCAAGTTTAGCTTCGGGATCAACGATCAGTTTTCCTTTGTTGTTTGGATCAGCTTTAAGTCTATAATGGGTAACTATAGCACATTCTTTTGCAAATCCTTCAGCATTTTTTTCCTCAGCCTCGAACAAACTTTTAGGTACGAACAACGGAAAATAAGCATTAACATGTCCCGTTTTTTTAAACATATCATCCAGTATATCCCTCATGTTTTCCCACAAGGCATAGCCATGGGGCTTAATGACCATACACCCACGAACAGCAGACTGATCAGCTAATCCGGATTTATAAACCAAATCATTATACCATTGAGAATAATCACTTTCTCTGGAAGTTATTTCTTTTGCCATTTTAAATTAATTTTAACTAAACCTTTATAAACGATTTCTAATACATAAGGTCAAACTCTTGAAAATTACTTTAGTTAAAAAAGTTTAACACTGTGAATTGAATAATTTAATAAGATATTAACCAGTACTCGGGCACAAATGTAATAAATTGCACTCGATATGAATTTTAATCTAAATACTAAAATTTTATATTTATTATGAAATCAACTATTTTTAGCCTTTCGATTTTATTTGGGCTTTTGATTTGCTCACAATCAGTCTTTGCTCAATACGATGATGTTTATTATGATCCTTCAAAATTTCAAGAAGATCATTATAAATTCGAGAAAAAATCATATCCACCACAAAATGATCCCATACAAGAAGAAGAATCAGATGTTTCTCAAAATAAATCCATCACACAAGATGCAGATGAAGAAGATTATGATGATGAGGATTATGATTATTACTACTCTTCAAGGATAAAAAGATTTCACAATCCATACCGGGGATTTGATTTCTATGATCCTGCCTATGTTAATGTTTATTTCTATGACCCATTCTATTTCGATCCGTTTTATTATGATCGTGACATTTATGTAAGTTTTGGAGGATATCATGATTACTACAGACAACGCAGGTGGTGCAGAGCTAATCCATGGAGTTACAACTCTTATTGGAATCATTATGATTGGTATTATGGTTATTCACCTTATACGAACGTGTACCAATATTATTATGGGTACAATAACCCATGGGGATGTGGTGGCAATTATTATGGCTACAATAATTATTATGGTTACAATAATTATTATAATCACGGGAACTACGATAATGGAAATCATAATGGACATCATAACTACAATCCTAATCCAAAAGGCACCTATTATGGTAGCAGACAATCGGGATTTACAAATACTTCCAGGAATGGACCTGTCCGACTTAAATCTAATACCCCAAATAGAAATAATGAAACTATTGACAATTCAACGAATCCTGGATTACGACCTGAAGTAGACAAAACTCCAAAAAGAAAAATATATAATGTAGACGATAGCAAGACCTATGATCCAGTCACCAAACCAAATGACCGCAAGGATCGAAAACCTGATGTCATAAATAATACCATACCTTCTGCCACACCTGCTCCTGCTAATCCCGAAAGGAAAAGACGGGATGCAGAACCTGATAGAAAATTCAAGGAATTTGAACCGATAAAAGACCAACCCAACCCAAATTCCGAACCAAGACCTAATCGACCTAAACTTGAAGATTCAAAGCCTAGATTTTTTGAATCAAAGCCTGATGAGGGTAAACCAAACCGTTCTGAGCGCAGGAATCATTCAGAGCCTAAGGAAAGACCTAGACAATTTGAACAGTCGCCAAGGCAGGAATCAAGACCTGCCCCAAGACAGGAATCACCAGCTCCACAAAGATCTAATGATAATAATTCATCAAATTCAAGAAGAGAATCTTCAGATGGCCGAAAATCACCTAGATAGTCTAAATCAATGTTAAAATAAATATTAAAGGTGGCTTTACCGATTCTATATGTCACCTTTAATATGATTTAAAAGTTTGATTACTAAATCCTAATATTTCAAAATCAATTGAATTTAAAACCATGAAAAGAACCATATTTTTTCTGTTAAGCTTTTACTTTATTAACCAATTCCTTAATGCTCAGATAGCCGCTGATGCTTTGCGAATTAATTTGACAAGGCCCATCGGAACTGCTAGAGCTCTAGGTTGTAATGGTTCATTCGGTGCAATTGGCGCAGATTTTTCAGCTATCGGAATTAATCCTGCTGGCCTCGGATTGTTCAGAAAATCTGATTTTAATTTCACAGCTCATGGATTTATTTCTAAAGTAGATGCAACACTTCAAGGCTCAGCATCTAATTTGGAAAGTTCTAGACTTTCAAATGATTTTAATTTGAGCAGTATTGGATTAGTAATTACCAGTAATCCAATAGGTTCTGCTTGGAAAAATGTAAATTTTTCAATCGGCATAAATAACACTGGAAATTTCGAACAACGATTTTTTTATGAAGGAAAAAGTTTAGGATCTATTACAAGTAGATTTTTGGAAAGATCTATAGATCCAAATTATGATGATGGTCGTGGAATTAATGCAGACAACCTTGATGGATTTGAAGCAGGATTGGCTTATGAGACGGGAGCGCTTTATGTTGGCAAAAAAGACCAAAATAATGTATATTATACTACAGATTTAGTTTCATTCTCAAAAGCCCTAATACCAAAAAGTCAGTATGTCAAGGCTATTGGTAATACTTATGATTTTAACATTGGTTTAGCAGGAAATTATCAGGAAAAATTATCCATTGGACTGACTATTAATAGTCCATTCGGATCCTTTGAAACCACTAAAGAATATCACGAATTCGAAACCAAATCAGGGGATCTATATCCATTTAAGAGTCTAACATTTACTGAAAAACTAACTACAGAGTATAATGGCATTCAAGCGAAAATGGGACTTATTTTTAAACCTATTAATGCTTTGAGAATTGGACTTGCCTGGCACACACCAACCTACCATTGGTTCAAGGATTTTTACAATAACTCCTTGAACTATCAATATATTGATTCAAATAAAGTACAATCGTATGATGCTTATTCTCCAGATGGACAATTTTCATATCGATTGACTACACCTATGAGATGGATTGGATCGTTGGGTTATGTAAGCCAATATGGTTTTATTAATATCGATGTTGATTATTTTAATCCTTCAAAATCTAAATTTGATTTTACAACACTAAGCAATAATAATAATGAACTAGTTGCTGAACAGCTTGCAAATGCAGATATTAAAAAACAATTTAAACCAGTACTACAAACTAGAATTGGAGCTGAAGCGGTCATCAAAAAATTAAGATTAAGAGCAGGCGTTGAATTATTAAATTCGCCATATAAGAATGCAGAAAACTTAACTGTAGGTTACAGTGGTGGGTTTGGATTTAGATTCAAAAGAGTTTATTTGGATTTTGCTTATAAAAATAGTTTCAGAGAAGAGGGCTTCATTCCATTTATAACAGGAAATTCTGATTTTGATGGAAACGGTACGATCGATGCTCCAATGTCACTGGTTAATAACCGCATACATGAACATTTTATTCAGACTACTGTAGGATTTAAATTCTAAAGTACAATAAGGTTCAAAGTGCCATTCCTGAATAAAACCCTAGATCCTTTTGGGTATATATTTTTGTTAAAAGTGCTATTTGACCTGTGTGATAAGAAAAGTGTTCTATCACATGTATGACAATTTGAATACCTGTCATATCAAAACACTGAACATGTTTTACCTCATACCAATCGACAAAATTTAATCCTTTGATGATTTCATTGGATTCATGAGTTATATCATGGAGTAATTTTTCTAATTCATGTATTATAAATGGACCAGGGTGTTCGAACTCCAAATTCCGATTACGAATGTCCTCTTTATTTCCTAAAGTAGTTTGAATATATTGATACACATTGCCACATAAATGTAAAATTAAATTACCAATTGAATTGCACTGATCATTCATTCGATATGCAATTTGTTTTTCGTTTAATAACTCAAGACATCGCGTGATTCTAAAAACAGATTCTTTTATGACTCTTAATTCATATTCAGCCGCCAAAGTATTTAAACAAAGCTGCTCCATGAGTTTAATTATTATTTACACATTCCATTATTCAAGGAAACTGCCGTATCAACAAGATGTGTATTTGCAACATTCACGATAAGGTTCCAATCCGTTAATATCAATCCTACGGTTAATGCATGACTTAATACTTCATTATTAAACAATGGGCTTTTAACTTTTGCTAATTGACTAAACTGGACTTCAAAATCTTTTATCTTATCCATTATAGCATTCCTTCCTTCCTTTAGAATAGCATTATACAATTTAGTATTTTCAGTTAATTTATTGGCAGAAGCTTTGATTTGGTCACATCCATAATCCATATCACTGAGGGGTATAAAGTCCGGATTAATATTTTTTAATCGTTCACTATATTTATTCCATTGAGCCAATAACTCAGCGGCTTGTTTTTCCAATGCTGTCAATTGCAATTTGAGATCTTTATCTGTTTCATTTTCGCCAGTTAATGAAAAACTATTTCCCTCTAATTGTGCATTGATTCGTTCAGTCCATAAATCCACTTCTGCTCCAAATTTAGAAATACGAACATCTGCATCCCAAGATTTTACACGTTTGAATTCAGTGCCATTATCCAATAATTCAACTTCCGTTTTCAAGGTTGAAGCCATAAAAGCCTCACCACAAGAATTTGGAACCAAAGGAGCTTTTTCAAGCAAGGTGCTTATACCTTGACCCATACTCTGCGATAAGTGTCCAAAAAATATAACCGAAAAGAAAATTAATTTTTTCATCATTCCATTTTAGTGTTTAAAAGTATAACATTTTTGATAAGCCATAACAATTTTTATTCAGTGTTATTTGATTTCCATTAATCTTTCCAAGACCACATTTACAGCTGGACAAAAACTTGCATTCATTAATGTTAAGGCTGGTTGTTTAATAAAAACATCTTCATCCGTATATGGAAACCGTTGACAATCGCTTGGCCTGACATCATAAATCTGACATTTATTATCCTTTTCTAAAAAAGGACATGGTTTCGATTGGAGAACGAAATCATGATCTTCATCAGAAACTAAATACGTTAATTCAAAATCCCGCTCCTTCATATTTAAAAATTTCGCAATCCGCTTAATATCTTGCTGTTTAAATCTTGGAGAATAATTTTTACAACATGCTGCACAATCTAAGCAATCAATTTTTTTAAAAGCTTCTTGATGCAATTCTGGCAAAATGCGGATAGCCTTTGCTTTGTCAATCCGATTCAGAAATATTTTATATTTTTTAATATTCTCACGACTTCTACTTTTCCATGATTTTAATTGTTCTTCTTTCATAAGGACATCTTATAACTGATGTTTTTGAGCCTCTAAAATATAGATCACATTTTTTAGCTCATTATTCTGTTGATTTAAAAAACCTGAATTTATAAATCCATTTTTTTCTAATAGTAAATTTGAAGGTTTGTTCATTGGATTTACAACTGCAGTAATTCTTGTTACTTTCATTTGCATAAAACCATATGTCAAGACAGCTTTCATGGCTTCATTCATGATCCCTCTTCGATGATATTCAGGGACTAAACTATATCCTATTTCAACGGAATGATTTGAATGATCAAAATTCCATAAACATATGGAACCGATTAGTCTTGATGCCCCTTTAAGACAAATACCCCATACTATGTTTTCTCCATTTGTAGTTGCACTATGAATTAATTGGATCCAATCTATTGCGTCATTCAATGATTGCGCAATAGGCCTATCTATAAACTCTATAACTCTTGGATCCGACCTTAAAACAAAGATCTCATTTTGATCAGCAATTGTAATTTCGCGTAAAATAAGTCTAGTTGTACTTAATATTGGAAATGGATTAAAGGAATACATTTATATCAATATTGTTTCAAAATTATTTCTCATTAAACAATAAACAGTTTTTCAAAATTTTATAAAAACAGAATCATTGGCGTAACCCTCCTTAGAAATAAATTTTATAAAATACTTTCCAGTCTTCAACGGACTCACATTAATACTTTTTGATTGTTTGAAAGAATAAGCATTCACAAACTGCCCTAAAGAATCATAAATGATGATTTGGCCTTCACAGCTCAAACAATTGATTTGTAAAAGATCATGAACCTTATTGGGAAATATTTGAAGAGATTCTTTAGGATAATCTTGGATAACATTAACTGCATCTTGGAATAACCAAGTTACTGCCTTTCCGAATTCACGTTTCCAATAGGTTTCATTATGTGTTCCATCCGGATGTATGGATATTTTCAATAGATCATTTCGCATTCCATGAGATAGTAATGAATCTTTCATTCGCAACATATTCTCAGCCATATTAGAACCTTCTTGTTTTCCTCCGATCATATATATTTTTAAAGGTCTGGATATAGGATCTTTTCCAGTTTGTAAAAAAGCTTCATTCGAAAACCAAAAGGATGGACTAAAAATACCGGCTTTATGAAAAATATTTTGATAATGAAGAATTCCATAATTGCTCAAAAGTCCTCCCAAGGAGCTTCCCATGAGTCCGGTGGAAGATGCGTTGTCAATCGTTCTATAATGAGCATCTATATAAGGCTTCAGAGTTTCTACAATGAATCTAATCGTTAGATCTCCCTTTCCTCCTCCATAACTTGGATTAGGCCATGGAGTATATTCATCAAGTCTATCAGCACCGCCATTGTCAATGCCTACCACTATAATTCTTAAATGTTGTTCTTTAAATAATTGATCTAAAGTCTCATCTACACACCATTCACCGGCAAAACTTGTATATTGATCAAATAAATTTTGACCATCAAACATATAAAGAATTGGCAGGCGATCTATAGTTTGATCATAATCGGGTGGTGTATAAATCCATATTCTTCGCTGCCGATCGAGTTGTGGTATATAGAAGTTGTTAGTAATGATTTTGACATTTGGCCCGGCAGTTGATTTTCCAGAATTGAACTTATCTAAATCTTCCCATCCACTTATATCTAAATAAGCTGTATCCCTGCTACTATTATAATTAAATTTCCGGTTAGGAATATAAACCCCTGAAGATGTACCTTCCACGGAATTCCAGTTGCCCCGGGTGAATTTAAATTCATATGTTCCTTTAGAAATATTTAAATCGATTTGATATTCCTTAGGTCCGATCTGAACTAATTTGAATGCTTGATTAGCCGGATCCCAATTATTAAAACTGCCTGCAATATATATAGAAGCATTACTTGGTGTGGATGTTGGTATGTTTTTGATAATAATGGTCCATTGAGCAATAATATATTGATTAGATATAAAATAAATGATCAAATATGATATCAACTTCATTCTTCAAAAATAAAGGTTCATCTCCACAAACTAAAATAAATTTTTGCAAGCCCCTTGTGATTTTATTAAAACAAAAAAGCCGAAAGAATAAATTCTTCCGGCTCTATATTTTGAATTAATTTTCTTTGATTAATACACCCAAAGATCATGTTCGAAATTAAGCAGTTCGTTTTTGATACGTTCAGATTCAAGTAATAGCTTAACACCATCATTCTCACCTTTAAAAATATCATTCAAACGTAAATCCTGAACATTTGAAGATTTAATAATGTAACTTGAGAAGAATCGACCATCCATAACATCTGCCCAGGTTCCTGGAGAAATGTCATTTTTGTCATTGAAAACTCGCTCCTTAGACAATATCTTACGCAATTCAGGATAATATATCCAAAACATTGGTCCTGAATATTTAACATTACCGGCATCGTCCTTTTCATCTTTGATAGGTGCGATACCAAGAATTCTTACGTTCAATCTTGAAGATTCTTTGTCAAAATACCACATCTCTTTTACTCTGAAACTTTGAATGTCTTTATAATCGATATCAGAAGTAACGATTTTCAATTCTTCCAAATAGGTTTCAGGATTCCAAACAGATGTTGTATCTGTGGTGTGTAATAACTTATCCAATTGATCACCAGTCATTGCTTTCTTGAAATCTTCTTCCTTGAATATTTTTATATCTCCTTTAGCAGCTGCTTCAATTAAGATTGAAAAAAAAGCTCTATTTGGATACATAAAAGGAAGATTCATTTTCTCTCTTACATCTATGACCCTCCAAATTCTTTTTTGCCAAGTAATATCAGACTCCCGTATAGGCTCATAAGATAAGAATCTTTGTTCCGGAACTAAATTCCGGTCTACAATATCATCCATATATCCAGTAGTGTCATCGAGTATACTCGACTCTGTCATTTCCTCTTCTCCTGTTTGTGCACGCAAAGTCCACGATACAGAAGCAACCAAGAAAACAACCAATAAAGAAATTCTGAAATTACTCATTGAAAAAGATTTTATTTAATTTGAAAAGACATATCACTTAGTTCACGACCTGCAGCATCACCTGGACATCTTGCTTTGATATCTTCGAATAAATAACGATCACCTGGTTTAGCTTTATTAATACTAGCCGTTGCTTCGCTGCCAAATCGTCCAGTGGTATTCAGTGTTATCTCAGCATCTTGTCTAGGAGCTACACGTACTAAACGGAAACTTTGTATCTGACATTTTGCCTGAAAGTCAAAATTTTCTAGCACAGGAATAACACCTTGTTGGGCTTTAAATACACCATTTGGCATTGCTCCTCCTCGCTTATCAGAAAGCATTGGCGTAGGCGTAGGTATTTTCTTAGCTCTGAATGTAAAAGCTGTCGGTTGCAACCCTCCACCTGAAAGGGTAATAGTTGCTTCTCCTTGTTGACCAACGGTAACATTGTATTTTCCACCTCCAATTTTACTGATCGCAATTCCTGCTCCAGTTGCATTAACTTGTAATTGTGCAGAAGGTACTCCAGCAGCAGAAATAGCAACTGGGTTATCTACTCCAATATAAAAAACATTCATTTTCTCAGCAGCCACGTTACAAGAACGTTCTCCAACTTCGAATTCGAATTCTTTTTTAAATGTTTTTGTGTCCTTTGTAACTGGATTAAATACAGATGCGACTGCATTAAATTTTCTAATACCAACTTCACTAGCTGTTGTTTTCCAAGTAGCTATTCCATCTGCATTAACAGGTAGGTTAGCTCCATTTACGGATAAAGAAACTTTTGTGGCTGAGCTTCCTGAAGTTGAAGCCGCAAGTGAAATTTCTGTTTCGAATGGCTCACCTTTAATTACATATGACTTTTTAGGAGAAGATATAACTGTAAATTTGTCCAATACTACATCTTCACCTCCTAATTTACCACTTAAATAATTGAGCACTGCATTTTCAGAAGCCTTGGCATCATTAATGAATTTGGTAAAAATGGGTTGAACCGCACCTAAAGGCATTTGTTTAAAAGTATATTCTTCCCAACTTTTCTTGTTTGAATGGGTCCAAGAAACATCATCAATCTCCATTGCTATTTCTTTCTCCATAGCTGCAAGATCTGCAGTATCAACTAAGGCTAAAAATTTTGCACGAGTTTCTAGAATTTTTGCTTTCAACTCTTTTCCCCATCCTCCATTAACCATATTTCGGGTAGTAACAGATTTGTCTTTTTGACCTCTAAGTTTTCTGCTGTCACCTTTGATGACATAATCACCATCATCAACGGATCCATTTTTATTCCCAGCTTCATCAATCATTTTATCAACCATTACGCTTACATAATCAGAAAATTCTTTTCCGATTTCAATAGCAGGAGTGGCACGATCTGCATACTTCTGGAATTCAGGTTTAGCTGCTGCTCTCTTTTTAATGGATTCAGGCATTTTTGCACTTGCATCATCCAAAGATTTATTAGATTTTTCTAAACCTTTATTAACTAGTTTAAAGGCGTTGAAAATTTCAGCAGAAACGTTCAGTGCTAACAATGCTGTAAGCACCAAATACATAATATTAATCATCAGCTGCCGGGGCTGCTTAGGTATTGACATGTTTTTGTCTATTTATGGTTTATAAATAAATTCTCGATTATGATTGGCTACTGCCCATCGTTTTGTAAGCACCTAAAATGTTGCCATAAACTGAATTCAAATTCGTTAAATTCTTGTTTAAAGCAGCAACTTGATTCTTGTAATTCTTAGTATCTTCCAATGAATTACCCAACTCTGCCATAGCTTCATTCATACGAGTATAAAAATTACCCATACCTTTAATTTGGTCACCTGTTTTAGAAAAATCAACTTCTTGTAATGCTTTCAATGAACCTAAAGATTTTGACATCATTTGTAATTCACCCAACATACCACTTAATTGATTTTCAACTACATCACCATTAATTGGTCTAGCTCCACCTTTTTGAGGACCTTCAGTTAATGGATTGATTCTTGATTCATAATCTTCCAATCCTGGGTAAAGTTTTTCCCAGTAATAATCCTTATCTGGTGGAATAAGTCCTAATAATAAGAATAGAAATGCTTCGGTTACAAGACCAGCTGTTAACATTTGATCCCCGCCTTCCAAAGACAATATTTTGAAAAGGGCACCAATCATAACGACAGAAGCTCCGACACCAATTACTAAATTTTTTGCGTACTTAAACCAATTTTGTTTGTAAATAGCCATTACGTTAAGTTTTACGAGTTAATTAGAATATTGTTTGTTAAAAAAATGAATTTTAAATTGTCTAGAAATCATTAATAGATCTTCCTAAGAATGTCAATACTGTTCTAAATCCAATATATGATTTAGATGTATCCTGGAATTCCCAATTACGAGTACCAGTTTGTAAATAGTAACCTATGTCTTTCCATGAGCCACCTCTAAGTACTTTTCTCTTATATGCTTCTGGATCTTCAGGTTTAGCATCATACTTAATATCAGGATTCATATCATGAACGAAACTATGTGCATTATCTTGATATGAAGATTCAGTCCATTCTGCAACATTTCCAGACATATTAAATAGTCCATATTCATTTGGAAAATAAGCATCAGCTTTTACAGTATATTGTCCACCGTCTTCTGGATAATTACCTCTTCCAGGTTTGAAATTAGCCAACAAACAACCTTTGGCATTTCTTAAATAATATCCACCCCAAGGAAATGGTGCCAATTCGCGACCTCCTCTAGCTGCCCATTCCCATTCACTTTCAGTTGGCAAACGATACTCCTCGGTATTAGGCTCATCTTCACCCTTGAAAGCATTCCATAATGATGTTCTCCAATAACAGAATGCTCTGGCTTGTTTCCAGTTAATTCCAACTACAGGATAATCATCAAAAGAAGGATGTGAAAAATAATTTCTAGTGAATGGTTCATTATATGAATAGGTGAAATCTCTTATCCAACATAAGGTATCTGGATAAATGTTTGTTTTCTCCTTATGTATGATAGAGCTTCTTTTTATATCTCTAACATGAGCTGCAGTTTGCCAGTCTTTATACTCCCATTCGTATATAAACTTACGAGAGTCTAGTTCTGCTACTCCTTTAAAAGCATCGGCTCCTTGGAAATTCATGTCCTTTAGGGCTTCATCTTCCCAATCAATCTCTTGTTCCCAATCGATTTTCTCGGTATTTCCATCTTCCCCTTCTACAAAATGACCTAAAGCAGCATGTGCCAATGAATCCTTTACCCAAAACACGAATTGACGATATTCATTATTCGTTATTTCGGTGTCGTCCATAAAAAATCCAGAAATGGAAATGGTTTTCGCAGTTTGCGTATGGGTATTAAAAAAATCCTGATCAGATTGACCTATGGTTAATGTACCGCTTGGTACATATACCATCCCATAAGGATTAACACTACCCCACTTCGGTCTATCGAGTACCCCGGTGAGTTGACCGTCTTGCTGTCTTTTTCCACAGGAAAAAGTTATTAACGTCAGCAAGACCAAAAGAGACAGATTCAAATTCCTCATTTGGTTGTGATTTTTACCTACATTGTCTAAAAAAGTGAGCAAATATAATAACTCTTACAAATTACTCACATATAAAAAATTGTTTTTTTTAAAAAACCTTGATTTTAACGATCCAGATTTAATCAAAAAACGTTTTAAAACACTTTATATTATGAATTTAAAAAATTATTTACTGTTTTAATATATAAAATAGCAATAATTTATAAATTATTAAATATCAACTAATCAGACCACCTTGGATGATAAATTAAAGGGATCTTATACTGACTCATACTGCGATTCCATTGAACTCGCAGTCCCATTTCCTGATTCAATCCAGAAATTTGATTTTTTATTTTATTTAATGGTAATTCTACCCCATAAACCAACCAAATTTTTGAATTGAGCCTAAATCCTACCATTCCACCAACTCCATCTAGCGTGTTTTCATTAAAGCCACGCCACAAAATACTTCCAAAAATATTGCCATTAACTTGAATTTTTAATAATATTTCACTCTGAATCTGAACAAAATCAGAATTCACAACAAGATGACTATAAAGTTCGTACTTACCTACTTTATATTCCTTATTAATTAAAAACTTCAAATTTTTATTTTTAGTATAAAATTGTGTTTTTTCTTTTGAAAAATAAATTAATGGCCATTCTAATTCTATACCGCTTTCAAACCAGTGGGACTGGAGATAAATAGCAGGATGTACATTGATGTTTTGACCTGCTAATTGGGGTAAATCCAAATGTGGATCATTATGATCAATAATGGTCCCTTGATAATTCCCATCTGGAGTCCGAATTGAATTATAATCTACATTTATATACTGGTATCCTAAACCTAAGCCCCCTGAAATTAAAATTTGATTCATTGGAAATACCTGGTTGTAGGAAATTAAAGACGTAATATGATGTTCAAGCCCAAGTCTTTGGTCTTCTAGGTGAGCGCCCCATGCACCGCTCCATTCATTCAGTGGAGCACTTATACTAATGGAACTACCCCTAGGACGCCCGGGCAATCCATTCCATTGATCACGGTAAATTCCACTTACAGTCACCTTGCCATCTATTCCCCCAGCAGCTAAATTTAATCGATAAGGATGTATAAATCTTGTTAGGGAGAGCGGATATTGTTGACTGATTCCTTGATGCCCCATCAAAAACAAGCAACCAACCAGAGCCAACCAGATTCTAATTTTTACCAAAGTTCAATTGATTGTATAGTTCTTTCATTTCAGCGTGACTAGTCACCTTTGGATAACAAACGGAATCACTACAATATTGTATTTCATCCATATTTAAACTGGTATCCAAAATCAAAATTAAATCATTTATATATAAACTATCAAAATATCTTAATACGGTTAATGGATCTTTAGCTTTAACAGAATTCCACCCATGTTCCAATTTAATCAACAAACTCAACCAAGATGCATGTTGGAAGTAGCCATTTTTTAATGGTTGTGTAACTTTATAAATCATGGACTTAGCATCTTTATAGTAGCTTTCATTAGCAGTTATATGATAAAGGACCATCAATGACTCGCAAATTACAGCATTAGGATTAGGTATGGCTGAATCAACTGAATCAAATATTGGCTCCAATGAATCTGACTGTTCAATAGATGCTAAAGAATAAAGAAAATGACCTTGTTTAAAATATTTATTAAGATGAACAACTAGGTTTTCGGCACAGGTAATATAATAGTTGTCAAAACTAATCTGATAACAGGCAATAAATGCTTCAAGTAAATAGGCATAATCTTCTAAAAAGGCTGTACCCTCTTGTTTATTATTCGTCAGGGTTCTTGCATATAAGGAGGTATCAGATTGAATAACATATAAATCCATTATAGCACGAATTCCTTTTAATGCATTTTCTCGAAAGGCCTGACTGCCAGTATTTTTAAAGACTTGGCAATACGCCGTTATCATTAAAGCATTCCATGCTAATATTTGTTTAGTATCCTTTGAAGGAGAAATGCGTAAATTCCTATTTACAAGAAGTTTTTCAATTTGAAATTTCAATTGCCCAAGGACTTGATTCGCATCTTTATTTAAATAAAAAAGATCTGTATTCAACGAAAGTACAAATTCGCCTGAGTGTTCAAAGGGATTTAATTTGAAATATTTTAAAAATAATTCAATGTCCCTGCCTAATATATCTTTGATTTCATCCTCTTCCCATACATAAAACGCCCCTTCCTTCCCTTCACTATCTGCATCTAATGCAGCAATATATAAACCGTTGTCTAATTTCATGTTGGATTCCCAAAAAGCTGTACTTTTTTCAATAAAATAAAGGTAAAAGCTATCTTTGGTTCTGTTATAAAGCTCACTTAAAGTTCGAAGTATTAGGGCTTGATCATAGGCCATTTTTTCAAAATGTGGTATCATCCATTGACGATCTACTGTGTAACGGCTGAACCCGCCTGCTAAGTGATCAAATATTCCACCGAGACACATCATTTGAACTGACTTAATTATATGCTCATTGGTCTCCTGATTGGGGCGATAATTATCATGATTTATTAAATACCGTATAACTGTAGTATTTGGAAATTTCTGTCCAAATCCAAATCCTCCAAATTCTTTATCCCAATAAGATTTAATTTGTTGAAATGCTTCAGTAAGAATTGGGGAATAATCAGATTTCGATAAATCCGATACTATTGGTAACCGATATTGATTTCTTAATTCTTCTGCGATTTTTTCTGCTGAATTAACAATTTGATTCGTTTTATGAACAAAAGCTTGATGCACAGAAATTAATATTTGAGACCATGAAGGTCGACCATACTTTGGCTCAGGAGGAAAGTAAGTTCCCCCGAAAAAAGGTTTAAGATCAGGTGTTAAAAAACAATGCAAGGGCCATCCACCGGATACACCCATTAGTTGTACTGCATCCATTAAGTAGTGGTCAATGTCAGGTCGCTCCTCTCGATCTACCTTAATATTGATAAAATATTCATTCATGATGTTTGCCACTTCATTATCTTCAAATGACTCATGTGCCATTACATGACACCAATGGCAAGTGGAGTATCCCACACTAACTAAAATAGGCTTATTCCTTAGTTTAGCTTCCGCCAATGCATCCAAGCTCCAAGTCCACCAATGTACCGGATTATTTTCGTGTTGTTTTAGATAAGGACTTGATGATTGGTTTAAGCGATTCATATTTCAAGGGTTAGACCATCAAAAGCTAATGCTACATTTTCTGGCAATATAGCACTAATTGTAGCATGGGTTCCCATTTGATGACTAAGGTGTATAATGTAGGCCTTTCTGGGTTGTATTAACTGAATCATGTCCAGACAATCTTGCAAATTAAAATGTGTAGGATGTTTTGCAATCCGGAGGGCATTAATAACCAAACATTCCACACCTCTCATTGAGTCTATCACATGATCATCGATCAAACTGGCATCTGTGATATACACCAGATCTTTTATTTTGTATGAAAGTATAGGCAAATGACCATGCATAACTCTCAAGGGGACAATGGCTAAATCCTTAATAAAAAAAGTTTTATCCGGTTCAATTATTTTTAAATCGACTTGTGGCAAACCCTGATACCTATGCTCAGAAAATATATAATGGAAACGCTTTTTAATATCATCCAATACATATTGTTCTCCAAAGAATGGAATAGTGCCATTTTGAATTCCATTATAAGGCCTAATATCATCAATTCCTGCAGTATGATCTACATGATTATGTGTTAACAAAATACCGGTAATTTCTGGTATTTGTTGAGATAACATTTGTTGTCTAAAATCTGGGCCAATGTCAATAACCAAAGAAACATCGCCTTCCTGTATATGTAAAGATGTTCTAAGTCTTTTGTCTTTAGGATCTTTAGATAAACAGGTCGCACACGAACACATGATCATGGGCACGCCTTGTGAGGTTCCGGTACCTAAAAAAATGATTTTCAATAAGCAAATATAGTTCTAAGAGACGGTTAATTCCTCCTCCTGGGGTCTAAGGTCGATTATTTTTTTGTAATTTTTTAATGCATCTTCCTCGATAATGCTACTGTCAATGGGCAATTGTGGTATCAGTTCAAATAAACAGTTCATTCTACCTTCTACATCAAAAAATTTATTGATTATGAGAATTTTACGGGCTTCAACCCGGCAATAACCAGATTGAAAATGTCCTTGTTCATATCTTACTTTGTAGCCAATTTGTTGACACAAATCTTCTAATTTTTTAAGATTGGTTCGAGTATATTTCATTCCAGGGTTGATTTGGTTGAAAGTTCAAAGTTATAACAATTCATCCATTAAATAAAAATAAATATGTTATAACCGTAAAAATCCCAACAGTAAAAATATAATTTCCCCTTAATGTAATTAAATTACCAATAAGTATGAAAAATCAGGATTTTATCCTACCCAACTAAAAATATCAAAATTTAATTAATAATCTAAGAATGGTTATGCGTATAATAAATATATCCAGGTAGCGGTTTTATCCAATTAATTATCAAAAAACCGCATTTTAAAAACACCTGTCAAAGCTTCTCTAATAATGTAAATATTCATTTTAGATTTGCCCTTAATCCGATCTGGAAAAATAATAGGTACCTCACACAATTTGAATCCTAATTTATGAGCGGCATACTTCATTTCTATCTGGAATGCATAACCTACAAATTGTATGTTGTCTAATCGGATGGATTCTAAAACACGTCGATTGTAACATACAAATCCCGCTGTTGGATCTTTTACTTTCATTCCAGTTATCATCTGAACATATATGGATGCAGATTTAGATAAAAACAACCTAAGGAATGGCCAATTGACAACTCCCCCGCCCTTAACATATCTGGATCCAATAGCAACATCGGCATCACCACTCATGCATTTATCTCTTAATTCCAATAATTTTAGGGGTGGATGACTAAAATCTGCATCCATTTCTAATATGTATTGGTATTGATGTTCTAATGCCCATTTAAATCCTAGAATATACGCTGTTCCTAAACCTGATTTTTCCTTTCTAACAATTAAATGAATTCTATTTTTAAATTCAATTTGTAGTGTTCGTACAGCATCTGCTGTACCGTCTGGCGAACCATCATCCATGACCAATACATCAAAATGTGGATCCAATGCCATTACCGCTCTTAGAATATCTTCAATATTCTCAATTTCATTATAAGTAGGAATAATAACAATGGATGTTGCCAATTAACTGTATTTCTGATGCAAAAGTAAGTTTAATATTTATATATATATTATTTTTATATATTAATTCCCATCAAATATTATATTTCTTTGGGTCATATTCTGTCATGATATTGTAAATACACGCCACTACATCTTCAGCATTAGGCTTGGTAAAATAATCGCCATCACTTCCATAAGGGGGGCGATGCGCGGCAGATGAAATGGTTTTTGGCTTTGAATCAAGGAATTGATACGCGCCCTGCACTTCTAATATTTGTTGAAGTATATAACTTGAAGCTCCTCCAGGTACATCCTCATCAAGAACAACCAGTTTGTTTGTTTTGCGAATAGATGTTAAAATCTGATGATCTGTATCAAAGGGCAGCAAGGTCTGAACATCAATTAATTCCACATCGATATGATTTCTTTCTAATTGTTGAATTGCTTTTTGAGCAATCCGAACACAAGAACCGTAAGTAACCAAAGTGATGTCACTTCCTTGCTTCAATATTTCAATTTGACCTAATGGGATTGTAAAACTACCCAAATTTTCAGGCATCTTTTCTTTAAGTCTATAAGCATTCAAACACTCAATAACGATTCCAGGATCATCACCCTGCAATAAGGTTTGATACATTCCTGCTGCTTGAGTCATGTTCCTAGGGACACATAAATGAATTCCCCGAATAGAATGTAATAACATACCAATTGGAGATCCTGAATGCCAAATACCTTCCAGGCGATGTCCACGGGTTCTGATAATAACCGGAGCTTTTTGAATCCCATTGGAACGGTATCTTACAGTTGCTAAATCATCCATCAAAGGTGACAAAGCGTAAACGATATAATCCAAATACTGAATCTCAGCAATAGGCCTTAGGCCTCTCATACTTAAACCAATAGCCTGTCCAACTATGGTCCATTCCCTTATCCCCGTATCAAAAATTCTTAATTCTCCGTATTTATCTTGGAGTCCAGCAAAACCTTGATTGACATCACCAATTTTACCAACATCCTCACCAAAACCTAATACTTCGGGACTCGTATTAAAAATATGATCAAAATATTGATTAAGAACCAAATAACCATTAACCTCTTCTGATGAATCTTGATAAATAGCAGGAAGATGTTTAACTTGGGTCGCAGATAGATTGTTTTCGGACAACAAGTGTTTGTGGTATTTAACATCAGCATCAAGATATCTCTGTTCCAACCATAGTTTTAATGGGGTTAATCTTGATCCCAACCCAGCATGGACTTGGTCAAACACAAACTGCCTAGCCAACTCAATCATCTCAAAATTGGCAATATTTTTTATACTTTCTATATTGTTCCTTAGCTCAGTGGCTTTTGGGAGATCAGATAAGTTATTTAATACAGTTATTAATTCTTGTTTATGATTTAAAGTTTGTCCAATAAAATCGTTCCATGCCGCATTTTTTTCAGATTTGACAAACTCTTTGGCCATTGATTTTAATTGTTCAATGATATCTTGTTCTATTAACTTTTTTTCAATGATCCATGATTCGAATACTTTTATACAATCGTGGGTTTCTTCCCAAGCCATTCGCTCTTTACTTTTGTATCGTTCATGAGATCCTGAAGTGGAGTGGCCTTGAGGTTGAGTAACTTCATTGATATGAAACAATGCAGGAATATGTTCTTCGCGGACCATTTTAATTCCTTTGTGGAATGTGTTGACTAAATTTGGATAATCCCAACCTTGCACCCGATGAATAGAAATACCTTCTTGGTTATTCGTTTTTTCAAAACCACTTAATGCTGTGGAAATATTTTGTTTAACGGTTTGTAATTGAATTGGAACAGAGATGCCATAACCGTCATCCCATACACACACTGCCAAAGGTACTTGTTGAACGGCAGCAGCATTCATGGTCTCCCAAAACACGCCTTCTGAAGTTGAAGCATCGCCGATGGTTACAAATGAAACTTCATTCCCTTTGTTAGAAAATTGAGAAAAGTCTTTCCTTAATTGCTTGTTTTGTCTATAATGTTTCGAGGCCAAGGCAAGTCCCAAAGCACGTGCCATCTGTCCTCCCGTACTGGAAATGTCGGAAGAAACATTATAAGAATTTGTGTGATTATTCCAATTACCTTGATCATCGATGAGTGGTGTTGCGAAATGCGCATTCATCTGACGACCACCACTAAATGGATCGTTTATTGTATCGGCGTATAGCTGGGCAAAATATTGTTTAATAGAACATAAGTCGAGGGCCATCATGAAAGTTTGATCCCTATAATACCCGGATCTAAAATCACCTTTTTCAAAAGCTCGGGCCATAGCAACTTGGGGTAATTCTTTCCCATCACCAAGAATACCAAATTTAGCTTTACCTGAAAGTACTTCTTTTCTTCCTGTTAAAGAGACTTCTCTACTTACCAAACAAATCCAAAAATCCTTTAGAACTTCTTGTCTGTAACTTGAATCATTACCTTTTATGGATGAAAGGATTTCTTTAATTAAAGCATAATTGGACATATTTCTAAGATTTCGATGCAAAAATAATCGATTGGAATCAAAGTTTTATTTTAAAGGTCAAGATAAGCTATATTAAAAAATATTTATATTTAACACCAGTTTAACACACTTTTTTCAATTAAAAGGATCTAACAATCGTATTATGTTTATACATTTGTTTAAAATACTTAAAAAATAATTCTTGATGAAAAATTTATTCTCTTTTTTGCTCATCTTATTTTGTTCCGTTGTAGCGTATTCTCAAACTACTGCACCTGCTGCAGTGGCCGCTCCGGTCAAATCAGCAAATGGTCCAAAAATGGTTTTTGATAACCTAAATGTGGATTATGGCGAAATTAAGAAAGGTGGAGAACCTTTAAGAAAAGCAACTTTTACCAATAAAGGTAATGAACCTTTAGTTATTAAAAATGCACGCGGAAGTTGTGGTTGTACAGTTCCAACATGGCCTAAAGAACCAATAATGCCAGGTGAAGTAGGTGTTATAGAAATTCGATATGATACCCAAAGAGTTGGACCAATCAATAAAACGGTTAGAGTTCAAACAAACGAAGGTGAAGAAGAAATTACCTTATATGTTAAAGGAAATATTTCTTCTGACGAGGATGAAACTGTTCCAAAAAATGATGGTAATGTTTTAATACCTAAAGGATAAAAATAATATTCAAAGAAATTTAAACCCATCTTAGCATTAGTTAAGGTGGGTTTTTTTATGCCATCTATTCTGCATCCAATTGTATAAATTTTCCATCTTTTAGTAGCTCAATCTCCCACTTTGCTGTGGACATTGGATTGACTTTAATTTGTGCAGCATCATGAACCCCTTCAATGATATGTATTAAATTAGGATTTAGAATATTAGCCATTCTTCGGACCAAGGTCTCGTCTTCAGAAAATAATCCAGCAACTTCAGCATTATCCAGATAAACTCCTTCCTTAGAGTAGCTGAATACAAAGAAAGAATATCTCATCAATTGTGCAGCCCAAAAAACTAAAAGATATCCCCCTTCAGCTGACCTCCAATGAAATCCGGGTAAAATTTCAGTAAAGTCATTTAACTCAAATGGAAGGTAGGGAGCCAACAATTCTTCAAGTACGGGTAGAGGTAATTGTTCATTGACCAATCCAAAATCATGCTCACTCCCTTCTTGTAATACAAATGGGAGTTTTGCTAATGGAAAATAATCGATTAATTTTTTAAAATCTTCAACCACGAGATGTAATTTTTCAACAAAGATGACTGAATTTATGAATTATTCTGTTCCAAAATTTGTGATTCGTCTAGTAATTGCATCATTTTGACGATTAATTATGTATATACAGGTACTTTGTTTCACATAGTACTAAACTATGTATTAACTTTGCACTATCAAATCAAATAAAGTAATTATGAAAATTGAAAATACAATTGCTCAAATGAAAAAAGGAGTTTTGGAAATGTGCATACTATCTATCATTAATAACAATGAGTCTTATCCATCTGACATTATTAGTCAGTTAAAATCTGCAGATCTCATTGTTGTAGAAGGAACTTTATATCCCATTTTAACCAGATTAAAGAATTTTGGATTATTAGAATACTACTGGCAAGAGTCACCATCCGGACCACCCAGAAAATATTTTAAAATTACAGAAACTGGAAAAGAATCATTAATTCAACTCTCTGAAAGCTGGATTCAATTTGTATCCGGAGTTAACTTAACCATAAAAAACCAAATTTAACCATGAATAAAGTACTTAACATCAATGTAGGCAAATATCCATTTTCAATTGATGATTTCGCTTACGAAAAACTTGACAGCTATCTTTTAAGTCTCCAAAATCATTTTTCAAAATCTGAAGGGTGTAAAGATATTATGCAAGACATTGAAAGTCGGATAGCAGAATTATTTCAAGAAAAATTATCAGGGCGAAGCATTGTATCTATTGAAATCGTCGATGAAACCATAAGCATTATGGGAACACCTGAAATATTTGGAACAGATTGGAATCAACCCAACGACCCAACAGAGTCTAAGTCTAATAGCCAGTATACCACTGAAGATTGGGGAATCAAAACCGGAAAAAAATTATTTCGTGATCCATCCGACTCAAAAATTGGCGGTGTGTGCAGCGGGTTAGCCCAATATATAGGTATTCAGGACGTCATTTGGGTCAGATTGTTTTTTGTATTAACTGCTTTTGCTGGAGGATTTGCAGCTATATTGTACGTCATATTATGGGCTATAACGCCTGAAGCCAGAAATTCTGCCGATCGATTGGCAATGAAGGGCGAACCTATCAATGTTCATAACATAGCTAGAAAAGTGGAAGAAGAAATCGATGACTTAACCCATAAATTTGATAATTGGCGAGAAAAAAGAAGAATGCGTAAAAAAAATAAATGGCGATTTTAAAGAAGCAAATCAATTTGACTTAAAATTCAAATTGATTCAAATCTGAAATTCATAATGTGGTGTTATAGAATTATTTTTACGACGGCTAGATTTCAACAAATTTAGCCGTTTTTTATTTCTACAATATGTTAGCCAACCCAAACGCGCTCATTATTTTTATTAGAAACCCCATCCGAGGGACAGTAAAAACCAGATTAGCTCAAACCCTTGGAAAAGATAAAGCTTTTGACATCTATAAAGAACTACTTGAAATAACTAGACAACAAAGCATAAAAGTAAATGCACAATGTTATTTATACTATAGTGATCAGATAGAACTTGATGCCTGGTCTGAAACCACATTCATCAAAAAGGTTCAATCTGGAATAGATCTAGGAGATCGCATGTCAAACGCATTCCATGAAGTATTGCAAATTCATTCCAAAGCTATTATCATAGGAAGTGATTGTCCCTATATTACAAGTTTACTTTTAAATCAAGCTTTCAATTTATTAACTACCAAAGATATCATCATAGGACCAGCCGTAGATGGTGGATATTACCTACTTGGCATGAAATCAAATATTGATTCAGTTTTTAAATCTATGCCCTGGAGTGAATCAAGTTTGTATGAAAAAACCATAGAAAAACTTAATCAATTAAACTTTACTCATTCCTCATTGATCCAATTAGAGGATATCGATACGGAAGAAGAGTGGAATCGATATGTCCAAACTCAAGGAAAATAAAATAAGATTCACCCCAATCATTTTTTAAAATTCCATTAATAAAATCGATTATTTTTTTCTAAAAAATACTTAAAACATTGAATTACAAACACATAAGTATTAAATAATAAAATACATAAAATCTATAAATACTTAGAAAATCATTTTACATTTGTACTCCTTTCCGATACATGAAAGAAATTAATAATAAATCTGAATGTATATATTGGAACGGACAAGAAACAACGTTAATTAGAAAACAAACTTTATATGTTTTTATCGATTTTTCTTCAAGTAGACACAGCAACAACCGGAACAAGTGTTGCAAGTCAAAGTGTTTTTGATATCATTCTAAATAGTGGACCTCTGGGAATAACCATTATTTCAATACAAGTGCTTCTTGTATTTATTGCCCTCTATATTTTTATTGAGCGCTATTTTACAATTAGTGCAGTAGTCAAAGAAGATCAACGTGTTATGCAAAATCTTCGGTCCAATATTGGAAGTGGTAATATATCAACAATACAAAGTATTTGTGCAAGTAGCGATACGCCATTAGCAAGAATGATCGAAAAAGGATTACAGCGATTGGGTAGACCTATGCCAGAGATTGAAAGTGCTATCGAAAGTGTTGGTCGTGTGGAGACTTTTAGACTAGAAAAGAAACTCAATCACCTATCTCTAATAGCCCGACTAGCTCCGATGTTTGGGTTTTTGGGTACCATTATGGGGGTTATTAAAATATTCTACGATATATCTTTAACAGACAATTTATCCATTGGGGTTATCTCCGGAGGATTATATCAGAAAATGCTAACCTCAGCAGGTGGGTTATTGGTCGGTATAATCGCTTTCGTTGGTTATTATTTTCTGACTATGATGTTAGATGAAGAAATTAATGAATTAGAACGTAGCAGTATAGAATTTATGGATATGCTACATACTCCTGTTAAATAAGCAATAATTCATTCAATATGAATATACGAGGCAGAAAACGCGAAGGAGCAGAATTAAGTGTAGAATCACTTAATGATATCATGTTTTTCTTATTGCTATTCTTTTTGATTGTATCCACTTTGGCCAATCCGAATATCATTAAATTGATGTTACCTTCTTCTAAACAAAGCGAGCAGACTTCAAAAAAACCGATTAATCTGTCCGTTACCAACGACTTAAAATACTATATTGAAAAAGAACCCATAGCTTACGAAGAGATTGAACCAAGATTACGTAAATATGTAGCCAATGTCCCAGATTTAACGGTGGTTATTCGTATAGATAATCGATTGGAAGTTCAGCAATTAGTGAATGTGCTACAAATAGGTGTCAGTCTTAAAGTTAAAATGGTACTTGCAACGGAACGTTCTAAATAGGTTTTCAGCGTTTTTAAGTTTAGATTATTTATTTTATTCAGGACAATAAGGGTATTTAGACATACCCAAGTTTTTAGATAAATTCCTTACTTATAATGAATTATTAGTTTGAATTAGACCACTTCAAACAAGTTCAAACAACTTCATTGCCTCAATAAACTAAGTATCTAATTTCTGAGTGTTTTGTTATTCTCCAACAAATATTGAATACGTTCTAAGGTCTTAGGTTCTGTACACAAACTTAGAAATGCCTCTCGTTCCAAATCTAGCAAATACTGTTCACTGACTTTTTGTGGATAGGATAAATCTCCCCCACATAAGACATAAGCCATTTTTTTGGCTATTTTGATATCATGTTCAGAAGCATAATTTCCCAACTTCAAAGTATGTGCTGCTGCATACAATGGCCCTAAACCTGATCTGCCAAGAACATTAACATCTGTTCTGGGTTGCTTAGCTATATAACCATTAGCCAATTGTAAAACTTTTTGTTTTGCTTTAAAAATATGTGTAGATCCATGAATACTTACCGTATCTCTTTGATATTGCAAATAACCCAAATCAAAAGCTTCATAAGCAGAAGTTGCAACTGAAGCCATAGCTAAGGTCTTAAATTTCGATATCAATAATGGAATATGAACTTCGCCTTCTTTCATTTCATCTGACAGACGCAATGCAAATTCTTTGGTTCCCCCACCACCTGGTAAGAGTCCCACACCCATTTCAACCAAACCAATATAAGATTCTACGGCACATACTGCAGCATCACAATGCATCATTAATTCTGTACCGCCACCAAATACATATCCTTGAGTTGCAGTAACTACCGGAATAGAGGAATATCGGCAACGCATAGAAGTCTGTTGGAACAATCTCACTGCAATATCCAATTGGTCGTATTCTTGTTGAAAGGCCATCATTCCAACCAACATTAAATTGGCGCCCACTGTAAAATTAGTTGCGTTATTTCCAATTACGATACCTTTCCATCCATTAGTTTCAGCTAAAAGAATACTTTCATTAATACCACGTAAAATGCCCTCACCTATAGTATTATGTTTACTTCTAAATTCCAAAGCCAACACGCCATCACCAATATCATATAGATTTAATTCAGGATTTTGGTAGACTATATTTTTATTATCATACAAGCTGAATTTGATGATATCATCTTGACCTGGAATTACTTCATAATTTAGAGTCATTGGATTTAAGCAAACCAATTGATTTACAGATTTATCATAGAAACTGTTTAATTGTTTATCCTTCATGGCTTGAACCCATGGTGCGGGTTGTTCATTTGCTTCCTGGATTAACTTTAATCCTTCCTCAAAACCAATAGCATCCCAATATTCAAAAGGGCCTAATTCCCAAGCAAAACCATTTTTTAAGGCAACATCAATGTTATAAATTGTATTAGAAATTTCAGGAATTCTATGAGATGAATAAGCAAATAGAAATCCAAGAGATCGTTTAATTAATTGCGCCCCTAAGTCATTACATTTGATAATGGCTTTTAATCGTCTCGGTAAATCATCAATCTGTTTGGAGACTTGCAGGCTTTCTAAATTCGACTTAGTGTCTTGTTTATATTCCAGTGTTTTAAGATCTAAAGCATGAATTACTTTTTTACCATTGGCATCTTTTTCCTTAGTTGCCACATAAAAGCCCTGCTCACTTTTGCTTCCGTACCATTTATGTTCCATTAAAA
This sequence comes from Saprospiraceae bacterium, assembly GCA_044228225.1. Classification (GTDB taxonomy): domain Bacteria; phylum Bacteroidota; class Bacteroidia; order Chitinophagales; family Saprospiraceae; genus Vicinibacter. The sequence continues at coordinate 128,994 of JBGAVH010000006.1, read as the reverse complement.
AATGGATATATGGAGGCAATATAATAGACTGTAACATATTATCTGACGGACAATTCTTTTTTAAACCTTCAATCACATAGTAGGCAGTGTCTAAACCCACGACATCAGATAATCTGAAAGTTCCGGATTTAGGTCGCCCTAAAGCGGGGCCTGTAAGTTTATCAACATCAGAAATCGAAAGTCCAAGCTCACTTGTCAGCGAAAATATTTTTAACATGGCTGAGACCCCAATTCTGTTTGCGATAAAGGCAGGTGTATCTTTACAAAGTACCGTCTGTTTGCCAAGATATTTCTTACCAAAATCAGTTAAAAAATCAACTACTTCGGGTAAGGTATATTCGGTAGGAATAATTTCTAAAAGAGGTAAATACCTTGGTGGATTAAAAAAATGGGTGCCGCAAAAATGGGCTTGAAAATCCTGAGATCGGTTTTGAATTAAATCATGCATTAATATGCCTGAAGTATTACTTGAAATAAGGGTACCAGGTGTTCTGAATTGTTCTATCTTTTCGTAGAGGCTTTGCTTTACATCGAGTCTTTCAACAACAACTTCAAGTATCCAGTCAACTTCTTTTATTTTAGATAAGTCGTCTTCAAAATTTCCTATTTGGATATTTGCTGCAAACTTTTGATGATATATATTGGATGGTTTATTGGACAAAGATTTAGCTAAAGAATCGCGAACTATTTTATTTCTATCTGCAGAAGCATGTGGCAGATCCAAAAGCAACACATTAAATCCCGCCCCTGCAAAATGACACGCAATTCCAGATCCCATTAATCCTGATCCGAGTATCGCTACTTTCTTTATTCTCCTGTAATTCATTCAGTAAATGTCGGAATAAATTATTAATGTAGAAAGCATTTCAGGATCAAATCAGCATTTATTCATGATAAATTGATCATCCAAGGTAAATTGCTCAAACTAATTTAAAAAATAGGTGATACAGATCTAAAAAGTCAATCAAAGGATAAATCTAAACTTCAAAAAACCGTCTTTTGTAAAGTAAATTAGATTTGTAGATCATTGAAATACTTTAAACAAAATAACGATACTTCAATGGCAAGATCAACTACTAAAATGTCCGTTTAGGATCTTGGAATTCTTTTAACTAATTTGATGGTCTTTAACGTGGTTCCATCATTAAGAATGAATTGAGCTAAATATATTCCATCTCTGAGGTCCTCCAAATTAATGGTACGTCGATTTGGATTCCACATTTCTTCTCTGACTACTTTACCCATTAAATCCCTGAGTACCAACTTTGATACACCACTGATTTCACCTTGAACGCTCACCATTTCATTGGTAGGATTTGGAAAAAGGCTAATATTTGATTTTTGGATCGAACTTGTGGAAGAAGTAATTTTTTCATTGAACTGAACACTAATTTTGGAAGATCCATCCCCTGCACTGCTATTATCAGCATTCACGCCATTACCTCCAGCATAAAAACTAACTGGACCAGACCCTTTAACCGGCGCTGTCCATGCAACTTCAAAAATGTTGGTCACACTTCGAGATTTGTGTTCTGCATATTGTCTACCTGAATTTAAGGTAGTCACTTTAGTATTACTTGAAATGGGTGAAAAGGTGTTAATAGATGTTCCTGTCTTACCTAAAGCCGCTTGTAGTGCCACCATTTGAAATCCAAAAGCTTTTGGTATTTCACCGTTCACATGATTAATACATACCTTAACTGTATAGTTTTTACTCGGTTCATACATGAGCACAGAATCTCCGTTGTCGAACAAAGTAAGAGATAAACTTACATTTATAGGTCCATTGTGACAACTTTTACAAACCGTTAAATCATCTCCAGGGGCCCCTGTACTTCCAGTTCTACCAGAAAAAGCCCGACCACTTTGATTCGACATCAAAACTGTGGCTAAAAATCCTAAGCTAAATAAGGTGTAAATGTATTTTTTCATAATCCGGTATTAAAGAGGTCAAAAATATGAAATGGAGATATAAAACACTATTAATTAAAAGTTAATTAAAAGATTTATATCCATTTATTGTGAGTAAGACGCTCTAATTCGGCGTTCGTTTAAATTTAAACTAAATAACACTAAAATTAATTTATCGGTACTTATAACATTGAAATCTTCTTATTGACCAAAATGTCAAAATATATTTCAAAATTGCCGAAATGCGAAATGCTAAACTTAATTCTTGCAATGACCCGTCCTAAAAATCTGTACACAAAAAAACTGTTTATGGTTCAAAAAGATAAGGAATTTAAAGCCCAAACCAGGCTAAAGGAAGGTTGATATAACAAGTGTTTAATATAAAAGATAGTTAGCGATGTGGAATCCGGACACCTGCGGAAGAAATTGCAAGTCCGTTAACACATGGTTTCCTGATACTTAATCTTGGAGTTTAGTCAAAATCGCCTAAATGTATAAAAGTGTGTGAACTGTTTCATATGGATTCACTTTTGAAAGACCACAGCTTTTCTAAAAATGAGTTGTACGGTCCAAGGACTATATTTTCAACCATTTTGACTTTCGAACACCCAATACTTAGCTTCGTCAATATCGTTATATTCCATTAATCTGAGCTTAATTTTCTCAGACGTTAATCAACAGTCCAATTCAAAGATTCATAAGCCGATATTCTTCAATCTTCATCATCATCCACTATTTGTATTCTTTTGCAATGCTCTCATATGTCATTCTTTTTGCTTGATTCTTAAGAATGGTTTTTAATTTACTGTTTTGATCAATTTCGTCCATTTCATATATCATTGTAGAGTCCCATTCATTAATCGATTCCTTAATTTCAAGACTTTAACCCTGGGCTGGTCTTTCAACTCAGCATTTCTTTTTTAATATATTTATCATTATTCTTTAGAATATCAGTTATATACACATTAAATAAATAAAAATATTAAAATTTATTTGGTTTTTTTAAACATAACGTACTACATTTGCAGTGTACTAATTAACTAATACAGTAAATTTAAATAAATGAAACAACAATTTGCCAACTTTAATAAATCAGAATCTTTCAACACATCCAATTCTTTCATCAGGGAGAAATCACAGAACGTGTTCAAAACATTACATCATCCTTTCAACAATACCACCCTGCCCTATTCTTATAATTGGTTAATCTCTTCTCAAAAATATAATATCGGGCTGACACAAAGCATTGAATTCCGCCCTCCTTTTACATTAAAATTTTTTATTCCTAAAATTGATCTAGGACTTACCCTTTCAACTTTAGCAGAACAATGTATTTCTAAAATAAATAAAAACTTGCATATGAAATCAAAATTTAGTTTTCTCTTCATCCTTTTCGTGGTGTCTATTACTTTTAAAGCATCAGCCACTAATGTAATTCCATCATGTGGTTACAGTAAGTTGAAATCACCTAGTGAGGCCGTTTGTTTTCAAACTATAAATGGATCCGATCATTTTCTTGCTACTCATCCGACCAATCAGGTACGTTTTATTACTCAAGATGCCAATTTCGGTTATGCATTTTCCGATATGGCTGTATCGCTCATATTGATGCCTGAGATTAAACAACAAACTAATACTAATACCAATGAAAGTGCAAGATCAAATTCAGTACTGGCCGTTTTTGAAGGTATAAATACGGAGAGTCAATTAATGGGTATGAAAAAACCCAATGCACGAATATCTTCGGTTTCAAAGAATGCTAATCAAATTCAAGAATGTAATTACCCTCAAATTTTTTACACGGAAATTTATCCTGGCATTGATCTAATATTTAGAGACCATAATAATTTGCTCCAATATGAATACGTTGTAATGCCGGGTTTTGATTACAAAGAAATACGATGCAGATTGGAAGGAGCAAAAGATGTATTTGTAAATTCATCAGGTCAACTTTCGATTGTTACGGAAGCTGGAGTGATCGTTGAAGAAGCCCCACAGGCAAATCAAGAAGGTAAATTTTTGAACGCTAGTTGGGTTGTTAAGGGTGATCAAATAACGATATCTATAATAGGCGTAGACAATACCAAAGAACTCCGAATAGAATCTTTTTTCCATGGAGATGCGCCTAATAAAAATGGGATATAAAATTATTTCAAATACATATTTGTTAGCATAGTCTAACGATACGGATAGTTTGATATATTAAAGTGTCTTGTCCTAAAATAGCTATACAGGTTAATAAATAAATCCTAAAATGACTATGCAACAGAATTTTTATTCCAAAAGTCCAAATTGAGGATTTTTGCCTTTTACCCCTCGAAACATATTTTCAATGGTTGCTAAATCTTCAGCGGTATTTTGGGTGCAATAATAGGCTGGACAAAATTCGATATGTTTATCAGCAAAATTGAATTTGACGGGTATAATAGGAACATTGGCTCCTTTGGCAATGTAATAGTAACCTGTTTTGAATTGTGTTACCTTGTGTCGGGTTCCCTCCGGTGATATGACTATGGCAAAAGCATCATGTTCATCAAAAATCTTGACATAACTTTCTACCAAGTTATGGCTCTTCTCCCGATACACCGGATATCCACCCAAGGCTCTAAAAATCCAACCAAATGGGGGCTTAAACAAGCTGGATTTGCCCAAATATTTGATTTTTTCCAGTTTAAAAGCTGTTCTTACAATTATTCCTATGACAAAATCCCAATTAGAAGTATGTGGAGCTACAATTACAACAAATTTTTTTAAATCATACAGAGGTTCATAGCCGGATACTTTCCAATGCAATATTTTTAAAATGAATCTGCAGATTGAAGTCATATCTTTGCGATGCGTAAATTTAGAAGTATAAAGATAGAATTTCGATGGCGAAAGAGCAACATAAAATAGAAAATGAGAACAATAAAGATGATTTAGGCTTTGGTAAAGCATTTTCATCATCAAGAGGACGATTAATTAGAGAAGACGGCAGTTTTAATGTAGATCGTGTCGGTACTAAAACAAAAAGTTTGTTCCATGAATTAATCGCCATGAAATGGCCTGCATTTTTATTGATGATCTTTATATTTTATGCTATTATCAATATTTTTTATGCGTTTATCTATTTTGTAATTGGCATAGATCAAATCTCCGGAATTGAAGCTGGAAGCTGGATGCACGAATTCGCTCAGTGTTACTTCTTTTCTGTACAATCTTTCACAACTGTGGGATATGGTGGTATGCATCCTCAAGGTTATGGAGCTAATATTATATCTGGTATTGAAGCTTTGAGTGGATTGTTAACCTTTGCCATTATAACTGGGCTTGTATATTCCAAATTTTCAAAACCTAAATCCAAAATACTATTTTCAAAACATGTCCTACTAGCGCCTTATAAAGATATTCAATCCATTCAGGTTAGAGTCTCTAATGAAATATCAAATAATATCCTGGATCTTGAAGCTTCTATGATCTTTGGATATGTCCCAAAAGATGGTTCAACCCGGATATTAAGAATATTACCTTTAGAAATTCAAAAAATAGCCTTATTTCCATTAAGCTGGACAATCGTTCATCCTATAGATGATAAAAGTCCATTAAAAGAACTTTTTGACGGCGATACCGATGATTTGGAAGTAGAATTCCTTGTTATTCTTAGAGGATATGATGAGAGCTATGGTCAACTGATCAATTCGATGAATGCCTACACTGAAACCCATTTGGTAAAAAATGCTAAATTCGTGCCCATGTTTGAACTCAAAGACGGCAAGACTATGCTTTATCTTGAGAAAATTGATGAATTCATCAAATTGGATTAAACCTTTGAACAATAATATTATCTAATCATTAAACTTCAAATCCATTGAATCACGAAGAAGACCAACAGATACTTGATTGGATAGCCAATACGAATACCTTGGAAAAGGGCTTCAAAGTTTTGGTGGAGAAGTATCAACAAAAGTTGTATTGGCATGTCAGAAGAATGGTATTAAACCATGATGATGCCGATGACGTCTTACAAAACACCTTCATAAAGGTCTATAAAAGTATCGATCACTTTGAAGCTAAAAGTAGTCTTTATACATGGTTATACCGCATCGCGACCAATGAGACCTTGACCTTTTTAGATAGGAGCAAAAAGTGGCAGTATGATGGTATAGATGGTGCATCCGAGCATCCGGCGATAAGTAATTTGAAGGCGGATCCTTATTTCGACGGGGATGAGATCCAGCTTACACTTCAGGAAGCCTTGCTCAATCTGCCCGTAAAACAAAGACAAGTTTTTCAAATGAGGTATTATGAAGAGATGAATTATAAAGACATGTCAGATGTATTAGAAACCAGCGAAGGGGCATTAAAAGCGTCCTTTCATCATGCTGTAAAAAAAATAGAACAATTCGTCAAATCAAAAGAACGTATTTAATCATAGATAAGAATCGATAAACATAAAAATGAAAACCGAACCTGAATATATTCCAGACTTTCTAAAAACTAAACCAGAACAAATATTTTCTGTTCCACAGGACTATTTTAGTCATTTTGCTAAACGTCTTGAAGACCAAATGGAAACTAAGATATTATCAGAAATACCAGGATTAAATAATAATCCATTCCAGGTACCTCAAGAATACTTCGAACAAAATGCATTACACTTAACTCAATTAACTGTTTTAAAAAAAGAATCACATCACGTTCCTCCTGAATACTTTGATACATTAAGTTCTAGCATATTGAAGCGCATAGAAATTCAGAACAAGGCTATTGTAAAAAAATCAATATTTAACAGGACGTGGATTTATAGCGTTGCAGCAATGCTTGTATTATCTGTAAGTTTATTCCTTATACAGATCAACAAACACAACTCAACAGAACTCAATTTAAATGCAATAGAAGAAGATGCCTTGTTAGATTACGTATTTGAAAATGCCTCTGATGATGATGCCTTAAACTTAATGGAAACATTCAACACGAGTGAATTGAACTTATTAAAATTAGATGAATCACTCAATAATGAATCTTTAGATGAACTTATACAAGAATACCAATAAACCAATAAAACTATGAAAAATAAAATATTTCTAAGCATTTTAGGATTGTGCATCATGAGTATAATACATGCTCAAGATCCACGTGAAGATAAGATGCAAAATAGAGAACGCATGCGTGAAAAAATCGAAGCTCAAAGAATAGCATACATTACTTCAAAACTCGATCTAAACGCTGATGAATCCGTTAAATTCTGGCCGGTCTATAATGAGTATACAAAAAAACGTATGGAACTCAGAAAATCAAGAAGAGACCTTAGAGATCAGGAAGAAATGAATGAGCAAGATTCTAAAAAATATGTTGAACAACAAATTGAAATTCAAGAAAAAGATTTAGCCTTGAAAAAAATTTATTACGAAAAATTTAGCAGCATATTATCTTCACAAAAACTTGCTAAACTTGAAGAAGCAGAAAAAGAATTTACCCAAGAAATTATCAAGAATCTAAAAGAAAGGAGACGTGAGAACCGAATGAAATAGATTTTTTCATTCTTAGTCGTTCAAACTTTGTAAACTTTCTTCAAGTGATTTTAATCGGGTCTCACCATCAGTCAATTTTTTGCGTTCTTTTTCTAATAAATCTGGTGGTGCGTTTTGAATAAACTTTTCGTTACTCAGTTTTTTCTGAATGGAACTAATAAATCCAATAGTATACTCGATCTCGCTTGTGAGTTTAATTTTTTCAGCATCAACATCTATTTTAATTGGAAGGTCAATGAAATACTTGTGCCGCATTCCGATAAATGATTGGGCATTGGAAATGTCTTCTGTTGATCGATCGACAGTAGATAAATTACCGAGCTTAATTAATAATTCTCTGACGCCATCATATTGTAAAATATCTGGATGTTCAGATGTTAATATATACATTGGCACCTCTAAACTCATTTTAATACCATATTTATTGCGAAGTTCTCTTATTTGGGTGATTACATTTCGCATTTCAGTGATGGTGGACAATAATGCAACATCAGGTGTTTGAGCAATTGGATATTTAGAATTAATACAATCATCACCTTCATTTCGTGGCGTTAATTGATGCCAAACTTCTTCAGTAATAAAGGGCATAAAAGGATGTAATAGCGTACATATGATTTCAAATCCTTCAATGGTATTTTTATAAATTTCAGCTGAAATCTCAGTACCATTTTTAGGTTTGATAGCTTCTAAATAAAAACCACAAAAATCCTCCCAAATAAAACTATACAATATTTTTAAGGCTTCTGACAATTTAAATGAATCCATCAAATCATTAGTCTCTATTATGATTTCATTGGTCCTTTGTTTCAATAATTCTGAAGCTAACAGATCGCCCTTAAGCACTGGAATTTCAGTATTAGGATGCCAACCTTTAATTAATCGAACAGCATTCCATATTTTGTTTGAAAAATTTCTTCCTTGTTCGCATAATTTTTCATCAAACAATAAATCGCCACCAGCTGGTGAACAAGCTAACATCCCAAATCGAACTCCATCAGCGCCAAACTCTTTTATTAATTCAAGAGCATCCGGAGAATTTCCCAGGGATTTACTCATTTTACGCCGAAGTTTATCCCGCACCATTCCTGTGAAATAAACGGTTTTAAAAGGAAACGTTCCCGTCCATTCATAGCCAGCCATAATCATTCGGGCTACCCATAAAAATATAATATCCCAGCCAGTAACTAATACAGAAGTTGGATAATAATATGCTAAATCGGCTTTAGCGTTGGGTCCTTCAAAAACCGAAATGGGCCACAACCATGATGAGAACCAAGTATCGAGTACATCCTCATCCTGTCTAAGATCTTCAAGGGATATGTGAGGATATTTTTTTTGGGCTAGAGCTAAGGCTTCCTGGGGAGTAGTTGCGACGAAAACATCATCCTGATAATAGTATGCAGGAATCCTATGACCCCACCACAATTGTCTTGAAATGCACCAATCACGGATGTTTTCCATCCAATGCTTGTATGTATTCTTCATATTGTCAGGTAGAAAATTTATGGTTTTATCCATAACCGCTTGAAGAGCAGGCTCTGCCAATAATTTGGTATCGACATACCATTGTAAACTAAGTCGAGGTTCTACTACGGCGTTTGTTCGTTCAGAACGACCAATGTTGGTTTGATAAGGTTCGACCTTGTCTAATACTCCTGCGTCTTCGAGTAATTTTTTTATTTTTTTTCTTACTATGAATCGATCTTCACCTATAAAAATCCCAGCTTCCTCATTCAATGTACCATCTTCATTGAGGATATCTATAATTTCTAATTGGTGTTTTTTTCCCAATTCAAAATCATTCTGATCATGAGCTGGAGTCACTTTCAGCGCACCTGTTCCAAATTCCAAATCAACATATTCATCTTGAATAATGGGGATTGATTTATGGATTAATGGAATGACCACTTTTTTTCCATGAAACTGAATAAACCTCGGATCTTTTGGGTTCACTGCTACAGCGGAATCAGCCATTATCGTTTCCGGTCGTTGTGTTGCAATCGTAATATATTCATCTTGAGACCCTTCTACATAATATCTAATATAGAAAAGTTGTGCCGATTCTTCTTTATGCAAAACTTCTTCATTAGACAAAACCGTTTTAGCTTCCGGATCCCAATTGACCATTCTTTTGCCTCGATAAAGTTTCCCTTTATTGTACAAATCAACAAAAGCTCGGATGACGGATTCTGATCTGACTTCGTCCATTGTAAAAGCAGTTCTATCCCAATCACATGAAGCGCCTAATTGACGCAATTGGTGCAAAATAATACCACCGTATTTATCCTTCCATTCAAAGGCATATTTCAAAAATTCTTCCCTGGAGATATCAGATTTTTTGATTCCTTTATCACGAAGCATATGGACCACCTTAGCTTCTGTTGCAATAGAAGCATGGTCAGTACCAGGAACCCAACATGCATTAAATCCCATTAACCGCGCTCTTCGAATTAAGATATCCTGAATGGTATTGTTAAGCATATGGCCCATATGCAAGACTCCTGTAATGTTAGGAGGAGGAATAACTACCGTAAAGGCTGGGCGGTGATCCGGAACAGACTTAAAATATTTCTTTTCTTCCCAATAAGCATACCACTTATTCTCAATTCCATCAGGCTGATACCGGCTTTCTAATTCCATAATTATTACTTATTGTAACTACACACATTTCAACTTAAACGGTAAGTATTTGTCGATTTTTTTTTCAAAATAAAGCAAAAATATCGCCAAAAACCATATACTATTATTTTATAATGAGGGATTTTAATTCTCCTCATTGATTAATTGTCTTTATCGGATATGTATCAGAACTGATACAACCTAACTAATACTTAAAACGCCAAAACTTAGGCTTATCTTTTTGAGATTTTTGGATTACAAAAAAGTCTTCAGATGAATTTATTGACAAATTCTCTGTAAATGGCATCATTGTTAAATTGGCTATAATTTCTTTAAGATAGGATTTATCCACTATGACAATAAAATCACCATTTTTATATAAGTCTAATTGTTTGTAAAATGATTTGAGGTCGGAATTATCATAATAAATAACCTCTTTACCATAGGAATCAACTATGGGTTGAAGTGTTAGAATATTACGTCTAAAAGGTGTAGTAAAAAAGGCTTTAATTTCTCTTTCCTTGAATAATTTTATTAATTTGATAGCACGCCATCTGCCTTCTGAAGTAAGTCCCGGATCCAATCCTATGGAATCAATTTCAGCATGCAAAAGGAGATAAATAGTTTGTACTGATGGATTTTTAAGATCCTTGGAATAAATTGAATCTTTTGCATCATTTAACACAAAATAAGCTCCCCTTATTGAATTCAATGCAGGTTGTCTTGTCTGTGCCCAAATCCAACTGTTCACGAAACTAAGTAAAATAAAAAAAGCAGATAACAATAAATTTTTCAAATGAATGACACTATTTGAAGCAAAGATAGCTTAAAACAAGAAGTACATAAAGCCAAAAGTCTATTTAACAGAGGATTAACGCATCTTTTGAGGCATTCACTTTAGTAGCAGCCCATTAGTTTTCAAATAGTACACTAAAGATTACTGCTTTGTTAAAGTACCCGTTGTAAGTGTTTCATGATTCAATGATATCTTATACCAATATGACCCAGATGGCAAAGTAAAAGTAGGCACTTCAAAATGCGAACTAACGAATTGGGTATGAACCAATTTACCGTCAGTATTAAACAATTCAAAAATAGCATGTTGAAATTGATGCATTTCTGATTCCGGAATATCTACTATGAAAGAGCTATTAAATGGGTTTGGCTTTGTTTGAACTATATTAATCATTTTTTCGGGATCCAAAACACCGGTAAGCTTTTCTTCATAATTAATGACCAAAGTAGGCCAAAGAGATTCATCCAAATTTTCACTAGAAGCAAACAAGGCCAATCTAAAAGGTGCTTCATTTGCTAAAGTCATCATAAATCCGTAATTCGTATTCAATGAATCTCTCATATCTTTAACTAAATCAGTAACATCGATGACATAATTTTGTCGATTATAAGAATTTGTTCGGGTTGCTTCAACTCGTTTATCAGTAGTTGTGGTAGGTTGATTAGACCATGTCACAAGTTTGGTTTCCCAAAAACTGGTAATGCGTTCCACCCAAAATTCATTATTCCCTTCATGAATATAATTCGTGCCTGAAATGGTATCGTGATATGGATTAAAATACATTAACAATTTAGCACTTTTTATAGTCGCTTTTGCCGGTAATAAGGACATATCAAATTTCAACAGAACTCTACAAGAAAAGGGATTATTTCCCAAGGTCCAGGCATAAGGGAAAAGAGATGGACTTTTATCATAATTTAAGTTAATCAAAGAATGTATGTAGGTATCCTCAACCAGGCAATTATGCCTATTCAAAATCAAAGACTTTTGGGCAAACAAAACTGGGAAAGTCAAGAGCCAAATGAAGGTCAATATGGATAAAGAGCTGGACTTATTTTTCATATTTAAAAGTTTAACAATTGTATATAAAGATAGACAAAACTAAATAAAATTATATGAATTTATATCAATTAATGAAGCTTCCATATAGAATTGAACAATTTATAAGTTTTATTTCAAAGCTGCAATATCCCGAGGATCTAAGTTGAAACTTCTAGAAAAGAAGAAAAGAGGATGATATTTAGACAAATATCATAGAATTCTAAGAAAATTAGATAATTCCATTGGAAAAATGACAAACCAGGTTAACATTTATAAAATCTAATCCAAAATATAGTTCGGTGAATGCTATGTGCTTGAGGCTATTCAAACACAAGAAATAAAACTACCTGATCAGACTACCAAATTAGGTGAATCTTTAAAAGGAGACCTTTGGGTCCAAGTCTCATTTGGTTTTAGAAATTCCAATAAATGAGGAATCACCTTATTATATATTCTTGACCTATGTGCAATATAAGAATAATAATCTACCGGCTCTGCTCCCACAGAACTTTTTATCTCCATTGCTGTACGTGCAAAATTGATGTTTCCACATCTATGATAAATGGCCGCATTTACAAACTTTAATAACAAATTATGATACAGTTCATATTTATTATTCATATGCCTGTCATATCCGACATAATGTGCATTGAGAGAAGGCCCACTAATAAAATAGCAATAAAAAGCAACGGGCTGATCATCAACAAGTAAGAGCTTAATAGTAAAAGATTTCGGGCATTTTTCTTTAAGTGCTAAGAAATAATTTTCATTCAATTCAACCAAATTAAATCCTGCTGCATTAGCAATCTGGAGATACAATTCTATAACGACTGAGTTATATTTTTTTAATTGCTCCAGATCTAAATCTAATTCTTTAATATCAAGACCTGATTTTAGTACTTTTCTAGTTTTAACACGATACTTACTGTGAAGGGCCGACATATAATCTTCGAATTGTTGCCATTCTGCACGTATATTCATAATCATAATAGGCTGTACTGTAAATTCATAGAAGGATGGCAATTTATAACTACAAATCATTGGCAGCCGGGCGTCAGAAGGTAAATCTTTGATAATAAAAATCTGAGCTCCTTTGGTCCAAGCCGGAGATTTCATCAAATACCGAATAATCTCGTGCATTAAATATTCTCTAAAAGAAATTTCAACATCAGGTTTAAAATAAAAACCATAGGGTCCAGCCGCCAATAGACTCCCGCCAATAATAATTTTAAGATCCAATTGGCGAGCTAAAAAACGTTTAACACCTAATGCAAGTCTATCGAGATGCGTTGGTGTATATCCTTCATGAACGTGTAACTTTAACCTTTCTGTTGCGTTAAAAGGGACTAGTTGAAAATAGATTAAACCCAAATTAACACCAGCTTGCTGTATACAAGCATACAAAAAAGACATATCAGATGGGGGACTTGCCTCCAATGCAGACAAATATTCATAGCCAAATAAAATATTGTCATGGTGGAACATCCTCCAAATGGACTCTAATTCTATGATGGAATCAGTTAACAATAAATCAATCTGCGCAATTTGGATATGTTCCATTCACTGATTATCAAGGTAACAAGCAGAACAACTAAATTATAATTAAAAAGTTCAATAAAAGCTAGGCAATATATCCAGTAAATAAGGATAAAAGTGGTATTTTTACCTTAGTTTTAATATCACATGGTTAGATTTTAATATGAAAATAAACCTATACTTATATCTTTATTGTAGTTATTTCATTTTAAGTTCATGTGTATCTTCAAAAAAATATAATCAATTACAACAAGTACAACAGCAACAATTAGAGGATATACAAAAATTAGAAATCCAAAGCAATAAATCTCTTGAACTTGAGCAAGAATTGGAAAGAACAAAAATTCAATTAACAAAAACAGAAGATGTCCTGACCACTTTTTACGAAAAGTATACGGGTCAAAATGCAATCAAATTTAATATAGATTCATTGAATCCTCTTAACATACAAGTAAACCGTAAAATGGATTCTCTTCTTCATCACATTCAAATATTAGATCGAAATAACAGCATAAATCAACAAACTATTCAATCATTAAATGAAGAATTATCAACTTTAAAGCATACTAACAGATCAATAGAAAATGACAATAAGTCAGATACCAACGAAAATGAACTATTAAAATTAAAACAGGAGTTAGAACAATTAACTCAATTAAATCAAACCCAAAATAACGAAATTCTTAAACTTAAAGCGTCATCTAAAAATTCAAAGGTAAATACTGAATCGAAAGATCAAAATACAAAAATAAGTCAATTGGAGCACGAAATTAATATCCAAAAAGAACTTCAATCCAATCTGATTAATGACATTAGTAAAAAAGATCAAACCATCAAATTATTAAATCAAAATATTCTTGACAAAAGCAATCAAATTTTTGATTTAAGCCTAAAAGCCAGTAAACTAGAAGACAATGGATATGTAAAAAAGTTGGAAGATTCTCTGGATTTTAAAAACAATCAATTAACTATATTAAACAAAAAGATTCAAGAACAAAATAGTGACGGTGGTTATAAAAAAGATAGTCTCAATCAACAAAAAGTAAATCTTCAACACAAGCAGCAATTAGCCGATCTTAAATTTCAAATACACCAACTTAATACAGAAATCACCAACAAAAATGCAAAAATTAAGACCCTAGAATCAAGTTTAAATCAAGAAGAAAATTTAAATATATCAAAGAAAAAATTTCAAGATACTATTGCTAATTTAAGAAAAGAACTCGCCAAGAAAGAAACCCAGCTGAGTTCAGAATATCAAAATAAAAATGAAATAAAATCTAATCCAAACAAGCCTTTAGGCAAGATTCAAAATTCAAATACCCCCCTATCTAAAACGCTAGGTACTAAAATTTCAGGACTGGTTCAAGAAATACCAGAAGCAAAAATGGAATTAAAATCTGACCAAAATGAAATTCATGTATTTATACCGCAAAAATATATGTTTGAAGATGAGGCTGTAGTTCTAAAAGAAAATGGATCAAATCTAATCTATCAGTTCATCAACCATTTAAAAAACTATCCAAACTATAAAATAGAAATTATAGCTTATGGTTCCAAAACTTTAAGTAAAACAAAGACCAATGACATACCTTTTCGTAGAGCCATTACTATCGGAAAATTAATGAGTATTTCAGGAATTAATCCAAACCAATTGCTAATTCGTTCTAAACAAGAATATGATTTTGACCATTCACAAAATATTGCTCCAGGTATTGAAATGGTAATTAAACCAAATTAAGAACTTATTCATGAAGAAAATAATGATTCTTATAATCTTGTTTTGGGTACAAAATAAAACTATCATTTTATCCCAACGATGTGTAAGTTATATTCCTTCAGAAAATGCATCAAAAACAATACATCAACTCGTATCTCGTAATGGTACAATTGAAATTCCCATTGTTTTTCATATCGTTTATCAAGCTGGTCAGGATAGCGTATCTAATGCCAAAATATATTCTCAGTTAGAAATATTAAATAATATTTACGGCTATTATAATCCAATAAATAATCTATCCATACCTGAAGAATTTAGAAATAAAGGTGCAATACCTGGTATACATTTTTGTTTAGCAAAAACAGATCCTTTTGGACAGATTACAACCGGAATCAATCGTATGAAAACTGATGTTGATGATATTGGATGCAGAGGATATGATATTATGAAAAAACAAACTGGTGGGATTGATATATGGAATACTAAAAAATATTTGAATGTTTATATTGGCTCTAGAAAACAATGTCCATTTGCCATGTCATCTTTTCCATGGGATAATGATTCATTAATTGATGGAATTATCATTGATCCAAAATACATTGGCAGTGCTCCTAAAAGTTATCCCTTCCATTTAGGCTATACTTTGGTTCATGAAATAGGACACTACTTTGGACTAAATCATCTTAGCATATCAAAGAAAAAGGACGATTGCACAACTGATGACGGTGTAACGGATACACCAACTCAATCCTTCAACTATTATAATTGTCCTGAATATCCACAATACAGTTGTGATCAATCCAGTATGTTCATGAATTTCATGAGTTTAGTAGATGATGGTTGCATGCAATTATTTACAAAAGGCCAAGTCGATAGATTAAATGCTATGATGGTGCAATACAGATCCGAATTAATTAGTATTTCATGCAATGAAGTCTTGGCAAATGACATTGTGGTTTATCCATTGGCGAATCAATCCGGACAATGGTACATCCACTCTCAAAATTTCGGTGAATGGACAGGAACTGTTCAATTATATGACCTAACAGGAAAGCAAATTGCATCAACTTCTGTAATTCAAAGCGTTGGAATTCTTTTTCCAAAGTATACAGTCCCAATGCCTACCGGAATTTATTTTATTAATATTAGGAGCAATCAATTCAATGTAACAAAAAAAATATATCATTTACAATATGAAAATTAATTTCTTAAAAATTTCGCTAATACTTATAGGCTTTAGTTTGATGTTGAATGCATGTAAAACCACCAAACGAATAGAAATTCACAGGACTGAATCCATGAAAAAACATTTAGTATTGCAAAAATTTCCTTGTTTTGGTCAATGTCAAGAATACAAAATTTCAAGTTATGATGATGGTATTTTAATATTGGAAGGAAAAAACAATGTTGAAAAAAAAGGAGTTTTCTTTACGCAGATCAATGCGGTTCAATTGAGTTCATTAAAAAACAAAGCAGCTTCCATAAAATGGACTGATTATAAGAATTCATATTTCAAAAACATTCCAGATTTACCATTTACTGAATTAAGCTATTATGATGCTGAAGGACACCTAGTCAAATCCATTAAATCAAATGCAACATTACCTTCGGAGTTAGAAAATCTCCAAAAGGAACTGAGTCAATTTATCCGATTACCCAATTGGACTCAAATTTTAAGAAAGGACGAAATGAACAATCCAGACATCCTGTTATCAGAATTACAAGTTGATATGGATAGTTTACTTACTCCCGAAAAACTAGAAATGCAATTTGATTCATTACACTTAAAACGCATTTCCAGAATTTCACCGTACATGAATTTTTGGTTATTCACCTATGATCAAGCTAAAATAGAGCCTTATGAAATACTTATTTTATTACGCAGAGTTCCTGGTATAAGATTAGTCCTATTTAATAAAAAATTAAATCCCAGAGAATAGTCTAACAAATATTACATGGATATAAAAGAACTAAAATTTGTGTATTGAATTTTTAAGATTATGAATTCAACTTTGTATTGTTGGCCAAAGCCAAGTTACTAGGTATTTTTAATTGTTCCATTTGATAATAACACGATTATAAATCACTAATTCGATTTATATATTGAACCATTTCATCAATCTGGTTCATATTAAAATGAGGTTTTGGCATAAATTTATTAAACCAAGTTACTTGTCGCTTAGCGTAGTTCCTAGTATGTTGTTTTATTTTATCAACAGCCTGATCATATGTAAGTTGGCCATCCATAAATTGAAACAATTCTTTATAACCTACAGTATCCAAGGCTTGACAGTTACGATATTCGATAAGCGATTTAGTTTCACTTAATAATCCTTGTTCTAACATGCTCTCAGTTCTTGAATTAATTCTGTTATAGAGTTCAGATCGCTCCATTGTTAAAGTTACAAAAGCAATGTTATAGGCAGAACTCTTTTTTGGATTAGTCAACAAGGAAGAATAAGGCTTACCTAAGGATCTGGAAACACCAATAGCTCGAATCAACCTTCTGGAATTCATCAGATCAACTTGATCATAATAAATTGGGTCAAGTCGCAATAATTCTGATTGTAATGCATGAATCCCCTTGTCGTTAAAAATTGCATTAATTTCATGCTCAATGATTGGATCTACTTCTGGAAAATAATCTATACCTTCAATTAAAGACTTGATATAAAGTCCGGTTCCACCACATAAAATTACATGCTGTTTAGATTCAAATTCTTGGTCAATAACCAAGCTAGCTTCAGTAACATATTGTCCCACATTGTATGTGCCATTCACTGGTATATGATCAATAAAATAATGTGGTATTTTTGTTAGATCTTGAATGGAGGGCTTAGCCGTTCCAATATCCACTTGTTTAAATAATTGGCGGCTATCAGCTGAAACAATGGAGGTTTTATACACAGATGCCAGTTCCATAGCTAAATTAGATTTCCCAATACCAGTAGGGCCAGAAATTATAATTAGTGTCTTACTCATTCCTGCACAAAAAAACATCTTTTTATTCATACATTAAGGCTTTGGACAAATATTTAATATCTTATATTTGCGACCCTATGCTTTATTCATTTTTAAAAGTATTTATAAAGAAGTGCCTGCAATACTATTTTAACCAAATAAATGTATACGGCACTGAAAACATACCCCCAAAAGGTCCGACTTTATTTATATCTAATCATCCAAGTTCCTTTATGGAGGGGTTGCTTATCGCCTGTTACCAGGAGCAAACATTACATTTTTTGGTACGCGGAGATATGTTCGAAAAAGCCTGGTTGAAACCGCTATTACATAAGACCAATCAAATACCTATTTATCGTTTCAGAGATGGATTTGAGAAACTCCGCAACAATAAAGGTACCTTTTCTCATTCATTTGACAAACTGGGCGATAACCACTCTATTCTGATATTTCCGGAAGCAAGTACTCAGCTGGTTCGTTATCTGAGACCGTTACAAAAAGGTGCAGCTCGGCTGGCTATAGGATCGATTGAAGAAAAAAACATGGATGATTTAATCATTATTCCATGTGGAATACATTATTCCAATGTAATTCAATCTTCAAGTAATGTCTTATTGTTTTTTGGACCGGGTATTTCAGTTCGAAAATGGATAGAAGATCACAACATGGTTAATGATAAAATTAGCCAGTTAACAGCAGATCTTGAAACTGAATTAGGTCAAGTCATTATGTCTATTCCTGAAAAAACAGACCAGCAGCTTTACGATCAATTGTCTTGTGTCTTGAACAATTCGAACAATACAGTTACAGAGGATGCACCGTCCAGATATTTTGCCAATCACAAAAACATATTAAAGTTAATTAACAGTCATGAAGTTCAAACTAGAAAAACAATACTGGAATATACATCGCATTATTCTACCATTGAAGCCTTAGAATTCGCATTATTAAAACCCTTGAGCGAAAAAATCATACTTTTCATCGAATTGGTCCTCTATTTTTTCATAGGACTTCCTGGATTTATAACCAATGTCATACCAATCGGAATTGCTGAACAATTTACCAAAAATAAAATAAAAAACAAAGAATTCATTGCTCCTGTTAAGTTCATCTTGAGCGTACTGTTTACTTTAGTATTTTCGATATTTTGGCTCATATTTTGGACCAATATATTAGGGTTTGTAAATGGACTTATCGTTGTCATTGGATTGCAATTTTCGTTTTACTATTTTATAGAATTTAAACACAAGTCCAAACTTGGAAAATACTTATTCAATCTAAATATATATCAACATAAAAGTAGATTGATAGAGAAAAGAAATGAAGTGTTAAAATTATTTGAAATTCATTTTTAAAAAAAAATTATTTTTAAATTATTCTGAAATCTATTAACATTAGACAACAGGATTCTTAGATGTCCCATTTCTTAAGTATTTAAATCAATAAACTATTCATATCATACGTAACATTAATAAACTTAACAACATGTCAGCAAATAACAATAACACAACTACCACACCGAATGAATTACCTCCATTAATTGATCGGGAATTATTTTTTGGAGATCCAGAAATATCTGGTGCAAAATTATCACCTGATGGAACATGGATGAGTTTTATAAAACCATTTCAAGGAACCCGTAATATCTGGATTAAAAAGCTTCATGATGACTTTTCAACTGCAAGACCTATTACTGCAGATACCAATCGGCCCATTAGTTCTTATTTTTGGTCAAGGGACAGCAAGTATATATTATATGTTCAGGATAAAGGGGGGAATGAAAATTATCATATTTATGCAGTTAATCCAAGTGATCCTTTAGAATCTAATCAGACTGTACCCATCTCTAGAAATTTGACAGATAAAGAACATGTCAGGGTTCAAATATTTTCAGTACCCAAATCAAATCCTGACTTAATGTATGTAGGTATAAATGATCGGGATCCGGCGTGGCATGATTTATATGAATTGAGCATTTCTACAGGAACATTAACATTGATCAAAGAAAACACAGAGCGATTTATTGGATGGGTTTTTGACAGATCGGACAGATTACGATTGGCTATGAAATCTAATGACGATGGCTCTACTGACTTATTTAGAATTGATTCCGATGGATATATAAAAATTTATTCTTCTACCATTTTAGAATCCTTTTACCCGGTCAATTTTCACAACAATGGACAACAGGTATATCTGGTAACAGATGTCGGTGAAGCCTATGATTTATCTAGACTTATATTATTTGATATAAACACTCAAGTAGAAATATTAGTCGAGTCAGACCCACTGAACAAAGTTGATTTTGGTTCTGTATCCTTTTCTGATATTACAAATGAATTGATAGCTACTTCATATGAAGATGCTAAAACTAGAATTTATTGGAAAGACAAAACTTATGAAGCTGATTATTTACTATTGAAAAAAACTTTTGAGGGATCGGAAATTGGATTTAGCCATAGCACTAAAGATGAAATGACCTGGTTGATATCCGTGTATTCTGATACAGATCCTGGTGCAGTGTATTATTATGATCGAAATGTAAAAGAACCGATTTTCCAATACAGACCACGTCCTGCAATGCCGATCCATGATTTAGCTCAAATGGAAATCATTGAATATACTTCCTCGGATGGCTTAAGTATTCCTGCCTATTTAACCCATCCAAAAGGCATACCGTTAAAAAATTTACCATTAGTCGTCAATCCTCATGGTGGGCCCTGGGCAAGGGATTCATGGGGCTATGATGCATACGCCCAGTTGTTGGCTAATCGGGGTTATGCGGTGCTTCAACCCAATTTTAGAAGTTCTACAGGTTTTGGAAAAAAATTCATGGATGCCGGCAACAAAGAATGGGGTGATAAAATGCAAGACGATATTACTTGGGGAGTCAAATATTTAATCCAAAAAGGAATCGTAGACCCTAAAAGAGTGGGAATAATGGGTGGTTCTTATGGTGGTTATGCTACATTGGCAGGGTTAACGTTTACACCAGATTTATATGCTTGCGGGGTTTCAATAGTCGGTCCTTCAAGTCTTTTAACATTACTTCAAACCATCCCACCTTATTGGGAAGCTGGCAGAAAAATATTCCATGAAAGGATGGGTGATCCAACGACAGTAGAAGGAGAAGCCCAACTCAAAAGACAATCCCCCTTATTTTCTGTGGAAAACATCAAAGTTCCATTATTGGTCGTGCAGGGAGCTAATGATCCAAGGGTCAAAAAAGCAGAATCTGATCAAATTGTAGTAGCCATGCGAGAGAAAAACCTTGCGGTAGAATACATCTGTGCTCCAGACGAAGGTCATGGATTCGCCAGACCTGTCAATAGTATGGCCTTTATTGCTGCGGCTGAAAAATTCCTTGCCAAACATTTGGGAGGCCGGTATCAAGCAGAAATTAAACCAGAAATAGAGACTCGTTTAAAAGAAATTACCGTGGATGTATCTACTTTGGTTTTGAATGGAGATTAGTTTTAAGTTTTTCTAAGATTGTTAAGGAGGATCTTTATTTGAAGTGATCAACTAATGCCAGGTTTTTTTTAACTCTTAGGATATTTGATAGGTTTTTAACCAGCCAAAATCCTCTCCTACCATTTCAAGCTGGACAAGCTTAAAAGGAAGGAAAATGTTATAACCTTTGAGATGTTTTTAACCCACCTAAATCCTCAGCTACCATTGCAAGATGAAGGAGCTTAAAAGGAAGGATAAATGTTATGACCTTTGAGATGTTTTTAACCCACCTAAATCCTCCTCCATCTCTTAGAGCTGGACAAGCTTAAAAAGGGAGGACTTTAATGTATCACTTTAGATTGTATTTGATTACCAAAACTATATCTCATAGAATAATATGGGATTTAAACAGAAACTAAATTTATTAAAATCATTTAAAGAGCATTTGAGATCGTGGGTCAAAAAAAAAGCCTCCCAATTGGAAGGCTTTATTATTCATTTTAGTTTATTTCTAATTATTTCTTAGCAGGTGCTGCTGTTTCTGTAGTTTTAAGAGCTCTAGGAATTTCAACAGAAACTACTGGCGTTGCTGCAGATGTTACTATTTCAACACCTTTTGCAGGCGTAATATCTCTAATTCTCATAATTTGACCTAGGTCCAAGTTAGAAACATCAATATTCATCTCTGCAACTAAATGTTCCGGAGTGGTCTTAATCTTTATGCTGCGCATTTTTTGTACCAGTTTACCCCCAGACTTAACACCAACGGGAGCTCCATTCAATTTAAGAGGTACTTCAACTCTTACCGGAGTTCCTTTCACTAATTTTAGAAAATCAATATGTGAAATTGCATCAGAAACCGGATGAAATTGAATTTCCTTCAAAATACAACGATGAGTTTTGCCATTTAAAACAATGTCGGCATACTTGAAATCAGGGCTATAGATTAAAGATTTTAACTCAACCGGATCAGCGTTAAAATGGATATTCTCTTCTTTAGAATATAACACACATGGTACTAAACCTTCTTTACGATAGTTTTTAGCAGCTGTTTTGCCAATTTGGCTTCTTTCTTTACCGTTTAATGTAACCACTTGCATAAAATAATATTTAATATTCTTAAAAGGAGCGCAAAGATATAGATATTCTCAAAATAAATGTAATTTTTTTACGATTTATCCATAAAAAGTGCTGTAATGGATCTGTGCTCATGGGTATTCCTTATTGCTCTGGCAAACAATTTAGCAGACGAGAGGACCTGAATTTTACTATTTTGTTGTTTTAGCGGGATGGTATCTGATACGATGAGCTCTTCAATTTTAGAATTGGTGATGATATCATATGCCTTTCCAGAAAGTACAGGATGTGTACAAATAGCCCTAACACGAAGAGCTCCTTTGTCAATTAAAGCATCAGCGGCCTTAGACAAAGTACCTGCTGTATCAATTATATCATCTACCAATATGACTTCTTTACCTTTCACATCGCCGATAACTGTCATACTCTCAACTTCGTTGGCTCTTTTACGGTATTTGTCACAAATGACAAGATCTGTATTAAAATACTTTGCATAAGTCCTGGCCCGTTTGACACCACCCACATCTGGGCATGAAAAAATAACATTATCCAAATTTTGGCTTTCCAAGTAAGGCATAAAAATGGCCTCAGACTTCAAGTGATCCACCGGGATATCAAAAAAGCCTTGGATTTGATCAGCATGCAGATCCATAGTCATAATTCTATTAGCACCAGCTGCTACAAGAAGATTTGCAATAAGTTTTGAGGAAATCGGCACCCTGGGTTTGTCCTTTCGATCCTGACGGGCATACCCAAAATATGGAATTACCGCGGTTATATAGTCTGCAGATGCCCTTTTGGCCGCATCTATCATGAGTAAAAGCTCCAATAAATTGTCTGATGGCGCAAAAGTAGATTGAATAAAAAAAGAAAATGTACCTCTAACAGACTCATTAATAACGGGTTGCATTTCACCATCACTAAATTTTGAAGTTTTCAAATCGCCCAAAGGAAATCCATAATGATCAGAAATTTGTGAGGCTAGATACAAGGATTGCGTACCAGAAAAAAGCTTTACATGCTGCATAACTCAGATTGAGCCACAAAGGTAGTAATTTTACACCAAGAGATTAACATTCGAATTATGCAACGCATCCCAAGTTTATATTTTGCACCCAGTGGACAGATTGGTCGTGGAGTTTTTACTTCTGCTATAATCCCTGAAGGCTCACTTATTGAAATCTGCCCGGTAATTATTATTCCTGCGGATGAGGTCGATGTTATCCATCATACAGAATTGCATGATTATTATTTTATTTGGGGCGAAGATGATGACCAAGCTGCCATTGCTTTAGGATATGGTTCCCTTTATAACCATTCTTATAAACCAAACGCCAACTTCACTTTGAACCTAGATGATCTTACCATCGAAATTATAGCTATTAAAGATATCAAAGCTGGTGAAGAAATAACATTCAACTATCACGGAGATCCAGATGCTGAAGATGAGGTTTGGTTTGATGAGACTGGGAAAAGGGTGAAACGGATTAAAGTAATTTAGAGAAAAGTCATCAGTCGTCAGTCGTAAGAAAAAAAAGTCGTAAGTCGTCATAGAAGAAAATCGGTTGTAGGGTAATCGGGTTATAGGGTGATCAGGTTATAGGGTGATTGGTGAAGAAAGTCATTAGTTACAAAAGGTATTTTATTACCAATTAAAAACCAATTTAACGAAACGTCAAAATATTCCCCATTCCGAAGCAGGTGCGGCATCTAGGCTCATACTTATCTTTTTCGCCAAGTACTATCGTTGACTCCTCTGAACTTATGCGATAGGAATGGGTGGCCAGATTGCCACAATGGGGGCAAATGGCATGGACTTTAGTGATGTATTCTGCTACTGCTAATAAGTATGGCATTGGGCCAAAAGGTATTCCTTTGAAATCCATGTCTAAACCTGCAATAATTACTCTGATGCCCTGATTGGCCAAAGTCTGACAATGCTTTGTTATTTCTAAATCAAAAAACTGAGCTTCATCAATACCCACCACTTGGGTTTCTGGTTTAAGTAATAATATTTCTTTCGAGTTAGAAATAGGAACCGACATGATCATATTCTCATCATGTGAAACTACCTGACGGTCATCATAACGGGTATCCTGACTTGGTTTGAAGATCTCTACTTTTTGGTTGGCTATACGAGCCCTTTTGAGTCGGCGGATCAATTCTTCGGTTTTTCCACTGAACATAGACCCACAGATCACTTCAATCCATCCACTACGTTGAGATTTAAACCCTGGCTCTAGGAACATAGCCCAAATATATGAAAAAAAAATATATAAAATATTTAATTCTTAGAAATTGTCCATCCATAGCATGTAATTTTGCATCGCGCTGGCTTAATTAAGCCGGGGATTAAACTAAAATAGTTTTCCTTTCGTTACTTAGAAAATATTTATAGATGGATTTTGCACAGCTTAAAAAATGGCTCAATAAAATGGACTCCATATTGGAAGTATATTCTTCCAATGAAGAATTCACTCAAACTGAAAAAAACCTACTTCTCGATTACCTCAAACGAATTGAACAACAGATTCAAGCGATTCAGGTAGAAGATGAAGAAACAAAACCTATTGCTGCATCTCCAGTCCTGACCAATGCAGTAGAATATTCACCACCTATTAGCAAAATAAAAAAAGAAGTGGTTTCTGAACCTATTCAAGCTCCAACTCCTGAGGTAGAAAAGATTAGTCATCCGAGGGTAAGCAACGCTGTGGATCAACATCATAATGAAACGCCTGTGGCACATCAAGCTGAATTTGATCATTTATTCAATCACCTGATCGTAACAGACTTATCAGCCAAATTAGAATTGATGCCTTTAAAAAGTTTAACTACTGGAATGGGACTTAACGAAAAAATAGTAGCTCAAAATGAGTTGTTCAATGGCGATAAATCAGCTTTTGATAAAGTTATTCAAGATCTCAATCAACTTTCAGATTTTGCAACGGCAAAAGCTTATCTCGTAGAACATGTAATTCCTAAATACGATTGGACTCACAAGGACAAAAAGAAATCTGTTGAATCCTTTTTAAAATTGACCTGGCGAAGATATTTATGATAGACGATATCAAAATTCAACGGGATCATTTTATCTATAGTCTAAAAATAGCTTTAGGTATTGTTGTATTTTGTATTATTGTACATCTGATTTTTATTATCATACCTACTCCAAAATATTATTGGAGTATTTATCCTCGTGATTTAGGTCAATGGTATGGAATCTTTACCGGACATTATATTCATGCTAGTTGGGGGCATTTAGCCAGTAACCTTCCTCCCCTATTCGTGACGGTCATGATGATCTTTTTTTTCTACCGAAGTATTGGTTGGGCGGTTTATTCTATGATATGGGTGCTTACGGGTTTTGCTGTATTTATGTTCGCACGTAATTCTTCACATATAGGTGCAAGCGGATTGGTCTATGGCCTTATTGCTTTTGTATTTTTTTCAGGAATATTTAGACGAAATATTAAATCAGTGGTACTCATGGTGATCATGGTCATAATGTATAGCGGATATACTGCAGGATTTATTCCCACTGATGAGAAAGTTTCCTGGGAAAGTCATTTATTCGGAGCCATTGCTGGATTATGGACCGCATTTATATTTAGAAATTATCGCGAGAAGGATGAAGTCATTAAAAAACCAGATTGGTATAATGATCACACAAATAAAGAATATTATTTGCCTCGGGATGCCTTTGATAAAACGATAGCAGAACGAGACGAAGAAGAACGAATTAAGAAAGAAGAAGAACTTAATTCAGGATTTACCACCCATTCATTATGGTAGAATGATTCCATTTCAATATTATTTTTTATAATTAATTATAATTCAAGATTGTTGAACTTAAAATTCACTTCAGGATAATCCTGTTTCAATTGGGCTAATTCATCTCTAGCCATTTCTTTTAAACTTGTATGTGAAGGATGTTCTGAAAAAAGTGGTCGATGGTATAATTTCTTATTTAGTCGTTCTATTTTTAAATTGATCAAACGGGTACGATCGTTAAAAAACATTTGTTCAAAATAATTCCAAATGTAATCAATGGTTTGACTTGTGGGATGGACCATGTCCTCCTGAGTAAAGCGGTAATCCCTTAAATCATCCATTAACAATTCATATGAAGGAAAATAAAAGACAGTATCAAACCTTTTTTCTAAGGCTTCACAACATAATAATAAAGACGCTTTGCTTCTAGCATTTTGAATAAAACCATCCCGTAAATAGCGAACCGGACTAACTGTCATTATTATTTTTTTATTGTTATCCAATTCCAAAAGTCGAGTAATCAGCTTAGAAAAAACATCAACCATTTCATCTGTTGATCCTTGTTCTTTTGTAAATAATTCTTGAGGTAAGCGATGGCAATTGGATACAATCTTGCCTGAATCTTTCAAATGATAAAAAAAAGAAGTACCTAAAGTAATCAATACAAAATCCGATTCTATAAGTGCAGCATTAGATTCCACCAAATGTTTATTCAAATCATGTAACATAATCTTTGGATCATGATTTGAGGAAGTACTATGATGGAGCATACTGTGATACAAATGATCGAAATAAACTAAATCTTCTTCCAGAATCAAGTCCTGATCTAAAATTGCAGTCAATTGTCTTGCAATACTCAATGAATTGAATACTATTCCAAAAGGACTTGAGGTAACCTGGAATTGTGATTTTTGAAATTTGTGAAACATATGTTCTGCAAAACAGCTACCAATACAAAAAATCTTATGCGCATGGTTAATTTCGAAGGGTGTTGGCAAAATAGGCATTATGGTTCGAAAAGACATAATAAGATTAAAATTAAGTTAAACTAAGACTAATTTTGTATAAAAATAAGTTTCAAATTTATAATTACCAATTAATTAAAACAAATTTAAGATATTTGTGAGACTAATAAATAAAATCCTTTGAAACACATATTCGTTCTAATTATTGTACTAATCCCAATTATATGCTATTGTCAAAACAAGGTCAATTACTGGCCCATATTAGCCAAGATTAGTTATAAAAAAGAATATGATGAATTATTGGGAATCAAGATAGATCGACCCATCTTCAGTAATGAAGTAAAGGGACTTGAGCGCAAAGTCGTTCAATTAAAAGGTTATATTATACCCACAGATGGATTTAAAAGTCATCAGGAATTTGTGTTCTCGGCATTTCCCTACAGCATGTGTTTCTTTTGTGGTCAGGCAGGTCCAGAGACGGTACTCGAAGTTAAAGCCAAAAAGCCCATTCAGTTTACTTCAGAACAAATCGAAATTAAAGGAATTCTCGTGCTTAATAAAAATGATATTAATCGCTTGATGTATCAACTCATTGAAGTGGAAGAAGTCAAATAACAAGGCAAAACAAGTTCATTAAAAATAACTTCAGTAACTTTAGATTGATGCGGAATGTTACACATTAGTTTTAAACAAAATGACATCTTTAAGAAATTTCAAGGTAGAACCAAACATTCTTTGAATTGAAATGATAGATAATGCCATTAAGACACGTTGTGATAAAATCACACTAGCAAGGCCAACAAAAGTACTCAACAAGCGCATTTTGATATCAGGCAGGAAGCCAGTTTAAAAATTGAATTTTTCACTAGATTATTAGGTTGTAAACTGTCAATAATCATTGTATCATGATCTTTGATCAAAAAAGCTAATCAACCTGTTTACTCCTTAGCATATTAATAGCTTTAACCAATAACTCAAACTTTGATTTCAACCTTAAATTGAGACCATTTAGCTTTATTAAAGCTATTTTTTCTTCAATGTCTCCTTGTGCAAGTTCAAAACTATCTGCCATCTTAGTAATAACATTTTCGAATTTTAAATTTCACTGATTCAGTCTATGCACTTCCCCAATTAAATATTTTTCTCCAATTTTAAGCCCTTTCTTGGTGCAAATAAAACACCAACTATACCACCAATAGACAATCCGACTAATAAACCAACAGCAAGTTTATTTGTTTTCATAAAATATAATCAATAATCAAAATAAAATAAAATGACACAATAGGTCTTAGTATTACTTAACTATTTTACTATAGATCCAAATACGATACAATATACTAACGCCGGCAACAACCACAACGATGTGTCCAGTAGCGCCTGTAGTGAAAGCGAATGCAACTAATGCACCAATAAATAGAAATAAAACAACAGTCTCAAGATAATAAAGAACATTCATAATATAAACATTTAGGATGGGATCAATGAAATAAAAAAAGTACCGCCTAACCCCCGTCAAACGGCACTTGTGCAAAAGAAGAATTCTAAAGCTCTGATAAAATAGTATGTAATTCTTCTTTTGATTTACCTAATTTTATCTGAAGTCTACCTAACATTTCATCTTGTTTGCCTTCGACAAACATCAAGTCGTTATCTGTTAAATTAGCAAATTTTTGTTTTAATTTTCCCTTTTGTTCGTTCCAATTTCCCTTAAGTTCTATTGAGTTCATAAATTACTAATTATTATGTGAAATCATTTCCACCTTACAAAGATAGGTGTCCAAATATCATAAAAAATATACAATAACAATTACCATTTATATAATTCATACCCTTTCAAGCAATGCTGAATTTAATATCAAACTTAAAATAAAATGAATAAATGTTTGTAACACCATCAAAATACTAATATTCACAGAAAGAATTTTATACATATAACTTCAACTACGAAAAAGTCAAATAAACTTTTGAAAGTTGATCCCTATAATACTATTCGTCTAAAAAGTAAAAATACGTTTTTAGTACAAGTATTTCTATTTACCATAACTAATCATTTTATCGTAAATGATTACACCTTAAATAATTATTGTAAAACAATTTCAGGAAAATAATTCAGGATTTGAATGTTTCGAAAACAATAGAAAAAATAAAAAATGTTCTCATAGTATATGTAAAATTCAAAATAGGGCTACCATAAAATGTGAAACATTACAAAAATCAAAATTCCACTTAACTATTCTATTCCACATAATAACCTTCAGACTCATCATCAGTATTTTTGTTGACTTTAGGCGATTTACTATTGGAACATTTAAATAAAGAATAACATATCATTGCTATCCCACCGAATGCAATACCTAATATAATTGGAAGTACTCCGGAATTCAATTTCTCAGAATTCATAGATTAGCGATTTTTTAACCTCAAATGAGTTAACCAATTCTTTTGCCTTGAATCACTCGCAAAATAATTGCAATAACTGCAATAACTAAAAGAAGATGAATAAGTCCACCTGCGTGATAACCTAAAAATCCTATTGCCCAAAAAATAATCAATATGACTGCGATTGTGTAAAGTAAATTTCCCATGATTAGAATGAATTTAAATTGTTAAAAAATAATGTATTATAATTTGGCTCTAAGTGAAACAAATAAAATAATTCATATAACAAAGATGAGTATTAAAGCATACATAAAACTTATATCATTAAATGATAATTTTATAAAATTCCTACAAACCACTTATAATGTACAAATCAACTTTAAGCTTACCCTGAGAACTTATCAAATATGAAATAAAATAATCAAAAGAGTCCCTTAAGCCTACTGAAGAAGCTATAAACTTAAAAATCTTACAGAAATGAAATCTTCGGAACCATTCATGGGATGATTCCTTCTTTATAATGAAATATTAACGAATTCAGGGAGTCAAGATAATCAGAAAGTATAGAAATATTAATTTCAGGCTGATCAACATTAGGAATCGTAACTGGCATTTCTTCAATAAATTTAGACAATTCAGGATACTCAGTATGGATCATCAAAGTGACTCTAAGAATTTCTGCATTAAGTTCCCCTTCTGAAATCATCCTATTTACATCCACGATAGAAAATTAAGTTGTTCAAAAAAACTTGGTACAAGATACAAATAATTTTAATAAGTTGTGAGATCACTCTTCCTATTAGCCATAGAATATTCCAAAAATTCAACTTTTATTTGATTTTCAAAGATACATACTGCATCTTTATGATATCTTGCAGCTTCCTCATGAAGTTTAGCGGCCAATTTGTGGTTTTCGATTTGCAATAATCGATCTGGGTCTTTTAATATTGTGGATTCAAAATTCAAATAATCAAAGTTTGTTATCATAACTTATCATTTACACATAAATACTCATTATTAGAAAAAGGAATTTGTACAAGCTATACAAAGATAAATATTCATCATATAATGCCATTTATATAACAATTATAATGAATTATAATATTCACACTTGTTTATAGAAGGAAAATTCTATTAAAAACAAACAAACCCATATCATGAGATGGATAAATTCTATATAGATCCATTAAATAGCTTGCAACAGTTGAAGCCCAAAATAAAATGTATCGTAAATATTTGTTCTAATCCGCTAATCATAATTTGATTTACAATTGGAATTAACTCCATAAAGATTTACAAAAAAATAACCACACATAAAGCTCTACATAAACATGATAATTATGTAACTAAATAAGGAAATTATATAACTGTTTGTCCAATAATTAAACGCTCCTTTGTGATGACTATCTATTAAAGTATCAAGACATAAAATATAACTAAAAGGATGGCTCATTACTGTTTTATAATGATTTAGCATTCATAACTATTTAAATCAAAAAAATTAAAATTGGATCATATTATTATAAGTAGCAGATCTTATTCTCCACTGTAATTAAACAGAATCACAAAATTTTGACATAAATCATAAAACTAAATCGGTCCTTGATAAAAAAAAAGTTAGTACATGATAAACGTTTCTATTGAACCAATATTTTAAAACGGGCAACATAGCTTACTCAAGGTTATATAACTAAATCTCACTATAAAAAATTTCAACCAATAGATAATGAATTTGATATCAATATCAGGTCAAATGTTCAGTAAAATTAATTCAATACTTAACATAAAAAGTAAGCGTGGTAGTTATCCAAATGAAGAACCATTAAGGTCAGAGCTTTTTACCTCTGAAAAAATGGAACGCTTCGGTAAAAAACTTGCGAGCTCACATAAACTTAATACTAGTCCATCGCACGACCATTTACTACCAAGACTTGCGGAAAATGAAATCATATTACATGAAGTTCGAAAACTTCTGACTGATTCCATTAGAAGAAAAAATCAAATCACACCTGCAGGTGAATGGCTGATCGACAATTTCTATTTGATTGAAGAGCATATACGAAATGCAAAAATTGATTTTCCTAAAGGTTATAGCGAAAATTTACCCCAATTGATTCATGGTAATGCAACAGTTGTCACCCGAATTTATGATATTATACTTCAC
Organism: Saprospiraceae bacterium; assembly: GCA_044228225.1. Taxonomy (GTDB): domain Bacteria; phylum Bacteroidota; class Bacteroidia; order Chitinophagales; family Saprospiraceae; genus Vicinibacter. The sequence goes on along the minus strand of JBGAVH010000006.1, from coordinate 97,091 downwards.
ATTATTTCACATAGTGATGGACGCATCGATATTGACAGTCTGAGTGCTTATATCAATGCTTATCAGTCCGTTACTGTGTTAAAACTCGGAGAGTTATGGGCCATTCCAATTATGATACGTTTAGCATTAATTGAAAATCTGCGTCGCGTGTCTGCTAGAATTGCTATTGATCGTGTAGACCGAAATCTAGCAGATTATTGGGCTCAACAAATGATCGATACTGCAGAAAAAGATCCTAAGAATTTAATCCTGGTTATCGCAGATATGGCGCGTTCCAACCCACCCATGGGAAGTGCTTTTGTATCAGAACTTACAAGACAACTAAAAGGAAAAGGACTTGAATTAGCCATGCCACTCCACTGGATAGAACAACAACTCATTGAGATCGGGATGACTGGTGTTGAATTAATCAATACAGAAGTACAGAAACAATCCGCGGATCAAGTATCTATGAGTAACAGCATAGGAAGTCTGCGGATGTTTAGTGGGATTGCATGGAATCATTTTGTAGAATCACATAGTATAGTAGATCAAATTCTAAGGAATGATCAATTTGGGACTTACGGATTAATGGACTTTACAACTCGAGATCGCTATAGGCATGTCATAGAACACATTTCAAAAAATAGTGAGCTCTCTGAGCCTGAAGTGGCTCAATTGGCTATTGATTTAACTCATTCAAACGAACAAACGGATGATTTACGATCACTTCACGTAGGATATTATCTCATTGATCAAGGCGTCCACAAAACAAAACATCTTGCACGAGTTAAATTATCTGCTGTAAAAAAACTGAGACAACACATTTCAAAATATACCTTTTTAATATATACATTTTCAATCTTTTGGATTACAACAATAATAAGCACGTTCATTATTTATGAAGCCCATTTAGACACCAAAAATGCATATTTTCTTATATTTATTTCAATACTTGTAATAATATGTTCTAGCCAACTTGCTATCTCATTGGTTCAATTTTTTTCAACACTGATTGTCAAGCCAAAATTATTGCCAAGAATGGATTTTTCAAAACAAATTCCTTCACATGCTCGAACCCTGGTTGTTATTCCTGTCATGCTAACAACTTCGGATGAAATTGAACGCTTAATAGAAGGATTGGAAGTTCGATTTCTAGCCAACAGATTTGATTATTTGCATTTTGGATTATTAACAGATTTTACTGATGCCACTCAAGAGACATTGCCAAAAGATGATGCTCTGATACAATTAGCTCAACTTAAAATCGGAGAATTAAATTTAAAATATGGAAAAGAAGAGCAAGATTTGTTTTATTTATTTCATAGGCCACGGCATTGGAATTCACAAGAAAATGTATGGATGGGATATGAACGTAAGAGAGGTAAATTATCAGAATTAAATTCATTGTTACGAGGTGGTGCAAAAGATAGATTCTCATTAATTGTAGGAAAGCAAACTTTATTTCCATTAATAAGATATGTTATTACCCTAGATGCCGATACACAACTTCCACTAGGTGCTGCTTGTCAATTAATTGGTACAATAAGTCATCCCCTGAATCAAGCATGGTATGATGATCTCAAAAAAAGAGTAACCCGTGGATATGGAATCATTCAACCCAATGTAGCCGTTTCATTGCCAGATAATACAAGTTCATTATATGCAAAAATGCATGGCAATGAACCCGGAATAGATCCTTATACACGTGCCTCATCAGACGTGTATCAAGATTTATTTTCAGAAGGTTCATTCATAGGTAAAGGTATCTATGATGTTGATATGTTCATTAAAGTACTGGATGGCAAATTCGCAGAGAATGGTATTCTAAGTCATGATCTGTTAGAAGGTTGTTATGTTCGATCAGGTCTATTAAGTGACGTTCAATTGTACGAGAAATATCCAACAAGTTATCATGTAGATATGAAGCGGCAACATCGCTGGATTCGTGGAGACTGGCAAATTTTTGCTTGGTTTTTACCCTATGTTCCCGGATTCAAAAGAACCTGGAATAAAAATCCAATTTCAGGATTATCTCGATGGAAAATATTTGATAATCTCAGACGAAGTCTAGTACCAATCTCCTATACAGCGTTTATTATTATAGGATGGCTCCTACTTGAAAATACATTTTTTTGGACAATACTTATAGCTTCAATCATTGTCCTTCCTATTATTATTTCATTAGTATGGGAGACTTTAAATAAACCTAAAGAGGTCATCATCAGTCATCATATAAAAAACACCTTTCACCACATTGGTGAGATTTTTATAAAAACCTTGTTTAGAATTATTTGCATTCCTTATGAAGCTTTTTCAAATTTAAATGCCATAATTTGCACGATTTGGAAAGTACTGATTAGTAGAAAAAAACTGTTGGAATGGAATTCATCTGCACATTCAGAAAAAACCAGTGAGAATAGTTTATTCAAGTCCTACTTGTCTATGTGGCTCGAACCCATAGTAACAATTCCCATAGGCATCTATCTATACTTGTATGATTCTTCTAAATTAATAGTTGTTGGACCGGTTTTATCTTTATGGATCATAGCACCGACAATTACTTGGTTAGTTAGCAGACCAAAACCAAAACAATTAACCATACTCACTCCATTACAACATTTTTTTCTTAGAAAATTGTCTAGAAAGACTTGGCGATTTTTTGAACAATTTGTAGATCAAAACAATAATTGGTTACCTCCTGATAATTATCAAGAGCAACCAATAGCTATGATCGCTCATAGAACATCACCAACGAATATTGGGCTTTCATTACTTGCCAATTTGACTGCCTACGAATTTGGATATATAAATGTGAGATCCTATTTAGAAAGGACTTCCAAAACCTTACAAACTTTGTCCAAGATGGAACGATTCAGAGGCCATTTCTACAATTGGTATGATACAGAATCAATCATACCATTATTACCTAAATATATTTCAACAGTAGATAGTGGCAATCTGGTTGGACATTTGTTGGTATTAAGACAAGGTTTAATTACAACGCCGTATCAACAGAATAAATGTTCAAAAATATTTGAAGGATTATATGACACTTTGTTGGTACTTATTGACACTTTAGAAGCACAGGGAAAAACCATTTTAGAAACATTCAAATTAGCATTATCAGCTACTCTTCAAAATCAAACCAATTCTAGTTCTGAAATATTTGTAAAATTAAATTCATTAAATGAACTATTCAACTCAAACATAGAACCATTAAATACCATTGCTCATGATGAGTCAAAATACTGGATTCAAAAAATAAAACATCAATTCATTCAGTCTTTAGAAGAAATTAAAATTTATGAACCTTGGCAGCATCAATTAATCACAACGAATCAAATATCAATAGAAATCAATATTGATGCTCATTCATCTTGGATAGAACTATTGAATGCAGCCAACATTTTAAAATTAAAAATAAATGATTCATCATATTTCCAACATGAGCTCTTTGATAAAATTACTATTGATTCCTTAAACACATCAATAAATTACACCATTCAAGAGTTAACTGAGCGATTTATACTAACTGAAAATCTGGCCCAACAATGCCACCTCATGGCAGACATGGAGTGGGATTTTCTTTATAACAAAACAAGTCATTTATTTACTATCGGATATAATGTTCAAGAACATCACATGGATTCGAGTTATTATGACTTACTCGCATCAGAAGCAAGATTGTGCACCTTCATTGGTATTGCCCAAGGAAAAATTCCAATAGAAAGTTGGTTTGCATTAGGACGATTACTAACTAATGTAGATGGAAATCCAATCTTATTATCATGGAGTGGTTCAATGTTTGAATATCTAATGCCATTGCTCGTTATGCCAACCTATGACAACACCTTATTAGATCAAACTTGTAAAGGTGCAGTAGCGTGGCAAATCAAATATGGAAAACAAAAAGGCTTACCTTGGGGTATTTCTGAATCCGGATATCATATGATTAATGCCAATTCACATTATCAATATCGTGCATTTGGTGCTCCAGGTCTTGGACTTAAGCGTGGACTTGAAGAAGATTCAGTTATTACACCATATGCTACAGCTCTTGCATTAATTGTCGCTCCTGAAAAAGCATGCAAAAATTTAGAGCTAATGCAGGAGTATGGATTCGAAGGACAATATGGATTTTATGAAGCTATAGATTATACTACATCAAGACTACCAAGAGGTCAATCACATGCTATTGTACACTCTTATATGGCACACCATCAAGCAATGAGTTTGATTTCATTAGCTTATCTTTTATTAGATAAACCTATGCAAAAATTATTTGAGTCAGAACCACAATTTAAAGCAACGCTATTATTATTATTACAAGAACGAATTCCAAAAGCAACAAGTTTTTTTGCTCATACAACTGACCTTGCTGATATCAATTATGTTGCTGTGGGAGGTGAAGTAAGGATAATAAAAACGCCAACAACTTCAATTCCAGAAATTCAATTACTTTCTAATGGCAGATACCATCTTATGATCAGTAATTCAGGTGCAGGATATAGTCGTTGGAAAGACTTAGCCGTAACAAGATGGAGAGAAGATGTCACCTGCGATCAGTGGGGAAGCTTTTGTTACATTAAGGATTTGAAAAATGATATATATTGGTCAAACACATTTCAGCCTACGCTAAAACATAGCGAAAAATATGAAGTTGTATATTCTCAAGGTCGCATTGACTTTAGCGCAACACATAATGAACTATTAACACATACTGAAATAGTAGTCTCACCCGAAGATGATATGGAAATGCGGAGAGTTCGAATTACTAATTATTCAGGCATTCATCGGACAATAGAAATTACAAGTTATGCCGAAGTGGTATTAGCACCACTGACATCAGATATTATGCAACCTGGATTCAGTAATTTATTTGTCCAAACTGAAATTATTCCTCAGCAACATGCCATTATTTGTACACGTAGACCGAGATCGGCAGATGAACCTACTCCATGGCTTTTTCATTTAATGAAAACTCACGGAAAAGAAATCTTGGAAACATCCTTTGAAACCGATCGTATGGTATTTATTGGCCGTGGAAATACTCCTACTAACCCTGAATCCATGAATCATTCTGGACCACTATCAGGGCGTCAGGGTTCTGTATTAGATCCAATTATTGCTATTCGAAATAAACTCATACTTGAGCCTGAAGAAACAGTAATTATAGATATGATCATTGGAGTGGCTGACACAAGAAAAACTTGTCAAAAGATGATTGATAAGTACCAAGACAAGCCGCACAAAGATCGTGTATTTGAGATGGCCTGGACACATAGTCAAGTTGTCCTTCGACAAATTAATGCAACTGAAGAAGATGCTCAATTGTATAGCAGATTAGCCAGTTCAATTATATTTCCGAATAATATGTTTCGAGCAGATGCTACGATACTCATCAAAAATCAAAGGCAACAATCTGGATTATGGGGATATTCTATTTCAGGAGATTTGCCCATTTTACTATTAAAAATAGAAAATAGGAATCATCTTGAATTAGCAAAGCAACTTATTCAAGCACATTCCTATTGGCGATTAAAAGGATTAGAAGTAGATCTTGTTATTTGGAATGAAGAACATAATGGATATCGCCAAGAATTTCAACATGACATAGAAGCTTTGATTCCTCCCGAATTTAAAGATCGACCGGGTGGTATTTTTGTTAGAGCCTCTGACCAAATATCAAATGAAGATCGAATTTTGTTCCAAACTGTAGCTCGCATTTATATTTCAGATCATGATGGAACATTAATTGATCTTGTAAAAAGAAAACCATACTCAAAGTTAATCATACCAAATATTATTCCATTCCATTCAAATAAAATGGATTATACTCCGATGGTTATACCAAAAGAATTAAATCATTTCAATGGTCTTGGTGGATTCACCTCTAATGGAAAGGAATATGTAATTATTACAGATCAATCCAAAAGAACGCCACTACCTTGGGTCAATGTAATTGCAAATCCAAATTTTGGTACTGTGATATCTGAAAGTGGATCAGCATACACCTGGATTGTAAATGCTCATGAAATGCGAATCACACCATGGAATAATGACCCTGTATCTGATAAAAGTGGTGAAGCTTATTATATCAGAGATGAAGAAAGTGGTCATTACTGGAGTCCAACTTTACTTCCATCCGGCGGCAAATCACCATATATAACTAGACATGGTTTTGGGTATAGTATATTTGAACACTTAGAAGATGGTATACATACAGAAATGTTGGTTTTTGTTGACTTGTATTCATCCATAAAATTTACCGAAATAAAAATAAAAAATGTTTCAGGCAGAACAAGAAAACTATCTGCAACTGGTTATATTGAATGGGTATTAGGTACACATAGAATGAAAACGGGAATGCATGTACACACTGAAATGGATCCAGATAGCGGAGCAATCATTGCAAAAAACTCTTACAACACAGAGTTTCAAAATCGCGTTGGCTTCTTTGATGTGGATCAATTAAACAAAACATTTACTGCTGATTGAACTGAATTTATTGGTAGAAATGGCAATTTAAAAAATCCAGAGGCTATGTCTAAACAAAAGTTATCTGGTAAAATAGGGCTTGCGCTAGATCCTTGCGCTGCAATACAAGTAACTTTTGATCTTGTGGATGGTGAAGAATATGAGATTATATTTAAACTGGGAGCAGCAAAGCATTCCATGGACGCCTATCAAATGATAAACCAATTTCGAGGAAGTATAGCCATGAATTTATCCCTTGAAAAGGTAAAAAATTATTGGAAAAAAACTTTAGGCATTCTACAAATTGAAACACCCGATTCTGCAATAAATATATTAACTAATGGCTGGTTAACATACCAAACCATTTCAGCAAGATTATGGGGTCGTAGTGGATTTTATCAATCTGGAGGAGCCTTTGGATTTAGAGATCAATTACAGGATGTGCTTTCTTTACTCCTTTGTTCGCCACATTTGACCCGCAAGCAAATCATACTATGTGCATCAAGGCAGTTTGAAGAAGGTGATGTACAACATTGGTGGCATCCACCAACCGGCCATGGAGTTCGTACAAGATGTTCAGATGATTACCTATGGCTACCTTATGCAACAGCTGTATATTTGGAACAAACAGAAGATTATGAAATACTAAAGGAACCAATACATTTTTTAGAAGGTCGAAAACTAAATGCAATTGAAGAATCATATTACGATCATCCAGCAATTTCCGGTCATACAAATACACTATATGAGCATTGTGTTAAATCTATTTCTCACGGATTAAAATTTGGTGTGCATGGCTTACCTTTAATCGGTTCAGGTGATTGGAATGATGGCTTTGATCAGGTCGGTAAAGATGGTAAAGGTGAAAGTGTATGGATGGCATTCTTTTTATATGATGTGCTTACTCGATTTATAAAAGTTGCACATATAAATAATGATTTTAAATTTGCTGCTGTTTGCGAAAAAGAAGCACAGAATTTAAAAGAAAATATTGAACTTCATGCATGGGATGGAAATTGGTATAAGCGTGCATGGTTTGATGATGGAACTACATTAGGTTCAAACAAAAATGAAGAATGTAAAATAGATTCGATAACCCAAAGTTGGTCTGTTCTATCAGGTGCTGGAAATGAAAATAAATCACGAATAGCCCTAAAATCTGCCTACAACATGCTGGTTCGCAAAGAAGCACAAATCATACAACTCTTAGATCCTCCATTCGATAAGTCAAATGTCAATCCAGGATATATCAAAGGATACGTTCCTGGTGTTAGAGAGAATGGTGGTCAATACACACATGCGGCTGCGTGGCTCACAATGGCATTTTCTGAAATAGGCGATAAGGAGAAAGTTTGGGAATTATTAAATATGATCAATCCAATAAACCATGGAAAAACTATCGAGACGATACAAATTTATAAAGTAGAGCCATATGTAGTTGCTGCTGATATTTATGCAAGACCACCGCATCTAGGTTGTGGTGGTTGGACATGGTACACTGGAGCTGCTGGTTGGATTTATAGATTAATTACAGAATCCTTCCTTGGACTTACCAAAGTAGGCAATACCCTATCCTTCAATCCAAAAATTCCTATAGAATGGAATGGATTCACGATACATTATCAATTTGAAAATACCACCTATCATATTATTGTCAAGCAAGATTCTGAATTTAAAGAAATGAAAATAACAATGGATCAAATGGATCAAAATGATATGCAGATTCACTTAGTAGATGATCGAATAGACCATAATGTTCTAATAACTTTGAATTACGAAAATCAATTACAAATTATGGGAAATAATTAATTACGAATTACGAAATTATGGGAACCATTCAATTACGAGATTACGAATTATAGGGAATCAATTTCGAATTAAGGTGAAGCCATAAAGACTTACGAAAAACCAATGCACGGTAGGTAAGCCCTTATTAATTTTGAATGCAGCCCATCGAATATAAATTATTGAAAAGAAGAAAGAGAGAAGTTGTAAATTATGAAGATAAATTACATATAAAAAAATTGTTAAAAAAAAGGAATAAGAGAAAAGGCATTAAATCTTCATCTAATGCCTTTAAATCAAGCGAAAATCAATTCAACAAAACTTTTATATTCAATCTAACAACTTACAAACCAAATTTGGTGTATCATATGACTTAATTCATTTTCTACCCATTATGATGCTTAAAACAAAAAACAAGAAAATAGAATTATTTATTAATGATTAAGTATTCTTGAACTAAAAAACATTTTAGCAATTAAATCATGATCCTTTTCTATGAATCTCTTTCTTTGTTCATACTCGTATACATTTATTTCACCTTTAGATAACCTATTTTGCAAAACATCCAAAGGTGTACGCCGAATTTTTTTCTTTAATACAGGTACAAAAAAAGAGAAATAAAATGAAAATCCAACCAACCAAACAAACCACCAAATAATATTCATTCCAAAAAACTGCATATCGTAATTCATATTCTAAACTTTTAGTATCTTTTCTCAGGAGATAAACTTTCAAGTCACAAATTTAATTCCCAATGATGAATTGATTGTTATACGATTATGCAAAATAACTATCATAATTCATACTATATAACTTAGAGTACTATAAAAACTGCAAAAACAAGTAATTTTAATTTAAAATATTGATAAACATCAATCGAATTACAAAAAAATTACCTCCATCTGTTTGGAGACCATGAATGACCTCGACTAGAAGATTGCCAATGACCAGGAACAAAAGTTTTATTTGCTCTAGGTTCCATCCAATATCCATTTCTCCTTACATAAGTATGGGATCTTCTTTTATAGGTCCAATCTCCATCAACCCAAACATGATTATTGCCTGGGCGCTGCGGTCTTACCACTTCATAATATGTTGGTTCTTCGCCAACAAAACCCGGAGAACATGAGGTCATCATAATTCCTCCAATTGATAAAATCATTAGATAATATTTCATATCAATTATTTTAAGCTATAAAAAACACATTTAAAACAAGTTGAATTTTATTTAAATAAATTGCATTTTATATTTTAATAAATATTAAATATATATCATTGTTTTAATTTATTAAACAATAGGGACAAAGATTGCCTAAGTGTGAAGTATTTATATATCCAATTGATAAATACAATTAGCCTATTTTTAAAGCTAATCAATAAAAATAAATGCAAAGTCATCCAAATAATCCAAGCTATAAATCCATGAAAACTCCATTTGGGATATGCTAAATCTACAACTGCCTTATTTCTACCGACAGTTGCCATACTCCCTTTGTTGTAGTAATGAAATGGCAGCATAGATTTATTTAAAGCCATTCTTTTAAAATTAATTGCTAAATTTTTTGCTTGATCCATAGCCACACTTGCCAATTGAGGAAAACCCCTCGGATATAATTCAGATAACATTATGGAGATATCACCTATTGCAAAAACATGATCCTTAGCACTTACCCGATTGAATTCATCAACTCTAATTTGACTTGAAGCTGAACACCATAATGTATTTATTCCAGAAGGAATATTGCCTTTTACTCCTGCTGCCCAAATCACTATGGAAGATTCAATTTCAGTGCCATCTTGCATTTTCAATGTTATTCCATTGTAATCTTTAACTAAAGTATTTGTTTTTACTACAACCCCCATTTCTTCCAAATAATGTTTGGCGATCTGAGAAGAAGAATTACTCATAGCTGCCAATAATCTATTCGTTCCCTCTATTAAATATACTTCCATTTTGCTAAAATCCAATTCAGGATATTCCAAAGGCAATGCATCGCGTTTCATTTCTGCAATAGCGCCACTAAGTTCTACACCTGTTGGTCCTCCTCCGACAATAACAATGGATAAATTTTTATTGATTTGATGCATTGTTGATGCCACTGCATCCTCGAAATGCTGAATGAGGGTATTACGCAGAATTAGAGCTTCCCAAGTGGATTTCATCGGAAAAGTCATTCGTGCTAATTCGGCATTCCCAAAATAGTTAGTAACTGCGCCTGTTGCCAATACTAAAAAATCATAATAAATAGGACCAATAGGTGTATCGACCTTATCATTTAATACATCAATATGGGTCACCTCAGTAATTCTGACGCTAACATTCTTACATTTTTTGAAAATATTTCTTAACGGAAATGATATGTTACTTGCATCTAGATTAGCGGTTGCAACTTGATATAAAAAAGGTTGAAACTGATGATAATTATTTTTATCAATTAAGGTAATAGAATACCCCGGATGACCACTTAACTCTCGTGCCAACTTCAATCCAGCAAATCCTGAACCTAATATTACAATTTGTTTTTTATTCATTCCAAAATAAAAAAACTTTCTAAAATACTATTATAATCCATTATTAAGCATAATTTATTGAAATTTTAAATTCAATAGAAACCACAATTGAATTAAAAGTTGAGCATTTATAAAAAACATGAATTCAGTATTTACTTCTATTGTGCCAAATAGCCACCTTCAATTTCCAGCGTAGATCCTGTCATAAATGAGCTATCATCACAAGCAAGAAAAACAAAACCCTTAGCGATCTCCTCAGAAAATCCCAATCGTTTCAAGGGATGCAAGTCAATTATATGTTGCATAATTTCAGAATGATCTGTAATTCCTCCTTTTTCAAGTAAAGGAGTTGCAATAAATCCCGGACAAATAGCATTAATTCTAATTCCATCTGTGGCATATTCTAGCGCAGCAGTTTTGGTAAGTCCAAGAACACCATGTTTTGCAGCTACATAATGCGAAGATTGAGCAAATCCAACTTTACCAAGGATCGAAGACATGTTGATTATTACCCCTTTCTTTTGTTTTAACATTTGAATAAGTTCATATTTCATACCATTAAAAACTCCAGAAAGATTGATGCCAATAACTTGTTGCCAAGCCTTTTCAGTCATGTCTGCAACTTTATTGGATTCACCACCAATGCCGGCATTATTCAATGCTACATCTAAAGAGCCAAATACCTGGACCGCTTTATTTATTGCAGATTTTAATTCATCTATTTTTGAAACATCGCAAGCTAAAAATATCGCTTTGGGATTAATAGCCACGATGTCCTGCATTAATTGAGAAGATAAAACATTCGGCATATCTGCCACGACCACATTGGCACCCTCTTGAGCAGCTGCCATTGCACAGGCCTTACCTATCCCTGAAAGCCCTCCGGTAATGAAGATTGTTTTGTCTACAAGTTTTTTCACAGTTACCTTATTTGGTTTGAAACGAAATTTTTGTTTCCTCTTTTTGCAATGTCATGGTTTGGTCAGAAATACCTTTTTTCAATAATTGAATTTCACAGATAATATTCACATCATCGCTAACCATAAGTCCACCTGCTTCCATCATAGTATTCCATTTGAGATCCCAATCACTTCGCTTTAATATACCTGTAACTTCAAAACCTGCTTTAGTATTTCCCCACGGATCATTAGCAATTCCACCAAATTGTACATTTAGTTTAATATTTTTTACAATGCCATTCATTGTTAATTCGCCCCATAATTCATGTATACCATGTAGATCAGGATTTCCAAGCGTACTTGAGACAAAAGAAATTTGTTTATGTACTTTGGCATTAAAAAACTCCTCACTTAATAAATGTTCATCTCGCTTTAAATCACCAGTATTTAAAGAGGTAACATCAATCCAAAAATTGATTTCGGAAGTAGAAAAATCGACTCCCGTAGTTATAATGTTTGCATCAAATGTTTTAAATGTCCCCTTAACATTCGAAATCATTAAATGTCGAATTTTAAACGACACCTCACTGTGAGCTGTGTCAATCACCCATGCTGTTTGATTCATTATATATTATTTTATGTTTTTTAAAATAATAATTCGAATTTATTTTTTATCATCAGTAGTAAAATTCTTAAAAGAATCTCCTAGTCTTTGCATATCAGAATTAAATTCAACCTTAAAAGCTTCCCATTTTTCTTTACCACTTTCTTTATAATCATCCATTTTTTTCTTCAAGTCTGTGTTTTTCTGCTCTAATTCTGCAACTTTCATTTTATAATCTTGCTTAGCATTTGCTTTTTGCATTTCGATTCTAGAATTAAAATCAGCAATAATTTTTTCATTCGCTGCAATTTTTTCATTGGTTTCTCTTCTGTACTTGTCTATGTCCATTAAATACTCTTGATTTGCTTGCTCCAAATCTTTATTGGCTTCAGCAACTTTATCTTGAGCATTCTCAACCTTCTCAGCAGGAGAATTGCAACTAGATAATATTGAAATGGAGGTAATACCTGCCACAGATAAAATAAGTAATAAGAATAGATTTTTCATTTTAATTGATTTTGGTTTCGCGGAAGCGAAATAAATGTAACAACATTATTACTTTGCAAAATTGATATAAAATAAATATATTACTTTATATAATAAATGAAACCATTTATATTATTCACAGCTTGACTATGAACTGTAAATAATGTCAACATATAAAATCACAGAAGGAATAACAACATTAAAATTCGACTTATAACATACATTCAAAAGATATCCTTATAAATTTAGAAAGTCGAAAAGTCAGTCCATTCAAAGACACCAAATTATTTAAAGCAAGCTATCCTAATGATACTATACTTTAGTACGAAAGTTTCAAATAAACGATATTAATATACAGATACCTTATTATTAGTAATACCAGAATGGATATAGCTAAATATTGAACATTTAATCATTTTGCTAGCAACTTCAAACAATCGGGTTAATATATACGAAACAATCAGGCCTATGGCCAAACCTTCTGTTAAAATAAACAAATTAGATGTAAATGGATTTAAAGAATCACCCATAGAAGATGATACGCGAATGGAATCCATCAACTCTGTATCCCAATAAAGAAACAAAGTCATAAATAATGCGAACCCACCTACACCTATTACTGAAGTCCTAAGGCCTTGTGCTACACCATACAGATAGTTACCTTTTAAGATATCTTCGGGATTTAGGATATAGTAGGTTCTAATCGCCCTGTATAAACAATATATTTGAAAAACACCATTAAACAAATGGAATTCACCACGACTTCCATACCCCATCCAATACATGATTAGAAAAAAAATAATAAAACCAAACATCATAAATAATCCCATTCGAATGGCTATAGCATTCATTAATGACGGATTTTCCTTTGTTAATAATAAATTCATAATAATCAAATTAATCTCTAAGAGATTGTTAAAAAAATAATACCCTTTTAAATACCTAATCGTGATTCACCGATTTTAACTATTAAAAATATTTAAGCATAAGTCATATGTTATAATATTAAAATAACAGATTACTCAAAAAATACAATTCATTTAGTTAAAAATCAATTTTCTGCTCTCTAAAGCATATCTGCGACAATCAGTTGCAGTCAATATTGCAGATTCCAAATTCGAAAACCTATCACACTCTTCAGCACAGGCATTGCATATCGAAGCTATAAGTTCACAAAATTGTCTTGCGAAAGGGTTCCCACTGGCTACTGCCGCCATTGACAATATATAAATCGCAGCACAATCTTTATTTATGCTGGCACAACGAGTATCAGATGCAGCCTCAAATTCAAATGGAATCTCTAAATCAGTTCTCGATACAGATACAAGATAATCACTATACTCTGTGACATGAGTATGAATTTTCCTTCGAGGCATAATTATAAACTTTATAAATGCAACAACATATCGCAATACAAGATTGAGAAACTTAACCTAATACTACGTTATACTTTAGATTAAAGGAATTATAAAATTCATACCTTCAATTTGAGAATTACTCAATTAACTTGACAAGAAAGGTAAAATCATAATGATCCTAATTACATTGTCCAAGTATAACCCAGATAATGATAAAAACTATAATTGTCCCAAAACAACCACCACCGAGTTTTGATGCACCATAACCGGAAATTAATCCTCTAAATAAATTATTCATATTATATTAGTATTTTAAATTATTTTTATATCCATAAGATGAATTGAATCCCATGATATAGATTACTTGCTTTCCACCTTCGCCTTCGCTTTCTTCTTGAAAAACCCTCTAAATAAAAAATTGTGCTGTACCGCTTCAAGGTCTTCATCCAATTTCTTTGAGCCACTATTCACATTAACTAAAATTTCTTTCAATTGCTTTCCTGATGCTTCATCATTCATTATAACACCAAAAGGGGACTTAAGATTTGTACTAACACGATTCAAATTTGACATCAATACGGATCCGGTATCTGCCATTTTCTTTATCTTAAAAGCTGCGTGTTCAATAATTCCATAAACTATGGTGTCATTTGCCAATTTATTACCTAAAGTTCCGTGCCTATTTAACCCATCTGTAAATTTTTCTAATGAATTGGCAACTAAATTGGCCTTAGTAGAAACATTTTGAAGTATCCTTGTAGTATTAGATAAATTTGAATAAATCGCTTCATCATATATTAATTTACTTATGGTTCCTTTACCAGAAGCTAAATGGTGACTAATGGATTTAAAATCTGTTGTTATAGCAATCAAATTTTTATTGTTTTCTTGCAACATATTGATCATATCCTCAGATGAGAATGTTTTTTCAACATCTAAAGTATCTCCAGCTATTACTAAACTTGAATTATCTGTACCTCCATAAATAATAATAATCTTATTTCCAATTAAACCATCTGTACCAATTTTAACTTTAGAGTCTTTATGAATATACTGCATTACATTTGTTTCAATTTTAATAGTGACCTCCACTTTAGATTTATCAAAGAATTTAAGTTGACTTACAGTTCCAACTTTTACACCAGAAAACCAAACATTATTACCAGTTTGCAAACCATTTACATCTTCAAAAAGTGAAACCAATTTTACCTTCTTCTTAAAAGTATCATGCAAATTCCCAACCATCAAAATTCCAACTACCAAAAAAGATAATCCTACAATAACAAAAAGTCCAACGAGAATTGCATGTTTGTTTTTTAAATCATCCATATGTTATTGTATAAAATTATAGTTATAAAAACTTATTATTTGTTCATCCTTTGAATTGAATACATCCTCAAAACTACCAACCTTAAGAAATTGGCCGTCTACAAGCATGGCAATCCGATTGCAAGTTGTTTTTGCGCAAGTCAAGTCATGAGTAATAATAACAGAACTCGTATTGTATTTTGATTGTACTTCTAAAATCAACTCATTAATTTCAGCACTGGTGATCGGGTCCAAACCAGATGTAGGTTCATCATAAAGCATGATTTCAGGTTTTAGAATTAGCGTTCGAGCAATTCCAATTCTTTTTCTTTGTCCCCCCGATAAGTCTGCTGGCATTTGATGCATTTTATCTAATAAATTAACAGCAGTTAAAACTTCTTCTATGGCATCATCCACATCCTTTTTTGTAAGATCATGTACATTCATCGTTAATGGGAATGCGAGGTTTTGATACACACTCATGCTATCATATAGTGCACTACTTTGAAAAGAAAAGCCCATTTTAAGTCGAATATCATCCAATTTCCTTCCGGATAATTGGTCTACTTCAAGACCTAATACCTGAACCTGACCAGCCTTTGGTTTAAGCAAGCCAATTATTAATTTAATTAAAACAGATTTACCTGAACCCGATTTGCCTAATACACCAACATTTTCACCTTTATAAACTTCCAAATCGATACCTTTAAGAACATCTAAAGATCCAAATGACATATGCAATCCTTTAATTTGTATAACTGATTCCATTTTATGATTTGAAGAAATATTATTAGGTTTGTTCATACTTTTAAAAATGTCTAATCCAATTAGATATTTGCACAATGACAAGTTCTTCAATAAAAATAAGAAACATAGAAAGTACAACAGCTTGATTAGCTGCTATTCCTACTCCACGAGTTCCTTGTTTAGCATGATATCCTTTATAACATCCTACCATTCCAATGGTAAATCCATAAAATATTGATTTAACAACTGATGAAAATATATCTAAAAAAGAAAGGGTAGAAAAAGCATTCTTATAAAAAATAAGGATGCTCGTGGATTCTTCAGAATGAACATTAAAATAAGATCCAAAAAGACCAACAAAGGTACAATACATAGCCAAAATAGGTATGGTAATGGAAGTAGCCACAACACGCGTAACAACTAAATACTTGAATGGATTAATTGCTGAGACTTCCATAGCATCAATTTGCTCAGTTACTCGCATAGATCCAAGTTCAGCACCAATGCTAGAACCAACCTTTCCTGCACAAATAATAGCAGTTACCAAAGGACCTAAAGCCCTAACTATAGCGATACCCATCAAAGAAGGCAACCAAGATGAAGCACCAAAATCTTCCAATGATGGTCTGGATTGTTTAGTAAATACAACACCTACAATAAAACCGGTGAGCGTAATGAGTGATAGTGACTTTATACCGATTTCATAACATTGGTGAACCACTTCCCGAAAATGAAATGGTCTTGAAAATAATATTCGAAAAAATTTTAATACAAAATGATAAGCTTTATAAACCCCCATTAAGTATTGACTTATTTTGGACGGAAACATTAAACCAGTTTCTTGTCGAATACTCATATATGCATTATGAACTTTTTTTAAATTAAAATTTTTACAATCATCATATTATTAATATTAGAAGTTCTTATTTTTCTTACGTTTAAGGAAAAACTTTTTCCTGGTTGAACCGTTATTCAAATCATTCATTTTATCATAAGCTTTTAATAAGGATTTTGGCAATTCACCATGATATCCAATCTTATAATAGGAATACCCAATGGGTGATACTATGGTTTGACTTTCTGAAAAATGAATCCGCTTACTTGATTCCAAATCCTTAAAAAAATATAAAAATTCATTTTTTCTGCTTTTATTTAATTGTACAAATTTATTTTCAATCCATTGGTTATCTACAATTGAATTACATTTGTCTTGGATAGTAAAAAACTTTTTATCAAACATTTTCTTATCTAAATATTTTACAAAATCATGATCTTTAATAGACATTGCAACCACACATAGGGAGTCAGCAGTGCTAAATGTTAATTTATCATTCTTAATAATGCTGATATAATATTTTTTCTTTGCTTCAAAAAAAAGAAGATATTCCTTTTCTTTTATTTCATAAATGTGTGGAATAATTGATATAGAAGCGTTAGGATTATCTAATAAAAAATGATTAATCTTTTTTAGAAATTTGGACTGGTCACTATTCACTTTAAAATCCCTCATTTCCCATTTTAAATACAAAGATTTTTCAATTTCAGTCTCAACAGTACGCACCTCAGTTCTATATGGTATAGTAACAGGTTTAATAAATAAATTTTTGATCACATCTAAGACAACATCATGCCAATGAAAATTAGGATTTAACAAATTTCCAGTAATTGGAATTTCAAAGTCAATTACATTCCCTCGCTCTCTAACAAAAGCCATAATTAAACGCAGCGGCAACCACTTGGCATTTCTATTTCTTAGTCTTTTTGATACTCGGGGATCTATGATCAATAGATGATTCTTACTATTAATAAATCCATTTCTAACATTCCATTTACCTTCTAATTCAATAATTCCTCTATCTAATGGAAATGATGTATAGGTTATAAGGTAAGGATTAAAAATTGGTGCAGGAACATTTTGAATGTGATAATTCAAGTCAAAATCACTGCTGTCTTTAGGATTAATACTCAAATTAACTATCGCTGAACCATAAGGCTTAATTTTGGAAGATAAATCAATTTTAACTCTTAAATGATTCTTTTCTACAGAATCCGCAGAAATAAAAAGAGGCTTTAAGTCCATTGAAAATTTTTCAGCTAGTGCATAATCATTAAACTTTAGATCTCCATCATTTATAGCTAACCTATTTATTTTATAGTTACTTTGGAAAAAATTTTTAGAAATAACTTTAATATAATTGGCTATTTCTATAACTAGATTAAAATCTGCATTCACATTATTTGCTGCGGTCAGATTAGATCCATCCTTTCCAAAGACCGTTTGAATATTATCAAGATAATCATAGCGTTCGTATTTAAAAAAAGGACTTATCAATAAAACGGTATCATAAAAATAAATTCGATTTTTTGGACTTAATTCAATAATGTCTATGGATAATTTCTTAAATGAAGCATAGTCATCATGAATATTTTTTCCAAAGTGAAAATCATTAATAGCAACATTTCCTTTAATGGTAACATCTTCCTTAGCATTCAAATTTCCAGATGATATAATATGAGCATCCAATTTAGCTCTAAATGTCCCATAATTTGCTAAACTTTTAAGGTATTGCTGGATAATATCTAGATCCAATTGTTGCACCAAAAGATCGTAATGGTACTTCAGACTTTTTGTATTCAAAGTAAAATTTCCCTGTACATTTCCAGTTCCTATACCCGGAATTAAAGTAAACTTTGCAGAGACACTATCAACATCTGACCAAAATCCGGAACTCTCTATATTTACATTTCTAATAAAATAATTTATAGGGATAATGTTCTCAATAAAATAAAATTCACCATCAATTACCTTTATATTTGAGATGGTCAATTGTACAGGTGCTTTTGAAACATTTGATTTGACATCAGGTGCAAATTTTTCTAATAAATCATCAATATTAATTTGAGCACCATCTTTTACAATAATTCCGTAAGGATGATCTATAGTCAATTGATTAACATATAATGAATTATTAAATAATTTACCAATTGCAATATAAGCACTTAGTCCTTTTGCAGAAAAAAATGTAGTATCATAACATTGCTCCATAATATAAAGACCCTCCAAATGAACATAACCGGTAAAAGGATTTACATAAGCCCAAGACATAGATATTTGGCGACCTGTATACTTAACATCATATTTCTCAATTAAATATTTTGTCAATGGAGATATAAACAAAATGATAAATATCATTAGTACTATGACAGTACTAACAAAAATAATTAAGAACCTTTTTAATTTAAGCATAAAGCTAATCAAAGGTGTTAAAATTAATTATATTACATGTTACATGATTTAATAAAATTGTTGGATGATTCACACTTATAGAAATAAAGATCTGAATATTAAAATAATAAACAATTCAGAATAATAATTACAAAAATATACCTGGGAAATCAATTCAATATCTCAATATTGGGTTAGAACTATAAATGAAATTCAATTCAATATCCTTCATGTTACATATAACTAATCACTAGAATACTTTGATTGAACTCGCAAAAACTTCTGATTTCATTCATTCCAATATGGAAATTTACAAATGAATTTAGGTTAAATATATTGGAATTTCATTAAAAGCTTCAGCATCCTTATCATTCAATAGAAAATCCTTCAATGCCATAAGTATAGCTTTATTGGAAGTATAAAGCTCCCTATTAAAATTATTAGCAATCGTCATATCCATATCTTCAATATGGGCAAGGTGCGCATCTCTATAAAATCCTTGTAACGCATCGCTGTAATTACTCTGAATTTGATTATAAATATTAAGAAATGTATCCATATTGACTACTGCCTGATGATCAAAGGTTTTCTTTAGTTGTTTATATAATAATTCAGTTTCAGTTTTATGCTTTATAAAAAATGAATACTTTATATC
The DNA here is from genome assembly GCA_044228225.1 of Saprospiraceae bacterium. GTDB lineage: Bacteria > Bacteroidota > Bacteroidia > Chitinophagales > Saprospiraceae > Vicinibacter. The sequence continues at coordinate 77,053 of JBGAVH010000006.1, read as the reverse complement.
TTTAGAAGACTGCTTTAAATTTAATAAATTAAGATCAATATCATGGATACTTTTAACAGAATACATTGCACTTCGTACGGAAGAAATCAATTGATTGAGTTTAGAAATGTTTTTTTCGTCCAACTTACTTCGCAATTTCAAATAAAAGGATAACAATTCACCATTTAATTCCTTAATAAATAAATATTTTTCGTCTGATGTTTTCGCATAAAATCTTCTTTTTTCATTAATTTGATCAAATTCAGGATAATCATTTAGTGCATTAAACTTAAGTTCAAATTGCTCCAGATTAAAAATCATAGAATTGTAAATAAAATAGGCTGTCTCTCTTCGAAATAAATCCATCGCACTCTCTGGTTCAGATGGATTCGCATGATTGATATATGCTGCTGCTGTTAGATCCGTATTACGAAACAAGCGTTCGAGAAACTTAGCATAAGGATCTAAAAAAGGAAGAAAAATAATAATACCTGCCAAATTTACAAAACTTGAAAAAGTAACAAGACCTATAAGTGGATTGGCAATACTAAAAATATCTGTAATTATAAATAAAATTGGTTTTAAAAAAATAAAAGCAAATATGGTAAGGAATATATTGAATAACAGATTTCCAAGCGCAACTCTTTTTTTAGATGCATTACCACCAATTGAACTCAATAATATTTTGATGGTAGTTCCCGTTTCAGAGCCTAAGACTAAGGCCGCTGCTGGTAAAAAACCGATAGCCCCAGCATGCAAGGCACTTAAAGTTAACGCCATGGTTACTGAACTTGATTGCACAAGCATTGTAATAATAAAGCCAATAATCACAAAAACAATAAGTGGCATTTGAGCGTAAACAGAAAAATCGAACATGCTTACTTGACTTTCCATAGAAGTTTTCATATATGAAAGACCAATGAAAAGTAATCCAAAACCGAGAAGAAAGTAAGCTATATATTTAAATAATTCCCGACTACCAAAAATAACCAACATTAATCCACCTATACAAATGGAAGGATATGCAGCTACCTCTATATTCACTTTAAATCCGAGTGTTGCAACCAACCAACTATCTAATGTTGTACCCAAATTGGCACCTAGAATTATCGCCATCGCATTCTTCATAGTGAATACACCCGCACCAACAAATGCAAGAACCATCAATGAAACCATTGAGCTACTTTGAAGAATGCCTGTCACAATAGCTCCACCGCTGACAGCACCAATTCGGTTTTTTGTTATTTTTTGTAAAAATATTTTAAAATTTCTACCTGATAGTTTTTTTAATGATTCTTCAATTAAATACATGGCAAAGAGAAATAATCCTATCCCTGCAGAAAGCTTAAAAATACTAGCTACTATTTCCATTAAATGAAAGAATTAAATTGAATCGTCGACAAATTCATTTTGTGATCATTTAGATTTAAACAAATTTACAATTTTTTTTGAAGGTTTCAAATCCAAATGTACCGTTTCAATTTCACCAATGAGAAATCCATATGGCTTGAGTGATTCTACATGATCACATACAATTTTAAACATTGCTATCAATGGAATGGCGAGAAATATTCCTGCAATTCCCCATATTAATTCGCCAACCACAAGTGCAATAATGGTAAATAATGGATTGATCTTAACTTGTGATCCTACAATTAATGGCTCTAACACCCAGCCTTGAATAAATTGAACGACACCATAAGTAACTATTATTCCAAGTATTATTGGTAAGCTTGCACCCTGCACTGCTGACACTAAAACTGTTATCGTTGTACCTGTAATATTTCCTATGAATGGAACAATTTCAAGCAACCCACAAAGTATTGCAAAAAAGAAAGCGTTTTTTACCCCAAGTATACTAAAACCAATACTATACATGATCCATAAACAAACTATCATTTTTGAAAGTCCAAATAAATACTGTTGAGATACATTAGCAACCCTATATATAACTTTCTCAACTTCATCACGTTGTGAAGGCTGAGCCAACATCAATAAAAACTTTTTAATGTGAGCCCTATAATACAATAACCCAAAAATATAAACTAAAGTTAGAAAAAAATTAATAAAACCAGATGCCATTGATCCTGCCATTATGGGAATAATGTCCCCTGCATTAGCCTGTTGCGTTTCCAATAATTGAGATTGTTTTTCTAAGGTAATACCAAAATGGTTAAAAATATAATCTTGGATATTAGCACTTGTTTCCAAAGCTCTTTGTTTAATTAACACAAAATCTGATGCCAAAGCTGAAACTTGCCATCCTACTAAGAAAAACAAACCTCCTATAAACAACAAAATAACTAATAGGCAAATACTGGTAGCAAATCCACGATACAGTTTTTTTGACTCCATCCATTTACAAAAAGGCAAAAACAACGTGGCCACAACTCCAGCAATAGATAATGGAATTAAAAACGCTTTGGCAATATACAGCCCTCCAATCAAAAGAAATAATACGAGCAATTTTTTAATTAAGGAGAGTGCAGATGTTGTCATAATGTATAGAAATTTTAAATCAATTGCAAATAAAGATTATGATGATTACTCAAACAGTGTTGAATGAAACAGCATCCATTGAATAAACATGTAAATATATCAAATTAAATTTTTTAATTAACGCCAATTAGTGAATATTATTCAAAAAAATCATATTAAAAAGAGTAATATAATTTTATATATATATTTTATTTAAACATATATATTATTGTATTATAAACTACTATATAAGTTACTTTTTAAAAAAAACTTATCAATTATAAAGAATCACTTAAGAATATGAAGTTCAACCACAAAAGAAACAAAACGCAAGATTTAAAGCATCAACAACACAAATACAAATCTCTTAATTAGCTCTTAATCTCTTTATGCAAAACCATTGAAAACCGTTCTAAAGAGAATTTCTCATTTGCCAAAATTGGTGGAAATAATGGGTTCATTGCTTTTAATTTCTCTGCAATAATTTGACTTATCAAAAGATGGCAATTCAATTTATTGTCAGCTGGTACTATATACCAAGGGGCATACTTTGTACTTGTATATTTGAATGCATGCGAATAAGCCTCTTGATATCGATTCCAAAATTTTCTTTCATTGATATCTTGAGATGAAAATTTCCAATGCTTTTCCTTATGCTCTATTCTATCAATAAATCTTTTAGCTTGTTCATTTTTCGAAATGTGAAGAAATATTTTTAAAATCTGGGTACCATTTTCTATTATGGTATTTTCAAAATAATTAATTTGTTTATATCTCTTTAACCAAAAATCATGATTAATTTCAGTGATTGATTTAATGCCTGGTAATCGTTCCGCTAGGACAATTTCAGGATGGACTTTAGAAATTAAAACATTCTCATAATGGGAACGATTAAAAATAGTTATCTGTCCATATTCAGGTAGTTTTTGAGCATGACGCCATAAATAATCATGCTCCAATTCTATAATAGATGGATGTTTAAAGCTAAACACTTGTACACCTTGCGGATTAACACCTCTCATAATATGCTTGATACAGCTGTCCTTTCCTGAACTATCCATACCTTGTAAAATGATTAATAACGATTGACTGTTCTCTGCATATATTCTATTTTGGAGTTTAGAAATGTTTTTGATTTCCTTTTTTAATCGATCTTTTAAAATCTGCTTATTGAACTTTTTTATCAATACATTAGTAGCAATTTTAGAAAGATTAATATCCAAATTTTGATCTACTTTACAAGCTAACCATTTCATAACAAACAGGATATTCTAAGTTTTGTATTTCTTCATTAATTCGGAATACTGCTAGAAAAAAAATATAATGAATTCATCATACAATCAATTGTAATGGAACCGGTGAAACAGTATTCTTTGATCCATTAATTTCACGCAATATTAATAAAACAGAAACACTTGTAATTGAAGCAAAGAAACACCATACTGAAACAAAATAATATTGATAAAACAGTATAGATACTAAAAACGAAAAAAATACAATCAAACCAAGCATCCACAATCTTTTAACAGTAGAGAAAAATGGTGGTGCTAAAATGGCAACTATATAAAAAATGCTTCCAAACAAACTTCTGGTATGTGGATAATGTAGTACATATAATATATGATAATCCATTATCTGAGCTTCTACTGGAAAAACAATAAGACAATATCCTAAATAAATTGAAATAACAACTCCCATGAATACAAATACTTTCTGAATCCATTTATACTTTGTACCTGTATCTAAAAATAATATGGATATGGGTATCCAGACTGGCCATGTCACCTGAGCTAAAAATAAAAATACATAAGTTAAATTCTTTTGTATGGATACGAACGAGGGATCCCTAAGCGTGATCCACAAAAGTCCTTCAGTAATTTGTTGCGCTGCAAACATCAAAGGAATACTGGCAAAAACTAATTGTGGAAGTGATTTTACATTTTTTATTGAAGCCATACCTATGGCGGAAAGAACAATTCCTGCTCCAAAACTTGCACCTGCTGAAAAACACATAACTTATGAATTAATAAGGTAATTAAAATAACTGTCAAAACATTAATATATTCTTGATATTCAGTAAATATTCAAAATAAAAAGATGATATTAACTTGGCAACCGCTAAATGTCTAAAATAACTGCTTTACTATTTTAAATATCTACTAAGAATCCATGCATTGGTCTCATGTTGTTCCATAATGCCGGTGAGAATATCAGCAGAGCCTGCATCACCTATTTTATCTACACATACCTCAATGTCCTTCCGCAACTGCTTAACAACTGTTTCGTGATCTCCTAATAGTTCCTTCATCATATCTTTTTGAGATGGATATTTATCCGGAGATTCCTTAAGTCTTGATAAATCAATAAACTCTTTCATCGTACCTATAGTTTTACCACCCAATTTATTAATTCGTTCAGCGACTATATCGATAATTTCTTCTATCTCTGTATACTGGGATTGAAACAATTTATGTAGTTCCATAAAACTTTCCCCATAAACATTCCAATGAAATTTTCTTAATTTAACATACAAAGTCATTTCGTCAGATAAAATGATATTTAGTAAGGCAACACATTTCTCTAAATTCTTTTCTGCAATTCCAATTTCTAGTTTCATGATTTTGCTATTGTTTTTCTTTACAATTAATTTACCTCATTTATGAAAATTTCAAACATATTACCAAATAAAAATCAACGGTATGAAATTTGGACAGTTTACATAAAATATATCCCTTACAATCCGAACAGGATTAATTCAAAATAAACTATAAAAGGTCATTTAATTAAATCCATACAATTAGTAAAACTTTGAATTATTAGTAGCGAATTGTTCTAACTTTCAATGGATAAAAGTACAAGCAATCCGCAAAGCTTTATTATATGATTCATAGAAAATGTTTCATTATTTCTACAAAACATACACTGAACTTCCCTATACACGTAAACCTTAAATAATTATTTGGTATCAATAACACACATATCTCTTAAGCAAAAAAAAACTACCCAAAAATAAATTTGGGCAGTTTCTTATAAAGGGATAACATTCGGATAGTAATCACAATTAATTTTTTGGAACTATATCAAGGATAACTGTCCGATTATAAAATCTGTCCTCTGGAAAAGTATTATTAAAAGGAGACATACTTTCATCTTCACCAAAACCATAAATTTCGATATTAACATCAGACCTTTTTTGTTTTAGCAATGCCGATTCAATAATTTTCTTAACGTCATTTGCCCTTGCCAAAGATAATTTTAAATTATATGCTTCATCACCGATGATGTCTGTATATCCGTGTATATAAACAGTTCCACCAGTGGGAATTTTTGGGACAATAATATCTGTTAAATACTTATCATACATTGATATTGCATTGGATTCATTAAACTCATATAAAATACTATATCGTTTACCTTCCTGTTCTTGTGTTGGAGTCCATAGGACCATATGTACTTTGGTGTCTTTGATAACTGTGTTTCCATTACTTGCTAATCCAATCATTTTTACTTTATAATTTCCTTCTGGACGAGTTCCTAAAATAGATTTCCCTGGAATTCTAACCAAGTCTTGATAAAAGGGACCAAATTTTTGAATTACATTTTTGTCATCAGTAATTTCCATTGACCACGATTTTAATCCTTCCATGGCACCATCTGCATTAAATGTAACATAACTGTCCAGTGGTGCCTCCTGATTTGACATTATTTCAACTGACTTCAACAAAGTACTTGATCCATTTTGAAATTCCATGAGTAATTCTGGTGATTTGCTTTCAATAGAAACTCTACGATCACCAGCACGAAGTAATTCAAGTTCACGTGTAGCTCCAGGCTGTTCTGAAGGAATTTTTGGTTTTACCTTTCCTTCCGTTTCAATTCTACTTGGATTGATACTAAATACACCAACGAGATACTGTTTTACTGATTCAGCCATATCCATTCCATCTTGAGGTCCGACATCTGAAGATCCAACTAAATTAATCGTTATTGCTGTATTTTTATTCATTCGATCACCGAGAATATTAAGCACATTATAATAAACAATCATTTGTCTTTGTGAACGTCCAGACATATTTTTAGGAACAAACATATCCAATTGATCCTCTTTAAAATCTTTTACTTGATTTTTGTTTATTAACTCATAACGATCAGGAATTTGTGTCGAACCTAAATCAAAAAACACATAATTTCTTAGTGGAAAAATTTCTCTAACTTTTCTTATGGTAGGAATATTTTTAGGAGCGATTACTGAAAACCGTACGATCGGATCGGGTAACTCTGCACCTAACACAATTGGCATTTTTTTACCAAAACCAAATTTAAATGCAGCACCCACTCTAAGTGTATTTATATTCCATGTTTCTATGGATCGCGGAGACTGTCCAAAGTAGGGATGATATGCTACAAACGGAGAAATTACAAATTGAGTTCTGTGGTTTTGCGAACTCAAAGAGATATCATAACCTGCTCCTACTTGCATGGATAACAAGGTACTTTTTACATCACTCAAATCACCTTTCACATCTGGAGTCACTTCTTGATCAGGATAAGCTGGATTAATTCCTAATTTATATGTAAATGCTTTAGCAACATTGAATGCTAAACGAGGTCCGCCAAACAAATAAAAATGAGATTTAAAAGGGGCTAAACGTAAACTTGGCTCCAATGTAATATAACTTAAATTTGTACTTAAATCTGCCGGACAATTACAAGGCGTTATAACCTGAGAATAGGTGGCATTCCTTCCATCATATCCAGCTTGAAACATAAATCCGAAAATAGATTCTGGATTATGATATTCCACTAAAGGTGCCAAATAAAGCCCTACACTATTAGCATTGTGAAATGTCACTGGCGGCGTAAAACTAGAATTCAATTGATGTGTAGATCCTCTGTAATAATTAAAATTAGTACCTGCCGCAGCTCCAAACCACAATGAGGGTTTTGTATAATTCAATTCCTGCGCTTGGATTGGTTGGTGTAGTATCATGATTGCTATCACAATAAGACACATTATTTTACTTAAATAAACAGAAAGAGATTTGCGTAATAACATTTTAAAATTTATATTATATTTCATTTTTTTTAATTTTATGGTCTATTGATAATATTTGTACTTGTCAATACTACTGCACCATTGATACAAAGCATTCTACCTTCAGCTTGTGCACCTGAATTCATCGTCACTGAAGTCAATGCTAAAATATTTCCCTGGAAAGAAGTAAAATCTCCAATAGTTGCAGAACTACCCACTTGCCAAAAAACATTACTTGCTTGTGCTCCACCACTTAAAATAACATTTCCACCTGCACCTCCAATAGTAGTAAAACCTGAAGCAATTTGAAAAATCCAAACTGCACTCGGATCACCTTGAGCATCCAATGTTAAATCGCCTGATGCGATTAAAAGTGTAGATGTTGATTTATATATTCCAGGAGCAAGTGTCAATCCGCCTTGATCTCCAGATACTGTAATGGGTGCTGGATTTGACGCTCCTGCAGCAAAATTATATGCTGCTGACAAATCTCTCTTGGCTTGTAACAACATGTCTGGTACCCCGGGCGGCGCAATGTCATCTGCAGCAAAAATGGCTCCGTTGACTACTATTGCTGGAGGAAATCCGGTAATTGATGAACGAAATCCAGGATAAATTCCCACATCCATATTGTGAATTTCACTGAATCCTGCCTGGTTACTAACACCAGCCCCGGCAATAATTCCAAATCGTTCAACAGAACCAAGAACAACTAATGGCGGATTCAATGAAGCTCTAGTTGTAAAAGTCCATACATAATCTGCTGCTAAAGGTATGCCAGCAAGATTTTTTGCAAGTGTATTTATAGTGGCTGTGTAAACAGTTAAAGGCAACAATTTTGAGGAAGGAATAAATGTTAGTGTAGTTCCTGAATAAGTAATCGTTCCAGCTACTAAATTTCCTCCCTGTTTCAAATTAAAACTTGAACTATTAATGGTAGAAGGATCCATTGGAACACTAAATTCAGCGGAAATTATTTTAGTTAAAATCACACCAGTGGCATTATTTATTGGATCTGTGGAAACAACGGTTGGAGGAGTTGTATTCATTGTTGTAAAAGTCCACACATAATTATTTGCTAATGACACACCAGAAATATTTTTCATTCCAGTAGTCAATGTTACAGTGTATATTGAATTTGATTTAAGAGGAGCAGTTGGTGTAAAAGTTGCAGTAACTCCAGTATAATTAACAATACCTGCAATAGGAATACTTCCTAGTTTAACAATAAAGTTTGCGGCAATTATTGTTGTTGGGTCCATAGGCACACTAAATGATGCAGAAATTATTTTATTCAGAGATACATTTATTGCATTATTGATTGGATCTGTAGATATTACTGTCGGCGGCAGAACAGTTACAGTAGTAAAACTCCACACGTAATTTGCTGCCATAGAAACGCCCATAATACTTTTTACAGCAGATGTAATGGTAACAGTATAAAGTGTATTTGATTTAAGTGGGTTCGTTGGTACAAATGATGCTGTAGTACCAATATAAGATACAGTTCCTGCAATAGTATTTGATCCTTGTCTTACTAAAAAACTTGAAGTATTGATCGTGGTAGGATCCATTAAAGTACTAAAATTAGCAGAGATGACTTTATTCAATGAAACATTAATTGCATTACTTGTCGGATCTGTTGAAATAACAGTAGGAGCCGGTATAGTGGTCGTTTTAAATGTCCAAACATAATTTGCATTTAATGGAACACCTGGAATATTTTTAGCAAGTGTAGTAATAGTTGCAGTATAAGTCAAATTTGGATTCAATACATTTACCGGTGTAAATGTAGCAGTTAAACCTTTATAGGTTACTAAGCCTGGTATTACTTGATTCCCTTGTCTAAGTATAAAACTTTGTGCATTAATTGTTAGCGGATCCATTACTTGACTAAAAGTTGCAGTAAGTATTTTGTTCACTGGTACATTAATTGCATTATTTTCTGGATCAGTTGATACTACAGTTGGCGCAACAACAGTTACAGTGGTAAATGACCAATTATAATTACTTGCTAATGCGATACCAAATAAATTCTTAGCTCCAGTAGTTATAGTTCCAGTATAAGTCGTATTGGATTTAAGAGGATTGGTCGGTATAAACGAAGCGGTATTTCCAGAATACAGAATAGTTCCAGAAATAGAATTTACCCCTTGTTTTAAAGTAAATGTATTTGAATTAATAGTTAGTGGATCCATTGACATATTAAATGTCGCAGTCACAATTTTATTCAATGAAACATTTGTAGCATTACTAGCAGGATCAGTAGATATAACTAGAGGAGCTAAATTTGAAACGGTAGTAAAAGTCCACACATAATCTTTAGCAAGAGATACTCCTGATAAATTTTTTGCCCCTGTTGTTATAGTTCCAGTATAAATAGTACTTGCTTTAAGCGGTGAAGCGGGCACAAAAGTTGCAGTTCTGTTTGAGAATGTTACAGCGCCAGCCACTAATATTCCATTATCTCTTAATGTAAAGCTAGTTGAATTAATAGTCGATGGATCCATAGGTTCACTAAAAGTTGCTGTAATCCTCTTCGATAAAACTACATTAAATGCATTGTTCTGAGGATCTGTAGAAATAACTGTAGGTGCAACTGTTGATCCCGTACTGAATACCCAAATATAATCGGACGTCATATTGATACCGTTAAGGTCCTTTACTGAAGCATAAATAGTTCCAGTATAAGTAGTATTAGGACTTAATGGGCTTGTAGGTATAAATGTTGCTACATTACCTGAGTATGTAATCGCACCTAGAAGTTTTGCATCACCCTGATTAATTGTAAAACTAAAAGCAGTTAAGGTTAATGGATCCATAGGTACGCTAAAAGTTGCTGTTATGATTTTATTTAAAGCAACTCCAGTTTCATTATTCGTGGGATCAGTACTTATTACAAATGGTGCTACAAAGGTAATTGTTGTAAAAGTCCATTCATAATTAGACGCAAGTGATGTTCCATCCTCATTCTTTATTGAAGAGGTTAGAATACCAGTATACGTTGTGTTTGGTTTCAATGGAACTATAGGTGTAAAAAAAGCTGTCAATCCATTAAAAGTTACAAAACCTTCTACAGCTGCAAAACCATCCTTCAAAATAAAACTATTATTGTTAATGGTGTTTGGGTCCATCGGCACATTAAATGTTGCAGAGATTTGTTTATCTAAAACTACCCCAGTCTCAAGATTGAAAGGATCTGTAACAATGACTATAGGTGATAAGGTTACCCCAGTGCTAAATGTCCAGACATAATCCGTTTGTAATGCATTCCCATCAAGATCTTTGATCATCCTTGTAATTCTACCTGTATAGGTAGTACTGTCTTTTAGGGGAGCGAATGGGATAAAAGTAGCTGTTAAACCTGAGTATAAAATAGCTCCTTTAACAGGGCTACCACCGGTAATGGTAAAAGAAAATTCATTAATCGTTTCAGGATTAATTTCCTCATTGAATGTTGCTGTTATTACCTTAAACAAAGGGACATTTGTAGCACCATTTATAGGATCTGTAGAAACAACTAAAGGACAGATTCCAATGATTTCGTTAAAATCATCTTTTTTGCATCCAGCAATTAAAAAAACCCAAACTATAGCAAGAAATGCCATTAGTGATTTTATGTTCATTTTATTAAATTTAAGTACCCGCAACTGGCCGGTCAGAAGTGAAAGAATTTCCACAATGCAAAGATGGGGTTGCATTATCCCTGGACTATTACACAATTCAAAATAGTCCTTATATAATTAAAAAAAATTCATACCATTAGGAAAACATATACGCCAAAAAAAATGTCCTTACAGAAATCCCGATAGAAAAAAATATTTAAAAGAAAAAATCCCATTAATTATACAACAAGCATCTTTAATCATATAATATACATAAATCAATCAAGACTTACCTTTGCAATTACACAGAAGAAATTAAAATCATTTAACTAATTTTTCAATATGAAAATTACAATTCTAAACTTCTTAATCATAATGATCGTTCTATCAAGCTGCTCTTCTTGGAACAAAACTCAAAAAGGAGCCGTTATCGGAACAACAGGAGGTGCAGCAACAGGAGCTGTAATAGGCAGAGCCTCAGGAAACACAGCACTTGGTGCTATAATTGGAGCTACAGTAGGTGGTGTTTCAGGTGCACTAATTGGTCGCACCATGGACAAGCAAGCCGAAGAACTAAGAAAAAATATACCCAATGCAAATGTAGAACGAGTAGGCGAAGGCATTGTAATTGAATTCAACAATAAGATACTTTTTGGATTTGATCAATCTAATTTAACGCCAGATGCACGTTTAAACTTAAATAATTTAGTAGAAGTACTTCAAAAGTACCCAGATACAAATATTGAAATACAAGGACATACTGATGATCAAGGAACTAATAAGTACAATAAGTCATTGTCCAAGCGGCGAGCAAAATCAGTATACCAATATATTGCACAAACCAATATTAAATCCAACAGACTTAGTACTAAAGGTTTTGGGGAAACATCTCCAAAATATTCAAATTCCAATATCGACGGTCAGACTCAAAATCGAAGGGTAGAGTTTTTGGTTTCGGCAAATAGCAAAATGAAAAAAGAAGCAAAAAATAATTCTAATCAAGTAGGAAATCAATAAAAAAAAATTTAAAACCTGAAAGCAATTACTAATTTGGATTAAATGTTCAAGTTTGTTTATTAATCGCCCAACTCTGATAATAATTAAAATATTCTTAATAGTTTGCCTCGCTTGAATTATCAATATATATTTGCTTAAATTCATTAAGCATTATAAAATACTTATCATTCAATTAAAACATTACTATCCCAATATAAAATAAATCACCAGTAAAAATAAAGTCAATGAAAAATATATTTAAACTCCATCTAATAATATGTGCTGTTTCTATTGTATCAAGTATACAAACCAACGCACAATCCAATTCCAATTCTGAAAATCATATCGAATTTGGAATTCAGTCAGGCATCCAATTTCAAAATATTAATGGTACGGATGCCAATGATAATGACTTAAATAATGATTTACGCATTGGGCTTAATGCTGGTGTGATCATTGCATTTCCTGTTGTACCTGAATTTTATATCCAATCTGGCTTATTATTTAGTTTAAAAGGAGCTACTGGAGAAGAAACCCTTGGAGGTGTATTAATGAAACGAAATATCAAAATCAATTATATTGAATTACCCATTCATTTACTCTATAAACCTATACTCGGAAATGGCCATTTAATTCTGGGTATTGGTCCGTATATTGCATTAGGTATTAGCGGTAAAGTAAAATATGAAGGTGGAGGAGCAAGTTTAACTCAAACCATAAAATTTAAAAATTCAGTTAGTCTGACTGATCCTGGGAACTACTCCTATTTTCGACCTCTTGATGCGGGAGCTGATTTGTTGCTAGGATATGAATTCAGCAATAACATTTCATTCCAACTCAATGCTCAATTAGGTTTAATTAAAATAAACCCTAAATATGAATTTGCAAATGACTCAAAAACATCTGCAAAAAATACAGGTTTTGGCCTTACTATTGGATACCATTTCTAAAAATGGAGTAAGATCTAATCCATTCAAACATTAAATATAGTGATTTCGTATTCCTAAATATCCAAAAATCAAGTCAGCCCAATAAATCTCCTTTTGCTTTAATTAAACTTCCTGGAATCATACTCAATTCTTAGCATATTGTAATTTGTATTATATAATACAATGCACTACTTACAGGTTCATTAGGTCTTTATTATTTTTTCTGAATATTTGTATGGTATAATTTTTTGACCATGAGTAAGTGCATAAACTTTGGTAAATTCAGCACCAAAATACAATATAATCGCAGAATAATACACCCATACTAATATAAGTATAACGGATCCAGCTGCACCATAAATAGATGCAATTGCGGAACTCCCAAGATATGCACCGATTGCAAATTTGCCTATCATAAATAAGAATGCAGTAAAAGCTGATCCTACGATACAATCATATAATACGATTTTGGCATCCGGTAATGCTTTAAAAATAATAGCAAATAAAAGTGTAATAATAAAAAATACCACTACAATATTAATAACATTAAATAAGTATATAGTATCTTTTGGATAATAAGTCGACAAACGATTATTAAGCACGTCCATTACTGCACTTATAATCAAACCAACCATTAGTAAGAAACCAACTGAACCTATCATCGAAAAAGACATCAATCGATTTTTTAAAAACTTTACAAATGCTCTATTAGGTTTTGCTTTAATGCCCCATATATAATTGATTGAATCCTGAATTTCAGAAAAAACGCCCGACGCACCAATAAGTAATACAACTACCCCAAAAACTGTTGCAAAGGTATTGCTATCGGATAACTTTACATTTTTTATGGCTTCTTGGATTTGAATTGCAGCGGCATTTCCAACCAATCCGTTAATCTGACCAAATATTTCACCTTGGACAGCTTCTTTACCAAAGAAATATCCGGACAGACTGATAATAATCATAAGTAAAGGCGGCAAAGAAAAAATAGTATAATAAGACAAAGCTGCACTCAACTTCATAGCGTTATCAGCATTAAATTCCTTGTAGGTTTCTTTCAATAGAAAAAATATACTGTGGGCCATTCGTTTAATTGCCATAATTTAGTATTTTATGCATTCAAAAAATTACTGTTCCAACATTAATTATATTTTGCAATGTACGGTTTATCTAGTACAAAATCTTTAAACCCAAAATTAGTTGTTTGAAACGAATTAAATTTAAAAATATCTTGTCCAACTCCTGGCACCAAAGGAAAAAATGAAACTGACAACTGAAAACTACTAAACACCAATTTTTCATTTTTTAGAAGAACTCCTATAGCTAATTGAGTGTAAACCTTGCTTTTGCTAAAACCAGTTTCCGCATTACTTAACATTCCCATTGAATAATTAACGTAAGGACCAAAATAAAATCCAAAAACATGCCATGGAGCATAAGATTGAGTCTGGAAATTAAGAAGCAATCTGTTTTTCCCAAATAAAAGGCTACTATTAAAACCATCCAAACCATTAGCTTCATTTAAAGATAAACGTTCAAAATTATTCCTATGTATTCCGTAAAGCATTTGAGGTCTTATGAAAGCTCTGAATTTCCAATTTCTTAGCACAAGTAATTTTGTAAAATAATCAAAACTTAGTGATATAATACCTTGTTCAAATATTGTTCTATGAATAAATGTTCCATATTCCAATTGCCCTCCTAAATAACCAAAATAGTTATAATAGCCAGTTGCGTATCGCAATCCAATGTATGATCGGCGTATCGCACCTCTTACTTGAATCCCTCCTGTTAAACCGTAGATTTTTCCAACTGGAACATCTTCTGTTATTCCAAAACCAAAAATATAATGGTCTTGAACATATTTCCGGGAAGATATACCCAAGCCTAATAAAAATAAATCCTCATTCAAATAAATTTGAAATGTGTCGGAAAACGAATTTGAAGTCTTATCATATTTAATATGCTTAAATCTTGCAGCTAATATTAGATTTGTTGTACGTTCATTTTCCGTTCGCCCCTTAAAAATTTGCCATGCTCTACCTATCCAATAATCTCTGGAATTAAACTTATAATAATATGGCATAGCCCCAAATCTATAATAGTAGAAAGAGTCCTGATTATATTGATGAGAAATTTTAATACCAGCAGCCCATTTTGTCAACGGTGAGAAAAAAGGTCGATCAATATTTAAACTAGCATTAACATACTTATACTCATTAACTTCAAAAAGTATGGTTGAATTTAAATACGTATGATTAATGTTTGGAATAAAATAATTTACTTTGTATGCATTCCGATCCAATTGACGATTCCTGGTATATGCATTATGAAATTCATGACCTATCCCAAAAATATTTTTATCAGTCAATTGCCATTTTAATCTAGAGTTTGTAGAAGTAAAACCTGGAACTAAACTCCATTTATCTAAAACTACAATGAAGATATCAACTGAATCATTGGTTCCCAATATGCGTTCTACAGATATTTCAACATCCTGAACAAAAGTCTGATTCCGTACCAAGCGCTCTGATTCATTGACAATCAATGAATCAAATCGTTGGTTTTGTTTAACCAATAACAAATTTCTAATAGTAATTTGTTGAGATTTAATATGTGCTTTATTGCCAAGATTAATAAACATATTTTGTTTAATCTTCCTTTTATCTAATAAAGAATATGCAAAAGGATCGATAGTTTCAATATGAATTTTTCGGATTATTTTGCCTTCACACTTCTTATAGGACCTCAAATTTTTGCTTTTGGGTACATGAATTAAATCTACACTTTGATTTGGATTAGCATCAATCGATTTAAAAATCAACCGATAAGCTATCTTAGTTAACTTACTTCGTTTCGAGTACACTTCCAAATATTTGTAAATATCATTTGAATCCGATTTTTGAGGAACATTTTGACAATGAACATTATTGTCAAAAACCAAAAACACTATCAAAACGATGCAAATAAACTTAACAAACATCTAAAAAATTACAATTAAATATACATGTAAAAGATAATATATTATCAATTTATAATATATGTAATAAAAAAAATATCAAATTACTATTTATTAGATTTTTCCGAATCATCATTCAATTCTTTCTTCCTTTTTAATGCTTCTTTCTTTTTTTTATTAAAATAACCTTTTAAAAGGAAATTATGTTTAACCGCTTCCATATTTTCATTTAGTCCTTTCGAACTTTTATTCAAATTTACCATGGTTTGATTGAAATTAGCAGAAATAGTAGAGTCTTGAATTAATCGTCCTAATGTACCTTTTCCGCTATTAATCTTAACCATAATTTCCGCAAGTTCTTGCGAAATAATTTCTGCATTACCAGCTGTTACCCTCAAACTAGCCATTATCGCATCAGTTTCTACAGGTTCCTCTGATATCAGATTATCACCATCACCGACAATCTCAGCATCTGAACTTCCTTGTGTAATAATTAATAACCTATCCCCAATTAGACCCTCAGATCCTATGGCAATTTCACTATCTTTTTTAATAAAACGATTAACATCGGTTCTGATTAACATATCTACCCTAACAGTCGAATCATTGATGATGCTAATTTGATCTACAGTACCTACATTAATACCAAATAATCGAACATTGTTTCCAACCTGTAATCCACTAACATTATAAAATGTCGAAGTTATTTTAAAAACAGGATTAAATAAATTCCTCTGTTTACCAATAATAAATATAGCTAATACAAAAAGAGATAAGCCTATTAATATAAATAGTCCTAACCTTATTTTAAATTTTTGTGAATAGTTATCCATAATGCTTATAATAAAATTAATACAAATAATATGTTTTATGACTTGAAAAAAGATTGAATTAAAGGATCACAAGATTCTTCAAATTCATCTAATGTTCCTTCTTTATAAACTGTACCATCATGAAGCATAATTAGACGATCAGCCGTATGACGGGCTCATTTTATATCATGCGTTATGATAATTGAAGAAGTTTTATAATTTTGTTGAACATCAACAATTAATCCACTGATCTCATCTGAAGTAACGGGATCAAGTCCTGTTGTTGGTTCATCATAAAGCATAATTAATGGATCCACTACTATCGTTCGTGCTAAACTAATCCTTTTCCGCATCCCCCCCGACAGTTGTGAAGGCATTTTATTAATGGCGTCAGATAAACCAACATTTTCTAAAACTTCAATAATCTTAGCTGTAATTTCTTCCTCGGTAAGATCTTTTTTAATTCTCCTAAGAGGAAACTCTAAATTTTGCTTAACCGTCATGGAATCGTACAATGCACCACTTTGGAATAAAAAACCAATTTGTTTTCTCATTTCACCCAGCTCAACTCTTGATAACTTATTTATACTTTGACCAAAAACGTTTATATTCCCTTCATTAAAAGTCAATAACCCAACAATGCATTTTATTAAAACTGATTTGCCTGTACCTGACTTACCAAGCACAATCAAGTTTTCACCTTTATTTAGTCTCAAAGAAGTCTGATTCAACACAACTTGATCACCAAAAGATTTTACAAGATTATCTATAACGATTACAGCGTTATCATCTTCAAGATTTTTACTGGTGGACTCATTCATTGATACTATTTTGGTACTCATGATATGATCATATCTGTGATTTGAACTGCTATCATATCTATAATAATAACTAAGAGTGATGCCAATACTACAGCTGAATTTGCAGCTAAACCAACACTTTCTGTGCCTTTTCCTGCATTATAGCCTTTATAACAACCAACCAAACCAATTACTGCACCAAAAAAAAATGTTTTGACAATTGCAGGAAAGAAATCAAAAAAATCAACATGATCAAAGGCATGCGATATAAATAAAAAAAAATTAACCTCACCTTTAATATTGACACCTATCCAACTTCCCAAAATCCCTAATGCATCTGCGTATAAAACCAAGAATGGAACCATTAATGTGGTTGCCAGAATTCGGGTCACCAATAAAAATCTTATTGGATTAGTAGAAGAAACTTCCATCGCATCAATTTGCTCTGTAACTTTCATAGATCCCAATTCAGCACCAATACCAGAACCAATCTTACCGGCACAAATAAGGGCTGTAATAACAGGACCCATTTCTTTGATTAATGATTCAGCTACCATACCAGGCAATAAACTGACCGCACCAAAATCTATGAGAACGGGTCGAGATTGTATAGTCAATACCAACCCCATGATCGTGCCTGTAAGCGAAATCAGAGGCAATGATTTATATCCTATTTGAAAACATTGTCTCAAAAATTCTTTGAATTCAAAATCTCTTGAAAAAGTTTCACGAATAATCAATCCTAGAAATATAAAAACATTTGAAACTTCAACCAGAAAATCATTTGCTTCATTTTTTCGTTCTATGGTTTTATCACCTAAAATGCTTAGTTTATCTTTTGCGTGCTTTAAATTAGGTCTTGGATTCAATTCAGTATTCGGATCAATCATGATTTTGTAATTAAGCAAAAATGTGTATTGGTAAATTTCATTAGTATTTGATCATTTAACAATCAATTTGTAATAGAATGATATCATTTCAAAAAAAAGAAAAAATAAATATCTACCTGGTTAATATTCTAATTATGTTAAAATCTTCTTCTTTTTAAAATTTAATTTGGTTTTTGTTGTTGGTACTATGTTTCCCATAAGAGCTCCCCAATGCCTATATGCTATAGTATGATCCAGAACAACTTTAAGGATTGCAGTTATTGGAATTGACAAAAACATACCAGGGATACCCCATAGTGCTGCTCCCAACAAAACAACAATAACACAAACCAACCCATTGATTTTAACCTTGGATGCAACAATATGTGGAATAATAAAATGAATATCAATAAATTGAATTAATAAATAAACTAAGAAAACCATTACTGGATAAATCGCTGTATCCTTGGTAATAAAGGCAATTATCATGGGTAAAGCGATAGCAATAACACCACCGATATATGGTATAATATTAATAATTGCACCAGTTATTCCAAGAACTATAGCATAATCGATACCAAGAATTAACAATGCAATAGAATTCAGAATTGCTATTATAATCATTTCGAATAATAATCCAGTTAAATAACCTTGTATGATTTTCTTTGAGTTAAAAAATATACCGTTTAATGTAATATGGTGTTCAACCACAAATAATTTATGAATAAAATCCAAAATAAGAACCTTATAATACAATAACAAAACAATATAAACAGGAATTAACACAACGATAATTAATATCCCATTCAATATTGATAAGGTATGCCCAATAGTACCACCAAGATTATTAATTGCTTCAATTTGGTTTTGATTAATCCACTTATTAATTGCAGATTTCTTAATACTAAATCGATCAGAAATCCAATCAATTAATTGTAATAAAGAATCATAAAATTTAACTTTAAGTTGCGGATAGGTATCACTAAATAATGATAATTGACCTGAAATTAAATATAATAGTAGAAGAACAATAAAAATTGCAAAAAAAACAGAAATAAATATGGACACATTTCTATTCAAACCTTTGCTTACAATAAAGTTAACCATAGGATTCAATAGTATTGCTAATATAACGGAATATAGCAATGGAAGAATAATCGCTTGACCAATATATAACATAACGATACAAGCCAAGATACCCATTGAAATTAATGAAAATTTAGCATACAATGGGAATCTCAAAGATAAACTCATGACTTAAAATGTATATCAGCAATTTATTGCCAAAATATTAGATAATATTACAGTTCAAAGGTAAAATTGCCTTCGAAAATATAATTATAAAAACAAGTTTAGATATTATATAATTCACACTTTGGTTCAAAAGTGGAAATCAATTTCATGAAATTATTAGATCGATCATAGAATATAAAAATAGATTTGACTTTAAATATAAAAAAGTAACAACTATTAAGCAATTAATCCTTAATTATGAAAAACTTAAATTTAATCAAAATTTATACTAACATAGGATTCAGAATCAAAAACCAAATATAATAACCAATCCCTTACATTCGTTCCATGTACCATTTTAACTCCTTTTCCATTTTCTTATATTTAAAAATGGAAGTTAAAATTTTTTGCAAACGAAAAAATGCCGTTTCACTTTTAACTACATAGTCAAAGGCTCTGTGATGCATACAACTTATGGCCACTTCTATCTTATCTTGACTGGACAACATGACTACCGGAATATCAGGATTGATTTGCTTAATTTGATCGAGTGTATCCAGTCCATTCATTGCTAGTTTATCTATTCCATTCAAGTGATAATCCAATATGATTACATCTGGAAAATGATCTAAATGTCGTATACAATGCTCACCTGTTGCGTAAGTTTCAATTACAAAGTCGGCATGATCCAGAAATTCAATTTCCAATGACTTCAAAAATACAGCATCATCATCAACCAGAAATAATTTGATTTTTCCCTTATTCACTTTTAGTATTTTTAATATTAACAATTTCTTCTTGTAATTCAATACATGCTTTATTACATGCCACTTCTAATTGCATCACCAAATCATGTATTAATTCATTATGTATCATATTACTGGCATAATCTTGTACTTGTTTTGCAATTTGTTCAAATTCCTTGTTCATTCCCATTATGGAAAATGAAGGTATCATCTTGTGAGCTGAAGCATGCAGTGTATTCCAATCATGTTCTATTAAACTTTGCTTCATAGATGTAATTAATAAAGGTGTTTGGTCGAGATAGGCATTAATCATCTCTAACATTAATGTCGGATTTGACTTGGTTCGTTGATATAAATAAGCCAAATCAATTTGTTTCTTAACAGTTGCAACATTCTGTTTTAGTGAATTTTCATTTTCAAAAATCAAATTTGCAGTGGTAGACTTCTTTACCAATCCAACTATTTTGCTATACAAAATTCTTTCATCTACAGGTTTTGCAATATAATCATTCATACCAACTGCTTTGCATTTTGCAAGATCTACAGTAGTTACATCCGCTGTTAAAGCAATTATTGGCATTTTGGAATGTAAAACATTTCGAATATACTCAGTAGCTTCAAAGCCATTCATTTCAGGCATTTGCAAATCCATTAGTATGATATCATACGACTTAGCCTGCAATCGCTCGATGGCGATCTTTCCATTGGCTGCTATATCTCGATCAAATCCAAAATCATCTAACAAAGTTTTCATAAGCAATTGATTCAAGGCAATATCTTCAACCACCAAAACTTTGATATCTTTTAATTCAGGATCCAATTCAATTATTGCTTCATCCATATCTGCTATTGCATTCGTTTTTTGAAAATTTAATTTAAAACTAAATATTGAGCCAATGTCCATTTGACTTATTACATTAATAGTTCCACCTTGAGCTTCAACCAATTGTTTAACAATTGCTAATCCCAATCCTGTTCCGCCGAAGATACGAGAAGTACTGCTTGAGGCTTGATGAAAATTTTCAAAGATGTATTTAATTTTACTATCCATGATTCCAACTCCAGTATCTTCAATAATAAACTCAATGGTAACGATTTTATCATCTTCATAAATGAGTTTAACTTTGATTGTAATTTTACCTCTTGAAGTAAATTTTACAGCATTACTAAGCAAATTTAATATAATCTGATGCAATCTCAAAGAATCGCCCAACAAAACTTCTGGGATTTTATTATCATATTCAGTTACTAATTCGAGATTCTTCTCTTGTACTTTAGCTTCAAATAAGTGAAGCATTGATTTAATAGAATATTTCATTCTAAACGGAGCTTGCTCAAACGTCATTTTCCCAGCATCAACTTTTGCAAGATCAAGAATATCATTGATCAGAACAATTAAAGTATCTCCACTCATCTTAATTGCAGACAAATATTCCTTTTGCTTTGCAGTAAGTTCCGTCTTCAACACAACCTTTGTAAAACCAATAATAGCATTCATTGGCGTTCGAATCTCATGACTCATATTTGAAAGAAACTGTTGTTTTGCCCTTACAGCATCTTCAGCTGTTTTAGTAGCCACTTCAGCTTTAATTTGTGCTTCCTCTGCCAAACCAGCCGCCAATTCAGCAAAAATTATTGCTTCTGTCAATTCTTTTTCAAATCGTTTCTGTTCGGTAATAACTCGAGCCACAACTACAGCACCTAATACATGGTCTCTATCATCTTTATATACTGATCCATTGAATAAAACAGGAGTTAATCTACCATCCTTTATAGTCAGTGGAAAATCTTCAACATAGCCTTGATCAAAAACCTTTTGGTAACCCATTTTTGCCATTTCGGGATCTGTAAAATATTCTGAAAAATCAGAACCAATAATTTCCACTCTCGACAGCTCAGTAATTTTAGCAGTGGCTTGATTCAAATCCGTTATTCTTCCAGAGGGACTAATTACAAATAAAGGATCGCGACTGGCTTCGATTAAACTCAACGAATAATTGAATAGTAATTTTTGTTCTGTGATATCGCGCGCTGAGGCAAATACACCTAATGTTACCCCATTCTCATCTTTATAGATTGAAGCATTATACAACACCTCGGTTAATGGACCATTTAGATGTTTTATGGTAAGTGGAAAATTTGAAACAAAACCTTTATCAAAAACTTGTAGATATGCACTTTTAGCTTTTAATGGCTCTGTAAAATATTGTGAAAAATCAGTTCCTATAATTTGATCCCGTTCAATTCCCGTAACTTTAATAGAAGCCTCGTTCACATCTGTAATTTTACCAATCGCATTTATTGTAACTAAAGGATCCAGACTCGCTTCAATCAATGTCCTAGAATAATGATAACTTTCCCTTTGTTGCCTATTATAATCATCGTTTGTTTTTTTCTTAGATTTTTGAATTCTAATATTTACGAAGATTAAAATAAAAAAAACAAAAGTAAATATAGTTAAGGCTAATAATACAATTTTTGCATTAAAGTAAACAGAATTATAAGACTTACTTCTTTCATGTAGTAAGACTAGCTCATCAGAATTAATTTCTTGAATCAATTGACGTATTCTATCCAGAATAACTTTACCATCAATTACTTTTTGCAATAATTCAGAATCCTCAAACTTTAAATGTTGATTATCATCAATAATACTTTCAGCTAAGGTCAATCTTTGAATCACAAAATATTCTAATGAATCCATCCTAGTTTTTTGTCTAGGGTTTCTACTGTTCAATTCTTTTAAAGAGGTAATATCGCTTCTTATTGATTTCATTCCACTATTAAAAGGCTCCAAAAAAAGCCTATTTTTTGTCAAATAAAAACCTCTAGATCCAGTTTCAATATTAAGCATATCCAATAATAAAGTGTTACTCCTTTGGATTACATTTTGGTTTTGATGGATCAAATCATTAGTTGTATGAATTTTTCGTGTATTATAATAAAATATAAATAAACCCATACTGAATATGATACCAGCCAAAATAAAGAAATATGTTGTTCTGTCTAAAAAAGGTCTCATATAAAAATTCCTAAACTAACTTGAACCATCCGGTTGAATTTAAATTTCATTATCAATTACTTCCAATTTCTTCAATGGGGCTTCTTCTTTTATCTTTAAGTTGTTTAAAATGAGAAGGTGTTAAACCAGTCACTTTCTTAAATTGAGTAGAAAGATGGGCTACACTGCTATAATTCATTAAATATGAAATTTCAGTTAAATTTAACTCATCATATAAAATTAATTCCTTCACCCGCTCTATTTTATGCGCAATAATGTAATGTTCAATGGTTGTCCCTGTCACTTCAGAAAAGAGGTTCGCGAGATATGTATAATCATGTTTCAATTTATCACTAAGATAATCAGAAAAATTAGTTTTAGGTCTTTCTTCTGTATAATGTACCATTTCAATGATAACATTTTTTATCTTTTCAATTAATATGGCTCTTTTATCATCCATTAATTCTAATTCCACCTCCTTCAACAACAAACTCAAATTTTGAAGTTCTAAAGTGGAAAGGTTTTCCATTATTTCGATTTCACCTAATTCAACTACAACAAAATGTAAATTAAGTTTCTTTAATATCTCTTTCACTGCCATTTTACAACGGACACTGACCATATATTTAATGTATAATTTCAAATATTAACTATTTTCATTTTTGTAATGTACAAAGTTGTAAAATGTGTGAAACAATTACCTTATCATATTAAATCAATAATTTACATAATTCACACATATATAAATTCTTAATATATACTTAGTAATCCAATTTATTTAAAAAACAAGCCCATTCTAATTTTTCATTTCAACTATTTAATTAAATCTTTTAATTCCAAATCACTTTTCATTCCTCAAGTTACTACATAAATACCGGATAATAAAATAAAAGTTATTGGAACTCAACACAAAAGCCCATTCCTAATAGGAACAGGCTCTGCGTTCTTCTGAAAAACTATTTCAAGTTTCTTAATGATATTCCATTAGAATATAAAAGAAATCCCCAAATACGCTGAATATGTTTTCAAATTTGTCTTATCTAAAATATAATAGGAGTTTGTAGAATTATTATTATTGTCTTTACTTATGTCTATTAAACCATACACACCACGAAATCCAAAACCTAAACGAGCTGTATTGGCTGCATTCAAGCCAAAATCCAATCCAGCACCATATGCAAATCCCAAATCACCTTTCTTTACAGAAAGTATAGCTTGAGTATTATTGGTTCCATCCCCACCAGTTGTTTTGACACTACTCCCAACACTTATACCTATCTGTGGGCCAACGACAAAATTTCCATTAAGTTTTTTGGATTTACCAGTATTAAGAGATAACAATAATGGGATATTAATATATCTAAGTTTTAAATTATGCTCAACATCTTGCTCTTTGTATTTTTGTGAGATTGAAGAATAAATTACTTCGCCTTGAGCCCCAACAAACTCCGTAAAATTAAATCCCAATATTCCTCCAAAACCAAAACCTATAGTATATTGACCTTGAATGGTTCCACCTGATGAAGTTTTTACCTTAACTGATGAAAATGTTGGCATTAATCTCACGCCAAATTCAACACTCTGTGCTTCTGTCTTTATTCCTGTAAATAATAATAATGCACAGACAGATAAGTGCATGATTAGCTTTTGATTCAAATTTTTCATTTTTATAAATTTTAATAAGATTAATTAATTATTAAGTTTGAAATCTGGCTCTCAATTTGTATTTATTCTTGTTGATCCAGAGTTCATTATTTTAGATTAATAGCGTTCAAATTATTATATTGTTATTGAGCGTTATATTTCCTTTACTTGTTATTCCTCGTCCTAAAAGTGTAGCACCTTCCAACAAACTTATTGCACCTGTCGCTAAGAAAGTACCTCTAAATACAGATTGATCTCCCAATATAACTTTACCATCAATTTGCCAATACACATTCCATAACGAAGCACCATTAATCATTTTAATATTAGAAAATGAACTTGATGAAAAACCACCTTCTATTTTAAATATGAATACAGCACTCGTATCATTACGCCCGTCTAATATAAGATCTCCATGCAAACTAGCATCAGAATTAATGCAATAGACATTCGCAGTTAGATTTTGATTATTTCCCAATGTTGGTTTGATAACGATTCCACATTTCAAACTATCAAATGATTTATTGGCAAGCACAATATCTTTAACTGTTTGCATTGATGTAGCATTCTCTACATAAACTTGACCCAATATAATACCGGAAGAAAAATTATTAACCAAACCATTTGCAGTTCCAATATCTCCGGCTATAAATGATTTTCCTATATTAAATATTCCGCCTTCGGAAGTAAATAATGTAAAACCAGAGGTAGAACGCAAAATTGTATTTTGCCCAAATGATATATTACAAAGAACAAGAAAAAAGAAGATTTTTATATAAAGTTGTTTATTAGTTTTCATATCAAATTTTAAATGCAGAACCTCCTATTCCAATACAAAGGTCTTATATAGAAAAAATTATTGGTTATACGTGAATTAATATCTTTTATATGATTCACACAATTAATTATTATGCATACCTCATACTACATTTGTTCATATCATTTCTCTTGCATTAATCACTAAAAAAAAATGCCCCCATTGCAGAGGGCTGTTTAACTAACCACAATTAAACCTATCTAATCAATATTAATTTTTTATTGACATAATGATTGCCATTTATTGCTTTGTAATAATATACTCCAGGTTGATATTGATTCCCATCAACTTCTACTTGATATAACTTATCTTGTTCAATATTACGATTAAATAAAGTAGCAACTTTGCTACCATTTACATCATATAAATCAATACTTACATGTGAATCACCGTTGTATATTCGAAATTCTATTACAGATTTAAAATAAAATGGATTTGGAAATGCATGAATCATCATACTACTTCCTTTATAGCTTAAATCTACTTGATCAATATCTTGAATCGATTGGTCATTCTGTTCGGATTCGGCTGAAGTATTAGGATCATTTCCAGAATCATTACTTGTGAAATCCGAAGAACCATTATACGTAACCATTACCATACAAGAACTCGTACATCCATTTGCCGCAGTTACAGTAACTGTATACATACCACCCATGTTTACTGTAATACATCTCGTTGTAGCATTCGCAAAATTCCACTTATATGCTGTCATTCCAACAGGAGCACATAACGTTGTTGTTTTTCCTGGCCAAGGATGGAGATTTCCTGTAATAAAGCATATTGGAGATGGAATAACCGCTAATGTTTTGCTACAAACACTTGCACAACCATTATTGATTACTTTGACCGTATATGTTCTGGCTGCATTGACGCTTAAACATCGAGTTCTGACTTCTTGATTTGTATTTTCATTCCAAATATATGTATACCCTGGTCCTTCTGGAGCACAAAATAATGTTGATGTTCCAGAACATATAGTTGAAATACCTGTAATGGTACAAATAGGATATGTGGATACGACAACTGTTTTGCTGCAAATACTACTGCAACCTCTTCTAGTAACAGTTACTGTATAAACTCCTGCACTGGATACCGTAATACAATTTGCTGTAGATCCATTGCTCCAAACATAGGTATTTCCAGTTGCAACAGGAGCACATAATTGAGTGGTTTGCCCAGTACAAATTGAACCATTTCCAATTATTGTACATTCGGGAAGGGCGTTAACTTGAAGTGATTTGGTACATATACTTTGACAACCCAAAAGATCTGTAACGGTGACCGAGTATGTTCCAGCTGTATTTACATTTATACAATTTGAAGTAGATCCATTACTCCAAAGGTAAGTATTAGTTGAAGACCCAGAATTAACACAAAAACTAGTAGTCTGTCCTTGACATAACGAGTCCAGGCCAGTTATTGTACAAAACGGCGCTGGGTTTAAGGCAAGTGTTTTACTACAGCTGCTTGTACATCCTAATGCATCCGTAACAGTAACTACATAAGTTCCTGCAGTACTTACTGTAATGCATCGAGTTATTGCGCCATTGTTCCATAAGTAACTATAACCAGTACCCACCGCAGCGCAAAATGAACTTGACCCCCCTGGACAAATTGGAGATATACCTGTTATTGTACATATAGGACTAGGACTTACTACAACGGTTTTAGAACATGTATTACTGCATCCTCTTCTTGTAACCGTAACAGTATAAATTCCAGCACTTGAAACGGTAATACAATTAGTTGCAGCACCTGTACTCCATAAATAAGAATTGCCTGTAACCAGTGGGGCACATAATTGTGTAGGTTGACCAGAACATATAGAACCATTTCCAGTGATCGTACAATCTGGAAGTGGATTTACTATTAATGATTTATTACATATACTGATACATCCAGATGGATCTGTAACTGTAACGGAATAGGTACCAGCAGTATTTACATTGATACATGTTGAAGTGGACCCTATACTCCAAATGAAGGTATTCGGAGGTCCGCTATTAAGCACGCAAAAACTTGTTGTTTGTCCTTGACAAATAGAATCCAGACCAACAATGTTGCAAATTAAAGCTGGGTTAATCGTAAGTAACTTATTGCAACTACTGGTACAACCTAATGCATCCGTTACAGTAACATTATAAGTCCCAGCAATACTAACTGAAATACATCTTGCTGTTGATCCATTATCCCATATATAACTATTTCCTGTTCCCACAGGTGCACAAAACAAAGTTGAGCTTCCAAAACAAATTGGAGAATTTCCAGTAATGAGACAAATCGGATTAGGATTTACGATCACCGTGACACTACAAGTACTACTACATCCTCTTCTTGTTACGGTAACTGAATAAACTCCAGCACTAGCCACGTTAATACAATTTGATGTTGCACCAGTGCTCCACATGTAAGAATTCCCGGTAGCAACCGGCGCACATAATTGTGTTGATTGACCAGCACATATGGTATTATTTCCAGTAATGGTGCAACTTGGTAAGGCATTGATGATAATAGATTTATTACATGAATTAGTGCAACCCATGTTATCAGTAACTGTCACTGAATATGTACCTGCAGTTGTTACATTTATACAATTTGAAGTTGACCCTGTATTCCAAATAAAAGTACTTGAAGGTCCAGCATTCAGTACACAAAAAGTAGTTGATTGACCCTGACATATGGAATCAAGCCCTGTTATTGTACAATCTGGAAGTGGATTAATATTTAGTGTCTTACTACAACTGCTTGTACAGCCTAAAGCATCTGTAACAGTAACTGTATAAGTTCCACTCATACTTACAGTAATACATCGTGTTGTGGATCCGTTATCCCAAAGATAACCGTAACCTATACCAACTGGAGCACAAAACAAGGTTGAACTTCCAACACATATAGGATCCATTCCAGTGATAGTGCAAACAGGTAATTGTAACACGGTAACTATAATATGATTGGATTGTATATTTCCACATGCATTTGTTGTCGTAACAAAATAATCACCACTTGCAAAAACAGTAATGGATGGACTGGAAGATCCATTACTCCAAATGCCTCCACAATTTCCAGATAAAGTGACACTTCCTCCATCACAAAAAGTTGTAGAACCACCGGCTGTGATTACAGAAGCTGTTGGCAATAAATCTAATGTTGCAATATTATTATGCATATCAATGGCACCTGCTCTCGACAATCCCCTTCCATAAAGTGAAGATCCTTCTAATAAACTTATGGCACCATTAGCCAATATATTTCCTCTAAAAACAGAACCCTCTCCTAGTGAAACGGCACCGTTTATTTGCCAATAAATATTGCAAGCAGACGCAGCATTAATTAGAATTACATTTGATAATGTTGTAGAAGAAAGTGCGCCGTCGATTTTAAAAATGAATATCGCATTTGGATCACATTCAGCATCCAATATCAAATCCCCATTTAATGTCGAAGCAGCTCCTAAGCAATAAATATTTGGAGTTAGCATTTGGCCACCTCCCAAGGTAGTACCTATTACCAATCCGCAAGTTAATCCTTCTAAATACATATAAGCCATATCTACATCAGTTGCAGCTTGTGCTGTTAAAGCATCGGCCACATGTATCGTACCTATAACAATTCCAGGGGGAAATCCAGTAAATGCACCTACATTAGTACCTATATCACCTGTAGCAATACTAGCACCATCATTTGAAAAAGCGCCAGCGGCAGTAAATAATACAAAGCTTGAAGTGGCACCAAGGTTAGGAGCCTGTGAAAAAATAATTTTAGGAATTAAGATTAAAAATGCAAAAAATAATGCGGTTTGAATAACAAATTTCATGATTAGAAGATTAAGATTAAATAATTTTTCAGAACTTAAAGGTCATCAACTAATCATTCGTTCGCATTATACCTTTTGAGTAAAATGTTATATAATTCACACATCCAGTATAAATTCAATATATACTCAACTTTAAAATCAATATAAAATGTTTTCTATTTTACTTATTAAAAGTTAATCTTCTTATATGATATTTTTCATTATCATTACTTAAAATTAAAAGATCATTGTCTTGATTTTATCACAATCATTAATGTCTTTTGATCCATACAACATACTAATCATTCTAAGATCTCCATCAAAAATACTGAATAAACAATTGTCATTATTTCATTATTATTAACTTCCTATTCACTATGGAATTACCATTTGTTATTTTATAATAATAAACACCATTTGGATAATTATCAGCTAATACATCAACATAATACAACATTCGTTGCTCAACATTTTGATCAAATAAAGTTTGCAATTTATGACCTTCTAGTTGATATAGTTCAATAACTACATGGGCGTTATTTGAAAATATTTGAAATTGAATAGTAGTTTTAGTATGAAATGGATTCGGATATGCTGAAACTAGAATTTCATTTTTTCTTGTTACGAAACTTTTGTCTATAATATTAAGTCCTTGAAAAACATTCGAATTATTATACTCGTTCATTTCTGTATCTCCAAGCAAATTTTCATTTTCCTCATTTGAATTTGCAATATAATCACGCGAAGTATTTCCTCCAGTTGTCATATCTTTATCACCTGGGTAAACTACCATTGCCATACAAGAACTGGTACATCCATTTGTACTGGTTACTGTGACTGTAAACATTCCGGAATATCCTATAGAAACACATCTTGAAGTCTCACCATGAGACCATTTATAAGATTGCATACCAGCTACTGCGCATAACACTGTACTTTTTCCACGTTCAGGATGCATGTTGCCGGAAATAGAACAAATGGGATTCGGATTGACGGTTAAAGTGGCACTACAAGTACTGCTACACCCTTCATTAAACACATTTAGAAAATAGGTTCCAGGATTGCTAACCGTAATACATCTCGTTGTTCTTGTTGCGTTGGAAGGATCAGTCCAAACATAAGTATTACCGCTGACATCGGGTGCGCAAAAAGTTGTTGTGCTACCTTTACATATAATGTCACTTCCAGTAATAACACATACTGGATTATCTTTTACTATTAGTGTTTTGCTGCATACACTAGAACATCCATTGCGAGTTACAGTTACTGTATAGGTACCAGTTTCTCTGACTTCAATACAATTTGTTATAGCACCAGTATTCCATATATAAGTATTACCAACTTCAAATGGAGCACACCATTGCAGTGTTTCTCCATGACACATACCGTCTTCTCCAATAATTGTACATTCGGGTAATAGAATTAAATCAACCACTTTACTACAAACACTGGTACAACCATTAGCACTTGTTACAGTCAAAGAATATGTTCCTCCTTCAGAAACAATTATGCAATTAGTTGTCTCTCCGGTATTCCATAAATATCTTGCATTGGCAACCCCTTGAAGTGCACATAGCATATTTGATTGTCCATCACATATAAAATTACTTCCGCTAATAAGACAATTCGGTCCCGCAGTAAACACAACTTTCTCGCTACAAACACTGGTACAACCTACTGCATCAGTTACCGTAACGTAATAAGCTCCAGTAGTATTTACAGAAATACATTCTGTTGATTCACCTGTACTCCAAAAATATTGTGTCATACCAGGTGTAGCACATAAGTTTACAGTTTGTCCGAAACATTGTGAGCTATTACCAGTTATTGCACATACTGGTGCTGAATTCGCGTCTACTATTGTGCTGCATACACTGCTACAACCATTCATATTAGTTACGGTTAAAGAATACGTCCCACCAGTAGTAATCAAAATACATTCCGTTGTTTCACCTGTACTCCATAAATAACTTGTCATACCTGTAATTCCACACAGTTGAGACGATTGACCCAGACAAATAGAACCACCTCCAGTGATTGTACAAATCGGTGATGGATTAACAATTAATTCAATACTACATGTACTACTACAACCTGATAATTCAGTTACAGTAACTGTATAAATACCAGCTATTCCGACTGTTATACAATTGGTTGTATTCCCATTACTCCACAAATAACTTGCAGCTCCAGGCGTTGTACACAATACTGCAAGCTGGCCTTCACAAATAATATTATTTCCAGTGATGGAACAATTAGGTAGTGGACTTACGGTTATCAATACACTGCATATATTACTACATCCAATTTCATCTGTAACTGTAATAGAATATAAACCTGCAATACTAACATTAATGCATTGCGTTGTCTCTCCAGTACTCCACAAATAAGTGCTTAGTCCAGCTGGAGCGCATAGTTGTGTTGTTTGACCTTGACATATTGAATCTAATCCTGTAATGGTACAATTAGGTAATGGGCTAACGATTACTGATATACTACACACACTACTACATCCTATTTGATCCGATACCGTTACCGTATAAACTCCATTTTCAGTGACTACAATACAACTGGTTACTTCACCTGTATTCCATATATAATTTGTTGCACCAGCTGCTGCACATAATTGCGTCGATTGTCCTTGACAAATTACTGTATTCCCAGTTATGTACAAATGGGTGCAGCATTTACCACAACTATAATATGATTTAAAGTTACACTTCCACAAGCATTCGTACTTGTTACGAAATAATCACCTCCTTGTGTAACTGTTAACGTTGCACCAGTTGAACCGTCATTCCATACACCACCACAATTTCCTGATAGCACTACACTGTCACCTTCACAAAAAACAATAGGTCCATCAGCAACAATTATTTGTGCAGCTGGAAGCATATTAAAATTAACTATATTATTATGCAAATCAATTGCACCTTCACGGGAAAGAGCTCTTCCATAAAGAGAAGCGCCATCCAATAAACTAATTGCACCATTCGCTAAAATATTACCTCTAAAAATAGAACTTGCACCT
The DNA here is from genome assembly GCA_044228225.1 of Saprospiraceae bacterium. Taxonomy (GTDB): domain Bacteria; phylum Bacteroidota; class Bacteroidia; order Chitinophagales; family Saprospiraceae; genus Vicinibacter. Next base: position 44,323 of record JBGAVH010000006.1, on the reverse strand, counting down.
AATTCAACAGCACCATTAATTTGCCAGTATACATTACACAATGATGCAGAATTTCTTAAAATCACTCTAGATAAAACCGTTGAGGAAAACGCACCATCAATTTTAATGATAAACAAACCATTGGGATCACAATCTGCATCTAAAATCAAATCTCCATCTAATGTCGAAGCTGCACCTGTACAATAAACATTAGGCGTGAGAATTTGACCTCCACCTAAAGTAGTACCAATGACTAGTCCACATGTGACTGTACTTAGATAACCATAAGCCACATCAACATCTATTGCCGCTTGAGCTGATATAGCATCGGCTACATGAATTTGTCCAAATACAACACCAGGTGGAAATCCAGTAAAGGCACCAACATCTGTACCAATATCTCCTGTTACTACAGTTGCACCATCATTAGAAAAAGCTCCAACTGCCGTAAAAACTGCGAAATTAGCACTCGAGCCTAAATTTGGTGCTTGAGTTTGAGCTTCTTGACTTAAGAATAAAATAAATAATGTCAAGCATATATTTGTAATTAAATTTCTCATAAAGTTGTATTAAAGTATAATTAATTAATATTTGAACAAAGGTCTGTTCTTTAGACATAAAATGTTTATGCTATCCTGTCTATGATTTGTATCATTCACACCTTACTGTATATGGCGATTTATTATATATAAATAAACGCAAAAAATTTTGTAGAAACTTAAAAAAATTATTTTATTAAACTCAATACCAAGGCTCTATGAATTTAGTAGCTCTTGATTTAATAATAACTTGTGAGTACAATACTTCAACCGGCTATTGATCAGAATTATAAAATTTAAAATGTTGAATTCATTCCTATCTAAGACTCATATAGATAAGCTATTTATTGCAATTGCCCTTTAATGTCCAATGAATTCAATATAAAACTTAGTATGGGCCATTTAAATAATATTTTCAACACCAGTTTTTGCAATAAAACTTGTTTATTATGATCTGAAAAGTAATATGATTTCAATAATCAAGAACTTAAAATGCTAATTAAAATATAATTCAAGTCAACAAACATAAATCAACTCAACGATCCAACCACATTTTAAATTCACTGACACGATCGCGGCTTACGATGGCAGAATCATCTGATAATTGAATGGCATTAACTTTCAATCTACTATTAAAATATGAAGTTACCTTCTGGATAGCATTTATATTAATGATGACTTTGCGATTGATTCTGAAAAATACGGTAGGGTCTAACATCTCATCAATTTGATCTAAAGTAAAATCAACCGGATATCGTTTTACATCTTTGGACATCAATAAAACAATTCCGTCATCTGCTATAAAATGAAGAATATCTTCTGCTTTAATTGATACAATTTGATCGCCCATTTTAACCATAAATCGGGTCTTATATTGTTTATTAAAACCATGATATAAGTGACTAAGTTGTTCTAAAAGAGATTTTTGATTAACTAAATTCCATTTTTTAAATTTATCAACAGCAACTTGCAATTCACTTAAACCAATGGGTTTTAATAAATAATCTATACTATTCACTTTAAAAGCCTGAATAGCATATTCATCAAAAGCAGTAGTAAAAATAACAGGAGTTTCAATACTGATTTTTGAGAATATTTCAAAACTCAAACCATCCGCTAAGTGGATATCAACAAACAATAAATCTGCCTTCAATCCTTTCTCAAATTCCGTGATGCTTTTCTTAACAGAATCGAAAATGCCTATAATTGAAATTTCAGAATCTATCCGTTTCAGCAAAAGTTCAAGATGTTCAGCAGAGAGCATCTCGTCTTCTATAATAATGACTTTCATTTTTGATCTAATAAAGGAATTCTTACAATAAACTCATTTGATGTTTCAATGACTTCAACATTCTTTTTTGTGAAATACTTATATCGTTCCCTAATATTATGTATCCCAGTTTTTGAACTGATCTCATTCATCGTTCTGAGTTGTAAATTATTACTAACCTGAAGCATATCATGATTTATGTTTATACTAACCGTTAAGGGAAGTTCAGCAGATACCTCATTGTGTTTAATGGTATTTTCAATTAGCATCTGCAGTGACATAGGAGGTAAATACCAACTCAAGTAGTGTTCAGGTATGTTTACATCAAATCGAATATTTTTATCAAACCTAATTTTGAGCAAGAAATTATAAGATTCAATAAAATTAAGTTCAGTCTTCAAGGTAACCAATTCATTATTCCGATTATCCAATAAATATCGGTACACTTTAGAAAGTTGATTGATAAAATCTACTGCTTTATCCTGATCCTTATAAACCAATGAAGAAAGAACACTCATATTATTAAATAAAAAGTGTGGATTCAATTGATTTTTCAAGTTTTGAAGTTGGGCTTGTAAACTTTCACTTTTATATTTTTCAATTTCAACCAAAGATGATTTCCATTGCTTAAAAAATTGTGTACTAATTTCTACCGTTAGGAGTATGATAGAAATCAAAACACCGATAACCAACGAAGTAATCATAAATGATTCTTTGGTATCTTCGGGTAATGGACATACATATTTATTGAATGCAAGCATGGAAAGGTAAATCACGAAAGCACTAAAGAATATACTAGCAGGCAAATGAAACGCAACTCTTTTAATCGGTTTCAGAACCCATGGAAATCTCATATTCATCCAATGATCTAATCGCAAATTCCCTTCCCACACTACAATGGTTATTAAAATAGAAATAATAAAATCAAATAATTGATTATGATAAGTTTGACCCCCAATTTTAATAAAATCAAGAAGCAGGGAAATAAATATTCCCACAATAATCATGTACAAAAACCTGATTTTATTATCTTTCATGGCACAAATTTAAGTATATTGTCCATGGTTCATCCGACTATTTTTCATGCTTTGACTAAAATTGTATTTTATAAACAAAGTTTGGAAAAAACCCAATTTGATAAGCTGTATTAATGGTATTGGTAACCGGATTGTATCGTTGAGCAAATACATTTTTATTATTGGTTACATTTTGAATGTCAAAAGAGAAGGATTGTGACAATTTAAATCTTTTACTATTCATAGTAATCCCCATTTTGATATCAAATCTAAAAAAATCTGGATTTCTTTCAGAATAGGCTTTTGAATCACCCTGTAATACTTGTTCATGAATTTTTTGAGATGCCTCAAGATCAACAGGTGTAAAATAACGACCACCAGCCTGAGTCAACTTAATACCTATATTAATGACATGTCTTTTGTCTCTTCCTATGTTGAAATCCTTTCCACCTAAAACATTATACACATAGGTTCCGTTGAATGCTGTATTCCGCTCTATGTCGTCACTGCCCTTGTATTTTGATTCATATACTGTTCCAGTTAATAATGCATAATATCCATGACTAAAAAATTTCTCAATCGTTAACTCAGCTCCATAATTCGTTCCGCTTCCTTCATTCACCAAATGGTCCTGATCAATTGGAATAAAACTGGCTCCGGTATTTAACATTGAAAAACTGCTTGGCGCTATCGTTACAGGTACATTTGATAAATCTTGATAATACAATTCCGTTTTGATTCTCCAGTCCTTAAATGGAAGGACATCATATCCTAATACAAAATGTTGACTTCTTGTAAATCCTAAATCCATATTGGATTGATTAAAACTTCCATCAGATAATCTCGTTCTATAAAAATAAACATCTGTCGGTTGCATTTGGCTATGACCGCCATAACCAAAACTCAAAGTTTGTTTTTCTGTCATTTGATATTTTAAACCTACCCGTGGTTCTATGGCAAAAGATTCATTCAATGCTAAATACTGTCCATGAACCCCAATATTTAAAGTAAATTTTTCATTAAATCTATACTTACCTTGAGCATAAGCCTGATGGAGATAAGTCCTATCTTTAAAATCCCAATAATGATTCCATAAGGTATCAGAGATTTTCTCTCTTGCATCTAAATCAAGTTGGATCATTTCAGATATGAATCCTACTTTCACAAATATTTTTGAATTGATTTTTGAATTGAACGATGAATTTATAGAATAGTGAATTTGACTTGTTTTATTTTCAATATCTCTTTCCACTGATTTTGTTTCTAATACAACATGATCTTCCAGAAATTCAGATCCATTATAAGTTGCACCAATAACACTATTAAAATAGGATCTTTCATTCAATTTAATAAAATGTTTAACGCCCACTAAACCTATGTCGCTCGTAAAATAACTATCCTTAGATGGATTTGCAAATAAATCGGATTCATCTATTTTATTATGCAAGAAATCAATTTTACTTGTTCCTCCTAGACCAAACAAAGTGAATTTTCCAAATTTGGTTAAACCACCATTAATTTTGAATGAAATGTCTTGATAAAATGGTGTCGCTGCTGTTCCAATAGGAATTCCAATTGCTTGCGCCACGCCAGTAAATGAATATCGATAAGCGAATAAATAAGAAGAACCCTTACCTTTATTTATAGGTCCTTCCGTCATCGCCTCCAATCCCGTCAAGGCGCCTAATTGTAAGGTATGTTCTCTCTTCTCAGAATTACCAGCTCTAAATCCCAAGTCAAAAACACCTGCATTCGCATTACCATATTCCGATGGAAAAGCAGAAGTAAAAAAATCAGAATTCTTAATCACATTCGTATTGATTGCACTAACCGGACCTCCTGTTGTACCGATGGTAGAAAAGTGATTAGGATTCGGTATATTCAATCCTTCAATACGCCATAACACTCCAGTGGGAGAATTACCACGAATAACAATATCATTTCTCGAATCATCCGGAGAGCTAACACCGGCAAAATTAGCTGCTAAACGTGATGGATCAGAACGCCCTCCAGCATAACGATTCACATCCTCAATAGAAAATGATCGACCACTTACTGACACAAGTTCATTATTCGTTTCATTCTTTTTACTCGCTGACACGATAACTTCATCTAAGGAATTGACATTCTCTTCTATTCCAATTTCTAGTACAACTTCCTTACCTAAAGTAATTTCTATATTAGACAACACCACTTCATTATACCCAAGATAACTTACTTTCAGGTCAAATCTCCCTACCATCATTCCATCTATTCTAAAATGTCCATTGATATCACTTACAGCACCTTTTTGAGGGCTATGGTTCATCACAATGACATTAGCACCAATGATGATGGATTGGGATTGTTTATCTATTATGGTCCCTCTAATTGTTTGAGTTGAATTTTGGGCATATACATTATTGAAAAATAGTGAAATAAGCAATAAGATTGATGGTAAATAATAATTTTTCATTTTCATTTTTTTTGTTGGCTCAAAAGTACTTGAGCTATTTGAACTGAATATCATCAAACCTGATGAGTTGTCAATATTTGGGGTTGAATGGTAAAATGGAGATGTTTGGCTAGGTTCGGTCTGGTTTGGTTTGGTTTGGTTTGGTAACTTGGCTTTAGCCAATCCTAAAAAATACAAACATCTTGGTCAATGGCTTTAACCAACAGCGTCTCAACAAAACAAAAATACAAGCATGTCCCTAAATACAAATATTCAAAAAAGGTAGCTTTTTGCTTTTTATCTAAATCAGGCTAAACGACCTCAGCAATATTCCACAACTATTCCACGACTATTCCACGTCTTATCCACGACTATCCCTCAATTTTTCTCAATCGAATGTTTTGTCCTAAAATAGCGATGATTGATTCGCGCTTCCCAGCTTTAAGCCTTGATAAACTAGGGCTATAATTGCTTTAAGCTTCCCAACCTAGAGCCTTAGTAGTATTGGGCTATACATCGTTCTTTAATGTGTCGTGAATCAATTGACCTACGGATCTCATTCGAGAAATTCGTCAATGTTAACTTAATATAGATACGGCCTTTAATATCCCAGACTGCACTTTGGATAATAATCCAAATCTCGTTCAATAAATGGTTTTATCTCTATTTTAATTAAGCAACCTATGGAAATTGAACAAAATAATCGCTTTGGTCTAGGTCAGTATTTTATTATAATATTGTTATGTTACTGATATTTATCGAATATTAATTTGGATTCTAGCACGGCCTTAGGTATATTTGTAAATTATTAACATATAACATCAAAATTATGAACCCAAACCTCTATTCCTTTATTCCTCAATTCCTCAATTCTAGATTAATTGGAAATCGATTTGGTCAATTATTCAAATCTAGTCTGATTTTGTTTTTCTTATTTTATTATCCAATTCTTCAAAAAACATTTACACAGAACATGCCCTGTGGATTGGATTCGACTTATGTTGTCTTTGATTCTCTTCAAACCACTAATGATTGTATTGATGTCCAAGAAATCCTGGATGAACTTGACAATGGAGATAATTGCCGATTGATTTGGATCAATGTGAATGTCCATTTTTTTGTGTTAAATAGCAATTTGAATGATTTAATAGTACCTTCAGGAAAGAAAACTAAGGATGCGAATAAACTGGCTGAAGACCTAATCAATGACGCCAATTATAATTTTTATGTAAACCCCATTCAAAAAAACCAATCTGGATCGATCAAGTTATGTAATCCATTCCAATATGTACTAAAAGGAGTTTACATTCACCAGATTTCAAGCATTAACCAAATACTAGCACGTTACCTAATAAAGCAGATTGGTATTGATTTTGGAATTAATAAACCCACTGAATTTAATCTATTTATTTCGCCTTGTGAAGGGTGTAGTGGAGTTGCTGAATGGATTGGAGAACATTATATTAACTTTAATATCAGCGAATTGCGAGGGCAGACTCTTAATCATGAGTTTGGCCATCTTATGGGCCTTGAACATAGTTGGGTTTCTGATGGTATTGATGATACACCTCCATTAAATTTTAATTTAGATCGGAATTGTGATGGCAACATTTCTCAATCAAATGAAGTCCAACAGCAATGTTGGAACAAAATAGCTACTGGAACTCCTCCAGATCCAGGAAATGATCAAATAGGCATGAACTTCTCCAATGGAAGAAATTCTAATGGCATCAACGATTGTGACGAAACGTCTCCATGTCCAATAAGTCCCTGCTGTCTTGACCAATGGATCAATAATAATGTAATGGCAAATAATGCAGAGCAGAATAGCTTTACCTATCTCCAACTCAAACGAATGCTGGAAGTTTTGTTAAAATATAAATGTAATTATATTAATACCATCCAGACAGATAGATCTTGCCTTGCACCTAATGCGTTCATATCGGATCCATTGCCAGGAACAAATAATATTTATCCTTGTTCAGGATGTTTTGATTTGTCAGCTTCAGTTAATGAAAACAAACATAAGATTCGAATTTATAAAATCACCAATGGCACAGAACAATTAGTGTATGATCCAGGATGGAAGAATGTGGCAGCTACAAAAATATGCTATAATAATTTTCAACAAGTACCTATTGGAACTAATTCCATTTATTTATCTTCAAATTCAAACTACAGATTAGAACTCACTGTAGGTAGGTTTAATTGTGATGCTATACATACCGCTAATAGATTATTTACTACAGGTGATTGCCCACCGAATGCTGCATATCCAAATTCAAATCCAGGGGACATGAATATATCACCAAACCCTGCAAGTACCGATGTAAATATCAATTTTGATCTGCAAGCTAGTGACCAATTTACCCTATTTGCCTTTAACCCTATTGCAAATCAGTATATTGAATTATTCAATTCAACAGTTGTTTCCAATTCAGGTGAAGGTAATATTAATGTATCAGTAGATAATTTGAATTCTGGTACTTATACTTTGATATTAATTGGATCAGAACATATTTATTCTAAATCTTTTATAAAACTATAAAAAGATGAGGTATATTTTAGTTTTCATTATTATTCCTTATTCTTTGTTTTCACAACAAAAAGAGCCAGCTTTTCTTACTATGTTCTATTTTACTGACGCCATTGGGAATAAGGACAGTATTGAGATTGGTTTTGATTTAAATGCAAAGCATTCGTCCAATCCAGACTTTGGTGAAGTGATCGATAGATCGCATTTTGATAGCATTTTTGATGTAAGAGCTGTAAATTATTTCGAATATTATGGCGTTACACCTCCATCTCCACCAAATTTAAAAGTGAAGCGAATAGTCGGCGGTGCTGAAAAAATTGTAAATGCACCATGTATTGGAGGCGACATTTTATTATTCTTTATTAATGCCAAGTTTCAACCCATTACAATCAGTTGGAGAATTCAAGACTTTGAAAAGGTCAATTGCCCTGGACAAATATGGAATTTTTTTACACCTGATTACACCAGACACCTTTTATTTAATCATGAATGGTTATGGGACACCACTGTTCGTTACGGCTGTATGAGTGACAGTTCATATACTCTTTTTTTGGGTGAGAAATACAAATCAAAGCACGAAAGACCTTTTATTTTGGAGTATGACATCCAGGGTAAAGGTGTTGATTCCATTTATGGCGTAGAATTTGTAATGGATCAAACATTTTTTTACTGTGATCCGCACTATGTGGCGGGTACTGAGAACAGGGGAAGAAATCTTAAATTAAATGTGTATCCGAATCCAAGTGTTGAAAATATTTATATTGATCTAATGGAGCCAAAGAATATCAACCAAGTGCAGGTCTTGAATCAATATGGTGAACAGATTCATAAATTAGATATGGATCACCAAGTAGAACATGACCTATTAGAATTGAACACATCAAATTATCCTCAAGGAATGTATTATGTCATCATTATTGATCAATGGGGGCGAAAAGGATTTCGGAAGTTTATTAAAGTGTAATTTTAAATCATCATTTTAATTATCAATACTTCATCTTTTTTAGAGAGGTTAAGATCATTTTCTGTTATACAAAAAATTAATTGGTTTTCCTCCTAACATAAATATGTTTCGTATTCTTCTTCCCGGTATCACGTTCATCTATTTCAAATTTATGAACAGCTTTTATTAGGGATAACATTTTAGGATGACCATAATTTCTTGGATCGAAGTCTGGTTTCTTTTTGAGCATAAGATTGCCTAATTCGCCTAAGAATGCCCATCCATTTTCATCTGCAAGATCAGACACGCTATCCAGGAACAATTTGATGATGCCTTGATCTATTTTACTCAAGGGTTCATTAACCAATGGTCTACTGTTTTTTGATGTTTTCTTGTTGCCATTTTTTATTGGGCTAATAACTTCAGGCTTCAAAATTTCTATATATATGAATTTATCACAGGCTGTAATGAAGGGATTCAGAGTCTTCTTCTCTCCTATTCCTATGACCTTCATACCCGCTTCTCTGAGCCGAGTTGCTAGCCTTGTAAAATCACTATCACTGGACACAATGCAGAATCCATCGACTTTACCGGTATACAATATGTCCATCGCATCAATGATCAATGCACTATCGGAAGCGTTCTTTCCTGTGGAATAACTGTATTGCTGTATGGGTGTTATTGCATTTTCCAAGAGGACTTTTTTCCAACCTGCTACAGTTGGCTTTGTCCAGTCCGCATAAATCCGTTTAAATGTAGGAATACCATATTTAGCTATTTCTTCAAACATTTCCTTCACATTGGCATAAGGCACGTTATCAGCATCAATTAACACCGCCAATTTTAAATCATTATTTAATTCCATAATTCACTAACAACATATTAAGCCATTAAATTCCAATTCCTTAAATGCACATTCAATTCTCTTATCCAATGCAAAGGTAATCCAATAAAATCAACTTTGAGTTTATTACAAAAAGCAATTCTATTCGTGCTTGCTCACTAATTTCCGCAGTGAAAACAAACGATGATAGTACTGATCTCATCCATCTATCAATTCACCCACACAATATATCTTAAACTAAAGCACCTCACTTTTGAATTATAAAAAAGACCCCTTTGAATCATCAAAGGGGTCGTGAAAACGAAACCGATTACTACACACTATTTTTATAAATGTGACACCTTAGTCGAGGAACAGCATCCGTTTATATACTTTGTCGCGTCCTGTCTGTATCATATAATAATACATACCGCTTTTCTGTATTGATGTCTTATTAATTGGTATTTCGTGATATCCTTTTGTAAAGAATTTTTTGTATTCATACACAACTTGCCCATTGACATCAATAACACTTAGAATCACTTCTGAATCCGCATTTAATTCAAATGGAATTCTAGTGGACTGTGAATATGGATTTGGTATATTCTGATACAATTTCACTTGTGAATGTGTCGCTTGATTTGAATTCATGGATAAAGCCACAACATTAAATTCATTAGAAGTTGTATAAGCTTCAGCCGGCATCAACACAGGGTCAATCGTTAAGATTTCAGAAAGATTCACATTGGATTTCGATATTACTTTCAATGTCAATTTCCATTGTCCTTTATCGGTCATATTACGAACCCAAGAAACATTCACTATGCCTCTATCCATAAATACCGTACCGATACTTTCATCTCTTACTACACCTTCTTCAGTGCATAGAACTTGCGATACTCTTGCTAAAGCAGGATTAACATTCAATGCAAACTGCAAACCATCCAATTGCATCCATGTAGGAATACTTAATTCAATGTTGGTCTCGATACCAGCTTTTAACATAACATCTTCAGTATGAACTAAGGTGTATTGATTCGTTCTTGAGAGTGCCTGATGACCTAATCCATTCAATTTATTCGAATCATCAATATCACCAACTTTAATTCCAGTGAAATTAGCCAACACATTATTAATTAACTTAGGCACATAGAATGACTCTGTAAACTCATCAAGGAATGGATTCAATGGATCAATGAATTTATAATCCGAATCTACAAATCGCCATGATTCATTATTCTTAAATCGATCCACTTTACCAAGTATCAACTTCCGGATTTCTACAATATCTGCAGCTGTTACCGATTTAGATTTATTTACATCGGCTGCTATGTACTTATATGGATGATCCAATGGTTTAATTCCAAGTATATGTCTTTGAATTTGTACAATGTCATACGTAGTAACACCATCCAATGGATCAACATCGTGTTTAGCTTTTACATAATAAGCTCCTCCCAAACTCATATCACGGAAATTGTAAAACCCATTTCCGGCAGTTGACGTTGTTCCTGCCAACCCATTATTCAATGTAACATCAATTCCAGCCAATACATTATTATTGCGCGCTCTGATTAAACCATTGATCACTGCCAGCTTAAAGTTATGAGGACAAATAGTGTCCGGATCTAAAGCTTGCAATAAGGTTACACATGAATCAATATTACCAGCCTCGTCCTTAAAGTAGATAGTTGCAGGGCCTAAATAGTTACCATTTCTAATCGAATCACAACAAATCGTTCTTAAGGTATCCGTGAAATCATTTCTATTAAATGAAGTCATGATTTTAGCCGAATCTGAACAATTGTCACTGAGTCTGAAAATAAATTCATGTGAGTTATATACCGCACAACTGTCATCTTTTATATTCTTAATTACTTTTCGGCAAGTCACTTCCGGTCCAACTGTATCTATTACCGTAATTTTAATCGTTAAGAAACTCAAATTACAACAAGCATCTTGCGCAGTGAACGTTACTGTGGTGGTTCCTGTAGGATAATAACCGGAAGCATCATTCTTATCATTCACTCCGTAAGGTGAATCATTGGTAAATACCACTGTAGCTGAATCACACGCATCTGTATAAGCCACTAAATTCACAAAATTATTACAAGCTGTATCGGAAGCAAATAAAGTGGTATCTCGAACGCCTAATATTCTTGGTGACAGAGTATCAAAACGAATAATTAACTGCGTAAAATTAAAGGTTTGTGCAGAACAACTATCGAATACCGTCCATACCCGATCAATTTCACAACGATTTCTTTGCTTACAGAAATTTGAATCTGCAAAAGTAATTCGCAATTTGAAACATGTAGCAGCTCCGGTATCCACTGATGGAATTCCTAAACTATCCGGACTTATTGAAGCACATTCGCCTACTGTTACAGGAGTAGTTGGCCAATTAATTTCTAAGCTATCTAACGGATCAGGATTATTTATAGTAATAAGTTGCGCACATGAATTGGAATTTCCTGATGCATCTGTAACTGTAAATATTCTCGTTATGGTACCAATACCACAAACGTTTTGATTCCTGATAACACTATCAGTTACTGTAAATCCTGTACAATTGTCTGTTGCAATCGGCGAACCAAATTGAGTCAAATCATCAGTATTGACACTACAATCTACCAAGGTATCATTTGGACAAGTAATGGTAGGAGGAATGTTTTCAATGACAGTAATCATGGTTATACATGTTGCTGTATTACCACATGCATCAGTTGCAGTAAAGATAACATTGGTCTTACCTACTGGAAACTGCGAAGGTGCATTATTAGTAAACGTTACACCCGTATTGCAATCATTGGTTTGTGTTGCATTTCCAACATTCACATTTGCTCCACAAATTCCAGGATCAGCATTCACAGTTCTATCAGGTGGACATTGAATCGAAGGAGGCGTTTGGTTTTTGGTAATGATGTATTGATTAAACTTAAATACCTGTGATGCACTACAAGCATTTCTGGCAGTCCATGTTCGTTTTATGGTTCTGCAAGTTCCCCCATTATCCAAGCTATCTACAAAAGTGAATGTAACCAATCCACAGAAGTCTTTCTTCAATGTAGGTCTTCCGGTAATATTCGGATCTAATGTAGGTGTACAAGTAAGTGATATAAATGTATCCTTTGGCCAATTTATATCTCCCACTACCAAATTAACATCTCGAGTTATTCTTTGAATTCCTTTCAATGTGGTATCTATTTCAGGTCTGCACCTAACTCTTACAGACCAGTTTCTTTCTACCACATAACACACTTCATTATTATTTCTAAGCGTATCATCCTTAAAAGTGAAAGTTAATGAATCACAAGCACAGGTGATGGTTGGATATCCATTTAAAGAATCCGGTAAGAATGGTTTTTTACAATCTGTAACCGTAAGGTCAGCTGGTACATTAAGTTTTGGACCATATGGGAATAATACTTTTAATACTTGTTTAAATCTATACTCCTGTCTATTCACACCACTGGTGCACTCGTTTCCTACGATCCACGTTCTTTGGATAATCTTACATGTATCGCTTTCTTTCTTGACACTATCTTTGAAAGTTATAGAAACGTAACCACAGAAATCCACCAATAACTCTGGTTTGTGATCAACAAAACCAGTATCAATTCTTCCTCCACAATTGTCTACAACAAAACTATCCACAGGCCACTTAATATCCTTTTCTTTAAGATCAAGTGCAAATGTAATTTTTTGTGTACCCTTGAATGTTCCTAACACATCCGGAGGGCAATTATAGGTCGAAGTCCATTTTCTATAGATTACATAACATGTATTTGGAATACCTGTTACTAATGAATCTACATAGGAATGAACAAAGATATTACAAGGGCAATTCACTTTCGGATACCCATTAATTGAATCCGGTAAAAAGGAACGTTTGCAATTCTCCGTTAACGTAATGTCACTTGGCACTGTATATTTAACACCCGTTGAAAAAATTACTTTAAGAATTTGTTTGAATGAATAAGATTGAGAACCAACACATTTACTAAACACAGTCCATGTTCTTTCACAATAAACAATATCACCCACAGGAGGCAATAAACGATCTACAAATCGAACACCAACATTACCACCATATGTACAATATCTTGGTGTATTACCAATAAGTAAAGTATCCTTAGATCCTAAACAATTATCTACTACCACGGTATCACTTGGCCATTGTATATCAGCTTCTTTTAAATCTGTAGTCACTGTAATTCGTTGCTTAAATGTAAATTCTTCTGATGATTCAGGACAATTAAATGTAGCTGTCCATGTTCTATCAATGGCATAACATGCGTTTGGCACATTTGATACGATTACATCATTTTTTGAGAAACTTACATCCGTACAATTGCAATTACCAATTTTTGGAAATGAATTTAAATCTGCGGGTTCAGTAGCAATTACACAATTTGAAACTGTAAGATTCACCGGTTTCTCAACACAATTACAGAAATCAACTTTATTATTATCTTGTATTTCAACAAAAGTTTCGCAACAAGATTGCTGACCGTTACTTGCTGTTACACATAAAGTCACGACTCTAATTCCAACGCTATCACAATCATAAGTCATCGAATGAACACTGGTATCTCTTCCCAATGAATAAGTCAAATCATATCCACATGGATGGTAAGATCCTTGATCGAAATCTTTAGCCCATAAAGTCACCATCTCACCATCGATTTTTCCATCACCATTAAGATCCATTGCAACTAAACCCGCTGCAAGTCCTTTCAGGCAATATGCTATTGGAGCTTTAATATTAACGATCTCGAACTGTCTTTCACAAACTTCTTTGTTGCCACACAAATCTTCAAATACATATTTTATTTTATGTTTTCCAAGAGGATAAACTCTCGAAGCATCAATAGTATCACCAATTCCTAACCCACTATAATCTTCAATTCCATTGGAATATAAATCTACATGATATTCCCATCGCAATTCAGCTCCAGGGGTACAATCATCTTCACCAGTAGCAATTAATTTTACAAATCCACCATAACAAGAAGTGTCAATGATATCAAATCGTTTGTCTTCACATCCTGAAGTAAATGTTGGCTTGATCTTATTGCTAATCTTGATAATTTGATCATGTTCATAAATAATAGGTGCTCCGGTAATGTCGTAAAATCGACACCAATTGATCACTTTCCATTTTCTAATTATTTTGTAACATGCATCAGATCCATTGATAAATCTAAATAAATGGTCCTCATAATTAATACCAACCAAATCACATTTATCTTCAGTGATAATTGGAAATCCCTTACCATATGGTAAAGATCCTGGTGTTAACGCACCAGCAGCACAGGTAGTTGTATCAAAGTCACCTGGCCATCTAATATTGCCTTCTACAAATGGCTGATCATTAATTATGGTAATCCTTTGAACGCATACGTCGCTTCCAAAACTATTTCCCGCAATAAAGATTCGATCTATGTAACCTTCACGACATTGATTGATATGTACTTCTTTAATTTCCTGGAATGTAACATTGCAATTATCGGAAACAGTAGGTGTACCAAATACATCCAATTTACTTGTATCTAAATGATATTCACAATTTATAGTCACATCATGCGGACAATAAATACTTGGAATGGTTTTGTCTTGCACTTCTACAGTAACCATACAAGTATTTGAATTTCCATCATGATCCGTTACCATAAACATTACGGTTACGAATTTTCCTATATCAGCACAACAGAATCCAACTGAATCTGCAAACACATTAGGATTCAATTGACAAGGCACTCCATCATCCATTCTTCTTACTTGCATAGATTTAATGTGGCAGTCATCATAACTTCCATCATCAAAACTAGTAGCCGGAACTGATGCTAATCCAAAACGATCTAAAGAAACTACTGTTTCTCTGTCACATTGCACAACAGGTGGTGTACGATCTTGTACCAATACTTCAAAAGTGCAACTATCCACATTATGGCATCGATCGTATGCTCTGAATTTTAAGATATCAAGTCCTGCAGGTAATACCACATAACCACCTTTGAAGTCTTTAATAAATCCACCCGGATAGACTAAATCAACTGTAACATCATTTACACAACTATCAAATGTTACAGGAGCAGGTATCCATACATTAGCTGCACAAACATAACCACCTCCAGTAGTCACTGTAATATCATACGGACATACTATAGTTGGCGCGGTTGTATCAACGATTTCAATAAGCTGATTATATACTCTTTGTTCAAATGTTGTACAATACCAAATTATAAATTTCCAATTTCTTAAAATTTTTCTGGTACAGTTCTTACCATTTGGCAATTCAATGTCTTCATAACTTGCAAAATAATCACAATATTTACTATCCTTATTTGGCCAAATAGGTGCACCATGATAAAGTGGATAACCTGATACTGATGGTAATGGACGACCTAAAGAATCTGAAGCAAAACCATTACATATTAATGGATTATTTGTCAATAGACTCAATGTATCCGGAAAAACTATAGAATCCAATACAATTCTCTTAAGGAAGATCTTCATGGTACATGTATCGGAAATATTTCCATAATTGTCTCTGGCAACATATTTTCTATTTACAATTTTAGAATAATCAGGATTGCATCTGGTATCCTCAATTGTTTCATCAACTAAAATTTTAACCGGATTCAAATCACAATTATCACGAACCAATGGTCCTAAATACGATTGCATACGCGTACAATCAATGGTATCATTTAAACATTCAATTGTTGGTTTAATTTTATCTTCAACTACTATAGTTGACCAACAGCTATTACCATTACAAACATTTAATACTTTTGCTACCAATGTCTTACCAAGGTGTTCATGTGTTAATAGTGCATTGGGCACTATGGAGCCATCTTTATTGATGATCATGACTGCATATGAATTATAATCATATGGTCCACCTTGTAATAATTTCTGAGGTGTAATCTGTGCTTGACATGTATTGTTTAATGATACTTGCAATTCTCCAATACAAGAAACAGAACCGATTTGATCTCCAATGGTAATAGGGATATCAATAGGTTCAAGACATAAGTCAGGATTGGACTCTTGAATTCGTAGAATGTGCGTTGTTCCAACACCAGCAGTCCACATGATTGCTGTAGCTCTTGATGTTGTTGATGAAGTAAATACACCACCAGATGATAATGACCAGTTATAAGTACTTCCTTCTCTGTATGCAACTGCATATCTCACTGTTGATCCTATACAAACATTATTTTGACTTTCTGTAACTGATGAAGTCTCATATCGACATCTTACATTGCCTAAACTTACTTTATCTCCAAATTGATTTTCAATGACTATTGAGAATCCAATATCATCTACATGAATTCCTGTAAATCCATAAGTGGATAGAACTCCATTAGTCGCCATAAGTGGAAGAATAAATCCTGCAGGACCTGTAACAAATGGTGTAGGAGCTGCTGGTGGTGCCGGACTTGGTACATTATACAATCCAGTCACAGATCTTATAAACCATATTTCACCGGCTCTGGATTCAAGTGTAAAAAACGTTGAAAACTGTCCATTATCCGGTGTTGTTGCATTATTGAGACAAATGCAATCTTCGTTGACCAATTCCAACAAGAATACACCAGATGGATCTGCATCATCTTCATCACCAGGAATACTTCCATCATCTGGAACTGCACTACCTGAACCATCGCTATCTGTAAAAATATCTCCACCTCCGTCATTGTTGATTACATCGTCCGGTGTTGAATCCTCATCCGGCTCATTAAAATCATTAACTGCTGAAAATATTTCAGCTCTATTAACTATAGGTCCAGGATTACGATCTATATTTATTTTTAAAATAATCTTTACTTGAACTTGTTCACCTGCTTTAAGACCCCCTTGAGGTATTCGACCATTTTTCTCATTTAATACAATAAAATATTTGTTCGGATCTGGATTTATTGGTGATAAACTCCATTCAGGACTTATCATTGTTGTACCACTTGGCAAATAATCCACAATAGTTATTTCTTTAGCCGTTACAGATCCTTGATTGGCTATTGTAATGGTCCAAGGTACTTCTTGACCTCTTTGCACGGTACGAACATCAACATCCTTAATTAAAGCTAAATCAAAATTACCTGGATTGGTTTCAACCTTATCATGATCATCTTCATCAGTAATGCCATGGTCATTTATAGGATGACCACCTGTATATTTATCATTTGTTGCATCCTGATCCGGAGTTGAATCATAATCAATTAAATCATTTCCTCTACTATCTCTTGCATAAACAATTTCACTTGTATTGAAAAAAGAATTCTCAGTTCTTTTACTTTTTATTACAAGTTGAATTCCTACACTTTTCGTTTCTGTCGGGTTAATTTCTTCATTAATAATAAAGCCTACTTTATTAGTTCCTATGACAACCCATCCTGGATTTAATTCAGGTTTGAAAATAAAATTCGTATCAACGTAATCAATTATCTGTGTTTGGAATGAAGAAATATTTCCTTGATTTACAACATCAATATTAAATTCAACGATGTCATTACTTTTAAATAACAATTTAGGATTAACTACTCGCTTGGTTAATGCTAAATCAAACACATCAACTGTAGCAATATCTGCATCATCCTCATCGATATTACCGTGATCTGTTATTAAATCATCTGTAATTGAAAACAGTTCTCCACCTTTATCATTAGCTGGATTTTTATCCGGATTACTATCGAAATCAAATGCACTTAATACGATGCCATTATTATCTTCAAAACCAGTAATTTCTGCGACATTGTTTAAACTTGCAAAATCAACTCCAGTTCCAGCATCCAAGCTAAGAATTAACTTTACTTGCTCATTTGGATTCAATACGTTCTTTAAATTAAATAGTGCATAGCCATTCTCCATGGTCCAACCCAGATTTACTGCGCTTGGATTCAAACTAAAACCTTTAGGTAGGTAGTCGATTATATTAATATTCTTAAGAGAAATATTTCCTTGATTGAAAACTTCAATTTCAAAATTAACAGATCCTAAATAACGTAATACGTTACCAGCTACAAGTCGTTTACGCAATGCCAAATCTGCAATACGAACTGTTTCCGGGTCCGCATCATCTTCATCCAAAATGCCATTACCATCTAACACATTATCTGTTAAAGTTCCCACAACACCCCCTGCATCATTAGTTGAATTAACATCGGGATTTGAATCTACATCCACATTTGACATATCACTTCCAACTGAATTTTGAGCTGTTACAACTTCTGCTCTATTGGTAATATTTGTTGAATTTGCTGATTCTTTTATTCTAAGTATAATATTCTTTTCAATACACTGACCAGGGTTGATCTGAGCATTAATGGTATTTAACAATTTACCATTTTGCAATATCCAACCGTTGTTATCAAATGAACTAAGCTCCATTCCTGCTGGAACATAATCAATCAAAACTACATTCGATGCAACTATATTTCCTTGATTACAAAGCGTTATTTTAAATGTAACATCTTCATTGATTTTAACAGGAGTAACTTTAGCAGTTGTCAATATTAATGCTAAATCAAATACATCAACTGAAGCCGGATCCTGATCATCTTCATCTATAATTCCATCTCCATCAATCATATTATCAGTAGCAGATCCTAAAACTCCTCCCTTGTCATTTATCGGATTAGAATCTGGTGTAGAATCCCAATCACTAATGTCAGATTTATTAACATCTTTTAATCGACCTATCTCCGCAACATTTACTAGTTCACTATATTGACTGGATATAACTTTCAATTTAATGGAAATAATTCTAGTTGCACCTACTTCTAAAACTCTGGTATCTGTAAATTTAGCAGTACTTCCATTTAAAGTCCATCCCGGATTTTCACCTGCAACAAATTCAAATCCACTTGGAATATAATCTAATAAATCAAAACATCCAATTGGGGTATTGCCTTGGTTAAAAACGGATAATTCAAAAGTTACCAATTCACCCAATTTAACTGGATTAATTTGTGTCGTTTTATTTATTAATGCGATATCCGCAATTTGTACTGCTTCTCTATCAAAATCATCTTCATCACTAACACCATCACCATCAAAACTATTGTCATATAAAGTTCCAATTTCAGATCCCGGATCATTGTTTGGATTCTGATCAGGTTTTGAATCGCGATCCATTAATACATGACCGGTTGCATCTTTAAATACTGCTATCTCAGCAGCATTAATTAAATTATTAGCCACTGCATTTTGTGAAACTTCTAAAACAATAGAAACTGTACGAATTTCTCCTTGATTTAAATCGTTTGAATTAATATGGCTAGCTACATTACCACTAATAGTCCAATCCGGATTTTTAGCTTGATTAAAAATAAAACCTGCAGGAATATAATCCACAATTTCATAATAAGGTATAACAGTATTACCTTGATTATTTACTAAAATATCAAATATAACATCATCTCCACGTTTTACCGTTCCGCTACTCGACAAGACTTTGATCAAAGCTAAATCATTTACAAATATCGCCTCTCTATCATGATCATCTTCATCATCAATTCCATTTCCGGTAAATAGATTATCACTTAAAGTATTAGGTACTCCACCTTTATCATTATTTGGATCCTGATCTGGTGTAGAATCTACATCTTTCAAATCAACACCTTTTGCATCTTTAATGGATGATATCTCAGCGGTATTAATGATACTGTTGATGGCACGGTCATCAATCAATCTTAATTTTAAAATTACTTTTTGCAATTCACCTTCGTTGATAAGGGATGTATTAGAATATATTGCATTATTACCTGATAATTTCCATGCCGGATTCAATCCTTGATCAAAAGCCAATTGAGCAGGAATATAATCTGTAATCTCATATTGATCAATTGAAATAGTTCCTTGATTTAATACCTCAATTTCAAACTCAATGACGTCATTTAACTTTAATGAACCTAAAGAATTAATTTTCTTAATTAAAGCAAGATCAATGATATCCACTTCAGGGGTTACCTCTCCAGAATCCACATAGGGTCTTAAACCCATATCGAAGTAAAAATAATTCTGTCCAGAATTTCCAGTTTTAATTTTAGTTACTGGTAGCCCTTTAAAAGAAGGACAAATACCACCATCATTTAAACTAACATCACTATCGATTAATTCACCATTAAAGCCTACGCCCGCATTTGCTAATGCAACAACCAGCGTATCTTGACCTATAATGAAATATTTTTTAGTAGCATCAAATCGATGATCATCTATGACCACATAATATTCTGAATTGTATGCCAAGCCATCCATGATACCGTCTGCATTTAAATCTACATTGGTTTCATTGAATAAATATTGACCACTTTGATTAGTGACAAAAGAAGAAACCTTTTGACATGATGCATTATATAAAGAAATATTTAAACCCGCAATTCCTTTCTCATTAGGATCTTGAATCCCATTATCATTTTTATCTAACCACACAAAATTTCCAATCTCAATTGGAGCAGGACCATTTAATATTTTAATATCTCCCAGTCCTGAAGCTTTGCCAAATGAACTGCTCGTCTTATTATATAATTGTATTGCTGCTGACTTTTTACCATTTTGTACGCTGTAGCGATGCATACCTGCAGCAAATGATTCATACAATGGATCGAAAACTGTTGAAATCACTTCATTCGTATTAGCTAAATAAGCTATACTTCCCAAAGCTGTTTCAGGATGCAATGATGGCCCAACGATCCAATAATCATCACCAAAAAATTCACCTCCACCATGGCCTTCTAAATGTCCTATACCACTACCAGCTCTGCCATTAACATAACCACCGTTTTCAAGGTGCCAACCTGTAGCATCTTTGAATGCCATGAGCACATCACCATTTTGATTGGTAACAGGATAAGTGCTTTCACAATACGCATGACCTTTTCGATCTGCAATTCCTAAAATCATTTCACCATCTTTGGTAAAATCAATATCAGTCAACCATTGAGAAACCACCTTACTACCACCTTGTGGATTAGGCCAATAACTTTTTGCAAAATCAGTACTTAATATAATATTAAATGTTCTTGCAATAGTGTTGTACTCATATACATGAAAGTAGAAGTCCGTTTTAGATTTTGATTGTTCTGCAGTACAAGTAACACCAATATATAGGTGTCCATTGTAATATTTCAAACCACCTACAGCATAATCTCCATTATTACATCCAGGATCCGGAATTTTTATTTCTATAATATTAGCACTACTAGGATTGATAGTAGGTATAATGACTATGGATTTATTATATAAATTAGTTACAAACAGGTATTGATCATCATTTGAAATTTCCAAATTTCCCAACCCTACTTTACCAACTAAATCACCGTATTTGCAATCTGAAGATGACAATCCGGCAGTGCTTCCAGTATTGATACCAAATGAAGATAAGTTTATAAATGGTGTGGTAACTCTTGTATCCATATTAGTTACATAAATACCACCTGTACCTTCAGTTCCTAATACTGCATTCTGTTTGATGAAAGCAGATGAATATAATAATTTTTGAGTCCTGTTCCATGCTAGTCCCCACACTGAACCAGTTAAACTTTTCATGACTATTTTTGATATAGCACTCTCACTTGTAAAGTTCCTGTTGACCTCTACAATGGTTTCCAAATTTCCATTTTCACTTAATGTAGATCCACCTACAAAACAGGTAACTGCAAGTTTAGTATTATTTGGGCTATAATAATTTCCCGGCTGAAACAATGCGAATGAAACATTACAAGCAGGAGCTTGAACCATTTGTAGATCACCCTTATTTGATGCACCGGTTATAGAATATTCATAGAATAATGGTTTTTGAAATTCTATACGATAAGAAGATTGATCAGTTAAACCATTCAAAGAATAATTTCCATTTAAATCAGTAATTGCATTAGCCGCCAGTGAACCGTTTATGTCATACGCATACACTGGTACGAACGCTACTCCTTTTTCACCGATGTCATAGATACCGTTATAAGAATGATCCAGGAATATTTGCCCTTGAATTTTTCCTGATGTTAATATGCACTGGGCATTTAACGATAGATTAAAAAATCCAATGAAAAGTACAAGGTTCAACATTAACCCAAATCGTATAATTTGAGAAATGGAACTAGGTCTTTGACCTAAATTAAACATTAAGTTAGTGTGTGGGTAACGTAGTTCGCTCATTGTATGAGTTTATTTGGTTAAAAGCGTTTTAAAATTCTTCTTGGCACAATGGCCAAAACGAACTAACTACGTTTTGAACTACGCGAAATTTGCTAAATTTGGGAGAAGATGATTAGATCTTCGGTGCAAACATACCACAATATTTCAAATATACAAAAAAAATATATGAAAATTTTTATATATGTTTTTTATTCAAATGAAAAAGCCGGTAAAAAACCGGCTTTTTCATATAATAATTTAATTTAATATATTGATCCTTAATCTTTTATCATGAATTTATGCACTGATGACCCAAAACGACTTTCAACTTTATATATAAATACTCCAGTCTGATTGATGTCAGTTTTTTGTATTTCTATATGATTTGAACCTGCATTAACGGATATTTCCCGTTTTGAAATCACTTTTCCAGTGACGTCAATGATACTTAAACTAATGATTCCAGCCTGTGAAATTTCTATAGGAATCAAAGTACTCGCTGAAAATGGATTTGGAATATTTTGTCCCACTTCGAATCGATCTGTATTCTGGTATAGACTCTGTGAATTTAATCTCAAGTTAGCAATCTCACCATTAGATAGATACATTTGAGGTAAAATCTTAGATGGATTGATACTTAACAAGTCCGTTAACGAATGTTTGGTTTCAATATAAAATAAAATCGCATTTGCTTCCATGTGAACGCTGTGATTACTTATCCAACTCAGATTAATGTTTTGACCATCCACATGGTAGTCTGCATCCAGAATTTCTATTCCTCCTGAAATCAAATTCACTTGATTACCAGATATCGATTGTGATGTTATAGCCAATTGAAATCCATCAAAACTAACTTGACTATTAGTCATGATAGGTATTCTTGTCATTCCAGATTTGAGCAATTCTGATTTACCATATACCAAATCTATATTTGAATTGAATCTTGTTATTGCTTCATTTTTATAACCTATTTTGGCAGATTGATCCACGTCTCCTATTTTTACACCTATGAAATTTAGGATATTTTGATTTTCGACGATATCCGCTCTAAACATCTTCTCCTGAAAGTCCCAAGGACGGTTTGGATCTTTGAACACAAAATGCTTTGGAACAAATCGCCAAACACTGTTTCCTGGAAAAACATTGGTTATTCCCAAAATCAATTTTCTAAGATCTGTAATATCTCGTGCCGTAATCGATTTAGAATTGTTTACATCAGCTGCAATCAATTTATAAGGTGAAGTCAAATATCGTTGTCCCAATATATGTTTCTGAATTTGCAAGATATCATATGTAGTCACGCCATTTAATATTAAGTCTTCTTTGGATGGAACTATATAACTACCATTTGGCAATAATAGATTTACAAACGCGTACGATCCCTGATTATTTGTAGTTGTTGAATCCTTTCTAACGAGATCCCCGTTAATTACGTTCAATGCTACATCTCCAATGTTCTTAGAATCTTCACGGCTAATATTTCCAGAAAGATTAAGGGCACTATGCGGACATACATTATTGTTGTCTTGAATGATAATTGCAGCTTCACAATAATCCTGATTTCCTGCTTCATCAGTTACATAGATTCTGACAGTCTTCACTATGGACTGTTGGCCCAACAAACTATCACAATTATATAGTATGCTCTTAATTGAAGTATCTGAGGTAAATGAATATTTTAATTTATCTGGTTGGGTACAATTGTCAAAACTATTCAAATTCAAATCTTTGGCCCATACAGATACTATACCATTTAAAGGCATGACCACAGTTGTGATTCCATTCAAACAATATGGTGTTGGTTTCTTACAATCTCTTAGTACAAAAACCTGATCGCACTCACTATAATTTCCACATTGATCTTGGAGTATCCATCTTATTCGATGTGTGCCAAAAGGTAAAACACCCTTAGCTATTTTTCCAGCTACCAATAAAGAATCATACGTTCCATTATTGTTAATATCCAATCTGTATTTCCAGATCAAATCTTTGTCTAGAGTGCAATCGTCTTCTCCTTGTGCTTCAATATTAAATGCAGCGTAACACAATTTGGTTTTGCTGTCATAATAAGAAGCATAATCGCATACATCTAATGGATTACATGATAATATTGTAGGTGGTTCTGAATTTTTAATGTAAATCAACTGGGTGTATTTCCAGATTCCAAATTCCGGATTCGCTTTATATTGACACCAATCTACCACAGTCCATGTTCTCAATATTTTATAACACACACTATCTACTTGTGTCAACCGCAAGTCATCATAATTAGCTGCAACCTGAGCACAATTAACATTTTTAAAAATAGGCGCCCCAGTAATACTTGGTGCGGTCTCTGCTTTGCGGCAAGTATATATGATGGTATCCCTTGGCCATTTTATGTCTGTTCCATCAAAGGTCATAAATGGTCTTGGATTCCTAACATATATGGTTTGATAGGCTACAGTTTGTAATCCTTGTTTATCGGTTGCAGTAAATTTACGAATGATCTCACCCTGATTGCATTTCAAACGATATTCGACTTCTTCAGTTACAGTGACAAAACAATTATCGTAAGCATAGCCATCCAAACCCGCAATATAATTTGGAGCACTGTAATAGTAATCCTTTATAACGATAGGTTTACGATCACTTTCTTTATATCTGATTTGACCAAAAGCATTTAAATCACTTCTATCAAATTCGCAAGAAATGGTAACATCTGTCGGAGCTATGATAACAGGTGATTCTTTTTCTTGTACAGATACTTCAACCATACAAGTATTTCTATTTCTTGATTTATCAATAACCTCAAATGCCACTAAAACGGTATTGCCAATATCTAAACAACAAAATTCTACATAAGGTCCAAATACATCTGTATGGTTATTACATGGATCTGACATCCTTCTTACCTTGAATGAATCAATTTCGCAATTGTCGATAGATCCATCATCAAATGTTGCTGCATAAGCTTTTGCAGTTCCATCTGTAGTAAGCGTAACCACTGTCTTTTGATCACAAATTGCTAATGGCGGTAGATTATCCCGAATCCCTGCTTCAGTCTGACAAGTATCTGCATTTCCGCAAGCATCAGTAACAATATAGATTAACCATAATCGACCAGCAGGTGCACCAACTAAATAAAAACTACTATCTACTTGATTGTACCATATATAATCTTTAGTCAAAGGAGGTTCAAAACCAGGTGCAGTTTCAGCTAATTTCACAAAAACATCATAAGTCCAGCTGCCACAATCTTGTACAGAATCCGGTGCTGGCAATTTTATTGTAGCCGCACAGGTATAGGATACCATTCCTACTGTAAAATCTCTAGGACATCTGAAAACAGGCGCACGATCATCTATGACCTTAATGAATTGATTGTATTCTGTTAATTTTCCGGTACACCAATTTAAAATGATCCATCGTCTTAATATTTTATATGAATTTTCACATACAAAAATTTTCAAATCGGTATACGTAGCATTTAAAGTAGAGCAGCCAATAGGTACAGGATGTCCTGTAAATTCTGGCGAAGGATTCCCGTTTGGCAATCGTGGAAATGTATCATCGCAATGCAAATAAGGTAAATCAATATTGTCGTAATGATGTGGATATACAATATCTGCTTCTGTTGGTTCTAGTACACAAATGGTATCGTTACATCGGGATATATTACCGGCTTCATCCATAGCAGTCCATGATCTATAAATTTTACGAATAAAATCTGATGAGCAATCTTTGGATTCTATAATGTCTTCATAAGATAACATTGCTGAACCACATGCATCCCAGTTGTATACGATATACTTTCTAGCTATGGTTGAATGTGCAATTATCAATGGACTATAATAAGCTGGAATTGGAAAACCTAAATGATCCGGATCCAATAGAGAAGCACACCTTACTGTATCATTCGAGCACAATAATTTAGGCGCTAGTTTATCCTCGATTTTTATTTTACCCCAACAAGAATTTTTTGATGCGATGTGCCATATTTTGAAATCATAGGTTTTATTGATGTCCGTATGATCGAAATCGAGATCAGGTTGAACCACTCCATGATATGAAACCTCAATGTAATAATCAGCTTCCACACCCACCATGTCCTCTAATACCATTTCTGCAGTGACCGTTGCATAACAATTAGAGTCAAGAGTAATCTGAATCAAGTCATTACATGCTAGAGTAGGCATAAATGATCTCTGTCCTAAAATTGGCCTAGCGCTTATAACTGAAACAGTTAAACTCATCAGGAATAATCCTATTAAAGTTGGCCACTGCCTTTGAATTGAAGTTTTAAATCGGTTCATGAATGTATGTTTACGAATTGGAATAAATGTTATGACTATCTTTTAGTCCAGTTCCTACAATCAAAATATATACCAATTTTTTATAATTTATTAATTTTAGTAATATGTTTTGTTTGAATTTTTGCTTATATATATCTGATAATAAGATAATTATAAGTTATATAAATAAATATATAAACCTCAAATAATATTATGAAAAAACACCATATTTACTTGAAACACCTCATGATGAAACCCTAGAAGGATCTAAGAGTCTGATAACTTTTCTAACCGATCACCGATTACCATTCAAGCCTGACGACTGATGCCTATGACCGTAAACCGATTACCATTCCAACCGATTACCATCCAAACCGTAAACCGATTACCTTTCTACTAGATGACAGATGACTAAAGACTTATGACCTTATATTAAATAAATAACCTAAACAATAAATACAATCCCCCACTCAAAATAATAGTGGCAGGAAGCGTCAATACCCATGCTAACACGATACTTTTCACCGTTCCGGATTGCAGATTCTTAATACCTTTAGAAGCGACCATTGCTCCTGCTACTCCGGAAGATAGAACGTGTGTAGTGGAAACGGGAAGACCAAGTTGGGACGCAAGACCAATAGTACTGGAAGCAATCAATTCCGCAGTAGCTCCTTCAGCAAAGGTCATATGTCGTTTTCCAATCTTTTCTCCAATAGTCACCACTATACGCTTCCATCCGATCATCGTCCCTATACCTAATGCTATGGAAATGAGTACAATAACCCAGCTTGGTACGTGTTGGGTGTTATTTTTAAGCATTGAAATCCCATTTTTAATTAATTTTTTACTTTCACTATTGTGGATTAAGTTGGGTTCTTTGATTAATACATCCAATTCTTTCGCTACAATACCCATTTGCTTTCTAACACTCATGACTCGTTTTGGATCTTTAATATCCATGTCGTTGATGTAATTTGCAAAACTATTAATATCTGCAGCTCGATTACACAGCACACGCTCCATTTCATAATTATGCGCTGATTCATAATTCAAGGCTTCTTCTATTTTAAACAATTGGGAGGAACAAGCAGCTTTATTAAAATCCGGAGCCAGCGCATATTGTAGGGGCATAAAAGCGATTAAAACGATGAGCATCAAACCTACCCCTTTTTGTCCATCATTAGAGCCATGAAAAAAACTAACCAATGTGCATGTTGTAATTAACAAAGCACGTATCCAAAATGGTGGTCGTGTATCCAATTCTGGCTCTTTAAAAATAGCTTTATCTTTTATAATACGCTTCAAAATAAACATGAGCACAATGGCCATTGAAAAACCAAACAATGGCGAAATCAATAATGAATTTCCAATTTTTATAGCCTCACCCCAATTGACACCCACCTTATCGGTATTTCCAGGTAATAACGAAAATACGATCCCCGCTCCAAGTAAGGAACCAATCAAGGTATGAGAACTCGAACAAGGAATACCAAAATACCATGTTCCCAAATTCCACAATATGGCACCAACCAACACAGCCATGATCATGGCTATGGCTTCATTCATATTTCGATTTAAGACCGTTTCTAGGGGTAAAATGGAGGCTATCTTGGTTGCTACAGCCATCCCAAAGAAATAGGAACTCAACATGACGCCCAGAAAGTTCATAAACCCCGACCAAATAACTGCATACACTGGTTTCAAAGACTTAGTATATATGACGGTAGCAACAGCATTAGCCGTATCATGAAATCCATTGACAAACTCAAAGGCTAACACAGCAAATACGCAGAGAACACACATGATCGCTATAATCCCGGTCAATTCAAACTCAATTCCAAACATACATTCAATTTAATAACAAAGAAGGTGAAAAATTGGCTAATTCTAAACAATTCAAACCCAAATACTCAAAATATTTTTTTTATACTTTAATCCTTCAAATCCTAGGCTGTTAATCTTTCTCTAATTCAAAGTGTAAAATCATCATTAGACAGTCCGGAATGTTTACCTTGCATTAAAGTTATAACTCATGGTTCGAATACTGAAGTTTATATTTAAACTTATCCTCTTTATCTTTTTGATTATTTTAAAAGAAGGGTTTTTCGATACACTTAAATTACCGCCGGCTTTTTATACACCAATAGGAAGATCTTTATTTCATTTTATTATTTTTTGGCTCATTGTCAATATTACCATTCGTTTTGCACAATTCATTTATCGCAAACGTAAAAAATTAGGGCATCGCTATTCTGACAATGTCATCATTGGTTTACAAAATATTTATTATTTGCTAACCGGTACTGGATTCATTGTCATGATTCTAGGATTTTTTGGTATTGAATTTTCTAAACTGTTAACTTCACTTTCCATCATTGCAGCATCTATTGCAATTATTTCTAAGGAACTTGTGAATGATGTATTATGCGGAATTTTCTTTTCTTTCTCAAAAGAAGTAGCTATCGGAGATTATGTAAGAATTGGAGATTTTAAAGGTCGAGTCGTTGATATCAATATATATAAAATCGTTTTGCACAACGATGATGATGATATTATTTATTTTTCAAATTCAAAAGCGTATTTCTCAGATATAGTCAATTATACACAGAAAAAAATTCGTAAGTATGTCGTCGAATTTGCTATTCATAACCAATTCGATATTCCAATTAAAGACCTCGAAGATATTTTAAACAACAACTTAAATAAATATTCGGAATACATAGATTTTGGAAATGAAACGTTAAAAATTATTGGTATTGCAAAAGATGAAATCAAATATAAAATTCACTTCAAACTCAATCAGGTCAATCCAAAAATAGCTGAAGATATCAAATCTAAAATCATGGAAGACATCATCTCAAAAGTACACAATAGTAAGTAAGTATTTCCATATTATAATGGACTACAAATTACTTTTCTTCCTTCTTCTATATTGCGAATAATTCACTAAAAACACACCAATAAAAGTTAAAACGGCTCCGATAATTAATTGGAAGGAGACCTTTTCTTGAAGAAACAAGACACCCAAAAATATTGCAATTATAGGATTAATATAGCTTTGTATACTGACCAATGTAGCCGGTAAATGCTTCAATGCATAAATGTAACAACTGAATGCAACAATCGATCCTAGCCCGATCAAGTAGACCCAAATTATAAGCATATTCGTGGTCACATGAAAATCATTAGGAACACCAACAAATAGTGCAATAATGGCTAATGGTATTCCACCAAAAAACATTTGAAACCCAGCTGCTAACAGTGGTGAGTATTCGAAATGTCGTGTTTTGCTGATAACCGATCCAAATCCCCATGCGACCACAGATATCAGTGTAAAAATAAATCCCAATACTGTGGAATCATGATTAGCAGCAGGAGCCAATTTATCAAAACATATCATGACTACACCTCCAAATCCTGTTATGATTCCAAGCCAACCTATCCTATTCAGTTGTTCATCCGGTTTTAGGTATATGGTGAGTAATGCTATAATAACCGGTGACACTGCAGCCAATATCGCTGATACACCACTGTCTATATATGCTAGCCCATAGGTTCCAATACCATTGCCTAAGGTAATCATAAACAAAGCCATCATACCTTGAAATAACAAATACTTAGTATCCGGCCAGGGATGTTTTTTTATTATAAAAAGATACATGAGTAACAATCCACCGGAAATTAACTGTCGCGTTGAGGTAAACAGAAATACCGGAATTTGGGTGACCCCTAGTTTATTGACTAAATACGTTGTACCCCATATTAGGCACGTAAGCATTAAAGCTATATAGGGTTTAGATAAGCGATCCATCATCTATTGTTCTGGTGCTAATTTTACTTTTAGCCCGTCTATTGAAGCATTCAATTTAATTTGACAACCCAATCTACTGTTGTCTTCTACATAAAATAGTTGATCCAACATAGCTATTTCATCATTTGAAGGAGGTGGTAATTCTATGGGTGAAAGTACATACACCTGACAGGATCCACACATGGCCATACCACCGCATATTCCGGCTACCGGAAGTTCGCTGGCCTTGCATAGCTCCATTAAATTGAGACCCGTGTCAGCAGGAATAACTAATTCATGAGATACATCTTCTCTATCTATGATCGTAATGTTAATATCTTCCATGTTTTGGTATTATTCTATACCACTAATTCCAGTTACCGTTGTGTATTTGAAACCTGGTTTTTTGCCCGAGTGAATGATTCTATAAGCAGATTGAACCATTAATGTCGCCTCATGAAAACCACACAAGATGAGTTTTAGTTTACCTTCATAGGTATTAATATCACCTATAGCATAAATACCCTCTACATTTGTTGAGTAATCTAAGGTGTTTACGACTATGGCATTCTTGTCTAAATTCAAACCCCAATCTGCAATAGGTCCTAATTTCGGTGTGAGACCAAATAATGGAATAAAATAATCTGTATTTAATACAAGTGGTTCTTGATTCGTCCTTTGAATTTCTACCGATTCCAATTTATGTTCTCCTTTTAAACCGGTAACTTCAGCTTCCGTAATCAATCGAATCTTCCCACTTTCAACTAACTCACCTACTTTTGAAACAGATTCCGGTGCACCTCTAAATTCCGTGCGTCGGTGAATCATCACAACTTCCTGAGCAATATCTGATAAATATATGGACCAATCCAATGCAGAATCTCCTCCACCGGCTATAACTATCCTTTTATTTCTGAATTTTTCAGGGTCTTTAATAATATAATCAACACCCCTGTCTTCAAAATCAACGATGTTCTCGATAGTTGGCTTCCTGGGTTCAAAACATCCCAATCCACCTGCTATGGCTACTACCGGAGCTTCAATAATGGTATTCTTATTGGTCTTCATTTCAAAATGACCTGATGGCAGTTTGGTTATTTGTTCTGCGCGTTCACCTAAGGTAAAACTCGGTTTAAACGGTTCAATTTGTTTCATCAGATTAGCTGCCAATTCTTCAGCTAAAATACTCGGATACCCGGGTATGTCATAAATGGGTTTTTTAGGATAAATTTCTGATAATTGACCTCCAATGGTTGGTAATGCATCAACAAGATGACATTGTAGTTTCAATAACCCGGCTTCAAATACGGTAAACAATCCACACGGACCCGCACCTATGATTAGTATATCAGTTTTAAATCGTTCCATTTCAATGCGGCGGCAAAGGTAGGAAATAGTACCTTCTCGAATTCAATAAATTCAACTCAAGTTTCTAATTAATAGTTAATACAATATTAATGTGTATCAACTAATAAACGTGCTGCCCACCATTGATGGCATAATTAGCTCCAGTGATATAGGCTGCCTTTTCTGATGCTAAAAATGAAACAAGGTGAGCTATTTCTTCAGTTCCTCCAAGCCGGCCCATAGGAATTTGTTCGACAATTTTATTTCTGACTTCTTCACGAATTGCCATAACCATATCCGTCCCGATATAACCCGGTGAAATGGTATTTACCGTAATCCCTTTCTTAGCCACTTCCATTGCAAGTGATTTAGTAAATCCATGCATCCCAGCTTTTGCAGAAGAATAATTGGTCTGACCAAATTGTCCCCGTTGACCGTTGACTGATGAAATATTTATAATTCGTCCAAATTTTTGTTCGATCATATCTTCAATCACATGGCGGGTGCAATTAAATACACTATCCAAATTCGACGAAATCACTTCATGCCATTGTGTAAGGCTCATTTTCCATAGCGGTGTATCTCTGGTAATTCCCGCATTATTAATCAAAATAGAAACCCCTCCAAATTTCGCTTTAATCTCTTCCATCATGCGACGCATATCTTCAAAATCGGTCACATCGCCCTGCACCATATTAAAATCAAAACCCTGTTCTTTATTCTTTGTATGCCATTCCGAACCTTTGTGTTCATTTCTATAATTGGCAACAACAGTATATCCGTCCTGATATAATTTCTGACACATAGCTGTACCTAATCCTCCTGTAGCACCTGTTACCAAGGCTATTGTTTTACTTCTTGGGTTCATGATTTTCGCGATTTTTTGTTGATTAAAGCCTAAAGATATATTTTGAATGAAATATATCCTAATGTATTGTTAATACTTTAAATCATTTTTATTTGTGTATTTTTGAGACTGGTATTTAATCCATATTATCATCCGAAAACCATGGCAGATTTTGCTTTTATAACTCAAGATCTTACGATAATACATCAATTATCGGGTCTTAATCATTTATGGGATATAAACCCAAAAGAACTCCATAATGACTACAAACAAATTTTTATTTACATAGATACAGAAGAACATTTCAAGAATAATTTGATCACCTATCCCAATTTAACTTCATTAACCAATCAAACTATTGGCATTACTTCTTATGACCACAATGCCATCCAATGGATGAACCATTATCCCTCGATTCATGGAATGTTAGATATAAGCCAGCTCCAATGTTTATTGAAAAAGGATCAGCTTCAAGCCAAATATGACGGTGTTTTTGTTAAAGTAAAAAACAGACTTGAAAAAATCATTTTTAACCAGATTCGATGGATCATGGCTAAGGATGTTTACTCTATTATTAAAACTGAGGATGCCCGATTTCTGGTAAGCCATACCTTGAAGGACATGGAAGAAAAACTATTGCCATATCCTCAATTTAGTCGAATTCATAGATCTTATATCGTGAACATAAACTTTATTCAAGCTATTGAAGAAGGGGAATTGATTGTTGATGAAGAACCCCTACCCATTGGCCCTGCATACAAAGAAGAACTCATGGCAAAACTGCTATTCATGTAATCCGCTAAATCGCTTACCTAGATATTCGGCTCACTCACCCTTGTTTTTGACCTATTCACCGAAATAACCCAAAGACAGCTCCCTGTCGCTATACCTTTGTAGTGTTAATTATAAAGATTAGCATAAAATCATAAAAAAAAATAAACCATGAATACTAAAGAAACTTTCGAAACACTAGTAAAAAAACAACAAGAGGCCATCAACCAATGGACTAACACTTCTAAAACGATACTTGAAGATTCTATTCAAGCTTTGTCTACTCCATTTAAAGCGGGAGCAGAATTATTAAAGGAAAATGCTGAAGCAACTAAAGGTATCTTCGAAAAATTAAATCCTAAAGATTTAACAGAAAATCTTCAAAATGCTCCTAAGTTCTTCCAAAACTGGTTGGCTGTTCAACAAGAGTACAATCAAAAATGGCAAGACTTATTCCAATCTTATAATGGAAATGCTATGGAGAAATTCCAAGCAAACAATAAAACGTTCTCGGATTCATTCAAAGAAACGATTGCTTCTTGGGAGACCATGATGAAAGAAGCTAAAAATGCTTTCACCGGTGATTTCAAAAATCCATTTACAGATTCAATGAAAGACAATGCGTTCTTAAGCCACTTCTACAAAGCTTACGAAGACATGCAAGCACACTGGAAAAAAATCCTTGAAGAAGGTGTAATGAAAGGAATGTTCACTAAAGAAAATTTCAATTCATTCTTCCCAAATGATTCTTTCAATAAAATTGTAGACAGTTTAATGGGTTTGAATTCCATCGAGAATTTGAAAAAATCTACTGAAGCTTTTGACAAATTTTATGAGACTTATTTCACAAAATTGGAAGCTATGCAAAAAGAAGCTCAGGCTAACATGCATAAAATGAATGAACAAGTAGAATCAACAACTAAAAATACCATCTTAGAACCAATTGGAAAGATGTATGCTGATTTCATTACTCAGTTCGAACAATCAAAACCAATCATCGGAGATTTTGATCTTAAATCAGATGTAAAGGCAATGTCAGAAAAATATTTCAACGGAAGAAAGACATTCTTAGAGTATATCGAAAAAAACATGAATTTCCAAAACAAAGTTTACGGAAAAGCTAAAGAAAGCATGACTGAAACTATGGAAAATTTCTGGACGCTATACCAAACAGAAGGTAAAGCTCCAAATTATGAAGCGTTCATGAACAGTTGGTTGAAAATCACTCAAGTTAGAATTGCAGAAATTTTAAATTCAGATGAGTTAAAACAATTAAAAGAGGAATTAACTATTTCTAAAGAAAAGGTTACAACCATGATGAAAGATATGGTTGCTGAATTCAATCAAACTGTTGAACCTAAGACTGCTGAAAAAAAAAAGAAGTAGTCATTGAAACTCCTAAACTAGAAGTTAATCCTCAAGATCATGTAAAGGTAGCTTCAGTTAAAGAAGTTAAAAAAATGAACCCTAAAAAATAGCTAGGCGTTTATCCATAAAATTGATAGCCCTCACCACAAGTGAGGGCTATTTTTTTTTGTAAACTTTTCTTTGCGATTGCAATTTAGTTAGAATTGACAAGTGCTTTTTATTAAATAAATAAACTTTTTGTCAATGCACTATTAAATTAAAATGAATTTTTAAATAATAGAACCCACCTAACTCCTCCTCCAATTTAAAGAATTGGACAAGCTTGAAAGGGAGGACTTGATACCCAGTATTTGATGATTGGTTTCGTTTAACTATATTGGTTTTTTTAAGTTGTGTCTTGCTTGCTTCATGGCTTTAATTTTCAAAACGAAGATAAAAGTAAGAGCCTAATCACCCCATTCGCAAAATTTAGAGCAATTTGTTATTCCAAGAACGAACTAGATGGAATCATTTTGACTTGCCCTATCTATTTTAGGATTTATTTATTAACCTGTATAGCTATTTTAGGACAAGACAATCAGCTATGGACTTAGTCTCGTCCATTCCAAGATAAGACGTGGATAAGCCGTGGATGAGTCGTGGATACTTGCTGGAGAAATGGACTTAGAACAAATGTATTCTGATATTGAATTCAAATCATAAAAGGAATATTTAAACAGATTGAACTTCCTTTTATGAGTTATATTCACAGTTTATGATGTAAAATTGGTAAGTGAGTCGGGGGCACTTATGCAGTTTAAAAGGATGTAATCTTAGATCTTTTCCAAAATGATAGATAGAATTTATCATATTCCTTTGTTTCTTTCCTCAAATCCATAATGGATATTAGCCCGAAAAATTAAAATTTACCTAAATTTTTGCCCAAAATCATACGCTCGTTTAAAAGTTCCCTGCGTTAGTACGAAAGTACTTGACAAAAGTACTTGGACATTATACCTTTGACTCAGTTATTTAATAATATTAAAAATATAAATAGATAAATGTAATTCTGAACTAGAGAGGCACGGAATTAAAGATAATTTTCATTACAGTAACTTCAACTCTAAAATAATTTTAACTTAGAAGTGTCCTGTATTAAAGATATAACAATTTAAAATAAATAAAAAAGCCCACGATCACCCATCGAAATGGAGCGCAGGCCAACTATTCGGTAAAATAGTCTGCAAAGATACGGCATAAATTTATTATTGAAGATTGTTTAAGTATGATTTTTTTTATTAAACATTTTTAAATTAAAATTTATGAGAAATTTTATTGAAGACCTTATTCATTTCAAGGCCATTTTATCAACTCAAAAAACTAAACAGGTAGATCTTCTAAACAATCTATCTATAGTTATTAAAACTTGTGCGATGTTTTTTTTATTTTTTAGTTTCGGATCTCAAGTCAAAGGGCAACCTGTCGTGAAGAAAGGCCCATCAGTTGTATCCAAATTACATCCACATACTGAAGATTGGCCGTTGGCAATGATCTCTGGAAGTGATTGTTATCATATTTATTTTGCTGGATTTACACAATGTGAAGGAGATTCGGGAGGTGATTGCCCTGATCATAGAAGGCTTCCTGTGATGGGATGCTTTGATAAAATAACTGGAACGTTACTTTGGGAAAAAGAATATGAATTTTTCCCTGGATTTGCAACGGTATATGGAAATTTTACAACTATATATGAGGACGGTAATTATTTATGGGGAGCTGGAGGAGTGCGTGACCAAAGTGGAAAATGGCAATCATTCATTGTAAAGGCCAATAAAACTACTGGAGTTCCAGAAGCAGGTTATCCAAAACTTATTCAGGTAAGTGTAAATTTACCAGGGAAAGACGTGTCAAGTAGGATATTTGGCATGTCTCCGATAATTTCTAATAATACAGTAACAGGTTATATTTGTTCTGGAGAATATCATGGATCTGGAAATAACAGTACAAAACAAGCCATGATTGTTAAATTATTAGCTGATGGTACATTGGATAATTCTTGGGGAAATAATAAAGACGCCAATGGAAATCCTAGTCCTAATGGTGCTTATTTCGGACCGGTAGGATCATCAGCAAGAACGGTAATTCCTATCCAAGGTTTTAATATTGATACAAAGTTTGCTTATGTTGGCAATATTATTAATTCTAATAATAATTTGGATGTTTATTGTGAAGGTCTTTATGAGGATGGAACAGATAAAAATTGGTCCCAACAATTGGATGAAGGGATGCCAGGGTATGTAGATGTTGATCCATCAGGAGACAAAACAGTTTGCAATTGCCCTATGGGTCAAGAAGTAAATAATGATATACAACGAGGGTATGATATATTACAAAATGGGAGTGGAGATATTTATATTTCTGCCCTGTTTGATGATTTAGAAGGAGATCCTAAGGATTTGCCTTGCCCTTTAATTGAAAATTTACACTTGGATTATTATCTTGACATTGATGCAGTCATTATACGGATGAATCGAGATAATGGTAATGTTATTTCTTCTAAAAACGTAAATCATTTTAATGGATCAGATTTTCAACTGGATCTCGAATTAAAAAATGGGAATATATATATGTTAGGTGCAAAATCATATGTAATTACTGAACCTTGCATGGATCCTGATCATGGTACATTGATTACTAAAACAGCCGTTGTAAAAATTGATCCAAATCTAAACATCGTTTGGCAAAAAGAATTTAATGCTACAAACCCTACTGCTAAGATTAACTGCTCTTTCGCCTTAACTTTTGATTGCGATGACAATTTATTGGTAACAGGAAACAATGAATTGAATGATGAGGATTATTATTTCTACACCTTATCAGACGAATGTCAAACTAATTTTGTGTTTGATGAACCCAATAATAGAAACACGTTTGGACTAAATGAGACTTGGAGTAGTAATAAGACAATAGGGGCAACGATTATTGTACCTTTGTTGAGTACATTGACTATTAATCCTGGTGTCGTAATATCGTTTGGTGCTAGTTGGGAGACTAGTGACTATGATGTGAGAGCCCAAAAAGGGAATGACCTTAAAGCTCCAAGAATCATCGTATACGGAACATTAATTCTCAATGGATGCACATTAAAAGGACTCAATGCTTGTGGCAAAGATTGGATGTGGGATGGCATAGAACTTAGACAAAGTGGACATATTATAGCTACGGGAGCAACTATACAAGATGCTAAATACGGAATTTTGGCAGACAAAGCTGAATTTGATGAATTCGGAAATTATAATCCAACCGAATTCAATGGAGGAGGCATTGTAAATGCTAGCGGTGGTAATATTCTTAACTGTAGAAGAGGTGTACATTTTGCATATTGTAACGGAAACACGAGCACTTTTACAAGCGTATCTTTTTTATGTAATAATTTTTTGAAGGACCCAAGTTATAAGCTTATAGTAGCGGATCTTAATACAGGTCAACCGAAAATTTCAAAATTAGGAACTAAGATTTTTGCATCATCACATCATGCATCTGGATTAACATTTAATGGATGTACATTTAGTAATACTGCAAATTTAATTCCTACGTTAAAGAGTACAGGTATCAATAGTTTTGATGCAGGATATGATGTATTTGGATGTACTTTTAACAATCTTTATACAGGAATTCTGGCTAACAACCCAAATGAACTCATGAAAAATGTAAAAGTCTTAGAAAACAATACATTTACGAATTTGAACCTAGGCATCCAATTTAAGTCAGGATCTCTACATGATGTTAGTGATAATAATACCTTTAGTCCAAGTTCATTTCAATATGCTAATGGTAATGGAATCCCACAAATCTCTGCAGGCATTGGAATATTAAATCAAAATTCTACCAAAATTTTCGTAGCGGATAATCACTTTGCAGGTTCACCACAAGACATATTAACTTATGGCGTATTGTCTGATAAAACCCAGACTGCCTCTGAACACAAGCATAATGATTTTATCAATTTATCTTATGGGGAGCAGACCCAATATGATAATTCAGGTCTTTATCTAAATTGTAATACTCATCAATACAATAGACGTGCCTGGCAGATCCTTGATCAATTAAGAGATCAAGGAGATTGTCCATTTAATCTACCACAATTTCCATCTTTCACCCCTGACAATAAATTCAAAGATCCGACTTCTGCTTCGGATCCTTATAATCACATTTTCGCTACAGATGGTTTTAAATATCAGGTACCAAATGGCGGGCAGGCGGATGCACCTCAATTTATTACAAATAATGTAGTTTTGAATTTATGTGCCAATGGAAATCTCCAATCAGGATGTGATATAGATATTAAAATCACTTTTGGCAATGTAGTCCAACGAAGATCAGATTACGATGGGATGAGTGACGGGATGAATCGAAGACTGCTCGGCAATAATTTACTCCGATTTTACAGTGCGAATAATCTAATTGTTGATTTTATGTCTATACTATCTGGAATGAATGATGACGAGAATAAAAGGATGTATGCCCAGATCTTATTGAGTCAAGGTCAGATATCTCAATCACAAGCTGTGGTAGCTACACTCGATATAAACCTATTAGATAATATCAGTTTTGGAAGTTTTTTTAATATTCTTTTGAATTTAAAACAACAAGACCTTGGATTGAATCAAATGAGTGAGCCTCAGATCAATATATTAGTAGGCATAGCTTATGATCACACTTCCACTTCATTCAAAGCACAAGCCATATTAGAGCAATTTTATGGATATCATTTTCCTATAGAAATTCTTCAAGCTGATGGAAATATGATGTATCGATCAAAGTCAGATGACAAAAAAAGAGCTGTCAAAGATTCTAATCTTGAAAACATCAGACCAAACCCAGCACTGGATGAGGTAATCATTAGCTATAATCTGAATCATTTAGACATTAGTGAGATAAACTTATCCATCTATAATATATATGGTCTATTGGTAAAAGAAATGTCTTTGGATCCAAAGATGAATGAAATAAAGGTGGATATATCCAACTTGCCTTCATCGACTTATTTTGTTAAAATAACAGAACGAAATCAGGATATACAGACTGTAAAATTTATTAAAATGTAATTTATTCACAGATAAGGGAAAGGCTTCTTTCCCTTATTTTTAATATAAAAATGAAGCAGACCATGAAAATTCTTTTAAAAATTTTAATACTAATTGCATTCACTTCTGTTCTTCAAGCTCAATCTAAATTCAATATTGTATTTCCAAGTCCCGCGCTACCAAGATATGCAGTTGAAGGCATAATATGTCCTGTAATTGAACTAGAAGATGGAAATTCATTGGTTGTCTCTATTTCAATAGCAGTTGATACTTCCTATTATCTATACACCTACTGCACTAAATTAGATCCGAATGGAAATGTCATCTGGGTAAAATCAATTACCGATTCAGTAAACTTTGTCTATGCCAGAGACTTTCAGAAATTGGGAAAGGATAAGTATATCATCTGTGGTAGTAAATATACTGCAGATAAGAAATATCAATCTTATTGGTATGGGATATTTGATCTGAATATGGAATTAATAGAATCGCATTTATATCCTACTTCTTATAATCGTCCTAGTTTTATGAAGATGCTCCAAAGTCCAAATGGGGATATCATCTTATGTGGTACCAACGACCAGACCAATGACAGAGGAAATGGAGCATCTGCTTATGCCAGAGCTAGTGTCATGTGTGTGGACAGTATAGGAAATCAAAAGTGGTATCACGAATTCTATGATTCGATCCCAAGTTACGAATTGGATAATTTTTTAAATTTATCTTTTGATGCAATGGGAAATATTTATGCTTGTGGCTATAGTTTTTGGGTAGGAAATAATAGTAATAATAATGATGGGATCATTGCGAAATTTAATGAAAAAGGTGCAGTATTGTGGTACCGGCGT
This sequence comes from Saprospiraceae bacterium, assembly GCA_044228225.1. GTDB lineage: Bacteria > Bacteroidota > Bacteroidia > Chitinophagales > Saprospiraceae > Vicinibacter. Next base: position 3,329 of record JBGAVH010000006.1, on the reverse strand, counting down.
TATGAAGGGATTGAAGATGAACAAGGGTTCGGATTTATTACTGAAAGAAAAAACGAAGGAATGACAATAATAGGCAATTCCGCTTCACAACAATTTACAGAGCCCAAATTTGCTAGACTTTCAATTTTTAGAATAGACTATGATGGTAATTTTAAATTTTTAAAAAATCATCCAAAGACTTATCAATCAGGAGTCCGTTGCTTTTTAGAATTATCCGATGGAAACATAGTTTGTGGAACTGCAAGTCAAGATTCTATAGAACAAAAATTTGCAGATGGAGGAATCATTAAATTAAATAGGGATGGGGATATCATCTGGTCCAGAAGAATTGATAATTCCGCCTTTGAAAGAGAATATTTTAGTTCCATAAGTCTAAGTCATGACGGTGGATTCTTTCTAGGTGGCCAAAGCTGGCTGCCTGGCATTAGAGCGAATCGTTCATGGGTAGTAAAGACTGATAGTCTGGGCTGTGATGCTACATCGTGCATAGAAACTGGAACGTACGATGTTGACAATGCAACTAATCATTATAAGGTCTATCCGAATCCAGCACAAGATCAAGTGACAATTGAGATACTAACAGATATTAATATGCCTTCGCAAATCGTATTTTATAATATTAATGGACAAGAAGTATTAAAACAAAATATCAATACACAAAAAAATATAATCAATGTAAAAGACCTTACCTCTGGTATTTACGTTTATGAGATTAGGGATTCAAGACGAAATGTAATTAATGGGAAGTTGGTGATTAGGTGATCGGTTGGAATGGTGATCGGTTTGAAAAGTGATCGGTTGGAATGGTGATCAGTTGAGATGGTAGATGGTGATGAAATGATTAGATGATATTTAATTTTTAGTTACAAAGTTCTTAATGAATTAATGACAAATATGCACTACATAAATAATCATAATAATCCCATGAATCCCAAAAATCACAGTTCAGACAATTTTCATGCACAAGCCCTTCTAGCAGCTTATTCTGATCATCAATATCCCATAGTACTAGAGACCGAAGATGGCTTGCAGTATAGATCCAAGTCAGGACTTAGAAAAGACCAAATAATAACCAAGTATTTACTTAGTATTGATCCATCACCTATTAATGATGAGTGCATTATTAAGTTAAGCATTAAAGATAAATTAATAAATGCGAAGCTAAAAGTTTATGCTCTTGATGGGAAGTTATTAGCAAATACTTTGGTTACAAATAAATTTAATGAAATTAAGTTTGACAGTAAATTATGGCCAAATTGTATATTTACAGTTGTTTTATTAAATGATGACAAAATCATTGCCACATTGAAAAGTATTAAAAATTAATTAAATAATAAATCAGAGGAGAATAACATTCTCCTCTGATTCTTATTACAAACAAATGGGAAGATTTATTGCTTTGTTTTTTATGATTTTTTTTACTTTCTTTGATGTTAAATCTCAAAATAATTTTGATTTAGTGATTCCTTCATTTGAATACAAAGTAGAAGCAATATTTAGTCCTGCCATCGAAATGCGAGATACTATATATAGTTTTGTAGTCAATCAATATGCATACAAATATGGCACTAGTGCAAGTTTGGCGAAAATTACTAAAAACGGGCAGCTCATTTCAAATACAGATTTTTTAGATTCAATTAACCCATTTTGGGTTTATGATACTAAGAAAATTAGTGATGGCATTTTGGTTTCAGGTAATCAATTTATTTATAAACGAAGAGGATTTAGTCTTTACTATTCAAAATTAAATAATCAGCTAGATACAGTTTGGTCCAAAACTTTTAATACAATGTATAATTCACCTTATCTTTCAAAGATTATTGAACTGAATAACGGAAATATTGTGATGGTTGGATCAGATAATCATAATAGACCAACAGGTGGAACATATGAAGATAGTAGCAATGCAATTGTCATTTTAGTAAATAATCAAGGTAATATTTTAAAATATATTAATATAACAGAATGTGATCCACAAACTTTAGAAAATTTTTTAAATGTTTTTGAAGATTTAGAAAGTAATTTCTATGCGATCGGACGAATTGGCGTAAACACCTTATACAACAAAGGCTTAATTATCAAATTCAATCAACAAGGAGACCAAATTTGGCGGAAAGAATTCACAGAACCAGGATATGGAATTGCGTTGAACTACATGAATGAATTAGCTGATGGTACTTTGGTCGCGATTGGTGGAATTTATAAACCATTTTTTGATAATGATCCACAAGAGTGGCAATATATAATTAAGATAGATAAAAACGGCAAGATTATTTCCACAAATAAACTCTTTCGAATTTATGAGGGAGGTACTGCCAATTGCGTAGTTGATAAAAATGGTAACTATATATGTGCAGGTAGTAAAGTAAAAGATGCTAATAGTTATTATAATGGATTTCTAGCAAAATTCTCTTCAAATGGAGAAAGCATCTGGTCCAGAGAATTTTCACATCGTGATGACAGGGATGAGGGTTTTTACAACATTGCTTCCGCATCGGATGGTGGCTATTATCTCACTGGATTAAACTGGATCTCAGATGAAGATCATAGTAGTAAGGGATGGATTGTGAAGACTGATAGTAATGGATGTGTTGTGCCTGGATGCGCTACAGCTGTGAATGTAGAGAAGGAATATCATGGAGCATTATTTAATTTATTTCCGAATCCAGTAAGTGATCATCTGAGCATTTATCTTAATGATGAAGATCTTCAAGATAGAAGATATCATCTGAAATGCTTAGATCAGAATGGAAGGATAGTTTTGACAAAAGAATTCAGTGGAAGAAAGACAAATGTTGATTTAAGTTCTTTGATAACAGGAATGTATTTTTACCAGATGGATGATGGGAATAAGATCGTGCAGAGTGGGAAGTTGGTTATTAAGTAATTGGTTTGAATAATAATTGGTTGGAATGGTGATCGGTTGGAATGGCAATCAGTTGAGATGGTAGATGGTGATGAAATGATTAGATGATATTTAATTTTTAGATTCAAAGTTCCTATTTAATTTATGACTAATATGCACATCCAAAATAATCATAATAATCCCATGAATCCCAAAAATCACAGTTCAGACAATTTTCATGCACAAGCCCTTCTAATAGCTTACTACTATCATCAATATCCCATAGTTTTGGAGACCGAAAATGGTTTACAGAATCGATCCTAGATAGAAACAATTGATCAATCTAAGTTACATTAATCATTAATTCTAATCCAATCAAAATTTGCTCAAAGATGTTGCTTATGGGTAGCACCCAAATTAATTTATCAATCCTCCAATTGACCCAATCGATTTCTAACATTGTAACTTCCTGGTGTAAATCCCC
>JBGAVH010000063.1:0-1120 GCA_044228225.1 Saprospiraceae bacterium | reverse complement strand
CTTAGATTCAAGTAATAAATGCAACTTTTAACGAGACAAAATATGATTAATAGAATATTTTTTCAAAAGAAAGAGGAAATTAGATTTCCCCTTTCCTTCGAATGGAATATATGTTATATATTGATCCCGTCTAAAAGTTCAAATATGTCACATATAACCAGAATACAAAGGTACACAATATCAGTAATGTATCAACAAGGCTATAAGCAAAAAGAAATTGCAGCTGCTATAAGTAAAGATAAATCAGTGATAAGTCGAGAAATTAAAAGAAACTGCGATGGTCGATCAGGGGAATATAAATTTGAACTAGCTCAAAGGAAATGTGAAAACAGACATCAAAGCAAACCTAAATATATTAGACTTACAAAAGAAGTAAAAAACTATATAAATAAGAAACTGGCTCAGGAATATAGTCCTGAACAGATTTATGGAAGATCCTTAATTGAACGAGAATTATGTGTATCACACGAAACTATTTATCAGTACATAATTAGGGATAAGAAACAAGGAGGCGATCTGTATCGAAAATTACGGCGTCGTAAAAAGTATCGAAAAAGACTAGGTGGAACAGATAAAAGAGGTAAAATTCCAAATAGAGTGGGAATTGAAAATAGACCTGCAGTAGTTGATAAAAGAAGAAGAATTGGAGATTTGGAAATTGATACGATAATAGGTTTAAATCACAAAGGTGCAATAGTGAGTATAAATGATCGAGTAAGTGGGATGATTAAACTAATAAAGCTGGAATCAAAAGATTCAAAAAAACTAGCAAAGAAAACAACTTTAGAATTGAAAAAATGGCAACCATATATCAAGACAATAACATCAGACAATGGAAAAGAATTTGCTATGCATGAACTTATAAGCGAAGCATTACAAATAGATTTTTACTTTGCAGATCCATATAGCAGTTGGCAAAGAGGATCCAATGAAAATAATAATGGATTAGTAAGACAATATTTTCCTAAAAAGTATAACTTTGATTTAATTACTAAAAATATGTTACAAGAAGTCGAAACTAAACTGAATAACAGACCACGAAAAAGGTTCGGATACCAAACTCCATTTGAGGTGTTCAATTTATTAACTAAAAAAGTTGCATTTGTCGCTTGAATTCAGG
>JBGAVH010000062.1:0-1250 GCA_044228225.1 Saprospiraceae bacterium | reverse complement strand
TGGACTTCCTCATTATAGTGGACAAAGTGAATAGGTATTATGCTGCTAATATATGAACTTTTTCATAAAAAACTTCTAATGGTGATTTTCCATCCAATGCACTATGAATTCTTTTCGTGTTATACCATCCTTCAATATACCTAAATATCAACGACCTAGCTGATTCTTGGCTTTCAATTTTGTAATTGTAGATGTATTCACTTTTTATAGTTTTAAAAAACGATTCCGCTACAGCATTATCCCAGCAATTTCCCTTTCTCGACATACTCTGAGTACAATTATATGCTTCTAATATTGAAGTGAATTCTGTGCAAGCATATTGAACGCCTCTGTCGGAATGAAACATAAGAAAATCTTCTTTCTTTAAATTTCTATTTTTTACCGCCTTTCTAAAAGCTGCAATTGTAGTATCATTTGCGGTCATATTATCGCTTAAATTCCATCCCACAATCATACGATCTGCTAAATCTAACACTATCGTTAAATACATCCAGTTATTATTTACTTGTATATATGTAATATCTCCTACCCATACTTTATTAATTTGATCTACTTTAAAATTTCTATTGAGTAAATTTTCTGGCACATGATATTGATGTTTTGAATCTGTGGTAATAACATATTTTTTCTTCTTCCTAGCTTGTATCTTCATTGCTTTCATTAGTCTTGCCGTTGAGCTCTTAGATATATGAATTTCTTTCTTATTAAGTTCTTGTGTGATCCTAGGACTTCCATAAGTATAGAGACTCTTCTTAAACTCATATTTAATTGTTTCTTTTATTTTATGGCTCCTTTCCTCTTTCGTTGAAACTGTATCCAGCCATTTAAAATAACCACTTTTACTAACACCTAATATTTTGGACATCATCTCAACAGAATAAGTGCTTGAATACTTTTCTATGAAAGCAAACTTATTTTGTTTGGTGACGAGAAGATGGCCATTGCTTTTTTTAATATTTCCTTCTCTAGTTCAAGTTCTCTTACTTTTTTTCTTAGTGTTGCAAGTTCTTTTTCTTGATCTGTTCCAAGCATCTTTCCATGGCCTGGGAAGGCATTGTCTGCATATTGAACAAACTGCCTACGCCAATTATAAATGACATTTGGTGACACTGCAAATCGTTCAGCTACCTCCCTAACTGACTGATTGTCTTCTAGTGACATGTTGACTATCTCGAGCTTTTGCTCCTTAGTGAATTTTCTTCTGATTTTTGACATCTAATAAGCTTTTAATATGTGAATATAATATTATT
>JBGAVH010000061.1:0-1293 GCA_044228225.1 Saprospiraceae bacterium | reverse complement strand
CTGAAGGATACATTCGTATTCATGGTTTCAGTGCGCCTGTCTCGTAGAGGTATTTCCGAAACGAGATCATTTCTACGCTATCAAATAATCAGTTATAAGTGACTCTATCGCTAAGATTACTTTGTTTCAGTGCGTCATTTCTACGCTATCAAATAATCAAATTTAATGATTTATGGCTAGGTTATTAATTGTTTCAGTGCGCCTGTCTCGTAGAGGTATTTCCGAAACGAGATCATTTCTACGCTATCAAATAATCCTTTTGTCGAATCTGGCCGGACATAGCAGGTAGAGAAGGTTTCAGTGCGTCATTTCTACGCTATCAAATAAATGTTTTCCAAAATCATCTTCCTTCATGGTGCTAACGCACTTCTCTCACTTATCATGCTGTCGCATGATATCTCTCTCCTCAAATGCAGGAGAGAGAATCGTTCGTTCATGTCATTTCTACGCTATCAAATAATCAGATCCGAGAGGATCGTGCCATTGCGATTGCAGAATGTTTAAGTGCGCCTGTCTCGTAGAGGTATTTCCGAAACGAGATCATTTCTACGCTATCAAATAATCTCAACTTTCAAGATAAGGTAACTACTGTACAATGTTTCAGTGCGTCATTTCTACGCTATCAAATAATCCATAACACAAGTGCTATAAATAATCTGATTAATAAGTTTCAGTGCGTCATTTCTACGCTATCAAATAATCAATGGAGTTATGATTCCTAATGTTCAAATTAAGGTTTCAGTGCGTCATTTCTACGCTATCAAATAATCGGACTTGCAAGAGTTCCCAAACTTTTCGCTACGGAGTTTCAGTGCGTCATTTCTACGCTATCAAATAATCATGTTCTCTTTCGATCCTACCATTACCAACGTAGGTTTCAGTGCGTCATTTCTACGCTATCAAATAATCCGACCTTCGAGCGCAAACGGGGCAGAGGCCAAAAGTTTCAGTGCGTCATTTCTACGCTATCAAATAATCTATGGATGCAGAAGTGAACCACAAAATACTGGTTGTTTCAGTGCGTCATTTCTACGCTATCAAATAATCAACAGAAACAGTAGCTCACTATTACCCTACCTGTTTCAGTGCGTCATTTCTACGCTATCAAATAATCAAAATGTTAGAGACTCCTTTGTAATTGTCGCTAAGTTTCAGTGCGTCATTTCTACGCTATCAAATAATCTCCGTCGAAAATAATCGACCAAGTTTGGCATGAAGTTTCAGTGCGTCATTTCTACGCTATCAAATAATCGTAAAGGTGACTCTCTATTTAGACTTTTATCACAAAGTTTC
>JBGAVH010000060.1:0-3081 GCA_044228225.1 Saprospiraceae bacterium | reverse complement strand
CAATATAAGCCGCAGTAGTTCTCCACCAGGGTGGATTAATAATTATTCGTATAGATTTTCCTTCATCATTCCAGATTCCATCTCCGTTAGAACCTTTTACTCTGAATGTATATTCGCCGGGATTTAGATTAGTATAAGAAGCAAAATTTCTGTCTGCTGCTACCCATTGATCATTAAACCCTTCCAGCATATAAATGATTTTATTTTTTTCCGATCTTGAGAAATGAATGGATGCAAATTCAAATGAGATATTATTTTGTGTATAAGAAAGAACTAACTCGTCGGTTTTCATTATACTGTGTTCCAGACTTACCCCAGCAGAATCTGATTTAAGAGAAACATTGTCGATCTTTATATTGTCTATAACAATATCGGGCTGGACTTCATTTATCTTTCCGGGATAGAAATAAGTAATGCCCTCAATACCCCCTAAAAATATCTCGCCATCTTTGCTAATCCAGTTTGCTTTGCTTGTTGTGAAACCCTGAAGTCCATCACGCGTATCAAAATTGACGAAATTCCATTTATCTTTAGAAACATTTTTATTCAGTTTGGATAATCCCGCAGATGTATTTATCCAAAGATTTCCTTCAAGATCTTCAACAATGGAATTTATTTGATTTGATGGCAGTCCATCTCTTTGATCATACTTGTCAATTTTTTCTGTTTCAGGATCAAATCTTAAAAAACTATTTGCTGTCGCAATCCAAATTATTCCTTTACTATCCTCAAATAAAAAATTGATATAATTATTTGGGGAAAAAATATTTTTCGAATCAAAATTGTATTGCTTAAAATTTCCTGTTGTCAGCTCATACTTAAAAAAACCACTTATAGTGGATCCTAACCAGAGAACATTGTTGAACCGCTTACTAAAGTCAAAACAGGTCCCTACTTCCATTGGCATAAATTTATCAGAATTAATTTCTTTTTCATTTAATTGATTAATGCTGTTATAATCAGATTCGTTTAAACTCAGAACCTGTATTCCGTACCAGTTAGAATCTGGAGGTGCAATTGCATTCCATGTTCCGTAAGAATGTCCGACATCCGTTGTATATGTAATTTTATAATCACCCTTTTTCAAATTCAAACATCCAAGCGCAATTCGGTTTTTAAATGCTCCACCGTCATTAAATGATTTGAATAAATCATTCATTGACCAAATAGTCTTACCATCTTCCGTTAAAAGCGAGCCTGCATCTGAAACACCCTGTCCAACATTCATTTCTCCTTCACCGACACAAATTATTAATACTTTTTGATCGTGATCCAGGGAAAATTTTTTTTCTAGATTAGATGCTTCACCTACTTTTAAAATCGAAGCTATTGGGTCATCTGACTCTGATATTTTATGAACTCTATTATTAAGATCTTCACTCATCTTTTTATTCATGATCGTAGGTATGAGTGAATATTGATTGTTGACAGGATTAAATCTCTCGAATCCCTGTCTTGAGGCCATCCAGATGTTGCCCGATAAATCTATTTTTATTGAGTTTATATAATAAATTGAAGTTCTATTTTCGTTAGGTGATTTAATAGCACTCAACAAATTATTTTTATCAAGTTTGTGCAGACTAAGATTATTATATGCAAACCATTTATTTCCCTCATTATCAATAGCAAGACCTTGAATATTTATCTTCTCATCGGAAACATTAGATTTGCCAGGATTGAAATTCAGTTTAACTGATTTTTGATTTTCGAGATTGTATGCGAATAAACCTTTTTCAGATGTTCCAACCGTTATTTCTTTACTCTGATTTAACCCGGCAATTACAGTGGAAAAATTTGCATTAGAATTTACCATATCATTGGTGATGAACTTATAAAAATTAAATGGTTCTCTAAGCGGATCAAATTTTGTAACGCCTTTTCCCCAAATACCAATCCAGATAACCCCGTATCTGTCCTTGAATATATTCGAAATAATATTGCGGCCAAAGTTGTTAAGTTCATAAATATTGTAATCAAACTTTTGAATGTTTTTTGTCTTGGGTTCAATTCTATACAGTCCTTGTGAATAGACCCCTGCCCATAAGTATCCTTCTATATCCTGAGTTATGCCCGTAACGTTATCGTAGCTGGTAGGATTTTTTATTAAGCTAAATAAATCGTAATCATCGATCGTATAAAAGGATGGTGAATATTTTATTAACTGATTTCTGCCTCCAAGCCAAATATTACCTGATATGTCTTCATAAATAACCTGGATTTCATTCGGACTAAAATTTGCCTTGAGGTAATATGGCTGAAATACATTCAGTTTTTCATTGAATATTTTAATACCGTTTCCATAATCGGCAGCTAAAATATTTCCATTCTTTAATTCAACTATACTATAGATATTGCCCCACTGAGCATTATTATTAGAAACTTCAAGTCGCGCCTGTTCAAATTTGTGTTTTGATTTATTGAATTTTTGTATTCCATGACTTGTAGATCCAAACCATAAATTATTTTTGGAATCTAAAAGAGCAGAATAAAAGAATGATATGTTCGTTACACCGGCGGTTTCTATGCGATAGCTTTGAAAGGATTCATTTTGGGGATTGAATTGCGCAATAATGTTTTTTGAAACACCGATCCAAATAAATCCATCTGCATCCTCTGCTATTGCAGAACAATCATTACTTGGTATCGTTGTAGAGTCATTGGGATCGTTTTTAAATACTTTGATACTATTTCCGTCGTATCGGTTAAGTCCATCTGCCGTAGAGATCCAGAGGAATCCATTGCTATCCTGAAAGATGTAATTGACTGTTGAATTCGAAAGACCTTCCGGAACAGAAATATTTTCAAAGAGGTAGTTTCGCTGTTGTGCATAGCTTGAATAAGTTATGACAAAACTTGACAGCACAAAAAGTAATTGTAATAATTTACTTATACTAAACATTCGATTCATTTTCATTGATCTTTCTTTTCAAAATTTATTTTACATTTATAACCATGGTATGTCATTGCGAATCCCACGTTAGTGGGTGAAGCAATCTCAATAACCTGTACTTAGAGATTGCTTCGCTTTCCCGATAAATCGGGATCGCTCGCAATGACGATCTATAAATGCAAGTCATTATT
>JBGAVH010000005.1:0-218780 GCA_044228225.1 Saprospiraceae bacterium | reverse complement strand
GAGCTTTTGCTCCTTAGTGAATTTTCTTCTGATTTTTGACATCTAATAAGCTTTTAATATGTGAATATAATATTATTTCTAACTTATCTTTATGTCCACTTTTTTGAGGAGGTCTAACATGTATGGAATGTTTACTTCGGCAAGTTCTTTTAATCAAAATATAGGCAACTGGAAGTTAAATTCAAAAGTATCAATATTATATTTATTTGATTCGACTGGTATGGATTGTTCAAATTATTCATTAACAATTATTGGTTGGCAAAAAAATAATTCAAAAGTGGTAAATAAAATTATTGGTGCTTTTGGGTTGAAATACGGTACAAATGCTGAAACTACAAGAAGTTTACTCATTAATACCCAAGGATGGACAATTAATGGTGACGCTCCAAGTGGAAATGATTGTGCTTCTGTAGGAACATATAATGAAGAAAGTATAACACAAATATTTCTTTATCCTAATCCTACTTCTGGAATATTGAATATCGAAGATCACAATGGATCTATTTATTCAATTTCTGATTTAATAGGTAAGTTTATTGTCAAGGGAATAATCACAATGAATACTATCTCATTAGAAATGTTGCCTCTTGGGATATATTACCTCAGTATAATTAATTCAGATTCTCCACAAACAATTAAAGTTTTTAAGTATTAGACAAAATTTCTAATGGTATTAATTCTTTATCCAGTAATTTAAAATTATGAAATACCTATTGACTCCAATATTATGTTCCATGCTTTATTTTAATATTAATGCACAAATCTCCTTCAGTAGATTTTATGATTTTAATAGAGATAATGAAGGTGGTTGGAAAATCATTCAAGCAAAAGATAAATATATAGTTGTTTGTGGCAATTTATGTGATAGTAACACAGTTTTTTGTAGTGGATTGTTGTGCTTTGATAAAGATTGGAATCTAGAGTGGAAGAAAACTTTAGACAGTTTGGCACCATTGTTTTTAGATGTCTTAGTTTCTGATAATGAGTTTATTTACTATGTATCAAGTACAGATAGTAATTATGGGCGAGAATTTTATTTAATGAAATTTGACCTTGAAGGAAATGTAATCAAGAAAAAATATTTTGGACCATTTCAAAGTAATTTGTGGCCTTATACATTAAGTATTGATTCTAGTTATTTATATCTCAACGTCCAATATCATAAGCTTGATGTAAATAAACCGGGATATGATTCAACTCAGGTGTGGTATATGGATAAAAACTTTAACTTATTTTATTCTTTTACAGATACTGAACGAAAATCTGGTGAAGGCTTGAATGGCTTTGAAAAAATGGCAGATGGCAATTATTGTAGCGCAAAATTCTTTTTTGTAAAAAATGGTACAAAAGGAAATATTAAAAAATTTGATGCTGTTGGAAATATTATTTGGACTTATTCCAATGAAGGCATTTCTGAAGAATACTACCAAAGCCCCCGAATAAGAGCGACATCTGATTCTGGTTGTGTTGGAATATGGAACAAAACTTACTGGCCCTTTTTTAATGATACTTTTCCTCAAGTTCCTGTTATTTTCAAACTTGATAAAAACGGGAATTTGTTATGGATACATACTTTTTATAGTAAATATAGGAAATTTTTAAATTCAATTTTTGTAGCAAAAAATGGTGATATTATTGGTATTGGCGATTCTGAATCTTTTGGACCAGGTGTTTTTTATAAAAGTAATGGATGGGTAGTAAGATTTAGTCCCAGCGGACAATTGCTTTGGGAACATACATATAATGATCCAAGATCAAAAACTGGGTATGCTCATTTTAATAGCGGTGTCGAGGAATTAACAACAGGTAATTTGGTATTGGCAGGATCCATTTTACCTAAAACAGATCCTGGAATAAGAGTAACAAGTGACGTTTGGGTCGTAAGAATGGATGCTGATGGATGCATTATTCCAAGTTGTGATTCTATGCAATTAGTTGGAACAAAAGAATTGCTTTATACGGATAAAACCAATCCTATATTGTGTACTAATCCTATTTTTGATCAATGCTTCATACAGGCTTTAGATCTTCATCAAAACATACATTTAGAAGTTTATTCGATTAATGGAATTAGAATTAAAACGTTTAAGGATCTGCAATTGCCTACACACATTGATTTAAGTTCATTAACTAATGGAATGTATATATTTCGATTTTTAACTAATACAAACAATTGGATTCAAACTACTAAAATAGTTAAATTATAATTAGGTCTCCTTCATCTTGAAAATATCCTGTGAACCTAAAAAATATGTGCAATAATTTATCCCTACAACTTCCTAATCATTCCAATAATCTGCTCATTCATTTTTTCTATCGCCTCCGGAATTTTCCAGGATGATTTATCTCTGGGTTGGACATAATTGGATATACCTCGAATAGAAATAAATGGAACGTCCCACATTCGACAAGCATAGAATAGGGTAGCGCCTTCCATGCTTTCTACATCAGCGGAATATTTATTTTTGATGGCATCAATGGATTTTTGTGTACCGGATACTTTGTTGACAGTTAATCCAGTGCATTGTTTAAGTCCGGTTGTGTACTTGGTTTGTTTGTTGAGTATCCACCCATCTGAAAATGGTATTCTATTGCCATCCATCAATTCCATCTCCACGAGATCTGTGAACCCTCCATCTTGTTCTTCTGCACCTAAGTCAGCCCAGCGTTCTTTAACAACTTCTACGACATCTCCAAGATTGAATTGATTGGTATAGGCCCCACTAAGGCCTCCATGGATCACCAAATCGTAAGTGGGAGCATCATTCAATTTACCCATTCCGAATGCCATCATGGGACTCCCTACACCCGTTACAAAGGGATGAATACTATGTATCCCATTTGTAAATTCTGAAAATGACTTGGTCTCGAAATGTTTTTCAAGATATTCCAACGTAGGCATGAGTTCAAAGACTGTCGCTGAAACGAGTAAGATTTTCATAGACCTTAATTATTGTGGTTTAAAATAATCCTCCAATTTGTGCTTTTACAGATTCTATGATGCTTCCTAAGTCTTCTGGGGAATTGATAAAGTCTAGTTTGTCTCCATCTATAATGACAATAGGGCTGTGTTTGTATTCACTAATCCATTGATCGTACCGGGCATTTAATTTTTTCAAATAATCAAGGCTCATGTTGCCTTCATAGTCTCGGCCTCGGGATTGAATATGGCCCACTAAGGTGGGTATGGATGCCTTAATATAGATGAGTAAATCGGGTGGTTGAATAGTGCTCATCATGATCGTGAAGAGTGTAAAGTAGTTTTCAAAATCACGACTGGTCATCAATCCCATTTCATGTAGGTTAGGTGCGAAAATATGGGCATCTTCATAAATGGTTCGATCTTGAATGACCGTTTTAGATCCTGAATGTATCGAAACCAATTGTTGAAATCTGGAATTCAAAAAATAAACCTGAAGGTTGAACGCCCATCGCTGCATATCATAGTAGAAATCATTTAAATATGGATTGTTGCTGGTGTCTTCATAATGTACTTCCCAGTTGAAATGTTTGGCTAAGGCTTCACATAGACTGGTCTTTCCGGCACCTATGTTTCCTGCTATGGCAATATGTTTTATCATGAGTTCCTAATTGTGGTATTTAAATGGCTGATTAACTTACCATTCAATCAACTACAAAACTTTGAGCTTTGTTATAATTTTGTCAAATATCTAAAATATCCGCTTACTTGCAGCTAAAGAACTAATTTTACTTTTATTTACTATGTGTCATGGATGAAATTATTGAAGTAAAGAAACTCCAAAAGCGCTACCTGATGGGCGATGAAGTCATTGATGCACTCAAATCAATTGATCTGAAAGTGCAGAAAAATGAATACCTCGCTTTAATGGGGCCTTCAGGTAGTGGGAAGTCAACGCTGATGAACCTCATCGGTTGTCTGGATAGTCCAACTTCTGGAGAATATATACTGCATGGAATTGATGTAAGCAAAATGAGTGATAGCGAATTAGCCGACGTGCGAAATAAAGAGATTGGCTTCGTATTCCAAACATTTAATCTTTTACCCAGAATGACAGCTCTGGAAAATGTAGCCTTACCTCTAGTTTACGCAGGGGTAAGTAAGGCTGTCAGGGAGGAAAGGGCGAGAAAAGTATTGCTGGAAGTTGGCTTGGCCGACCGTATGACCCATAAACCCAATGAACTTTCCGGTGGACAACGTCAACGAGTAGCTATAGCCCGGGCATTAATCAATAATCCTGCTATTATTCTTGCAGATGAACCTACCGGAAATCTGGACTCAAAGACTTCCGAAGAAATTATGAATATCTTTAAGGAGATTCATAAACGGGGCAATACTATAATTGTTGTAACTCACGAACCTGACATTGCTGCTTTTGCAGATCGGATCGTGCGCTTGAAGGATGGATATATTGAGTCGGACCAAATTACCAAACCATCATGAAGATTTATACCAAAACCGGAGATTCAGGTTCTACTTCACTCTTTGGCGGAAAAAGGGTTTCTAAAGATGATTTAAGGATTTCAGCTTATGGCACTATTGATGAATTGAATGCCCATTTGGGACTCCTGAACGCCCAAATTAGTGATCAACAAGTTCATGAAGAAGTTTTAAAGATCCAAAATGAACTGTTTGTTATTGGCTCCTATTTAGCTGCTGATCCTGCTAAACCGGGTCTAAAACTGCCCGTTTTTTCTGCTGAGGACATCGTTTTTTTGGAGCTCGCTATAGATCGTATGGAATCGATGTTGCCTCCGCTCCAGCACTTTATTTTGCCGGGTGGGTCCGTTTTAGTGGCTCAGGCGCATGTTTGTAGGACAGTTTGCCGTCGTGCAGAGCGATGTATGGTAGAACTTCATCATGCTGAACCCATTAATGATCAGTTATTGATTTATATCAATAGGCTTTCAGATTATTTATTTGTTTTGTCCCGTTACTTGGCTTTGGGTTCGGATACCAAAGAAATTCCTTGGATTCCTAAGTCTGCACAATAATTGGTGAGTATACCTAATGGTATAAATCATATACAGCATCAAGGATTTGTCTGAAATATCACTAATTATTTTTAAGGTATTATTTGTTTAAGATTTGCTCTTTGGATTGATCCTTATACGGACAATTCCTGCATCCTGAATGGCAACAATATCCTCTCTTGAGGTGAAAAGCTCTCGTAAACACAATAAATCCATCTTCAAGATAATAATCTTCAGATTCATTGATTTTATCTGAATCCATGTCTTTGATTATAATCTAACAGATCTGGTTTTGCTATAAGATTCACTAAGCCAATATACCCCAAAATATAAACTGGTGTAAAATAGTGTTCCTGCAAGTTCATTGCCGAAAAAAGGAATGGCTGCCCAGTAGCAAGTCAATAATCCGATCAGATCCTTAGTGTATAAAGTATCAACAGTCCAAACCCCAAAATTGCTAATTATGAAAAACAACATGGAGCTTAACAGACTCATGTTTATGATTTTAAATGGTTGGGATTCTAATTGTTTAAATCTAGTGGAAAGAAGAAATACAAGGATTAAGGGTACATATATCCAAAGTGAACTGAGCTTAAACCAAATCATCGTCCCACTAAATGGATTTAAGATGAAATTATTTAACAGCAAATCTGCAAAAAAATAGCATATCAGTAATAATAAACCAAATTTTATTTGTTTTAGGGCAACGCCACCAAATATAAACCCTGCTATGGCAGCCGTAAAATTAGGAGCATGAGGCAATAATCGTGAAATGATGATTCCGCACACGATTGCAATAATAATGGAGATTTCTTTTTTTGACATCATTTTGATTGAATTCAAATTAGCTAGACAAATAATACTGAAAAGCATTTACCTGCGTTTTCATACTTTTGTCGCTCAAATATAGGTGTAATCTCTAACATGTTTTTAGAAAAAGCAAAACAAGGAAATACAGGCTTGTTTTTTTATTTATTGACAATATTGATCTGCTATCTTTCAGGGGTCACAGGAGCTGTCTTGGTTTACGGACTCATTGAAGTAGATACAGTAGACCGCAATCAGACTTTAATAGGATTGCTTTTCCCATTTGTTGCTATCTTGGCTGGATTGTTATTATGTACCTTTTATCTGCATAAACGACCAATCCATTCATTGTTTAATGCATTCAATGGGTTTAGAACCAGTAGATTGTTTTTTGGATTTTTTACTTGGCTGGTTTTATGTGGTTTGTCAGATGTAGTGTACTATTATTTTTTAGGTGGGGTGTATCATTTACAATGGAATCCTACAGCTTTTTTGGTATTATTGTTTGTTGCCTTAACTATGATATCCATACAGTCAATGACTGAGGAAGTTTTATTCCGGTCCTATTTATTGTCTGGATTAGCCTTGGTCTTAAAGTATAGATATCTTGCCATAACTGTTTCTTCTTTGATGTTTGCTTTAATGCACATCGGTAATCCGGAGAACGAAAAATTTGGTTATGTTCTGATGTTCTTTTTTTATTTTGGTACAGCATTGATATTAGGTGTTATTGCGGTATTGGACGAGGGAATAGAGCAAACTATTGGCATACACATAGCTACTAATATTTATGGCGCGCTGTTCGTTAATTTTAATGATGCTGCACTTAAAACAGATTCACTTTTTATCATTGATAATCCAATGGGGATAAATATGGTAATACTAAATTTTATAAGTTTTTTGATCTATCTGATTTTATCTAAAGTGTGTTTTAAACTCAAACCAATTTCTTTTATTTTTAAAAAAATAATATGATTTTTTCTTGCTTCAGACATCTTAAACTTGCTATATTTTTTTGTAGTTTTATATTGTTAGGCCAATCTCAATCTTATCGATGGCAACAAAGTGTAAAGTATGAAATGAATATTGATTTTGATGAGTCTAAACATCAATTCGACGGTTCACAAAAACTGCTTCTTCGAAACAATAGCCCAGATACCTTAACTACTTTGTATTATCATCTTTATTTTAATGCATTTCAACCGGGTAGTGATATGGATGTTAGATTTAGTAATCTTCCCGATCCGGATCCACGAGTAGCCAATCGTATTGGAAAATTAAAAGAATTTGAAATTGGATTTCATGAAATTAAATCCTTGAAGCAAGATAATAAGTCTGTTGATTGGACGATTATTGGAACGATTTTGAAGGTTGAGTTACACCATCCTATTTTTCCATTTGATTCTTCTGAAATGACTATGAAATTTTTCGCTCAGGTTCCTGTACAGATTCGCAGATCAGGACGAATGAATAAAGAAGGTATAGATTATTCTATGTCACAATGGTATCCCCAATTATGCAATTATGATGAACACGGTTGGCATGCCAATCAATACTTGGGCGGAGAGTTTTACGCTCCATGGGGTGATTTTTTGGTTCGTATTCGGATGAACAAAAAATATACCATTGCAGCAACTGGTTATGCATTGAGTAGCTCAGATCCTCAGTATGTAAAATCAACTTTAAAAAATAATTCGCCGGATACGATATGGCAGTTTTATGCTCCAAAAGTTCATGATTTTGTATGGGCTGCGGATCCCGATTATGTTCATGATACGGTTCAGATTTCTGATAACAGAGTATTGCATTTTTATCACCAACCGAATGAAAAATTTGATGAGGCTTGGAAATCTTTTCCACCAATAATGCGAGAAGCGTTAAAATATATTGAAATGAAATTCGGACCTTATCCTTACAAATCGTATTCCTTTATTCAGGGTGGCGATGGAGGAATGGAATATCCTATGGCAACATTAATTACTGGCAATAGACCCTTAATTAGTTTAGTTGGTGTTGGGGTTCATGAATTAATGCACACCTGGTTTCAAATGTTATTGGCGTCTAATGAAGCATTCTATCCATGGATGGATGAAGGATTCACTTCTTATGCTCAACAAGAAGTTATGAATCATCTTTTTTCTTTGAATTTGATTCCTGGATCAACCAAGATGGAAGATTCTCATTTAGTAACGGTTAAGAATTATGTTAAATTTGTAACGGAAGAAGTGGAAGAACCTCTTTCTACTCATGCTGATTTTTTTCAAACCACCAAAGCCTATCAATTTGCAGCATATTCCAAAGGTGCTATGTGTTTGCATCAATTGAGATATATTATTGGAGATCGATTGTTTGAACAAGGCATGTTGGATTATTATTATGCATGGCGTTTTAAACATCCCAATCCGGATGATTTTTTTAGAGTGATGGAAATGACCTCTGGACTGGAATTAGATTGGTTCAAAGATTATTTTGTGAATACGACTTATAAAATGGATTTTGCTGTCGATTCCGTAATGACCATTAAGGAAGGTAAATCAATCATTGTTTTATCCAGGTTGGAGCCTTTTCCCATGCCGATTGACCTGGTAGTCACTTTGAAAAATGGTAAATTACTACATTTTAATATTCCCATAGATTTAATGCTTGGACATAAAGAATTGGACAAAGGGGTAAAGATTTTGGATTCCTGGCATTGGGTAAGTCCTAAATATGCTTTTACAGTTAATGAGTCCCTTGAAGATATTCTTTCCGTTCAAATTGATCCCAAGCAAAAAATGCTGGATATCGATATTTCAAATAATAAATGGATGCCGGTAAAATGAAAATTTTGGATTAATTTAATGTCTTTTCAACTGGTTTATAGTATTGCACATATATAAAAATAAATTATATAAAAAAATTTAAGAAAATTATAAAATCAGGGTAAACCCTGACTATATTGTGCCTTCAAATCAAGCAAACGAAAAATAAATCATGTTAATTTTCAGTATCGTCATAGCTGTATTGACGTTCAGTGCAGCTTGTTCCGTGTGGCAAGGTAAAAGCTTCTATCGAAGAGGTTGAAAAGCCACTATTAACCAAAACTCAACTCAAAATGAACTCAAGGCAGCTTTCAATGGTTTACC
Source organism: Saprospiraceae bacterium (assembly GCA_044228225.1). Lineage (GTDB taxonomy): Bacteria > Bacteroidota > Bacteroidia > Chitinophagales > Saprospiraceae > Vicinibacter. Next base: position 209,895 of record JBGAVH010000005.1, on the reverse strand, counting down.
TTGAGTTTTTTTATATAAAGCATGAAGTTAAATTCCAATTCCGCCCGATTGCCTACAAATTTTGGTTTGTTTGAAATCCATAGTTACTTGTTTAATCCTGCTGATCAACCCGATCTAGCTTTAGTTACCTATGATTTTAACCAAACGGAAAACGTTTTGATTCGTATACATTCAGAATGTCTTACTGGCGATGTATTTGGTTCTACAAGGTGTGATTGTGGATTTCAGCTGAACCAAAGCCTTATTGAAATTCAAAAAGCTGGTGGTATGCTGATTTATTTGCGCCAAGAAGGTAGAGGTATAGGTTTACACCATAAAATTTCAGCTTACAGATATCAAGATGATGGGATGGATACAGTAGAGGCTAATCAAGTTCTGGGTTATGAAGCAGATTTAAGAGATTATAGTCATGCAGTGAATATTCTAAACGAATTTAATATTAAAAGTGTCCGATTAATAACAAATAACCCTAACAAATCAACCTTCCTAAAAAAACATGGAATTCTGGTATCTGAAATGATACCCATGATTAAGCCTAAGGATGTGGAAAATGAATATTATTTGGATACGAAACGCGATAAACTAGGGCACATCTTACCAAAATCTCAGTTATGACGAAAGAAGCACTATCGGATGGATTTCTTTCATTAGTCAAAATCATGGATGAATTGCGGGAACAATGTCCCTGGGACAAAAAGCAAACGTTTCAGTCTTTGAGTATATTGACCATAGAAGAAACCTATGAGTTAACCGATGCCATTTTAAGTAATAATCCGGCAGCTATAAAGGAGGAGTTGGGTGATGTTTTGCTTCATATTCTGTTTTATGCCCGGATGGCCAAAGAACAACAATGGTTTACCCTCGAAGAAGTCATGTCAACGATTTCAAAAAAATTAATTCATCGCCACCCTCATATTTATGGCGATGTCAAAGTCGTTGATGAAGAAGAGGTAAAGCGAAATTGGGAACAACTTAAGCTTAAGGAGGGTAAAAAGGGCTTGTTGTCAGGCGTTCCCAAATCCCTTCCGGCCATGGTTAAGTCCTACCGATTGCAGGAAAAGACCAAGCAAGTTGGTTTTGAGTGGGATCATATTGATCAGGTTTGGGCGAAAGTTGAGGAAGAAATTGCAGAGCTAAAGTCTAATATAGATCAGGGAAGACCACAGGAAGAAATAGAAGATGAATTTGGTGATGTTATTTTTTCATTAATCAATTATGGAAGATTTTTAAAGATCGATCCGGAAGCTGCCCTGGAGAAAGTCAACCGGAAGTTTATCTCGCGTTTTGAATATATCGAAGCGAAAGCCCCTAAACCATTGAATGACATGAGTTTAGAAGAAATGGATGCCTTGTGGAATGAAGCTAAACGCGTTAAAAAGGAAGAGAATCTTTAGATTTACTATTTATTTTTTGATCCGAGCCCTGTAGGGGCGGTATATTTTTTGCGATGGATCAAATCCGTCGATTTGAGAAAATTTTTATCCTTTTTGGCAACATTTTAGCCAGATTTTGCAAAATTGATGACTAAAAGAAAACGTTTTGTTATCAACGGAATAGTTGCATTACTAATGCTACTAATTTTGGTAAAAATAATTAGTTATAGAAGAATAATTTGTTTGGAATCAAATAATTAGCTACTTTTGCGGCGCTAAAACTGATCTTAGTGATCACATTTGGTAAACTAACAACATATTTATGGCAAATTATTTAACAAAAGAAAAGACTTCTGAAATTTTTAATCAATACGGAGGTTCAGAAAAAAACACAGGATCAACTGAGGGTCAAATAGCCTTATTTACACACAGAATCCTTGCATTATCTGAACATTTAAGATCTAACCGTAAAGATTTTTCCTGTAAACGAACACTTCTTAATTTAGTAGGTAAACGTAAGCAATTATTGAATTATCTACACCGTAAGAACCTATCCCGTTATAAAGAGTTAATTGAACAATTAGGCTTAAGAAAGTAATTGCACTTCTGAATCTGATTTGATTTCATTCAATTTTACTTTTTGGCATATCAATTTCGATGCTTATTCCTTTTACTGGTTTTTTGCATAGAGTATTGACATTTTAAACATATTAAGAAAAAGTATTATATGGGTTTACAAACTCCGTTTTCCACTTCATTTTTACTTCCTGATGGTCGTGAAGTAACACTTGAGACTGGTAAATTAGGCACGCAGGCAGATGGTTCTGCAGTTGTTCGACTTGGGGATACCATGCTATTCGCCAGTGTTGTATCTGCTAAAGAAGCCAAACCAGGACAAAATTTCTTCCCGCTATCTGTAGATTACCAAGAAAAATTTGCCGCTGCCGGAAAAATACCGGGCAATTTTTTTAGAAGAGAATCTAAATTATCAGACTACGAAGTATTGATATCAAGATTAGTGGATAGACCCATTAGACCTTTGTTTCCGGACAATTACCTAAATGAGACTCAAATTGTCATATATTTATATTCAGGTGATGCGGAGACCATGCCGGATACTTTGGCGGCTTTAGCAGCATCTACAGCGCTAAGTTGTTCCAATATATCTTGGGAGGGCCCAATCTCTGAGGTTCGAGTCGCCAAAATAAATGGTGCATTCAAAGTCAATCCAAACCGATCGGAATTAGCTAATGCTGAATTGAATATTATAGTAGCAGCTACCATGAAGAATCTAATGATGGTGGAAGGCGAAGGATCTGAATGTTCCGAAGCTGATATGATACAAGCTATCAAAGTTGGGCACGAAGCTATTAAAGTTCAATGTCAGGCACAATTGGATTTAGCAGCTCAATTGGGTCCTAATGTTTTAACTAAACGGGTGATTCCGCCCATTGAAGTGGATGAAGAATTAAAAGCTTTCGTTGCGAATTTCTGTACCGATAAAATCAATCAAGTAGCCAATCAAGCATTGGATAAACATTCTCGTAAAGATGCATTTGAACTGATTAATAAAGAATGCCAAGAGGCACTCTTATTAGAAAAAGGGGAAGAGTATTTTGCAACTAAAAGTGCTGAAGCAGCTACCTATTTTGATAAATTAAAGAAATCTTTGATTCGTCAAATGATGGTGAATACAGGCCACCGTTTAGATGGAAGAGCTACAACAGAAGTAAGGCCTATCTGGACAGAAATCGATTATTTGCCTGCCACACATGGATCTGCGATTTTCAATCGGGGTGAAACACAATCATTGACTTCAGTTACTTTAGGTACTAAAGATAATGAGATGATGATAGACAATGCCCTCGAATTTTATAACGAAAAGTTTATCTTACATTATAATTTTCCGCCATTCTCTGTAGGTGAAGCAAAACCTATGAGAGGTCCGGGTCGAAGAGAGATTGGTCATGCTAATTTAGCAGGACGTTCTATTAAAAAAGTGATGCCGGTTAATTTTCCATATACAGTAAGAATTGTTTCTGACATACTTGAATCCAATGGTTCGTCTTCCATGGCTACTGTTTGTGCTGCCTCATTAGCACTAATGGACGCAGGTATTCCGATTAAGGCCGCTGCTTCTGGGATTGCAATGGGTTTGATTGCCGAAGGTGGAAAGACAGCGATCTTATCTGATATTTTAGGAGACGAAGATGCATTGGGTGATATGGACTTTAAAATCACAGGTACACGCGATGGTATTTGTGGTACTCAGATGGATATGAAAATTGATGGTCTTTCTTATGAATTATTGGAACAAGCTTTTGAACAGGCGCGTTTAGGAAGGATTCATATTTTGGATCGCATGGATGCTACAATAAGCAAAGCAAGACCTGATTTCAAACCTCATGCACCTAGAATTGTAGAGGTTATAATTGAAAAGAGTTTTATTGGTGCTATCATTGGACCTGGTGGAAAAATCATCCAGGAAATGCAAGCAAAGACTGGAACCAAAATCAATATCGAAGAAGTTGGCGATAAAGGAGTTATCAATATCGCAAGTAATAATAAAGAAGCCATTGATGCTGCCGTTGCCATGATCAACGCTATAGCATTTACACCACAAGTGGGTGATGTTTATGATGCTAAAGTGGTTTCCATTTTTCCTTATGGAGTTTTTGTGGATTTTATGGGCAAGAGTGGTTTGCTTCATGTAAGTGAAATATCCAACACTAGAATAGAAAACATAGAAGACGTCCTTAAGATTGGTGATATGGTTAAGGTAAAATTGATTGGCACTGATCCTAAAACGGGCAAATTTAGATTGTCCAGAAAGGTGTTGTTGGATAAATAGATTTCACTAATCTGCTTTCATTTTTAGGTAGTGATCTAATTAGATCTATTCTGAACTTTTTAATATAGTTCAGCATTATATTAGCACGTAAATCTAATTGTCGTGCGCCAGCTCAAAATTTCACAAAAAATAACGAATCGCGAAAGTGAAGCATTGGAGCGTTATTTGTCTGATGTCTCTCGTGAGCCCACCATAACTGCAGATGAAGAAGTTGCATTAGCCAAACAGATAAAACAAGGAAGCACAGTTGCTTTTGATCGCTTAGTCAAAGCTAATCTACGTTTTGTAGTTTCTGTTGCCAAACAATATCAGAACAATGGATTGACCTTGAACGACTTAATCAATGAAGGGAATATTGGTTTGTTGAAGGCTGCCAAAAGATTTGATGAAACCAAGGGATTTAAATTTATAACCTACGCTGTTTGGTGGATACGGCAATCCATTTTGCAAGCTGTTGTTGAGAATAGTAGGATGATTCGCCTACCTCATAATAAGAGTCAGTTAATCAAGCAAATCAACAATGCTTTTCAATCTTTTCTTCAGGAAAATGACCGCGAGCCAACTAATGAAGAGTTGGCTGAATTATTCAACGTTGATGTAGAGACCATAGCTTATGTGATTCAATCCGGATTGAGACATACCTCTTTGGATGAACCTATAGGGGATGAAGGAAATAGCGGTGTTGCCATTGATTTGATTGTAGATGAACACCAGCAAAGTCCAGATTTTCATCTCATGGATGAATCTCTAAAAAACGAGTTCAAAATCATCATGCGATCGCTAGCACCAAGAGAACGAGAAGTGATTTCAAAGTTGTATGGCATTAATGGGGAAGTGCCCAAGTCACTTGAAGAGGTAGCCTATGATTATTCTTTATCCATAGAACGAACAAGACAGATTAGAGATTTAGCGATTAGAAGACTAAGACAAGCTTTTAAACGTTCAGATTTCAAACCAGATTATTAAATGCAGTTAATATTTTAGATCATTGCCCAGTATGGGCAACCTTTTTTTGACGAATATTATTCGTCGTAAATTAAAATCTAATTTATTTTTGGCGGATTTTTTGGTTCTTTTCAAAAATTATGAAAAAAATAATCTGTACATTATTTGAAATAAAGAGTTGAAAAATCTATACATTATATTTATTTTTAATGATTATAAATAACTTACATATCTTAGCCCTATGACAATGAGAAATTGTATTAGACTAATCGTCTATAGAATCCACGAAAAAGGCTTAGAAGTGTTCTTGCTTAAGCCTCAACAATCTAATGATAAATGGAGTTTGGTTGAATCTACAGTTCCGGTTGATCTGAGTATTCTGGAACTCTTGGATCAGGGAATTGAAATGGATATTCAGGATGCGGACGGCAGATATGTCCAGACCATAGCTATTGATGGAGATCGCCATGATATTCCTAGAATTCGGACCTTGATTCGTCAGGATGTAGGCATTGTTAAAGAAAAAATAAAACACTTAATTCCCGAAATAGCCGATGGCAGTTATGTAGCAGTAAAAGAGGCTTTTAAAAAATTACTTCCGCATGAATATGCTGCTTTAAAAGAGTTGAAAGATATAGTCTTAGATAGAAACTTATTACAGAATATTTGATTGGATATTTGCTTAATCTATGAATGCTCCTGAATCCTATTGCATAGGTCACACACAATTTAAATTTAAAAATCAACGATCATTTTATCAAGGTAAAGTCAGGGATCGCTATGATTTAGATGATAAAATCATCATGATCACTTCTGATCGTATTTCGGCATTCGACGTAATACTTCCCAGACCCATCCCTTATAAAGGACAAGTGCTCAATCAGATAGCAGCACATTGCCTGAATGCAGTTCGGGACATATGTCCTGTGTGGTTAGAATCTTCACCGGATCCCAATGTGGCGATTGGAAAAAAATGTACACCCATACCACTCGAAATTGTAGTTCGCGGTTATTTATCAGGTCATGCCTGGAGAACTTATAAATCGGGACAACGAAGCTTGTGTGGTATAGAAATGCCATCCGGCTTAAGTGAGAGTGATCCTTTTCCAAAGCCTATTATAACCCCTACAACAAAGGCTGATGCCGGCCATGATCAAGACATCTCTTATGAAGAAATACTTGCAAAAGAATTAATAGATAAATCCGTTTTAGATCAATTGTATGATTATGCATATAAATTGTTTCAGCGAGGAAGTGAAATGGCCGATGCCCATGGATTGATTTTGGTCGACACCAAATACGAATTTGGAATAATAGATGGAGTTATTTATTTGATGGACGAAATTCATACACCAGATAGTTCCCGTTATTTTATAAAAGAAGGTTATCAATCTCGACAAGATAGCCAGCAATCCCAAATTCAATTATCCAAAGAATTCGTTCGTGAATGGTTAATGAAACACGGATTCCAAGGTCTTGAAGATCAGATCATGCCACAAATGCCTGATGCCTTCGTTTGGGAAATCAGCAACCGCTACATCCAGCTATATGAAAAAATTACTGGATTGGAATTTGTAAAACACCATGATATGGACATTGAGTCTAGAATTAAGAAGAATTTGGTGGAGTACTTGGTTTAAACTTGAAGCTCTAGAAAATTCCTGCCATTTAATCAAAAATTACATGATTAAGGAATAGGAATTTAAGCAAGCTCCATTGCATATACATTAATCTTGCGCACAACCTCCAGTACTAAATTTTTATTTTTTCAACTTTTGATATCTGAATAAAGTCTAAGCTTATTTTACATTTATGCAAAAGATGAAAACAATTTTATCATAACGTGAGCGGGTCCTCCCTTTTCAAGGGAGGGGATTTAGGTGGGTTATATTTGTACACTTTAATTGTTCAATCAGCTAACAAAGGGAGGGGAGTGCCTCAGTACTAAATTTTTATTTTTTCAACTCATGGTAGCAGAATAAAGGCTAAGTCTATTATGCATTTATTAAAAGGATGAAAACAATTTTATCATAACGTGAGCGGGTCCTCCCTTTTCAAGGGAGGATTTAGGTGGGTTTTCTTTTCAACTAATAAATCTCGTTCGTTCCCCAATCAACGAAATCCAATAATCAGCTTAATCTGTGGTCCCGATAGTGATATTCTTAATGCTCCAATAAATTCTTGTCCTTGATGGATTCGGTGGCTTCTTTTGAAATGGCAGATTTAAGTAATTTCATGAATGATTTAGAATCGATTTGAAGTTCTACAGCAAGTTCTTCTACTTTAGTGATTCTGCCGATGATACCTGATCCGGTTACAACTTGATCCCCTTTTTTTAGATTGTTTTGAAAGTTGGTTTGTTCCTTTTGTTTTTTGATCTGGGGTCTCAGAAAAAACAAATACATGATTCCGAAAATCAGTATCCAAGGGAGCAATTGCATGACTATATTCATAATATTTCTTTTTGAGTCTAGTGACTGTTTGATTTTAAATTGGGCTCAAAAATAGAATAAATCTAGGATAAAAACTTATTTCTTTCTTTTTTGAACATATCCATATATCTCTAGGATGGTTTCAGTAGGTATCGTGTTGGCGACTATGGTTATGGGCTTTCTTTGTTCTCCCAGTTTCTCATGTGAATCAAATAGGATATTGATGATGCCTTTTTCTCCGGGTGATATAAAGCCCTTAGGCCATGAAGGAAAGGTACAGCCACAGGTAGAATGTACTTGATTGATAAGTAATCTTGTGGTTCCGGTATTGGTAAAATGGAAGTCATAGCTCACGGTATCACCTTCGTAGATGGTGCCGAAATGATGACTCAGCGTATCGAAGCTTATTTTAGCTTGAAGGCTTGTGTCATTAGGATGTTCTGCTGTTGCAGAGATGCGAATGGCGTCCATATATGGATTATCTTTGGGCTTAATTGGTTCTTCCTGTTTTGTATTGCAATAGGAGAAGACTAATAGCAGAAAAAGATATCTGAGCTGTATCATATTCCAAAATTATAACAATATTTCGAATTCATGCCTTCATCATATAAACTCCTAAACCATGTATTTATTATTGGGATGCCGGGGTCAGGAAAATCCTCTCTGGCAAATAAGCTTTCATCAAGTTTTGGTCTGCCCATTATAGATATCGATGCGCTTATCGTTCAGGAAGAAGCCCAATCCATTTCAGAGCTTTGGAAAAATCAAGGAGCATTCTATTTTAGGCTAAAAGAGCGAATGGCATTGTTTAATGTACTTGCATCTGAACCCAAGATAGTGGCCACAGGAGGAGGCTTGCCATGCCATTTCAATAATTCCTTTTTAATGAGTAATTGTTATTCAGTTTTTTTGAATGTGGAGGTGAATGAATTAGCCCTTAGGAATACCAAAACGAAAAATCCCTTATTCACCTCGGAGCCGATGGAAGGACAAATAACAGCTTTAATCAACAGCCGGAAGATGTATTATGAAAGAGCAAATTGCAAATTGGCAGCAGAAGATAATTTGGATGTCCTCGCGAACAATTTTCTGAATTTATTATTAATAGATGGTATTCTACAATCAAACGTTTAATTTAAGTCTATATGCATATTCATCATTGTGTTATTATCGGTTCCGGACCTGCGGGCTATACTGCGGCTATATATGGAGCCAGAGCTAATATGAAGCCCTTATTGTTTACAGGAAGTGACCCTGGTGGTCAATTAATGATTACTACAGAAGTGGAGAATTATCCGGGATATCCCAATGGCGTTCATGGCCCTCAAATGATGGATGACTTTTTGAACCAGGCTAAAAGATTTGAGACTGAGATTAGAAATGAGATGATCACTGGGGTTGATTTTACGGGTCCAGTACATAAATTATGGACAGAGTCAGGAGAAGTGATTCATGCCCACACCGTAATTATTGCCTCGGGCGCAAGTGCAAAATGGTTGGGACTTCCATCAGAAAAAAGACTCATGAATCTGGGCGTCTCCGCTTGTGCAGTTTGTGATGGATTTTTCTTCCGAGGAAAAGATGTAGCCATTGTAGGAGGAGGGGATACAGCAGCTGAGGAAGCCAGTTATTTGGCGAAATTATGTACTAAGGTTCATCTTTTAGTTCGCAAGGATCATATGCGTGCCTCTAAAATTATGCAAGAACGAGTCCTTAATAATCCAATTATAGAAGTTCATTGGAATTCAGAAACTGTTGATATCATTGGCGAGGATGCGGTAAAACAAGTATTAATATCCAACGTAAAGACAGGTGAACAAAGCACTCTGAATGTAGAGGCTTTTTTTGTTGCTATTGGTCACAAACCAAATTCTGATCCTTTCGTGGGATGGCTTGACTTAGATGATCAGGCATACATAAAAACTATGCCAGGGACCACAAGGACTAATAGAGAGGGCGTTTTTGCTTCAGGTGACGTACAGGATAGAACATATCGTCAGGCGGTTACAGCAGCAGGATCAGGATGTATGGCAGCATTAGATGCCGAACGATATCTAACGGATAAAGGAATCATCTAAAAAGAAACAATTCCTGTGTTTCTTTTTTGGTATTTGGATTTTTTATCATGGATTTGAGTTAAAATATATAAACCTATTTATTTAAAATTGAACTCCATGAAAAAAATACCAATATTCAGAATTCTTGTTTTTTTAATAGTAAATTTTGTTGCACTTGGCTTAGGTGGAATGTTTACTGGAAGTGGTGTGATTTCTGATTGGTATCAAGAATTAAACCAGGCACCATGGACGCCACCAGGATGGGTATTCGGAGCTGCATGGACTTCGATCATGATTTGTTTTTCATTTTATATAGCTTTTGCTTGGGATGATTTTGCTAATCGAAAGATCAATATTGGACTATATTTAATGCAATGGGTTTTGAATGTTATTTGGAATCCTATATTTTTTTATTATCATTGGACCGTTTTTGCGCTGTTCATTATTTTGCTACTAACATTATTAATTGCTTTTATTTTGTATAGAAATAGGGCTTTTATGAAATGGAAATCGATTTTGATCATGCCCTATTTAATATGGTTATTGATTGCTACTTCATTGAATGCATATATTGTGTTCAATAATTGATGGCAAGATATATTTTTAATAAAGAGAATATTTATTTTAAGTATTTATATTTATTAAACTTAAATATAACTATTCAATTACAAGTCCTGTAGGGACGAGCAATGTTGCTGCGACGGATAAAATCCGTCGTATAAAGAAAATGCAATCAGTTTTTGGCGACATTTTTGCCTGATCTTTGCAAAAATGATGACAAAAACATACCGTAATTATTGTGATCTGAATAATTAAATAAAATTTTATAAAATATAAAATATAAAAATGAAAATAGAATCAGTTGTAGTTGTGTTAACCATGAATGTATTTATGATGTTAAGTGTAAATGCTCAGTTAAATAATGTTTCATATTCGGATTCTAAGCAAAAATTAAATGGTTTGTCCGGAGTCCCAAAAAGTAACAGCAAGTCAAGGTCAGGAGTACTGATATTACCAGCCTGGATGGGTATTGATGATCATGCCCGTGATGTTGCCAAGCAATTATCGAATTTAGGATATTACACTTTTGTTTCAGATATTTATGGAGAGGGAAATTATCCACAGAATCAAAAAGAAGCTGGCGAACGTGCTGGCTATTATAAAAATAATGTAGATGCTTATATTAATAGAATACAGTTGGCTTTAGATCAATTGGTAAAATCTGGAGCTGATCCTACTCAAATTGTTATAATAGGTTATTGCTTTGGAGGAACCGGAGCATTAAATGCTGCGAGAGAGAATCTAAATGTAAAAGGTGTGGTAAGTTTTCATGGAGGACTTGGTAGAGATTTAACAAGAGTTGTGCATCCAATAAAACCAAAAGTATTAGTATGTCATGGTGCAAATGATTCCTTTGTACCCGATGAACAAATTAAACAATTTTAAAGTGAAATGAAACAAGCAAATGCGGACTGGCAAATGATTTATTATGCAGATGCCGTTCATGCATTCACGGACCCTACTGCTGGTAGTGATCCATCAAAGGGCATTGCTTACAATGAAAAAGCTGACAAAAGAAGTTGGAAGTTAATGTTACAATTTCTTGATGAACTCTTAAATAAGTAGGTATCCATTTACTTTTAACATCTTATAATTATTCCGTAAGTGAATATCTGAGAATTATCCCATCAGTTTAGCTCAGTGCAATTCAGTGTAATTTTCTCAGTGCAACTCTGTGTGATATTTTCTCAGCGCAACTCTGTGTAATTTTTCCTCAGTGTACCTCTGTGTGGTATTTTCTCAATATAACTCTGTGTAATATATTCTCAGTGTTTCGCTTATTGGTATTTACTCAGGATAACTCTGTTTGATATTTCCTCAGTAACCAGTGTAATATTTTATCAGCGTAACGCTGTATAATATTCCTATCAAAACGATTTGTCTAAAGTCCCTTAATTATGAATCATAACTGGCAATCTCATTTGCAGACCCTTATAGGATTTAATATCTTGCATTGATTTATAGTATGGATAATAACTTCCAAGTTGCTCTTTAATAATAGATGCACTTAAAGAAGATTGAATTTCATCTTCATCTCCTTTAAATTTTTGTATGATCTTTTGTATACCTTCCAACTGACTTGGAAATTCAGTAGTACGATATTTATCCAATGAAGCGAGTCTTGCAGCGCATGCAATAGCATCTTCTAATTCGCCAATTTCATTGACCAAGCCCAATTCCTTGGCTTTGATTCCATTCCATATTCGGCCTCTTGCTATTTTGTGCACATCTTCTTTAGACATGTTACGACCAGATGAAACTACCTTAAGAAAAGCATCATAAGTATGATCTACATTTTCCTGTAATACTCTTGCTTCTTCTGCTCCCCAATCTGTAGCAACACTGAACATAGTGGATTTAGGGCCCGTGCCGACTGTATCGAAATCGATTCCAAATTTATCTTCCAATAAATTATTGAAATTGGGTATCATAGCAAATACACCAATTGAACCAGTTAATGTATGTTGACTAGCGAATATAGAATCAGCATGACAGGAAATATAATATCCTCCTGAAGCTGCATAATCTCCCATACTGACAACAACGGGTTTGCCTTCAGCTTTTGCAAGATCTAATTCTTTTAGTATATCGTCTGACATAAGTGCACTTCCTCCTGGAGAATTTACCCGAAGAACGATGGCTTTAATACTTTTATTAGCTCTTATATCGCGAATAATTTTCAAGTATTTTCTACCTATGACGCCCTCTTCACCTTGCGCATCCGTTATATTTCCTTCAGCATAAATAACGGCAATTTTATTCTTAGCTGTATAGTCTTTTTTCGGTCCACCTGTTGTGGAATAATAATCTTCGGGGGTTATATAGTTGATTTTATCATCACTATTAAGGCCCATTTTGTTCGACATATAGTTGATAACATCAATTTCATAAGCAAGGGAATCAACCAACTTGTTGTCATATGCTTTTTGGGGCGAGTAAGATAGAAATTGATTGAAATTATTTTTCAATTCCTGATAATCTATATGTCTGCTTTCCGCAACTTGTTGCGTATATAAATCGAATTGTTCATTTAAATATTCAGATAACTGCAACCTGTTTTCAGGACTCATTTTATTTAATCTAAAAGGCTCAGTTGCTGATTTGAATTCACCGGCATAGTAGATATTGAATTTTACACCAATCTTATCCAACATATCTTTATAAAATGGGATGGTCGCACCAAATCCTTTTAAATCTAAAAATCCCAGCGGATGCAGGTAGATTTTATTAGCTGTAGAAAGTAGGAAGTAATTTTTATGATCTATGTAATTAGAATAGGAAATGATGAATTTGCCGGATTGTTGAAATGCGACTAATGCATCTCTGATGATTTTAAGTGTGGCATAACCATGGTTATTGATGTTGGACATCAAGTATATGCCTTTGATATTTGGATCTGTTATAGCTTGTCTAATAGTGTGTGCATAATCATGTACGCCCAAAACTTTCTTATCATCAAAGCTAAAACTTTGCATGGGAACATTATTGGTCTGTTCTGGAAGATTAGCCGGTATGTTAATTTTTAGAACGGTATTATTGGTGACATGTACACTTTTGCCCTGATCAAAATTGTTCATGGTCATGGACGAACCAATTAGGATTAATATCAGAATCCCAAAAATTACGGCTAGTAAGGTTCCAAGACAAGAAGCAAACATGAATTTGAAAAATGTTCTCATGATAATAGCTTGATTTTTAAATTAGAATAATATGCGTTGATGATGTAATCCAGGTTGGAATTTTTGAGTTAAGATTCTTTTGATTTCTTCATAATGCCTTGGATTATTGATGAAATCCAAATGTTCAGCATCTAATACTAACACAGGAATAATGGTTTGGGTTTTGAAAAAATCAAAATAACTATTCTGAACTGCTTCCAGGTAATTAACATCCATATTCATCTCATATGAACGCCCTCTATCCGTTATATGTTGCTTTAAATTGTCTATGGGTCTGTGTAAATATAAAATCAAATCAGGTCTGGGGATTTGTTGACTTAGTGTATTAAATATTTTCTGGAAAAGTTTGAATTCTTCAGCTTGTAGATTTTGTCTGGCAAACAACATGCTTTTGATTAATGAGTAATCAGCTAATGAAAAGTCACTAAATAATTCATTTTGGGTCACCGTAGCTTGCAATTGTTTTTGCCTTTCGGTTAAAAAAAACAATTCAACGGTAAATGCATATCTGGCTGGATCCTTATAGAAGTATTCCAAAAATGGGTTTTCAGCAAATTCTTCAAGTATCAAATTACAGGAAAAATCATTAGCCAGCATTTCGCATAAACTTGTTTTACCGGCTCCTATATTGCCTTCTACACAGATATATTTATATGGTATTTTAATCTTCATCGATAATGAATACGTCTAATGGGTCTTGACTTTCGTCATATAATTCTTCAATGGTTTTCTTAAATAAGGGATGTATTTTGTCGCTTGCTATTTCCATGAGTGGAATTAGGGCGAAATTACGCAAATGAAGTCGAGGATGAGGTATTTCCAGATGTGAATTTTTGATTGTTTTTCCTCCCCACATTAATATATCTATATCGATCAATCTCGGACCATTGATAATACTGTCTGTACGTCCCAATTGCTTTTCAATTCCCTTTAATTGTTCGAGCATCGTATTAGGCTCGTGGTTACTTGTGATGGCAACGGCTTGATTGATGAATGAATCTTGATTAGTATTTCCCCATGGTTCAGTCTCATAGCGGGATGATTTTCGCAATATTTTACCAATCTTCTTATCTATCTGTAATAAGGCTAAATCTAAATTTTTATGTTTGTCACTTAGATTTGAGCCAATAAGTAAATATATAGTTTCCTGAGCCATGAATATTAAGGAGTAATAATGAATTTGAAAGAGTTAATGGCACCATCCTGATTGATATACAAATAGTAAACACCCGGTGGGATATGATTTAAATCAATATGAACAGGATCATTTCCTGAATGATGGTCCTTAATTAGATGCCCTTCAGTATTATAAATGTTCCAGTTTAAATGATTCGATTCCCGAATGTTTTGAATGGATAATACTTTTTGAAAGATATTAATTTTTGGAACATCATTTTTTGGTGCTTGGTTTGAATTGGGATTATGATAGGATAAATCAATGGAAGTGGCGTGTTCTGCACCAGCCAAATCAATCAAAGTTGCAATACTAGCTTTAATCACTGCTGACATAAAGTTTAGGTCAAGGTATTGCATTGAATCCCTTACGGTATGGTAATTCTTATTTCTAAAATTGGCTCCGTCCGTAATCATTAAAGCCGGAATATTCTTATCCCAAAAATTAGCATGATCACTTCGTCTTAAATCAGGTACAATGGTTCCTGTCCCTGGTACTTCCAGGGAAATCACTTTTAGGGAATTAACATGCGTTTGAGCAGCATTTTTAAAACTTGCTATTAGACTATTGGAATTTGTGTTTCCTACATTGGTAATGAAATCTCCTCTGCGTTGATTGTTAATGACTTCATTGTAAGCATCTGGAAATAATAGATTAAATCCTGCAGGCAAATCTTGAGTATTCGGTTTATCGGTATAATATCCTATCATCTCAAAATTAATAACTGATTTTATAATATCTGATTTTCCAATTTGATTATTTAGATAAATATTGGAACCAATGAGTCCGGCTTCTTCAAGATCAAAAAATAAATAGCGTATACTTCGCTTGCATTCATATGTTGATAATATTCTCAGTATTTCTAATACCCCGACGACACCTGAACCATTATCATCAGCTCCTGGTGCTTGATTATAGGTATCATAATGGGCGTCGACGATATGAATTTGATCAGGGTTTTGATAACCCCACTTTGTTGCTTCAAAATTGATACAAGAATATTGTGGTGTAGAGAAAGCAAGTTCATTGGTTTGTAAAAAAGCCTTAGATTGTGATTTAATATAATCTCTGGATTTGTTTAAAAAAATGGGGTCTGTTGTAACATTTCTTTTTCCTTGCAGCACATTCAATGTGCTATCTATTCTTTGTACACTGACTTGATTTAATATATCGGCTATATTTAAAACCTCTCGATCAGATGCAGTTAAATGGACTATGATATCACTTGGCAATACATTCGGATCTACAAAATGTATCGTTAGTTTTTTATTGTTTCCAACTGAAACTGGAAATCCAATGTCTCCTGTGATCATTTGGATGGGAATCTCAGCATATTTATTGGTGGTCGAGTTAGAGAACACCTTGCATTTAATCTCTAATTGAGCATTGTCAGTGTCTGAAACATCATATTGAACTTCCAATCCATCCCCGGATTTTATAACCAGACATTGGTTTAATTCTGGTAATTGATTTTGTGCAATAATATTCGACCAACAGACCGGTGCAAAGAAAAATAAAATATACTTTTTCATAAAAAAGCTTTTACAATGAATGAATTCTAATATGTTTTGGAAGATAATTTTTATACTTCCCTTGAATACATTTTACCCAACCAAGATTTGCATGCTGATATTGTACTATTTGCCAAACATCATCATTTATGGCTGCAGAGAAATGGTTGTTCGCTCTAAGATAATCAATCGCTTCTAGTTTATTTAAATTTAAAGTGGGAATATTTTTTTTCAGCAAATAACTCATTGCTAATCCGTGATTTGGGAACCAATCCTTTCCTTTAAAATGACCTAATGGTATTCCGGCAAATAGGATTTTGACCTGAGATTGAGCCAAGCGGAAATAAAGATCAGATATATGATCCGGTAGGAGCCAGTCATGTTCTTGATTTTTAGTGATATGATAGGGATCTAAAATATCAAGATAAGTTTGTACAATGTCGTTCTGGTCGTGATTTAATGGATCTCTGTTGGTTAGTTTTTTATCTTCGATAGGCGACATTGTATTTTGAAGTATGCTAAAAGAAAAACCTTCACCTTTAACTCGATGCGGAAAACATTTGTACGTCAATCCCTGATTGTATTCAAAGATTTTAATACCTGAAATAGCGTCCGTATTGATTGAGATTGATTTGTAATTTGGGTCTTTTAAAATTTCTTGAACCATCTCTTCATTCTCTAGTGTGTTATAGGTGCAAGTTGAATAGATAATATAACCACTAGGTTTAACTAATGATTTGGCTAAATTTAAAATTTCTCTTTGGTTGGTAGTGCATTGGTCAATTTTTTTTCCGGTCCATTGTTTAATGGCATCGGGCTCTTTTCTAAACATACCTTCTCCACTGCATGGCGCATCGATTAAAATGAGATCATATTGAATATGTGTTCTCAATAAATGATGTAGTTTGCCTGAAGTTACTATCGTGTTTGGGGATCCCCATCGTTCTATATTTTGTCTTAATATTTCACTTCTGAATGGATGAAATTCATGAGCATGAATGGTACAACTTGAGGGAAGCAAGCCGCACAATAAGGTTGTTTTTCCGCCAGGCGCTGCACATAAATCAAGGACTTTGCTATCCTCTTGAATAGGCAATTGTTTGATGATGTATTCCAACATCATAGATGATGATTCTTGGGCATAATAGTGGCCCGCATGAAAGTATGGGTCTAAGGTAAAACTTGGTTTAGTATCAAGATAATAGCCCATTTTGGTCCATGGGATGGGATTTAGAAGGTCGAATTCATGCTCTGGTTTATTAGGGTTCAACCTAATGCTGATAGGTGGTTTTTCTTGCATTGAAGCTGCAAAATCTTCATATTCTGCACCTAAAATGTCTTGCATTTGGCTAATGAAAGGAAGTGGCAATTGAATCATTATCTAAACCTTTTTAATTCCGAAACGGTATTAAATAATACATCAACTTTAGAACTTATTTGAGGATCACATTCGAGGGTGGGGGCGTGATGAGGTTTTATTCTGGCATCTATAATTAGGGATCCACGACATCCCCAATGTTTATATTCTGTAAATGAGTTTATACCATAAGTATCATGCGAAGGATTGCTGCGTGTAAAAGTTACCCACAAAAAATTATTTAAATCTGCAGTAGTAAATTGAGCATCATCTACTATCACAAGAAGTGGAAAATTTTTTAAATCCAGGTTTTCAATCTGTGATATCAATTGATCTATTTCGGTTTTTGCAGAACGAGAATCCACAAAGGATTCCATTTCTAATGCAATTATTCCAGGTTGAACCAATTTTATTTTCTTGATTAATGTATTTACTTCATTAAACACAGAAATATCAGAACTTAAATCTCTTTGTACATTTCGATTGCAGGCAACAACAAGCTTCGAACCTGCATTCCAGGTTCCACCTGAATAATCTAAGGTATCCATCGTGGTGTTGGTGTAAAAATGTAGATCAAAACGCCAATCCACACGCCGCAAACAATAATCCAAAAAATCACTTATATGATTGGTTGATAAAGGTCTGTCTGGTTCTTCAGTAGCGATAAATAAATACTTGGCTAAAGAAGTTTGACCTTTGCCTAAAATATGGTTTGCGAGGGTTAGAATTTCTTCAGGTTTTCGATCTCTAAACGGCATATAGCGTTCAGATCCAATAGCTAATAAAAGGGGGTGAACACCAGCTGCATCAACAGCATGAATTTCTTTAATGCCTGGATATTCTGCTTTAGTTATTTCATGCACCATTTTATGAATCAAATACCCGAATCCTGAATCTTCTTGAGGTGGTCGTCCTACTGCAGTAAAATGCCAAATGGGATCAGTTTTGTGGTAAACGTTTTGAACATTCATCACTGGAAAGTCATGTGCCAGACTATAATATCCCAGATGATCTCCGAATGGGCCTTCAGATTTTAATTGTTGTTTATTTACAATTCCTGTAATACAAAAATCAACTTCGTTAGGAATGAAAAAGCCATTTTTCCATGAATATTTGTAGGAACGATTTCCTAATAATCCTGAAAATAATATTTCACTCAAGCCTTCAGGCAATGGGAATATAGATGCTAAAGTATATGCTGGTGGTCCACCTACACCGATACTTATCTTAAAAGGTTCATCACTGTTTAAATACGCAGTATGATGTATGCCTATGCCGCGATGCAATTGATAATGTAATCCTATTTCTTCATTTTGGATATATTGGTTTCCGGACAATTGTATTCTATACATGCCTACATTGGCTTCGGATACTTTTTGAGAATTGGGAGGAAAACTAATGACTTGCGGTAAAGTAATAAAAGCACCACCATCTTTAGGCCAGGAAATGATTTGAGGTAATTGAGAAATTTGGCATTCATTAGAAATAACTGGATTTCGCAGAAAGGAAGTTCTTGGTAATGCCTTTAGAATGTAAGGTACACTGCGGAGTGACTTAATTGGTGATTTGAAAAATTGTGTAGGGTCTATTTTTAATTGAATGAGATGTTCCATTTTTTTTAAAGCATCTCGAAAAATATACTCGCATCGTTCATTAGTTCCAAAAAGATTTGAACAAGCTTTAAATGGACTGTTCTTAACTCTTTCAAATAAAATTGCAGGACCCTTTTTTTCATATATCCTTCTATGAATCTCTGTCATTTCTAGATTAGGATCCACTTCTTGAGAAATTCTAAGAAGCATTCCTTTGGACTCTAAGTCATCAATACAAGATTTAAGATTTTTATAGGACATATTTTTTTTCTCGGTAGAATATTTTATTGGCTGTTTCTTCCGTTTCGGTTAACCAGTGTTGCAGAACCTTGTTGAGTCGACATCATAACGATATCTTGAATATTAATATGTGCAGGTTGACTTGCAATAAAATAAATGCTTGCAGCAACGTCGGCAGCTTTTAATGGAATAAAGTCATTGTAAATGGCAGCTTTGTTTTTATCTCCTTCGAATCGATTGATAGCAAATTCAGTTTCTTCTACATGTCCCGGACTAACCTGACTTACTCTAATATTATGGGTATATAAATCTTGTCTGATAGCTTTAGTTAGCGTGTCTACAGCAAATTTCGTTGCACAGTATACATTCCCTTTTGGATAAACTTCTTTACCAGCTGTGGAGCAAATATTTATAATATGTCCTGATTGAGATTTGACCATTTTTTTTGAAATCAATTTGGTCATATACAAAAGCCCTTTTACATTGGTATCAATCATTGTGTCCCAATGGTTAATGTTTCCATCCTGGATTGAATCTAAACCTAATGCTAATCCTGCATTATTAATGAGGATGTCGATATTTTCAAAAGGACTGGGTATGGATGCTATGGCTTGTGAACAAGCTTCAAATTGTCTGATATCAAAATTTAATAACAATATTGGGATATCATATTGATCTTCCAACTCTTGTTTGAGTTGTGTTAATCGTTCCATTCTTCTGCCACATAATATGAGTTGATATAATTGTGTCGAAGCAAAGTGTATTGCAGTAGCTTTTCCTATTCCTGATGTTGCACCGGTTATTAAAATGGTTTTCACGATTTTTTATTTTTTAATTGTTGAATAGTCATTTTAAAATCTTCAACAAATGATGTGTACTGGCTTGTTGCAGGACCATCAAATCCAGTATGAATTTTATAAATGACATTGTTTCGATCTAAAAATAACAAAGTAGGGAAGCTCTTAATACCGCTTAATTGAGGTAAAGCTGCAGAAGCAGAATCTATATTGGCAACTCCGGCATGCAATATTTCATACGGAATATTCATGTTCTTTTTATAATGATCCAATCTTTTATTTATTAATGTTTGCGTCGATTTACGTTCGAAAGCTAAACATATAACTTCTATTTCCGGATCCGGATTTTTAGTCAAATAATCAACAATAAAATGACTTTCATCTCTACAGTTGGGACACCAGGTGCCGGTGATTTGAATTAATTTTATTTTGTTTTTATATTTTGGATCAGTATTGCTGATCAGTTCGTTTTTAGTATTTGGAAAGCTAAAAATAAATGGAACATTTGCTTTTGCATGAGTTAGACTATCGGCATTTACGAGTTGGGCTTGATTAGTTTTTTTAGATGTAAATGTGGTTTTATAATGTTTTCCTGAATAAAAATGACCGTTTATTTGATCATTATCTACCATGCCTTCAAACAAAAAAGCATGTGCACCATCAAAAATGGAAAGCGACAATTTATGATCGCTCAATTCACCTGCTAAATAGCCATAATCCCCAGTCTCTGTCCTAAAAGTTCCTTCGACTATATTACCACGTTGAACGAATTCTCCGATTGCATTGTACTGATCACTGGAATCTTTAGCAAAAACGGTTTGCCATTGACCCGATATATCAATATTGGTTTTTAGTGGAAGTTTTTCAAATCTATAATTGTGTCCGAATTTGGCACTAAATGGAATGGAATAATTTATTTTGTCATTAACGATAAAATGCCCATCCATTCTATTGTGTTCATAAATACCTTTTAAGACAGCATCGTATGGTGTCAAATGAATAACAAAAGTATCATTCCCTGTTTTAATATCGTGCCCAAATTCAATCTGATCAAATTTAATTTTATTTTGTCCATTGATGACTTCTATGTAAAATTGACGCTCATTAACCATAGTTAATTCAAAAGTAAATGGAACTATCCTTTTTTTTGATTCGGGATAGGGATCTCTGGTAATTACTTCATCTATTCCTCTAGTCACAAAAGATTCTCTGGCATCTTCAAGTATAATTGTACCACGCCAAACTCCGGGTGCGATGGTGTTGTTTTGTTGAGGAACACTAATACAGGAAGATATAATAATATGAATCCAAATTAGGAATATGAATTTCAATAAAATAAAATTTTTTTTGGTTAGCATTTGCTTTTTTAATTGTCTAGATAATGGCTTGTTGAATTGGAATTTATTATGGATTGTTCACAAGGCTAACAAATGTTATATTGGCTTTGTTTCAAAGATTTTTTTGAATTTAATATAGCGGTAGCTTGGAATGGCCATGAATTAATGATGGTTTCATCCAGTTCTTCAAATTGAAAATGCCATTTTTTTAGTATTGATTTTGAAATATCGGCTAATTGCTCAAGGGTTTGTATACCTTGATCATTTAGCAGTAATGCTCTTGAATGATCAATGCCTTCAATGTAATATAATGGATTAAATGATTGATTTTTTTTCTGAATGGATCCTAGCTTTTCATCTCCAATGACACCACCTATGATTTGTAAATGTTGATCTAAAATGGATTTCAATTCATTAAGAATCTCTTTTCCATACAGTTCGCCAGGCTGACTTATTTTAACTTGAGTTAAGCTTTCAGGCTGCTGATTAGAGATATCGGAAAGTTTTGAATTTGATGTAATTATTTTTTCATTTGAAGTAGGCGAAATGCTAGGTAATTCAAACTGATTGACTAATTCATTAGCTTTGATTGGTTTTGATTCTAGATCATGTTTGAGTTGTTGATATCGTAGGTCTAACCATTCATATTTAGCTTTCCAATCCTCATAAGCTACTTTATACGTTTTTTCCTGAATTAGGAGATTTTGAATATGCTCATCTAGACCCAATTTGTCTAGTCTGATTTGATCAAATTGAGTCTTTAATATATTTTTTTCAGCAATAGCACTACTCAACTCATTTGATTTCCTCCTTATATAAAAATAAGTTATTAAACCAGTGATGAGTACTAAAATAATAAATAGCACTTGCACAAACAAAACACCTTGTCCCATAAATTGAGATTTATAGGACAAATCTACATATTAATTAATATATAATAAAATAATATATATAAATTAATGTAAATCTTTAGCCTCTTGGGTATTCCTTTTGATATTCGTACTTCAATATATCAAAACTTGTTACGATTCCTACTAATTCTCCGTTGTCCACCACAGGAATTGCATGGAATAAATGTTCCATAAATACTTCAGCTGCAGTACCAATATGAAAATTGGATTCAATAGTGGCTATTCTTTTGGTCATTACATTACCAACTCTTGTATTTGGATAATCCTTGTGTTCTACATTAAGTTTAAAAAGATCATATGTCGTAACTAGTCCAACTAATTTTTTTCCATCCACAACAGGTACATGGTGTATTCTGTTATTGATCAGAATGTCTTTTACCTTTTGCAAGCTATCATCCTGATTAACAGTGATTAATTCCCTCGTCATGATTGAGGCGACCCTTTCATTCATCATAAATTTTCGTTTTTATTTGTTTTCAACATTAAGGTACAACTATTCTTAATAATCCATAGAAAAAATTATTTTTTCTAATATTTTTTCATCCACTATTGTGGGCATTGTTATTTTTAATTCAGGGCACGTAGCCATAGCTTTTTCTGCTGTTTTTAAAGCACCTTCGTTCCTTGCCCACGCTCTTCTTGCTATCCCATTCATGACATCCCAATAGAGCATTTCTTGAATATTCGTTTCCGATTGGCTAGATCCATCAATGACCATGCCAAACCCACCATTTATGACATCCCCCCAACCAACTCCACCCCCATTATGGATAGACACCCATGTAGCGCCTCTAAAACTGTCACCAATGACATTCTGTATGGCCATATCTGCAGTAAATTTAGAGCCATCATATATATTGGATGTTTCCCGATAGGGGGAATCGGTACCCGACACATCATGGTGATCCCGACCCAACACTATGGGGGCAGAAATTTGACCACTTTTTATGGCTTCGTTAAATGCTTTAGCAATTTCAATTCTTCCTGTGGTGTCAGCATATAGGATTCTTGATTTACTACCTACAATGGGAAGATTAGATTCCGCTGTCTGAATCCATTTAAGATTGTCCTCGTATTGAGATTTCGTATTTCCTTCTGATTTGAGTATCAATTGTTTGATTACAGCTGCGGCAATATGATCTGATTTCTGCAAATCGTCTAAAGTTCCAGAAGTACACACCCATCTAAAAGGTCCAAATCCGTAATCAAAACATAAAGGCCCCATAATATCTTCTACGTATGATGGATACTTAAATGTTTCTTTCTGATCATCAAGCCATATGTCGGCACCAGCTAAAGAAGCTTCTTTTAAAAAAGCATTGCCGTAATCCCAGAAATACATCCCTTGTTGTGAAAGAAAATTGATGGCCCTTACATGTCGACGTAATGAATGTTGAACTTCGCTAATAAATTTTATTTTATCAGCAATCATTAAAGATTTTGCTTCTTCAAAAGTATATCCAACTGGGCAATATCCTAAGTCATCAATATTATGCAGCGAAGTCTGATCCGATCCCAGTGCAATTTTTATGTTTTTATCTGCTGCATATTCCCAGACTTCAATGATATTACCATAGTAAACATAACAGACTCCAGTGTCACTTTTTGTGTAGGAAAGAGCCATTTTAAAGAGCTGTTCTAAATCAGTAAATACATGTTCTTTTAAAATATATCCGTCCTGAATTCTTTGATTAATGGCATCTGGATCTACTTCTGCAATAATGCAACAAATACCAGTGATCACAGCGGCAATAGCTTGTGCCCCTGACATGCCACCTAGTCCGGAAGTAATAAATAGGTTTCCATGTTGATCACCTATTTTTGATTGTAGTCTTCGCATGGCATTGAGTAATGTAATTGTAGTGCCATGCACAATTCCTTGAGGGCCAATGTACATAAACGAGCCAGCAGTCATCTGACCATATTGGGTTACGCCTAATGCATTGTATTTGTTCCAATCTGATTTTTTGCTATTATTTGGAATCATCATACCATTTGTAATGACAACTCTGGGAGCATTCTTATGTGATGGGAAAAGACCCATTGCATGTCCTGAATATAAAACCAGAGTTTGATCTTCAGTCATCTCTGATAAATATTGCATACAAATCAGATATTGAGCCCAATTTTGGAACACTGCTCCGTTTCCTCCATAGGTGATCAATTCATGAGGATACTTAGCAACTAAAGGATCTAGATTATTTTGAATCATGAGCATTATTGCTGCTGCCTGATTTGTTTGAACAGGATATTCAGAAATGGGTCTGGCATGCATAGCATATGTTGGTCTAAATCTGTACATATAAATCCTTCCAAACTTATTCAACTCATCTAAAAATTCTGATGCTAGTTCTTCATGCCAATGATGAGGAAAATATCGCAATGCATTTTTAATCGCAAGCTTAATTTCTTCATGATTGAGTACACCCTTTAAGTTGCGTTTAGGAGCATGTGGTACAAGGGTATCGTAATGAGGTAATGTAGGCAGTTCATTAGGAATCCCGTTTTTAATCTGTTCTTGAAAAGTTATTTCTTTTGTCATGGATTTATCTCTAAAAAATCATACAAACTTTTAATGGTCATTTGCTCAAGTGTAATTTTTTTAAGTTCTGTTTTTATAGTAATTTCTAGTTCTTGATTTGGAATTAAATCAACGAAGTTTGGAAAAAAATCTACAGATGGACCGAGGTCAAAGAAAACTGATTTACAAAATGTATTAGATGAAATAGTAAATTTACATTCCTCATCTTTATTGCTTGATGACTTAATTTGGTAATCTGGTTTTATTAGTTTTAATTCCTTTAATTTTGCAAAGAAATGAACGGCTTGTCCGGTGGTTTTATTATATATCCACCGCATACTCAATAGGCTATTAAACTCATTATTTGGTGCTTGTATTTGGTTTTTGTCAAAAGTAAAAATTCTTTTTGATTGGTTGGTTTTTAGATTTACTGTAAATGTATCTTTGGATAGAAATTTTCCCATAAAATCAATATGACTAATTTCGATTTGAGTAGTAATCGGAAATGGTAAATCAGATGTAATAAAAACCTCTACTAAATCACCAGATTCTCTGGTTGTCATAATCACAGGTTGATAGAGTTCTTTTACTTTATGTTGCATCGCTTTCCAATGTCCGTAATAATCAATACCAGACCAACTAATGCCCGGCCAACAATCATTCAATTGCCAGTATAAAGTACCCATGCAATAAGGCTTTGCTCTCCGATGTGCCTTAATAGCCAAGCCAATTCCTTCAGCTTGATTGATTTGATTTAAATAAATTAAATCCTCAAAGGTTTTTGGATTTGGTAAATCACGTTCTAAATATTTTTGAATTAATTGATTACCTCTTGGATGTTTTTGATGGGATAAAATGGATGGATTTTCCAGTGATAGTTCACCTGATTCAACAAATGTATGAATCGTGTGAATATTCGGTAAACTTTGAAATCCCATTTCACTCATAAACCGGGGAATTCTTTGTTCAAATGATTCAAACGGCATTTCATCATGCCAAACCCCCCAATCATGTGCATCTCCTTCGTGTTTAAATCTTTTATCCCCTCTTCCAAATAAAGGCGAAGATTCCCAATAAGATTGATGATTGCTAAAGGTTGTTACAATATTTGGTAATACATGGTTAAAGATTTTTTGATAATGCTCCCAAAGTGTGGTTTTGGTTTGATGAGAAAGACCAGTTTGCCATCCCCAACGATGCCAGGCTTCATTGTTTTCATTATTTCCACACCAAAGTGCAAGACAAGGATATTTAGAAAGTCTTCGGACCTGTTCTTCAGCTTCAATCTTTATGTTTTCTATAAATAATGCATCACCTGGGTACATCGCACAAGCATACATAAAATCCTGCCAAACCATGATGCCTAATCGATCACAGGTACTGTAAAAAGTATCTGATTCATAATTGCCACCACCCCAAATTCTAATCATATTGAAATGACATTCTTTGATATCATTTAATAGTCGGGTATGATCTTGATTTCGCGTCTGAAAAATATCCTGTGGAATATAATTTGATCCTTTTATAAAAATAGGTTTTCCATTGACTTGAAAATAAAAACCCTGACCCCATTTATCCTTTTTAGAAATGAGCTTAATTGTTCGAATTCCGGTACTATTTTCTTTATGAGTTAGGATGTTTTTTTGTTGGTTTTTTATTTGTACTTTTAATGCATAGAGATAAGATTCACCACTGCCGTTAGGCCACCACAACTTAGGATTGGGAATTTGGTGTTTTATTTTAATATAGAAGGGACCAGCAGGAATATTTATTTTTTGACTAAATGATAATTGATCCAAAGTCCATTCTACTTGGTAGGTTTCTTCACGGTCTGAAATCCCGGTAAGACAAAGGTCGACGTCTGCATTTTGATGATGAATTGCTCGGGTCTGAATGGCGATATCCTCTAATTTAATGTCATTCCAAAATTGAATCGTTGGCGTCGACATGATTCCGCAACCAGGATATTTTGGTCCAAAGTCCCAGCCGAAATGGTATTGGGGTTTGCGGCTTGTAACGCGCATGTCGCCAGGTAAGGCAGCATCTAAATTTTTGTACAATGAATCAGCAATTATAGGTGCGGATTGAAAAACTATTTTTAATTCATTCTGAATGGGTTTGACGATTTTTTTAATGTCAAAAGTCCATGTTCTAAAGGCATTGTTAGTTTTTCCTAAAAGGCTGTCATTCAGATATACTTCTGCATAGGTATCAAGATCTTTGAATTGAATTTCGATGTGTTCATGTTGAATATCTTGAAGATTTAGATCGAAGGAATTCTTGAATACCCAGGTTTTCTTGCTGATCCAATCTAATTTGGCTTCGGCATTGCCAAGAAATGGACTTTGAATGATATTTGATTGTTCGAGAATGGTGTAAATGCTATTAGGAATTTGACATTTAATCCATGATTCATCATTAACAGATTGGTAGGTCCAATTTTTAGAAATAGGTATTGATAATTGAGCTTTAAGAGTATCCAAAACAAGCATGATCAGGAGTATTCGTATATAAATCTTACTTTGCTTCAATCTGGTGTGAATTTGACCTAAATCTGTTGACGGATCAAAGATAGTATTTAGAGTCGGTCTTTAAATTAAAAAGGCCTCCCAAATTGGAAAGCCTTTCAATATCATGTTTTAAGTATTAATTATTTGGTAGGTGCTACTACAGAGTTAGCATCACTTGAACCAGCGTTTGCTTGACCTTTAGCGCAAGATTTAGCTCCTTTTGAGCAACATGCTTTACCACTTTTTGATGAACAAGATTTAGCAGTTGCGCTATTTTCAGAAGGTACATAATTTACGAATTTAGCAGTTGCTTCATCATAAGTAACAGCAGTTGAGGTACCATCTGCTGATTTTTTCATAAAACAAACTTTACCTGATTCTGCGCATACCTTTTTTTCAATTGAAGGATCGGCATCTGCAGCTTTTATTGCTGCTTCACTCATGTCACTAGGTTTAACACATTGTTTCGAAGCAGAACCTTTTTTGCAACAAGATTGAGCATTCGATTGAGCAACAGTGAAAAGCAAGCCAAATGTTAAGAAAAGAAATAATTTTTTCATTTTTTATAGATTTTTAGTTAAGAATTCAAAGGTAGAACGTTTTTTTTGATTATTTTGTTTCTAATCTATATATTTAACGTATTTTTAAGACAGAATTAGTACGTATGAAATTGATTTACTGGGTTTTACCCATTTTAGGATTGATTCTGACACCGCTTTTTAATTGTAAAAGCACCAAATCTAAAATAAATTCTGGAATGGATTGGATTAAAATAGGTGATGGAGGTGGTTTTACAGGTAAGGAAACGGTTTATACAATTAACACCCAAAATGGCTCTGTCGAAAGTGAGGGCAGATCTTTTAAAAAGTTAAAATCTGCAGATATAAACCAGTGGATTAAGAATTTTTATTCTCTCGGAGTTGACCAATTAAGCCTGAACGAACCTGGGAATAGATATCAATTTATAGAGTTAAATTTACAAGGAAAAATCCAAAAATTAGTTTGGAATCCTACTGATCAAAATGTGCCAAAAGATATTCATTTAATTTATGACCATTTAAATCATTTAGTTCAAAAAGCATCAAAATGAAAAACCGATTATTATATTTTATTTTATTCATAAGTTTTGGTTCAATAGCATATTCACAATCACTTAAAGAAAAGATTATTTTTTCCAATTATGATGTGCCAATGAGTCTTAATAAGCTAAATAAAGGATCATTTGATGGAACCTTGTATACAAGACAGTTTCAAGATAATGCCACTTTAAATCATTTTAATTTACCAACTCAAAAATTGAATGAATTCCGATATCAATTCAAGTCGATTGATGTCGATCAGGAGTCCGGTATTCCAACGCAGTTCGAAGGTATTGGACATTGGATTTCAAGATCTGCTGAAGTCAACAATGAAGCATCTAGTCAAATGTTAAAAGAATATTTGGGATTGACCCATATAGAATATTTGGGTTTTAATGTTTTGAATTCTGAAAAGGATGAATTGAATATTCAACATGTTTCATTGGTGCAAACTGCTTATGGTATACCTATTCACGGTGCAGAATACCGTATGCACATCTATCCTGATCAACGTGTTTTTGGCCATGGACGTGCATTTAATTTAGCACCCGGCATTCCTATTCCTGCGATTTCTGAAGACGATGCTGTTGAAGTCATGAATCAATATTTTATAAAGCATGAAATTCATCAAGTGAATTCCAAAGCAATAAGTAATATGCTAACTGGTGGAATTTTAAAAAAAGAGTTGTGCTATAAATTTAATGCGCATAGTTCGAAATGGACATTGTGTTATTTTATTAATGTAATACCTAATCCTGCCCAACATTGGGATTTATATATAGATGCCATGACTGGAGAAGTTATCGAGGCTTATTCAAAGATATGCAATATAATATCAGATGAATGTAAAAATATGATTCATTGTGTTAGCCCTTTAGGTGCTGAGGTAGCTAATGCACAAGATTTATCAAATACCACAAGAACCATAAATACTTGGAAGGAAGGAAGTACATATTATATGATAGATGGGTCTAGAGCGATGTTCAAGCTCAGCGCTTCAAGTATGCCGGATGATCCCAATGGAGGAATCATGACCGTAAATGGTCAAAATAGATCTCCTTCAAGTTCTAGTTTTGTGTTATCTCATATCAGTTCTTCGAATAATTCGTGGTCAGATAAAACGGCAGTGTCTGCACATTTCAATGCAGGAAAAGCATATGAGTATTTTTTGAATACGCATTCAAGGAATTCCATAAATGGCAGTGGTGGGACTATCTTATCTATTATTAATGTTGCTGATGATAATGGAAAGAGTATGGATAATGCTTTTTGGAATGGAGAAGCAATGTTCTATGGTAATGGAGCTCAAGCATTTACTCCATTGGCCAAGGCCTTAGATGTCGGTGGACATGAAATGTCTCATGGTGTTATTCAAAATACCGCTAACCTTATGTATCAAGGCGAATCCGGCGCACTGAATGAATCTTTTGCAGATATATTTGGAGCCATGATCGATCGGGATGATTGGAAAATGGGAGAGGATGTTGTAGTTAAAAGTTTTTTTCCATCTGGTGCATTAAGGGATTTAAGTAATCCAAATAATGGTGGGACAAGTATCAATCAACCTTATTGGCAGCCTAAGCATGTCAATGAGAAGTATAAGGGCACACAAGATAATGGTGGGGTACATATCAATAGTGGAATTCCGAATTTTGCATTTTATTTATTTGTTCAAGAATTGAGGAAGAATAATCGAAGTGAAGAAGATGCAAAAAAAATCGCTGAAAAAGTTTTTTTTCATACACTTAAAAACTATTTGACCAGGTCCTCTCAATTTGTTGATTTGAGAATAGGCGTTGAGAAATGTGCCACAGATTTATTTGGTAATGTTCCGGATGTGTTGGCATCTGTAAAGACTGCTTTTGACCAAGTAGGCATTCCTGGAACA
This sequence comes from Saprospiraceae bacterium, assembly GCA_044228225.1. Taxonomy (GTDB): domain Bacteria; phylum Bacteroidota; class Bacteroidia; order Chitinophagales; family Saprospiraceae; genus Vicinibacter. Next base: position 179,580 of record JBGAVH010000005.1, on the reverse strand, counting down.
CCAAATGGAGGAGGTGGTACGCAACCTAAAAAAGACCTGAGTATAAATCCGGGAAAGGAATTTTTAGTTTGTACTGATGCAAACAAAGATGGAGTCTATCTCTATGACTTTATTAATACACCAACTCAAATATCTAGTACATCAATCATTTCAAAACCAAGTGTAACAGATGATGGTTCCGAAATTTATTTTGTTGCTAAAACCAACAAACTACATATGCTAACTTTCAATAAATCTACTGGTAAATATGTGGAAAGCATATTAGATAATACTGCAATTTATCGAAATGCCATTATTTCCAAGGATGGCACGCTGTTAGCTGCTTTATTAACCAAGGAGGAAAACATTATCCATGTTTACGATTTCTTATCAGATGAATGGAAGGATTTTACATTATATAATCCAACCTCCACTAGTTCAACTACCTCTGATGTTAGATACGCCGATTTTATGGATTTTGATCACTCCGGTCAAAATATTATATATGATGCATTTAATGTCATTAAGAGAGCAAATGGAAATGATTATGAATATTGGGATATTGGATCAATCAATGTTTTTAATTTGCCATTAGATAAATTCGGAACGGGTCAAGTCGATAAATTATTTACAGACTTACCGGAGAATACAAGTATTGGAAATCCTGTTTATTCTAAAAACAGTTTTGACGTTATTGCTTTTGATTATGTCGAATCTGATTTGTTTTCCTCGACTTATGCTCTTTTAGGTGCTAATATTGAAAAAGGGGATGTGGATGCTATTGCTGAAGATAGAAGTCAACTGGCATATCCAAGCTTTAGTGTTAAAGATAATCAGGTAGCTTTTGATAGCGAAGATAATCAAGGCGATCAGTCCATCAACACAAAGGGTTTAGCGGCTTCTAAAATTGTATCTTCAGGTAGTGAAAAAATTCTACTAACAGGTGCTAAATGGGGAACTTGGTTCGCAAACGGAAAAAGAAATTTAATTCGAACTACAGATATAAAGAGTCTAAATGAAATGAGCATTTATCCAAATCCTTTTGACCAGGAATTTACACTTGGAATTAATTCTAAAAAATTTCAATGGATCCAAGTAAACATTTTAAACCAAATGGGACAACTTATTGAATCTAAGAAAATACAATTGAAGGAAGGATCAAATGAGGAACGATTGGATTTATCTCATTACATTCAAGGAATATATCACCTTCAAATCGTCAATGCAGAAGGAAGTATTAGTGCTAAATTGTTTAAACAGTAGTTTTGTGATTAGTTTTATGATTAAAAAAATGTAATGCGGTAAATGGAATAATTTTTATGAAAGTCAATACCTAGGTACTATGAAAAAATATTATTTTTTTATTTGTCTTGTTTTGTGGATTGATCAAGTGGGTTCTTCACAAGCTTTTAAGGAGCCTGTTCAATTTTCGACTAATGCTGTTTCTTTCCAATTTAAGAAGTTAACTAAAGGAAAGAAAACAGTTAATGATTTGGTTCGCACCTCAGAAACTAATTATAGAAATAATATTTTTTCAATAGATCAAAAAAAACTTAGTGAAGCAAAATCTCCGGTAAAAATAATTTCCATAGATGCTGAATCAGGCATGCCAAGTCAGTTCGAAACAAGTCTTCCTTTCCAGATTAGAACCAATGATGATAAAGCAGCAAAATATGTTTCCATTATAAAAAGCAGTATTGGATTTGAAGATCAATCACCAAGTGGATTTCAATTGATTAAAAATCAAATGGATGAATTAAAAACGGAACACATTTCACTTATTCAAACATGGAATGGAATTCCAATGCATGGAGCAGAATATACTATGCATGTTTACCAAAACCAAACCGTCTTTTGTCACGGAAGAGGTTCTGCAAAAGGAGTACGGCCAATAGAAATAGGGATATCGGAAGATGAAGCTATTGAACTCGTAAGTTTGTTTTTTAAATCCAGACAAATTCATATAGACCAATTAAGTACAGATCAGAAAGATCTCGCGGGTGAAATTTTAAAAAAGGAATTGTGTTTTTATTATAATGTGAAATGTCAAAAATGGGAACTCAGTTATTTTTTTGATATCATGCCTAATCAAGGACATCATTGGGAAATTTATGTTGATGCATTGAATGGCAGTATTAAGGAATCTATTTCAAGAATTTGCTCTTTTTCAAATGCTAATCATTCAAGCTGTGAAGATGTTTCACCATGTGGATCAGAAATAGCAAGTGCGAATGATTTGTCAAGTATACCCAGAGTTATCAATACTTGGAAGGAGGGGAGTTTATATTATTTGATTGATGCTTCAAAGTCCATGTTTAATATTGTTGCTTCTCAAATGCCTGCAAAACCTATAGGCGCCATTGTTACACAAAATGGTAATTTTAAACATCCTGAAAATCTTGGATTTAAATCCAGTGAAATCACTTCATTGAATAATAGTTGGTTGGATAAAGCAGCAGTATCAGCCCATTATCACACTGGTATAGTTTATGATTATTATTTAAATACTCATAATAGAAATTCATTAAATGATGACGGTGGAACTATAGTATCCTATGTCAATATATCCGATCAAGGTGGCCAACCCTTGGAAGATGCTTTTTGGAATGGGAAGGCTATGTATTATGGTAATGGTGGAACAGTATTAGCGGCTTTGGCAAAAGCCTTGGATGTATGTGGTCATGAAATTACACATGGTGTTATTCAATACACTGCAGGTCTAATCAACAAAGACGAGTCAGGTGCCATTAATGAATCCTTTGCAGATATTTTTGGAGTGATGATTGATCGTGAAGATTGGAAAATTGGTGAAGATATAGTCAAAAGTAGAGGAACTCCAACTGGTGCATTACGGGATTTGAGTAACCCTAATAACGGAGGATCTAACTTAAATCAATTTTACTGGCAGCCTAAACACATGAATGAAAAAGTGCAAAATGATACCATAGACAATGGACGAATTCATACCAATAGTGGTATACCAAACTATGCTTTTTATTTGTTTGTACAGGAATTGAAAAAAAATAATCGATCTGAAGAGGAAGCAAAAGCAATAGCAGAAAAAATCTATTACAAAACATTAAAACATTATTTATCAAGATCAGCTAAATTTACTGATTTAAGAATTGCTTTGGAGCGTTGTGTTTTTGATTTTTATGGAACAGTTCCTGATGTTTTAACTTCAGTTAGAAAGGCTTTTGATATGGTCGGAATCTATAATCCGATTATTCCACCTAAAAAAGATCTGCCATTTAATCCGGGAAAAGAATTTGTAGTTTACACAAATGCAAATCAACAAGGAATTTATTTATATGACTTTAGTGGCGTGTCAAAGCAATTATCTACAACAGAAATAATTTCTAAACCAAGTGTGACGGATGATGGATCTGAAATTTATTTTGTAACAAAGAACAATACCTTAAATTTATTGGAATTAGATAAACTGTCAGGAAATTATCTAGAATCTGTCATTGATGATCAACCCATGTATCGGAATGCTGTAATTTCTAAAGATGGTTCTTTGTTGGCTGTTTTAAGCAATAAAGAAGAGCATATAATAAGAGTTTATGATTATATTAATAATAGATGGAATGAGTTTAATATCATACAGTCCACACCAAACACAAGCAACGTAACTGCACAGTATGCTGATGCTATGGATTTTGATCACTCAGGTCAATATATTATTTATGATGCATTAAATAAAGTTAGCAAAGGAAATATTGAAACAGAATTTTGGGATATTAATACCATACATGTATTTGATTTGAGTATAAATCATTTTGCAAATGGAAAAATTGTAAAATTGTTTTCAAATCTTGAAGATAATACTAGTATAGGAAATCCAATATTTTCTAAAAATAATACCAGTATTATAGCTTTTGATTATATGAAATCAACTGGATTAAGTTCATATCACTATTTGTATGCTGTTAACACAGCCTTAAGTGATGTAGGAATTATCTCAAAAATCAGGTCACGTGCCTGCATTCCAAGTTTTAGTATCAAAGACGACCAGATGCTCTATAATACTGATTTGGATGCAGAACATCAATCCTTGTCTGTTGTGTCGTTAAATGATTCTAAATTGACTTCCAATGGATTTGAAAAGATATTATTACCAAACGCAAAATGGGGAAGCTGGTTTGCTGTTGGAACTCGGAATTTAATTGTAAACAAGGATATTCAAAACTTGAGTAATTTAGAAATTAGTCCAAATCCATTTAATTCCAATGTAAGGATTCAAGTGAATTCAAATCAGGAACAAAAAATTCAAATACAAGTGCTCAACCCGCTTGGAGCCTTGGTATTTAAGCAAAACATAAAACTCAAGGAAGGATTGAATTCCAATTGGATTGATTTAAGTGCTCTTCATAGTGGTTTGTATTCAATTCAGTTGGTTAATTCTAAAGGTCAAATGAGTTCAAAGCTATTTAAAAACTAATAGTCTCCTCCTAAGATATCGATGGATTGATCATACATTGAAAGGCAAATTAAATTCAGTTGAATAATGGTTCAGTCAGGAGTTCTTTTAAGCCCTCTGTAGCTTTCTTGGGTATGATTTTTAAGCTTTTGAATCTTGCTAATTCAGGCGTTAAAGCAGGTTTTGGATCTATGTAGTAAATTGGCATATAGGAAGGTAAATAAGCTACAAAACCTGCCGCGGGATATACTTGGAGCGAGCTGCCAATAATAACGCAAATATCAGCATCAATTGCGTTTTGGATGGCTAACTCCATCATTGGCACTTCTTCACCAAACCAAACAATATGAGGTCTCAATTGATGACCAAATTCATTGGTGTCACCAAGTCGGATATCAGTTTTACAAATATAAGTTTTAAAGTGATTATGTACACTTCTTGATTTAAGCAGTTCTCCATGTAAATGAATAACCTGTTTGCTTCCTGCCCGCTCATGAAGATCGTCCACATTCTGGGTGATGATTTGAATATTAAAACGGTCCTGTAAATTAGCAATGTCAATATGGGCTTGGTTAGGAAATGATTCCAATAATTGCCTTCTTCTTTGATTATAAAAATCTAGTACTAATTCGGGGTCAGCATGCCAGCCTTGAATGGATGCTACCTTCATAACGTCATGGCCTTCCCATAGTCCATCTGCGTCTCTGAAGGTTTTTATTCCACTTTCAGCACTCATTCCGGCACCAGTAAAAAAGATAATTTTTTTTGGCATGAATTTTCTTGTCAATGGAAAAGGTTCTAACTAATGTATACTAGCTAAGGTATTATTGTCCTTTTTTATCCTAAATTATTCAGCAAATTTAAGTGTTTTTGGATGAAAAGTTTGCCAGCTATGCCAATATTCTTGATAACATTTTATAGGTATAAGATTTGGAACTGAATCGCTAAGTGATTTTCCGGAAAAAAGATATTTATTTTGACCAAGTATTATTGTATCCTGTTGAATGGATAGGAGTTGATTCTTAGTATTTAATATATAGCTGGCAAAACTATTTTTATCATCTGATAATACTACTGCAATTGGAATATTGTTAAGATCATCTTGAATAATTTGTTTAGCATATAATTCGTTCCAATCATAGGCTTTAGACATTCCATTTAATTCTAGGCCTATGATCCATGATTTTTTTTCCCATGACTGACTGTCTCTTCGGGTTAATTTGCCTTTACGTGTTCCATTTTCATAATTACTTAAACTGTCATATTCTACTTGGAATAAAGTATCGGGCTGCATGATCAGTGTTTGTGGATGAATAGTTATCCATTGATTCAAGGTCATTTGTTGACTTGGATATTCAGGTAAAAACTTTTGAATAGAAGGGCCTGCAATAGCCTCACCTGTTGATTGACGCCACCAACTTTTGGTGCGACCATCTTCAAACATAGCATTAAAATGGTCCATCCCAACCAATCTAAATTGATCATAGTGTTCATCTACCATCGGTTCATAAACTCTGCCAGTTCTGCAAACAGTACAATAAGTAATCATGAACTGCTTATCAGATAAAGTATCCCTAACTTGGTGGTGATACCCAAGGAATTGAATAGGGTATGCCTTGGCTATGTCCTTGTAAACTATTCCAATTATCAATCGGTCTGATGGAATTTTATTATCTTCAACGGTCTTGAATTGAAGATTTTCAACTTGTAAAAACATATGATCGGCGGACATTTCAAAGTTGGTATAATAGATTATTATGCCAACAAGTAAGATTGATGCAAGCAATAATATTTTTGATTGATTAAATGAATTATAAAGCCCAATGATGATCAATAATGAAAATAGGATTCTAAACCACCATCGCCATGAAAAAAGAAAATAGGCTACTTGAATACTGTTGATTTCCTGGCTTCCAGGAATTGGCATTATAAAATAAACATTTGCTACTTCAAACATTATAAGACCCAGGCATGCCCAATAAAATAATTTTTTCATGAATTTTGGTAGAATTTTTGCTTTGTAAATATAGTATATTTTTATTGAAAATGAATTCGGTTAGACCTATTATAAATTTTGTCTTTTAGCTTGTGTTTAATTTTGCTATTGTCAGTAAGCAATTACTTGTTAGTGAGAAAATTATTTTAATTTGCATTTAATGATGTGAATATTTTTAGGCTAAAGGAATTTGTGGCATTATTATTGAACGATTAAATGATTCATCTTATTTGGGTTTGATTTTTAATTAATAAATATATACTAAATTCTCAATTATGAAATGGTTAACTTTTTTAATGTTTGTTTCCTTTATTGCGGAAAATGTAATATCACAAGATGTGTGGAATATAAAAGCTATTGACCCACACGGCCGTTTTATTGATGTTAAAGCTTTAGATAAGGCTGGTAAAATTTATGATGTCAAAGCCTTTGAAATGGACAATAGCTCACAATTCATGGATGTTAAAGCGATCAAAGATGGAAAGAAAATGGCAATCAAAGTGCTTGTAAGTAATGATGTATTCGCTCCAGTTAAAGCTATTGGTGATAATGGTGAGATCTTTGATATTAAAGCTGTGACTAAAGAAAATATTCATCTTGATGTAAAAGGTGTAAGTTCTAATGGTAGTATTGTAAACATTAAAGCAGTAAGTCCTGATGGTGACTTTTATGGTATTAAAGCAATCTCAAAAGGTGGTATACTTCATGATGTAAAGGGTATTAAATTTTCTAATAATGAGGTAGAATCAGTTCTTCATGGTGTAGACATCAAGGCAAATATTAAAGCCCTTCCGCAAGCTCCAGGTCAAACTGATGATTTTATTTGGCATATAAAAGCAGTGCATCCTGATGGTCAATTATGGGATATCAAAGCTATAGATGAAGCGGGAAAAATTTATGACGTAAAATCTTTAGAAGAAAATGGGAATATGCATGTTATGGATATCAAAGCTTTTATTGGGAATAAAAAATTACCAATTAAAGTATTGGTGAGCACAGACAAATATGCTCCTGTGAAAGCTATTGGTACTGATGGAAAAATTTATGATATTAAAGCCATATCTCCTGATAAAAAATTACTAGATGTGAAAGGTGTTTCTCAAGCCGGAAATTTGATCAGTATAAAAGCAATCAATGCTGATGGATCCTTTTTTGGAGTAAAGGCTATTTCACCTTCTGGTCAAATGTATGATGTAAAGGGAATCGCAATGGAAGATGCATTTATGGTCAATGGAGTAAAAGTTAAAGCCCATATTAAAGCATTACCTCAGGAATAATTTAATTTAAAGTTATAAAAAATGCTATACATTGTATAGCATTTTTTTGTATTTTATGTAAATAAGCTTTTGAGTAATGAAAGTTAGACTTTAGGAATTTCTGTAAGTTAATATAAATCATATAACATAGCTTTATTTAAACTATGATGATTCATTATTTCAATATAATTATAGAACAATAATCAGGCTGGGTTTGGTTTGCACATTTGGCCCTTTAAATTTGCTTTTTTGAAATCAAAACTTTTTAATTGTTTTGTTTTAATTTCATTATTTCCTTCAGTAATGATGAGAAATTGATTTGGTTTTATATTTTTAAATAATTGTTTTTTTCCTGTTTTTTGCCAAGTTATTTCTAATTCGTCAATGATTTCTGCTTGCCCTAAGCCAATTTCTCTCCGTAATGAGGTAGAGCCAAAACTTCCTCCAGAGTTTACAGTAGAATATACATTTCTTAAAACGCCCTGATCTCTAAAACTAAATTTAAGTCTTGATCCGATTGCTGCTCGATTGGTTTCTGTTCCAATCAATTGTATATTAATCCAGTGATTATTGTTCTGTCCAGGATTGAGGTACAGTGAAGTATTGAACACATCTCCAATATATGCGCCTCCCATTTTGATATAAATATCTTGATCGCCGTCATTATCTAAATCCGTTAATGCTACAGCATGTCCTTTTTGTAAATTCCCAACACGACCTGCTACAGTTACATCAGCAAATGAACCATCACCCATATTTCTAAAGAGTCGATTCGGGGTCAATGCGCCATAATCTGGATTACCAGTACCTAAATACATATCCAAAAATCCATCATTATCAATATCTCCAAAATTTGCACCCATAGCAAATACAGTTTTATTCAGATTGGCTGTTTTAGATTCATTGGTGAAAGTGCCGTCTTTATTATTTTTATACAAGTACATGACACCAGCTTGATTGGGAATATTCAAAGCCTCCGTCGCTGCGGAATGTCCAACACTTTCACCAAATTCATATCCACAAACAAATAGATCCTCCCAGCCATCATTATTATAATCCCAAAACCAAGTAGGAAATGTTTTTTTGAAATTATCTTCCAAGCCGGCAGTAGCTGTGGATTTTATAAACATTGGAATTCCATTTTTGGTGGCAATATTTTGTAATAGGATCTTCGCACCTCCACAGGTAGAAATAAAAATATCTTCCCTTCCATCATTATTGTAATCTGCTGAAGTTACACCTTTTACCATTGCAGTAATTCTGCTTCCAGATATAGATCCAACTTCTTTAAATGTACCATCTTGATTGTTTAGATATAATTCACTTGGGATTTGGCCAGTCTCATTTGTTGATTCATTTCCTATATATAAATCCAACCACCCATCTTTATTGAAGTCACGCCATACACCAGTTTGTGTTGGATATTCTGAAGTGATTCCACTTTCAAAAGTTACATCAGTAAATGTATCATCACCATTATTGCGTAATAATGAATTGATTTGACGACCAAATGGACCCATCCAACCACCTCTAAATACGAATACATCTAAGAATCCATCATTGTTATAATCAGTTTGAACAATATTTAAACCTCCTGAAAATCTAGCTAAATCTGATTTTTCGGATAGATCTATAAAGCCACCTTGAGTATCATTTTGGAAATAATGCATTTTGCGATGAATATTCCAATCTGAAGTAATAATATCTAGATATCCATCATTATTAAAATCATCTATGATTTCTCCTCCTGCCATATCCCGCAGTGAAATACCCAAATTTTGAGCTACATCTTCAAATGGATTAATACTATAACCTGAATTGTCTTTATCAAGACCTGGAACCAACCATTCTTTTGGCACTCCGGAAGGGTATTCTCCAATGGTCATATAGGCTAAGTTCATTAACCACATGGATTCATAATCTTTTGGATTCCTCTTTAATAGTATTTCATATATTTCAATTGCTTTCTTAGATCCTGTCTTATCTAAATGTATACCATTGCCTTGAATGGGAACAATGCATGATTCAGTAGAATGATTAGTGATGCAATTTTTTCTTTCACCTAATCTTAAATAGGAGAGTGCATAATTCCTGTAGAAAGCTTCTATGCCTGGTGCATTTAAATCTGGTATTTGTCTGTAGACATTTTCAAAGACCGCACATGCTTGTTCGTCTTTTCCTAATTTCATCAAAATGTAACCAAGAATAAAAATAGATTGAAGTTGTCTTGCTGGATTCGATGGATCATTAGCTAATTGATTATAATATTCATATTCAGCTTCAGGACAAAAGTTATTATCTTTACTGTATATTCTTTTACTTGTTTCGTCTAAATGTGTAATCATTTTATCATTCATTGCCTTATGATTAACACACGATCCACTTAATATTATAATTAAGAAAGCAAGCAAATAATTTTTTTTATCAATTAACATGCTAATTATTTTTTTTTAAAATAAATATCACCTAATCCGAATCAATAAGTATTCGATTTTCTCCAATAGACTTATATAAGCAAGTCTCTAAATAAAAATTAAGTGAAAATTGTTAATTGTAAAAAATGGCATTGCAAATGTATATTCAAGTAAATAGTTATTTAAATAAACTATTTGAATGTGCTAAATGAACTGATGAAATGTATTAAATACCTGACGAAAAAAATAAAAAGTAGCAATTTAATTAATTATCGAAGATTTCATCAAGTGGATATTCGTCTGGAAATTTATTTACCTAATAGTTTTTTTAAAACATTCATACAATAATCAATCTCTTCAAAAGTATTTAAATGTGAAAAAGAAAAACGGATGGATTTTCCTAAGCTCCCTGGTCTAATGAATTCTATAACATGTGAAGATTTTTCAGTGCCTGAAGAGCAAGCCGATCCTGCTGATACTGCTATTCCATGGATGTCAAGATTCATTAATATAAGATCTAGGCCTGGTTGATTTTCAAAATACACATTGAGAATTTTAGGGTTAAATTGATGTTCATGCGTATTGAAGGTAATGTTTAAATTAGAATTTATAAGGGAGGTTCTGAAGTGTTGATTTAATTGTGATAAATGATTAAATCGCTGTTCTCTATGGATAGTACTTAATTCCAATGCCTTTGCTAATGCTGCTATTCCAATAATATTCTCAGTACCAGCTCGCAAATTTCTTTCTTGACTTCCTCCATAAAGTAAAGGCTTGGTAGCGACCGGATTTTTAATATAGACAAATCCTATTCCCTTGGGTCCAAAAAACTTATGTGCTGATCCTGAAATAAAATCAATTTGTAGGGCTTCTACATCAAGGTCATACAATCCAATACTTTGAACAGTATCTGAATGGAACAAGGCATTTTTTGATTTACATATGGTGCTGATTTCTTCTAATGATACAGTAGATCCAAGTTCATTATTTGTATGCATTAAACTCACCAGTACCGGATGTTGGCAGTTATCCAATTGATGCTCAAGTTCTTGGATATCAATTAATCCATAACTATTGGGTTTTAAATAAATGACTTGGACGTTGTTTTCTGTGGCGTATTGGTTTATAGCATTTAAAACACACGAATGCTCAATAGGTGAGCTAATGATTGTTTTAACGTGGTGATCCTTAATCGCAGATTTAATAATCATGTTGTTGGATTCTGTTCCACATGATGTAAAAAATACTTGCGCTGGTGAAGTATGTAAATAGTTACTTAGTATTCTTCTGCTTTCTTCAATTAAATTTTTTGCGGTCACTCCTTCTCGATGAATAGATGATGGGTTGCCATAGATAGTTTCTGCTATTTCATGAATGGTTTGTATGACTTCGGGAAGTAAAGGAGTTGTAGCTGCATTATCAAAATAAATTCTTTGAGACACAATGAATATTTTATTGGATCAAATGATGAATGTGATGCTTGAGTTGGTTTGTTAATTTTTCTGCCTCCGAAATGGACTTAGCTTCACAATATATTCTAATTATCGGCTCTGTATTGGATTTTCTTAAATGGATCCATGCATGTTCAAAATCTATTTTCAATCCATCAATGGTATTGAGTTCTTCATTTTTGTAATTAGATTTCAATAATTGCAAAACTTCATCATATGGCGTGTCTTGTTTTAATTGGACTTTATCTTTTATCATGGCATATTTAGGATAGCCAGATTTTAGTTCAGATAATGTTTTATTTTTCGTAACACAATTAGCCAGAACTAATGCAATGCCAACAAGGGAGTCTCTTCCATAATGTAAATCAGGTAGGATTACACCTCCATTTCCTTCTCCGCCAATAATGGCATGTACTTCTTTCATTTTTTGAACAACATGTGCTTCTCCAACTGCTGATGCAAAATATTGACCTCCTTTCATAAGGGTCAAGTCTCTTAGTGCTCTTGAAGATGAAAGATTAGAAACCGTATTGCCTGCTTTTAAATCAAGCATGTAATCAGCAACGGTTACTAAAGTATACTCCTCTCCAAAATATTGACCTTTTTCGTCAACCAAAGCAAGTCTGTCTACATCCGGGTCAACTGCTATTCCAATAGCTGAACTGTTAGCACATGCTGATAGCAGGTCTTGTAAATGTTCTGGTAAAGGTTCAGGATTATGATTGAAGTTTCCATCAGGTATTTCATTGATTAATTCATAGGTACAACCCAGAGCTTTAAAAAGTATGGGTAATGCAATTGCGCCACTTGAATTGATACAATCGGCCACTATATGGAAAGATCTTGATTTTATGGCTTGAATTGGTAGAAAGGGAAGTTTTAAAATGGCAGATACATGATCCTGAATAGCATTTTCGTAATGTCTTAATTGGCCGAGAGAGTCAACAGGTGCATAGCTTATTTGATCTTGTTGAATGATATTCAATAACTGTTCGCCATCTGCAGCCGATAAAAACTCACCTTTTTGGTTTAGGAGTTTTAAGGCATTCCATTGTTTTGGATTGTGGCTTGCGGTTAAGATAATGCCTCCATGAGCTTTAAGATGTACCACAGCCATTTCTACTGTTGGGGTAGTTGATAAATCTAAATCGATCACATGGACACCCATGCTTTGCAAACAGGAACTAACCAATTTGGAAACCAATTGACCGGATATTCGAGCATCCCTACCTATGACGACTGTTGGCTGAGGATATTGATTTTTAATCCATTGGCTATATGCTGAACTGAACTTAACAATGTCGGGCGGTGTTAAATTGTCTCCACTTACCCCTCCTATAGTGCCCCTAACGCCTGAAACAGAAACAATTAAACTCATGTCGAATGCCAGATTAACCGCACAAATATATTAATTTCGCCATTTAATCTTTAATCAAATAGGATTATTATCAGAATATGAGTGAATGGTTTAAAACATGGTTCGATACTACGTATTATGATATATTATACGATGATCGGGATGAACTTGAAGCAGAGGAATTTATACAACATTTATTGAGGTTTTTGAATTTGGATCAAAGGGCTTTTGTATTAGATATAGGTTGTGGTACCGGGAGGCATGCTCTAGCTTTAGCAGAATACGGATTCGATGTAACAGGTATAGATCTTTCTCTGAATCGAATTGAAAAAGCACTAGTATATCAAAATGAACATTTGAATTTTTATCAACATGATATGCGTCATTTGTTTAGAATTAATTACTATGATGTGGTTTTTAATTTATTTACAAGTTTTGGATACTTTGAGTCCCCCAATGACGACCAAAAAGCTGCATTAAGTATGGCTTTAAATGTTAAACATGGAGGTATTTTTGTTTTGGATTATTTGAATGCTCATTATGTAGTAGAAGGGTTGATTCATGAAGAACATATAACCAAACAGAATATTCACTTTGATATCACAAAAAAACTTGTGAACAACAGAGTGATTAAACAAATAGTTGTTTGCGAACAAGATTCTTGTCAAATGTTTGAAGAAAGTGTTCGCTTGTATTCGCTTGCCGAAATTGAATTATTATTTGCACCATGTCGACTTAAATTGACCCAGGTATTTGGGAACCATCAATTAGAGCCATATGATGCATTAAAATCGGAACGCATGATTTGTATATTTAAAAAAGATATCATTAACCTATGATCCAATATTTAAATTATTTGGATCATTCGTTATTTGAATGGATTCAATTAAATCTCAGAAATGATACCCTAGATCCTGTTATTGCTGTATTTAGGGACAAATATTTTTGGTTTCCCTTGTATATATTTTTTTTTACTTGGATTTTTTTTCATTATAGAGACAATTTTTGGTACTGGATTTTAGCATTTGTTTTAACTATAGTAATTAGTGACCAATTGTGTAGTACCGTTTTAAAAAAATCCTTTAAAAGGATTCGACCATGTAATGAAATTTATTTCAAAGAACATTTTAATCAGCCCATCGGTTGTGGTAGTGGATTTAGTATGCCTTCTTCGCATGCTTCGAATCATATGGCAATAGCTATTTTATTTACTTTGGGTTTTGCAGATAGTATGAGACGGATGAGATGGGTTTTACCTTTATGGGCCTTGATTATAGGTTTTGCTCAAGTTTATGTTGGGGTGCATTTTCCATTTGATGTGATGGTTGGATTTACCTTGGGATTGGTAATTGGTATACTAGTATATCTCCTGTTTAAAAGTAAATTGAGCAATGAAAAATCACTGTTGGATTAATCATAAATTTTGATGCTTTTCAGAATTTTAATTTTTGATTTTATAAGTCAATATTTATTTTGAAAATACGCTTATTCTGAATTATTCAATGTTGCTTTCTGAAAATATCAAATGGTCGAGGAGATTTGAATTATTAGCGTTGATTCCAATTTTATCAGATGAATATTTTATTTTACATTGAAATGATTTAAATACCGATGCATTATTGATTAATGTTTCATGATGGTTTTTACAAGCTATTAAAATGTATTCCTATTCCGGGTGAAATACCCAATACGGGATGCACTTCCATGGAAGCATCCAGATTAATTTTACTTCTTAAAATATAACCCAAGCCAAAACTATATTGTCCATTATTCCTAAATCCTGCCCGTATAAATAGGTCATGATTAGGTCGGTATTCTAAGCCAAAATGACCTGTAATGGGAAGTTGATTTATTTTATGTGCTTCTGTTAAAATATTAAGTTGTGGAGATATTTCGTACATCATTCCCACCTTAAATACACTTGGAAATGATTTCAGTTTAGGTGATTGAATAGGTATTGGATTTTTGATAACTGTTGCTATGGTCAATATTGAAAACAACATGGATTGGATACCTATTTCAGGAATGACGGCCCATGAATTTCCATGTTCCGGAAGATGTTGGTTTAAATAATGTAATCCAAGCCCAACAATTGAAGATCCAGACAATTTTCTACCATAAGAAAATCCAATTAATAAATCATTTAAATCTGTTGATCCATCATAGAGTATACTGGCACCGAATCCATCTTTTTGCGAGGTTTTATAATAAGCTGAAATTGAACCAAAGTGAAGCTGATCTACTAAGAAGTAAGATCTGTATTGGAGATCAGCACCTTTTTTATGGAGTAATGCAAGATGGGCAGGGTTATTATTAAAGCCATAAGGATTGACACTAGTAATACCTGTTTGAGACATTCCCCTTGATCTGGAATTTTGTGAATTGACAAAAACACTATGTTGTGCTTGGTTTTCAAGTATATTAAATGCAAGAATAAAAAAGAGTAGATACCGAAATTGCAATGATTTAATTTTAAGGACTCAATATAGAACTTTTTAACATACTATCTAGTTTGATTTAACGTATTAATTGAATTAAATTTGCGCATACTTACTATACATGAAAGAAGCATTTATTGAACAAATCTCCAAAGCATATACATTTCAAGGATCATCTATAATTCTAGGATGCGGTATGTATGAAGGGCAAGTTGTTAAAGAGACTATTATTAGATTGCCTTTGCGAATGATGAATAGACACGGGCTTATAGCAGGAGCTACAGGTACTGGAAAAACAAAATCTTTACAGCTCATTGCAGAACAATTATCAAAACAAGGTATCCCAAGTGTGCTATTGGATATCAAAGGTGATTTGAGTGGTATCGCTGAGGCTGGTACTGTGAATAGTAAAATCTCTGACAGGCATGCTGCGCTCGATATTCCTTGGAATCCGCAAGATAATTTTGTGGAGTTATTATCCATTTCGGATCAGCCGGGAGTTAAGCTCAGAGCTACTATTTCTGAATTTGGACCAGTTCTTTTAGCTAAAATTTTGGGGTTGAATGATACCCAGGAAGGGGTTGTATCATTGGTATTTAAGTTTGCTGATGATAATGGCTTATTGTTATTAGATCTTGAAGATTTCAAGAAAGTTCTATTATATGTAACCAATGAAGGTAAAGAAGCCATAGAAAAAGAATTTGGGACAGTTTCTTCTGCATCAGTCGGAACCATATTGAGGAAGGTGATTGAATTGGAACAACAGGGAGCAGATCGTTTTTTTGGAGAACGAAGCTTTGAGGTAGAAGATTTATGTAGGATCAATC
The DNA here is from genome assembly GCA_044228225.1 of Saprospiraceae bacterium. Lineage (GTDB taxonomy): Bacteria > Bacteroidota > Bacteroidia > Chitinophagales > Saprospiraceae > Vicinibacter. Next base: position 163,439 of record JBGAVH010000005.1, on the reverse strand, counting down.
GACAGGGGCAAGGTGTAATCAGTATTTTAAGAGCAAGTGATATTCAAGACAAACCCAAGTTTTTTTCAACTTTTATGCTTCAAATGTTGGCTGAGATTTATTCCAAATTTCCTGAAGCAGGTGATATTGATAAGCCAAAACTGGTGTTTTTTATAGATGAAGCACACTTATTGTTTGAAGAAGCTACATCTGCTTTAGTTAACCAATTAGAAACGATTATCAAGTTAATTCGATCAAAAGGAGTAGGCTTGATTTTTGTGACTCAAAATCCTGGAGATATACCTGAAAGTATTTTAGGGCAATTAGGAATGAAAGTTCAGCATGCTTTAAGAGCTTTCACCGCAAATGACCGTAAAGCCATTAAATCTGCATCAGAGAATTATCCAGAATCGAATTTTTATAATACCAGCCAATTATTGACGGAATTAGGAATTGGAGAGGCCTTTGTCACAGCCTTGAATGAAAAAGGTATTCCTACAGCATTAGTTCAGGTTATGATGTGTGCACCTGCATCGAGAATGGATGTATTGACTGAAGGGGAGATGGCAAAAATTACCAAAGCTTCTGAAATTTATGAATATTATAATGAAGAAATCAATAGGGAAAGTGCTGCTGAAATTTTGACCAAAAAAATCGAAGAAGCCATACAAGATGAGGAACAGGTTGAAACCCGATCAGACACCAGTTCAAGAAGACAAGAAAAAAGTACGATCGAAAAAATGATGAACAGCAGTGTGACCAGACAAGTCGGACGCACGGTGGCCCGTGAACTTACCAGAGGATTATTGGGCATGTTTGGTATTAAAACCTCAACGCCAAGAAGGAAAAAAACGGGTTGGTTCTAAAATAAAATTAAAAAAGGCTAATCGTTTGATTAGCCTTTTTTAATATCAATATTTAAATGAGTATTACAATCTTAAAGTTACCCCAAGTCTTGCAGCGGATAATCCAACACCTCCTTCTACGAAAGCTGCGAATTTGTCGCTGAAATACCATCTTGCTCCAACTTGTCCACCTAGTATTAAACCTCCATAATCTTCACTATCTACTCCAGTATAGCCATCATAATCCACTTTTACAATATCAAAACCTAAAAATGCACCTGCATATAAGTCAAGTTTTTCTGGAAGAGCGCTAATGTGTTTACCCCAGTGATAATTACCTCTTGCGCCAAATAAAATATGGGTATATCTCCACTTATAAAGGGAAGAATAGCTATAGGTATTTGTTCCAATTCCAAAAATACCACCAACTGAGATTTTTTCATGAATTCCTAGATCAAAAGATACTGAAACTGGTGGAATAGCCTGTGATCCATAATAATTCGTTCCGAAACCGATTCCAAAGCCTAATGCTTTGTCTCCTTTTTCGAAATTCTGAGCAAATGAAGTCGTATTTAACAATACTACGAGTAACAGGGATGTAAGAATTTTAAATTTCATATACGTTAGTTTATTGAGTGAATTAAAAGCCAAAAATAGATAAAAAAATGATATTCAAACTTTTTCTATATGATTTTCCAATCGATTGGAGCAATTTTCTTGCTCTCGAGATAAATATTAGTAGCTGAAAAGTGATTATTTCCATAAAAACCACCCCTGGCCAATGGGGAAGGGTGAGGGCTCTCAAAAATGGCGTGTTTTTGTGGATCAATTAAATCTCTCTTAGATCGTGAATGATTGCCCCATAATAGAAATACTATGTTAGACTTTTGGTCATTGAGTAGGGTGATGACATGATCTGTAAAGTCTTTCCAGCCGATGTTTTGATGTGAATTGGCTTGGTTTTTCAAAACACTCAAACTGGTATTCAGTAACAGGACACCCTGTTTGGCCCAAGTGCTTAGGTCGCCATGACTTGGAATTGGGATGTGTAAGTCCCGGTTAAGTTCTTTATAAATATTTCTTAGCGAAGGTGGAATTTTTTGACCTTTGGGGACCGAAAAAGCAAGGCCCATGGCCTGATCTGGTTGATGATAGGGATCTTGACCAAGGATTACAACTTTAAGCTCATCGAATGGACACAAATTGAAAGCATTAAACATCAATTCTGATGGGGGATATACTTCTAGGCCTTTTTGTTGATCATCTTCTAATTGAATTAAAAGTCTTTTGTAATAATCTTTTTCGAATTCATGGGCCAAGAATAAATTCCATTTAGGGTCAATGTGTGGTTTCATTTCTTATTTTTGCACAATATTTAGAAAAATTCATACAATTATCGTAATTTCAATGTTTAAAACAGTTAAACCATGTATAATAAAAAGATATTAGTCATTTTATGTTCCTTAATGAGTCTTGAATTCATGACAGCCCAGCCTGTTACCATTTGGAACAAAATTTTTGGAGCCCCTCAGGCAGAATACAGTAATAATATAGGGATACTTGAAGATAGTTTATTGATTTGTGTAGGTAAGTCTAATTCAACTGCATTGGTCAATAAAGGACTTAATGATGCTGCTATAGCAGTTATTAGACAAGACGGTACTTTAAAACATATCAAAACTTATGGTTCACCGTCGGATGAATTTTTTACCTCATTTGTAACGCTTCCTAATGGTTCCCAAATGTGTGCAGCAACCATTAGCGGAAAAGGAGGAGATGTTACTAATATAAATGGCTTTACAGATGTTTGGTTAGTAAATTACAATGCCAAAACGAATACTAAAAATTGGGAAAAGAATATCGGTGGCTCGAATAATGATCAGGTGAATGATATTTTTTACTTAGAGACTGGTAAGGTCATTTTTGCAGGAGCTACAAAGTCATTGGACAAAGACATTCCTGCAAACAAAGGAGGATTTGATGTTTTAGTTGGTACAGTGGATGAAGCAGGTGCAATTAATAAAATCCGAAATTTAGGCGGAAGCAAAGACGAATTTGCAAGGAGAATTTTAAGAGCTGATGGAGCTAATTTTTTTGTTGGAGGTGAATCGCTTTCATCTAATGAAGGGGACTTTATTGGATTAACGAATAAAGGAATGCGCGATATCTTTTTGTTTAAATTCAATCGCAATACCAATCAGGTTTTTACAGCTATGTATGGAGGGCCGGGTGATGATCTTTTTGGAGATATGGTTGCTCTACCTGACGGAAGTGCTATCCTTTTCTTAAATGTAAATACTAAAGGTGGAGACATTGATACCATCAAGGGAGGGAAGGACATATTAATGTTGAATATAAAACCAGATGGAAAAATACTTTCAAAACGAATCATAGGAGGAACTAAAGATGATGTTGCGGTTAAAGCCAGACTCAATTCAAAAAATGAAATTATACTAATGAGTACTTCTGGTTCATCTGATGGTGATTATAATGCAAATTACGGAGCAAATGATGTTGTGATCATGAAATTGGACCTTAGTGGTAATATATTATGGCAACAAAACTATGGTGGTAAAGGAGCTGAAACGGCATCTTCCTTGTGTTTAGATGCTGATGGAAGTATTTACTTTATGGCTACTAGCTTTAGTGTAACGAATGATTTACCGACTACAAATGTTAATGCTCCGGATTTCTGGACCATGAAAATATACGATTGTAGCCCCTTGGTAACTGATTATACTGCGAACGCTTGTTTGGGAGATACTGTTACCATAAATAATAAAAAATATTACAGTGGTTTTCAAAATGGTAGCGATACCATGATAGCCGGTTCTTTTAGGGGCTGTGATTCCATCATAAACATATTTGTAAATTTCAATTTGGCCAGTTCATTTGAATTTCGAGATACTTTATGTAATGAAGGCACTATTACCATCCAAAATGAGATTTTTGATAGAAACAAGCCCACTGGTGTTTTTGTCTTAAAAAATGCCAATGTTGATGGTTGTGACAGTACTATTAATGTGAACATACTCTTTGGTGATCCTATAGACATTCAGGATACCGTTTTGATCTTAGACAATGGTAATGGGGTAGGTAGTATTAGATTAGTTCCTAAAGGCGGTTTTCCGCCTTACACCTATGTGTGGAGTAATGGCAAGGTTTCTAATCAAATCATCAATCTTAAATCTGCCATATACCGTGTAACGGTTACGGATAGTCGTTCTTGTGTACAGCAATTTGAATTCAAATTAGGGTCTACAGTAGCTAATTCCGATATATATTCAATTGAAACCACAGTGAATACGGATCAAAAGCACATATATGTCGAAAGCAAAGAAATTATCGACCAAATAGAAGTTATTAATGCTGATGGAATATCCCTATCTAAAGTGAGGCCAAATCAAACAAAATGTATTCTGAATAGAGCTCAATACCCTGCACAGATCCTTTTATTGCGAATTACGAATCATTCCGGTAAAACCAGTGTGCATAAACTTATGAATTATTGATAGAATTCACTAAAAAAGTTATCTTTGCGCCTCGATTTTGAGATTAGAAACTAGTTATCTGATTATTCTCAGTTAAATAGGACGTATTTATCCTCAATATCGAAATTACAAATAATGGTCTCGTAGCTCAGCTGGATAGAGCATCTGCCTTCTAAGCAGAGGGTCTCAGGTTCGAATCCTGACGGGATCACTTGATAATGAAGGAGTTATGAATGCGTTTTCATAGCTCCTTTTTTTTATGTCGCTAACAATGTCGCTAACATTTTAACACCCTATTGCGATTTTTTTTAAATAATGCATACATACTAAGATAATAATTGGATCAAGACATTTAAGACAACATTGTCTTAATAATATATAATAGACCGATACTAACGTCTCAACTTGTACTATATTTAAAATTATAGCTTCATGCTAAAATAGAGAATCATATTTATAAGGAGGTTTGTGTTAAATTACGCTTTAGGAATTATTGTACTGACTTATACTAATAATAACAGCCAAGACTATTGTATCCTATGAAATTCACTTTCAAGAAAAATGATCCTCGATCTATAAATGGCCTAAGTGCCCATTCTGACAATCATTGATATGGCATGCCTCCATGAAATATCAGTACCCGCCACCCCTTACTTTAACATTATATGGCATGCCATTTTAATTAAGTCCTTATTTTATTGACTAAATAGATGTTATTGAGAATCCCACGTTTATATTTAATTGAAAATCAATAAACTACATCCTGTCAAGACGAATTTTAAACGGTCCAATCTTGATAAAAAATGAATGAATCTGGAATTATTTAAATAACTGGATTTCAAAATATGTAGGAGATAGAATAGAATTTTAGTGGAATTTAATTACGAAGTATGGCTTATTAATAAAAACCACATATATTTACAAACCAAATTGTTGGTTAATTCAAATGAGGTATGGAATTAAGATTTTGGCTATATTGATGTACTTCCAAATGGAAGTAATGACAAATTGTTAACCCATTAGTAAGCAATTATTTATTGGAAATAAACGCAACGAATGTATAAAACATGCGTATAGCGAAATGTTAGCAATCATTAAAAAAGACAAAAAATGGAAATTTGCCATTTTATAAAAATTGAAGGAGAAGGTTTTGAATCAATGGAAAAGCTCCATGTTCATTTGACTCTTTTAGATTCATTAGATAAGATACCATTGTGTATTTATTCGAAAGAACCTTTCGAACAAAATAAGGATAAAATACTAAACTGGATAAAATCTAAAAGCAACTATTCTGAGTTTGGAAACTCGATTTCAGTTGAGAAGATAAATGACCCTAAGTTCATTACAAGTATTGATTATTCAAAGAGTAAAATAGGTGGGCTAATTGATGCAACAATAGGAAATGACAAAGATGGAAAGTTCTTTTCCGTGGCTTTCAAAAGAATTGATTTTACAACCATTCAGAAATTAAACTTTAAAAATGAAGAATACTCTTCGGAAATTTACTTAAATAACCACGCCTATGATTTATTCTATAGATTCATTCCATTTGATGCTTTCCAAAAAGATCCAAGAGTATGGCAATCATTTCTCACACAATCTGGGCCTTTAAAATACGGTGAAGTGAAAATCATATTAGATTGCAAAGAAGTGCTAACAGATGATAATTCAAGTTACCCAAACTTAATAGAAAGACTACCAAGAATTACATTTGAGCATGGTAAATTAGAATATGAAGAATTTCTTGCGTACACATCAATTTTGTGTTCAACAATATCCTTTTTTCAAGGACATAAAACGGAGTATATAAAGTTATTTTTCAATAAAGAAGACATTGTTCACAACAGCTTTGCTCCTCAGAAAAAAGAAACACAAAAGTATCTAACGAGAAACTTGGGTAGATTTAATATTAAAAAAGATTTATTTGACTTTATTCAGGAATTGAGTACAGAACTATTACCAAAACATGATTTCCTCAACCAAATTGTAAATCTACTTAATCAAGGTATCTCATCAGAAGGAACAACAGAATTTATGTTGTACTTCACAGTAATCGAAAAACTAAGAAACCATTTCTTCCCGCCATCAAAAAAATCAAAAGAAAAATTTACTTTTAAAAACAAAGAACAAATCAATGAATTCATAAGGGGGAAATTAGATGAAATAAAAGTAGAAGTGATTGATGAACAAAAAGCACTTTGGGAAGAAGCTAAAGAACCTAAACTATCAAACTTAAAATATTTGCCTCAAAAGGATCAATTCAACGAATTCTTTGATCTATTCAAAATACAACCAAGTGAATTTGACTTAACTTGGAAAGACGTTGTTTCGTTACGTGGAGATATATTTCATGGAAAACATTATGAGACAGACGACAAAAGGTTAATAGAGTTAAATGTAAAACTTAGAACGATGACAGGTAATTTGATTTATAAATTTATGACTGCCGAATTCAAAAAGTAACGATTGCTAACAAGTGATATGAGATCAGATTTGCTATCGCCAAATCAGCTCCATATCACCAATCCGTTAGCTCCAATGCAAAATTAAAATAATGAGACAAGGTAAAAGACAACTAGATAAAATTAAAGCTAAAAATGCGAAAAAGTCAGATTCTTATGCTAAAAAGATTGGATCACCAATTTTAGAAGAAAGAGTTTTTCCTATTTATGCGGGAAATACCATTAACAACCAAATCGAAGATAAAGTAATTTCGGGCACTGCATTTCCAATTGGTGAAGATTATTTCTTAACTGCAAATCATGTAGTTGATTTAATGCCTACATATTCAAATCTAAGATTAGGATACTTGAATCAAATCACACCGGGTTGTGTAGAAAAACATGAAATGGAGATAGTTGAAAAGTTTCCAGAATCAGATTTGGCACTAATTAAATGCGAATCAATTTATTCTTATAAAAACAAACCAAAGCCATTTTACTGGGCAAAATATCCTTTAAAGTATTTTACTACGATACGTGCTATGGGATACCCTCATGCATTTGATCCGGGATTAGGCTTTACTACAAGTAGAGCACTCCAAGGTACAAAAGTCGGATCGATTCATTACAATGATTACGGCATAAATGCTAAATGTTATGAACTTTCATTCCAGTGTCCAAGAGGACTATCCGGAACTTGTCTACTAGATGAATTTTACAGAATTCATGGTGTTGTATTTAGGAATAGTATTATAAAATATGAAGTATTTAGATCTACGGAACATATTAGAGATGAAACTACACAAACGCAAGAAACCACAATTGTTGAGGAGACTTCTTTCATTGGATTAGCAATTCAAGCATTTCACATATTTGATTTACATTCTGAAGTTCTAGGAATGAATTTCCACCAATATTTAATTAACCAAAATCTTCACTAAGCACTAGAGCTAACAATGTATACACTCGATCCCGCCGATCCAGCAATCTTTTTCACCTTTGGCAGACGTGAAAATTTTTAAATACTTATCTTTGTCTGGATACAAGAGGCGTGACCGCGTGTATACCCAACCGTTAATGGCAATTAAACCATAAAATCATAATTATAAATTAAATATATTAAATTATGCCAAATTTTGTAGAATTAACATCAACTAGCAATTCAAATTCAAAACTTTTTGTAAACATAGATACTATATCTTATATGCAAAAGTTTGAAAATTACACTCATATATATTTTAATTTCTCCATTACAGGTCCAAATGGAGGATATGTCCAGTTTATATCAATATTAGAAACTCCTGCCCAAATATTAGCTTTGCTTACCTAAAACAAATACCTCAAATTTTTTAGCTGTATCTAATATAAGACTTGCCTCAGATTTACCTTCGTTTAAAGGTTGAGAATACCCTTGACTGTCTCTTCATGGCCTCTTGTAAATAAAGTACTCTTAAATCTGCATCATTCATAAAAAGAATTGAAAACAATCATATACATTGTATTCCTGACCATAGCTGCTTTCAACTTTGGTGAAGTTTACAACCTATTTTTGTATTCATCTTTTTTTACTACTTTCGTAGCAGCTACGGCGTGAATACTTCGTCGTTAGCAGTAATTTTATGAAACAGAAACTTCAAACATATTGGAAGAATATTAAAAGTGAGAAAGTCATAATATTGACCCTTTTAGGTCTTTTATTAATAGGACTTTTGTGTTGGATGTGTTCAACAAAGACTGAACAATTTGGATTAAATTTTTTCACAGAAATGCTCGGTGTAGCTGTAACAGTTTTCGTGATTGACAGACTTATACAAAACAGAGAAGAAACAAGGAGCATTCCTCAAAAACTTGCTGCATACGAAGACATAAGACTTTATACAAGCAGATATATTAGTTTCTGGACAAGTACCTACAGAGAGTCTGTTCCTGAAGATGAACCTGAAACAATTGAAACTTTTTTTTCAGAAGCAGGAATGACAAAAATATTAAATCACCTGTATATGGACTCTGAACCGAATGTTACTCCTCCGAGGAAATGGTGGGATTGGATAGTTCACAATGCAAAAGAATTTAAGGATAATGGAGACAAACTACTTGACAGACATTCACATAATTTAGACCCTGTTGCATTTGGTTATGTTCATCAATTAACGGAAAGTATGTTTAATAATGTTTTACTAATATCTCCTTCAATAAGACAAGCGGACATTTCAATGAAATTTCCGCGAGTAAAAGTTTTAGGAAGTTATTCAATGCCACCACCAAAAGAAGATTACGAAGCAATTCTTGGTTTAATAAAGTGGTGTAACGAACAATATTCAATTCTGAAAAAACATAGCAGTTTTATTAAAATGGTTTCTGAATATTATAAAGACAAGAATAGAAAAATGCCCCCAAAATGTATGATACCCAAAGAAATTTTAGATCAACAACTAAAAGAATTTAGACAACGAAATAAATAACTACTGCTAATATTAAGCCATATATACAAAAGCCACGCCATGAAAAGAAATGAAGATCAAGAACTCTGATATAAGATTAACAAAATAGGCATTTGGATATGTGGTGATCCCGAAGCTTCGGTCGGGACAAGTCAGTGAGACCTATGCATAGGTGTGTTAGTATTAAATAAAACAAGAATTAGTTATTCATTTAATTGTAGAATCTAATTTATTTCTAGTTTTTAATATGGCTTCACTATGCCATGAGCCAAGCATTTCTATTGGATAACGTAATTTGTGCAATTTAACCCAATATGTCTAAAAAATAAACAGAAACAATATTTTTCCAAATAAATATTGAAAGTTTTAAAAGTTAAGTATTATTTTTAGGCTTCACATAGAATATTACTTTAAAAATAACGCTCAATTGGAAATAAAATATGACAGCCTTTCCCTATTTACCAGTTTCATATACCGGCTTTGTTCAACATGTAAAGTTGGCGCCTTCAAATTTATTTTCCAAGTGCTTGGTTTTAGGGGTCGGAATCAACTTTCCTTTGTGTTAGGTATAAACAACAATCAATATGGCAGAATCATTAACAATAAGAAAAGTAATTGATAGAGTTATTTCAGGTGAAATCAGGATACCTGCGTTTCAAAGAGACTGGGTTTGGACACCACAACAAGTTAGTTTCTTACTTGACAGTATTTATAAAAACTTTCCGATTGGAACAGTATTCTTATGGAAAACTAGTACACGACTTGAATCCGAAAAAGAACTAGGTAATTTCACTATTCCTGATCCTAGAAAAGAACATCCTGTATATTATGTGTTGGATGGACAACAAAGATTAACTTCTTTGTTCAGTGTTTTTCAAACCGAACTTACCTCATCAAACAATTATGAATGGCTTGATATTTATTTTGACTTTGAAGCAAGTGATGATATCCAAGAAAGTAAGTTTGTTGCATTGGCAAATGCAGACGTAGTTGCAAACAAACATTTTCCAATGTCAGTAATTTTCGACTCAGGAAAGTTTTATATTGAGGTAAGTAAACTAGATCACCAAAAGAGAGACATTATTTTGAAGGTTCAACAAATGTTTCAAGAGTATTCACTACCGGCACAAGAATTTGAAACCGATAGTAAAGAAAGTATCGCTATAGTATTTGAGAGAATAAACCGAGCAGGTACACCATTAAACACATATCAACTTTTAACTGCTTGGAGTTGGAGTGCAGACTTTGATTTACAAGAAGAGTTTTCTGAATTGTCTGAAGAATTAAGACCATATGGATTTGGAAATCTTGCTCAAGATAAAGATTTGCAGTTGAAATGTTGTAGTGGAATAATTCGCGGTGAAACTTCACCATCCGTAATAATGAGTTTGACAGGTGAAGAAGTAAGGGCTAATTTCGAAAAGATTAGAAGTGGTATAAAAGGTTCAATTGAATTTCTAAAAGACCAATTAAAAGTTCAATCGCTGGACTGGTTGCCATATCCATCAATGATTGTTTCACTTTCTGCATTTTTTGCTACGAACAGAACAAGTGGCATGCCATATACAGACGACCAAAGAAAGCAACTAATAAAATGGTTTTGGAAATCAAATTTTGCAAGACGCTACAATTCAGCAATACAAGACAGACATAAGACAGATATATTACTAATGAAAACTCTTGCGACAGCTGAAATGACATTAATTGCAGAATTTAATTGTACGATTGAAAGACAATATTTTTCAGAAAGTGCTTTTAATGTTGGTTCAGTTAATACAAAAACATTTGTTTTAATGTTAGCAAATAGTAATCCTAGGTCATTTATTTCTGGTGCTAATGTGAGATTAGGAGACGTGTTAAAAACAGTAAACAGAAATGAATTCCATCATATCTTTCCTAAAAAATATCTAGAAAGGTTAGGAGTAGATAAAAAGAAAATAAATTGCATCGCGAACTTTTGTTTTTTAAATAATGCAGACAACCAAAAAATAAAAGACAAAGACCCTGCTGTATATAAAAGTTTAATACCAATCGCATCAATTGACAACATACTTGAAAGTGCCATTTGTCCTTCAAATTCTTTAGACTTGACCTTTGACAATTTTATTAATTGTAGAATAGACAAGTTAGTTGAAAATGGTAACAATTTGACAGAATAACTGTACCCAACATTAATCCGTATGTACATTAGCCACCCCAAGCAAAGGCATCAAGATTAAGGTTCCTGATAAAGATTAACAAAATGGTCATTTGGATATGCATTGTTCAGCGAGACCTCTGAATAGGTGCTTTATTATTAAATATAACCAGAATTAGTCATTCATTTAATTGTAGAATGCAATTTATTTCTAATTTTTAAAATGACTTCGCAATGCCAAAAGTCGAACAATTCTATTGAATAAAGTGATTTGGTCAGTAAAATATTTAGTGCCTGTTATCAAAATGTAGCTTTTTTATATTGAGAGAACCTTTGTTCTTTATAAACTTAGAACATTTTCCAAATCGACAATTAATCTATTGTCTCTAATTACAATATTTTCTAAAAATCACCTAAAGATTCGAAACAATATGCTGAATAATGGAAAAAATCAAAGATGAAATAAAACTCTTTAATCAAATCCATCAAAATAAATTAAATTTAAGCTATCTTAGTGTCAAATTTTATCAAATGTTCAAAACGCGTTTCCCTACTTTAAAGAATTGCCCCATTTATCGTGATAAGATCGTTCAACTAGAATGTTGACGCCATTCCGCTTGGCTTCCGTCAAAAATTATAGCTTTATCTCAAATGGACTCAACATTCTTTTTAGTTGGGCGTAATTACTTAAACATTGTATATGACTCCTACAGAACGAAAACTTGACGAATCGAGATACTTTCTTTCAAAACTTGATATTGACGACCCATATTTTGATTACAATTTAAGTGCTTTTCTTAATGCAGCAAGAAGTATATCATGGGTTATGCGAAACGAGTATTCAAAAATTGAAGGATGGGAGGATTGGTTCAAACAATACAAATTATCTGACAAATCAAAAGAATTACTAATAGACATTAATGACTTAAGAATTGAGTCTACAAAAAGAGACGGTGTTAAAACAGATTTTTTCTTTGTGCAATCAGACTTTTTAGTTGAAGATAAATATTATTCAGAGCTAGACAAAATTTCTAAATTGCCTAGAGGGGAATACCTAATTACACTGATACCAGCAGATGAAAAATCTATAAAAAAATCAGAAGACACCTTAATTGAATTTGTTGGCAGTATAAATAGAAATGAAAAGCCTTATGACGGTTTAAGGGAAAGGTTAAAGAAAAAATGTGATCAATACTTCGAATTAATGGAAACAATTGTAAAAGATTGCACAGAAAGATTTATCAGGTAGAAGAATTTCTGCGACCTACATGGCATAGAATCTACACCGCCAAGCAACAAATATCATTCTCTTTTAATTTATTGCAGCAATTATAAATTATTTTTTTAATTTTGGCTGACAATGGTTTGGCGATGCGGCGTCAATGCTTGGCCGTTAATAGTAATCCAATAATTAAAGATGAAAATCAACAATAACTATTTTTGTATTCTAAATATTGAAGAACCAGAACTTGGATTGTTGAGCCTTCCTTCATTAATAATCAGAGGAAAATTTTTACCGCTATTTGTTTTCCCAAAAACTTCTATAGGCACTGAAAGTATTGCAGAAGAAGGGGATGTTCATTTTATGTCGCAACAAAGAGCCATGACCTTTGTGAACCAAATATTGAATAAACATCAAATGCTGAATTCGATAGAAAATATTGTATTCATAGGTCTAAATGAAGCACAGAAATCTTACTTAGATTATTTCGACAATTTCAATGTGATCAACATTGATGATACAACTGATATTGAGTTTATACATCAATCAATGTCACAAAAAACCACAAGTATAAAATGTAGATCTGATGAATTAATCAAAGGGGTTTATAAAGCTATCTTAACTAACTCAAATATTGAAATAAATGAAGAAGCGGAATCAATTAACTTAACCAATCAAAGCAAAAAATTAATAGTAATTGAAAAATACGAAAGCTGTGCACCAATAACTGCAATAAATTATGCCAGTTACATAGAATCAGATATAGAATTAGTTACTAAACCAACAATCAAAATAAAAGAAATTCAAAATTTGATTTATCAATGGAAAAAAACAGGAAATCAAAATTTCTTTAATACTCTATCAGCTTCAATATTTCCATCGCTAGAGGAAATTGATTTTACCAAATATTCCGTAGCTACATTTTTCACTTATGGTGTTCCTTATCCATTAATTCTAAAAAATATAATTCCAATGACAATGGTAAACACAACATTTTTACCCGATAATTTTGTGTTCAATTCCGTAATTAATCAGATAAATAAATACCACAATTCAGCAGTAATTTTCTCGCCAAAAGAATTTGATGAAGAAGGAACTGAGTTTCTTATTTCAACACTAAATAAAAGCAGTCTATATGTTCAGCCACTAATTGGAGATGAAGCAACCGTATATAATACTGATAATACCATTTTAGAATTTCCATTTGATATTTTGCATATATGTAGTCATGGCGGGGAGGTCGCAGGATACAAAGTACAAGATACTTTAAAAGACAGGTTTGGAGACTATCATGAAATAGAATATGACGAAGTAGTTAGTGTAAAAATAAAAGGTGATGAAACTGTAAATGATAAAATTAATGTCACAAGTAAATTTATTTGGAGAAAGTTTAATGGCTTGGAATGGCATAGTTCAGAATTGAAAGAGAAGGGTTATTCGCATGAAACATATGCAGATGTATTAAATGGAGTTGGCCCTTCAAAGACAGCTAAAAGAATACCAATTGATCCAGTAGATGATTCCTCGACTATTAAATGCTATGATGGAAATTATCAAGCTATGATTTCTCACATTGCAGGTAATCATACATTTCCGTTTGTATTCAACAATACTTGCTGGTCTTGGATGAATATTGCTGAAGGATTTTTATCAACTGGCGCGAGCAGTTATATTGGAACATTGTGGAACATTAAAAATAGAACAGCAATAGATGTTGCGAAAACCTTTTATGTGAATTTGTTCGAAAAATCAATCTCAAATAATCTTTTTGATTCAATACTGAGCAATACTGTACATCGTGATGATGAAAACATTTTCATTTGTTGGGGTCTTCCAGAATCATTTATATATAGAAGTAGAGAACCAGATTCAAAAAAGTATATCGCTTCACAAATTGGTCTAAATTATAGCAAATGGAAGAAATGGTTAGATGGAGGAATAAAATCAAAAAACAAAAGATCAGTACAAGAACTAATCGATTGGAGTGTGAAGTTAATTACAAAGTACTTTCATAAATAATTGATTAAATTATTAGAAAAATAAGAACTACTGCTAACAGCTAAGTATTCGTTGGGTGGGATATTATGCTCCGCGGACAAATATTGACCCACTACATAATTGATGTTTTAAGGGATTTTATGTAGTCAATATTTTCCAATATACGAAACTAATTGATCCTACTCTTTACTTGCAAAATATTTATCATTAGTCAGCAAAATGCAAATTTTTACTTGCAGCTGACTGATCAATAATTGGTTCTTTCCTCTCCGTATTTGTAAATCCTAATTTTATGCCTTCATAATACCAAAATCCAACATTGAATCTATTTTCTATTTTTACTAATCCGTTATATTGATTGAGTCGTTTTTTAATATACTCAAATTCACGATATGTAATTGTCAAGCAATTATCCTTTAAGTAATCTTTGTAAAAGTTATATGCATGCAATAGTTTTAAATTTGTTCTGATTGCAAACCATAATTTTCCTTGGAATATAAGTAATCTTCGATATTCGTCTGTAAGTGGAACTAACTTCAAACCTTTTAATTCTGAGAGGTTATCTAGGTATACCTTTTTTAGATCCCCATTTTCTTTCATCGCACATACTTTGATTTCAATTTCTACCTTCTTTTGCTTTCCAAGACCTATCAGACTCCAATTCCTATCAATGATCGAAAGACCGTGTTCCAGCCATAAATTGGCATGATCTAAAACAAGACCCCTTGATTTGCCTTCTGATGGTCTTAAAACTCTCCCCACCATTTGTAAGTACAATGATAGCGATTTAGTTGGTCTAGCTAATTGTACAACCTCGCATTCAGGAAAATCAAAACCCTCGGTAATTATTTCAACATTGCTTACAACTTGAATTTTTTTATTCTTAAAATCTAATATAATTCGTTCTCGTTCTTTAGTTGAAGTTGTCGCATCAATGTGTGCAGCTGAGATCCCATTTCTGTTATATGAAGCTACAATTTGTTTACTGTGTTCGATATTTACAGCAAATACTATTGCCGACTTTCCATTGCATTTATCTTTGTAGGTTGAAACAAGGTCAGCCAAAATGTTCTTTTTCATCATTTGTATTGAAAGTGGAAAATTTTCATAATCTCCACCTCTTAGTTTGACTCTTGACAATTCTGGGATAGAACCTACATAATGATCAACTGGAACTAAAAATCCGCCTGAAATAAATTTCTGAATTGAATCACTAACTATTAATTCATCAAATATGTCTTCAAAACCTTCTCCATTCAATCTGATAGGGGTAGCTGTAACGCCTAAGAATTTTGCATTCGGGTATTTTTCCCAGAGTTTTCTATAAGTAGTTGCATTTGCGTGATGTGCTTCATCGATAATAATGTATTCGGCTTCTGGATTTTCTCTTTTCATTAGAGTTTGAATACTTGCTATTTGGACGTATTTGGTATAATCTGGAAGAGCACCTGCCATGATGATACCTGCATCGACTCCATTTTTAAATAATTTATCTTTTGCTTGTTCAACTAATTCCTTTCTGTGGACTACAATCAATATTTTCTGATCATTGGTGTAACATTGTCTTGCGATTTCAGAAAACAAGACTGTTTTACCTGTTCCTGATGGCGATTGAAAAAGTATACTTCGGATTCCTTCATCCCATTTTTCATTAATTTTGTGGATTCCTTCATTTTGATACTTTCTTAGACTGTAGGTTTTTTTGACCTCACATTCAGATTGATTCATTGATGTTTGTAAATTTGGACTCATTGTTAAATTATTTATTGTTATTAAAATGTTCTGTGATAAACTTGGTAAATCATACTAAGGGAATTTCTCAGCGAAAGAGGAATTGGCTAGTATCTTGATCTACAATTTGAATTTTGTATAGTGTTTATGGGATTAATGATCAATGTCTGGTTTAATAGTTCTCATATCTAAGATTTTGGCACAATCTTCTTCGTGGTTTCTTGTTGATTCCACAATTGGATACACTGCATGATCATTCATTAATTCTCTTTATTTCCTATACATAGTTATTTAGAATTTGTAAGAATCAATTTTGGCCAATTTTTTTTTATTTATTTTTTAATTTGTCCAATTTCGACTATTAAAAGGTGCATTTGGACTGTCAAACGGCAAATTATTCTTGGTTACTGTTATTTGAAATATACTTCAGACTTTATAGGTATAGTAGTTTAATTTGGTCAATTTGACAAGAGTACCTTAAAATCACTCAGTGAGTTAATTATATTTGATTCTGGACAAGATTCTAGCTATACTTCAGATTTCTAGTCATATAAATCTAATCGCACTTAGTATGAAGTTCTTATCAACTAATCTTCTTTTCCAATTACTTTGTGTCTGTTGAGGAATTCCTCAACATCGCTTTCACTGAATAGCAGGACCCTTCCTCTTTTTATATAGCTGATTTTGCGCTCCTTTACATACCTGTAAATCGTAGATTTTGAACAGCTCAACATTTTAGCTAGACTTTGTAAATTCAACACTTTGATATTCATAATTATCTCCATTTATCTATAAGTAGTGTTGGAAAAGTTATAGAAATCAAATAATGACTCTTTATTGGAAATTTATTTTTCAAAATATTAAAAATTCAAGAACTGGGTAGTTGTTTGGTTTTATGAATGTCTATTATATTGGTTAGATAGCGAATTTAAATGTTTATTTTTTAATTCAAGATTATAATATATATGCCTATAAATCAATATATAACACATAGTCATAATATATATTTATTGATAATTGTCAATTTGGATGATTTTTAATCAAAATAAACAATATATATAATAAACAAAGGGACAATGCCATCAAATGGGACCAGAAAATTTAAAAAATAGAATACTTTGTGAGATCAGGTCTGAGATGGATCTGCTTATAGATAGGATTCTAAAGATTATGGAGAAAATAACAGAAGAAGAATATTCATATCTGAATGAATACGTCACAAGAATTAAAGCAGCAGAAATTCTGGATGTATCACTACCGACTCTGACAAAACTAACTAAGGAGAAAAAGTTGAAAGTTTATTTCATAAGTAATAAGTATTACTTTCTCAGGCAGGAATTACTCGAACTAATCAATAATAATTTTAATTTAAATAAAGAACAAATATGAACCAGAATCTTAAAAAATTAGAAAAATCGAATACTTCTGATGAATTAATCGATGAGGAATTGTTTGATAAACAAAGATCTACTCTAGAAATACAAGAAATGATGGATGAGTTTTTTGATAGAATTTGGTACGATAGGAAACTTGTTTTGTTTACCAATATTAAAAAAGGATTGGCTGAAAAATTGTCTCCAGAAAGGCTAAGGGTAATTAAAAAAGCAATGAAGTCTGTTGAAAAGAAATATGGAGGCAAAAATGCAGTACTAAATTACTACAAAGATGATTTTGATTGGGGTATGTTGAATGGAAAATTATCTGCTCTTAGGTGGGTCCTTGGAGATGAGTGGGACAATTTAGATACATAAGAGCAATTAATTGAACTAATTAAAGTCTTATCAAAGTAAGAGAGCGCACAAGTTCTATATTTTGATATATCTCCATCGAGAAACATGGACTGTAATGCATCTAAAGCAGAACCAATAACAAATCAAAATGCCATATAAGCTATCAAAATGGTTTCATCCAACCCGTTGTATCAGAAAATTGGGTCTTAATAAGTAAGTTAAATTTCTGTCATTTTTATTACCTTTGTTTCGGATGCTTAGCACATTGCTTCGTTTGTCCAACTTTCGGATACAATGCTAATATGTTATGTAGGATTAAAAGTAAACCTACAATAAAAACCGAATGTAGCGAAGAAGATAAAATAAACCTCAATAACCATTTCCTATTACTGAATTATATGGAAAATAATTCAGGAGTGGCAGAATGGTTTATTGCAACAGTCTGCAAAACTGTCATACAAATGTATCATGGGTTCGAATCTCATCTCCTCAGCATATTCATCGGGAGACTTGAAATATAGTCTCCCACATTCGGATTTATTTTAAAAAATAACAAAAGCATTTTAAGATAAAAATTGTGTTCTAGCAACGCAATAGTTGAGAGAGTTACTAAAACTCTCATTTTTTTAACTTTTAAATTTCAATAAAATGAAAAGTAGAAGTATAAACAACTCAGCATTTATGATTCTTAACAACAAATGTGTACATGTTACGTGTAAAGAATCTTCAACCTTTTGTAAAAATGGGTGTAGAGATTACATTTACGTGGAAGTTAGTTGTGAGTTTTGTAATAACTGTATAAGCGGTTAGAACTTTCTCCCCTGTACTTTAAACCTATGGGGGAGTTTTTTAAAACACTTTTGCTAATCTTTTAAAAATATAAATTATTTAACATATTAAACAATATAAATTAACCATACATAAAATTGCATAATCGAATATCCTCCTAAGGTCGCGGACATCTTGTATGCTAGTCCGTTTATCGGTAATTTTGATACGACAATAACAATGACAGAAACACCTAAAATATTCATATCATACAGTTGGACTAATCCTGTCCATGAAGACTGGGTAGTCAACCTTGCTGAAAGACTTGTTTCAGATGGAGTTGATGTAGTTATTGACAAGTGGAACTTAAAAGAGGGTCAAGACAAGTTTAACTTTATGGAGACAATGGTAAAATCAAATGAAATTCAAAAGGTTCTTATAATTCTTGACAAAAAATATTCCGAAAAAGCAGAATTAAGAACTGGTGGCGTAGGGACAGAAACACAAATCATTAGCCCTAAAATTTATGGTGATGTTTCCCAAGAAAAATTTATCCCAATCGTTTCAGAAAAGGATGAAAATGGAGAATCTTATGTTCCTACATATTTGGAAGGAAGGATATACATTGACCTATCAGAACAAGGTAAGTATGAGGAGAATTATGAAGCATTATTGCGAAACATTTTTCAAAGACCTGCATATAGTAAACCCAAACTTGGTAAAGCACCGAGCTATCTATTTGATGAAACTCCGATGACACACAAAACTTCTGGTATCATTAGAAGTTTTGACAATCAAATAACTAAATCTCCCAAACGGATAAATTCAATCCTAAGAGAATTCTTAGATGACTTTTTTGCCGACTTGAAAGAATACTCCCTAAATGTTGGTTCAACAAGTGACATGATTTTACTCGGCAAGGCAATACACGATATTATAGTTTCTTATACTCCATTACGTAATGATTACATTCTTTTTCTTGACAAACTTTTCAAAAGTGAACTTGAATTTGATGTAGATATTTTCATAAAGTTTTTTGAAAAATTGCCAATGTTAAAAAGCCCTCAAGACGATAGAAGCAGTTGGACACAAAGCGAATTTGACAACTTCAAATTTTTTATACATGAAATTTTACTTTACACCATTGCAGTAGGACAGAAAAATGAGAATTACAAGTTCATTGAAGAAATTCTTTATTCAGGTTACTTTTTCCAAGACAAATATAACTACAAGAATGAACCAAATAGATTTGATTCACTTTACGGCTATGTTGAAGTATTTGACAAATACTACAAACAGACATATTCCCAAAATTTCTTTAGCCCAATGGCAGATTTAGTTATTAAAAGATTACCTGAAAATGTTAGCAAGGATGAATTGATAAATGCTGACCTACTTTGCCACTACATCTCAATTCTTGAAAATTTGAGATGGTTTCCGATAACTTATGTTTACAGACTTCATGACGATGGGAAATTTGAATTGTTTAAGAGGCTTGTTTCGCAAAGACATTTTGAAAAGGTGAAAACCCTTTTTAATGTAAAAACACCAAAGGAACTACAAGACAAAATCACAGCAATTAAAACAGCAGACAAAAGTCCCGAAAGAATTAGATATTCTGGTTCATTAGACAGTGTAACACCAATTTATAAACTCATAGACATTGAAAAAATTGGAACTATACGATAGAAGAAAAATTACCGATAACAGCACCTGCAATAAATTAGTGGTTAAGTGGTAAATGAAGCGTTTTACTTCGAATCAAGTTAAATTTATGTCATTTATATTAACTTTGATTCGGGTGGTTGGCATTATACTTCGTTTGCTTAACTTTAGGGTTAAATTGTTTGAGTGTAAGTGTCTAACTATTTAGGAAAACTATTTATTTCTTATGACAAATAGATTAATTTATTATGGATAAAATGTTAATTAAAGTTGCAACGGAATTTAATGTGGGGTTAACTTCTATCGTTGAGCATCTTAAAATAATGGGATTTGAAGTTGATAATAGGCCGACCTCTAAAATCACTGATGAAATGTACTTTGAACTTCTAAAAGAATTTAACAGTTCTAGCAAACCAAAAAATCAGTTGATCCAAACGACATCAATTCCTCCAAAAAATACTTTAATTGAAGATAAAACTATTATTGAAAAAATTAGTACACCAAAATTTGAAAAAATCAACTCGTCAGAAGTTGAAAAAATTGAGTCAACTGAAATTGAAGAAATTATTCCAATAGAAATTGAAGATAGATTTGATTTAGAAAATCCATATGAAACATTTATAATAGATTTTATTCGCAATGGAATTGATTTTGAAAATAGGATTCCAGAAAATAGATTAATTGGTGGTGAATTTATTGAAACACAATTTACTGATTATGAGGCTTTTTCGATTTGTCTTGGAACTGAAAATGCAATTTTACGAAAAATAGGTAGAGATTTCTTTAAAGGTATTATCTCAGACAAAAGTTTAATACTTGCTCATAATTCAAGTATGAGTGCTTTGCAAAAATACGGAGAGGTATACATATCATTAATTTTTTCCTTGCCACCACTTCCTTTTCATGCTTTTAATCCCAGACAATTATTTTCCGAAATGGATAGAAGAAAGGAAGTAACAGAACGCCCTATATTTCGAATATTAATAGGTGAAAAAAAGTACATTTTGAAATTTCACGAAGATTACTCAAAGGACTTTATTTCAAACGAAATAGTAACTGTCAATGATAAGAAAACAAAGCATACAGTGTTCTATATTTCAAGAACTGGAAGTATATTTCCAATGGAAAATATTAAAAATATTATTCCAATAATATCAATCTTTATGAGAAATGTTGCTGATTTTAAATCATACATCCTAAATTATGGTTTAGAATCAGGAGAATGTAGCGTGTGTGGGAGAACTTTAACAGATCGATTTTCAATAAGGATGGGAATAGGTCCAGTTTGTGGTGGATATAGGTGAGTAATTTTATTAAATTTCATTCATTAAAATAATTGTAAATGCATTTATTCAGTTACTATAAATATTTAATTGTATATTGGTTTTTTATGCTAAATTCACAAATTGGATTGATCTAATTGGTTAAATTGAATTGCAATTTATCGGATATGTATTTAATTTGTATCTACTATGGAGAATGAAAGACTGAATAAACTCAAATCTGAGTTGATCTGGGCTGCTACAAGACAAGGCGCGTTTCAACGGTCAAATATTTATCTCAACAGTCAAATAAATAATGATAATAAAAGAGCATTTCGTGAGTATATTAAAAAATTTCTATTCGATAATATTTTCGAAAAGTATTATAAAACAAAAATTTCTGAGGAACAATTGTATAATCTAATTGCTGATCTTCAAAAGTACTCTCAATTGAACTTTAATGAAATTTTAAATGGTGGAGAATTGCGATTTGGAAATGCCCAAAAAATAATTAATTTGTATTTAAAATCTATGTGGATTGCAGAATGGCTTGATGTTCCACCTCATTTTCCTGTTGATAGGATTATTCAAAATAAAATGGACAAAATATTGCCGTGGACTAATATGGATAAAACCAGTTATATTTCAATTATTAATAGTGCTCAGAAATTAATGATTGCTGACGGATATACGGAACTTGCAGTATGGGAAGCTAATAAGTATTATGAATATTATTTAATTAGTTGAGTTAATCCATATTTACCAATCTCAAAATTGATCTAATAGGTTTTACTTTAAAGAGATTTTTCACTTATCAAAATTTTGGTCCTCAAGATATTGAAGGGCTAAGTCACCATTTAGGAACATATGCATGGCTTATAGATACGCGTATATTAGGTGCCTGGTCCTGCCACCTTTTTTGCCTCATTTGCCACCAGCCTTTAAATTATCCAGTTTATGAGTTGGCAATAACCTTATTCTATATAATTCAATTGAGTCAATATTCAAAAAAACAAACTTTAAAGATTCTGATTAGCTTCGCCATGAAGAAGCAATTTTATAACATATTTGTAATTAATGATAAATCAAAACCCCGAACAAATAGCTAGAGACAATATAGCAACTCAATGCTTGCGGCTGGGTTTTTCAGAGCAATTAACAAGTAAACCTGAATGCTGGAATTGGTGTTGCTGTTAAAGAAAACAGAGTTCCGTTTATGGTTTACTTGGATGAATTTCATAATTTCACAACCTTGTCATTAGTAAATATGCTATCTGAATTGCGAAAGTTTAAGGAAGGGCTGGTTCTAGCTCACCAATACCTGCATCAACTTGATGAAGATATTAGACAAGCTGTACTAGGGAATATCGGGACAGTTATTTCTTTTTGGATTGGAACCGAAGATGCAAAGCATATGGCAGAAGAAATGTTTCCCGAATTTGATGTTCAGGATTTCATTAATCTTCCTAATTACAAGATATATTTGAAATTAATGATTGATGGTAGGCCTAGTCGGCCTTTTAGTGGATATACTTTAGTTGTAAATGGCATGAATTAATAGAAAGTTAATGAATTCAATAAAAGTATTTAATTTCTATAATAAATATTAAATTTACCTTCACTTACTCTTACTTTTTTATTTCCATCAGAAAGGGTTAAATTAAAAATTCCGATTGCATTTCGACCATCATTCTTAATAATATTAACAATATTCTGATCATTATTATCCGATTTCAAAGATTCATAAACTACATCATAATATGACAAACCAAATGGCAAATATCTACTAAAAAAAATTTCTGGGTTAGGACTCTTCGGTCCAACATTTACTTTTCCATTTGCACCAAACCCAAGCACAATTTGTAAAGTTCTTGGATCAACAATTGATTCAGCGGTTAGACTAAACCCAATGCAACCTGCTCCACATAATAATAAATATCCTGAAGAATTAAATTCAATGCCATCAATTTTACATGAAACTGAATTTTCAGGAATAATTATGTCCGATGGTAGAGGTTCCTTAGAGCAACTGAAAAAAGAAACAAGACAAATTATTCCGAATATTATACTCTTATTATTCATTTTTTTGGTTTAATTGGCATACAAATTAATAAACATTCAAAATTAATCCATTATTATTTATATAATTTAATTAATCACTAAGGTAGTAAATTTTATTGATTTTTCTTTTTTGAAAACAATTATTAACAATAATATTGCTTCTTGCTTAATCTATAAAATTTATTTTTAAATATAATAATTGGTTAAATATTAAATCATATTATTGATATTTAAATAATTACATATTTTTTATTTTAATAATATGATATGACTAAATTTTTTTATATTCTTCTAAATAAGTGTTAAAAAATAAAATATTTTACGAAATATACCATTATTTAAGTATTTAATATATTAATTAATTTGCATATATTATAAATACCATACATAAGTGGTTGATCTAAAAACATATAAAATAGATAAATTAATTTAATGTTGATATTTTTCAAATATACAAAATATTAAAATGGCATTTGATTAAAATGTGACTATATTTGAACGCACTATTATATCAAACATATTTTTATATTTAATAATATTAATTCTATTGAAATGCTGGTGAAATTAAAAAGAATTTTCCTTTGTTTATTTTGCATAATTAATTTATTGTCTGCAAATCCAATTCAATTAACTGATTTAATTTTAGAAACGAAACTCTATTCTAGATGGTTAATTTGCCAAAATGATGATATTCAACTAAAACCGCTTGAAGCAGAGGTAAGTGGTAAATGTTATCTTTGGTACAAAAAAAATACAAATGGTATTTTTATTGATTATAACAAAAAAACGTATGAAATTAGTGAACATCCTAATATAACCAGTTGGTATAGGGTAGATTTGGTGGATTGTAATAGTACTACTCCCGTAAAATCATGGTATATAAAAGTTTATGTCGCTACTTCAATTTCTATAATGGAATCTGAAGGTAAGACTGAATGTATGGATGAATTTAGTCAAATTAAAATTATTGGGCAAGTTAATTGTGTTGACTATAATGAAGTAACCACAATTGAGATGGATGTAATTTCTATTGAAGCTCAATTTATTCCGGACCAATCAATTCCTCTTCCATCTGAAAAAGTAGCAATCACAAATGGAAAATTTAAAATGAAAACGCCATTTAAAATTCCACAAATTACTCCAGGGAAAGGGAAAAGTTACATATTAAAAAACATAGCAATTTTTGGGGATTGTATAAGCAATACAGTTGATATTAATGTATACAGGTTATGGATTGAGGAATTTAATAATTTGAACAGCAATGATAAACCCATGTGGAATGTTGTTGTAAATAATTCTCAACCTATGGATTCGAAAGTACATTGCTTAGCCCAAGCCACAAGTATAGTTACAGAATTTGAATGGCTTCCATGGGCTGACCATTGGGAATTTACAAACAATAAATCCAATTCAAAGAATTTAGATAATTTGAATTTTCTTCCAACAAATGGAAAAATGCCTGAGTCGAATAATTATTTTGGAACGAACACAGGGGAAATTTTATTGGTGGCTAGGGACCCATTTGGAAATGTTTACAGAGTTTCTTCATCTGATATATCATCTAAGAAAATTTCTTCTAAAAATGGTGATAAATATAAAGTATGGCGGTATATGGAAACCAATAAAAAAGCAAGGGTGTTTTTTCATAAAGATGATTTGATTCTTGAGACTAAAGGAGATGTTCCAGGTTTATTGATTCCAAATTGGTTGCATTATTGGCGTCAGTATGTACTAACTCCATATCCCTCATATGTGAAGTTTATTAAATATGATCCAGATAATACAAAACCAGAAGCAGCTTGGTTCGGAGTTCCAGATAGGGATCAAGGATATAATAATTTTAAATTCGAGAATGTAATCAATGTTAGGGACAAATCATCTCATGAAGTTGATATAAGAAACGAATATCTATTTTCAGTGGGAACAGCATTTGGTGTTGAGGCATTTTATGTATGTCTTTCTCATGAATTATGGCATCACAAATTTTATAATGAAGAATTATGGCCAAATAAATATAACATGTCTTTAGATAAGGATATGCCTACACTTAATTTGGGGGATTATTATAAGGATTCTTGGGAAACAGCTAATAAAACCCCAAAATTTAATTTTTCTAAATATTATGATGATTTTTATCTCCCTGGCCTTATAAAAGATCAATTTAGAAATCCAGACTTCCTATTTTCTTCTTGTGGATTTGAGTATGAAGAATCTAATGGTGCTAAACAAGAGTTGTTAGCCAAAGATAAAATGGAAGCCGACACAAAAAGTAAGAACTGGGCATATGATAGAACCAACCTAAAATATGGCAGCAAACTATGGAAATAATTATGTTAAATAAAATTAATATGAAACTTATACTGATATCCATTCTTTTATTTTTTTCTAAAAATATCAATTGTCAACAAAGTAATGTTGAGTTTTTCAATAATAAATTGAATAGCATTTATCAAGATTCGACAGTAAATACACTTACTGAAGTCGCCGAAATATATTATTTAGATTCATTTTTAAAATCTATTTTTCAAATTAGAGATTCACTCCTGGAAATAAGATTTGTGGATTTTATCGATTTCAGAATGAACATATATCATAATCAAGAATTTCTTTCACCACTTTCTGAGCCAGAAAGTAGTTTTTTAAACGATGTGAGAAATTATATTGAATATCAATCTTTTACACTGTATTCATATAATTCTATTCCAGATAGTATTATTGCAAAAAAATCAAATTTGCTTCTTTTGAATTATCATCAAATTTCGAACGATACCAACTTTATTGCAAATTTATTTAGATATCCTTTAAATAATAAACAAAAATGGTATTCCTATTATAGGTTATATGAATTATTAGACTCTTCACAATTTACACAGTTTTATTACGAGAATGCATACTACTTTACCAAAGACACATTTATTTTTTTTAAAACAGTCGACAATTCCTTTGGACATAAAAAGCCATATCCAATGTTATCAAATACTGAATCGATTTTCATCGAATATGCTGATACAAGTATTTATAATAATTTAATAACTTATAATTATTATTTTAAAAATGGACAATGGCCAACTGATTTGATAAATGTCGAACAAAAAGAACTTGCAAAAAAAGATGAAGCTGACCTGAGAAATATATATTTGCAACAAATAGCAATTGAATTTGATTCATTAATGAGTCTAAGTGATTCACTTAGTTTGGAATCATTAAAATTTAAATGTCCAGAAGCATATTTAGCGTATCAAGACACAACATTATGGGGAGATAATGGCCAAGTTCCTGTGTGGGTTGGTGAAGATGGAATGAGATTTGATACATTAAGCAATGATGAATTGTTCAATTTGCTTGCACAAATTAATGTTTCCAATGTATATGACACAGTAAATAGTTATTTAGATTTAAACTCTAGTCCTACTGTAATACATTTAAGGAAGATATTCCAACTTATTGGAGATCGATTTATATACCAAGGAATAATGCCTAACTCATCCCAAATGATACAACTTGGTCAAATCATTGATATTTATGTTGACTATATAAAGCAAGATACTATTTCTTGTATGCATGAAGAAGCAACTTTACAAATACAACGATTGTGGAATCTTGCTGAATTTAAATATATTGATTGGCCGATAGTAAATAATGAAAATTTAAATAAAGATTTTTCGGTAGCTGTTGATTTTCACTGTACAGAATCATTATTACTAGAAATGATACGACGTGCTGATGCTTACGAATTGGCAGGAAACCATGATTTAGCTTTTCGATACATCCACCCATTAATGTACATTTATAATTTCAAATATATTGAAAATATAGGATATGCAATTCCACCTAGAAGGCCGTTTAGATCATTAGAAGATTCTAATCGATGGTGCATTGACTATGTTATTCCGGCATTACAACGATATAAACTTATAGATTAATTATATTGGTTATTATTTTTATCTAATATTTGTTTTCTATTAAAAGAAAAATCATGAAAAAACTAATTATTATTTGTTTTATTTTTCATTTTCAGTTTGGATTAGCAAACATTACTGCAACATTTGTTGATAAAAATAATAATGACCCTACAACTGGGCAAATTACAATTACAGTTTCTGGCTGCTCACCATACGAGTATACAATAAAAGGTATGACAACTAACACTACTATATATGGGGCATTAGGTCCTAATCAACCTTTTACAAGAGTACATTATTCTTTACCAGCTGATATGTACGAAATTGAAGCATATAGTGCGGATGAGTGTCGTTCAATTTTAAAAGGTGAAATTAAAAATTGTAATTCAATTACAACAACTTTACAGATACCATTTGTATGTAATGGACAAAAGGCTACAGTAACTGCAATTCCTTCTGGTGGTATCCCACCATATGATTTTAAATGGTACAAGAATAATTTAAGAATAGATATTTATCCATTTGGTTCAGTTCAAAAATTAGAAGCCGGATTTTATCATATTGTAATTACTGATGCAATTGGTTGTGAATTCAGAAAAGATTTTGAAGTAAAGAGTTTTGTCCTGAATTATCAAATGGAAAAACAGGAATATTTTTGTTTTACTCAAAATAAGATTACTATCCAAATTAAAGATGCAAAAAATCGACGTTTCAATTATTCTTGGTCAGATGGAATGAATTCTGATGGTTCAGATATGTATATGAGATATGTTAATAATAATGTAAATAATACAGTAACGGTAACTGATTTAATAACAAATTGCACAAGTGTTAAAACTTATTTATCTACATTTAGTACAAATTTTACTTACTGGGAATATCCTATTTTTCATAGTATCAAACACGATGTAAATAATAATAATAAAGGTGAAGTAACTATATTATTAAAAGATGTTAAATTTATTGGAAGTAATTTTTATGTAAATATATTTAAGAATGGGAATAGTTATGGTCCGACTTTAGGACTTTTCAATAGACTAGCAAATATAAGTAATTTAGGTGTTGGTGATTATTGTTTTGACATTCTTGATGCAAAAAGATGTAAAATTACTCAATTGTGTCAAAAAATTGAAACATGTGGTGAACCGGGACTTCCAGTAAAAATGACTGTTGACTTTCAATTGCCACATTGGAAACCAGATGCATATATAAAAGCAAATGTTATTAATAGTGGAGGACTCTGTACCTATTCTTGGTTTGTAAATGATTATTATAGAATTTATACCACTAGTAATACAATTTATGCATCTGATATTTCTAAATTAGAATATGCGGGAGAGGATATTTGTGTAGTTGCTCATTGTCCTTGTGGAGAAACCTCCAAAATTTGTGTTAAGTATGATCCTTGTGATAATAGTGAAAGTAAGAAATCGGTTAATTATATTAATAAGAGTGTTCCAACTATATGCTATAAAGATTTACCTGACGGTAATCGCAAAACTATCAAATCAAATCAGAGTATTATTCTAGATATTGATTTGACTAGGAAATTTAGTTACAATCCTCTCCAAGGATTGCAAATTTACGATTATAGATTAAAAAATGTTTATTGGTCAGATCAACATGTACTTAATAAATCTGTTGATTTAAATAGAAAAATTTTACATATTGAAAGATTGATTGATGAAGACATTCCTATTTCAAAAACGTTTAACTTAATTTTTATTGATGGAAATGGTTGCATATCTATAGAAAGTTATGAAGTAAAAAATACTATGGAAGTAACTAATCTGGGAGATTGCTCCTACAGTGTGAAATGTGATGGAGGGACACCTGAATTTGAATATAATAAAATATTTACTATTATTGATGGTGATAATTGTATAGCGGAAACATCTTGTGGTCCAAATAAAGATTCTCCATTAAGATATGGGAATAGAGTTAAAGGAGAATTAATGGGTACAGATGAACACATGCCTGGAAATTGTTTTTATTATGAATATTGTATATGGAATGAATATAATCATAGCGAAAATCATAAAATTTACGATGTAAGTAAAAATCCAGAATTTACAAGTAGATGGGATCAAAGTGGTTTTTTTCAATACGCATTCGTAAAGAGATATCCTAATTACACCTCGGTGCCGTGTTGTAATCCAAATCCTGAAGTGCAGCTATCTAAAGAAGAAGTAGTTAATAGACTTATTCTTTGGAATAAGGATGAAAACAATTGGACAAATCAGACTTCTGATGATGCTTTGAATCCATGTATTGCAATTTACAAGTGTCCTAATGGTTATTTTACTAAGATCATAGGGCAAAATATAGGCAGTTATTTTTGTAGAATTGGTACAGATTGCTTTGAATTTACTCATTGTATCTTTGATGTAGGTGGACATCATTTTGATAATACAGATTCATATGGTGAAGATAATATTCTAATTTTTGAGTATCCAAATTTAGTTGTTAAAAAATTAAGTACTATTCCTTGCCCAACAAATACCCCAATATGTCCAATATCTCCAATATCTAACCCAATAGCACGAAATATTGGTACAAATTCATGTAATGTGATGAATAACCCATTTACAAGCGAAATTAAGATTCAATGTACTGCTAAAGAAACTAAATTACCTATTTCTATTGAATTATTTGATATTGTTGGTAGAAGTATATATACAAGGAAATTATTTTCTTCAACAAGAGACCTTCAAATGAATATCCCAACTGCCCATTTAACATCTGGCGTTTATTTTATAAAAATAAATATGGGATTGGATTCTTATATTGAAAAATTAATTAAACAAAATTAAATACAATTCTACCTCTTATTGATTTTTGTTTTCATATAAAATTAACAAAATTATTAATTTTATAGTTTCAATTTTTACCGTCTTGGATTCGTATTAGCTTTCATTTATGCTTGGTTTAGAAATATTCTTTAACAATCTAAACCAGTTTAAAATGAAAAATCTGAATGAATTCAGTCCAACAAAGCAATCTTGGCAAGTTGCCGAAGTTAAAATCTCTTACCACAGTCAATCCAAAGTATCGGATTATCCAAAAATCAACAATCCCAAAGATGCGGATTTGATCCTTCGCAATAATTGGAGTGATGATATTGAACTACTAGAAGAATTCAATGCCCTTTTTAGTTATAATTCAATTATTATTAAAGCTCAGAAAGTGATGATTGCTGATGGATATAATGAACTTGCAGTATGGGAAGCTAATAAGTATTTTGAAGATTATTTAGCCAGGTGAGTTAAACCATATTTGCCAATCCCAAAATTGATCTAATAGATTTTACTTTAAAGTGATTTTTTCATTTACCAAAATTTTAGTCAACGAGATATGATTGGGCTAAGTCACAATTTAGGAACATATGCATGCTTAATAGAAACGATTTAATTAGCCGCCCGCCCTATGCTTTATTTTGCCATCCCTCCTTGCGTCCCATAAATTTGCTTAGTATTAATTGATCAATTTCGATATTTAATTTATATTGATAATCTAAATATTATTAACTTATGATTGAACCAATGAATAAAATATTAATTTCATTAGTTCAAAGGATTAGTATAAATTTGTGTTATTAACATTGTAAATGAAATGTTGAATTTATCTACACTACATAAAGACACATGGTCATATTTAATATCAAAAATTTCATCAATTTAATATTCAATACTAATCATCAATTTAAAATAAAAATATGAATCAGAATTTAAACCATTTCCAATTGCCAGAAATTTCTGAAGCACTTATTAATAATACACTACAAGAGCATAGTGAAGGCGGAGGAAATGAAATAGACAAAAAATTACTAAGTCTTTTCGAATTCATGGGGGATAATAAAAGTGTTTGTGAAGTAACAATAAAAGTGGCAGCGTTAAATACAATTTATGCAACAGCTATTAATTATATTAAACCAGTGGTCGCTAAAATTGTTGAGATAATCCCCAATGATATTAGTAAATATAATGAAAATGATTTTGTTAAATTTATCGATAATATAGCATTTGTTAGCTGGAAAAACGAATCAATAAATAAAGAATATTCCAGAATAAATTTATCATTTGCCTCCAAGTACGTTCATTTTCTAAGTAAAAGAAAGATGCCAATTTATGATAGTTATATGTGGATAATTATGATAGGTTATTATAATCAATATAAAAATTTACATCTTTCATTTTGTAAACCTTCTGATTATAGCGAATTTTTTCAATTATTTAATAAATTCAAAGCAGAATTTAATTTAGGTAAGTTTTCCAATTTTGAAATAGATAAATTTCTGTGGCATAGTGGTAAAATGGCTTTAAGCAAAATAATAAAGGAAGATGATATTAAAATGGGTGCTGCAAAAAGTAAATTAAAGAAACAGTTGAAACCATAATTCTAATTTTAAAGATACTGACAATTTTTAATATTTGATTTGTGATCAGCCAGGTTCTAGTAATATTGTATTATTCATATTATACATAAAAGCATTTTTATGTCAACATATGATTTTCGAATTTTTTGACAAATTTTATTAACTGTATTATCTTTGGCAATTTAAGATAATTTACATGCATCATGTTCGAACAAACCTTCAAGAATATAGACGACATCCTACACAAAGACGCTGGTTGTGGCAGCGAACTAGACTATGTAGAGCAAACCTCTTGGGTGTTGTTTCTTAAATATCTGGATGACTTAGAAAAGGATAAAGCTACTGCTGCAGAACTTATAGGAAAAACCTATACCCCTATCATTGAGAAGAAATTCCAATGGACAGTCTGGGCGGCACCAAAAGATAAAAAGGGAACACTGGACCACCACAAAGCATTAACGGGCGATGACCTTGCCGATTTTGTAAACATTAAACTATTCCCTTACCTTAAGAAATTTAAGGCAGATGCAGATAGTGCCGATACCATTGAATATAAAATTGGGGAGATATTTAGCGAACTCAAAAACCGCATCCAAAGCGGATATAACTTGCGTGAGGTAATTAACCGTATTGATGAACTACGCTTTCGCACACATGCTGAAAAGCACGAAATGAGCCATTTGTATGAATCTAAAATACAAAATATGGGTAATGCTGGGCGTAATGGTGGCGAGTATTATACACCACGCCCATTGATTACAACCATTGTAAAAGTAGTTGCACCCGAAATTGGGAATAAGATATACGATGGTGCTGTGGGTAGTGCTGGATTCTTGTGTGAGGCATTTGCCTATTTACAAAAAAGTAAAAAACTAACCACTTCCGATGTAACTACCTTACAGAAAAAAACCTTTTACGGTAAAGAAAAAAAATCATTGGCGTACATTATTGGTACCATGAATATGATTTTTCACGGTATTGAAGCACCCAACATTATACATACAAATACCCTTGCCGAAAACTTAGCCGATATCCAAGAGAAAGACCGTTACGACATTGTCTTGGCTAATCCTCCATTTGGTGGAAAAGAACGTGCCGAAGTGCAACAAAATTTCCCAATTAAAACTGGCGAAACGGCTTCCTTATTTTTACAACACTTTATTAAAATACTAAAGGCTGGCGGAAAGGCTGGCGTGGTTATTAAAAACACTTTTTTGAGTAATACCGATAATGCATCGGTGGCTTTGCGAAAACAATTATTAGAAAGTTGTAACCTACATACTGTTTTAGATTTACCCGCTGGAACCTTTACTGGTGCTGGAGTTAAAACAGTGGTGTTGTTTTTTGAAAAAGGAAGTGCTACCAAAAAAGTATGGTTTTATCAATTGAACTTGAATAGAAACTTAGGTAAAACAAACGCCCTTAACGAAAAAGATTTAAACGACTTTGTTGAATTACAAAAAACAAAAAAGGACAGCGAAAACTCTTGGAGTATTAATATCAAAGATATTGACCAAACCACTTTTGATCTAAGTGCCAAAAACCCTAACAAAAAAGCAGAATCCGCTTTACGCCAACCGCAACAAATTTTAGAAGAAATGAAAGCCTTGGACGAAGAAAGTGCAAATATTTTAAACTCAATTTTGGAATTGATATGAGTATGATTAAGCCAGCCATTGAAATCTCAAATCATGTAGGTTTTGAAGTAGTAGTTCATTCTTGGTTAAAAGATGAATGGTATCTGCGAAACCCCAAAATGATTAACCCATTAATTTCAAATCCTAATTTTACTAATAAAGAGGAAAACAAAAAGAGACTAATTCAACTTCGGGAGTTCAGGCGTCCAATGATAGATACTTTACCGGCAGACACTATATGGTATAAGGTAAAAATTTATAAAAAAGACATAGAGCGAATCTTTCATTGTGCCTCAAAAGATTGGGGTGCAATCTCAAATAATTCTTTTAATGTTCAGAGTACAATATCAAATATCTTTCCTGAAAGTAAGATTGATTTTCAGCGCTCGCATAAAATAAAAGAAATATATGAAACATTAATTGAATCACCCAAAATGGATGGTTTGATCCTAATTGGAATAAGCATTAAATCTGCACTAACAATAATTGAGGGGAATCACAGATTTACTGCAATTTATTATAAATTAAAAGATAAAGAACCAAACCAAATCATTTCTGAAAACGCATATTTAGGAATTAGCGCACTTATGGATAACTATGATCTTCACATTGGTAAATATTTTCCACAATTATGAAACAAGGATGGGAAATTAAAAGATTAAACGATGTTTCAGAGAACTTAGACAACAGAAGAGTTCCAATAACAAAAAATGTTAGAAATGAAGGTTCAATACCTTATTATGGTGCATCTGGAATTGTTGATTACGTTGCAGATTATTTATTTGACGAGGATTTACTTTGTGTTTCTGAAGATGGGGCTAACCTATTAGCAAGAACCTATCCAATTGCTTTTTCAATATCTGGAAAAACTTGGGTTAATAATCACGCCCATGTTTTGAAGTTTAAAAATTCAACAACTCAAAAGTTTGTAGAAATTTATCTCAACTCAATAAAATTAGATGATTTTGTTAGTGGTATGGCGCAGCCAAAACTAAATCAAACAATGTTGAATAAAATTCCTATTCCCATTCCGCCCCTTCCTGAGCAAAAACACTTAGTAGCCATATTAGATGAAGCCTTTGCCGCTATAGCCAAAGCAAAAGCCAATGCCGAACAAAACCTCAAAAACGCTAAAGAACTTTTTGAAAGTTATTTGGAAGGGGTGTTTGAGAATGGAAACGAAAATTGGGAAACGAAGTGCTTGGATGAATTAGGAACAATTACTTCAAGCAAGCGAATTTATAAAAGTGAATATGTAAAAGATGGCATTCCTTTTTATAGAACAAAAGAAATTAAAGAAATATCAAACGGAAAAAACATCACCTTGGAATTATTCATTTCAAGAGATAGATACAATGAAATCAAAAAATCATTTGGAGTTCCACAAATAAATGATTTACTAATGTCAGCAGTCGGAACAATTGGCGAAATAATGGTTATTGAAAATAATGATCAGTTCTATTTTAAAGATGGAAACATTGTTTGGTTTAAGGAATTTAAAAGTATAGATACAAATTATTTGAAATTTGCATTGACTGCATTTGTAGAAAAAATAAAAAGTCTTGCAATTGGGGCTGCATATAGTGCATTGACAATTGAAAAGTTAAATAAGTATCAAATTTCCTTTCCAAAAACAATAAAGGAACAACAAGCCATAGTACAAAAATTAAATACCCTATTTGCCGAAACCAAAAAATTAGAAGCCATTTATCAGCAAAAATTAAATGACTTAGAAGAACTGAAAAAATCCGTTTTGCAAAAAGCGTTTACTGGGGAACTGAGTTCTAAAACACTTTTAAATGTAAAATAATATGGAACATGAATCAAAAAATATAATGTATGAACATTCTGCGGCTAAGGTAAGACTTTTAAAAGAATACATATCTGCCTATCTTGGTATTCTAGCTAATGCGGAATGGATAAAGGCGGTGTTTCTATATGACTTATTCAGTGGTCCTGGTATTTATAAGAATGGAGGCGAAGGAAGTCCGATTATTTTTTTGAATGAAATAATAAAAGCACACGAATATGTTGCAAAGACAAGAAATAAACAAACTAAGTTTCAATGTTTATTTAACGATTCAGATCAACAAAAGGTTGCAACACTTCAGAACCACGTATCTGAATTGAAATTAGACATTTCTAATTATGGGCAGATTATATATCGTACCGAAGATTATAAAACTATTCTTACAGAAATTATTAACGAAATAAATCAGTTCAAAAACGATAGAGGATTTGTTTTTATTGATCCTTATGGATATAGTGAGGTTTCATTAATTGACATAGATGCCTTGACCATTTCTGGAAAAACTGAAGTTTTGTTGTTCATGCCTACTCATCATATGTATAGATTTAAAGACAACGGAACTCCGGTATGCTTAATAAAATTTATGGAAGACTTGGAAGTCTCTGATAAAATTAAAGGTGCAGATGGTCTTGAATTTATTGAAATCGTTATGAATGGCTTTCAAGCGAAGCTAGGTAGCCACGTTTTTGTAGATTCCTTTGTTATAAGACGGGAGCTAAATCAGTTTTATTGCCTTTTCTTTTTTACTTCAAATACGTTAGGATATATTAAAATGCTTGAAGCTAAATGGAAAATTGATAAAGAGGATGGAAGAGGTTGGCACGGGGTACAAACTAATAATTTGTTCAGTCAGTCTAATGAAATTGCTAATACTGATAAGTTACAAAGGTTAATTATTAGCTATCTCCAAGGTGGACCTAAAACATCAGGGGAGTTATTCAAATTTATAATTCATAATAGATTTTTACCAAAGCATGGTACAGAAGTTTTGAAATCACTGAAAGAAAGATTGGATGTAATAGACGTGTCTGGGAACAAAGCACCTAATAGTGCGTTTTATTTAGGGTACTCTAACTTCAAAAAAAATCCGAATAAGGTAACTATAATGT
This sequence comes from Saprospiraceae bacterium, assembly GCA_044228225.1. Taxonomy (GTDB): domain Bacteria; phylum Bacteroidota; class Bacteroidia; order Chitinophagales; family Saprospiraceae; genus Vicinibacter. Next base: position 126,835 of record JBGAVH010000005.1, on the reverse strand, counting down.
TAAAGTAATGGCACAATCAAGTATAGAATGGACTGAAATGACTTGGAATCCTACCACAGGTTGTGATAAAATTTCGGCAGGTTGCAAATTCTGTTATGCAGAAGTTATGGCAAAGCGTCTTAAAGCAATGGGCATAGAAAAATATGCTAATAGCTTTGAGTTAGCCATTCACGAAGATGAATTACAAACGCCTTACACTTGGAAAAAGTCGAAAATGGTCTTTGTCAATTCTATGAGCGATTTATTTCATAAAGATGTGCCTGTTGAATTTATACAAAAGGTGTTCAGGGTAATGAAAGAAAATCCGCAACACGTTTTTCAAATTTTAACCAAGCGTGCTGATGTACTTTTGTATTATGACAAACAAGGTTTATTGGAATGGACACATAACATTTGGATGGGCGTTTCGGTGGAAAGCAAAACATTTATGAAGCGTATTGACTTATTGCGACAAACAAATGCAAGAGTAAAGTTTTTGAGTTGTGAACCACTCATAAGCCCTTTGCCTAATATAAACCTAAAAGGAATTGATTGGGTAATTGTGGGCGGTGAAAGCGGCAGAACGCCAAGACCCATGAAAAAAGAATGGGTAATCGAAATCAAACTACAATGTAAGCAAGTCGATGTGCCGTTCTTCTTCAAGCAATGGGGTGGAACAAATAAAAAGAAAACAGGAAATCTGCTCAACGGTAGGAAATATTTAGAAATGCCTGAAATAATTGAAACTGAATGAACGAAGCAGAAACTAGAGCAGAACTCATAGACCCCAAGTTAAGTGATTGTGGATGGGGTGTTGTTGAAGGCTCAAAAATCCTTCGTGAGTACAATATTACTGCTGGTAAAATACAAACTGGTGGCAGTAGGTCTAAAAAGATTATAGCCGATTATGTACTAGTTTACAAAGGCATAAAACTGGCGGTTATTGAAGCCAAAAGTGATGATCTAGGTGTGGGTGAAGGTGTGGCACAAGCCAAACAATATGCTGATAAATTAAAATTAGAAACTACTTATTCAACTAACGGCAAAGAGATTTATAGCATTTGTATGAAAACAGGTGCTGAGGGTTTGGTTGCCAGTTTTTTAACTCCTGATGAATTATGGCACAAAACATTTGCCGTTCAAAACCAATGGAGAGAGAAATTTTATGCCATTCCCTTTGAAGATAAAAGTGGTACTTGGCAATTACGCTATTATCAAGAAATAGCAGTTCGCAATACCCTAGAAGCCATAGCAAATGGTAAAGAACGTATTTTATTAACCCTTGCTACTGGTACGGGAAAAACGGCTATTGCCTTTCAAATTGCTTGGAAATTATTTCAAACACGTTGGAATTTAAAACGGGATGGCAGTCGAAGACCTCGAATATTGTTTTTAGCCGATAGAAACATATTAGCCGACCAAGCCTATAATTCATTTTCTGCTTTCCCCGAAGATGCTTTGGTGCGTATTAAACCAAGTGAGATAAAGAAAAAAGGAAACGTTCCAACTAACGGAAGCATCTTCTTTACCATATTTCAAACCTTTATGAGTGGGCCTTCGACAGGCTCAGGCACCACAGAGATTGATGAGAAAATAGATTTTGATGAGATTGCTATTAATGATGTTGCTAATGGAATTATGTATGTGCTTCAGTGCAATGATGGAAGTTTATATACTGGAAGTACAAATGATATAACAAGAAGAATTGAACAACATAAAAACGGGGAGGGTGCTGAATATACAAAAATACATGCACCATTTAAATTGGTTTACTATGAAACTTTTGACAGAGTTGACCTTGCATTTGAAAGAGAAAAACAACTTCAGAAATGGAGTAGAGCAAAGAAAATTGCTTTAATAAAAGGTGATACTGAGTTACTCAAAAAACTATCTAAAAATAAATCTGAATTAAATTCAAAGGTCCCTGAGCCTGTCGAAGGGTACTTTGGCGCATACCCGCCAGATTATTTTGACTTCATTATTATTGATGAGTGCCATAGAGGTGGTGCAAATGACGAAGGTAATTGGAGAGCCATTATGAATTATTTTGCACCAGCAGTTCAGTTGGGTTTAACTGCCACTCCTAAACGGCAAGACAATGTTGATACCTACAAATACTTTGGCGAACCAGTTTACATTTATTCGCTGAAAGAAGGTATTAACGATGGTTTCTTAACACCATTTAAAGTAAAACGTATTAAGACCACATTGGATGATTATATCTATACCAGCGATGACCAAATAATAGAAGGGGAAATTGAAGAAGGTAAATTGTATACTGAATCCGATTTTAACCGCATTATTGAAATAAAAGAGCGAGAATCTAAGAGAGTAAAGATTTACATGGATGAGGCTAACCAAAATGAAAAGGCGATCATTTTCTGTGCCACCCAAGACCACGCTGCCGCAGTTCGTGATTTATTAAACCAATACAAAACACTTGCCCAGAGCGGAGTCGAAGGGAGTGCCGATCCAAATTATTGTGTGCGTGTTACAGCTAATGATGGCGAAATAGGAGAACAGTTTTTACGAGAGTTTCAAGACAACGAAAAAACTATCCCAACTATCCTTACCACATCACAAAAATTGTCTACTGGTGTTGATGCCAGAAACATTCGGAACATTGTTTTAATGCGTCCAGTTAACTCAATGATAGAGTTTAAGCAAATAGTAGGTCGTGGTACACGTTTGTTTGATGGGAAGGAGTTTTTTACCATTTATGATTATGTAGATGCGTTTCACCACTTTGCCGACCCTGAATGGGATGGCGAACCGATAGAACCTGAAGCAATCGTTGTTACTGAACCAAAAGGAGAATACAAACCAAAAGAACCTGAGCAAAACGAGGAAGAAGTCGGTGAAAAAGAAAAACGAAAGCGCATTAAGATAAAATTGCGTGATGGCAAAGAGCGTGAAATTCAATCCATGATTGCAACATCGTTTTGGAGTGCTGATGGTAAACCAATTTCAGCAGAAGAATTTTTAAATAACCTATTTGGAGCATTGCCCAACCTATTTAAAAGTGAAGAAGAATTAAGAATACTTTGGAGCAATCCTATGACAAGAAAAGTGTTATTGGAGAAATTGGAAGAAGTTGGATTTCCTAAAAGCGATTTACTAATCGTTCAGCAATTAGTTAACATGGAAAAAAGCGACCTTTTTGATGTGTTAGAATACGTATTTAATGCCAACTACAACTCATTAACCAGAGAGCAACGGGTTGCCGCTTCACAAGCAACCATTTTCGCCATACTCAACGATAAACAAAAAGAATTTATAGAATTTGTACTGAGTAAATACATTGAATCTGGGGTAGAAGAACTGGACCAAGAGAAACTACCAATTTTACTGACCAATAAATATCAATCATTAGAAGATGCGAAAGAGGTCTTGGGAAATGTGTCAGAAATAAGTAAATTATTTGTTGAATTTCAACAGTATTTATATGAGCAGAAAGTGGCTTGATAATAAATTTTAGATTGCAATAATAAATTACATTTTTAATAGTCACAAAATAAATAGAATTGGAATGAATAAACTAAAATGCTTCCAATGGTTACTAGTTGTAGATTTGGTCTTGTTTCTCTTAAATATGCATTATCAGCCTTTGTGTGAACCTTGCTTAGATAAACAAGACTGTCAACCTTGCATTTCCAAAGAGCAATACTTCATATTATATTTCAGTGTAGCAATAAATTTAATTTTTGGATTGCAATGTTATTATAAAAGTAGAAAAAGAAATAAAGTTGGATGAATACCAACCCTATAGAGAATTAAATAGGAAAAGCAAGATGTAAATGAATTGTTAATTTCATTTAAGTAAAGTATTATTAAACAATACTTTACACATATGTAAATATAAATATAGAAAGGTATAGAACGAATTTATATATATCAATGTTTCATATGTGTTGGATATTATTTTTAATCCTTTAAACATTTTTTTATGAACAATCCGAGATTTACAATTTCGAAGGACTCAGCAAATGAGTTCCGTTTTCTGTTAAGGGCCATTAATGGAGAGCCTATCCTTAGAAGCAGTGAAGGCTATTCAACCAAGCAAGGTTGTTTAGTTGGTATAGCTTCAGTGAAGGAGAACTCACCAATAGATGATCGGTACAAACGTGGTACTTCAGGAATCCAGTATTATTTCACTCTTCATGCCAGTAATGGTAAAACTCTTGGTATAAGTGAGATGTACAATACTGCACAATCACGAAACAATGGTATTGACGCTGTTAAGCGAGATGCGCCTAATGCTCCAATCGAGGATCTTACTTAATCCAAGAAATTGAATTGGGTGCGTGTGATGAAATTATGATGTACATCCGATTCATTTTTATTCACACCTTAAAAATAATTATGTCAACAAAAAAAAATGAACCAATTAAATGGGATACTTGGATAAATACTTTGATCCAAGGCGGGATACTTTTAATAACCTTTTTTGCTTTCGATAATTCACGTCTTATGAACCAAGCTACACTCAAAACTATTGCTGAATCAAATGTTAGAGATAGTATAAATAGTTTACTAGACTCTATTAGAAATGAAAGGTTTTTAAAGTTGTCTGGGCAACAAATCACAGCTTTAAATCAACAGGTAATTGTACAGGAACGTGGTGTGCAAAACACGGAGAGAACACAGCGTCCATACCTTGACGTAATGCAATTTGGTTTCCATAAAATAAAAAACAAAGACAGTCTCTTATTATTATATAAGATTATAAATTACGGTACAAGACCAGCAATACTTGAAAAAATCGATTTCTATATTTTTAATAGGAACTTTGAATTAACAGATTCAAGAACTTTTGAGGCTAATTCCTTCCTCTTAAATGATAAAGCCTTACAAAATATATTGGATTTAAAATTAAATGGTCAAAATAGAATGTATTTCAGTTTAGATGAAATATTACATATAGACACATCTTACTGTAGTTTTGTTATTAGTTATATAGATCCTTTTTTATCTAGCAAACAAATAATAAAAAATGACCCGTTATGTTTTAGCTGGATCAAGAGACCAAAGGGCTTAATGACTAGCAATGTGACAGGTAATGATGAATACTTTTCATTTGATCTATGTCAGTCAGACAAAAAATCGAAAATTTTAAACAATCTTAATAAATTCAAAAAGTAAGCTTTCGTCTCGTGAGGTTTGCATAAAATGGTTTCGCATAATCTGTAAGTTTTGTGAAATGAATATTGTGATTTTAAAAGCATACAACTGTGAAAGTCTAATCAATAAAAAAAGGTCCAGAATTAGAAGTCCATTATACCACTTTACTTCGTGAATTAAGTATTGCTAATGGTATTTTGGGTCAAATATTTACTAAGAGTCAAAACAAAATCCAAGACCCTGCCATGCTTGCTAAAATCATTAATATTATTGATAACGAACAATGGTCGGTAATGGGTGTAGATGTTTGAAACTGAATGGTGAACACCTGTAGTCATCTTTTTAGCATTCGAAATGACAGTATGTATCAATGGTAGATATTCCTTTGCTTTCTCAGGTGGTGTAACTCTTTGTTTCAACCCATCAATTACTTTGGTTAATCCACGATAACCTCTCCAATCATCTGAATTTGCGTTCACAGATAGTTTCAATGCCTTTTCTGCACCGTAATTGAAAGTGTTTTCACATCACTCAGCTATTAGTTCGCATCTCTAATTTCCTCCCTAAATCTGAAGTTTTGCATTACATACCAGTAGGTATAACACATAATAACCAATTGCCTGGAAATCTCTACTTTAGCTACATTTTGATAGTTTTACAAACTTCCTGAAACCATCCCATATTGGAATTCATTTGGAATTTGAGATTCAGTAGTATCCTCCTCTTTAATATCATTTTCATCTGCTGGTTGTGGCAATTCTCTTATATTGTGTTGTTCAAATCCGGGTAATGGATAATTGGAAAACAAGTACGTTGTTGCATCTTCTCTTAATGTTCGATTTCGTCCACATGCCTGAAGTAATTCTGATTCAAGAAAATGGAATTGAATACTTCTCAATCCTTCATGGTTGAATGTCATTATTTTAAATTGAAATCCGTTATGACAAACTGTTTGTTCAGCCATTTCAATGTCCGCATCAATAAATTGAATATTTAACTCTGAAGCTACTAATAAGTAAATAAATGAAGGTATGTGTGGTGTGCCTATGACAGCAATATCTTCACCTTTAAATTCATCATATCCAGAGCAATTTCCAAAATGAATTTTTGTATTACTATCTGGAAATAAGTTGCGATGTTTTATATAAGTAATTACTGGTTTATTAACAATAAGATTTCTAATTGAATTAAGATTAGATGCATTATTTCCGTTTCCCAATGTCGAGCGACTTAGACTTAAATTAGAATATTGGATGCGGTTACCTTTATGTTCAACACTTGATAGATCCTTCCAAACAATTTCACCATATAAAGCCTTGCAAAAAGTTTCATTAGTAGTAGCTGATAGTATTATTAACTTTTTATTAGAATCTAATTTGTGTTTTTGAATATAATGAATTTTCTTATCCCCATTGATGTCCTTTAGATTCTCAGGAGTTGCCATCCAATAATCACATTTGAAGGAAGGTAATATAGCCCCTTTTACAAAAACTTTATTGCTATTAATTGTTTTTCTGAATTCGGCCATATCGTTTGTTGCTATTGGATTTCCTTTATGGACCATATTTAAATTGTCAATTGAATTTGCAAAATCAAGTAATTGTTGCACTTCTCTTTGATCAATATCATTTAATTCATCTTGTAATATTCTTAAATCCTTGGTAGTAAATGAATTTGTTTCTAAAATATATTGGGTTGGATCTTCATCAAAAATTATAGTGTGGTGATTAGGAAAATCTGAAAACAGGACTCTTTTATGGGTGGTTATTACCAATTGGTTAGAATCTCGACATGTATCTAATTCTTTAAAGTAATTATTCATTTTATTTCTGAATTCCATAATTTCACTACCTACAAAATGAGTGTTGGCTATATCACTTGAACTGCACTCCTTCAGATAGCTTGCCGCGCCTTCATAGTCACCAATAGCCTGTAATTTATCATATTCTTGTTGAATAGCTTCAGGTAATGTTGGTATTTTTGGCGTGACAATGACTGATATTCCCTTATTGATAAACCTTTTGGCAATCTCTTCTTTTAATTCATGAGTTGGTGCTGCAATTATACATCCTTCGAGATTTAGTGATAATAACTTTTCGGTTTTCCCTATGCCGGTAATAGCTTTCAGTATATATTTTCCATTACCTGGGGTTTCAATTGCTTGTTTTAAAAATGAATCCATTTCCATCTCCGCTTGCTGTATACTAATTTCATGATGTCCGTGAAGTTTTTTGGCTTCCATCCTTTTTTTAAAATGTATATCAGTAAGTCTTTCAAATTTTAAAGAAGCAGGATCTTCTGAAGCATATTTTGATATTTCTAATTCCCACGGATTTCTACCAGCTTCAAAGGAATTCTGAAACCAAATATGAATATCGGTTTTATCCTCCTGAATTCTAGGATTGTCTAAAATGGCTTCTTTCCATTTTTTTGATCCTCCTTCAATTCTTACCATTCCACTATAAAGTCCTAATAATTGAATATGACCAATGTGTTGACTACATGAAAGAAAATTATCTAGGAGTTTAAATTCACTTCTAGCTTCATTCCAATCAAAACCCCTGATTGGTTTAGTTTCATTTTTTACAGATTCTTTAGATATATTATAAACATTTGTAGTTTTTGAAACAATATCATTTTTTATATCATCATGCAAAGTAGAAAAAAAAGCCTCATGGAATTCGGTGGGAGGTATTTTATATTTGTTTTTCTTAAAAGCCTTTGCTTTACCTTGTGGAGTATTTATATTTTTGGTATTATATAAATCAACAGCTAAAGCGAGTTCTAATGGAGACAGTAACTGTTCAAATTGCCAATGTAATATTTCATTTCCACCAAAGAAATTCTGTGTAGCACTTATTGGATCAGCTTCAGGAAATAATTTCTGAATTTTATTTTTAACTAAATCCTGATAAATATGTAAATCGCATATTTTTTCAGTTAAAATAAAAATCATACGAAATTTTTTAACAATGTCTAGTTTTCTTTGCTTTTTAACACTTCTTTTAGTTGGATCACTCAATGTTCGATATATTAGATTTGGATATGGTAACTTATATTCCTTTAATCTTTTCTTTGCTTCATTAGGACTTATTTTATCATCAATATCGAGTACAATAGCTTGGGCTGAAATAAAATTATCCTTTATAATCCACCCATTCTTAAAAATCGCAGGGTTAAAAGATTGTCCACATATTGCAATTTCACAAAAAAAGTCCTCTAAAGTCTTTTCTTCTGGGTCTGATCTACGTAGATTATTTAAGATTCTTCTTCTTTCGTCATCTTCTGTGGGTTTTATACTTAACCCTTCAGGTGACACAGTAACTTCAATTTTCATCATAATTATTTGCTTTTATTGTTAATTAATAATATTTCCATTTATTTAATGCGATAGCTTATCATGATTAATCAGATAAACCTTCTATTAACTATATATATGTTTTTACAACTTAATGAGTGCGATTTGAAAGAGTATATCCGTATTTAATAATTTGATAAATATCAGGAAAACCCATTGGTGCTTGATTTGCTTCGATTTAAGAGCGTAATAAATTTTTACCTAGAATTTGTTGCCCTTATCCTGAAAGGTCTCTAGAGCAAGTTAGAATTGCCATATTGCCACTTAATGCACAGATATCTGATGTCTCTCCAAAAATGCCTCAATATCAGTTTCTCTAAACAGCAATCGACGGCCCCTCCTGATGTATGAAATTCTGCGTTCTCTTACATATCTATATATGGTACTTTTGCTACAATTAAGGTAGAAAGCAACGTCTTCTAGATTGAATAATTTTTTATTCATGATTTATACTATTTATGTAATTTCTTTATAAATCAAGAGGAATTGGAGATTATTCGTTCAAAGAATCTTTCAGAATAAATGTTAATTATTTATAAAGAAACTTGATAATTAGCTGATTTATGAACAAAAAATGACCATTTATTTGATGTATTGAACCGTTCAATTGAGAATCTGACCGTTGATTTAATCTACTTTTAAATAGAGATATGTTCAACTTATTTTTGGCTGATAATTATCAGTAATATAGAATTCTCTTAATGTTTTATCAAACCAATAAATCAAGTTAATATGTCAAAATCAATTTTCCTTATTTTAGTAATTTTATGTATTTCAGAATTGAACGCACAAAATAAATATTCAAAACTTACTCTTGAAGAAGGTAAGTCGACACTAAAGAGTCCAGATGTAAAGCGTCAAGTAGATGATAATTGCGCTGATCTTAGTTCGAAAACATCATGGGATTCAGATTTATCGACCAATAATTCATCCCAATGTCAATTATATGACCAATATTACAATTTCTCCAAAGATAATCTGAGCTGGATAGACCAAGTTACCATTACCACTGAAATGGATCCATCAGCTAAAATGGAAGTGGAAGTAGTGAAATTTTATCAAGATGGGAAGGAAGTTCCAGCGAAGAATTTTTTGAATACCCAAATAGACAAATGCAAAGGAAATTCAGCCAATCAATCTTTAAAAGGCTGTTATGCATATATTATTGAGCTACTTGGAAAGTCTAAGAATATGCTAGATAAATCCGTGGCTTTGAACGAATCATCTCAAACTTTGATCACCCAATCTACCAATAAATTGGAAGGTGAGATCAATGAATTGAAAGGAACCAAGAGTTTATCAGGCGTAAAAGAAGCCAAGCAAAAGAAGAGTAATATGTCGAGTCTTAAATTATTTTCTGAAAACACAGGCATTTTGATGCCTCAACTACTTAAAATTATGAAATCTGATTATGCAAAGATTAATGGGGTTTCTAAAACCATGAAAAAATTAGAAAAGGGTTTATGAGCATTTGGAGAGTTGGAATTGTTTTAACTTTAATAATAGTCGGAAATTATTGTGGAATAATTGCTCAAAATCTTCCAATTGTTGGAGTTCCAACCTTTGCATTTGTTGATCCTGTTACTCCTAATCTAGCAAATCAAGTTACTGAATATGCTTTGAGTCTACTTAAAAATAGCGGTAGATATACCATTGTTGATATGACGAGTGAGGACCAAAGAAGGATTGCTTTGGATAGGGCACAAGAAAATTATAAATCTGAAAATTGGATAGATAGCTATAAAGCCATGAATGCCGAGGTTATTCTCAGTGGAGAAATTACATCAATCAAATTTGTTAAAATTAATCACGATCTGCAACCCGGTTACAGAGCAGCCATAACATTAACTTTAAAGCTAATTGAGGTTGAGACAAGCAAAATACTCGCATCGACCAATATTGCGACCAAAACCAGTGAACTGAGATTAACACCAGAAACTGCTCTAGCCAGCAGTTTAGATGGAATCAATGAGAACATCCTACTATTTTTTAAAGAAAATCTATCCCAAGTTTTTCCCATACTTAAAATCAATGAAGTAAAGAAAGATCAAGTGGTGAATTTTACTTGCCAAATTCCAACTGTGCTAAAAATAGAAATTGGAAAAAGGTTTCATATTGTACATTATGAACTACATGGTGAAAAAAGAATCCCACAAATGATAGGTGAGGCCAAATTATCAAAACATATTGCTGATGACTATTGGTTGATGACTGTGGTGTCAGGAGATAAGGAGTTATATAAATTTAAAGATCAATTAACTGAAATATTATGCTCAGAAAAATAATATTTATCTCTTTTTTAACAGCATTATTCTCTTGTCATTCTACACGAGGAACGTTTGCTATATCGCAACTAAAACAAAATGATCATACGATCACTGGGGTTGTTGAAGTGAATCATCCTCCTAAAAAGCAATCTTGTGAACAAGCTGTAAAAAATAGAATTATAGATAAATTTTTATATGAAGGATTTGAAAAGACATCATACTGGAGGCCAAGGACATTTACTTCAGTCAAACTTACCCCTGAAATTCGATCCAGACTGTCTGAAAACGTTTATGTTACTGAAGATGGTATTGCAAAGAAAGGTGCGGTAAAAAAATGTAATTGTCAATTTCAATTCAATTTAAATAGTTCATTACAAATATTAGAACATGAAGGTATTATACGCGCTTTTGGCTATTAGTTGCATATTCCAACATTTAACAATAGCTCAGTCAAATACAGTCCAACCAAGGATTCTAATCATCCCTTATACTGCTTCAGGTCAGAATGCTTTGGACGAATATGAAAATAACTTCTCATATAGAACTGCAATCACTGAAATCGCCAATTCTTTAAACAATCGTGGATTCAAACCAGATGATTTACAAGAAATTATTTCAAAAATCAAGGAAAATGAAGCCATTAGTACATTAAAGGGAATTTCTTTCGATCCAGTAGAGAGAATTATCCAGTATTCAAGTTCAGATATTGTACTTAAAGTTGAAGTTTATATTCATACTGACTATGCTGGAGCTAATAGTGTCCAAATTAATATGCGTGCCGTAGACAAAGTTACTTCAAAAGCTATGTATGCCATGAATTTTGATGCTACACCACACTTTAAAACAGATGATTATGGTTATCTCGCTAGAAGAGCACTAACGGAGAAAAACCAAATTACTACATTCACTGAAGGGCTGAATTCGGCCTTTATTGATGTTAGAGAGAATGGGAGAAGTGTATCATGTATATTAGAAACAAACGAAATCTCAAAATTTAACCTTTCTACGGAAATGAATAGTGATAATGATTTGCTATCAGACATTATAATTGCTTGGGTAAAGAAAACAGCATTTAAAAATAATTTTAGAATTAGAAATAATTCTGAGCACCAGTTGTATTTTGATGAAATAAGGATTCCATGGAAGGATGCAAGTGATCAGAATTATTTTCCAGATGACTATGCTAAAGAATTTAGAAAATTCATTGATCAGGAGTGTAGTGCTTTCCTAAAAGAGAAAGTGAGGATCGAAAAACCAATAGTAAATAACGGAACAATCAGAATAATTTTACCATGAAAAATTTACTTGTTTTCATAAAGTTCATTATTATTATGTGTCTTGGATTTTCAATTAGCAATTTAAAAGCTCAAGAAATTGGCGATATAGTTATTGGACTTGGTAAAATTAATTGCCCAGTTTCTGCTAACCCATCTGACTATGATGGTTTAAAAACATTTCTTAAACAAATGATTTCACAATCATCTACGGCATATACTGATGGGGATAACGCATCTTTTACCCTTAATACCCAAATAGACTATCTCTATGAGAAAGACATAGATATTAATGGCACTCCCATGAAAGTTGCTGAGCTGCAATTCAACTTTACGCTCAGCACCAGATATAACAATCTTAGTTTTGAATCATTCAGTATAACTGTAAAGGAGTCAGGTGAAAGTAGGAAGCTATTACTGAGGAATTCATTCAAAGGACTAAATTCAAAAAAAATACCTTTCCAGAATTTTCTGAGCGATTCCAAAAAAAGAATGAATCAATATTTTCAAAGCCACTGTGATGAAATTATCAGTAATGGAGAACATATGCTTCATAAAGAAGAATTTGATGAATGTATAATTACTTTAGGTCAGATTCCTACAGAAGTAGCCTGCTCGTCAAAGGCGCGTGAACTTCTTATGAAGGCATATAATGCTAAATTAACTAAGAATTGCGATATAGCTATTTCCGAAATTAAGACATTAATTCACCAAGAATCATTTTCAGATGCTTATGATAAGATTATGGTATTGCCAATAAACTCAAAGTGTATAGCCAAAGTAGATAAAATTTTAGATGATATGGATTTTGCTGTTTGTGAGAAATATATATTAGCTGCTGAATCATTTTACGCCAATGGAAATTTCAATAAATGTATACAAGTACTTACCGAAATAACTAAAATTAGTAAAAATTGTTCTGATAGAAAGCAAAGCCTTGAGAATAAAATTCGTAAATCTTTAGATGCAAATGCTAAAAAGCAGTGGGATTTTAAAATTAAAAAATATGAAGATGATATTGCTGCAAAGAAACTAGATGCAGTTAATAATCATGAATATGTTATGAAAAAAATGCAAACTGATGCAACTATTAAAGCAAAAGAATTGGCTATATCAGTTGACCTTGAGAAATACAAAACACAACGAGAAATTGAATTTTCCAAGAATAATGCTATTTTAGAAAAAGTTAGACTCAAGGAAGTCGGCAAGATGTATTCAGCTTATTTTAATATGGTTGGGGAAGTTGTAAAAAGCAATAGCAGATAAAATTAATGTGGTAAGAAGTAAAATTTACCAGAGGAATTAATATTTGTTAAGAATCTTCAGATTTTCTTTTAAAGCGATCTGCAAGTTCAGATGAACAGCGACGTGACACTTCTAGCGTTGTTGGTCCAACCAAATGTACCGTAGACGTTTTCTTATCAAATGTCAGTAAATGATTTAAGTTTATAACCGTCTGTTTTGAGATTTTAAAGAATTGCTTTAAATCTTCAACATAATCTGTGTAATATTTTAATGATTTAGATGAAGGTATAATTTCAGATGTTTTTAAGTGAAATCTAGTAATGGTATCTTCTGAATTGAAATAAATGACATCATCAAGTGCCACATAGTCTATTTTGCCATTTGCCCTAAAAAGTGGTAATTTATTATCTTTATTTGCCATATTATTAACCAAATGTTCCAAATTTGCAATTCTAGACAATAGATCGTTGCTATTAGACTTGGCTATAGCGTTATCGATGGCTTTAAATAGTTGATCTTTATCAAATGGTTTTTGTATATAATCCACAGCAGCTGTTTTCAATGCTTGGTGGATGTATTCAGCATTGAAATATGCTGTAATAAATATTATGGATGACGACTTTACAATTTCAGGATCTAATTCATTGAATAAACTAAAGACCAATTGATCTGATAATTGAATATCTAAAAACCAAAGTTCTGGACGATGTTTTTGAATCGCTTTAGAAGCATCATCGACATTAGCAGTTACAAAGCAAACATCTATGGGTAATGGATATTCGAGTAAAAATGATTTTAGTAAATTCACCGCTGATGGGTTGTCTTCGACAATTATGGCTTTCATTGTATTCGTTTTATAGTTATACTTACTTCGGTACCAGTTGGACTCAAGTTATCTATTGTAATATTGTTTTGAATATTTAATGAATTAAGAATGTCCATTCTTTCTTTCGCTAATTTTAATCCAATGTTGGTCCCATGTGTTGATTTAGAATTTTTATCAAATCCCTTTCCATTATCTTGGATATTAATGAATAATTGTTTTTCATTCATAGTAAATATCAATTTGATTTCTGGTCCAGATTCTTTGCCAGTGAAAGCATGCTTAAAAGCATTTTCTACGAATGGTTGAATTAAAAGAGGTGGTATAAAAATATGTTCAGCATCGAGATGTTCACCTAGTTCAATTGCAAAAAGCACAGGTTTAACTTGTTGAAGATTTTGAAGAAATACGATATCTTTAATTAGGGACAATTCTTCTGATAACTTAATGAGATCTATTTGGAACCCATTATTTTTCTTTTCTAAGTAGCCTAGTTTCAAAACATGTCTAAATATTCTAGAAAGTCGAACAATCAAATCACTGCCTTCATGTCGATCCTTATGCAAGATATAGTCTTGAAGCGTAGTAAGTGTATTGAATAAAAAATGCGGATTTAAATAGCTTTGGATTGTCCGTAATCTATTTTTAAGAAGTTCTGAATTTAATTGAGATAGTTTTTGTTTAGTCTTTAAAGTTGTTATATAGTACCATATAATTATGCAAACTAAAAGTACAAAAAACAATCCAATTGTAATATAACTAGACTGCCTTTGAATAAATGGTAGGTTTACTTTAATATTGGTTTTGAAATTAATACAATTATTTGCGTTCTGATTAATAGAACATGCAATAATCTCAATGGTATTTATCCCATGTTTTAAATTTTGAATTAATATTTCAGTCCCTTGCATCCATATTGGACTCTCCTGATTATTTAAATGATATTTAAACTTCCATTTCTCTGAGTCACGACTTATAATTGAGAAAGTAATTAGTGCGGATGAGCCATTAACTTCAAATTGGTCCATTTTATTCGTATCAAGATTTATGGATTTATTGTCTATTGACAAAAGTTTAATGGAAGGTTTAATGGCACTTTGGATAATTTGGTTGATATCTAATCGCTGTATTCCATTTTCAGAAGGCATCCAAACTAAGTGATTATCTGTAATGCATAAACCATTTTCTGAAGGTTCGTATAGATTAAAGCCATTATCCGAGTTGTATATTCTTATTATTTCTGGATACTCTGTGGAAATATTTAAGCAATAAATATTCTTGTTGGAAACTCCGATTAATATATTAGAGGGACCAATACAAAGTTGGTTGATCCTTTCATGAATTATATTATCAAAAACTAATTCAAAGGTATCATTTTCTGGATGATATAGCAATAATCCGCAAGTGCCTCCCACCCACAATCGACCAATTGAATCCACTGCAAAACTAACTGCCCCTTGACATGGAAGATTTCTCGCTGTGCTTGAATAAAACTTTAGGTGCTTTTTTGATGGGTATATTAATGTTTTTTGAATTCCAGAATTAGTTGCTGTCCATAATATAGAATCAGGGTAGACAATTAATTCATTTATCGGTTGTCTTTCAGGTTGATTTAAATCCATTGAATCCATTAGCACTTTATAATCTTGGGTAATCCAATAGATTTTATCTGCGCCAATAATTGATGTATTCCTGTATTTGTCAAAACTAAATGCTTCAACAGGTTTGTTGAGCAGTAATTGGCTTGATTGGCCATTTTCTTTATCAAGATAATAGAATCCCATACCTGATCCAATTAAAATCTTAGGATCTAATATTTGATAGTTAGATAGAATTTGTGTCTCAAAATAAGGGTAATGAAAATTCTTTGGGAAACTAACATTCTTCAATATCTTTCCCTTCTTATTTACTTCAAAAGCTCCTGATTTGTATGTTGTAATCAAAACACTCGAATCGCTAAATGGAATTATGGACCAAGGATATTTAATGGATGTATTTTGATAGGTTTCTAAGCCGTTTAAATTAACTACCAAAAATCCATCATCAGTTCCGATAAATATATTTCTTCCTAGAGTACAAGAAAATCTGACATGATTCACTGGAAGCCAATCAGCAGGTATGTATATACTATCTTTAAGTGTAAACAGACTTGAAACATTATTATAATTATCGACATAAGTTAGAGGTGCGTTTTTATCAATTGCTACTAGGTTAGGAGTATTGGAACTCCTCTTTGCCACTTTTATTAAAAGTTCATTTTCGATTGTATATATTCCATCAAAGTTATCTTTTCCATGTATATAAAAATTAATTAAAGAAGGATTTGAGGTTTGACCAGATTTAGTATATGATATTTTTTCAGCAACTTGAAAAGTAAGTGAGTCAGTAAAAAGAATGCCTTTATCACTAGAAAAGGAAATCAGTGCATTTTGAGATGTTAGGATATATACGTGGTCCCATGACGAATTTCCCCAAGCATATTCAATTTTTAAGTTATCCAATTCAGGATATATACATTCTATAGGTTCCAGTTTATTGTTCATCACTACAAATAGACTGTTTCCTGATTTAACCCATATGAATCCATCTTTGTCCTCCAACAGCAAATTCATGTTAGTGATATTGGCATTTAGCTTAGATGTTAGATTTTCTGTTCTAATTCCATCGAAATGGAATATACAGCTTGAGGTTTGACCATATATTCCATTTCTACCCTTAATGATTTTAATCATATAGCTTTCAGCAATACTGCCTAATTGGTAGGTATGAATATTTTTTCCATCATAACCATTTAATCCGCCCTGAGTTAAAATCCACACATAGTTATCATCATCAATCAATATATCTCTAATCTGCATGTCATGAAGACCTTGCGCTACTGTTAGCTGTTTATAAGGATATGAAAAATATCCAGATTGTGAATTGCTTGGAGCTAAACGCCAGAGCATTATTAATAGAATCAATATGAATTTAAGGTATTTCATTTCTTTTGTCTCCCAAAAATACAAATCCTTTTACAGATAAGTAAATATGTTTCAACCTAAAAGATTTGTATTTTATCAGATTAAGTTTCAAAATCGACCGTTAAATGCAAAAATGTGCCGTATATGAATTAAAATATAAATTTTGAAAAATTGTATAATTAAATTTGTCCAATAAATAAATAATTTTAGCATATGGGAAAAATATTTAGTTACTTATTAAGAATGCTTTCATTCCTATTTATTAGTAGTGTTTTGAAAAGAAAAATTAATGAAATGGATGACAAGGAAGTTAAGTCCACATTACAGCAAATACGTGACAATAATGCAAAAATGGCCGCAACCCTCAAAAGATATTGTGACGATTATCCAGATGATGAAATATGTAAACCCGGTCGATTAGATGAACCTAGTAAAAATCAGGGATTTAAGGCTAATTGGGATTAATGACGTATGGCAGCCGATGATCCAAAAAAGACTATTCAAGAACTTAAAGATGTATTAAAATCAAGAGTATTAAATTAATATAAATGGGGGCAAAAGTATTTATTGTTGATTATGAAAGTCAGGCAAACTATAAAGTATTCTTTTGCAATTATCAAAGTGAAGAAAGAAATCAACAGATAATTCAAGGTGGTGTCTTAGTAAAGTATTCTAGTCAATCTGATGTTAAGGTATACATTGTTAAATATTCCAATCAAGCTGATATTCTCATTATGCGGAAAAATTTTCCTAGGTAGAATTTCTAATCAAATTGTTCTAAATGTTAATTAAAATACAAATATATTATTAAATAAAACTTCATCTAAATAATTATTGTTATGAAATAAGTTAGATAGAATAAGTTCTATAAGCATCAAGAACCTTTAAATAGGTACCAACCGCGTTTGGAATACTACGGTGGTAAAGCGATGCGGGCTGTAATAGGTCAAAAGGATTTCAATCCACCTGTTTGTCTCGTTTCATGTTTTGATGCTAAAAATGTGTAAAATTTTTAGTGTTATGAATAATTTTCTTTTTACTAGTGAATCAGTTTCCGAAGGCCATCCAGATAAAGTGGCCGACCAAATTTCAGATGCCATTCTTGATGCCTATCTCGAATTAGATCCGAATGCCAAAGTCGCTTGCGAATGTCTAATTACTACTGGACAATTGGTAATAGCGGGAGAGATTAGTTCCATAGCACATGTAGATGTTGTCGCAGTGGCTCGAGAAGTAATCAGACATATTGGTTACGATGATCCAATAGTTGGATTTGACTACGCCACAGCTGCTTATATCAATGTGCTCCATGAACAGAGTCCTGAGATTAATAACAGTGTATCAGATGGTGGTGCTGGAGATCAAGGACTCATGTTTGGATATGCATGCAAGGAGACCAAAGAACTTATGCCCTTACCAATTACATTATCTCATCAATTGATGAAGCAATTAACAGAGATGCGCAAAAGTGGTCAACATAATTGGATTCGACCAGATGCTAAATGTCAAGTTACTGTGGCATATAAAAATAATATACCAATTGGAATTGAAACTGTTGTGTTGTCTACTCAACACATAGAGGAAATCAGTCAAGATGAGATTAAAAGTATCCTTCAAAGTGAATTAATTCTACCTCTCATCCATAAGTATTTTGAAGACTCAAATCCTAAAATATTAATTAATCCCTCAGGAAGTTTTACAATAGGCGGTCCACATGGAGATACAGGTTTGACAGGCCGAAAGATTATCGTAGATACGTATGGTGGCAGTTGTCCTCATGGAGGAGGTGCACTCAGTGGCAAAGATCCAAGCAAAGTTGATAGAAGTGCTGCTTATGCTGCTCGTTATGTAGTCAAGCATATCGTGGCATCCGGACTTGCAGAGCGCTGTACAGTTCAAATCTCTTATGCCATAGGTATAGCTGAACCTACTTCGATATATGTAAATACACATGGAACAGGAAGTTTGTCGGATGAAATTATTGCCGATAATATTTCCAGAATATTTGATCTGCGACCCGATGGTATAATTCGGACCCTAAATTTAAAAAGACCTATTTATTTAGCGACGGCTGCCTATGGACATTTCGGAAGACCAGAATTTCCTTGGGAAGTATTGGATCCAACACTCGTTGAAAATCTTAAAAATATTTCTTAATCCAAATCTAAAAAAATGAATAGTGTTCGCTTATTTTATAAATATTTCCATCTCATGTATAAATATCAAAATCTGATACTAAGAAATCCACGATATTTTAACATTCGTGTCGATAGAGTATTATATTCAGGAGCATGGCAGATTGATAGCAGAAAAGTTTGCATTGGTGGCTTATTTGAGTCTTGGAATTATTCTGACATTCTCATATCTCATAGAACTGAGGATGATTCTGATATTTTGATTTTTAATGCTGGAGGATTCATAGCTAGTAATCGACATAAATGGAGAGGATGGAGTGTTGAAGATCAAAAATTTGTTATTGGGTGGGCCTATGAACTCCGTAATACTTATGGGACTAGATTTGTAAGGAGCAACAAAAAATTATATCATCTCTTATGGGAATTTAAAAGAATTGATGAACTATATCCGCAGAATCCAGAAATAGAATCTTTCACAATGAGACAGTTGGTGGACCAATTATTATTGATGGAGTCCGATGGTTAGATTTTACGAAAGTTGGGATTTTAATTATGATAATTTGCAACATCCTCAAATTAATATCTACAAAGAAATACTTCAATTTAAAACTCAATTTGTTGATGAATTGGAAAAATCTGATACTCTTAAATATATATTACCAAAATTAAATAATGAAACTGAATCAACTAATACAAAAAGTATTTGCCGACGGTCGGTACGATCCAAATATATTTAAAGCAATATTTTTAGTCGGTGCATCAGATGCTAGTAAATCATATATGATTGACAAACTGGCGTTAATTTCATATGGGTTAAAATTAGTGGAAACTGATGCAGAATTTACTTATGTGTTAAAAAAGATAACAGACACACTTAATTTAGCACATATCTATGATACTGTTGGCGTTAGAGATCCAGTCAATAAGAAGGTAAAAGATATCACCTATAGATCATTGGATAAATATGTTGAGGGTAGAACGGGTTTGATAATATCTGGGACTGCCTCTGATATATCAACAATCAAGAAACATTATACCCAATTAAAGGAAGTTGGTTATGATCAGTATGTGATATTTGTCAACACTAATTTGGAAACTACTTTGAAATTGAACATTGCTAATGCACTAAGTATCCCAGAAGATATTGCCACAATCAAATGGCATCGACATAGCAGCCAAATGGGAATGTTGTTTAGCGTATTTGGTAATGAGTATTGCGGTATAGATAATTCCGAAGGTGTTGATATCACTAAAAATATACAAAATGCCCAGATCACCGTTGCTCGGTGGATAAATGCACCGTTAACCTATGTTGCAAAATTGTGGATTCAGGAAATAGTGCGTGGTAAAAGAATGATAAGGGTGAATAAACAACTATTTATAGGTTTTTCTCCATTATAGTAATTAATATAATCTATAGGAAATGGAAACTGTGGAAGAGAATTGGGTAATGTGAGATGGAGGCATAATAATGTGATCTAATTTTGGCGATAAGGAACCGATCAATTTTGGAATATGTAACGGAGTTTTTGCCAATCTCAATCTTTGAAGTATTTATATAATTAGTAGTTTAAGCATCTTGGAATTAAATTTGTACTAGAGGTCTTGATAGATCGTTTCAGACAATTTACGGGTTTGTTCAGAATTAAATGAATCCAAATAATTTTGTGTAGTCGAAATATCTGAATGGGCTAACATAACAGAAATCATTTCAACATTAGTTCCTCGGTTTCTAGCTATTGTCGCAAAGCTATGACGAGCATAATATGTCGATATCTTTGGGTTTATTTCCATAATTTCTGCAATCTTTTTAATATGTTGATTTATAAATCTAGTGAAATTTTTAGTTTTATTTCTGATGGTTTCAGCGTTGTCTGATAGTTCTAATATTGGAAATAAAAAGCTCTTAGGAGAATTGTCCTTATTTCTATATAAATCAATTATTTTCATGGCAGGTTCAAGAATAGCAATGTTGACTGGTTTTTGGTCCCCACGATTGGATTGTTTTGTTTTTTTTCTGTAGAAATAGAGTTCACTTCCTTGAATATTTTCATTTTTCAATTGAAGAATATCGCAAATATTCATTCCATAACAATAGAATGATAACAACCAAAAATCTCTGGCTTTGAGTTTAGGGCTACCTCGGAAGTCATCAAATTCAGCTAATTTTACTATTTCCTCTGGCTTTAATGCTTTTTTTACATTTCGATTCATGGGGATTTTGTAAGGATCTTTTTTATCATTAAAGGGGCTAATTTCGCTAGTTATTATGCCTTCACTGATAGCCTTATTGTATATTGCTCTTAGGCATCTTAAATAGATAGATAGGGTAGTGACTGAAAAATTTAATTCATCAATAGTATATTTTTCAAAATCACGGAGATGTCTTGTTTTTATTGAATTGTATTTGATTTCATCATTCTTTGGTTTGAAGTATTTAATCAATAAATTTTTACTATGTTTATAGGTATCCGATGTACTAATTTGATCATTTGAATGTAATTGGTTTATAAGTTTGTCAAACATGGTCAGAATATTTGAGTTTTTTTCAAATTTATTGCCTTTATAGCGATCCTTGAATTCATTAAAATCAAAAATTTCAATTCCTTCCTTTTCCATTTGATCAAGGATTTTTTGACCTTTTTGTATATAATCTTTATCTAGTTTTAGTTTTTGGTTTAAATTGGAATCTCGAGGGTGTTTAGATTTCCATATCTTTTCAAAATTCTCAATTTTCATAGATTCCTTTAAACCTATTAATCTAGGTATTTGATCTATTGTTACTCGCAAAGAAACTGGACATGTCCCGTCTTTATGTTTCTTTTTTTCACTAATTACAAGTTGGAGTGTAGGTTTGCGCATCTGTTAATTATTTATAAGTTAAATATTCAAAATAAAATGTCGCTAATAAATGCACTAACAATTTTGAACAATAATAGGTTCAAATAGATACCTATGGCAAAATCAATAAAACATAACTAATTGTAATACAGTGTAATAATTAATTATACTTACTTATGGTTAGATTAATTCCTCTGCCTTCTAAGCAGAGGGTCTCAGGTTCGAATCCTGACGGGATCACTGAGGGGCATAAATAGCCCCTTTTTTAATGTTTAAGGTATACGTTTTAAAGAGTATTAATTTTGATTGGATCTATGTAGGAATGACAACAGACATAGAAAGAAGGCTACATGATCATAATGCAGGATATAATAAAAGTACAAAAGCCAAAGCCCCATATTTGTTATTATTTGCGGAGGATTATCTTGATTCTATAACTGCAAGAAACAGAGAAAAATATTTAAAAACAACCGTTGGAAAGCGATATATTAGGAAGACTTATATTAAATGATTTGGTGGGTCTCAGGCCTGTCTAACTGGCGTCAGCTAGGTAGATTCGAATTCTACCTGGCGGTAGACAGGCCTGACGGGATCACTTGATAGTCAATGAGTTATGGATTTATTTTCATAGCTCCTTTTTTTATTTGCATACAATTTGCATATGTCACTAACATTTTCAAATCAAGGAAGGTCAATATCAACCCAAAAGTTCTTAATGAGATAATTTATTTTATAACGAATTTACTACTTCTAGTTTTGTAATAAGAAGTGTTCGAATCTGTGAAATTAATTCCTCTGAAATTTAAAATAATTAATTTATTTCCAAACATTATATTTTGAACGAGTTAAAGCATCTAGTAATTCTTTCTTTACTTGATTCTGTAAATGATCAATAACCATCTGCTTTATTTCAATAATTTCAACTCGATGAATTTCATAAATTTTATTTCCAATATATTTATTTAAATTAATTAGGCAATTCATCATGTCGTTGTCTCCAGTTAAGCTCAAAATTCCAACTTGAAATATTAACCAGGAAGTGTAAGAAGAATACTTTTCTTTTTGTAGATATTTATTTTGATGTTTTCTAAATTTCTCTAATTTTTCAACTAATATTTTTTTATTGTCATTTGAAATAGAATACCTAAGATTACTTGAATATCTGCAAGTATTCGTATCAATTTTATATGTAATTATACACTCTAGTTTATAAATTAATATATTTCTTTCAAATTTAGGAATATTCTTCATGCAATAAATGACAATTTGTCCTTTTGCATCTTTTGTAAGATAATTTGTGCCATAATATGAAATTAATGTTTGTCCTGAGCTATCTATTGAAATTTCATTAGAATAAATTGTATCGACTCCAATATTAGTTGGATCAGTTAAGTCAATTTTGCACGTACCTGATTGAGCAGTGCATAAAAGATTTACTGTTAAGAAAATAAATATCAAGGACTTCATTTACTTCGTTTTTTTAAATTTATTTGCAGTTAACAAGACTTTAAATGGTTTTTTGGTATTGAGTTATTGTCTTTAGCTTTATCTATTATTTTAGTAAGATTCTTTTACAACTCATAAGTTATTTCACCAGTCCTATCACCATTCT
Source organism: Saprospiraceae bacterium (assembly GCA_044228225.1). Classification (GTDB taxonomy): domain Bacteria; phylum Bacteroidota; class Bacteroidia; order Chitinophagales; family Saprospiraceae; genus Vicinibacter. Next base: position 103,217 of record JBGAVH010000005.1, on the reverse strand, counting down.
TATTTCTATCAATTGATATATCTATAAAACTTGAGTTCATATATTTATTTTGACGGATTTCTTGTTTTAATTTGAGATTTCATTCAATATTTCCTGTTTCCAAGTATTGATTTTCTTCATAAATTTATTTTTTTTATACAATTTTTGGAGATTGACTTATATTTGAATTCAAAACTAATCAATCATGGGAAAATTTGTTATTTCAACTCGTAAAAATGGTGAATTCCAATTTAATTTAAAGGCTGGCAATGGTGAAGTTATCCTTACCAGTGAAGGCTATAAGGCTAAAAAAAGCTGTTTAAATGGCATTGAATCTGTAAAGAAGAACTCTCAATTAGAAGCTAGATTTGATCTTAAAGCAGCTAAGAATGGTAAGCTATACTTTAATCTGAAAGCTTCTAATGGTCAGATTATTGGCACTAGTGAGATGTATAATGAAGAGTCTGGAAGAAAGAGTGGTATGTCTTCAGTAATGAAGAATGCACCTGGAGCTGATATTGAAAGTTAGTGTTCGATTATAGCGATTTTGCATCTGCTTCCTCATATTTGGATCATTTCTAGCTTAGAAATTTGATATGCAATTTCTAGGACTGATACAATGATCCCGATGGGTATTTACGAGGTAGCTGCCAAGCTACTGCCAATAGCGAAGATACTTCTTTGCAATTGATTAAAGTATTTGAAAATATGACTTTTTTGGCAGCTATCTCAGTAAATACTATGTTATCAGATGTGAATTTTAATTATTAACATATTAAGTTTTAATTATTTTTACAATTTCTCGATTTAATTTAATGAAATAAAAACCAGGTAGTAATTTTGAAACATCCATTTCAAATTGATCATTGATTACTATTGAATAGGATTCAATCTGTTGTCCCAGTGAATTATAAATATTGACATCTAAAATTTCTACTGGTGCTTCAGAAAATTTAAAAAGAATAAAATCATGAGTTGGATTTGGAAAGTATGTTTTAAGTATTTTCTTTTCAAAGTTGGTTGGATTACATTCAAGACTATTTTTAATTAAATTTAACCTGCTATTCAATATACTTTTTTGCATTAGGCCAACTTGTTCCTTTGTAAACATATACATGCAAGGATCATCAACATAATCCATATAATTCATAAACATTTCACTTTCAGAACAGTCTTTTTGTGGGTAAGATGGACAACCATAATATGGACCATCTTGCAAAGGAGTATCATTTATTCCATCGTCATTTGTACAGCCATTTCCGTCTCCCCAAATATGCAGCAAACCTAAATAATGACCAATTTCATGTGTAAGCACTCTGCCAAATATATTATTATTCGAAGAATTTTTGCCAAAATAGTTCGTGTTGATTACAGCGCCATCATTTATAGAGTCTTTTTTCCATGGATATGAACTGTATCCAGATATAGATTCGCCAATGTTAACCACCCAAATATTGAGAAATTTTTCTTGATCCCATGGAGTGGAACCTCCAAGGCTATCAGAATAAATTTCATTGCCATTGAATTCCTTAATTTGAGTTCTTTTACGAATAATTCCTAACTTTCTTTTACCATCTATAATTTTATTTGCAAGACAAAATTGGATAGAACTAATACCTACTACGTCTTTAAATTCTTCGGGAACTAACGTGATATCTCCATTATTTCCATTAAAATCTTGATTTAATGATTCGATTTGGTCAAGAATTCTTTGATCAGATACTTTGTCATTTGCATTATGCCATAAATTGTGAACCACCACTTGGATTTTGAATGGACTTCGTGGGGATAACAAATTTTCTGCTTGCAAATTAATTAGGTAATCGATATGCAATTTTTGTTCGATTAGGGATTTTATTTCGCTACCACATATTGACTTTTGACTAATTAATTTACTTTCAATGAGCAATAAAATTAATCCTACTGAAATGATTTTAGCGAAATAATGTAACATCGCCTGATTGGTTTTTCTGTAAAACATTTGAATCAATATGGTATTCATAGACAACATTCCAAACATAAACACCTGGTGGAACTTCATTACCTTTAACCTTTCCATCCCAATGTATCATGTTTGGATCAAAATCATGAACTCTATACATCAGCTCTCCCCATCGATTGTAAATTTCAAAACTTAATATTTTGATTGGTAAATTACAATTTGATATCAATTCAAATTTATCATTCAAGTTATCCCCATTTGGGCTGAATATATTAGGTGTATATAAATGACAATCGCATTCTTGGATAGCTATAGTAAATGTTTTTGAAAATATTCCACATTCGTTGATTACTTCAAAAGTATATTCTCCTGATTTGCTTACATAAATTGTTTTGGATTGTTCTCCTGTTGACCACTGAAATATGCCATTGATTGGTACTTCCAATTTAATTTTTTCATCGTTGCATAACATGAAAGTTTTGTCTTGATCTGCTAATATGGCTTCTGGATCTAATACGATTACTGTATCTGATAATATACAATTTTCCATTTGCACATTTACTATGTATTTTCCAGTTCCATCTATTGTAATCACGCTATCTCTTTCTCCAGAATTCCATAGATAAGTTCCATCCAGAAATTTGCTTCCTATCTGTTTTGACTCCCCATTACATAAATAGATTGTATCTGGCAATGGATTAAATTCATAAACTCCTATATCATCGATGTAGTAATATGCGCTGTTTGGATAACTTGTATGGCATAAAGGATCAACCAAAGTATTTTTATTAGATTTAAAATTTCCAATGTAAATATATTTTTCTTCATTACCTATAATACATCCTGAAGTTTTTATCCAGTTGACTGTATCATTTAAAATAGTACCCTTATTTATAATTGAAGGAGTCAAGGGAACGAATTCAGTTTTTAAAAGATTATAGATACTATCATTTAGAGAAAGTGCTAAGCCCAATCCTTCCATGTAACATGGCACACGAAGTGGGTCACTTGAAATCCGTGGGGAAATGAAAAACTCTATATAATATTTTATATTTAATTTAAGTGTGGTCTTTAATTCTCCTAAAATAAACTCTGTTCCATTTTCGGGAATTATTCCAAAAAAGTATGTAAAAATGCCAGAGTATGATTCTCCTGTCTTTGGTTTTTGAAAATTTTGACCGTATTGTGTTGGAACACTTACAGCATCATTTGTTGCACATGAATTATATAGATCAGGAGTACCTTTGATAGAACTTGATTTCCAATGTTTAGCTAGTTGAATTTGACTGGATGTTGTTGGACATGATTTTAATTTTTCAAAAGAACCATTCAGAACCAGATTTTCTTGACATGTAGCAAAATAACATAAATAAGAAAAACAGAATGCAATTGAATACCTTTTATTTTTCATAGAAATTAAATAAAAACAAAGGGCAATGCTTATACCCTTTGTTTTTGGATATTAATTTTATTTAATTAACGATAATTTAGAATTAAAGATTCTCTGATCATCTTTAAATAAGGAAATTAAATATATTCCAGGTTTAACGTCATCAATAGAATAATTAGTACTTGGATCAACAATAATTTGTTTTTGAATCAATTTTCCTTCCAAAGATCTTAGTTCGTACTCAAATTTATTCACTGGTGTGAGATCAATACCAGTAAATCTAAATTGAGAATTTACCGGATTAGGATAAATAGAAATGGAATTTTCAGGCTTTTCAAATTTACAACCTGAGCCCGCAGGACAAATAAAGAAAGCTTTATCTAAGTTAGTCCATTGCCCTTGTATCTGGCATTGCTCATTCACTATGGCAAATTGAACAATATAGGAGTTTAGAGATTCAAACTTCCACCCAACACCTCCATCCCAAAATGCAGAAAGATCAAACATGCCTACTTGTCCAGGAGTCCATCCATTAGATTTATACCTTTGTTGGCCACCTAATTCAAAAATGGCAAGCCACCATGCATTATAATTCTTGGAAGCAGACGCATCCATTCTTACAAGCTCTCCATAGTCAAAGCCATTTGGAATATTGTCACCTCCACTGCCATCAACAAAGTTGTATGCTATGTCAGAAGGAACCACAATGCCAACTTGAACCTCATTGGAATATACACCAGGGTTTCCATAGTGCCCATTCCATCCCATGTGAACTAAATTAGCTTGACATAAAATTTCTTTTCTTCCATTTTCACAATTTGGAAAGTTTTCATATTCAGGAATTTGTGTATAAACACGATAAGTACCATGTGCTACAGTAGAAAATACAGCACCATCTCCTTCAACTGGGCCTTGAATATTTATAAAAGATCCATTCAGCTGTTTTAATTGTAACCAATGTCTAGTCTCATTTGAAGACTCTGGTAAACACGGATTAACTAAACTTACACAAGGATTATTAGTTGGCCTAAAATAACCTCCTAGTGGCGGAAAAATAAATACATCATGTGGGTATTGAGGAACTGAAGTGACAATAACTGTGCTGCATCCTCCAACAATTGTTGTACCTACTGCTTGTGAAATAACTTGGTTAGTTGACCATGCTAATAAAAATAATAATAATAAATTTTTCATGTTTAAAATTTTCAATGTTAAGAAATAAAATACATTCTTAACCTCTTTTTTTTAGGAGTGAGATTAGTGGATGTCTCCAGTTACCGGGATATTTAATGAATACTTCTATAGAAGCATATCCTTCAGATTTTGATTCCAGAATTCAATGGATTTGGTGATCAAGGTGTTAGATATTTTCTTTTTCATATCTGATAACAATTCGATTTAAGCATGTTTTACTTAAATCTGGTGTTTATTTAATTTAAATAATTTTTAAGGACAATTCAATATTTGTCCAATACTTATTTTAGTGAAATTTCATTTTGATACTCTTTTATAAACTATTAAAAATTGATTTTGTAACGGATTAAATGAATTTCTAATTTCAACTTTAGTCTTATTAAATATTAAACCAAAGGTCAAATAATAATGTGAATTTGTCAAGGACTTTCGTACTAACGTAGGGAACTTTTAAACGAGCGTATGATTTTGACCCAGAATTTGATGAAATGCTCCTAATATTTTTGGCTAAGTTGGATCAAATTATGTGTAAACCCCTAATCAGAAATTGCCATTTTGACATTTTCTGCCCTCTACGACAACATTCGTATATAAAATACAATGGTTTGGAAATATTCTTTAACTTTCTAAACTAGATTAAAATGAAAAATTTGAATGAATTCAGTCAGACAAAGCAATTTGGGCTAGTGGCTGAGGTTAAAATTTCTTACTACAACAAATTCAAAGCATTGGATTTTTCAAAAATCAACAATTCCAAAGAGGCGGAAAATGCCAAGGAGTCTAATTAAATTTATTATTAAGAACTACACGGAGTATCCTATGACTAACGTCTAATTTATGATAAGTCTATACTTACTCTAAAGATTTGACTGCATATAGTCATGTAAAGACAAATAAAGTGAAAGGAAATTTTCATCTATAATTTAATTGTATGTGTTTCATAACTTCACTACTTTGTCATTAGTTAAATTCTATTCCGGATTACGAAAATTTAAAGTAGTTAAAATTGTAGCGCACCAATTTATGCTTTAGCTTGATGAGGATATTGGACAAGCTGTACTTGGAAATATAGGAACTTTTATTTCTTTTAGAATTGGAACTGAAGATGCAAAGCACATGGAAGATGAAATGTTTCCTAAATTTGATGTTCAGGATTTTATTTATCTTCCGAATTACAAGATTTTCTTGAAGTTAATGTTTGATGGGCGGCCTAATCGACCTTTTCGTGGCCACGCAATTTATTAAAAATCTTCAAGGCTTTACTTACATTAGTGTTTTAAAATTAATCCCATTTTGTAACCCAAAAGGAACCATAACTCAAACGCAAAATATCAGGATCTTTATAAAAAGCTTTAGGGTTCATATCAATTAGAAACTGAACCCAAAAAATACCTTCAAGTCTTTTATTTAAAGTATCTATTTTTGTAAATTGAAAATAATTATTTTGTGTTGTATCTAATTTATAATGATCTAATATAGAATCATCGTCTTTAGTAGCATAAAAAGTTCTTCCTATTTTGCCAGATGATGTAATAATTAATTTTTGTTTTTCATAATTTAATGGTACTACAAAATGAAAACTTTCTGTTAAATATAAACTATTAGGGTAAAAATATGTACCTCCTCGTATCATGAATATCGGAACATTATTTTCATATCTAAGCTTATACGCATCTATAAATGATGTAAAATTTTGGCGATTCTTTCTAGCATATATAGCTCCAAAAGTAGTATCGCCAGGTAGATAAATATTGCATAAAACCAAGTTGCTATCAGGATCAGGCGTATAAACTTTTGTCGTATCTTTTGGATCAATAATGATGATATTTGGATCTGGGTTTTTATGACATGCAATAAATAATAATAAATATACAATTGTGAAGGATACTATAATAAATCTTATTATAAAATTCATAATGACACGATAATTTCTAATATGGTTTTATATTCACTTCTATACCCAATCGTAATTCCTCGCTCTCAATCACTAATATATAATTCCCTGGTTCAATATTTTTATTAAAAAGTAATACTTCCTTATTCATTCCCACTTGCCTTAAGTTCTTATCAACAAAACTTTGAATCTTTATACCGCCTAAATCAAATAAGGAGATATTTAAAATTTGATCTTTTGTCAAACTATATTCTAATATTGCGTTATCATTACTTGGATTTGGATAATAATGAACATCTTTAAATTCTAGATTTGCTCCAATTGTGTTCACAATTTCTAAGCCTGAAAGATATCTTGAGATAGCAATTTCTCCTACTTTTGAACTATTTATGGAATTTCCAGCTACTAATATTTTGTTGTCTTTTTGTAATGTCATGCCAAAACCTGCATCATCACCTCCAAAATCTGTTACAACTTTTCCATTATTTCCAAAACTCAAATCCAGTGAACCTGATGCATTATACCTTGCGAGTGCAAAATTATGATTAGGAGAATCTCCAACAAAACCGGCAATTACAATTTTGTGATCCTCTTGTATGGCTATAGAGTTTGAAACATTATTAAGCAAAGAGAAGTCGGTAACCACTTTTCCATTAAAGCCAAAAGTGTTATCTAATAATCCATCTGCGCTATATCTCAAAATACCAAAATCACTTCCTGTTGCATTTCTAATTCCAGCGACAATAAGTATTTTGTTATCTGATTGTAATGCTATCTTGTAGGCATATTCATCTTCACTATTGAAATCTGTTTGAACTTTACCATTTATTCCAAAAGAATTGTCTAATGTACCATCAGAATTAAATCTAAACATATATACGTCTGTGTTATTTCCCAATAAATAGCCACCTGAAATAATTTTGTTGTCAGACTGTTGAATAGCAAAACTTGGGTAATATCCATTTGGAACCTTTGCTGTAGCTATTCCTGAAATGCCGAAACTTTGATCAATGGTCCCATCAGAATTATATTTAAATAAAGCACATTCAGTGTAAAAGGAGGGGGTACTAAAACTTATGCTTCCAGAAATAATTATTTTACCGTCTTTTTGAACAAGGATAGCCCTTGAGTCTTCACCTTTATTTATAAAACTACTTATTGATATCCCATTTGTTCCAAATGTGGAATCTAACGTACCATTTGTATTTAGTCTTACAAGTCCAACTTTGCGTTCGAAATTAGGCATACTAACTACACCTGTCATAAGGATTTTACCATCTGGTTGCTGTGCTAAATCATAACAGAAATCATTTTTTTCATAGAAATCAATTATTAGTTTGCCATTTTGATTAAAACTTTCATCAAGTTCACCATTGCTCTTACAACGAATGACAAAATAATCCCTTTTCGTCTTTGTTGATGTTGCAATACCTGAAATTAATATTTTTCCATCAGTTTGTGTTATAACAGAATTTGCCTCTATATTTTGATTTTCAATCGGAATAATCACTTTGCCTGTACTATTAAAAGTTAGATCCAATTGCCCAGCTTGACAAAAAACGTCCAAAATGGAAGTTAGTATGATATAGGTTGTAAAGTAATACTTCATAAAAAAATTATTGTTCACTGGTTTAATAATTGTAATTATTTCTTTCCAAAACTAATAAGTATTTCATCATTATCCAAATTTATTACCATAAATTACTGGAAACAACTCTGAATTTCAGTAAAAACCCTTATTCGATTTTTAAATAACTAGAGGTTCCAAACACAAATTCAATTAAAAGCACTTCACTTATTATTTAAACCTAAAAGGGATTATTCTTTAATATTCCAATATTAGAATTTCTATTTGCATCTATTTACGATTTACTCAACGTTTAAGTATCGATTTTGTCTTTCAGATCAAGTCATCATAAATATTAAGCCAAAGATCATATTTAAGTGTGAATTTGTCAAGACCTTTCGTACTAACGTAGGGAACTTTTAAACGAGCGTATGATTTTGACCTAAAATTTGAAGAAATGCTCCAAATAGTTTTAGCTAAGATGGATCAAATTGTGAGTATACTCGTAAACCAAATTGGCCATTTTCACAAATTCTGCCCTCTGCTATAAGCTTCATTCATAAAATACAGTGGTTTAGAATTATTCTTTAACCATCTAAATCAATTTCAAATGTAAATGCTGAAAGAATTCACTCCAATAAAACAATCTGTTGAGATTAAAATTCCTTTCATATCCACTCCAAACCAATGGAATATCCATAAATCAGCACTTCAACTGAAGCTTAATTAAATTTTAGTGATAGTATGGAACTACTTTAAGAATTTAAAGTTCGATTCCTAAACACTGATAATTGAATAAATTGATTCTTTCACTTGTCTTAGGGTAGGGGGTCTAACGCATATGTTGATCTTAAGATACTTTTTTCAGGTGTGCTAAAATTGTAAGCTCCTGCCTTGTTTCTTTGCTATAATAAAACTTTGGCTTATATCAAGAGGTGACCAACAATATCATTTAAATGCTAGAATAAGGAGCAGCTACATGTAGCAGGATATTGTATGCATACGATTTAGCTAAGAACTACAGAACAGGACTTGGATTTACCGGAATTAGCTTAATACTAATGAACTATACCACAAATGGGATAGATTCAATTAAATATGACAGATTTTCTGGTGGAATCCACCAGCATTAATCCACGGCTATTCCACGGCTTATCCACGACTATGCCACTGCTATCCTACAGGTTTTCCTAATCCAATTCCCCGGCTTTCATGCCGCCTTGTGTCTTGTCCTAAAATAGCCCTATCCTTGGGACAATAGTGTCTTAAATGATTCATCATAATATCTGTGGGGTGGCTTCTCAATGATCGATCTAGTTAATGTGAGTATGAATCATTTTAAGCTAATTATAATGGCTAGGAAGCTTTGGATCAATGATGTTCTCACGTGAAATAAATAACCAATTGAATTATTTGGAGGAACGCTAGTGTACACATATAATGAAATTGGGAATTACCCTATTTCTAGATTCTATTTTGGGTAGGCGCTTAACATGCTGTATATTAATACTTTTTAACCCATCCTAAACATTAAGATTTTGTATCTTTGATTTGGAATAATAATGTCAAATACTCCAATCTATGGCCCGAAATAATTTGATGGTGTCTTGCCATCTCTCAGAGCGTATAATAAGAAGAAGTATTCTGTTGTTTCTAACTCTTAGTGTCCTGCAATCTGAAGCCCAAACTAACTATTTTGAGCTCTATGATAGTGATGAAGCAATTAAGACTGGTATAGAATTCTACGAAAATCAAAAGTTTAATGAAGCTGTTCAGAGTTTTGATAAAGTAAAGTCTATTGATCCCAATTACTTTACTGCATTGTATGAGAAAGTTTTAGCTTTAATTGCTTTGAAACAAGACTCTTTGGTGAAAAACATCTTCAAGCAATTAAAAGAGTCAAATCAATTGACCAAGTCGAATAGTCTTTTGCTTCAATATGCCATTTTTTTAAGTGATAGTAAGGAGTTTGAAGAATCAAATAAGATTTTTATTGAGGCTTCTCAGATTACACCCGATAATTATTCATTATACTATAATTGGGCAGTATTGAATATGAGGAGGAAGGACAATCAAAAAGCATTAGACTGTCTCAAGAAAGTCATTACATTGAATCCTGCCCATGCAAAAGCTCATTATTTAATAGGGGTACTGGCTTTGGAAGATGGTAAAATTGTTGAAGGAATGTTTGGATTATTAGGATACCTAGCATTAACTCCTGAAGGAGGATTGGCAAAGGATGCAGTTCTTATTTTAAATAAAAACATGGGGGACAATTATTTGGAAGAACCCAAATTGGTTTATTCAGATAATGGAGATAACTTTTCAGAGTTAGCATTTGTCTTGAGAAATAAACTTTCACTGAATAAAAAGTATAAATTAAAATCAGACATTGATGATGTAATAACCAGGCAAGTTCAAGCAGTTATTGAATATTGTGTTACGCATAAAACGGAGAATGGATTTTTTGAAAATATCTATGTTCCTTGGTTAGCTGAGATTGCGAATAAGAATTATTCTGAAATATTCAGTTATTATATGTTGGCTTCTGTCAAAGAAGGAATTTCTAAAAAGTTGTCAAGTCATAAGAAGGAGGTTGATAGATTTGAAAATGATTATTTATTAAAAGATTTTTGGGATAAATTTGGTGTCAGGGAATTGGAGCATTTTGGAGAAAAAGAGAAAGTCAGTATTTTTGTAAAGAATGGTAAGCCTTTCATTATTGGAAAAAATGTAGATGGAAAATATCAAGGTAAGTTTAAAGTAGTTAACGAATTTGGGCAAAGAGTAAGTGAATTGAATTATGTAGATAACGAATTAGATGGTAAGCAATCTTATTTTTATGACAATAATGTGCTTTCAGAAGAAGTACATTATAAAAGAGGTGTTAAAAGTGGAGCCTTCTTTAATTATTATAATAATGGTAACAGGTCAATAGAAGGCCAATTTGAGAATAATAAAATAACAGGCATTCATAATTCTTACTATCCTAATGGGGGCAAATTGTGTGTTGTTGAGGTGTTAAACGATGAGCGAAACGGAAGATCTACTTGTTACCATCCAAATGGTATAATCAAGAGTGAAGAGCATTATCTTTTAGGTAAATTAAATGGTGTGGCTAGATATTATAATGAGGGTGGTGATCTAACTTCCAGTTATCAATATGTCAATGATTTAATTGAAGGAGATAGTAAAAGTTTTTATAAGGATTCTTTATTGGAATCAGAAGCAAAGTATGTTAAAGGCAAAGTTCAAGGAACATATAGGCATTATTATGTAGATAAAACTCTAGAAAAAGAGATCAGTTTTCAAAATGGTAAAATTTCCAAAGAACTGAATTACTATGAAAACGGAAAATTACGGAGCATAAACACTTACAGTAATGAGCAGATTGAAAAAATTGAATATTATAATCCTGAAGGTAAGCTTTATTTTGAAGAAAGTTATAAGTCTGGAAAGCTTAAAAAAGCACTACAGTATAGTCTGATGTCACCCAATCCAAAGGAAGTTTTAATTGATTCGGATCTTTACAAAATTGCTGATCTGGACGGCACTGTTTTGGCTTCAGGAAAAATTGAAAATGGTTTAATGACAGATAATTGGACATTTTATTCCTTTAAAAATAGTTTGTCAGTGCAACAATATTACCATTTTAATAAGGCTAATGGATTAAGGAAGGAGTATGATAAATATGGAAATTTGGAATCCATTTACAATTCAAAGGAAGGAATTGTCAATGGAGTATTAGAAGAAATGTTAAATGGAATGGTTACACGAAGAAGTCAAATTAATGATAGTATCAATAAAGGTCTATATGTTTATTATTATCCTAATGGTAAATTGAGTTATGAAGGTTTTTTTTCAAATGGGAATCCTATTATTCAAAAACAATATTATCAGGATGGTCAATTACAAAGTGTAAAGGAATTTGAGGGAGCTCAAGAAATAAGATTTAGTTCCTTCAATAAAGATGGATCTCCTTTATTGAATTACGAAAATAAGAATTTAAATGGAACCATTAATCATGGTAAAAATTCGAGATTGATTACAGAATCTATCGATTATGTTAACGGAGTAAAGAATGGGAAAGTAAAAGTGACACTTACGAATAGTAGTTTAATTAGTGAGTTGAACTATACTAATCATTTATTACATGGAAACTGCAAATACTATTCTCCAAATGAAACTTTGCTTTCAGATGTTAATTATTATTGTGGAAAAACTCATGGAAATCAAACGCTTTATGATCTTGCTGGAAAAATGAAATATAATTATTCATCAATTATGGGTAAAGATTATGGAATTTCTTGCAGATATTATCACAATAAGTCAAAAGCTTGTGATTATAATACCGTTAATGATTTGAAGGAAGGCGAACAAACGTATTATAATTTGAAAGGTGAGCCTGTTGTCGCCATTGGATTTATATATGATGTAGCGAAATATTATCGTGTTTTGGATGTTAATAATAGACTAGGTCCTCCTGTATTGTTTAAAAATGGTACTTGTGTGATTACTTCTAAATATTCCAACAAAAAAATTGCAGCACGGTTAATACTTCTTAAATCAAGCTTTGATGGGCTGATTGAAATAAACAGCATGGAAGGCCTTCCTGTCTTTAAATGTAGTTATAAATATGGAAAATTGGAAGGAGAGCGAGTTGAATATTTTAGTAATGGAAAGATTTACAAAAAGGAAAGATTTCAAAATGGTTTATTTCATGGACTGACTGAATATTTTGAAGAAAATGGGAAGGAATTATTAAAGGCAAATTATAGTTTTGATGAACTACATGGGGATTTTATAATCTTTAAGGAAGGAGTTAAAGTTAAAACCAAAAAATATGATTCTGATGAACTTGTTGAAATTTCAAAATAAATTTATTTATATTTTTTACTTGGCCCTTTTGTCTTGTCGAATTGAAGGTCAGTCACTTAATGATTATCTCAAAAAATACGAAGGATTTAATGAAGTAATTCTGGAAGAATCTCAGAAATATAAAATAGAATTGGAAAAAGGTAAGTTAAGTGTTAGTGTAGATTTTAAATATGAATCATTAGTGCTTACTGATCAAGGAGCAAAGAATACAAGTGAGGCATTTTATTATTCTGAATTAGTGCCACTTCACTCTTTTGAAGCGTATACTTTAGTAGATAGAAAGGGTAAATACAAGAAAATTCCTGTTGTTCAGATAAATGATAATAATTATACTCAAAGTCATGTATTTCACAGCGATGTTAAATCAAAAAAACTGACTTTTTCTAATTTAGAAGTAGGATCCAAAAAAGCTTATAATTATCAAACCGAAATTAAGGATCCTAATTTAATCACTGGGTATAATTTTAGAGGCTATGATCCCATTGAAAAGACTACAGCCAGTATAGAAGTTGATAAAGATGTTGAAATAGAATGTAAGATTTTTAATGACCCATTTGGAAAAATTAAGAAGACCATTGAAAAAAAAGGAAATAAAACATTATATTCATTTTCATTAACCGATGCAGAGCCAATAAAATTTGAAAGTAATTCACCTGCTTATTTGTGGGAAGTGCCACATTTAGTAGTAACTATTAAGAATTACACTTTCAATGGTAAGTTAGTTCCAGTACTAGGTTCTATTGATTTATTGCATAAATATTACAGAAATTTCATTTCAAAAGTGAATCTTAAATTAGATGAATCTTTAAAAGCGATGAGTTTAAGTTTAACCGGAGATAAAAGTAGTGATCTCGAAAAAATTAAAGCCATATTTTATTGGGTCAAAGACAATATAAAATACATTGCCTTCGAATATGGATATGAAGGTTATATTCCACGTGAAGCCAGTAATGTTTATGAACAGAAGTTCGGTGATTGCAAAGATATGTCTAGTATAATTACATGTATGGCTAAGTATGCGTCCATCCCAAATGTGCATATGTGTTGGATAGGTACTCGAGATATTCCTTATTCATATAAAGATTTGCCAACACCTCTTGTTGATAACCATATGATTGCCTGTTTTGAGTTTAATGACAGCACAATTTTTCTAGATGCAACTGATTCCCATACTAGGTTCGGGTTGCCTAGTTCATTTATTCAAGGCAAGGAGGCATTAATTGATCAAGGAAATGAATATAAGATAAAAAAAGTTCCTATCGTTGCAGCTCAAGAGAATCAAACTAAGGAAACCATTAAAATCAAATTGGAGAACAACACTTTTTATGGGAATGGCATCCTGAGTATGAACGGCCTTACAAGAACTGATGCGATATATTTAATTGGTGATGCATTGGAAAGAAATCGATTCGAATTAATTAAAACTTTGGTAGAACAGGGAAATAATAAATTTCAACTCAATAAGTATTCAGAGGAAAATATCGAAAATAAAGACTTTCCCTATATTATTCATTACGACTTTAAATTGGAAGATTATGTAGTTTCGGTTGGGAATGAAACATTTATTAACTTATTTACTAAAAAGACATTAGAGAATGGATTGGTTGAACAAGATCGAGAGAAAAGTATTGTTTTTAAAAATTTAATTACAAATTTATTAGAAGTTGAAATGGTTGTACCTGTTGGGCAAAGTGTTGTTACAATTCCAGAAGAAGTGTCATTGAATAATGCATTATTAAAAGTTAATATTAAATATATTGTCGAAAAATCTTCGGTAAAGTTAAAAAGTGAAATTGAAACAAAAACACTATTATTGGAGAAAAAGGACTTTGAATTATGGAATCAAAGCTTAAAGGTATTAAATGAGGCTTATAGTAAAAATATTGTATTAAGTAGTAAAAAATGACCTATGAATATAAAAGAGAGAATTAATCTTTTAGTTTTGTTTTTGTTCTTTTATGGAATCACAACAATGGCCCAAGAAACAGAACTTAAAAGCTATAAATTTAATGATGATATAATTGAAATACCTGAAGAGTATAAGAATGAGAATGAGGTAATATTGGAACGAAATATTAAAATTGAATATATTGTTACTAAGAAAAAGGTATTACAATATTATTTAGTGCATGAAAAAATATTTATTAACTCTGATGATGCAATTGAAAGGAATAACAAAGTTTATATTCCTTTTTCACTTGATGAATCTTTGATAACTAATTTATTAAGAATTAAGTTAAAAAATGGAAAATTTGTAGAGCTTAACAGTAAGGATATTAAAGAGGAGATTGATAATGAACGAAAAGTTAAATATAATTATTATGCAATTAAGGGTTTGGAAAAAGGAGCAATAATTGAGAAGTTATTCTTGATTGAAGAGTCTCCTGAATTTAATGGAAAAAGTATTAAATTCAATAATGACTATCCAATTGTAAAGACTTCTTTCGAGATGATCTTTCCGAAACATTTGATTTTTAAATATAAATCTTATAATGGTCTTGCAGAGGCAAAATTTAAGGTAGATGCCTATGCGGAAAAGAATAGTATAAGTTTTGAAGCATATAGAATTAAAGGTTTTTCTGATAGACAAAAATATTCAAATGAGGAACCCTATATAAAAATGTTTCGATACAAGTTAGATGCAAATAGTGCTACTGGTGCTAAAAATTTGGGAAATTATAAGGATTTTGCAAGTAGTGTATTTGAAAATATTCAAGTTGAGTTAGATAAGAAGGGATTGAAGAAAATTAGTGATTTCTGTAGTACGATTACTAAAAGTGATAATCTTGATGATCAAATTTGGAATATAGAGTATAAAATTAAAGGAACAGTTAGTTTAAATACGCAGTTTGAAGGAAACGAAGATATGTTGAGCATATTATCCTCAAAGCAAGCAAGTTTTAGACATTTAGCACAACTTTATACTGCGGTATTTAATTATTTCAATATCGATTATCAAGCGGTATTTACTAGTAAGCGGTTTCAAAGTTATTTTGATAACGAATTTGAAATGACCTTCCAGCTCCAAGATTTACTCTTTTATTTTCCGAAAACAGCAAAGTATCTTGAACCGGGAGATAATGTAAATAGATATCCTTTTTTTAATTTTAATTATGGTGAAAATTATGGTCTATTTATTAAGCCAAAATTATTTGCAGGGGTTAACATGGGTATTGGCGAATTAGGGCTTATTAAATTTCCAGAAGATAAAGTAACACATGATTCTTCAGATATAGTTATTGATTTTACCAAAGATATTAACAATCCTTCTATAAGAACAATTAATAAATATAGTGGGTATTCTGCTGCAAATTATCAGTACATTAAAGAAGTAGTTTCTGCGGATAGGTATAAGGAGATTCTTAAAGATTTGTGTAAGCGATATACCAATAGTATAGAACCAAAGTCTGTTAAAGCGCTCAATGATGGTTTTATAAATGCTAGCAGAAGGCCATTTATATTAGATATTCAGTTTGATGGCTCGTCATTAATTCAAAAGGCGGGGGATAAAATTCTATTTAAAGTTGGCGAGACAATTGGAGAGCAGGTAGAATTATATCAGGAAGATAAGCGAATTCTGCCTGTCGAAATATATTATCCTCATCTTTATACTCGACGTATAAAATTAATATTGCCTAAGGATTTCAGTGTTGAAAATTTGGATAAGTTTAATTTTAACAAAGTGACGATGTTGGAAAATAAAAAGGTAGCATTATTTGAAAGTTCTTATCAATTAAATGGAAATGAAATCACGGTAAATAATAATGAGTTTTATTATAATATTAATTATCCAATGGAGGTTTTTGAATCCTACAAGGAAGTTGTAAATGCTGCTGCTGATTTTAATAAAATTACTTTAGTTTTGACTAAGAAATAAGTTAAATTGGAAATTTGACGGGTTCTAAATTTCCTGAATATTGATGAATAATTTACCCTGACAATTTATAATGAAACGTTATAATTATTGGCAAGTATTTTAGATATTATTACTTTACTTTTTTATACATAGTACTATTGCAAAAGCATAATATTATTAATTGGAAATTACAACATGATATCCATTAATTAGTTCTCATTAGATGTAGTAAGTGCATGAAAATGAATAGATTAGGGGAATGTTCGTGTTTTGTATATAATCCATGGTCATTTTTTGACCTCAATATACCTGTTTTTTATTTCAATTCCATTGAGCCAAGCTTGTTTTAGAATGGTGTTATTATTGTTAAAGTCAAATTCACAAACCAATGTATCTACAATAGCTTTATTTAATGCAATTAAAGTTGTTGACCGATTATCTTTGTAAAAATTCGAAGGAAATAGCCTTAGTATTTCCTTCGATTGTATTGTTTCAACATAGAAATGGTTTGGATAATCCAAATTGCTATCAAATGCATACTCAAATTGATCTTCGTTTTTGAAATAAATTTGAATATTGGAGGCTTGAAAGAATGGATTGCTGTTGATCAAACTATGACCACTTGAGTCTTGATAAAAAATTCTTAAATCAACATCAATAAGTGTGCAGCAATCTGATTTTTTGTTGCAGCAAACGATGATTAATTGGAGAAGAATTAATCCTGCTAAGTTTAGTCGATCTATTATTTTTAGTATCATAAGAGTCTTTGATAGTGTGATACTGCTGATTATCAGTTTTTCCTTAATGCATTTAACAATAAGATTAAAGGTAAATTATCTATGTTTATTAATAATGATTTAATTTTTAAATATTGAAAGACCACTTATTTCCAATGCGTTAAAATAACAGCCACTAATATTAGAGATGCTAAATGGTATCCGGTGTTAATAGCAAAAAGTTTCCATGATTTCTTTTCCCAGACGGTACCTCCCAATTCTCCCGGTAAATAAAATCCCAACCAAGTGAATATAGCTGCACTCAAGGTATTTGCAACTATACCTTGCTCTTTCATGCCGGGTACAAAATCCCAGGCTGCGATGTTATGAGCAAAAACCCATGCAAATAGTATGTTTCCAATAAGCATAAAAGCCATGCCTTTGATCATAACCGAGTTATCGGGTTTTTCATTCGGGTCATAGCCCATTTCTTTGCCCCAGGCTTTTCCAAATAATGGGGTGTACCATAAAAAACCTAAAACAAAATTGGCCACTACTGCAATGGCAATGGCTGTCATGTTAATTTGTAATTCCATATAAAGTTGATTTTCGTCCTACTCATTTGGCTTTTCGGATTCGCCCCGCTTTTGAAATGGTCTCTGGACCCCATTTGTCATGACAATAATAATAAATTTGTATTAATTTAAGATTAATTTTTTTAGAGGGCCATCTATGTAATTCTGAATAACAATTTTTGAGTAATTAAATCGATAGACTTGAATTTGATTTTCCAGATTATTATGGTAAGTTGGCTATTGCCGGCAAAAAAACCTAAAACAAATTGCCTAATTGTATTTTTAATATGCAGAATGAAAATATCTAAATTCCATAAGTTATACCAATGTCAACCAATTGCTGAAGAATTGTACACTAATGATTGACTTATTGGTTCAGAAATTTAAATCTTAGAATATGTGTATTCTTTGATTTAATACCTATATTTTCAAAGGATTATTTTTCTAATATTACTATTTTTCTAACCATTTCAATGTGTTTCTCGGTTCTGATTTTTACATAATAAATACCTGGAGATAAGTGACTATTTTTATTTAGTATATATCTTGATTTGTTGCCTGAAATAAATTCAGGATGAATCAATTCTATATGTTGATTTGATAAATTGCCAAATTTAATCTGATATGATTTAGGTCCAAAATTATTCATTTCAAGATATACTTCTGAAGAAGATGGATTGGGATAAATAGTAACAATATTTTCATCAAGTATGTCTTTTGAAGATGTCAAAGATTCGTCGGTAATATTTATTTCATCAATAAATAGATTGTTAGAGCCTGCAACTTTCGGGTCACTCTTAAATAAGAACCTGAATTTGACACTTGGCTGGTTTTTAAAAATGGACTCAAAAGTATTCATCAATATTAATTTACGCCATTGTTGAGTTGTAGTAGGATAGAATGCTGTAGAAGTAACGCCGCCGGTTAGTGAAGCCATGATTTGAGTATTGTGCAGGCCTAGGAAAATAGTCCATGTTTTGCCGCAATCAAGGGTGTATTCCATTCTGAAAGAATCAGCTTGGTTGGCGTATTTTTTTGCATAGGCATAATAGAATGACATTCTTGGTTTATTGTTTTGTGATAAATCATAAAAGGGTGTTTCTATGTAGGCTCTTTGGTCCGGATAAGTGCCACTTGCATGATTTAGAAAAACGCAATGATTCGTATTTTCTGCACCTAAATTTGGTATTATTTCCCATCGAACATCAGATGCTTGATCTTGAAATCTTATAAAATCTGAAGGTATGATGCCATCTTCGAAGGAATTTACTTGTGGCGTTTTTTTGCCATTATTTCCATCGACAACACGAATGAATTTTGAAATACTGTCGATATTTTGAATGCCGGAAACGATAAGTTTAATTTCAAAAATTCCAGTATCAGGAAATCTAATGTTTATAACTGAATCTTTTGAAAATGAAGGTACACCTCCCTGGATAATCCAGCTCAAGTCATTGACATTGCTTCCAGATTGGCTATTATTTTTGAAAGTGATCGACTCGTCTTTACATATGGATGAATAAGATGACAGAAAATCTGCTTTTGTTAAACATGATGATTCTTCTTTAACACCAGTAGATTTTAAATTAGATTCACTGACCAAGAGGTTTCTTTTATTTAATCCCAATTCAATAGTCTTTCTCATGTAGGCGGCCTGCCCGTTGGTAAACATTAATTTGCAGGGTGAATAGTCCATATAATTTTGAACGTTTTCTTCAATGTTCGGATCACAAATTTTGGAATTATTGATGTTGCAACTCACAAAGCCTTTGGTGTCTGGAGTGTCCCCTACATAATCATCACCGCACGCCACCCCAGGAGCATTGCTGATACCCCAAATGTGAGGTAATCCAAACCAATGACCAACTTCATGAGTCAAAACTCTTGAGTTAGCAGTACTTGCAGTTCCTATGCTGCCTACTAATCTGGATTCGCATACTATGGCATCTGCATAATCTGGAATTCCGGTTCCAGGTAGAAAAGTATAAGCAGGTGCTATATTGATGCTTTTAACAATGTAGAAATTCAAATATTTGTCAGGGGGCCATGTGTAAGTAAAATGATCTATGCTATCTGCATTCCAAAATGTTTTACTGGTTAAATGTCTTATGATTCCATTGGTACAATGACCATCTGGATCAATCTTAGCCAGCACGAATTTAAATCCAACATTAGCAATATTATTATGAAAGGCGGTAACAACATTTGAAGTGTCTTCATTTTGTTTTTGATAATCGCGATTCAAAATTCTGATTTGATCATATATTTGTTCATTACTTATATTTTCCGATCCGCCCAAATGTAGAATATGAAACACTACAGGGATAGTGATTGGCTCTGATAAGATCTTATCCTGATTTGAATTTTTGTTAAATTTTATGGACTCTTTGATTCGCTTGACTGACTCTTCATATTTAGGTCTCATTTCAGAGTAATTAGAAAACCAGTTTGATAACACATGCTCCTGGCCACAAGGTTGTGTAATTTGGGCATTCAACAAAATTGAAGTAGTAATAAAACTAAGGGCTGCTATTTTAAATGTTAATATTTTGGAGGTCATACCATTTATTTTGATTGCAAAATTAGACTCGTTGACTATTACCTATTTGTTTAATCCTGCTAATTTAAATTTCACTTTGGACTTGTCTTGCCTTGGCCTGCATTAATATTCTAACATGTAAATACCATGCAATTAACTACTGAATTTAGATTTGAACAGACTTGTTAGAAATCGAATGTACATCAAGTAAACGTCCACAAGGGATCCAATGACTCTAATTGGTTCCTTAATTTGACGCTGTCAAAATGTTAAATATTTGCCATTTTTCATAGAAATTAGAGAGAACGATCATTTTTAGAGTTACTTTTAATATGAATTAAAATTTTAAAACACAAAACCCATCATTATGACATCAAAATGTACACAATTATTCTTCTTGTTTTTTGTTAATTACATAAATGCTTTTAGTCAAATTATCTCTACTGAGGGATTTGAATCTAATAATTTTCCTCCGGCAGGATGGAGTATTAAGGTAAATATTCCTGTTCCTGGTACTAACGTCTGGATAAGACAACCAGCCCCAACCACTAACCCAGTTACAGCAGCACATGGGGGTTCTGTGGTCTCTCGTTTTAGAAGTAGAA
The DNA here is from genome assembly GCA_044228225.1 of Saprospiraceae bacterium. Taxonomy (GTDB): domain Bacteria; phylum Bacteroidota; class Bacteroidia; order Chitinophagales; family Saprospiraceae; genus Vicinibacter. Next base: position 82,082 of record JBGAVH010000005.1, on the reverse strand, counting down.
ATGTAGCTGCCGGAACTAAACAATATTTAATTTCAAGACCAATCGATTATACTTCAAGAGATACACATTCAGCGAAGTTAGAATTTTATATGTATCGGGATAGTCTTTTTAAAGCCAACGTAGATAGTTTAACAGTTTGGGTTAGTCTTTTAGATTCTATTAATGTTGATGCAGTAAAATTAGGGACTATAGCACGTAACCGTGGCATTGCAATACCTGATACGCAATCCGTAAATGCTTGGTACCATTTTTCTTATGATGTTCCTGATACTTTTAAGGGAACAACAATTTACTTTATATTTGAAGGAACCAGCCAAACGCTTGTAGCTGGTCAGGGTTCAAACATGTATATTGACGATGTTTCCTTTGATGAATTTCCCCCTCTATGTACTGGTCTACCTGATGTTGGAATTATAATTAACAATAATTCACTTATCTGTAACGGTGGTGGAAAAACTACATTGCATCTCAGTAACCCAATTGATAGTTTTTCAGGTATAATCTATACCTGGGAAGAAACCAACGACACTTTAGGTACTTGGACCCCAGTTGGTACCAATTCCAGTTCATTAAACATACCTTCTATTACAGCTACGACCTATTACAGATGTACTGTGATATGTACTAACTCTTCTATGTCTTATACAACACCGATTGATAGTATTATTGTCTTGGCCAATTTGTCTCCTATTGTTTCTGTTACTCCGCGGACATCATTCTTTTGCGCAGGCGGAAACGGTGTGCAATTAATTGCTTCGGGAGCTATATATTACACATGGTCTCCAACAACGGGACTAAGTGATTTTAACAAAGACACTGTTAATGCTGCACCTACAATGAGCACTCAGTATATTGTTACAGGTATTGATTCCTTTGGATGTAAAGATACTGGTGTTGCTAATGTTGCTGTAAATCCACTACCTACAACTAATATTACAGCTAACCCAAATGACACCGTTTGTTTTGGAACCAGAGTTATTTTGACTGCTATTCCTTTTGGTGGGGGCGGAAATACTTATTTGTGGAGCAATGGTGCAACATCCAGAACGGATACTTTAATAGCTAGTCAGGATTCAATCCTATCCGTGAATGTAACGAGTGCAGCAGGATGTAGTAAAGCGGATACCATTTCCCTAGTTGTTTTGCCTATTACTGTTGCAAATTTTGGATATTCGAATACCGTTAATACATTTGATTTTCAAGATAGCTCAGTTGCTGTTGCAACTTGGACCTGGGATTTTGGGGATGGAGATACCAGTACTTTACAAAACCCAACACATACTTATGATACACCTGGCATTTACAAAGTTACCCTGGTGATTAAAGGGCTTTATTGTAATAATGATACCATTTCTAAATTAGTAATGAGTGGTCCTATATGTACAGGTAATCCTGATGTTGGTCATATTCTGAACACTAATCCTATCGTATGTGAGGGTTCAAATATTACTTTGAATTTATCGGCACCTATTATTGGTTTGTCAGGTATTACCTATTCTTGGGAAAGGGCAGATACGGATTCCGGACCATGGATCCCTATAGGTACGAATTCAATAAGTCTAGATGTTAGTTCATTGTCATCTACAACTTATTTTAGATGTCACACCAGTTGTGCATTTTCATCATTATCCTATACCACTCCGATTGATAGTATTGTTGTTCTACCAAATCCGCAAGTAACTACAATTCCTTCAAGTGGATCTTTTTGTAGAGGTTCAGCAGGATTGACAGTAGTAGCATCTGGTGCAATTAGCTACTCATGGACACCATCCTCAGGATTGAGTGCTTCCGTAGGAGATACTGTAGTTGCTACACCGGATTCAAGTATGATTTACATCGTCACTGGAACTGGATTAAATGGATGTGTTGATACAGCTCATGTAAATATTACTGTGAGTCCGCTACCGGCAACCAACATTACAGCATTTCCTAATGATACGATTTGTAATGGAACACAAATCATTCTATCTGCACTTCCAGTTGGAGGTAATGGAAACACTTATTTATGGAGTAATGGAATTAGGTCTCGGAGAGATACGATTACACCCATTTCAGCCGATACTATTTTTTCGGTTGTTGTAACGAATAATGCGGGTTGTACCAAGGCAGATACTATATCTATTAGTACTTTAATAGCTGATTTTACTTATACCAATGTATTAAATACGTTTACTTTTACTGATGTTACGGTCCATGGAATTACATGGAGTTGGGAATTTGGAGATGGCAATGTAAGTGGTTTGCAAAATCCAATACATACTTTTCTTGTTCCAGGTACCTATACTGTGAAATTGATTGTAGCTAATGGTATTTGTAATGATACAATTTCTAAAATGATTCGCGTTTCACTTGATGGTGCTAGTGATATCACAGGTAACTTAAAAATAAAGTATTATCCGAATCCGGTGCATCATCAATTATACATTGAAGTAGAAGATCAATTAATTGATAAAGTCACAATTAATAATCAAGTAGGGCAAAAAGTATTGAGTTTCTCAAACACTCCAAAGAAAAATATGATTTCTTTTTCTACGGAATCACTTTCTAATGGAATGTATTTTACAGAATTATTGATAAATGGAAATCGCTATACTTTTAAATTTATTAAAGAATAGACAGTTAAAATACCCATCATCTTATGTGGTAATGGTAATTTAAATTTGTTAAAAAAATTTTATATTGAGCATCGCAGTTGACTCCTGCGGTGCTTTTTTTTTAAAATGCTGCAATTCTGCTAAATGTGCATTAGAAGTTCAATGTTTGTTTAATCTAAAGGTATTTTTCAACAATATTTGATTTATTAAGGCTTACTCTTATTAATAAATGATCCCAGATGAAGCATTTACATTTAACGCGTACTGACGCAATTAAGCATAATTCAGTCAATTATTTGACGCAATTTTATTGAATTCCGTCAATTTAATGACGCAAATCAATAAAAACACCTATCTTTGAGTCAATAAATCGTGATAAATGGTAATTGATAGGGCTATAGAACAATCTTTTCTCCAAAAATTAGAAGCAGGAAAAGTTATCGTTTTACTTGGATCTCGAAGAGTGGGGAAAACAGCTTTTTTAAATAAAATAAGGTCAAAAATAAATGAAACCGTATTATTCTTAAATGGAGATGATCTAGATAGTCATGCACTATTAGAACAACAAACCACCAGTAATTATTTGCGCATGTTGGGCGATACTCGTTTTTTAATGATTGACGAAGCCCAGGAAATACCAAATATCGGTAAAAAATTAAAGTTAATGGTAGACACCATTCCAGGTTTAAAGATTGTCATAACAGGTTCTTCCGCTTTTGAAATTAACAATCATATTGGAGAACCTTTGGTTGGAAGAATGAAATCAGTATTTTTATATCCATTGGCTCAAATGGAATTTGCAAAAAGTGAAAATATCCTGCAAACAAGAGGGAATTTAGAGGAGCGATTAATTTATGGATCATATCCAGAATTATTACACTTAAAGAATCTTAAGGAAAAGGAAGATTATTTAAAAGAATTAGTTCATGCTTATTTATTAAAAGATATTTTGGCTTTCGAAGGAATTAGAAAGAGGGATAAGATTATAGCTTTGTTGCAAAAATTAGCTTTTAGAACAGGAAGTGAGATTTCATTAGAAGGTCTTGGTAATGAACTTCAAATTAGTAAAAATACTGTTGAAAAGTACTTGGATTTATTCAGTAAGATTTTTATTGTTTACAGTGTTTCAGGCTTTAGTCAAAACCGAGATAATGAAATAACCAAGATGAAAAAGTGGTTTTTTATGGATAATGGAATACGAAATGCGATCATATTAAACTTTAACTTGCTTAATTTACGAGAAGACGTCGGTGCACTATGGGAAAATTATATTAATTCAGAGCGAATAAAAAAAATGCACTATAAAGAGGAAAGCGTATCTAGTTATTTTTGGCGAACGCATTCAAAACAAGAAATTGACAGAATTGAAATAAATAATCAGGAAATAAAAGCATTTGAATATAAATGGGGTGACACAAAGTACAAAATTCCAACCGAATTTGCCGCAGCTTATCCAAAAAGTACATTTACAATTATTACTAGAGAAAATTATTTAGATTTTATCACTTAATCGAATGAAGTTTTAATCTCAACCAATTTGACTTTAATTGTTTCTATTGTGGAATAGCCTAATGAATTTAACTAACATCTTCACCAGTTCATTTTGACTTTTTCAAAAATAATTCTATTTTACTAATGTTACATTTCCACGTTCAACATGCTTGTTTTTCAAAAGATCTGTCCATTCTACTATATAAACAAAAACATCTGGATTTAATGGCAGATTTCGAGAATAACCATTCCATCCAAAAGTTGGATCATTTGGTGGGAAATGTGATTTATGAAAGAGTTTTTCGCCCCAGCGATCATAAATGCTAAATTGATCTATAATTTTTATTTCTGGACTAGAAAAGATGATTTCTAAGTCATTAATTCCATCTCCGTTTGGTGAAAAAACATTAGGTATAAATACATTTCCACTTCGCTTGATATTTAAAAGTAAAATTCTTATGGAATCACAACCTTCAATGGTTGTGAAGAATTCTTCATGAATTCCAGATTCATAATAAATTTTCTGATTAACTGGCCAAATATAATTTTCTATAGCCTCGATGGTATCATATAGCACGAACGATGGATCAATCTTTAGATATAATTGATCAATAGAATCACATCCGAATTGTGTTTGTAAATATCTTGTAAAAAGACCGCTATGGGTATATGTTATTCCATTAACTGGCCAAATATAAGAATCACAATTTTGAGCGGTGTCAATATTCAAATAACTAGGATGAATGTATAGATATAAGATCAGTATAGAATCACATCCTTCTGAAGTTGTGTTTTGAATGTAGTAAGTGCCACTCTTTTTATAAGTTATACCGTTGATCCATTCATAACTATCACAAGCAGTCATGGTTTGTGAATGAAAGGTTCCTTTGTGGATGCTTAGGTTTAATATAAAAATAGAATCACAACCTGATATACTTTTTAAATGTTTCGAGTAGTTACCACTTTGTGTATAGGTCTGACCATCAATTGGCCAAGTGTATTGATCACAAGTTGTAATGTCTGAAGAAAATTGATAAGTCTTATTTATGATTAATTGCAATGATAGTATCGAATCACAACCTAAAATATTGCTGAGCGTGTCAGAATAAAATCCACTTTCAAAATATGTTTGTTTATTAACAGGCCATATATATGAATTGCATTGTTCAATGGTTTCAAGTTGAAAATGTGTAGGAATGATAGTCAACCTGATTGTCAGAATGGAATCACAACCCAATACATTTACAAGTGTATCTGTATAATTGCCGTTATGTGTATAGGTCTTACCATTTACAGGCCAATAGTATGAATCACAAGCTTGGATAATTGATTCGGTATTTTGTACCCTTGCAATATTTAGCTCAAGTGAGTATATGGAATCACAACCAAAGATATTAGTAAATGTGTCATTATATATTCCGCTTTGTGTGTATGTCCTGCCATTAACAGGCCACGTATATGCTTCACACATGTGTATTTTTTCAACATAAAAGAAAGAGGGTGATATTTTTAAATCCAAATTAATTATAGAGTCACAACCAACGGAATTAATTAATGTATCAGAATATAGACCACTAAAAATATAACTTTTACCTGTAATCGGCCATATATACATTTCACAAGATTGGACTTGTAGTCTTTGTATGGTGCTCGATAAAATATTTAAATTGAGTTGAATGAATGAGTCACATCCATAAACATTTTGTAAATGGGAAAAGTATAATCCATTTTTAGTGTAGGTTTGTCCATTTGCTGGCCAGGTATAGGCATTGCAAATCGTTTGTGAAATGTATGTGGTGTCTTGGTATTGTTTGGGTAACAAAGAAATTGAAAAGACTTCACTACAGCCGTAAAAATCAGATATTTCTACATTGTAAGTTCCTACTGAAAGTCCAGTTACTATGGAATCAAAACTTTGAATAGGAGGTAGCCAATTGAATTTATAAGGTCCCACGCCTCCTCTTACTTGAAGATAAATGCGCCCATTTAAAGCATTAGGACAATCGGGTTGATTTAAAATTAGACTGACATCCGGTTTTTGTAAATTAATGGAAATAGCATCAAGAAAGTTTCCTACTGTGGCACCTCCGGCTGCGCTTACTGATTTAAATCGGAGCGTATAGTCGGTACTTCCTGTTTTTGGAAAAGTATAATTTACGGTATTATAAACCCAAGCATTGTTATCTGCAGTAAAGTTACCTAGATTTTGATAAGGACCTCCAATAGGGCCAATTTCAACGCTCATAACATCAATTCCGGCTCTGCCGCGATGCGCGAATTTAATTTCAACACTGCTACCCAATGATGCTGAAAAGTTTTGAAAAAGCGTAGAAACCATATTGGCATTTAATTCTGCAAATTGATTTCCGGAAAAGGCAGGCACACCACCAAAACCGCTTCCCCAAATTTCAATTTGTTGATCAGAGGCTGTTGTGTTCCAGCATGAGACTAAATCTTGGTGAAAAAAACCAAATTGTCCTGCATTTACAAATTTGTCATCTTCAAAGTCTGTGTTACATAAAAACTTACAAGGATTCAATGGAGGAGTAATATGGGTAGCATTTGCCTCGTTCACAATCACTAAGACAAAACATGAATGACTGATAAAAAACCAAAAGATAATAGTTTTGATATTCATTTACTTCAATGTCCAATTGAAAGGATAAAAATAATCAAAAATTGAACTAATTAAGATATATAAATTTCCTATTTAATATTGCAATTCCATATTTAAAAAAAATTCAGTTTTGCTTAGGATTATTTCTAATGAGTAAGGTAGAATTTTTTATTATATGTTCCATATGGTGATACCCATTGCAGAAAATAAAGTCCAGATGGATAATTAGATAAGTCTAAAGAAAAGGTATTATTCACTTTTGTTATATTCTTTGAATTTACATAAATTGTGGTTCCACTACCACTAAAAATATGAATTGAATTGGGAGTTAATTCATTATTGAAACTAATATTCAGAACTTGATTAACCGGATTTGGTGAAATGTTTAATTGATAATTTAATTCAGGATTATTTGTTTTTGTAGTATTTAAACTAATTGTTTTTTTGGTTACATAGGTATAATCTAATGTGTCTGTTAGATCATTGTTAGCTTCTAATCCTGCTAAATACCACGTAATGTCACCTACATTAGTGTTTGGTGAATTCCATTTAAATTTCCATTCAATATAACCTTGCGAATCAGGATTGATTCCATCATAAGTATGTGTTATCCAAACTCTATTTTGCCAACAACAACCCCAACTAACATTTGCTTTATCTCGAATTTGAGTTTTTTTGGAATCTAGTAATGTGAATGTGCCTGGACTTATTGAAGTATTATTGTTTTGTAAGGCTATGATTTGGAATCCGAATCGCTTGATATTACTTTTTTTCATGGATACAGTGACTGTATAACTGCTTCCCGTTTTATAACCTTTTTCTGCTGTTCCTAAATCTAAATTCATAATGGCAGTTCCGGAATTAACTTTTGATGTAGATCCATCATGACAGGTACTTGCTGAACAACTTGTATTTGTAGGTGGTTCGTTTGAAAAGTAGGGAGGAGGGCCTACACTTTTTGTAGGAGAATTCAAAGTTTTTTGCCCACACGAATTCACGGGTTCCTGAAAGGTCAAAGATGAAAATACAAGTATTGAAACAAAAAAAATAGAAATGTAAATCGTTAATTTCATTTTTAAATTATTTATTTTGAATCATTATTTTCTTTTTTATCTGGGATTTATCTATTGCAAAAGTTAATAAATACATTCCATTTGTAAGAAATTCACTGTTAAATAAATGACTATGATCTCCTGAGTCTTCAATTGATTTTAATAATGTTATACTTGAAGTACCATCAATATTGTTAAGATTAATGGCTATTTCAGCTCTATTATCTAAATGGTATTTTAATTCAAATTGATTATTCACAGGGTTCGGAAATACTCGAAAGTCATAAGACTTAGATATTTTGTTTGTTTGTGTAGTTGAGGCTCCTTTTAGTTCATAAGTTGAAGTATAAGTGAAGTCACCTAGGTCAGAAGCATCATTGTTGGCTGCAATGGCCGCAGCATAAAAGGTAACAGGTCCATCATTTTGACTTGGTGCAATCCAATCAAATTTCCATTCTGTTGCCCCATTTTCAGTTGGGTCGGTTCCTGGAAATCGATAAGTTATATATTCTCTACCACTAAATTGATTTGGTCCTTGCATGATTTGTGTTTTTAGAATATCAGACATAACAATTGTTCCAGAGCTTTTTTGATCTTTGGTCCGAATTGCTACCATTTCAAACCCGAATCGATTAATGTTGCTTTGTGACATTTTAATGGAAATTGTATACGTTTTTCCCAATTCGTATGACTCAAGTCCATTTAAATTTATGGATAGTTTTCCTAAGTTTGAATTGATGGTATTGCCTGTGTGACAGCCGCTTTTAGCACAAGTTTGTTCATCGGGTGCACCCGTATGACCTGGGGGTGCACCAGTGGTTGTGGACTTATAATTAAAAGAGTTGAGACATAATAGACTAAAAAGAATCATTATGGATAGAGTAACTATTTTTATTTTTTTCATAATCAATTGAATTGATACATTCTTGAAAATTGAAATAAATTATTTATAAAGGTACAATTTTATGCTGAAGCTTGCATATTTTAATATGCCAAATTTAATTTGGTATGTAAATGTAGTCATATCTTAAATATAGACTTAAAATTAAGTAAGCCTCAAATATAGTGAATCAAGGAATATCATTAAATAATTCGCTCGATATTCTGTAAGTAGTTAGATGGAGTCCAAGTTGCTAAACTATTCTTAAGCCCGTTATGAATTGCAGTTTGTGTAATTATTGCTTTAATAACAAGTATGAATGATTGAAATTAATGGTGGGGATTTCATGACTAAGAAGTTCAGTGGGGTAGCTCTTATTTTAATTTTTTCTAAAAATTTTATAATCTGCAATAAAAGTACCGAAAGGTACTAACGAAGCAAATAGAGCCCAAAAGGTTTTAGTGAGGTGCCATTTGTGTTCCGATTTGACTATTAAAACCCAAGTGCAGTAAGCAATGAATAATATGCCATGAATAGTTCCAATAATTAAGTTAGGCATGGGGAGGCTGTAAATATATTTTAAAGGCATTCCTATGCCAAGCAGTGCAATGTAACTTAGACCTTCTAAAAACCCTAGTAATCGAAGTCGAGTTAACTGTATTTGATTCATATTGATTTTAATAATATTGATTTTAAATATGTTGATTACAACATGTAACTTGTTTTAATGTTTAATTGGAATGATCGATCGAGTTTTAACTAGTGATGCTTTTGGTGCATTATTTTTTCAGTATATGCTAGTGCTATTGATGAAATTAGGAATACAACATGTATGATGATTTGTAAGGTAACTTGTTCCAAGTTTTTATTTTCAATGTTAATAAAGATTTGTAGTAAATGAATCCCAGAAACACCTACTAAAGAACCTGATAGTTTAACTTTTAATGTACCTGCATCAACTTTATTTAACCACTCTGGTTTATCGACTTCTTTTTCTAAATCTAGTCTGCTTACAAAAGTTGCATATCCACCAATAATTACCATAATTAATAAATTGGCTACCATGGTTATGTCAACTAATGTTAAGATGCCTAACATTAATGCGGTTTCTGTTATTTCTTCGATATGGACTATAAGGTGAATTAATTCAACAAGAAATTTGTAAGTGTATAAGATTCCACCAATGATGAGTCCTGCATAAAGGGGGGCTTGAAGCCATCTACTTGCAAAAATTATTTTTTCTAGTGTGGTTTCGAATTTGTTGCTCATGATGTTTTTGGTTTTAATTGATAATAAGCTTTGATTAAAATAATAGTTGTTAATAAAACTATTGCTATTATTATGTATTCTAAATATTCAATAAGTTGGGGGAATTGATTCCCAAGAAAATAGCCCAAAGGAATTAATGTCCACACCCAAAGAAATGCACCCAATATATTATAGCCATTGAATTTCCAGAATGGAATTTCTATGACTCCTGCAAATATTGGTGCAAAGGTTCTTACAATTGGAAGAAACCTACCAGTAACTAAAGAGAGCCCACCATATTTATTGTAAAAATTTCTTGTTGTTTCTAGGTGTTGTTGTTTGAAAAAAACGGAATTGGTTTTTGTAAATAATTTTTTTCCAACATATTTTCCAGTGCTATAACCAATAACATTACCAATAAAAGCTGCTATAGTTACTGATATAAGGAGTATAAATAGATTTACATCCAAATCTTTTGTTCCGCACAGTAGTCCAGCTGTGAATAGCAAGGGATCTCCGGGAAGAAAAAAACCGAAAAAGAATCCTGTTTCAATGATTATAATAATTAAAAGTATACTTAGTCCACCATAATGGATTAACTTTTCAGTATCTGTTAATAAACTTAAATATTCTAGCATAGTTAGGCGTTTGGAGGTGATGATTTGTTATTGTTGGCCGGTATGAGCAATGATGCAATAACACTTATAACGAGGATACTAAGCACAGCAATAAGCGCATACATAATAGGAATTTTATAGACATCAGCTAATGTCATTTTAAGTCCAATAAAGATGAGAATGGATGCCAATCCGTAATGTAGAAACCGAAATAATTTGATAATTCCTGCCAATGAAAAAAACAAAGATCGCAATCCTAGAATAGCGAAGGCATTTGATGTAAAGACTATAAAAGTATCTGTTGTAATTGCTAGTATGGCAGGGACAGAATCTACAGCAAATATGATATCTGTAGTTTCAACTAGAATCAGAACTAAAAACAGGGGCGTTGCAAACCATTTTCCTTGTTGTTTTAAAAAGAATTTGCTGCCTTCATTATGATCAGCCACGGGGAAAAACCGTTTAAAGAGATTGAGTATTGGATTTTTTTCAGGTTCTAATTTTTTATCTGATTGAAATAGCATTTTTATTCCTGAAATTACCAGTATACCTCCGAATAAATAAATCATCCAATGAAATTGATTGAGCAAGGCTACACCGGCAAAAATAAAGATGGCTCGAAATATTAGAGCACCAATAATGCCCCAAAACAGAATTTTATGCTGATATTTGGTGGGAACGTGAAAATATCCAAATATAAGGATGAATACAAATAGGTTATCAACACTTAGGGAAAGTTCTATGAGATAGCCGGTCAGAAACTCTATAGCCTTGTCGGGGCCTTTCCATTGGTAGACTATTAAGTTGAATATCATGGCTAATCCAATCCAAACTGTAGTCCAAAGTAAAGATTTTTTAAAAGAAACATCTTGCGATTTTTTATTGAATATGCCTAAATCTAGGGCTAACATAGCTGCCATAAAGAGGAGAAAAAGTATCCAAAATATTGGTTGTGTTGTCATTTGAAGACGATTATTACTTGATTAAAGCGCAAAGATAGTAATATTATCTTAAATAATAGTAATACTATTATGCAAATTATTTATACTTTTGTAAATAATTAACATAAAAGCCTCACAGCGCTCATGGATCTATCCATTCAGATTAAACTTAACAATAAACTTTTCTTGCGTAATCCAGAAGATACTGAGTTGGGTAGAGACCTGTTAAAGTATAGCATAGTGCTTATTCATAGAATGGGTATTGAAGCGTTTACTTTTAAAAAACTAGCAGACGAAATTGGAACTACAGAGGCAAGTGTATATCGGTATTTTGAAAATAAGCATCTTTTACTGGTGTATTTGGTATCATGGTATTGGACTTGGCTGGAATATCAGATTATAATTCAGACCAATAACATCAAGCAACCTCGTCAACGGTTAAAAAAAATGATCCAAATTATTGGTTCTCATGTTATTGATGACCAAACAACGGTTCACATAGATGAATACTTATTGTATGAAATCGTTATGTCAGAAGGGATTAAAGCTTACCTGACCAAACATGTTAAAAGTGATAATACCCACCAATTTTTTAAACCTTACAAAGACTTATGCAACCGGATTGCTGAGGTCATGCTATTATGCAACCCAAAATACAAATATCCTCATTCTTTGACAAGCACACTCATTGAATCAGCACATATTCAAAATTATTTTAGAATAAACCTGCCCTCATTAACTGATTTTGATCAACCAAATGATGCAACCCTAGTTATTGATTTTTTGGAAGATTTAGTTTTTAGAGCTTTATTGGGATAAGCTTCATGTGTTGCTTGTATAATAATTTTAAATAGTTGAATATCTGAATATAGTCTAAATTTGAATTAATGCAAACCAAACTTTATGAATTTCTTATATTATAGAATGAATTCCTTGATGTTTAAACCAAAGATTTTAATATTAGTATTTTTTTTTATTAGTATTCATATTGATTTGTTGAATTCTCAATCTCATTTTCTAGGTAGAATAGTTGATGATGCCAATCAATTTATTCCATATGCGAAAGTTTCATGGTTGGGTTCAAATGTTCAGGAGTTAACAGATGTTAAGGGTGTGTTTTCTATTTCTTATCCACCCGATACTTCAATGCTTCCGTATGTAATTGTTGTTTCTTATTTGGATCTTTTAGATACATTTGAATTTGATGATCTGCATTCATTTTGGACATTTCATTTAAATGCAAATGTGACCTTGCAAGAAGTCACTATTTATGATAATAAAATCGGCGCTTATGTTTCTAGTCTTCTGCCTATCAAAACCGAAGTTATCAATAGAAATGAATTGAGAAAGGCTGCATGCTGTGATTTAGCTGGATGTTTTGAAACACAAAGTTCCGTACAACCCCAAACCACGAATATCTTAACTAACACGAAAGAGCTTCGCATTCTTGGATTAAGTGGAGTGTATAATCAAGTTTTGGTAGATGGAATTCCAACTATACTTGGCTTAACTTATACTTATGGCATAAGTACAATTCCAGGAAGCATAGTTGAAAATATATGGGTTGTTAAAGGTGCTAATAGTGTGTTACAAGGTTATGAGAATATGGTTGGACAGATCACAATATTTCCCCGTGAAGGAGGTACCGCTGAACCTTTTACTGCTGATCTTTTGATCAATAGTTTTGGAGAGAGACATGTTAATGTCGGAGTTTCCATTTCAAATAACAATTGGACTAATTATCTGGCAATCCATAGTTCTCAACCAGCTAAAAAGATAGATAAAGATGATAATGGTTTTTTAGATTTACCCTTACTAACTAGATATTCAATATATAATAAGTGGCGTTTTAAAAAGGAGAATGAAAATGGCTTCAGTACGTTTGTAGGATTTAGATTGGTAGACGAAAAACGTATTGGTGGACAATTATTCTATGACCCTGAATTAGATAGAGGAAGTACTAAGGCTTACGGTTTAATCACTCAATTTTTACAAACAGATATTTATACTAAGTCTGGTTATCGATTCAATGAGAATAAAAAAATTGTTTTGCACTTGAGTAGCGTTGTACATAATCAACAATCTTGGTTTGGGCTCGTGCATTATCAGCCTAAACAAATTCATCAATACGCAAACCTGCAATATGAATATTTTTATGGCTCTAATAAGCGACAAGATTTAAAGCTAGGCACATCATTTAGATACATTGATGCAACAGAAATCATATCTTTTTCATCAGATACAATTGATCGATCATATAATGGTGTATATATTAAAAAGGAAATAATTCCTGGAGTATTTATTGAAAATATATTCAATTCAAAAAATACAAAATTTACGGCAATTACAGGAATTAGAATGGATCATCTTAATCAAAGGACATGGTATTTAACACCTCGAATTTTGCTCAAATATACACCTGATAATAAGACGGATTTTCGAGCATCTATTGGGACTGGATGGCGAACAGTAAGTTTGTTTGCGGAAAATATTAATGTATTAACCAGTAATCGAAATATTGTATTCACAGAAACATTGAACCCTGAAAAATCAGTGAATTTGGGTTTGAGTGTTAATCAAAAATGGAAGATTGGAAAAATTGACTTTTTAGGTTCTGTTGATTTTTATCATACACAATTTCAAAATCAATTTTTTCCAGATTATGATACTAACCCTAACGTGGTCACCATTGCCAATTTTACGGGACCTTCAATTTCAGATGCTTTTCAAGGTGAAATATCATCAGAGCTAAATGATATGTTCAGTTTAAGGATAGCATACAATGCATTAGATGTTTATAGAAAAATCAAAGATCAGAAATTTGTATTACCTTTTAACGCAAAACATCGTTTTTTATTTGTGTTGAGTTTCAAATCCAAATTACCATTGTGGCAAGTTGACTTAAATGTTCATGCCTATGGTAAACAAAGATTACCTGAATCTAAATCACTGCCATTTGAATTTCAGCAAATGGAATACTCTGATCCATTTTCAATTGCCAGTATACAGTACACTCATATTTTTAAAAATATTGAGGGTTTTGTGGGTTGTGAGAATATATTTGACTTCCGACAACAACATCCTATTATTGATCATCAAAGACCTTTTGGAAAATATTTTGATACTTCATTTGCATGGGGACCAACACGAGGAAGAGAGTTATATCTTGGCCTTAGGTTCAAAATATTGAAGTAAGTGGGTTGATTGAATAAAAGTATAACTAAATATTACTGATATTTTGTAATCTAAAAATAATTCTTAAATACAAAAAGCATACAAGTCAAACCTATCTATCTGTCAAATAAGCCACACAAAATGAGTTCTATTTTCGTGAGGGAGAATATTTAACTAATGTATCTAACAGAATTTATTTTTTTCATTCTGTTACAGACATTAAGTTATTGACAAGTTATTGAACTTTTATTCTTGTTCAACGGTTTTAAGTTGGATTAGAAACCAAGAACAAATAAAGCAAACCGTACAAATTGAAGCGATTACCATAATTTCTTATTTTGAGTTAACGATACAAAGATATACATATTATTAATAATTGTAATATGTTTTTTTGAACTTTTTTTATTTTTATTTATTATTGGTATGATTTTAGTTGTTATTATTTTATAAACTCATATAAATCAAATTGTTATGAATAAGTTAATTTTTTTATTTTCTTTTTTGATGGTCATTAGTTTGACTGCTCAAATTCAGACTCCTGCCCCAAGTCCAAGTTGTAAATTGGAACAAAAACTTGGATTGGGTACTGTAACTGTAGAATATTCTAGACCAAGTGTTAAGAATAGAAAGATTTTTGGGGACGTTGTTCCTTTTGATAAAATGTGGCGTACCGGTGCGAACGCAGCAACAAAAATTACCTTTTCAGATGATATGATTGTTGAAGGTAAGCAACTATTAATGGGTACCTATGCATTGTATACTGTTCCAGGTGAAGTGAGTTGGCAAGTTATTTTTTATAAAGATTTTGCTCAATCTGGATTACCAAAAACTTATGATCCAACTAAAGTAGCTTTAACCGTTGATGTGGTCCCTGAATTATTAACGACTACGGTTGAATCATTTACAATAGACATTAACGATCTAAGACCGGATATGGCTTCATTAAATTTATCTTGGGAAAACACCTTAGTATCTGTTAAAATGAAAACAGAGATCGACATGAAAGTCCAAAAAAGCATAGAGAAAGTTTTAGCAGGACCTACTTCTGACGACTACTATAGAGCCGCAAGTTATTACTCAGACAATAATAAAGATTTAAATCAGGCATTAGTGTGGATTCAAAAAGCAAATGCTATGGATGCTAAATATTGGAAATTAAGAGTTGAATCTTTGATTTTAGGAAAATTAGGAAGAAAAGCAGAAGCTATTGAGGCTGCAACGAAATCTAAAACACTAGCAGCAGCTGATGGTAATGAAGAATATGTCAAAATGAACAATGAGGCCATTGCTGAATGGAGTAGGTAACTGTTCAATATCAATGTAAGAAAAAATGGTCAAATAATCCAATGGATGGTTTGACCATTTTTTTTATTGCCATAGACCAACTTTAGAAATGGAATTCAATCTTGAAATTCAAATCAACTTATTTGGTTAAATAACCTCTTAATGCTATTGCGCCTGTAGTTGTGAGTAATTCAACGCCTATATTTCCCAGGTTCAACGCTGTAATGGTTGAATCGGAAATAGTTATTTTTGTATTGAAAGGAGAAACAGGATTGTCCGCTATATTCTGAATGCGAATCGCACCATTTTTATTTTCAACTAAATAAGCCCTTACTATAGGGATACCTGAAAAATTGATGTTTAGATCCAGCTCATGATTCGATAAATTGGCCTTTATCTGTCCTGTTCCGGTAAATCCAACAAGTGGTGTTAAATCTCCTTGATAGGTATAGCTTTCATTGCTAGAATCATCTTTGTTACAAGAAATAAGCACTGCAGAAAGAGTTGTTACTGCTAAAACGAAATAAATCGTTTTAGTTAAAAATAGCTTTAACATAAATTAAATTTTAAGGGTTAAATAAAAGTGCTTGTTGAAATTGTAGAATGGAAATACAAATATAAATATTATATAGTATTAAATACCATATTTTTGGAATTTTTATTTCACTGTAGTTATGCAAAGATTAAGCTTCCAATGCGAACCATAGTAGATCCCTCTTCAATGGCTATTGGAAAATCGCCGGACATGCCCATGGATATTTCTTTAAACTCAGGATCTAAAAAGTATGTAGCTTTTAGCTGATTGAAATATTGTTTCAAAGTCTTAAATTCTTGCCTAGTAATGGATTGATCTTCTGTTAATGTTCCCATACCCATAATACCTTTAATTCGAATGTTGGGTATTTCTTGCCATAGATGTAAATCCAATTCATGCATTAACTGACTAAAATCTAGTCCAAATTTACTTTCCTCCTTCGATAGTTTAATCTGAATAAGGATGTCAATGCATTTATTTAATTTATAAGCTTCTTTGCTTATTTGTTGGGCTAATGCTAAAGTATCTACAGATTGAATCAGATATACAAAAGGTACAATGTCTTGAACCTTATTTTTTTGTAAATGACCAATAACATGCCATCTGATATCTTTAGGTAATTGTTCTTTTTTTTCCAAGAGCTCTTGAATTCTGTTTTCACCAAAATCACGTTGTCCTTGATCGTAAATTTTGTTTATATTTTCTACAGTTTGAAATTTACTTACTACGATGAGTTTTACGTGAGCTCGTTGCGTTTTTTCAAGAATTATTTGGTATGGGTTCATTTAAATACAAAAAGATTTATTTGAGGTATGAAACATGTGGCTCAATTAATAGTTCAATAGGATAAAGATAGGCACGCTCAAGTGTATTTAGTGCATTGATGAGTTTAAAATGGGTAAATAAATGTAAAGAGCTAACTGAAATATAACTCTGTATGATTTTATGCTTATCTATCAAATGAGCCCTCATAGTTCCTGCATGCAAAGGTGTTTTGGGTGTGATCCAATGTTTTCCATTAGTAAATACTAGATTGCTGAAATGGGAATCAGTTAATAAATTATTTTTAATAATAATAAATTGGGAGTGAGCTTCTATTTGTTGGCGCCAATAATCTAATTGATTTCGATCGGTATACTTAAAATCGTAATTTATTTGATCATCATTTATAAAATAGAATTTATCAAATTGAACAGGATTGTAATGAGAAATATTTATCTCATAATTGTTTGAATTATATTTTAACTTGAGTTTTTGTAATTGATTAAAATTAAATTCATCAGGAATTAAAATGTTTCTCAAGTCAATCGGTTTGATGGTTGGGTAATATGTTGCAAAAGTGCGATTGATTCTATTTTGATGAAATGCTATTCGTTGAATGCTGCCATCGATCAGCGCCATAGATTCAAAAAATGGGTACATAAATTTTTTTTATTAATTCATGATATTCTTTTTCAGGATCTGAAAGGGCAGTAATTCCTCCACCTGATTTGAAATACAACTGACCATTTTTAGATTCAATATATCGAATCATTACAGCAGAATCAAATATACCATGCTGAAGGGTTCCAAATATCCCTGTATAAAATCCTCGTGAATAGTTTTCGGTTCTATGTATAATATCAATGGTACGGTGCTTAGGAGCCCCGCAAATCGAACCAGCAGGAAGTAATTCATGGATGAGGTCACCATAACATGATCGATATCTTTCTCTGACTTGGCCGGTTATTTCTGAACTCATCTGGTAAATAGCACCCTTATTCGTTTTAATTAAATCCAAATATTTGAATCTTGAAACCGTAACTTGATTTGCAATAATGCTCAAATCATTGCGCAGTAAATCAACAATAGTATGGTGTTCTGCATTTTCCTTTAAGTCATTTAAAAGAAGCTCTTCGGCATGCTCAATTTCAGCATTGATGGTGCCTTTCATTGGATTGGTCTTAATCACATTATTTTCAATGTGTACAAATCGTTCCGGGGAGAACACAACAAAGGTATTGTTGACCCACAATTTATATTTCGCATCACTGTATTGGAATAGATCCTGAAGTCCTAGTGAACAATTTACTTTAGAGGCGAATGTTAGATTAGTCAGAAAAGTATTTCCGGCTTTTAATTCTTTTTGAATGGCTTCAAATGCCAAACAATAGGTCTCATAAGAGGGTGGCGTAAAATCGAATTTAAATGGTATCTTTTCCTGAAGTGTAGTATTTATTTCGTGAATACTGTATTGAATATAATTAAGATCTAATTCTGATAGCGGAATACAAAAACCCAATGTCTTGTCAAAATCCACCATAAACAGGTAATCTTCACCTTTTTTCTGAAGATAATTCATGGTTTTGATAACATTCAGATAGGGTTCCAACAAATGCATAGAACAAAAGTAATTTTTTGGTATTAATTTTCGCCTTTTAATCCATAATTCTTTTAACTAAGCAATGCACCAAAGGGTATTAATAATAGATCATCAAGATTCGTTTACTTATAACTTAGTACAGTTGTTAGAAGAGTGTGGGGCAGAAGTGCTCGTTATTCAAGACAAGTTAGACCAATTTGAAGTTTGTAAAGATTATACCAAAATTCTTTTTTCACCTGGTCCTGGCTTACCACAGGATTATACTTTAATGCCACTTATTCTCAAGCATTATGAACATAATAAACAGATTTTAGGGATATGTCTTGGGCATCAGGCTATTGGATCTTATTATGGAGCCGAACTTTATAATTTGAAACAGGTTCAACATGGGCAACGTACAGTTATAAAAGTCTTAGATCGCGATGACCAATCTTTATATCAAGGATTGGAACAGCCATTCTCAGGAGGATTGTATCATTCGTGGGCATTGACTTTGGATGATTCTGTGAAAGATCTAATGATTACTTGTCTATCCAATGAAGGTGTAATTATGGGCATCAAGCATAAAAAATATGCTATAGAAGGAATTCAGTTCCATCCAGAATCTTTTAATACACCTGGGGGTAAAACAATTATTCACAATTGGTTGAAAATCTGAATAGGATCATGAGAAAAAGAGTTTTTTATTATATAATTGGATTGATTTTATTCCATCAGCAATCCTCTCTTGCTCAATTATACGGAAGCATTAAAGACTCTAATGGTCAGCCTTTACCCTATGCGAGTATTTACATTCAAGGCAGTACCATTGGGACTTTAGCCAATGAGAAGGGCCTGTATGAATTAGCCTTAAAAACGGGTACTTATAAAATTGTCTTTCAATATACTGGTTATGAGAAATTAGAAAGAGAGGTTCACTATAATGGAACTCCAGTGAAGCTTGATATAGTCCTGAATGAAGCGATTTACAAATTAGGAGAAATCACGTTTTCTTCAAAGAAAGAAGATCCTGCATATGACATTATTCGTCGAACCATAGCTAATCGCAAAAAGTATGAGCAATGGGATCATTCTTATACCTGCGAATCTTATACTAAGGGCTCGATGAGAATATTGAATGCACCAAATAAAATTTTGGGACAAAATATCGGGAATATGGATGGTAATTTAGATTCAAATCGCCAGGGAATCGTTTATTTATCAGAATCTATTTCTGAAATCTCTTTTGAAAAACCCAATACGATCAAAGAGCTTATGATCAGTTCAAAGGTTTCCGGAGATGATAATGGGTTTTCATTTAATCGGGCGGGAGCCTTGAATTTTAATTTGTATCAAAATGTCACGCCATTTTCAAAAGATATAATCTCACCAATTTCAGATTATGCATTGAATCATTACAAGTATAAATTGCTAGGTACTTATACCAACGAAAATAACCAATCAGTTCATAAAATAAGAATGATTCCTAAAATCAGAGAAGATGCTGTTTGGTCTGGAGATCTTTATATATTAGATCAAGCCTTTGTGATCTACAGTTTTGATGGATATATCCGGGGTGGGCAAATTAAGCAAGCGTTGTTTGATACTATTTTTCTAAACCAAAATCACTTTTCAATTGGGAAGGACAGTTTTTGGAGGGTCCAAAATCAATTGTTTAAGTTTAAGGCTGGATTGCTAGGTATTAGGCTTGAAGGAAATTTTAGTATTTTTTATAAGAATATTCAGATAAATGATACACTTAGGATACAGAAAAAAAATGAAACACTTGAGATACTTAAAGGCTCCAATGTTAAAAGCCAATTATATTGGGATTCTATAAGGCCCATGCCTTTAACTATCGATGAACAACTCGATTATTTAAAAAAAGATAGTTTAAAATTGATCAAAGCCTCAAAGCATTACTTGGATTCTACAGATCGGATATCCAATCAATTTAAATGGCTCAACCTGTTGATGGGTTATACTTATTCCAAAAGTTACAAACAGCGATTTATTACTTATAAAAGTCCAGTCAATTCCCTGGCATTTAATCCAGTACAAGGGACCAATGTCATGATTGCTTTAAGGCTATCCCAATATTTAGATAAAGATTTATGGTATCATAAATGGACTGGTGATCTTGATTTAGCATATGGATTTTCGAATAAAAGATTGAATGTAAAAGGGACTATTTATTATCGTTTTAATCCTTTTAAAAATATGCAGTTGCGATGGACTGGAGGTTCAATTTTGTCAGAATTTAATTCTTATCAGAACGTTTCGAGTTTGTACAATACTTTTTCAACTTTGTTAAATAAAAATAATGCCTTAAAATTATTTCAACAAGATTTCATACAATTTGACGCATCCAGAGATATAAATTATAGTATTCGAAGTCATTTTTCATTTTTTTATATAAACAGATCTTCAGTCTCGAATCAAAGTCAATACAGTTGGCTAAAAAAAGATGAGCTTTATATAGCAAACCAAACAACTGAATATGGTCAAGAATTTTTGAAGATTGGCCATCAGAGGCTATTGAAAACTAACATTCGTTTTGAAATCCAGCCTTATTCAAAAGTTTGGAAAACGCCAAATGGAATAACTAATTTGGGATCTGATTGGCCTAAAATCAATTTAAAGGCAACTTTAGGCTATTATGTGATGACTAAAGAACATTTTTTGAAATATGAAATGGGTATAAATCAACAAATTTCATGGAATAGATGGGGTGCGAGTTTGCTGACTATAACAGGATCTTTATTAGATTCCAAATCACCAATGGATGTTGTCGACCAATTGTATTTAAATGGGAATGCCTTTGCTGTTTATTCGCTACCAGAATTGAATAATTACTTTTTAGGATGGGGTTTATACAGAATTATAGAACCTAGATATCTATTGACCTATCATATAGAACACGATTTTAAAGGAATATTGTTGGATCGAATACCTGGAATTAACCGATTAGGATGGGTTGAACACATTCGTTTTTCTGGCTTGGTCAGCAGTCATGAAAGCGGATTACAAGAGTTAAGTATAGGATTTGGTAATATAGGTTATGGTGCATTTAGATTTTTTCGCTTGGATTGGGTTCAAGTTTTTGAAAATTTTAAAAGAGGACCTTCTTATTTAAGATTTGGGATTAACCAGACCCTATCTGTAGGTAGATAATGTACTTTGAAATTTTTCAAAAAATGGCCTAATTTAGCCGGGATTGAATATTAGAATTTGAAAATTTTTTCATGTTGGTTTGAAATATAGTTACTAAAAGGTTGATTATTAATATTTTACACTTAATAATTCAGCCACTTATTTAAACACATCATTTATAAAATTTTCGTACAACAGTCCATTATATTCCCTTATATTTGCGGAGTTTTTGCAAAAAATATATAAATAAAGAATTATGAGTGAGAAGGGAATTGTCAAGTTTGTTTTAATCGCGCTTGTTGCGGTATGTCTGTTCCAATTTATTTTTTACATACCGACCATGAAGTATGAAAGACAAGCTGATAGCTATGCCATTGAAAAGAGTGCCGGCATTGCAGATTTAGATTTGCGCTATACTGAAGAGAAAGCGGCTCGGGCGTATTTTTTGGATTCCATTTCTTCTGAGAAGATTTTTAGCATTCCCATGTTAAAGGAATATACTTATAATGACCTTAAAAAACAACAACTTGGGCTTGGTTTGGACTTGAAAGGTGGTATGAGTAGTATGCTACAAATTGATTTACAGGATTTTATGATTTCAATAGCTGGAAAGAGTCAAGATCCTGTTTTTAAAACAGCTTTAGCAGCAGCTAGTGAACGTCAAAAGACAAGTCAATTGGATTTTATCAATTTATTTGCTGAAGAATTTAAAAAAGCAGGTAATGGCAAGAGTATGGCTTCCGTTTTTTCTAGAAGCCCAACATTAAAAGATAGAATTACCATCCAATCTTCTGATGCTGATGTTACTAGAATCATCAGAGAATTGGCAGATGAAACGGTAAATTTAACGTTTAAGAGGATTAAAGATCGTATTGATAAATTCGGTGCAACTCAACCAAATATTTCTTTAGATAAAAAGCGGGATATGATTCTGGTTGAATTGCCAGGTATTGACAATCCGGCTCGTGCTCGTAAATACCTTCAGGCAAGTGCCAAATTGGAATTTTGGGACCTGTTTAGAATCAATGACCCAGGACTTATTGATGCATTTATTACTGCAGACAAGAAGCTTAAATCCCTTGAATCCGGTGATACATCTTCCGTTAATAAAGAAGAATATACCTTAAAAAATAGATATGAATATACTAGAGATAGCTTGGGAAATCCTGTTGACTCTACATTAGCCGGTGTTGACACCATCAGGAATGCAGATCCATTTGCCGACAGAGGTCCGTTGTTATCCCTGTTAAGTCTCAATGGTGGTTCTACAGCTAGTTATTCACCTTCTGTATTAGGAGTTGTTGAAAAAGGAAATAAAGACAAAGTCTTAGAATTATTGAGAAAACCTGAATTGAAATCTATATTTCCTAGTGATTTAGATTTTAGATTGTCTGCAGAACCGTACTCAAATTATGAAACTAAAGAGGTAACCAATTCCTATGAACTTTATGGAATTAGAACCAAAGTAGGATCTGATGGAGCAACTCTGGATGGCGCTCGAATTATACGATCTTCTGTAAGTCCTGATCCGGTTACAGGTCAGGTTACCGTTAATTTGGCGATGGACAACAAAGGGTCTAAAATATGGGGTGAGATGACAACTCGTGCAGCCAATGATAACAATCGGCAAATTGCCATTGCATTGGATGACGAGATCGTTTCCAGTCCACGTGTAATAAATCCAATCTTAGGAGGAAATACTCAAATTTCAGGGAATTTTACTATTGATGAAGCAAAGGATTTATCCAATATACTTCAGGTAGGTAAATTACCTGCAAAAACGCATATTGTACAGGAGTCATTGATAGGGCCTTCACTAGGAAAGGAGAATATTGACAGATCATTATATTCCATTCTTGGAGGGTTCTTCTTAGTTCTATTGTTTATGGTGCTGTATTATACAGGTGGAGGGTTTATTTCCATTTTAGCTTTAGGATTAAACATTGTATTTATACTTGCAACATTGGCATCATTTGGAACGGTATTAACCTTGCCAGGTATTGCCGGGGTTGTATTAACTATGGGTATGGCGGTTGATGCAAACATCATTATTTATGAACGTATTAAAGAGGAATTAGCTGAAGGACGAACTTATCTGCAGGCTATAGCCGAAGGATTTAAGCATTCACTTTCAGCTATCATAGATTCTCACGTTACGGCTTTACTATCTTCAATTGTGTTATTTTATTATGGTATTGGACCTGTTAAAGGATTTGCCTTGGTGTTAATTATAGGTATTATATTTTCTGTATTTACTTCAGTATTGGTTTCCAGATTAATCATTGATTGGTGGATGAATAAGGGTAAGTCTATTTCATTCGCATCTGAAATGACAAAAAGAGCATTTAAGAATTTTCATTTTGATTGGGTTGGTAATAGAAAGTATGCATATATTTTCTCAACCATATTGACTATAATAGGATTTGTATCATTTTTTACCCGTGGTTTTGAGTTGGGTGTAGAATTTAAAGGAGGTTATTCTATTAACGTTGCCTTTGATCAGGATGTAGATCCGGAATTGCTCCGAAACGAATTAACCACTTCTTTTGAAGGTAACCCAATTGTAAAGAGTGTTGACACAAGAAATACCTATAACATTACAACCTCATATTTAATTAATGACGTATCACCCGATGTCAATGAAAAAGTTAAAGCAAAATTATTAGAAGGTATAAATAAGGCTTTAAACAAGCAAGTTGAATATGCAGATTTCACGAATCATGATGGTAAAGGAATTCATATAACTTCGTATTCTCAGGTAGGACCCGTGATTGCAGATGATATCAAAAGCAGCTCATATAAGGCTTTGATATTATCTTTACTTGTAATCTTTATTTATATCTTGCTCCGATTTAGAAAATGGCAATATAGTGCAGGTGCCATTATTGCATTGGTCCATGACACGTTAGTAGTGTTAGCTTGTTTTTCACTATTCCATGGAATATTACCGTTCCCAATGGAAATTGATCAGGCTTTCATAGCTGCCTTGCTTACGGTTATTGGATACTCTATGAACGATACTGTTATCGTATTTGATAGAATCAGGGATTACCTGTCTAAAGATTCACAAAAAACTGAAAGACATTTGATCAATGACGCTATTAATACGACTTTATCAAGAACGATTAATACTTCCTTGGTTACTTTATTGACAATTATTATATTGTTCTTTTTTGGTGGATCATCTATTAAAGGATTTGCGTTTGCTTTAATTGTCGGAATTACAATTGGTACTTATTCTTCTATATTTGTTGCTACTCCGGTCATCGTAGATTTTGCTAAGAGTATGAGAATTAGAACTAAAAAGACTAAGGAGGCTATTACTAATAAGCTTTCAAAATCTAAAGCAGTTTAGAAATTATATATTTTTATATAAAAATGCTTTAAAAGAGTAATTCTTTTAAAGCATTTTTTATTAAAAGACAATTTTATGCGTTATAGTATAATGACTAAAAAGCTTTTTATTTGGGTCTCGTTAATTGCCTTGGTATCTTGTATGAGTCAGAAAAAGCTCAAATCAGGACAAGAAGCTTATGATGTGAAGCAATATGCCCTGGCTATTTCTTTTTATAAAAATGAATTTGAAGACGCAACCAATAAAAAATCTAAAGCAAGCATTGCATTTCAATTGGGACAATGTTTTTCCAAAATAAGTGATTCAGAGAATGAATTAATATGGTACAAGCGGGCTTATGATCTCGGATACGGTCTTCCGGCACTTGAAAAATATGCTTTTGCTTTAAAACAGAATGAACAATACGACTATGCCGCTGATGTCTTTAATGACTTAGCAGAAGAAGCTCAAGGTGGTTTAGTTTACAGACGCGAAATTTCTATTTGCAAATTAGCGCAAACTTGGAAAGATAATAAAGCCAATCCTTTTATCTATAGAGTACGACCATTTGAATCATTAAATGAAACAGCTAATGATTTTGCAGCTATTTATAGTCCTGCTGGTGACATATATTTTAGTTCTGACCGATTTGGAACCAGGGGCAAAAAAAAATACAACTGGTCTGGTCAATTTTTTTCTGATCTATTTATTCTGAATCGAGAATCTCAATCTGCCGATTTATTTTCAATAAATAACATCAATACACCAGATAATGAAGGGAGTTGTTCCTTTGTGAATCATGGTGAAAAATTATATTTTACCAGATGCAGCGATCAAGGAACTGGAAATTATTATTGCCAAATTTATTCTACCTTATTGACTCAGAATGAAGAACCACAGTTATTAGATTTAGGTAATTTTAAATGTAATAATGTAAATCCTGCAATTTATAATTCTGATTCCATTTTGATCTTTAGCTCCGATCGAGAAGGGGGTGAAGGTAAGTATGATTTGTATTTATCCCAATGGATGGATGAACAGTGGAGTAAGCCAATAAATTTAGGATCATTGATTAATACACAGGGTAATGAGAAATTTCCAACCTGGGATCATGATACTTTGTATTTTTCTTCAGATTATTTAGCGGGAATGGGTGGTTTGGATATTTTCAAAACATGGAGAACCAAAGATGGAAAATGGTCATCCCCACAACATTTAGATTATCCAGTGAACAGTGGAGCTGACGATTTTAATTTTTCTAAAGATCCATTATTTAAATCTAATGATACCATAGTTCAATCAGGTATTTTTACCAGTAATAGAAACCAATCTCAAGGTGATGATATTTATAGTTTTCAGTATATAAAAAATCCAAATAATGTATTCAATGTTCCTAATAAAAAGCTTGGTAAAATAAATATTGTTGCAACTATAAATTTTCTAAAAATCGAAACATACAAGACTGAAAACTTAAATAAAGAATTAGATTCGGTCCAATTGGAAATGACCAAGGATATGAAGGATTTCGTTTATTCTGGAAATAAAACAAAAATGACTTTTTATTTAACACCGAATACCGAATACCATATTAAATGTTCACGACGCGGATATTTGAATCAAATATTAAGTTTTAAGACTCCTTTTTTAGATTCACTGGAACGAGATACAACCATTAATTTAGATTATAAAGTAGTTTTGGTTCCTTTGATTATTAATAGAGAATTTGTACTGGATAATGTATATTATGATTATGATAAATGGGATATAAGAGAAGATGCTAAGTTCGCCTTAGATCATCTATATGAGATACTTATTTCAAATCCAAAAATTAATATTGTAGTTGTGTCACATACAGATTGTCGTGGGGAAGATCAATATAATTTAAATTTAAGTCAAAAGAGAGCCCTTGCTGTCGTTTCCTATTTGATCAGCAAAGGAATTCCCTCAAATCGACTGCAATCCAATGGAGTAGGTGAACTTGATCCAGCTATTAGCTGCAATTGTAGTACTTGTACCGAAGAAGAACATCAAAAAAATAGAAGGACGACTTTTAGAATAAAATTATAAAAATTTTAAGTGGAGATTGTTGGATTTGTCTTTTGATACTTTCTGTAATTAAAGTGAAGCGGAAGATAGGCTCCTATAAATAAAAGAACCATTATGATTTGGCCGGTGAATAGATACCATGGCCAGGGTCCAAGATAGTCAAGTAAAGAAGCTGTTCTTGGTTTGTGCATGGTAAAGAAGTAATTCCCTCCGGATAGATAATTGGCAATAAAAGAAAAAACAACATAAACATTTGCACCAATTATAGCGTTGCGAATATCTTTCCAGTATACTTTCCATTTGAATACCAATAAGCCATAGAATATCAGCATAACAAGGCCACAATGAACGGTCCAATATCTAAAATAAATAAAATGTGGAAAGGGTTCTTTTAATTCAGGAGTTAAAATAGCCTGCATGGTACCTACGAGTACCCAGAAATAGAGTATGCCAAAAAACCATCGTGATTTATAATATAATGCGAAAGGTAATACCAGGGTCAATATATTGCATAAGTGAAAAGGAAAATCTTCAGCGGGGTCAAATTGCTTATTCCACATTTTAAAAAACATCCAGAATAGTACAAGTCCTGCCAATACAAATGAAAAGTACAAAGCACTTTTATATTGTCTTTGATAATCCCATTTTTTAGCTAAAAAGATCCAAATGCATGTTAGAATAGTGTAGAAGATTACAGGAATCAAATGGGCCGAGCTAAAAGCCTGAAATCCTTCCATATTGCCAAAATATCGGTCCATGTCTGTAAACGTTGCTTGAATGGGTAGGTAAAAATAGGAATAATTATAAATATTTACAATATTCTATTTTAAGGTCAATGTTTTGCCAGGCCTTTTATTCTAAGTTATCAATGATCGCCTATTTTATTTTTGTGTGAGAATTATGATTCCAATTATCTGGTAATTATCAATTTAATATTAGATACTGCTTCCTGATTATCGACTGATTACCGTTCAAAAGTTTAGTATTGAAGCTGCTTTATTGTAAGATTTCAATTCCTAGTGCAAAATAGCTTGACCGATAGAGTTTAACCAACTTTTAACTATATTTGGCCGAATTATAGGGTACTTTTGGGTCTAATCCTTAAATTGTGATATGCAAAAATTGATCGTATTTTCTGTGTTTTTTTTGATGGTGGTACACAGTAATGCTGGTACAGATCCTAAAGCTTTAAAAATATTAACTCATGTTGATAAAAAATATACTCAATATAAAAGTTTAAAAATAGAATTTGATCTGGAAACTAAAGCTGCAGAAAGCAAACCAAAAATTGAAAAAGGCTCATTTGTTTATCAAGGAGATGCCTTCAAAATGATACTTCCACAACAGGAAATTTATTTTAATGGGTCAGTTCAATGGACTTATTTGGTTTCCCAAAAAGAAGTTCAAATTTCAAAGATTGAATCGGCAGAGAATCCTTTTCATCCTAAATATCTTGTCAAATTATATAAATCTGATCAGTATGAGTATCAGTTGATTTCAACAAGTAAAACTGAAGCTGTTTTTGATTTTAAACCACTAGATAGAAAGGAGAGCGTTTTTAAAATAAAATTATATATTAATACCACTACAAATCAAATTACAAAAGTACAATGGTTCGAAAAAAATGGATCAAATTCAACCATTAAAGTCAAGAGTAATACAGTGAACGCTAAAATTCCCAATTCAGATTTTGAAATGAAAACTGATCAATTAAAAGGTATTCATATTGAAGATCTGCGGGAAGAATAAATAGATTTGTAGTAAGTTATAAAGTGATTATTGAATTATGAGTATAAAATCAAATTTGATACGAACGACAGCCAAAGTTGTTTGTAAACGTGAAGAAGTCATCGCAAATGCTCCTCAACGTTACCAACTAGAAATATTTAATAAATTAATGCTCAATGGTAAAAAAACTGTATTTGGTAAAGACCACTCTTTTTCAAAAATTAAATCAATAAAGGATTATCAAGAAGCTGTTCCTGTAAGAGATTATGAAGGATTGAGAACTTATTTTGATCGTGCTGCACATGGAGAAATGAATGTACTGTGGCCCGGCAAACCCAAATATTTAGCAAAAACGTCCGGAACAACATCCGGAACTAAATATATTCCAATAACTCAAGTGAGTGTTTCTAATCATATTAACAGTGCAAGAAATGCATTGTTCTCCTATGTGTATCATGTGCCTGAAACCAAAATTTTCGATGGAAAAATGTTATTTTTATCAGGGTCACCGGAATTGGAATTTACAAATGGTATAGCTACGGGTAGATTATCAGGTATCGTAAATCATGAAATTCCTGCATGGTTTAAAGGAGCTAAACTGCCAGATTATAAATTGAATTGTATTGAACCCTGGGAATTAAAAGTTGATAAAATAATTGAAGATTTATTGCCAAGAGATTTGCGCGCGATTAGTGGAATTCCGCCATGGGTTCAAATGCTCTTTGAAAAATTATTAGAGAAAACGGGTAAGAAAAATGTATTAGAAGTTTTTCCAAATTTAGAATTATATATTCATGGTGGGGTTAATTATCAACCCTATGAAAGTCGGATGAATGATCTTATTGGAAAAAAAATTGCATTAATTGAAACGTATCCGGCGAGTGAAGGATTTATTGCCTATCAGGATAATCCATTTGTCGATGAAATGAGACTGATCATTCAATCAGGTATTTTTTATGAGTTCATTCCTTTAAGTGAAGTTGGTTCGTCAAAACCATCTCGGCTTTTATTAAATGAAGTAGAGCTTAATACTGATTATGCCATAGTATTAAGTAGTAACGCAGGTCTATGGTCCTATATGCTTGGGGATTTGGTCAAATTCACATCATTAAAGCCGTATAAATTAAAAGTATCCGGACGTGTGTCACAATACATTTCTGCTTTTGGTGAACATGTTATTGCTTCTGAGATCGAGGCTGCAATGGCTCATGCCCAAAAAATACATGGATTCTCTATTACTGAATTTTGCGTTGCCCCACAGGTTAACCCTGAGGATCAGGCATTGGCGTATCATGAATGGTTTATTGAATTTGATCATTTAGAAAATGAGATTTCAAAAATTGAAGAAACATTAAATGATGCATTGTGTAAACGAAATTCTTATTATAAAGATCTAATCGTGGGTAAAATTCTTGATCGATTAAAAATAAGAGTTGTTAGAAAAGATGGATTTAAAGAATACATGATGTCCATTAATAAATACGGTGAACAATTCAAAGTCCAACGTTTAAGTAATGATCGCAAAGTGGCCGTTGAGATGAAAAAAAAGTTACAATAAAATAATCAAGTTTTAAAAAGATCAGATCCATTAAAACTGAGGACAAACAAATCCTTCATTGTCGTAATCTCCAACGAGCGAAAGGCTAATCTCAAATGAATGAGAAGGTCTGCCATACTTGATGGCATCTCGTAATCCAATGTCATAATGCAAGCCTATTATGAAATTTTTAATTTCATATCCTGCTAATAAACCTAAATCTACGGGTAATATTGCAGACGGTGTATTAACGATTCTAAGTGAAACCCCTGCATGAATTGCTGTTTGTTTTACAGAATAATCGGCATGTCTGTAAGATGTGCCCACTTGTATAATTTGATGTGGTCCTTGACTGCTGATAAATAATTTTGGATATATCGTATTGTATTTATCGTAAATATAAGAAAGATTAGTAATGAAGTTTATTTCTAGGGGTGCATTACTTTTTGTAGTGCCGTTGTAATTAATGTCTTCTATGCTTTTAAATAAGGACCAATTCGGATTGAGCAAATACTGAGTGGATAGCCCTGTCTGAAGTATCCAATTGGGTTTAAGATTGGTATTGTATTGTATGCCTATTTTTAAATCCGAATAGGCATAAATATTTGGAGGAAGAATTTCACTAGTCGGTCTGTTATATAAGTTTAGACCATCAAATTGGTCCTCAAAATAAATGTTGTCATAACTTAAAGAGCGTTGTTGTACTCCGATACCAAGGCCACCGGTTAAGTAAGAATTTTTTATTTTATTGAGTCTTTTGTGATAAGCTAAAGTGATATTGATTTCATTGGTATTCCAATCCACAATCTGTGCTCTATCGGTAATAAAATAGGCACCTAATCCAAGGTAATCTGTGTTAATATTTTTGTTTTTAATTCTAAATTTAATATCACCAGCTATGGCAAATGATCTGTAAGATTTATCGCTGAAGCCTATCCATTGATTTCTGTTGATGAGTCGCACCCGATAACTTCCATTAAATGCACCCGTAAAGGCTGGATTGTAATAGGGTAGTAGGACTTGATATTGAGAAAAGGAAACATCTTGGGAATAAGTATACCTTGTTAGTGTAATGAAAATACAAACAAAGAAAATTTTGGTAAATGTATTATAGCGTGACATGTTATTCTATTTTTAAAGTTGCAAGATAAGTGAATTTAACTCAGATTAAAGGCGGTTTTTCATATTTTTGCATGGATGAAAATATATCGTGTTGTTTTGGCTACGGTTCAAGTGAGAAAAGAACCTTCACATCGATCAGAATTAACGAACCAATTATTATATGGCGAGTCTGTTCGTATATTGCAGCATGAAAATGATTGGGTATTTATAGAATCTTTACACGACGGGTATCAGGGATGGGTTGAAGATAAATATTCCTTAATCGAACATGACAAGGAAAATATTGATTTTGTTATTTCACCATTTACCTATTTGGATACAGATTTGGAATCTAGTTATTTGCCATTTGGGGCGTTAATAAACCCTGAATTTATCAAAGACGATGATGAATGGACCTACAGAATTTCGAAGGAAAATCTAAGTATTGATGAATCTTTAGCGCTGATTCAGACCGTTTTTTATGGATGTCCATATTTGTGGGGTGGTCGTACTATTTTTGGAATTGATTGCTCCGGATTGACCCAATTATTTGGCCGTATTATGGGTTATAAATGGCCTCGTGATGCCAGGCAACAAGCTGAGATAGGTCATAAAGAAGTGTCATTAAATAAGTCCCTGCCAGGAGATTTGGCCTTTTTCTCAAATAAGGAAGGTCACATTACGCACGTAGGCATAATTTTATCAACTGAAAGCATACTTCATGCTTCAGGCAAAGTTAGGATTGATTTGATAGAGGAAAAGGGTATTTACAACATGGATACAGATACTATGACACACGCCTTGCATTCCATTAAAAGATGGCAATAATCACAATGCTTTAATGATATCATATTTGGTTAAAACATGATATTGACCTGATGCATCTTTTGTTAAAACACCAGGCGTCTTTTCAGAAAAACATTTGTTTAGGAGATTTAATGGAAGATCCATAGAAACATTTGGCAAAGGTTCTGACATGATCTGTCTAGCTTCTTTGTCAGCATTCTGCATAGGATTCTCCAAAATATAGGCAAGTATGGAGTTTTCAGAGACGGTACCTATGACTTCACCATTTTCCATGACCGGTAATTGAGAAATATCCCTTTGTTTCATAATATTCAGTACATCGCGAACTTTATCAGCTGCGTTTACGGAATAAAAAGATTTATCGTTTTTTGCTTCTACTAAATCCTGGACTTTCAATTCTCCTTCTAGAAAGCCACGTTCGCGCATCCAATCATCATTGTAAATTTTAGCTAGATAGCGACTTCCATGATCGTGAAATATAATAACGACCACATCATCTTGGGTCAATTGGGCTTTTAATTGCAATAAACCAGCCATAGCTGAACCGCCTGAAAATCCTAGCATAATACCCTCTTCCTTAGCCAACCTTCTGGCTGTAAGGGCAGCATCTTTATCAGTTACTTTTTCAAATAAATCGATAAGAGACATATCTACATTTAAAGGAATGTTTTCTTTACCTATACCTTCTGTGAGGTAAGGGTAGATTTCATTTGGATCTATAACCCCAGTCTCTTTGAATTTTTTAAATACTGATCCATACGTATCGATGCCCCAGATTTTAATATTTGGGTTTTGTTCTTTTAAGTATTTAGCTGTTCCTGAAATAGTTCCTCCAGTGCCTACACCTACGACAAGGTGAGTGATTTTTCCTTCAGTTTGTTTCCAGATTTCAGGTCCGGTACTTTCATAGTGGGCTTGACTATTTGATAAATTTCCATATTGATTAAACCAAAATGAGTTATTGATTTCCTTGCTTAATTTTTCAGCTACAGAATAATAGGATCTTGGGTCTTTGGATTCTACATTGGTTGGACAAACGATGACTTCAGCGCCCATTGCTTTAAGCATGTCTATTTTTTCTTTTGACTGCTTGTCATTAGTTGTAAATATGCATTTATACCCTCGGACACATCCTACTAGGGCTAGTCCCATTCCGGTATTTCCACTTGTGCTCTCTATGATGGTTCCCCCAGGTCTTAGAAATCCCTTTGCCTCTGCATCATCAACCATTTTTACAGCCATCCTATCTTTTATAGAGTGACCTGGATTAAAGGTTTCTACTTTCGCCAAAATAGTACCGGGAACACCTGACACTATTCGATTAAGTTTAATTAATGGGGTATTTCCTATGGTTTCTAAGATATTGTTGTAGTAGCTCATGTAGAATTTTGCGCAAATTTAACTAAATTTACTTGAGTCCGTAACGTATCTGAACAAAGAACCTTGAATTATTAGCCAATAATACATTGGCTACATCTTTAGACACCAGAACTTGAACATCTTTTGGGATGTTTTTAGGGATTCTGCCTATAACTTTTGCCATTACGGTTCGACCCAATATAGGGTTCGTTATCTCGATTAATGAGTTTCTCTTAGCTTTGGCGTGAAGAGCGAAATATCCACTTTCTCCTAGGTCTACCTCCGGGCACCAGGCTACTCCTCTTGATGTTTTGGTTAAATCTATAGCTTTTCCGGTTGCCTCAGCAGGTATGGTTCCTTTATCTTCCAGTTGTGTTGAAATGGTGTCATTAGGGGTTTCATTCTCGATTGGAGGCATTGTTGCTGTGGCTGTTTTAGTAGTATTGAGCCAACCAATTTGTACCATTTGATCCTGGTGAATGTTATTGAGGTTAATATTATTTAAAGATTGAAGCTGCGAAGGATGTATTTTAAGTTTGTTTTTAGCTAATCCGTAAACCGTTTCACCTTTTTGCATTTTATAAAAAATGGGAATTGAGTTAGTGGAAAGTGCTGTAATGTTAAATTGAATGGAGTTTGAAAGTGGAATTTTCAACCAAATGGACTCGGGTAAAGAATTTCGATTTAAATCCGGATTGGCTGCTAACAATTCTTGTTCTGTGATTTGATAATATTTGCATATTGCATAAATGGATTGCTTTTTTATAACTTGATGCAGACTATATACTTTGTTTTGACTATCAAATGAGGCTAAGATAGGGGTTTGAGCTGTTATAGATGAGGTCAGGAGTAGACCTAGAATTAAGGGGAATAAAGCTTTCATAAGCATAATTTAATGCAAATATATTACATTTTTATTTAATATGTAATAATTTACCTGTCAATCTTTTCATTCTTAAAAATGGTTTAATGATACCTAATTATATTTAATGACTCCCATTTGGCGATAGATAGACTTTCTAATGTGCTACATATTAATGAAGAGTTAGACCTTAATCAATGCCTTCTTTTGTATTTACTTAGCTCAACGTTTTGTAAAAAGATGTTATTTGCTGAGAAATATAAAATCAATTTCAAAATTATATTTTTATTTGTTTTTGGAGGTATTTTTGCTATGATATTAATAATTCTAATGTGGTGTATTTCAATGCAAATGTATGTTACATCAGAAATTAGAATAATTGAAACTAGACTATAAAAATATTCAGAATATGACAAAGCAAGTAATTACTGTAAAAATTCAAATACATGCTCCCGTTGAAAAAGTATGGTCCCATTGGACAGATCCGGAATGTATCAAATGTTGGAATCAAGCATCGGATGATTGGCATACCACCAAAGCTGAAAATGATTTAACTGTCGGAGGAAAATTTCTATCTCGAATGGAAGCTAAAGATGGAAGTTTTGGATTCGATTTTGAAGGCATTTATAATAGTATTGAGCCATTAAAGAAGATTGAATATACTTTATCGGATGGTCGAAAAGTGTTTATCAGTTTTGTAGGTGATCAGAAGTCAACGACCATTTTTGAATCTTTTGAAGCCGAAAATGAAAATTCTTTAGAATTGCAAGAACAGGGATGGCAAGCTATCTTGAATCATTTTAAGCTTTACACAGAAACGCATTAAATTAGCAATTTTTGAGCTCAATAGGCTTGATTTATTTTAAAAATCATGAAAGTAATTTAAATTGACAATTGTGGGAATATATCATCTTTTTAAATTTGTGAGTGGTATTAACTAGATAACTCATAGCCTTGTAGGGTCGATCAATTTGTTGCGACGGATAACATCCGTCGCGAAAAGGAAATTCATAAGGTTTTTGGCGACTTGTGCCGTTCGAAGCAACGGTACAATTTTGCTTGATTCTTGCAAAAATGATGACAAAAACTTAACGTACTTACTGTGACCTGAGTAGTTGTGATCTATAGTAAATTTTTGAATTGATATTATTATAAATTTCAGGTTTTGTAAATGGCTAAAAGTTAAAATTTCGAAATGGATAGTGTAACATTGTATATCAAAAGTTTTCCAACTGAAGTTCAGGAAATGCTATCTGATATTAGAGCGCTAATAAAACATAAAGTGCCAGATGTGGTTGAAAGTATCTCCTATGGAATTCCTGCATATAAAATATATGGCAAGCCACTCATATATTTTGCGGCATTTAAAAATCATATTGGATTGTATGCTACACCTCAAGGTCATGAACAATTCAAAAAAGAATTATCAATTTATAAACAGGGGAAAGGTTCTGTTCAGTTTCCGTTAAATAAACCCATGCCTATGGATTTAATTGAACGAATCATTGATTATAAGGTAATGGCCAATCAGGAAAATGTAAAACAAGTTAAGGCTAAGAATTCTTAAGTGTTTTATTGTGTTTTACTGTATTTTTGATAGCTTAGAATTGCTTCAAAACATGTTATTTCTAAAGTTTCCTCAAACACTTATCCAGGTCTAAAAATATAAACTCAGAACTCCTTGCCCTATTCAAGAAAATATGAACATTCACGGACCAAGTTCGCAAATTAAATTCGAGGAAAAATATATAATATTAAGTAGTCATAGAAATTTAGATCGACCTTAAGGGATAAGCCGTAAAAAAATGATGTAATGAAACTGTTAAAAATTCAAAACTGTATGAGCTCAACATAATGCTATAAAAAGATCAATAATGCGAGCTGGGTAAGTGTTAAGCTAAACTAATGAAATAAAGCCAATGGCGAGTTTTTTGAATTTAGGTTTCATGGAATCATTTTAGGCTTATACCTTAAAGTCTTGAATTTTTGGTTCTTTTTTTTCAAGAAAAAAGAACAATAAGTTGCTAATTAAAACGAAAATTAATACTTTAGAAAAATGTCAAACAACCAAAATAATTTTTCAATCGCTTTTCTAGTTTGCGTAGGGCAAGGAGTTCTGAAACTTGGAGTATTATGGAAATGACAAGGTATTTTTTAAATTATCTACTTATTTCATGCTAGCCATATTACTTTTGTTTTTTTATCGTAATCAGTGATTCATATTTATGAAAATCCTTGCCATCATTCCAGCGCGTCTCAATTCCAGCAGACTTCCCGAAAAATTACTCAAAGACATTAATGGAAAATCGGTTATAGAACGCGTTTATAAGCAAGTTATACAATGCCCTGAATTGAATGAAGTAATTATAGCAGTAGATGATCAAATAGTGTTTGATCATGTAGAACGATTTGGTGGAAAAGCAATAATGACAGGGCTGCACCACGAATCAGGTACTGATCGTTGTGCTGAAGTGGCGCTACATTTGGATGATTTTACTCATGTCATTAATATACAAGGGGATGAGCCATTTATTAATCCCAAAGATATTTCTTCGTTAGCACATTTGCTGAATGATCCAAACATTCAAATAGCTACCTTGATTTCTTCAATAGTTGATTTAGAGGATTTAACCAATCCTAATGTGGTCAAAGTCATCAAAGATCGTTATGGGAAAGCCTTGTATTTTAGCAGAGCAGCCATACCTTTCAAACGAGATATAGGGACAAACAACGAAAGTGTATTAAATGCAGTATTTAGACACATTGGAATTTATGGTTTTCAAAGAAATGTACTTATTGAGGTCTCTAAATTGAAGCCCGGCTCATTGGAACAAATTGAAAAACTAGAACAATTGAGATGGTTGGAAAATGCTTATTCCATATACACAGCAATTATTGAAAAACGAAGTGGATTTAATTCGGGAATAGATACTATAGAAGATCTGGAGCGTGCCCGATTATATGCAGAACTGAATGCATTGTAATTTTATATTAAACTACTTGGAGTAAAAGCAAAGGGTAATAGGTCTGCACAAGAATTAAAGACCCATGTTTTTCTATCTGGATGTCCTAGAATGATTTGAATGGGTTGATGGTTATTGAATTCGAATTCTGACAATACCTGGCGACAGAGCCCACATGGAGTAGGAGGTGTGTTATTATCTTTTGATTGGTTTTGTACAACAATAGCAATACTTTTTATTTTTTCATTTGGGTGTAGTGCTCCTTTAGAAAAAAGTACATTTCGCTCAGCACAGATTCCACAAGGATATGAAGCATTTTCCTGATTACATCCTACCATAATGATATTATTCTCCAGAAGTAATGCAGCTCCGACTTTGAATTTTGAATAAGGTGCATAAGCATGATTCGTTACATCAAGTGCACGTGCTAATAGCAACGACAGATGACTTTCTAAATCTTTGCCTTGATCAAATGATTGGTAATGAATTTGCAAAATATGATCCATCGTTAGATATTATTTTTTAACGATGAATTTTTGCATAATAGATTCTTTTGCCGTATTTAATTGGAGGTAGTAAATACCATTGTTTAAATCAGATGAAGCACAAGGAATAAAATTGAGCCCATCTATGAGAGTACTGCTGAATTGTTTAACCGTTAATCCTTGTAAATCATTAACTTTAATCAGTATTGTGCCCTTTAATTGATTTAGATTATTGTATTCAATCGTAAAGTTCGAACTGGTTGCTGGATTGGGATAGATGTTTAAATTCACGGTACTTAAATATGGTGAACTCAATGATATAACTGGTGAAAGCGATTTTTGACCATTGGTATTTACATAAACGATTCTGTAATAAACTTCAGATGTTGTATAATACGAATCAACTAATGAATAAAATTTGGCAGTAACACTATTTTTGCTTGCGATTTTCATTCCGATAGAATCAAACTTGATAGCATTGAGTGATCGCTCGATGATAAAATAATTTAAATTGGTTTCTGTTTTGGTGCTCCATTCTATGAGATTCGATTTTCCTATTTTTTTTGCTTTTAAATAGGATAATACTGTTGGAGATTCAAGGCTAGCTAATTGAGTGTTCATTCCTACACCAATTCCTGAAAGTGTGGTGGTTTCAAATTCTCCTGAGAATACATCTGGTGAAATACTGTTGAAGCTCCATTTGTTGGGTTCGACGGTTGTACTTTTTTGGAATTCTTTATATAAAGTTGAGCTTACACCGTTGTGATTGGATTCAGGATCTGGGTTTCCAGGTTTGGCAATTGTAAATAATTTTACCAAATCTATATTGTAATTTGGATTGGATCCTTTTAAATCTGCAAGGTCTATTGCGTTAAAATAAATTTTAAGTTTAACTGAATTGGTCACTGGTTTTGAAGGCGTAATGGTCCAATATTTATTGATAACCGAAAAGGGATTTTTTGGATCGACATATGCTGCAGTAATGTTTGTTGGGGAGTTTAATCCAAATTTATTTGTTGTATTTTCTGCGATCGTTAAAGTTCCATCTAGGATAGAACCAATATCCTGATTGTTTTTTTGAATAGATAGGAGTAAGATATCATCTGTTTCATCGATAGTATTATTATCAAAATAGTAATGGGTGTAAATGCCATCAAAACATTCGACATTGGCTTTAATATTCATGTTTTTTGTTGCCAAAGATTTATTATTGGGTACATATTGAGTTAGGCAAGTTGATGCTTTTATTTTTTCACGAATTAGATTTCCTGGCTCTGTTCCAAAACCAAGTAGAAAATCTATTCCAGGTTTTCCAGCTTGATGGCAATAACTCATAATCGTACCTTTAATGGGTGCTGGTCCGGGGCTGCAACTACCTTCTACAGCATTGCAATTATCTATTGCTTTATTTTTGTTTGGCCCCCAAACACATGCATGTGTATGTCTTGATCCGAAGATGTGTCCCAATTCATGAGTGATTGAAAATACATCCCAGGAATAGTTGGGTGAATCAGAATACGTGCCATTGACATTGGTATATCCATAAGCATAGGATTTATTGCAAAGTGTATTGATATATGCAATGCCACCTAACACTGCTTTACCACCTCTAGCGAATCCAGAAATGCAAAGTGCAATATTTCCTTTATTGTTCTTGTACTTGTATCTGAAATGATCTAAATCTTCATTAGAACTTGTATGTGGAAAGTTATCAGGACTAGTGTGAATGATGATTTCTGCAAGACTAATCTGAATATCTTCTTTTTTGTATAATGAATGAACATTGTTGAAGGCACCAATAATGTAATTACTTACAAGTTGTGTGTTGCTATTGAATTTAAGATACAAATCATAGTCGGCATGCAAGCTTATTGAAATTCTTTTACAACTTTCTTTGGATCTTGAACTCATATTGATTTGATCTGCGATATAATGTTTGATATCATCTGTGTTGCATAGATTGACGGCATCATCATAAGTCATCTTGGATTCTTCTGATATCATGCATTCAATATTCGTTGATGTTGAATTTAATTTTGGTATGATGGAGTAATTCACTTGATTCGCCATAAAGACTGTACCATAGATTTGATTTTTGAAAAGACTTATGCTTGCAATTGACTGATTGGTATGATCTAATTTTCCTTTGTAATGGATTCCATGATCCAGTTGGAGTGGAATTAAATTTTGATCATTTAAACTATAAATTTCAAAATTCGATTCAAAAAAATTGTATTCAGTCAACATTAATGTTTCTGAATGATTTGCGCTGAGTGGCAATGTTGTTTTAATTAATGGATCAAATTGATTAAGCCATTTATTTAATTGTTGATGTGTAACTTTGACTTGGATTGAATTTTCAATAGGTCTTAACGATTGATCAGCTACAACATATTTGAACAAAGATTTGGAGACGATTTTTTCTGATTGTTGCAATTGACCAATACCAAAAGGGTCTTGAATATTTTGAGCATTGAATGTTATTGCGAAACTTGTATAAATGAAAATCAGAATTAGTTTTTTCATAAGATAAGTTTGTTTAAGGGGATATAATTTTTTGATAGTTGTTGCGTAATTCTATTGTTACCTTTGCAAAAACAGTTACTTACACATTATATAAATATTTAATATGAATGATATTAAACAAAAAGTATGCCAATTTCTAATATCGCAGCTAAGTGGGAAATATAATGATAGTAAAATTGAAGAATTGACAAATTATATATTAAAAAGTGATGTGTTCAAGAATGAATATATGGTTGAATTGGTAAATACTCGGTCCGTTCAAACGATATTTTCTCCAATAGTTTCTGAGATTTTAAAAGGAATGCCCATACAATACATTTTACATGAGGCTTATTTTATGGGCTTGGTGTTATATGTTGATGAAACAGTCCTCATTCCTAGACCGGAAACAGAAGAGCTGGTTTTTTGGATCCAATCTGATCATAAGTATAAGTCCAAAATGAAATTATGGGATGTTGGTACTGGAAGTGGTTGTATGGCTATCCATTTAAAAAAATGCTTCCCGGATTGGAGCATTTCTGCATTGGATATTGATGTTGACGCATTAAATGTAGCTAAGGTTAATGCTGATAAGTATGAAACAGAGATTGAATTTTTGGAGCTAGATTTTCTGAATATCGACGCTTCTGAATACCCGGAAATTAATATACTTGTTTCTAATCCTCCTTACATCGGACACCATGAAAAGCATTTGATGTCTACAGGAACTTTATCATTCGAACCCTCTAAAGCTTTGTTTCCTATAGGCGATGATCATCTTGTTTTTTATAAACATTTGGCGGACTATGGTCAGAAAAAATTATCGCAATTCGGATACATCTATTGTGAACTCAATGAGTATTATTCAGATCAGATTTATGAAATATTTAAACAATCAGGATACCAAGAAATTGAAGTAAAAATGGACCTGCAAGGTAAAGCAAGAATGTTGCGTTGTAGAAAAGGACGGAATGATTAAATATTTATTATTTTGTATTGTTGGGTTGTTGTTATAAAATAATAAATTCCTTTTGGTTTATTTAATAATAATTTATATACAGCACTAGCGTTGGCATTGAATACTTGGCCATGAAGATTGAATAAGATACCTTTTTGATTTCCATTTAAAAACGTTTTGTTCGTCGCACAGTCAAATAGGTATAGCTGTATTAATTTACTTTGTTTTGGTAATGAATGGGTTTGTGTAGGAGGATTATTGATGAAGTCAACTTTGAAAGCTCCATGTCCATGAGTAAATATTCCCAGACGATGCTCAGGAGCAATATAAACCAAATCATATACCTGAACAGCATCATAATCATGCATGTTATAGGAATACCATTTTGCTCCTTCATCAAACGAAACAAATAATCCTAAATCGCATCCGACATAAATTTGATTGGTATTGGAAGGGTTGATGAATATGGAATGAAAGGGAACATCCGGTAATTCATTACCAAGTGGTTCCCAATTTAATCCGTCGTTTATGCTCTTGTAAACATGATTATTACCAAATCCAGCAAGACAAGTATAAATAATGTGTTCGTCTTTTGGATTGATGGCAATATCTGTTATGTATTTATTAGGCAAATTCGATGTGATATTTCTCAATGTTTTTCCGCCATCGAAACTTTCTAAAAGTTCAACATGTTCATTATTATTTGGACCCGTCGATATTAAAATATGTTGATCATTTATTGGCGATATTTCAATAGTTAGTATTTGTGATTCATTAATGTTTGAAAGGTATCGAACCCATTGATTTCCATTATCAACACTTTTATAAATTTGGGTAGAAGCAGTATATATTAAGTTTTCATTGGTAGAACTCATTTTTAAAGGAATAACAAAAGGGCCATTTGCGCGATCATCTAATGCTGTATTCCAATTGAATCCGAAGTCTGTAGATTTTGAGAGAAATAAGTTTTGAGCGGAACAAAACATGATATTTGTGTCAGAATGATTGATAGCGTTAGCAACACCATCACCAAAATGAGTATTCCTCCATTGCTTTGAACCCATATAAATTGCACTGTGATTATCTTGTAATCCACCAATAGCTATATTCTTAAATTGTGATGCAAAAGTTCCCGCATAAAATTGGCTGCTAGTATATCCGCCGTTACATGAATAAAAGGAATGGCTAAAATGATCAGATCTATAGATTCCTCCATCAGTAGCTAGATATATTTTATTCGGATCTAAAGGATTCGAAACAATATCATGGAAATCAACATGGAGGTCCAATTTCTGCATATCCATTCGATTGAAATTATTTCCAGTGCCTCTTTCATCAAAAAACAAATCAACCCCACCTGCTAAAATTTGACTTGAGTCCGTGTCTTTAATATATAATCCTTTGGCATACCATCCTTGATAGGAGCTGATGCTGGGTATTCCATTTATAAAAAGGGAATCAAAACTATTTCTACTTCGAAGAAAATAATGACTGTCGTAAGTGTCTGATAAAAGCGCATAGACTCGTTTAGGGTTGCTTTTATACATGCCTA
The DNA here is from genome assembly GCA_044228225.1 of Saprospiraceae bacterium. GTDB lineage: Bacteria > Bacteroidota > Bacteroidia > Chitinophagales > Saprospiraceae > Vicinibacter. Next base: position 38,918 of record JBGAVH010000005.1, on the reverse strand, counting down.
ACATGATGCGACCTTTATAAGAATTAACTGAAGTTTCAAGTACTATTTTTGACCAACTGATTCCACCATCATGAGATTTAAAAATGCCATAATCATCACAACCAAATCCGCCAACACCAACATAAACATTATGTGGATCATGTGGATCTACCATCATATCCATACACATTTTTTTATCCAAAATCATTTGCCAGTTAGATCCGCCATTTATAGATTTATATACACCTTGTGTAGTTGCGGCATAAATAATGTTTGGATTTAATGGATCAAAAATAATTTTCCAAATACCCTGATTTTCTTGGGATGACCAGTTTAATGCATGAGACCAAGTGTTTCCACCATCTACTGATTTTAAAATTCCAATACCCCATGATCCTCTTAATGTTCGTTCTTTTTTGCCGCCGTCGGTTCCAACATAATTATATATTTCTCCAGTACCTATTAATATTATACTTGGCTCTTTAGGATGCAGCGCTATGCAACTTACTGCAAGCACTGGAAAACCGGTTTTTATGTTTTGCCAGGCATTTATACCAAGTCCTCCTGAATTGGATTTCCAAAGTCCTCCTGAAGCAGAACCAGCCCAAATTTGATTGGTATCATGTGGATTTATGGCCAAGCATAATGTTCTGCCGCCAATATTATCAGGCCCAATGGATTCCCATTGTGCAACATTTCTAAAAGTTTGATTTATTTTTGGTAATAATTGGCTCTGTCTAAAGCCATTATTATAAGCATCTTCAGGGAAATTTTGATCAGGAAATGTGCTGGAAGTATTTTGAAAAATGAAACTTTTAAGTGCGCCTTTTATAATATCTTTTTTTGGTTGTTGAGAGCAACGCGATAGTAATAAAATAAACATTACAATAAGGATGGGTGATATGTCACTAACTAAATACTTCATGATCGACTAACCGCCTGTTCTTTTTGTGTTTTTATAACCCATTTCTATCAACATACCAATAATTTTATTTACATGATCTCCTTGTATAATGATATGTCCATCTTTAACCGAGCCACCAACTCCACATTTTTGTTTTAATTGTTTAGCTAAGTCATTCATTTTTTCTTCTGATAAATTCAATCCCATAATTTTTGTTGCAGACTTTCCGGCTTTAAGCTTGGTATCCAATTGCACCCTTACTACCTGTGCTTTTGGAGCAATTTCAGTTGCTTCTTGTTCTTCTTCAAAAAAGGATTTAAAGGAATCATGAGTTGAGAAAATAAATCCCAGGTCATTGGTTATTTTTCTATTCTTGCTCATGTATGTAGTGATTAAATAGTTTTTCCCTGTAATGCGTCCTGGATGATTTGGTCCATGGCAATGTGTGCGATAGGTGTAGCAAATTCATTGAGTTGATTTAAGGCTGTTTGAATTTTATTTTTATCTTTCAAAGTGATCGTATCTTCAAGTGCGGCAATGAATAGCTTCATTTGTTCGACTTGATCTTCACTCATTAATGCTGCGTGATTTTTAATGAATTTTTGTGAATTGAGAATAATGGAATTAGCCTCATTCGTCACATCAATCAAGCCTTTCAACGCTTGATCTGATTGGGCGAACAGGATAGATTCTTTTAGCATTTGGGCCATTTCTGCTTCAGGAATAGCAAATTGTGATTTGATGTCAATGGATTGAGTTAATCCTGATCGTAATTCTAGTGCTTTAACAGTTAAAATGCCATCTGCATCAATTAAAAACCGGACTTCAATTTTAGGAAACCCTGCAGGCATTGGAGGTATATTATTTAAAATGAATTCTGCCAATTTTCGATTATTTGCAACAAGTTCGCGTTCTCCCTGGTAGACAGCAATTTTTAAGTTGATCTGTCCATCTTTTGAAGTGGTATATTGTCTTGCCTGACTTATTGGAATTTTTGAATTTCTAGGAATGATTACGTCCATTAATCCCCCAAGGGTTTCAATTCCTAAAGAAAGCGGATTGATGTCCAGTAGTAACAAGTCTTTTCTATTACCCGCAAGGATATCTGCTTGGATAGCCGCACCCAAAGCAACGACTTCATCGGGGTTGATGGTATCATTGACATTCATTTCAAAGAAATCAGCAACCCTTTTTTTAATATATGGCATTTTTGTTGATCCTCCAACCATCAGCACATCTGATATATCGCTCTTTGAAAGTCCACTGTCCTTTAGTGCTTCAACACATCCGTTTATTGTTTTATCAATGATTTCAGAACAAGATTCCATGAGCTCCTGATGAGATAACTCCAAATTAATGGTATTCCACAATGAACTTGTTTGGTTTTTGTTAGATAACTCAATTTTTGAATGTTCCGCGATAAGTCGCAATTCATTCATAACTGATGGATCAGTAGGTATTGGAAACTGATATTTTTCAGACCAAAACTTAATTATATTTTGATCGATATCATCACCTCCTAAATAGGTATCCCCGTGTGTTGATAAAACCTCGAAAATGCCATTTTCAATTCTTAAAATAGAAATATCGAAAGTGCCTCCACCTAAATCATAAACCACTATATTTTTAGTTTCATCCTTATTTAATCCTATACCGTAGGCCAGACTTGCTGCGGTGGGTTCATTGACTATTCTTAAAACTTCAAGGCCTGCCAGTTTGCCTGCGTCTCGTGTAGCTTGTCTTTGAGCATCATTAAAATAAGCTGGGACCGTAATAACAGCTTTAGAAATGGGTTGATTGAGTTTTTTTTCGGCACGTGATTTTAAATAGCTCAAAATATAAGAGGATAATTCTATGGGGGAATAGAATTTATCATTAACCTTGACTTTAATAATTTGGTCTTGCTGGTGCTCAGAAAGCGTATATCCAAAAACATGCTTTCTTTCATTCAGATCTAAATAAGATTTACCAAGTAATCTTTTTACAGAATATATAGTTGCCTGAGGATCTGATATGAGATTTTCCTTGGCCTTGTCTCCAATTACTAATTGACCGTTTTGATCGATATGAATAATGGAAGGCACTAATAAATGACTATCATTGTCGTCAGTAAGTACTTCGGCCTGACCATTCTTTACAATGGCAATTAAACTGTTTGTGGTGCCTAAATCTATGCCCACGATGAGGTCATGTTCCTTTTTAACAGTTCCGGTTTTGAAATCAATGGCTATTTTACCCATGGTTAAGAGTAAACTAAAATTTCTGTTTATTGTTCTATGCCTATGTTAAACTGGAGTAAAAATAAGTCCAATTTATTATTTATTGTTTTAGCGGGTATTTTTATTACCAATGCGCTTATCGCAGAATTCATTGGAGTTAAAATTTTTTCGCTAGAACGTACCCTGGGATTCGACCCATTAAATTTTACCATTTTTGGTTCTAAAGGCTTGTCTTTCAATCTAACAGCTGGTGTTTTATTATGGCCTGTTGTATTTGTAATGACGGATATAATCAATGAGTATTTTGGTACTAAGGGGGTTAAGTTTTTATCTTATTTAACCTGTATTTTAATTTCTTATGCTTTTTTAATGGTGTTTTTTACGATTCATTTGGTGCCGGCCGATTTTTGGCCAAGTTCGCATTTGAAGCCTGGTGATGAAGTTTTAAATCCAGATGTCTTAAATTTGAATACAGCATTTCGTTTGATATTTGGGCAAGGGTTATGGATTGTAATAGGTTCATTAACAGCGTTTTTATTAGGTCAGGTTATTGATGTTTATATTTTTCATCGAATTAAAGAGCAAACCGGAGAACATAATATTTGGTTGAGATCCACAGGTTCTACATTAATTTCTCAATTTATTGATAGCTATGTAGTGCTTTTTATTGCATTTTACATAGGAGCTGGTTGGTCATTGGCCCAGGTTTTAGCTATAGGCACAGTGAATTATATTTATAAATTTTGTGTCGCTATTGGCATGACGCCCATTATATATCTCATTCATGGTTGGATTGATCGTTTTCTAGGGCATGAATTAGCCGCTGAGCTTAAACAAAAAGCAATGAGAATTAAATAAAACAATTAAATGAAAACTAAACAACTAACGGACACCATATTGATGATTCGTCCGGCTCATTTTGCATACAATGAAGAGACTGCACTGAATAATACCTTTCAAAAGAAATCTAATGCCTCATATGAACAAATTTCAAAGCTTGCTAAGGATGAGTTTGATCAAATGGTGAGTGTTTTAAGGCATGAAGGTATAGAGGTTGTGGTCATTGACGATACTCCTAAGCCCATAAAACCTGATGCTGTGTTTCCTAATAATTGGATCAGCTTTCATGATGATGGTACCATATTAACTTATCCGATGAATGCGAGTTCAAGAAGATTAGAAAGGCGCGAGGATATCATAGAGTATTTCAATGTGCATTTTAAAGTTTCCAGAAGACTTAGTTTGGAAATTTTTGAACCTAAGAATCAATTTTTGGAAGGCACCGGAAGTATGATTTTGGATCGCAAGAATAAGATTGTTTATGCTTGTTTGAGTCCAAGAACCCATATTGAGTTGCTCCATCATTTTTCCTTGCTTATGGACTATAAAGTGTGCTTTTTTAAAGCCACTGATCAAAATGGAATTGATATTTATCATACTAATGTTTTAATGGCTTTAGGTGTTGATTTTGTCGTTTGTTGTATGCAAGCCGTTGAACCTTCTAAAAAGGAAGAATTGGAATCTTTGTTTGTGGCGACCGGTAAAGAATTGGTAGATATTACCTTTGACCAAATGAATTCCTTTGCCGGGAATATGCTTCAGTTATGCAACCATAATGGTGATCCGATTTTAGTTCTTTCTAGGACTGCCTTTAATTCTTTAACTAAAGAACAATTGAATAAACTTAGTTCTAAAACCAAATTACTTCCTGTAGAAATACCTACCATAGAAAAAATAGGAGGTGGAAGTGCCAGATGCATGATTGCAGAGGTTTTTCTGAAGAAATAATTTTATACCGACTTTAAGTTTCAAATTGGTTCATTTTTGAAATACAGCTTTTTGTCTTTTAAACTGAAGGACAATTATTTATCCATGCACCAGCGTGGTCATAGTTTAAAATTGTATTTTATGAGGTATTGAATTCCATGATCAAATGACTATTTTTTATCATATTATTAAATTGTAAAATCTTATATTGCAACATAATTCATATATAAATTATTTTAATTTTGCCAACTATTATTCACTTACTATTTAAAAATCAATGATTTATGTTTAAACTAGTTTTACAAAAAAAATCACTAACAACTTGTTTTGTTATGATGTTATTATGTTCCAATGTGATCTTGCAGGCTCAGGGAATCACCTCAAGTCAATTGCTGGGTCAAATTCTTGACAGTAAAGGCGAACCATTAGTAGCAGCATCTGTCAAAGCCATTCATGAGCCTTCTGGAACCATTTATGGGGTTTATACTCGCGAAGATGGGCGATATAACATCCCTAACATGAGAATTGGGGGACCCTATAAGATTACCATCAGTTATATTGGATACCAAACGAAAACTGAAACCATACAACAACTTGCATTGGGTCAAAATTTTAGGCTAAATGCAACTTTGATGGAAGAAGCCATTTCATTAGGAGAAGTGGTCATTTCTGGTGCTAAAAATGAGTTGATGAATTCAGATCGCACTGGGGCAGCCACAAACATTAATAAAGCTGCTTTGGAAACGATGCCTACTATTGGTCGAAGCATCAATGATTTTGTTAGGTTAACACCACAATCAAGATCTTCTTCTGTGGCATCTACTACAGGTTCAGGTGTTTCATTCGGTGGCCAGGATTCAAGATATAATAATTTAACCATAGATGGTTCTATTTTTAATAACAATTTTGGTTTGTCTTCGTCACCAGGTGGGCAAACAAACTCTACGCCTATATCACTTGATGCCATTGCTGAAATACAAGTTAACCTTGCTCCCTATGATGTAAGACAAGCTGGGTTTACAGGGGCAGGAATCAATGCAGTAACACGCTCAGGTACTAACAAAGTGGAGGGTTCAGTTTTTTATAATTTCAGAAACCAAAGTATGCTCGGTAAAAATGCAGGGGCTAATCCTTTGGTCATAACTGATTTTGATGTAAAACAAATAGGACTTAGACTGGGTGGCCCAATTATTAAAGATAAATTGTTTTGGTTTGTTAATTGGGAATCTGAAAGAAGATCAGATCCTACTACACTTACAGCATTTAGAGATAGTGCATCGAGAAATTCCAATACTACTCGAGTTACTGCAAAAGACCTGGATGATATTTCCAAACTTGTTAAAGAGAAGTGGGGCTATGAGACGGGTGTTTATGATAATTATGTGAATGAAACAAAAAGTGATAAGGGCTTATTCAAGTTAGATTATAATATTTCTAATGGTCATCGATTATCCTTTAGATATAATTTCTTAAAATCAACTAGAGATGTATTTATTAGTAATTCCGGTACAGTAACTAGCGGTAGTAATAGAAATAGTATTAATGCATTGAGTTATAAAAATTCAAATTACATTATCAATAATGATGTTCATTCATATATAGCGGAGTTAAACAGTATTTTTTCGAGTAGAGTTTCGAATTCATTTAGTGTAGGTTATACAGCTAATAGAGATTATAGATCGAGTAACAGTAGTGTTATACCATTAATCGATATTTTAGATGGCAGTAACAATCAATACATAAGCTTGGGATATGAGCCATTTACTCCAAACAATACTTTGAATACTGATGTATCTCAGTTTCAGGATAATTTGACTTTCTATTTAAATAATCACACATTAACTGCAGGAGTTAATTACGAAACATTTGCATTCGATAATTTATTTACACCTACTTTTTATGGTCAATATGTATTTAACAATATTAATGATTTTAAAAATGCGCTTAACGGGGATAGTGTAGCTTTAAGAAGATATGCATTGAATTATTCTGCATTGCCGAATCAGGAATTGCCATGGGCTACAACCAAAGTTCAAATGCCAGGCGCTTATCTTCAGGATGAAATATCTTTATTGAAAAACAAACTTTCTTTGACTGTTGGAGTAAGAATAGATGTTCCAATTTTTGCGGAAACGGCATTGCGAAATGTGTTGGTGGATACGATGAAATTTAAAGATGAGAATGGTAATATTGTTAATTATGGGACAAATAAATTACCAAACAAACAATACATGTTCTCACCAAGATTAGGTTTTAATTACGATGTAATGGGTAATCGTAAATTACAAGTTCGTGGTGGAACAGGCGTATTTACAGGTCGTCCACCTTTCGTATGGATATCTAATGTTGTAGGGAATAATGGTGTTTTACAAGGAAGTATTACTCAGGATAATACCAATACCAGAAAATATAAATTTTCAAATGATGTAACAGCAAATATTCCTGCGAATGCAACGGCTTCACCATCTTACAACTTAGCATTAATTGATCAGGGCTTCAAGTTTCCTCAAGTGTGGCGAAATGATTTAGCATTTGATTTTTCACTTCCTCAAGGATTGATTTTAACCGTAGAAGGTATTTATTCAAAAACATTGAATAATATCTATTACATCAATGCAAATCAAGAATTATCAACAGGTAATTTTAGTGGTGACGATTCAAGACCTTATTTTCCAGGTATAGATAAATCTTCTACTGCAAAAACAAATGCTTCCAGAATTTATGATAATATTTCAGATGCAACAGTTTTAAAGAATACAGATAAAGGGTACTCATATAGTTTTACTACTAAACTTGAGAAACCTTTAACAAAGAATTGGTCAGCAATGATTGCTTATAATTTAGCTGAAGCTAAAGATCTAACTTCTGCCGGATCCATTGCCTTAAATTCCTGGAGAGATAATAAATCGGTGAATGGAAATAATTTACCTGATTTGGCTTATTCGGAATTTGATCAAAAACACAGAATCATTGCAGGTCTATCTTATAAAGTAAATTATTTGAAAATTGCTTCTACGCAAGTTTCTTTATTTTTACAATCTGGAAATCAAAGCAGATTTAGTTTGTTTTATAGTGGTGATCAAAATGGAGATAATCAAAGTGGTAATGATTTAATGTATGTTCCAAACAAAGCTTCCGATTTAAGTTTCAATGATTTGATCAAAAAAATTGGATCTAAAGATTCTGTAATAGCTACTAAACAACAACAAATTGACGCTTTCGAAAATTACATCAGCAATAACCCTTTCTTAAATGATAATAGAGGAAAAATAGTAGAAAGAAATGCCTTGTTATTAAAATGGTTGACAACAATCGATTTGTCTATAGTACAAGAATTTGGAGTAAAAATTAGTGGAAGAGAACACAAGTTTCAAATTCGTGGTGATATTTACAATTTTGGAAATTTGGTTAGCAAAGAATGGGGTGTAGGATATAGAATAAATACAAACTCACCTTTGAATGCTACTAATACCAAAGATGCTGCTGGTAAACCAGTTTACACTTTTGGATCTGTTAGTTCCGCAAACGTATGGCAAAAACCATTGCCAATAGTTGAAAAAAGAGCAACATTAGATGATGTATGGCAAGCACAAATTGGTTTGAGATATACTTTTTAGATAACAACCGATAAATCTAAATATAAAAAGCTGGTCTAGAAATAGATCAGCTTTTTTTATTAGCGTAGCCAATATAATTTTGTGGAGTCAGGGATTTAAGTTCTTGTTTGATAGAATCATTTATTTCTAAGGTGTCAATGAATTGATGAAGTACATCCTTGGTTATACTACTGTTCCCGCGGGTTAAATGCTTTAGTGCTTCATACGGATTCGGAAAGGATTCTCTCCGCAATATAGTTTGTATAGGTTCAGCTAAAACGATCCAATGATGGTTTAATTCATCATCTATCTTTGATTGGTTAACATCAAGTTTTTTTAGTCCGGATAGCATCGATTTAATAGCAAGAAAAGTATGCCCAAATGGAATGCCTATGTTGCGCAATACCGTGCTATCAGTAAGATCTCGCTGTAACCTTGAGATGGGAAGTTTTTCTGCAAAATGAGAACACAAAGCTGATGATATTCCTAAGTTGCCTTCCGCATTTTCAAAATCTATAGGATTGACTTTGTGCGGCATAGCTGAAGACCCAATCTCTCCTTCCACAGGAATTTGTTTAAAATATTCCATGGAGATATACATCCAAATGTCTTTACAAAAATCTAATAAAATGGTATTGATTCTGATGAGTTGATGAAACCATACCGCTAATTCATCATAATGGGCAATTTGTGTTGTGGTCTGTTGTCTATTGATCCCAAGTTTGTTTTTTAGAAAGATGTCTGCCCATTGTGGCCATCTTATTTGAGGAAAAGCAACATGGTGTGCATTAAAGTTTCCTGTTGCGCCTCCAAATTTTCCTGAATAAGTACAATGTTCCAAAGTTTGGAATTGTAATTCGAGGCGTTCAACAAACACTAAAATTTCCTTGCCTAATGTTGTAGGACTAGCAGGTTGGCCATGTGTTCTTGCAAGCATGGATAAACCGATGGATTGTGTGCCAATTTCTTTAATCTTTGTTATGAGTTCTTTTAATATAGGTATTAATTCATTGGAGGTAGCATCTTTTAATAAAAGCGGAATCGCGGTATTATTGATATCCTGAGATGTTAATGCAAAATGTATGTACTCTTTATATTGTCCCAGACCTAATGATTCTATCTTTTCCTTTATAAAGTATTCTACTGCTTTGATATCATGTTTGGTTGTTCGTTCGATGGATTGTATATGTTGTGCATCTTCTATGGTAAATTTTTCGTAAATGAGTTTAAGTAGTCTTACTTGTTCTTCATTTAATTTTATAGGAAGTGAATCAATGGTTGATAGTTCAATGAAATATAATATTTCTACTTTAACTCGATATTGGAATAGTGCAAATTCCGAAAAATAGTTTCCTAATTCTTGTAACTTATTATGGTATCTACCATCAAGTGGGGAAATCGCTTTTAACATGGTTTAATTTTATAATTGTTTTTGGAACTTGACAAAATAAGTTCTAAAAAACCAATAGATGAGAAGAATGTGTAAAATTCCAAAAACATCAAATCCAATCAGATGATATGGAAAACCACCAGTTATAAATATATTATTTGCCTTTGGAGGAGTGCAAATGTATATGTAATTTGAATTTAGAAAATAATTGATAATGCCTACAAAAAATAATAAAATATTACTCGCGACAAAAATAGTTTTCCAGGAATGTATCCTTGGAATTTCATTTAAAACAAAAACACCGTAGAGTGGTGCAAATACAATAGCCCCATGGCTAACATAATAATCGATTAAAAAATAATTAGATAAACCATGAGTTAATTCAGGAGTGATCAGACTGTAAAAAGCAGTAGGAAGACCTAGCATCAGCAAGTACTCAAATAATATGGCTTTTGGATTGTAGAAAAACAATATGACGATGAAGTATGAGATATTGCAAAGTTGTAATGGCAATGAATCTACGAAAGTAAATTTTCCGGTAGCAATGATGAACGAATAATAAACGATTTCTCGAATTAAAAAAAAGTAAAACAGGATTGATCTGTATTTGTTTTCTTTTAATTTTAAACGAAAATTTAAGCCAAGTTTGATTAAAAAAATAATGGCAAGGACGCTACAAATAAGTCCTGTCCACCATAGGCTTGATAAAACCGGTATTACGTAATGTTCATGCATATTGGAATATTCTTTTCATATCAAACTTTAGGAATCGCTCTTGTCTCCAACAAAATAATGTTCTTTATATCTAAACAGCACATTAAATGTAGTTAAACTTCCATAGATACGTGTAATATATTGTTGTAGGTTAACTTTTTCTTCATCAGTCAATTTGCTAGCGTTTATTCTTTGTTCCATTACCCGAAGGCGATCACGGGTCATAACGATCTTATGAAAAAATGCATCTATCGGAATTTCTTTATCTTTAAGAGTAGGGTCGCCTGATCTCAAAATCATAACACCTTCTTTCCACTTGTCACCCAGAGGTACGACTTCAGTTACATCAGACCATGCACGTAAAATTTTAGCCAGTGATTTTTCAGCTTCGTTGAAAGAGACCGTTTCAGTTGGTTGAATGCGATCAATAATTTCCCATAATGAATAATCCTTACCGACTAATTTAATTCCAAACTGGATGAAGCACACCCGATAAGCGGCCACATCAATTTCAATAACAACACCATCTCCAAATGCAGGATGCTTAACTCGTGAGCCGACACCCAATAATTGTTCTAATCCCATGTTTAAATATTTTTCTCAAATATAGTAATTCTTTAATTTATGGCAAGGGTATAAGCTAATTTGGCTTAGAGTAAAGATAGAGGTTGATTTAAAAAATCCATGGATTACGGGCTTTTGTATTGATTTTCATGGATTTTACATTAAGCTTGAGAATCATTTAATGGCTCTGGTAATTTCTCTTTTTCCGGGAGGTCCCTGTAAACTTTCTACTTGAAAGCCAACCGCCTTTAGTCTGCGTTTGAAAATCCCTTTAGCGCAATAGGTTAGTAATAAACCACCTGGTTTTAGTAGGTCATAGAGTTTCTTCAAAGAGTCTTCGAGCCATAATTCTGCTTGTGATTCGGGGGCGAATGCATCGAAGTATATGAGGTCAAACGTTGAAGAAGTATTGAATTCGCACCAATCTAATTTCAGTTTTTCAATATTGAAAGAGTCTGATATTGTACTTCTTTGATTCCATTGAGCATGATGGAGTTGGTCAAAATAATATACACCATTGGGAAATGGATGAATATTTGGATAATTCAATTGTGACCATGTGGATTCGTTAATTGGGTCAATCTCAATAACAGTATATTCTATTGCTAGTTTTTCAGTTTGAGCAAATTCCAGGCTAAGCCATGCATTCAGGCCAGTGCCAAAGCCGAATTCGAAGACTGAAAGAGGATTTCCAGTTTTATTTAATGCATGCAATCCATTTTCTATAAATACGACCTGGCTTTCCTTTAAAGCGCCATGAATGGAATGATAGGTAGTTTTAAGGATTGGATGAAGAAGGGTATGAGAACCATCAGCAGTAATAATTATTTCAGGCAATATCATAAAAAGTGGCTTCTGGGGCTTTATTCGAAACGGACATTTGGGATTGAGCTCATTACAGATCCAAAAAATCAGAACACATTCTTCTTGGTCTAAAGTTATTGTCCATTTAATTCAATCTAAATCGAAAAGACCTAGAACGTTCTATAAAATAAAAAACCAGCTTCAATTACTGAAGCCGGTTGTATTTTTATGCTATTTATTTAGTCTATCTTAGAAAATTAAAGCTATCACTTTTACAACAGCCACCACAATAGTGCTTATTGTATCTGCAATGCTAAAATCATAAGGACAACCGTAACCACGATTGCATGAACTTAAGCCAATAAGTGCTACCAACACCAACATAAGTCCCGGAATAGATCTTTTTTGATTTTTCATATTATGCAGTTTAGATGTTAAAAAACAATATAACAACAAAACGAGACGCAAAAGTAATTTATTTTGCGAATTTAACCTATGTTTGAGTCAATTAATTGTTAATTATTATATGCCTTCAAAAATTCATTTAATTGCTATCGGCGGAAGTGTGATGCATAATATGGCATTAGCCTTGGTTCGGCAAGGTCATCATGTAACGGGATCAGATGATCAAATATTTGAACCGGCCAAATCCAGACTTGCCAGAGTCGGCATATTGCCTGATAAGGAAGGCTGGGATTCAAGTAAGATAAACTCAGATTTGGATGTAGTCATTCTAGGGATGCATGCCAAATCAGATAATCCTGAACTCATTCGCGCATTAGAACTTGAAATACCTGTTTATTCATTTCCGGCATATGTACGCGAAATGTTCCATGGTAAATTAAAGGTCGTTGTTGCCGGTAGTCACGGGAAGACAACTACGACATCAATGATCATGCATGTATTGAAAACCTTGAATTTATCTTTTGACTTTTTAGTAGGAGCTCAATTGGAAGGATTTGATGAAATGGTTGCTTTTTCAGATGCGCCATTGGCTATAATTGAAGGCGATGAATATTTGAGTTCGTGTTTGGATTTAAGACCTAAATTTCTTCACTATGCTCCTCAAATATTGATTATTACAGGGATCGCCTGGGATCATTATAACGTGTTTCCAACCTTAGAAAGTTATATCAAGTCATTTTCAGATTTAATTCAGACTATGCCTGAAGGTGGTGCTTTAATTTATTTTCAAGGCGATCCTGAATTAGTTAGTATAGTAAAATTGTATGGTGGGCATTTGCGAACTTTCCCATATGGTGAAGCCAATCATATCAACAAAAATGGAACCACATTTTTAGTGTCGGAAACGGCATGTTATCCTTTGGAAATTTTTGGCAGGCATAATTTGCAAAACATTGAAGCGGTTCGCCTGGTTTGTAATCTTTTAGAACAAAATGATGACCATGTTTTTGCTGCAATGAGTTCATTTAAAGGAGCAAAAAGAAGGCTTGAATTACTAGCACAATCTGAATCAAAAATAATTTATCAGGATTTCGCACATGCCCCTTCAAAAGTAAAGGCAACAGTTGAAGCGGTTCGGGAAAAATTTCCTGATAAAAACATATTAGTGATTCAGGAATTACATACTTATAGCAGTTTAAATGAAATCTTTCTGCCGCAATATAAAGGAACTGCGAATGCTACAGATGCTATCTTAATTTATTTTGATCAACGTGCACTTGAAATCAAAAGAATGCCACCATTATCATCGCAAATCATTAAAGATGCGTTCTCGCATCCACAACTTTTTGTAGTGGATTCCAGCGATCAACTGGAAGTTGATATTTTGAAATTATCAAAAGATTATCAAGTGATTTTATTTTTAGGATCTGGAAATTTTGGAGGATTATCATTGAAAGAAATTTCACAAAAAATAATTTCTGCAGCTTAATGTGTTTTTCTGGCTTCACTTCTTGTTAATTTATTGCGCCCTTTCAGACAAAGGGCTTCACCCTTTGCTGATATATATCGCCCTTTCAGGGCTTGGGAGAGAATTATGGATGTGCCAAAGTGCTGCATCTAAGAAAGTTTATACCACCTGTAGAAGGGCTTTCAAGCCTAATTCTTGGGATAATGGACATTTGTGGTGTTAAAATGTGTGAAAAAGCCTGATGGCATTACCTTTAGATCACTTGAAAGGTCTTGAATAAATCATATACTTTTATAGCCCTGAAAGGGCGAAATATACTAACAATGGGTGTCAGCACATCGAACACTATGCAAAGGGCGAAATATACTAACGAGTGGTTATGCTCAAGAAGAAAAAAGACTTTATAAACCAAGTATAACTTTTGATAATTAAAATAACCCAGTTATATGTCCGTCTTTATCAATATCTATGGATTCAGCTGCTGGAGTATCCGGTAAGCCCGGCATTCGCATCATTTCACCGGTAATAGGAACAATAAATCCAGCTCCTGCGGCTATTTCAATATCCCGAACAGTTAAAGTAAAATCTTTAGGTCGACCAATTAAATCTGGATTATCTGATAATGATTTTTGTGTTTTTGCCATACAAACAGGCAATTTATTTAAGCCCAGATTATTGATTCGTTTAATATCAGATTTTGCTTCAACAGAATATTCTACACGCTTTGCACCATAAATTTTTGTAGCAATGGCATTGATTTTTTCTTCTACAGTGCTGTTCCAATCATAAGTAGGAATGAATGGGTTTGACCATTGATCTGCTATTTTAGATACTTTTTCTGCTAACTCTATAGCTCCTTCGCCTCCCTTGGCCCATACTTCAGAGAAGACGGCCTCTACACCTAATGCTTCACATCGGTTCTTAATGACTGCAAGTTCTTCGTCTGTGTCTTTTACGAATCTGTTAATAGCAACTATTGCCGGGATTCCAAATTGTTGTGCATTCTCCAGATGCTTTTCTAAATTGGCGCAACCTTTCTCTACTGCTTTTGCGTTTGGTTCGTTTAATAATTTCAAAGATTGACCACCGTGATATTTTAATGCACGTACTGTAGCAACGATGACTACTGCGTTTGGTGAAAGACCTGCAGTTCGACATTTAATATTTAGAAATTTTTCTGCTCCCAGGTCAAATCCGAATCCTGCTTCAGTTACAACATAATCAGAAAGGGACATACCCATTTTGGTAGCTATGATAGAATTAGTTCCTTGAGCAATATTTGCAAACGGACCTCCATGAATTATGGCTGGATTGCCTTCTATGGTTTGAACTAAATTTGGGCGAATGGCATCTTTCATGAGGGTTGCCATAGCACCGTTAGCTTTAATATCTCTTGCATATATGGGTTTGCGATCCATGGTATATCCAATGAAAATATTACCCATCCTGGTTTTTAAATCCTCCAGGTCTTTAGAAAGACATAGAATGGCCATGATTTCAGAAGCTGCAGTTATATCAAATCCTGTTTCTCTGGGAATTCCATTTCCGGTACCACCTAGACCGATGGTAATTTTTCTTAATGATCGGTCGTTCATATCCATTACCCGTTTCCAGGCTATGGTACGCGGGTCCAGACCCAATCCGAATTTTTTATTTTGAATATTATTGTCAATTAGTGCTGCTAGCAAATTGTGGGCTTTTTCAATAGCGCCAAAATCGCCTGTGAAGTGTAGGTTGATGTCCTCCATGGGTAAGACCTGAGACCAACCTCCGCCTGTAGCTCCGCCTTTGATTCCAAATACCGGACCCAGAGAAGGTTCTCTTAGTACAACGGTCGTTTTTTTGCCAATTCTATTGAGACCTTCTGAAAGGCCTATCGATGTCGTCGTTTTTCCTTCACCTGCTGGAGTAGGGGAAATCGCAGAAACCAGTATGAGTTTGCATTGCTTGACTTTTTCCTCATTTATTAGTGATAAAGGCAATTTTGCTTTAAATTTGCCAAATAAATGAAGGTCATTCTCATCTATATTTAATTTGTTAGCAATTTTTACGATGTGCTGGGGTTGTACCGATTGGGCAATTTCTATATCTGAATTCATGGTTTAAACTAATTTTAAAGATATGTTACTTACAAAAATGACACCAATATTGATTTTGATATTTTTCATTTTCGATAATTGTAAAAATAAGGATGCAAATAACGTAAAAAGTACGCAATCCTCAATCCCATTTGTGGATTCTTTGAATTTAAAATATCCTGACGAAATCCATTTTAAGGATGTTAGACAATTGACTTTTGGTGGAAATAATGCCGAAGCTTATTGGAGTTCTGATGGACAAAGGCTTTGTTTTCAATCAGATTATGCCAAATGGGGGGCGAGCTGTGATCAGATTTATTACTTTAACCCCTTTGTAGACGACTTAAAAGTTAATGCGCCTAATTATGTGTCTAAACGCGGAGGTAGAACGACTTGTTCCTATTTTTTGCCGGGTGATACCAGTATCATTTTTGCCTCTACACAAAATCAAGGTTCTGATTGTCCGGCTGCTCCTGAAAGAAAAAAGGGTGGAAAATACGTGTGGGCTGTTTATGGTTCTTTTGATCTATTTGTTGCTGATTTAAAGGGCAACACCCGAATGCAATTGACCAATAATGAGTATTATGATGCAGAAGCTACTGTATCTCCTAAGGGTGATAAGATGGTATTTACCTCAGATAGGTCTGGAGATCTAGAATTGTATATTATGGATATTGATGGACGACATCAAAAGCAAATCACCCATGAATTGGGTTATGATGGGGGAGCCTTCTTCTCTCCGGATGGCACCAAACTCGTGTTTCGTGCTTCAAGACCACAAACTGAAGAAGAAAAGAAAGAGTATAGAGATTTGTTGAGTCATGGTTTAGTACAGCCTACCAATATGGAAATATTTGTTTGCAATATAGATGGTTCGGATATGAAGCAAATTACGCACCTTGGTAAAGCAAACTGGGCACCCTTTTTTCATCCTTCCGGGCAAAAAATTATATTTTCTTCAAATCATGCAGGAACGCGAGGCTATGAATTCAATTTATATATGATCAACCTTGATGGTACGGGCTTAGAGCGGATTAGTCATGATAGTGTATTTGATGCATTTCCAATGTTTTCACCAGATGGAAAGCATCTTGTTTTTTCATCAAATAGAAACAATAATGGAACGCACGACACTAATTTATTTGTAGCGACTTGGCAGGATTAGCATCAGTTAACTGAGTAAATTGTCACCAAATAGTATGCCTTTCTTAGCATCATAGCTAGCAACGCCTGAATGGAGGTATAATTCTTTTTTATAAGGATAGGCTCTGGCATCGACGATATATACTTTACAGCCAAGGGCTTTAGATAATTCTTTATTGGTATTCCGCCAGCAATGAGCCATTTCTTCTGTGGTCTCTTCGTAGGACTTCTTCCATTTTTTGGTAAACATAACTTCAAGGTAGATGATTCCGTTTTTGAAGTTTACCAAACGACTGCAAAGTCCATGATTGATTCGGTATACGACATCTGCACTTAATAAGTGCTTTCTATTGATTTCTGCTATGTTAAGATTCATGCCTTAGTTAGGGCATAAACTGTGCCATTTTCGAAAATTGAGCCTAAGTCACAAGATATAGAATTTATAAATATACAAATATAGTTTTGTAAATTTTGTATTTTATAAATATTTAGATTAAAAAATTATAATAATGCCAAATATTGAATTATTTTATTTCTTGAACTTGCAAACAAAAAAAATTATTTTACATATTAAAAATAAATTTAATATGTATATGATATCAGCATAAGATCTGAGATTTAATTCACCAGCATTTTACCAAAATATGATCCCTTAGCATTAGAGATTTGGTAGATGAGCAAGCCACTTGGAATTTCATGGATAATAGAAGAAACTTGAATCCCATATTGACTAGGATTTTTCGAAATTAAAGTACCTTGATAGCGTAATGTTCCATTTTGAGTAAAAAAATAAATTTGAGCATCATTTAGGTCGACTTCAGAATTAAATCTGAGTGAACCTAATTGATCCCCGTTGATCGGATTAGGTTGGATAGTAATTTGGTTACTGTTTTGAATGCCAATGATATTGGTTTTTAGTTCGAGATCCACTGGGACATCATAAAACGTTAATGCGCCAACACCATTTAGATTTGTGATATAAGGTCCCTGGTAAACTAAAGCTGTATCTAAGTAATTGATCTCAGGTAAATAGGAAATAGTTTTTACTAAAGCGGGTGTGGTGAGTTTTGCAAAAAGTGTATCCTTATTAATTCTTAGCGATTTGATTTTTTTAGGTAAATGATCCAAGTATAAATAATCTTTAACGGAAATATTATAAGGTCCAATCATACTATCTGATTGAATTTTTAAACCTTGAGTATTGGGAGAAAAAAGGATTGCAATTTCGTCAAATTGTTTAGATGTATAATAGGCTTTTTGAATATTGGGAGCATCAATTTCAATACTTTGAGACATTCCATAAAAATCTCTGGCTACTAAATCATACATACGATCACCTAATGTTGCATACCCATCAAGGTTGTAATGACACCCATCATGCCCCGGTAAGGCCATTGTACTCATTAGGGAAATAAGGGGAAAAGATTCAGGTAGTTTTCTTTGAATATCGCGCACTTTATTATGATCTCCTGCGCCACATCCATGATGAATTTGGATTACATACACTTTTTTTATATTCAGATAATCCTGAAGCCAATCTTGATACAATGCCCTGAAGTTCTCAAAATATAAATTGGAACTATTGGATTCGCCCTGATACCAAAATATACCTTTTACATATTTTGATAAACCGGAGATCAACATCCTGTAATTCAAACTTCCATAAATGGAATTAGGCTCATAAGGTGTGATATCATTTCTTCGATGTTGTTCTATAGCAGTTCCGCCAACACCACCATTCATAATGCAAATTGGAATTTGTAATGAATCAATGAGTTGATTCGCCATGAACATGCCCCAGGCTCCTATATCCGGTCCACCACCATAACCCACAGCAGATGCGATACGCCAGGCTGTATCATTTTTATTGAAAGAATAATTTTTTCCGAAAGTTCTGCAGTAAGTATTGCTAAGATTTGTGCCACCGAATATCGAATTGGATTGTCCTGTAATTATAAATACATCGCCACAAACGATGTGGTCAACGATTTTAATTAATGAGTCTTTTTTTTGTTGTAGTAAATGAATTTCCAATTTGTATTCATGTAGACCTGCTTCAATCATTGGATTAAAAATAATAGAAGCTTTGCCATTTAAGAATTGTAATGATTTTGTTGAATTAAAATAGGGGAGATTGTTTTTATAAATAGTACATTTTACAGAATCAAAGGGTATTTTATTTATAATGCCAGCTATTTTAATTATAGCTTGATTGTTTTGGTCCCTTGGTAATAACTCATAATTTTTTGGAATGATTGAAAAAGTAGAATCAACAAAACCTGGTTTATTGATTTTGTATTTGTTGAATAAATAATTTTCTAATGCTATACGTTCTTGACTTGAAATGATTCGATCGTATATCATAATTTCTGAAATATCGCCATTGAAAAAACAACATTTTTGGTATGCAGATAAAAATATGGTTGAATCTACATTTTGTGGACAGTAAGCGGAATCTGCGAATAGACCATTGACATAGAATGTTCCTTGTTGATTTAGATTTCGATATTGGGCGATAATAATACTGGGTTCAATACCTGGATCAATAGATGATTTTACCTGGTTTGCAAAATCTCCATTATGTAACATGGTAGGTGTAGTTGTTCCAGCCATCCAAATGGTTCTTGAATGACCACCAACGATATTTTGTGAAGGTCCAAAAGCCTGACTAACTATGACTACAGTATAATCTTTTGCAACTGGAAACACAGAAGAAGCCTCCATGTAGGAATTAGATCCATTGAATCTAACAGCAGGTAAATTTCCTATAGAATTAGGAATGTAAGTCGCTTGATTAGCTGCAACGTCCTGAAATGCTTTATATTGATTGTTTTTACTTTTCCATTCTGAAACTTGATTTGAAGCATTTTGAGATATGCCAACAGCAGCATCCAGCCATAAAATGGGATTATTTGGAACTTGAGCATTGCTAAAGGTAATGAACCCAAAAAACAGGGTCAGCATATTGAAATAGGCTTTAAATGACTTCATGTATTCGAATTTGGCTCCAAATTAATGATTTGTTGAAATATTGGTTGTAACTTATAAGTCTTCGGCATTATTCTGGGGTATTGAGTCCTAAATGGGATCATTATTTATTTTTATGAAAACTTTCATGTAGGACTATTATTATGCAGGCAAAAATTCCAAATGTTCTTCAATTTAGCTGGGACAAATAAGATTAGATGATTACTTTTGAGCGATTATTCACCGGAATTGTCCTCATAGTTCAATGGATACCAACCTGTGCGAAATAGTACAGTTTGGCAGGGAATAGAAGTTTCCTAAACTTTTGATACAGGTTCTTTATCCGACTGCTATTTTGCAGGCGGAGATTCCAAATGCACTCCAATTTAGCTGGGACAATTAAGATTAGATGATTACTTTTGAGCAATAATTCACAGGAATTGTCCTCGTAGTTCAATGGATACCAACCTGTTCGAAAAAGCACAGTTTGGCAGGGAATAGAAGTTTCCGAAACTTTTGATGCAGGTTCTTTATCCGACTGCTATTTTGCAGGCGGAGATTCCAAATGTGCTCCAAATTTAAATATGTCAATTAAGTTTAGATGATTACTTTTGAGCGATAAATCCGCATTAATGACTATTAGTATTAATGCTTAATGTTTAGTCCTCGTAGTTCAATGGACAGAATAGAAGTTTCCTAAACTTTTGATACAGGTTCGATTCCTGTCGAGGATACCATTTAGATATTAGCTCTTATTCAGGCAACACATAACTGGCTAAAGTTTTGACTGCTTTTTGGTCAGCCCATTACATTTATTAAGACTATTTTAGTGGTTTAATTTTAAAAACTAGGCCTAATATTCGTAATGCAACACTTCATCTTCGTTTATTTCTATCGATAATTATAATAGTTTTTTGGAATAATTTAAATTATTCTGTGTTGTGCAAGTTCATGGTATTTTGTTTCATTGACATTTGATTATATGGTTTTATCTAAAAGGTCTAATAATCTTAGTTTTGAACCTTTATACATATTCTTGTTGTTTTTTATATACTCTTTTTCTTCGCTTAAAATGGAAATATAAGTTAAATTATTAAGTTGTGATTTATATGAAATCAAATTAACTATAAAGCTGTAGTAATTCCTAGGATTAATTCTACTTATTTTGACCGCTTCACTAAAATATGGTTCCAAAAAATTTTTACCTAAAGCAGCTGGTATAAAGTCAATTAAAATATCAAATGTAGTTGAATCATTAATATTTTTTTTGAAAACAGATATGACATTTACATAATCAGATTGTTTGATTTTATGATAAAGTAAAGCGTTTTCATATTCTATCAATTTTTTTGTATTTTTCTTGATTTTAATTTCATTGAGTATTTTTTCTAACACTATGGTATCTGAAATATTATAATAATATGCTGATGCTATCAAAACTTCAAATATACTTAAACGACAGGGTGCTTCTGCATGTGTCACGTTTTTATAATTTTCAAACTTCACTTCATCTTTTATTAAAGATTGTTTATATTTTGTAATGTTAAGGTTTGAAATAAATTGAGTATCAACTTTGTACATTATATTTTCTATGAATAGATTAAAGCTATCACATTGATTGTCCATAAAAAAGGTATCTTGAAGCATTGAAATTAATAATGTCTTATTTGGATCTGATTCAACCTGCTCTGGTATTTTGAATTTACATGCATTTGTGGTATAGCATATCATTATAAATTGAGTCCAGTAAGTTATTTCCGATAGGGACTTAAGTATATTCATAAGTATTTGAAATTGTCTATGTGGACTATTTTCATTTCTATTTTTTAAATCAGTTTGCTCTTTATTGTTTTTTCCAATAATAAAAACATGACAAAGCGTCTGATAGTTGGTAATTACATCTTGCCTCCTTTAGAACTTGGTAAGATATGATCTATAAGTAAAATATTTCCATCTAGCTTACCCCTTCACAAAAACCCTTCGCCATATTTTGTTATCCACAGTTCGGATAACAAGCAGATAGCATCCTGAAGGAATTCCGTCTGTTCTAATATTTAATTTAGTGTCCGTTATTGTAGGATTAAAAAAATACGATGACCTTCCTGTGATGTCTGTAATTTGAATCGAATGGAGGTTTAAAGAAAAATCACTTATTTGAATTTGCAGTTCATCATGCACTGGATTGGTCAATAAATGAATTTGGGATTCAGTTAATTCAATATTTGCTGAGGGAGTACAACTAGAGTTTAAATTGCAGAAGGTGCGTCTTGCTAAGGAGCAATCGAGAACAAATGGATTGGGTTTGTTGTCCTGGTATTTTGCAATCATGTACGTTCTTGTCCATTCCAAGGAATCAACAGGATCCAATTGATGCCAATTGCACAAAGTGGGTCTCATGGATTCAAAAAAAACAGCATCAGATTGTAATTGATACATCGTGAAGAAATAAAATATGGCTCGGGCTACATTTCCTTTATGATCTTCCCGTGGTTCGAATACAGAATTGATGCTCTCACTGTATTCATCAACGTCTTTGCTTGGTTTTAGGGTTAGATCTTGTGTTTTATAAAACCAATGATTTGTTTTTTTGTCATCGATGTCGCCAAATGGATAATTTAAACGAGCCTCATTAACTGCCGCTCGTGCCGGATACAAATGATGCATATCAGAACGAGCATTGCCAGTTTCTGCTCCTTTGCTTTGAGGAAAAGTATGTTCACAGTTGATACCATTAGCACTTCCGCTCTTAAAAATATAACCGATAGGGTCTGAACTGGAAGGGTCTACATAAAGACTGTGTTTGGAATAAACACAGGAAACGGTATCATGAACATTATAAATTTCAGTATACATTTTAACTCTGGCATTGGTATAGTCAAGAACTACTGAAGGTTTGTAATAGTCTATGAGTTTAGAAGTCAATATAAAGGAAGAGTCTCCGGGAAAAAGAACCTGTGTTTTCCACTGTCCAATAATGGAATTGAAACTTACCAAGACTAAAAGGAAAATCAAGCACCTGTTTTTCATGTAGGCAAAGTTACTCATCTTCATAATATCTTATGTATTTTTGATCTTTATACTGATTTATGAATATTGAACAGTTTCTTGATTATGGTATGAGTAAGCCATTTGTGACTCAAGACTTTCCTTTTGGTCCTGAAACTTTGGTGCTTAGAGTGCATGGCAAAATTTTTGCCTTGACTGGTTTAGATGATGCAGAATTTAAAGTGAATTTGAAATGTGATCCGGATTGGGCTTTAGAATTGAGAAGTGAACACGATGAAATTCAACCTGGATACCATATGAATAAAAAACATTGGAATACCGTTCATTTTGATGGAACGCTGGGAAATAAATTGCTGAAGGAACTGATTGATAAATCTTATGATCTGGTTTATCAAAGTCTTCCAAAGTCATTAAAAGTTCCTCAAGTATAATAGTATGGAGTCTTTTGATAGTATTGTGGTAGGCGGCGGACTTGCAGGTGCATTGCTGGCATTTAGTTTGGAGCAAAAAGGTCATAAAGTGGTTTTGTATTCATTCCAACAAGAAGGTGAATCCACCCGAGTCAGTTCTGGATTGGTCAATCCTGTGACCGGAATGCGGTTTGTTAAGACCTGGAATATTGAAGTACTTCTGGATGAATTGATTTCATTCTATCGCAATATAGAATCCATACTTGGTATTGAAATTCTATATGAGACCGACATTGTGGTTCGCCTTGAGACCGCAGCTGAAGAAAATGCGTGGCTTTCCAGATCAGGCGAAGAAGAATATAAGCAGTGGATTAGTTCAGAAGAAGAAATGGATGAATTTAAACATGATATGATTAATTCATTAAGTCTCGGAAAGATTAGAAATGCCTGGCGGGTGGATATCCAAGGGCTTATGAATGCAGTGAATCATTATCTTGGAGTGAAAGGAGTCTTAAGAACTGAAAAGTTTAATTATACCGAACTTAGGTCTCATGAAACAGGCTGGCATTATCACAATACGATCTATGGTGAACACATAATATTTTGCGAAGGCTTTAGAATAAATGAAAATCCTTTTTTTAATTGGCTACCTGTTTATCCTTTAAAAGGTGAGCATATCACTGTAACGATTGATGAAATAACCATAAAAGATGTTTTACTTGGTCACTATACACTAATCCCATGGAAGAATGGAAGCTATTGGCTTGGTGCAAATTATCAGGTAAACGATATCCAAATGGGTGTAACATCTACAGAAAGACTACTCCAGGAGGAATTTCTGCAACAGACCTTGACTAAACCAATCCGAACTATACATCATGATTATGGCATTAGGCCTGCCTCCAGAGATCGTAGACCGATGGTAGGTGAACATCCCAACTGGAAACAAATGTATGTCATGAATGGATTCGGAACTAAGGGAACTTCTTTGACCCCTTATTGTGTTAGCCAACTTATAGATTTAATCATAGATCATTCGACCATTTCTACTGATATCGATATCAAACGTTTTGTTAAAAAAGGATACTATAAAAATAATTAGTCCACCTTATTATGTTTACTCTCAAAAGATCAACTCATGAAGATTTCTTTGCTATTGTCTTTCTTTGCTTTTTTAGCTTTTTCAGTTTTTAATATGACCCCTAAACAAACCATCACAGACCACAATTATCCTGAATATCTAAGTTATTGGAAAGAAGTCGAACAGTTTCAAGCACAAGGCTTAATTGATGATGCTTTACTGAAAATTGAATTTATCTATAAGTTGGCTATTCAAGATGTGAACCATCCACAGATTTATAAATGTTTGTTGAGTATAGAAGCTCTACAGTTTCAAAAAGATGAAGCAGGACAGCAAGGAATTATATTGAGATTGGAAAAAAGCCTTAAAGATCTAAAAGAACCTTCTGCGTCATTATTAAAATCTGTTTTAGGTCAATTGTATTTCAATTTCAATCAATATGGTTATGGTCGAAATTCAAAAACGAATATTGTTGGTGAAGAACAAGACACTGCAGATATCAATACCTGGTCACCATCAAAAATGATTGCTAAAGCAAATGATTATTATCTGCAATCTATTCAAAATACGAGTTTAGACAAAGAATCTACAAAGGATTATTCCGCCATTTTATATTACCAAAATGATAGTTTAGTTCGTCCAAGCTTGTATGATTTGTTATTGTTTAGAGCGATTGATCATTTCAAAAATTCAAGCACTCAATTAAGTGATTTTAATGTAAGTATACCCAAGGAGATTCAATTCGCAAATTTGGATGCATTTCTAAATGCTGATGTCAAATCCCACCAAGTATTTCAGTTTTTTCAGGATGTCTTGAAAAGGAATAAAACGAACAACAATATTGAAGCATCAATAGATGCGAATTTGAATCGATTAAAGTATGCTCATTCATTGAATGTTTCTAATTTAGATCAAACTTTGTATTTAAATGCATTGATGGATTGCTTTCAGCAACATAAAAAAAATGATGAAGCTGCACAGGTGCTCATTGAGATAGCTAATTATTATATGAGCATGGGTGTTCAAGAAATGAATAACTCATTAGGTGATCAAAAAACGAATTTAATAAAAGTAGATTCTATATGTAATGATTTAATCAAACGTTATCCAAAATCACACTGGGTTAGTCAGGCACAATTATTAAAACAAAATATTCGTACTCAGAATTTAAAAGTATCCATTGAGGATGTTTATCTAATTCAAAAGCCCATTAAGTTTTTGTTGACGCATCGCAATATCTCTAAAGCCTTTTTTCGACTTTACAAAATGCCATTTCATAGTGTAAATGATTCCTATGAAGTTAATCAGGATAATTTGGAAGAACAATTGAAAAAATTTTCATTGGTTAAAGAATGGGAAGAAAGTTGGCCTGGATCTACGGATTTTATGGAGCACAGTGTGGAATTAAAAATGGATGGACTTAAGTCAGGTCAATATTATTTGATGGTTAATAATTCAAAGGATCTCACTTCTGCTAATATCTTACAGGCTGGGGCATTTCAAGTATCTAACTTAGCATCAATAAAATATCAAATGGATAATCATTTTGATAAAATCATTGTTGTCAATCGTGACAAAGGTGCTCCGATTAAAGGAGCGAAAGTTGTCTTTTTCGAATCGACAAATAAAGGATACCGTTCTAGTCCTGATTATAAAATATTTGAAACAAAAACAACTGATGCCGAAGGTATGGTTACGATACCTAGAAGAGAACAAATGAGCTATTATGTTTCGTTGAAGGATGATCTCTTGCTAACTCAGGATTGGCTTTACAATATGCGATATCCAAATGAGCAAAATGCACAAGTTCAATATCAATTTTTTACAGACCGAAGTATATACAGACCTGGTCAAATCGTATATTTTAAAATATTGGCGACCATTAATGACAAGGATCAATTGCCTAAAATTAAAACAGCGCAAAAATTTGTCGTTCAATTAATTAATCCCAATGGTCAGGAAGTTAGCAAAGTTAATTTGGTCACCAATACATTCGGTAGTGCACAAGGAAGTTTTGTCTTACCCAATTCCGGATTAAATGGATCTTTTAATTTGGTTGCAGATCAATATAGAGGGTCACAATCCATTCAGGTTGAAGAATACAAACGCCCCAATTTTGAAATTATATTTGATACTTTGAAGGCGGAACTCAAGTTGGGCCAAGTCCTTCATGTTACTGGAAAAGTTCAATCATACAATGGAATTCCTGTGGCTAATGCTGTAATAAAATATAGAATCAACAAGAGCTTATTTATGCCCTATTATCCATGTTGGAGCTATTATATGAGATTTCCTGAAACTAAAGAACAAATTGATTTTGGACAAATAGTTGCAGATGAAGAAGGAAGGTTTGAAGTTTCATTTATTCCTAAAAAGGATGACAATCCAAATCAATTGAAACCCATTCATCATTACACTATCGAAGTTGATGCTACAGATTTAAATGGGGAAACGCACAGTCAAAGTAAAGGGTTCGATATATCAGAACAAAGTATTTTTATTTCAACGAATATGAAGCCTTATTTTTTGGATGCGAATTTGAAGTCGATAGAAATCAAATTAAATAATATTGAGAAAATTCCAGTCAAAGCAGAACTTCAGGTAAAAATATATGCTTTGCAAATGCCAAAAAATCATTTGCGATCTAGATATTGGGCAAAACCGGATGTCATGAAGTGCTCCCAAGCAGAATATAAATCTTTTTTCCCAAATGATATTTATGATAAGGAAGATCAGATGGATCAATGGAAAGAAATAAGTACTGTTTTGGACCAAAATTTTAGTTCAGCATCTGTTTTCAAAATTGATTTCTTGAAGTTATTGAAACAAGGGGCTTATAAAATGATCATAGAAGCAACTGGAGAGAATGGGTCTATTGAAAAACTAACTGAATACACCATTGTGTATGATAAAAATTCAAAAAACAGTTCGTTGAAACCCTATGTGTTAAGTCAGCAAGAAATCTTAGAGCCCAATTCTAAAGCCCTGTTCACTGCTCTTTCAATGGATGAAGATTATCACATGTTAATCCAATATTCATCAAGATCTCACAATGAATTGAATTGGAAAAAGATCAGTAAAAATACCATGTATGAATATCCGATTCAAGAAACAGATCGTGGAGGGGTTTTCCTAAATGCTGTATGTGTTTTTCAAAATCGAATCTATGAACAAAGCCAACAAGTTAAAGTGCCTTGGTCTAATAAAGAATTAAACATCAAAAGTATTTCATTCAGAGATAAATTATTGCCTGGTCAACCAGAGGAATGGACTTTTGAAATTTTGGATCGAAATAATAAATCAAATCCAACTGAGTTTTTAGCATCTATGTATGATGCTTCATTGGATCAGATATTACCACACCAGTGGGATGCGTATTATTGGCCGGACTTTTATATGAGATCTAATTTTGTGAGTTCATCATTTCATGCATTAGAGCTAAATTATTTGCGATTTCAATTCAGTCATGCTGACGAAAGATCCTACTTGCATGGGTACAGTAGTTTGAATTTTTTCGGATTGCCAATGTCTGATTTTTCACCAGTCATGATGGGTGCTACAATGTATATGGATGGAGTGCGTGCTAGTGGTGGAAAACATGCGTCCAGAAGCAAAGCTTCAGAAGCTGCACCTCAAGCAGAAGGTTCAACTATTCAATCAGATAAACTAAATAAAGATGTAGAACAAATTAATTCACCATCGGAAAGAGATAACAATAGTTCTGAAGTTCAAATTAGGAAAAATTTAAACGAAACGGTTTTCTTTTATCCACAATTGTATACCAAAGATGATGGAAAAATAAGCTTTTCATTTACCATGAATGAAGCCATGACCAAATGGAAATTACAAATGTTTGCGCATACGGTTGATTTAAAATATGGTATTAAATCCTTGGATGTTATAACTCGGAAACCCATTCAGATTAAACCTTTCTATCCCCGTTTTTTTAGACAAGGCGATCAAATGGAATTATCAGCAACGGTAAGTAATTTATCAGAAGAAGCTCAAAAGGGACAAACTCAAATCATGATATTGGATCCCAATACTATGGCCGATGTTACATCTTCATTTGTCAAATCAAATGTGAGTCAAAACTTCGATTTAATAACCAATCAAACATCATCCTATAAATGGACCATTCAAATTCCAAAAGACGAATTACGTCCTCTTCTAGTTCGTTTTATAGCCAAAGGCAATACCCATTCTGATGGGGAAGAAACGATTATTCCTGTCGTAACTAATCGAAAATTAATAACTGAATCATTGCCACTTCCAATCGGCTCTAAAGAAAGTAAATCATTTGTCTTTTTGCCTCTACAAAAATTGAATACAAGTTCTTCTGCTAGTCCCCATTCGCTAACATTAGAATTTACTTCTCATCCGGTTTGGTATGCTATACAAAACTTACCATATATCATGGAGTATCCCCATGAGTGCAGTGAGCAATTGATGAGTCGTATTTATGCTAATACAATAGGAACTTATGTAATGCATCAATATCCTAAAGTTGCTTCAACACTGAAACAAATTCAAACAGAAGGTTCGAATAAATCTCCTTTGTTAAAAAATGAAGAACTTAAATCGGCATTAATTGAAGAAACACCTTGGGTACTTGCTGCGCAAAGTGAATCTGAACAAATGAAGCGAGTGAGTTTGTTAATGGATTTGAATACGATGGCTCAGGGTCTTGAATCTGCACTTAGTAAATTAGAATCTCGGCAAGATGCAAATGGAAGTTGGAGTTGGTTTCCTGGCGGTAGATACGATTGGTATATTACACAGCATATTGTTTTAGAAATTGCACATTTGCAACGATTAGGAGCAATCCAAAAAAACAAAGATCGTTTTGATGCCATGGTGAATCGTGCAAAACCTTTTCTGGAGTCTATGATTAAACAACAATATGAACTATTGGCAAAAGAAGTTAAAGCAGGCCGGACAACATGGGAAGACAATCATTTGGGGTATATGGAGTTGATGTTCTTATATTGTAAATCCTATTTTCCAGATTGGAAATCAGATGATAGTTTTCAAGCCATTCAAAATTATTATTTATTACAAATGAATAATTATTGGCATAGTAGTAATATTTATCATGAGGGAATTTGCGCATTGATTGCATCAAGAAATAATAAAAAAGATTTGGCCCAATTGATCACTAAATCATTATCACAACGTGCCATAAAAAATCCTGAGCTAGGTATGTATTGGAAAAATTCATGGTCCTATAATTGGTATGAACTTCCAATTGAAACCCAAGCATTAATGGTAGAAGTATTTTATGAAATCACTAAAAATCAAAAGGAAGTTGATGCTCTTAAAGTGTGGTTGCTCAAAAACAAACAAACCCAGCATTGGGGAACAACTAAAGCAACAACAGCAGCTATATATGCATTATTGGGTTTTGGCCCAAACACCATTGAAGAATCAAGTCCGGTAGAAGTTAGCGTTGGGAATAAAAAAATTGAGGTCAGCAAAGTTGATGCGGGTAGTGGTTATTTCAAAAAACAATGGAATACATCAGAGATCAATGCTTCGTTGGCAACTATCCAGGTAAATAACCCAAACAAATCGATAGCCTGGGGTGCAGTGTATTACCAATATTTCGAAGACTTGGACAAGGTCAATGTTTATAAGGAAACACCATTGATTTTAGATAAGCAATTGTTTATTAAAGAAGATTCGAAAAAAGGTCCAGTATTAAAACCCATTATAGATCAAACCAAGATAAAATTAGGTGATAAAGTAACGGCCAGGATAATTATTAAAGTGGATCGTCCCATGGATTATGTTCATCTTAAAGTCATGCGTGCATCGGGTTTAGAACCCATAGTTCAATTGTCCGGATATCAGTGGGATGGGGGGCTTGGTTATTACCGCTCACCAAGGGATCTTGCAACAGATTTTTTCTTTAGTTATTTACCTAAAGGAACGCATGTATTGGAGTATGATTTAAGAGCTTCATTTAAGGGTGATTTTTCTGATGGTGTGTCTACAATTCAAAGTATGTATGCGCCTGAATTTGGGTCACATAGTAAAGGGATTAGAATTGTGATAGGGGAGTAAGTTTAATATTATTCAATAGAAATTATATTATTCTAATGCCCAAACTTCGCTGTACAGCATGTTTTTGGTCTTCTTAAGGTCTTCTCGTGCTTTAATGATTTCCATTTGTTCTTCGAGGTCTAAAGTGTCTTTAATTTGTTGATCTAAGCGTTTAATGACTTTATCGAATTTGCGGTATTTTAGATGCTTGATGAGTTTTTCAATTTCATTGGCAGAAAAATTTTGATCCGTAGCATTCGTAGTTAGGAAGATACCGTGTTTAGCCGCCCAGTTTTCACTGTAGACATAAGGCGAACTGGAAAGTTCTATAGCTAAATGACTAACTTGTTTAGTGGGGTGGTTGATAAAATATTCAAGATTTATCGTAATGCCTTCATTCAGTTTTTGATGCGTTTCATTAATGAGTAATGCATAAAATGAATTGTCAAAATATTCCAACACATCACCGATGTTTTCAATTAAAAAATGGGCAACTGTAAATGGTGTGTCACGCCACATATTACCCCCTTCGAGGACTAATATTTTTACAATCTCACGTTCTTGAATTTCATCACCTGAAGAAAAACTGAGTTTTAATTCATCTTTAAATGATATGACTTGATCTTGCTCCTGTACGATCATTTCATCGCGGTCCAGAGCTTGTCTCCGTTGTTGAAATGCACGCTGTTTAAGGTCTTCCTTGATGAGTTTATTGCAACTGCTGATTAAAGTTAATTCAGAAATATCTAAAATTTGAGCTGCTTGCTGCATGTATAAACTTCGCTTTACACCATCTTCAATTTTGGAAATTGTTCCTACTATATCATTGATAGCCGCAGCTTTTGCTATTGGATCATTTTTGGCTTCTTGTTGAAGTAAATTGATTTTAAAAATGATAAAATCCTTAACTTGAGTTTTAAGGAATTCTTGAAATCCATCATATCCTATTTTGCGAATAAAACTATCAGGATCATCTTGATCAGGTATCATGCCAATTTGAACATTGAGACCTTCTTTGATAATGATGTCAATTCCTCTTACGGCAGCTTTTATTCCTGCTGAATCTCCATCATAAAGGATTAGGATGTTGTTGGTATGTCTTTTTAAAATATGCGCCTGATCCTCCGTTAATGAAGTTCCGGATGAAGCCACAACATTTTCAATCCCCGATTGTACCAAAGACATAACGTCTGTATAGCCTTCTACAAGGATGCATTGATCATGTTTTCGAATCGCGTTTTTTGCCAGGTTTAAACCAAATAGTGTTTTACTTTTTTTATAAACTTCACTTTCAGGTGAGTTAATATATTTGGCTACTTTGATCTCAGAAGACATGATACGTCCTGCGAATCCAACCACCTTGCCACTCTGATTATGAATGGGAAACATAACGCGATTTCTAAAAAAATCCTTATCTGAAGTAGAGGTTAGACCCAGTTTTTTGAGAAGTTCTGCAGAATATCCATGAGCTATACAATGGTCAGTAAAGGCGCGATAACCATCGCCGGCATAACCGATATTAAATTTTCTTAAAGTGGTCTCTAAAAAACCTCTTTCTTTAAAATAAGATAAGCCAATACTTTTACCAAGTTCTGTGTTCCAAAGTTGGTCTTCATAATATTTAGCTGCAAATTCATTGATAATGTTTAATCCCTGAACTTCAAGCATTTCTTCCTTAGCCTCCTGAGATATGGCTGTTTCCTCCAGTTCAATTTGGTATCTCTTCGCTAGTTGTCGAATCGCTTCCGGAAAACTGTATTGTTCCGATTCCATGACAAATTGCACCGGTCCACCAGCCTTTCCACAGCCAAAGCACTTATATATATTTTTACTGGGCGAAACAGAAAAGGATGGCGTTTTTTCTTTGTGAAAAGGACATAATCCAGTTAAATTGGAGCCTCGGGGCTTTAAATCTACATAGTCTCTGACCACATCCTCGATTCGAGCTGCATCTAGTACTTTTTGGACAGAACTGTTTAATATCATGTTGAGCCTTGTAGGATGCAAAGATAATCTTTTTTAAAGGTAATCGGTATGCATGGATATGGGGTAAACGGTTTGAATGGTAATCAGGTAATCGGTTTAGCTAGTAATTAGTTTGAAAGGTAATTGGTTTGAATGGTAATCAGGTAATCGGTCTAGTTAGCGATTGGTTTGAGAGGTAATCGGTTTGGATATTTATCAGTCTGAAAAGTTTCAGGTAATCGGATTGGGTGCCCTATTGCGACTGGCTTATGATCATGTTTTTACCAATCATCGGTCACCCGATCACCCAATTACCCGATTACCTGATCACCCGATTACCCGATTTCTGATTACCGATCACCGGGTCCCTAATCACCGTTTATCTCTCAAACCGATCCCCTAAATTCATTTCCATAAAATAGATAATTGGCCAGACGCTTTGAGATAATTAAGCCAATAAAGCCACCATTGTTTTTTTGTTGATTCGTAATTCGCTTTTAGTGCCTGTAGTTTTAATTCTTCTGAATTTAAACTTGAAGTTGATTCTTGTCCCTCTTCTACTCGTGCTTGTAGAATTGTTATGGATTCTGAGGTTAAAGCAATGTTTTCTTGTGTGGTAAGTAATTGAATTTTGATATGTTCCATTTTAAGTTTAGAGGTAATTACTTCTTGTGTTAATTCTAAGGTTTTATCTTCTTTTTGGAATTCATATTGTTTGGATTGTAGTCTAAGTTGTTGAATTTTGTTATTTAAGTTTTCACCAAAAAGCAAAGGAATTTTTATATCTAAGCCTAAATAACTTGAGCCAAACCAAGATTTTTTTGCTACTGGATTAAAGTCGTTTGTGAATTGATTGGCACCCAAGAAGCCTTTAAAATTTACATTCGGTATATATTTTGATTTTTCTGAATTTATTTGCAAACTGGATAATTGACTTTGTAAGCTTAGCCTTTGCAATTCAGGCAATTGTTCCAATTGTACTGGAACTTCTTTAGTATAAGGTGAATAATTATTTGTGAATGAAGTATCAATTTCAAAATCCCAATTATCCATATCTGTTGTTCCTATTAGAAAAAGTAAGTATACTTTATCTTCAATTAATTGTGCGATTCCATCTGATAATATTTGAACCGAATTATTATGATTGACTTTGGCTGTATTCAAATCAGATTTCAATAATCGTTTTTCATCAAACTTATTTTTGAGTAATTTGTAGCTTAAATATGTCCTGTTTGTATCTGCAATGAGCGATTTGATGTTACTTTCTTGTAAGTAAATAGCTATATAATTTTGAGCAATTGTATAAGCCAAGTCATATTCAGATTGATCTTGTGTAAGCGAGGTAATTCGTTCCTGTAGTTTTGCTTCATAGATATGTCTTCGTATAGAAGGTTCAAATATGGGTTGAATTGCATTAAGTCCAGCAGATTGTGTCCAAGTTGTTCCGAATTTTACATTTTTTGTGGCATCGATAGGGTAGCTTGGATTAAATATACCAATGGGTAAAATTGAGGTTTGTAATATTGGATTATACATATATGTATATTCTGCTGATAGTTGCGGCCAATATTTTCGATATATAGCTTGCGTTTGCAATTTGCTTAGAGTTGCATTAAATTTACCGGCACTTATGATTTTTTTATTTGCAATTCCACTTTGAATAGCTTGTGGCAGGGTAATTATTCTTTGTGCAGTTACATTTCTATTAGAAAGTAATATCAAGAATATGACCATGTAAAATCCAATATTATTTCCTATGATATTTAATTTAGATTCCATCTCGTACTATTTATAAAAACATAGTTTTAAAAATTTAATAATTCTGTAGTTGCAAGTATGCATATGTTTGAGCTTATCTAAATACAGCTGCTGGTTCAACACTTCTGATTCTACTTAACGCAAAGGAAGCACCACTTAGAGAAATTAATCCTATAGTGCCAAGCATACTTAATATTACCATCGGTGAAAATGAAAATATTAATCCTGAATTTGCAACGCCTAATCTAAATCCTTCTAACAAAGCTAAACCAATAATAAAGCCAACAAAAGTAAATAGTATGGCCTGAGTTAAAATGAGTTTGCTGATATATTGATTGCCTGCACCTATAGCTTTTAAAGTACCATAATCTTTTAACCGATCGAGTGCTGATGAATACATCGTCAATCCTATGATAAAGAAACCTGCAATTAAAGCAAAGATGATAAGTGTACCTGTACTTAAAGCAATTCCACTACTTGCCAAAATCTTTTTTACGGAAGATGAAGCCAGTTTTTTAGATGACCAAGCGCGTACTCCGAAAATATTTTGATTGATGCTCGCTACCACTTGATCTATATCTTTAAGATTTTCTACATTTACCAATACTGCGCTAATGTTGTTTGTGGCTTGATTTGAAAAAAATCTTGCTCTTTCAATAGTAGTTACACAAAAACTACTGCCAAATCCTCTGAATCCTTTCGTTTGTAAAACAAAAAAAGCTCGCTTACCATTGATCTCTAAATTTGTTCTCAAATCAATGTTGCCTCCTAAGTTTTTCTTTTCAAAATATTCAGCACTTACAGCGCCATCAAGTTGTAAATCGGAAATATTTCCTGCCAATATTTTATCTTGACTTACCAATGCATTCATGTGATGTTCATCTACTCCCAATAAAGTTATTGCACCACTGGTTCCATTTTCATAATTACAAGAGGCTCCTGTAATTAATAGTGGAAATGATTCCTTGACTCTAGCTATACCTTGCACTGCCCTTAAGTTTCTAATGTCTAATTTTCCTAATTGATTCACATCATTGGTCTTACTGTCTACAACCCAAATATCTGCTTTAACATCAGTTGCGAGTGCTCCCATAAGACCTGATAGGAAAAAGAAAACACCCAATTGTTGCCCAATTAAAAAAGTACTAATAAGGATTCCAACAATTACACCTATGCTTTTTGCCTTGTCAAATTTGATAAATTTCCAAGCAATCTTTAACATGTTTTTATTTATTAATTGTACTGGAAATATCGATAACACATTCTACCCTGGCGTTCAACAATAAATGCTCGGGTTTATCGAGTAGCATTTTTATTGTTCTTACTCGTCTGTCCTCTTTTTCTCCTGACTGATCTGTAAATAATGATTTTTTCTTTAAGAATGTATATGTAAAATAGATGTTTCCTGTTGATAATGTATCTGATGAGCCAACACTTCTGATCCACGCTTTTTGTCCAACAACTATTTCGTCTGCATTAGATTCATCAATTTCACAGATTGCAATAGTTTTACCCTCGGGCCTAATTTGCGCTAAGGACTGTGGGATAGATACTGCCCCTCCAATTAAAACAGTTAACTCTAATATTCTTCCGTTGATTGGAGACTTAATTATTTTTTGATCTCTTTCGAGTTGGGCTGTGTTATATGCTGCTTTAATTTCTTGCCATTTACTTTTAGAAACAATTACACTAGCTTCTAATTTTTTTAAATTAGCGTTTAAGGTTTTTAAATTTGTTGTAGCATCATCTACTATTTGTTGTGTTTCAGCTCCCTTTGATAAAAGATTTTCTAGGCGTATCAATTCTGATTTTGCATTACTGAGCTTTGCCTCAAATTCAGCAACACCTTCTTGATCAACTTTTATCTGTGCAGCTTGAGTGTTAAGTTCATTATTCAATAATCTGATTTTTCCATCTTCTAATAGATGCTCCATTTCCAATATTATGCTTCCAATGCGAACCGTATCATTTTCTTTTTTATATATTTTTTGAACTATACCATTTACAGGCGATGACAATTGGATAATATCATTTTCAGGAATAATTTTTCCAACACCAACAACATAATTTGTGGTATGGTTTTGTTTAATATTTGACATTACTTGTTGCTCTTGCTCAGATTTATTTTTGCAAGATGCAATCAAAAGTATTATAAGTATAGTAAATAAGATATGTTTCATTGATTCATTTTATGTTAAAGCTATTTCTTCTTCCACGGGTTGGTCAGAAATTCCACCGTCCAACACATAAACTATTCTATCAGCAAAAGGTCGTAATCTTGTATCATGTGTAACTACAGCCACTGCTTTGCCTTGATCTGCCAATGCTTTCAATTCTTTCATGACTATGCCTGCACTAGCAAGGTCTAAGGATGCAGTAGGTTCGTCGCAAAGCATCATCTCTGGATTTGTAACTAAAGCTCGTGCTATGGCAACACGTTGTTGTTGGCCACCACTAAGGTCGTTGGATAGATTCTTCATTCGATCACCCATTCCTACTTTCTCTAATGCAGTTATGGCTTTTGCTTTTGAATCCTTCTCACCAAGGCCTTGAAGTATCAATGGCATCATTACATTTTCTAATGCAGTAAGTGGTGCTATCAAATTGAACCGTTGAAAAATAAATCCAATTTTATTTAATCGTAATTTAGCTAATTTACTTTCAGATAAATCGTTCACCTTTATGTCATCTATCCATACTTCTCCAAAGCTTGGATATATCACGCAACCGAATAAAGAAAGTAGTGTCGTTTTTCCAGAACCAGATGGACCGATAATAAGTAAAAGTTCGCCAGACATTAATTCAACTGAGCTTGCTTTTAAGGCTGTTATTGTTGTGTCACCGGCTTTGTATTCTTTACCAGCATTTATGACTTTAGCAACAATTTTGCCTCTAGTATAGACATAAGGAGTTACTTGTGATATGGACTTAGTTGTCATTATTTTAATTTATCCATTCCTGTAGTAATATTGAAACATATTTACTGTAAAAGTAACAAAGCAATAATCATTCGGTTCTTTAAATAATTTAATATTTATTGAATTTGCCGTAATTCCGGTATTTTGAAATTGGGATAATCTGTATAGCCTTTTTCGTCATTAGAGTAGAATAACTCTGGTTTAAGATTTTGAGATAATTCATGATTGTTTTCTAGCCTTTCTACCAAATCTGGATTATTAATAAATGGACGACCAAAACCTACTAAATCACATAAGCCACTTTCAATATCAGCTTCTGCACTTTTTTTATCATATCCTCCACAAATTATGAGTGAGTTTTTAAAATTATTCCGGATTAATTTTTTAATTTCAATCGGTACAGTAGGCGCTCCCATAGCTGAATTATCAACAAGATGGATATAAGCTATTCCCATTTTATTAAGTTCTTTAGAAAGGTAATCATAGGTTGCATCGATTTCAGGATAATTGAGCATATCACCTGCTACGCCATATGGCGATAAGCGAATTCCTGTTTTATGTTTTCCTATGGCAAAGGATACTGCAGCAGCAAGTTCTAAAACAAATCGACAACGATTTTCGATATTGCCACCATATTTGTCGTTGCGTATATTGGTATGAGGCGATAAAAACTCTTCAAGTAAATATCCATTAGCACCATGAAGTTCGACGCCATCAAATCCTGCGGCCATGGCATTTTCTGCTGCTGTGACATATTCAGCTTGTGTTGATAAAATATCTTCGGATGTCATTGCTTTAGGAATAGGATAATCCTGCAATTGTTTGACGTCTGTCCACATTTTACCCTCTGCTTTTATCGCAGAAGGTGCTATTATTTGTGTTCCATCTTGCATATTCAGAATATGACTTATTCTTCCTGTGTGCATCAATTGAACGAATATTTTACCACCACTTTTATGGACCGCTCCTGTTACCTTTTGCCAAGCCAGAATTTGTTCTTCATTAAAAATGCCAGGTATACGCGCATAACCTAAGCCATTGGGAGAAGGTGATGTCCCTTCAGTAATTATTAAGCCAGCAGTTGCCCGTTGTTTATAATATCTAGCCATTAAATCATTGGGGATATTTCCGATGGCTCGGCAACGAGTCATCGGAGCCATTATGATTCGGTTTTTTAATGTTAAACCACCAATTTTTCCAGAAGTATATAATATGTAATTTTTCATTTCATTTTTTTTTAAAATAAATATTTCGGGCTCAACTCTCTTTCTCCTTTAGCATGAATTTATCCATTTCTAATATATTTATATACCCAAGTTCCTTCTTTGTTTTTTTTAGTAAACCTGCACTGTTATTGATTTTAATGCTTAATGAATTGATTTATGGAATAAATAAATGTTCGCATTGGTACAAATGTGACAATCTTTTAATACTAAATCTTTATACAATAATTGATAAGCGTTGCATCATTCACACAAAGCCCATTTTTAGACAGTTTATATTAATAGTTGCTAAGGATTCTAAAACTAAAACTATTAAACTTAATCCAATCACATGTATGCCTATTACCTATTCAAACGATCAACTGATCACCGCTTAACTGTTTACTTTCGTTCGACATAAGCATTTTTATTTTGTAAATTACTAAAATATTCTACTGCTTAGATTCAAGTAATAAATGCAACTTTTAACGAGACAAAATATGATTAATAGAATATTTTTTCAAAAGAAAGAGGA
>JBGAVH010000059.1:0-3160 GCA_044228225.1 Saprospiraceae bacterium | reverse complement strand
AGCATGATCTAAAACTTCCTCAAACTCACAGTGGAACTTTGCCCAATTTTCCAAATTATCGATTAGGAGTAGCTCCTGTATGTGATCCAGATCTAACGGTATCCATTCAGGAAGTTCCTATACTGCCGGAAATTTTGGTTTATCCTAATCCTGCTAGAGATAATATAACACTGAGCTTCCGAGAATCGCTTTTACATAAAGCAAATTTAAGAATAATGAATACTGCAGGTCAGGTGATAGAATCAACAAACATTCCATCTGGTAGCTATGAATACTCAATGAATACTACCAGCTGGGTTGGTGGAATTTATTTTTATACCATTTCTTTGTGGGATGGATCCTTGGCTACAGGTAAATTTGTAATAGAATAATCTCAAGTTTAATCTTATGACCATTAGCGTAAGTGATTTATGAAGTGGATTTAAATTTATTAAGTAACGATTATTATTTAATCGAGGTAAAAACTAAAGAAGGTACAATATTAAGAACGAAGATTCTGATCAGTAAATGAAAAAACTAATGAATCATTGGAGATGGCCTATTGTGGCCATTTCCATTTTAATAATAAATGAAAGATGTTATTCACAATTTCCAAAGTATGATAATACTTGGCTTATGCCGGACTACACAAGAAATATCATGGTGATGAACTTTAATAAACCGGTGGATTCACTAAGCATTAAATTAACTCCTGTAAAAAAATTTCTCGATTTAAATACAGGTGCATCTATATGTAATAGAAGTGGAAAATTAGAGGTGTATACTAATGGGTGTGTCATCAATAATTCATCATATGATGTCATGGAAAATGGCGATGGTATTAATCCCGGTAACACAAGACAAGCAACATGTGGAGCTGATTATTATGCTGCGGGAGAACAAGGTGCATTATTTATTCCGGATCCGGTTGATTCGCTCAAGTATTATTTAATTCATGCTTCATTAGTGTATCAAAATTCACCTATAAAAGGTTGGGTTGATGCATTAAGATATTCTATTATAGATATGAGATATAATAATGGCCTGGGTAAAGTAGCAGAGAAAAATGTAATCATTGTCAATGACAGTACAACTTTAGCAAACATTGGGGCAGTTAAACACAACAATAACCATGATTGGTGGATCATTGTAAAGAAATATTTTGTTGGATCCTATGATAAGTTTTTATTAACTGATAATGGGATTACATTTATTAATAATCAACAAATCGGTGATACTTCAAATCGATATGAAGATAGTGGAGGAGGAGTTCATATTTTCTCACCTTATGACGGCTCAAAAATGGTCCGGTATCACCCCTATGATGATGGATTTTATCTTTATGATTTTGATAGAAATACAGGTGAATTAAGCAATTTTAGAAGAATTCCTGTGACAGATAGTTTAGTATTAGATGGAGGTGCCTGCTTTTCTCCATCCGGTCGATTCTTGTATATAGGAACGTATTGGGATCTATATCAATATGATCTGGAAGCCATCGACATTAAATCAACTGAAGTGCACATAGCTCATTATGATGGTTATCGATCACAAGGAATATTACCTACGATGATAGGTAGAATGCAATGGGGCCCGGATTGTAAGATCTACGGCAATTGTCGGAATAGCGTGGATGCGCTGCATGTGATACATAAGCCAGATGAAAAAGGAATAGCCTGTGATTTTAGACAGCATGATTTAAAACTTCCTCAGACTCACAGTGGTACCTTGCCATATTTTCCAAATTATAGACTGGGAGTTGCTCCTGTGTGTGATCCGGAATTAACAGTATCTATTCAAGAAGTTCCTATACTGCCGGAAATTTTGGTTTATTCCAATCCCGCGCAGGATAATATAACGCTTAGCTTTAATGAATCATTAATATACAGAGCTAACTTAATAATATCAAATGTTACAGGGCAAATGATGGAATCAACAAGCATTCCATCAGGAAGTTTTGAATATTTAATTCATACTACAAGGTGGAATAGTGGAATTTATTTTTACTCTATATCTTTTGGGGACGGAAAAATTGCTACAGGTAAATTTGTAATAGAATAATTACTTTTAAATTTTATAGATGTAAGTTTAATAAATAGCGGTTATTATCTTGTTGAAATAATGAAATTAGACGGCACTATTCTTAGAACAAAAATATTAATCAGTAAATGAAAATATTAATCAGTTATTGGAGATGGCCTATTCTGGTCATCTCCTCTTTATTAATACATGGAAAATCTTATTCACAATTTCCAAGACATGATAATGTTTGGTTAATGTCAGATTATACTAGAAATATAATGGTGATGAGTTTTAACAAACCTATTGACTCATTAAGCGTTAAATTAACACCTGTAAAAAAATTCGTCGATTTAATTACAGGAGCTATGATAAGTAATAGAAATGGAGGTTTGAAAGTTTATACTAATGGTTGTATTGTAAACAATCTAAATTTTGATATCATGGAAAATGGAGAAGACATTAATTCTGGTATCCAAAGATATGAAACGTGCGATGCTGACTTTTATTATGCTGGTGAACAAGGTGCTCTATTTATTCCGGATCCTGGGGATTCGCTTAAATATTATTTATTTCATGCTTCATTGGTATATCAAAATTCACCACTGAAATTTTGGGTTGACGCATTAAGATATTCTAAGATAGATATGAGATATAATAATGGTCTGGGTAAGGTCACCGAGAAAAATACCATTTTTATGAATGACAGTACTACATTAGCGGATATAGGGGCAGTTAAACACAGCAACAACCATGATTGGTGGATCATTGTAAAAAAATATTTTGTTGGATCCTATGATAAGTTTTTACTAACAGATAAGGGTATTACATTTATTAACAATCAGCAAATTGGTGATACTTCAAATCGATATGAAAGTGGTGGAGGTGTAGTACATATTTTTTCGCCTAATGATGGCTCAAAAATGGTCCGGTATCACCCCTATGACGATGGATTTTATTTATATGATTTTGATAGAAATACAGGAAATTTAAGTAATTTCAGAAGAATTCCTGTGACAGATAGTTTAGTATTAGATGGTGGTGCTTGTTTTTCTCCATCTGGTCGATTCTTATATATAGGAACGTATTGGGATCTATATCAATATGATCTTGAAGCAGTGGACATTAAATTGAGTGAAATACACATTGCTCATTATGATGG
>JBGAVH010000058.1:0-3398 GCA_044228225.1 Saprospiraceae bacterium | reverse complement strand
ATATACCTTCACCGCACTTGTATCATCAATAGGAAACCACAGTGGATAATTAAAGTTTATTGAAATATTCGGACTTGAAGAGGTGTAATCACCGTCCAGAATTTCCACTCCGTCAAATGTTACAGTCACAGTGGTTTCAGTAACAGAAGTCACTGAGGTATCTTTAATTACAAAAAACGATCTTTCAAACACATTATTATCCTTATAGATTTCATCAACATGATTATTATCATCGATGTTTATTCTGAATATCATATCACCAAATCCATCATTAATATTAGTCGTATAATCTCTGGACAAGGATATTTTTTGCGTTGCATTCAGATTACTAACAAGTGTGTCAAGAAGAAGAATTGCATTTTTATCTGATTTTATAACCTCAAGACTTATGTTAAATGAATCAGCAGAAGCATAGCCAACATTATAAATATCAAAATTAATTGTGATATTCTCACCCTGATAAACAGAATCCTTATCTAAATTTACAACCTGATAATTGATTGCAAGTTCTGGCGGAGGAATAAAATTAACTCCAAGTGTCTTTAATTCGGGAGATTTTTTTAAATAACCTGAATAAAATTTAACGAGAAATTTAATCTGAGAATAAATTTTGGTATCAATATCATAAATTGATGCAGAATCAGCATTAAAACTTAATTGATTAAGTGTGTCTACCTGATTATCTTGTTTAACTCCTAATGGAATAAATTTTAGATCAGAACCGTTTGGCAAGCTATCTGTGACAAAAACATTTTGCCAAATTCTAGATTTTCCAATCGTAGGTAGTAAAAGTGACCCTGAATCGTACTCTACAGATTTACTAGTATCAGAAGTAGCAACACCAAAAAATGATTTTTTAAATGATTCAGGAACACTACCAATTTGAGCGCCTTTGACTCCAATAAAGCTCCACGAATCCCTATATTGTACACTATCAATTT
Organism: Saprospiraceae bacterium; assembly: GCA_044228225.1. Taxonomy (GTDB): domain Bacteria; phylum Bacteroidota; class Bacteroidia; order Chitinophagales; family Saprospiraceae; genus Vicinibacter. The sequence continues at coordinate 2,457 of JBGAVH010000058.1, read as the reverse complement.
TAGCGCTACCGAAACTTTTAATTGTTTGGCGTAGCAATGACCCACCTGCACGATTTAGAACAGACTGAGCACCATCCGAGCAAATTGTCATAGCTAGAATGGAACCTTGAGATAATGAATCAAGATATGTTCGCATGGAGTCAGCAGGATTGTTGTCCCAATATAAAAAATACTTGTAGTTTGATGGTTGCAAAGTTATACTGTCTATTTCTGCTGTAGCAATACCCCAATAATATGTTGTTGGAAGAATTTCACTTCCATTGAGCTTAATGGAACCAAATTCACCATCACTGAATCCAGCAGAAGCTACTTCCAAAGAATTTAATGATTTTTGTAAAACCCAAGATAATTTTGTTGAATCAAATACAACATGGTTGTAAGAAATATCTCTTTTATTAAAAGATTCATCAATAAACCAATTATAACTGTTATTTGTTGTCTTGAAAGAAAAAGAATTTGACCATCCCATTTCATTTGAACTTAATTTAGCTCTCCACCAATATCTTTGATTATTTAAAAGAGGACTAAAATTTATTAAAGTTCGGAGAGTATCGAATGGGACACTCCAATTTTGAGGATCAGTAAACTCCGGATCTTCAGAAAGTGAGAGTAGAATTTCTTCCGGTATGTTTTCAAATTTGATGATAGGATTTAGCAAATTCACTGTTGTTTGAATCGAATTATAATAGTTTTCAACCTGGATAGGCCTTATAGATGTTGAAAATATTGTAAATTCAAATACTGCTAAATTATCATCCTCATATATTTCATTATAAAAATTAGCCTTGTCTAATTCTATCTTTACAATATGGACTCCTACTCTCCTTTTAACTGGAAGTTTGATTGATATTTCAGTTTCAAATAAAGGGATTAGTATTTTAAATTGCTTTGAATAAACAACTGAGTCCTGCCAACTTTCAATAAGACTCACATCAAGTGAATCATTAAGCACTTTACCCCAATTTTGTACTGAAAATTTTACTTCAACAGAATCTAATAAATCATTTGGATCCTTCTCCAGTAAAGAGATAGAGCTGGTGCTAATTACAAAATTAGATTTTAAAGCAGTCTTAACTTGAATTATGGGATCAGAAAAAAGAAAATTACAATAATTAAATACTCTGTTAACATCAGAAAATCCCGATTCATTAAAAAGATTGATTTTTGAAAGTATATGTGCTGCCCCTATAGTTAGGTTGGAGTCTAACAAGAGTTTATTGTAAAAGATATCTGGAAAATTGAGCGATGTAGACAGATAACCCCAACTGGAGTTCCCAAGATAACTTATTGCTTGCCCGTTTAGATCCCCTGTTAAAAAAAGTTCTCCAAAAGCATCAACATCTGGTTCTGCAAATTTACCAGTCGAACAGCCGAAATCTGAAATCATAGGTAACCTGTTGTCGTATGAATTTTTAATATCTTCAACATCAGTTATCCCATTGTCCCAAGTTTGAGTACCACTGTGTCCAATATATGAAATCAATAATGAACCTTTACTCAATGCAGCATCAATTTCCTCTTGAGTATAAGGGCCAAGGTTTGAAGGAGGATTTATGGTCTTATAAAAATGTGTGCCTATTCCGCCAATTGGAATTGGCTTAATGATGTTATTAAATAAGTTCTGGTTAGCATTATAAATTTGCTGAAGTTGAACAGCGTCATTGATGTCTCCACCGCTAAAAAATAGAAAATTTTTATTCCAATCATCATATTTGCGTTGCAAATATTTTTGATGTTTTTGCAAGTAGAACTCAACTTGCGCATCATTTTCGGCAGGAATTCTTCCTACAAACATTTGAGGAATATTAATATTTCCAGTATCTATAGTTGTATACCAAATATCGCTAACAGGGAATCCATAAGATGGAACTAAGTTTTTTCTTATTCTACCATCGGGAGGTATAATGATATTTTTATAATCATATTTGGCGTCCCCAATTATATTAAGAAAAGAAGGCTTAGGGGCTTGCCAATATGAATTTGTATATTCTATAAATCTTTTAACTGATTCAGGTTCTGGAAAACCATATCCAAATTCGTCAAATACATCATTAATAAATATTAATTGATTTCTTGTATTATAATTATCTGAGATGAAATTTAAATAATTAGCAGCTGAAGAACTAAGTTCACGATTTGTCAGTAAAATATAATCAGCACCTCTTGAAACATCTCTTAAGTCTAAGAATTGTTTTTTCTCATAAAATTTTGGAGTTTTTAATAAAGACTTCTTAAGCAGGACATAAACATCCCCACCTTTTACTGTGTCTGTGTAGTAAATTGATGATCCAAAACGACTGAGATTAATAAATCTTTTTGATCCACCAGATATTTTATATATTAATAACAATGAATCTGGTACAAAAACATTATTAATTTCTATGACTCTTTCCCCTTCTGATAGTGAGTTATCAATAATTATTTTAAGTGAATCATTAATGGCGTTATTATATCTTA
>JBGAVH010000057.1:0-4387 GCA_044228225.1 Saprospiraceae bacterium | reverse complement strand
CTATCCCGTCTGCAAAAATTATATGATATTCTCGCCTGGATAGCAATTGGAATTTCTATTCCTGTCAGCTTTTTTTCTTCAGATATAATTAACCTTTTATACGGAAGTAAGTATTTATCCTCTGCCCCAATATTAACTATTTATATTTGGGCAGGTGCTGCGGTTTTTCTCGGAGTTGCGAGCAGCCAATATCTAGTCACGGAAAACCTCACCAAAATATCATTAATGCGCACAAGTCTTGGTATGATTGTAAATGTTATTTTAAACATAATTCTTATTCCTATTTATGGAATTGTTGGCTCAGCAGTTGCAACGTTGATATCATACAGTTTGGCTGTCATTTCAATTGGGCTATTTAAAGAAACCAATAAACAATTTATGATGATGATAAAAGCCTTGTTATTCATTGATTTATTATTTTTTTTGAAGAAAAAATAATTTTTATGAATAAGCTAAAAAATATTATTCCTGAAAAAGTATATATTAAATTTTTAGATATATACAACACATTTTTTACTGATTACGCAACTAAAACCTATTCTCAGGAAGGTGAAGATCTCATACTTCGTAAAATATTTGATAAACAGGAAGATGGATTTTACATTGATATTGGGGCACACCATCCTAAAAGGTTTTCTAATACTTATTATTTCTATAAGAAAGGTTGGAGCGGTATAAACATCGAAGCTAGACCCGGTAGTAAAATATTATTTGATAAGATTAGACCGCGTGATATCAATCTGGAGCAAGCAATATCTTCCGAACCAAGCGAACTTAAATATTATATGTATAATGAACCAGCATTAAATGGATTTTCTCTCCCTAATGTTAATAACTTAAAAGATCATCCCAATTATAGAATAGTAAAGGAGCTTAATTTATTAACAGAAAGATTAGATACGATATTAAACAATAATATAAATTCTGAAAGAAGCATTGATTTTATGAGTGTTGATGTGGAAGGACTTGATTATGACGTTATAGTTTCAAATAATTGGAATCTATATAAGCCTAGAATTGTATTAGTTGAGGACCCAGAATATGATTTCAAACTTGGATCAAAAATTTCCAAGTTCTTGGAATCAAACAATTATCAAATCTTTGCACGCACGTTTAATACAAGTTTTTACAGATTAATTTAGCACAGTTCTTGTTGTATTAATCTGATTATGGTTAGTTCACTAATAGCAATCATTGTGAAAAAATTTGATTGATACTCGATTGAACATTTACTAAGTTTAATTAACACTATTTACAAGGGGCTTGGTTATGAAAAAGTCATTTGTTCTTTTTGATTTAATTGTTTTCGTATTATTCTTATTCTTATCCTGTACAAATGAAATTACAAATCCACCTTCGGCTGATTCCGGAAAGCTTCTGTTAAAAATTGATAAGCAGAATGCACCCGAAAGTGTTGTTTATGTTAAAGCCTATCTTACTAGGGAAAACTTTGAACCCATCTCTGGATCTCTAAATCTACTCTCAGACTCAACCGCAGATATTTTATTAAATGAAATTGATGCAGGTAGCTGGCATTTAAAAGTTGACGCTGAAGATGATAGTGGATTGGTCCTTTACACTGGTGAAACCGATGTGCAAGTATTTGCCGGGTTTACAAGTCAAGTTTATTTAACACTTCAACCGACAGGCTCTGGTACTGGATCAATTTATATCTATGTGAATTGGGGTGTTCCGCAAAACCAAACCTGGGTTGATTACATTTATAATCCAATAGTTACGACTTCAAACAGTATTTATGATAGTTATGGTGTCACTCAACCCCAAATTATTGTTGAAAACGGTATTTATAAAATGTATTATTTCGGCATAGTCTCAGGGGCACGTAAATATGTACTATATGCAGAATCAAGCGATGGTTTAAGCTGGCATAAACCGTTTCAATACCCTATACTAAATCCTGGGGAAAGTGGCAGTTGGGATTCTTGGGCTGTTCATCCTGGAGCTGTTTTTAAAGATGATGATAACATCTATAAAATGTATTATTACGGTTATTCAAATCAATACAATCAATGGCATATTGGGTTAGCAACGTCTGTTGATGGCGTCAATTGGATCAAATACCCACAGCCTGTACTTTATGCAACTTCCGGCTGGGAATACCAAATTGGATCATCATCCTTAATAAAAAAAGATGGTATTTATTATTTATACTATTTTGGTCGATCTGCTCCCAATTATCGTATTGGAGTTGCTACTTCAATCGATGGAATTAATTTTACCAAGTATGCAGGAAATCCAATACTTACCAATACTGTAAGTTGGGAGGGAACAGGTGTAATTTATCCATCAGTAATTAAAGAGAATTCATTATTTAAAATGGTTTATACAAATTCAAGTGGCACCGGATTCGGTATGGCAACTTCTACTGATGGTTTAAATTGGATAAAGTCTGAGGGTAATCCTTTCTTCACTAATAGCAACACCTCAAACAATTGGGCAAAAGGAAAAATTGCTTTTCCCCATTGGTTAAGGTTACCTAATGAGACAAGAATTTATTATAGTGGTATTGCAATCAATAGTGATAAACATAGAATTGGCATGATGAAAAAGTCAGAAAATTAATCAACTTAAAAGTTTTAAGAATTATCAAATTAAATATATTTTAAGAGGCTCGGTTATGAAAAAGTTTTTTTTCCTCTTTGCTTTATTTGTATTTATTTTTTTCGTTTCTTGCACGAATGAAATTACTAGTCCCCCTTCAGCTAACTCCGGAAAGCTTCTGATAAAAATTGATAAGCAGAATGCACCCGAAAGTGTTGTTTATGTTAAAGCCTATCTTACTAGGGAAAACTTTGAACCCATCTCTGGATCTCTAAATCTACTCTCAGACTCAACCGCAGATATTTTACTAAATGAAATTGATGCAGGTAGCTGGCATTTAAAAGTTGACGCTGAAGATGATAGTGGATTAGTCCTTTACACTGGTGAAACCGATGTGCAAGTATTTGCCGGGTTTACAAGTCAAGTTTATTTAACACTTCAACCGACAGGCTCTGGTACTGGATCAATTTATATCTATGTGAATTGGGGTAATCAAAATAATTTGAATTGGTTGGATTATATTTCGAACCCTATAATTGAAAGCTCAAACAACTACTATGATTATTATGGTACGGCTCAACCTGTTGTCTTGTTTGATGAAGGAATTTATAAAATGTGGTATTTTGGCGCGGATCAATTAGGAAGTGGTACTGGGAATATCTTATATGCAATTTCTAGTGATGGATTAAATTGGAGTCATTATTCTGGAAATCCAGTTATGGTTCCTGGAAATTATGGCGAATGGGATTCGTATGATGTTCAACCCTGTGCGGTCATTAAAGAAAACGGCATATATAAAATGTATTATACAGGATTTTCTGATGTTTATAGTACTTGGTCCATTGGATTGGCCACATCTGTTGATGGTATAAATTGGCAAAAACATCCAAACCCTATTCTTCAGTCTTCTGCATACTGGGAGTATCAATTAGTCGGATCATCAATTGTCAAATACAATGGATCATATTATCTCTATTATACTGGAAGAAATATGCCTTACTATTCAGTGGGAGTTGCTATTTCCTCTGATGGAATAAATTTTACTAAGTATCCAGGCAATCCAATTCTCTCTAACACTCAACAATGGGAATCGAACGGTGTACTTGACGCAAGTGTCATTATTGAAAATGGTATTCTAAAAATGGTATTTATGAATTCAACGGCAAGCGGTTTTGGTATAGCAACTTCCTCAGATGGGTTAAACTGGACAAAAGCGAATAATAATCCATTTTTTACAAACCAAAATACATCAAACAACTGGGCCTCTGGACAAATTGCTTATCCATATATTTTAAAACTTTCAAATGAAACAAGGATATATTATAGTGGTTTAGTGAGTGGTGTTGAACATAAAATTGGTATGTTAAGAAAATCTGGAAATTAAAGTTTAATTCCTTCTAAAATATAACCCTATGCATTATTTTGTATAGGGTTTTTTATTTACAAATGATATTTATAAAATGAATTTAGCACCTATAATTCTATTTGTTTACAACAGGTTAGAGCATACAAAAAAAACAGTCGAAGCTCTAAAACTAAATAAGCTAGCTTTGGAAAGCTCGCTTTTTATTTTTTCAGATGGTTATAAAAATGAAATTGATAGAAAAAACGTTGAAGCAGTCAGAAATTTCATTTCGACAATTTCTGGGTGTAAGGAAATCAAAATAACTTTAAGAGATAAAAACCTTGGACTAGCAGATTCTGTAATTTCTGGTGTTGCAGAAGTTATTAATAAATTCGGAAAGGCGATTGTTCTGGAAGATGACATCGTAACTTCGCCCAACTTCCTGAAGTTTATGAATGAGGCATTAGACTTCTATGAAAA
>JBGAVH010000056.1:5871-6133 GCA_044228225.1 Saprospiraceae bacterium | reverse complement strand
TCTCCAAGGTCTGCCTCCCAGGGCCTTTACACGCATTATTATATATGTGTCCACAAATCTCTTATCTACACCCTTAAGCATCCTATGAGCTTCTAAGCTTGTCTCACACCTTATATATAATAACGATCCACCTTGGAGATTTACCCTCCCAAGGTATTGTTGCTTAAGGATTATTTTTTAAACCTAAACCTTATTAATATGAACCTAGAACTAGGAAAAATCCTATTTACTGCTGCTATAGCTGATGCAGTTTGTAATTCTA
>JBGAVH010000056.1:0-5861 GCA_044228225.1 Saprospiraceae bacterium | reverse complement strand
CAGGCTTGTGATTGGGGAGATTGTGACCCTGAAGATTCTCATCAGAATGATCTAGCCTTTGAATCTGGAGGCAGGATCTTATCTGTGTATAAGAATCCAGCTGCTCATGAAGACTCTGAACCTAAGATCTGGATCATTACTGAATGGGATAGAAGCATTACTACGGTACTTTATCCTAATGATTATTAATGCCCCCAAGTTTGATTTTGGATCGCGCCTTGAAAATCCTAATTTTTTGTAATATACTTGCAAACTTGATTTAGTCTTTTGATTCAAGCATGAATCCAGTTTTTTTACCAAAACTTAAAATACCACGATGAATCCAGAAAAAATTAATATTGTCAGATCTATAGAGCAAATGGATGTTGAGTTATTTGAAATGCAGCTCAATGTAGGCAAAACATATCAATATGTCAGAAAATCTGTTTTTGTCAATAAGATTAATGACGTTTTTAATGAATTAATTGAAGGTGGTGATACCATGCTAAACTCCTATCCAGGTATTTGTAAAAGTAATGATTGTAATAATAGATTTTGTTCTGGCTATAGATTTGTTGGTAATGTCTCCAATAAGTATTTTGAATTAATCTTTAAAGAAAGCAGAAATGAAGTTGATGACATTTTTCAATGCTTTGGTCTGGAATTGGACAACCCTGAAGTAGAAAAAGGAGAACGTATTTCTTATAGCATTGATGCTGAATACCAAGATTATTTTATATTGAATACAGATTTTCAAGAGAAGAAGAAAGTTTGTTTAGTTGCTATGGAGGAATTGAATCATTATAAAGATATTGAAATACCGTTTGATGTACTTGAGACTTGGGTCAGTAAGTACAGTGATTTTTTTGATTCACTTTCAGATGTCAGTATCTTGCTCAGTACATTTAATACTTTTAAAGGCATTTATATTCGATTTAATTTTTTGGTTATGATCTATAGGAGAGACCTTGCAGCTAAATTAGCTTATGAGCAGTATTTATTACTTGATCTAAATAATGAGAAAGCAATTTTGCGTTGGTTAGTTAATCATGAAGAATTAGGATCTGAGTTTCACCAATTTGCTTATTTTGACATTTCAAAAAATAGTAATGATGAAGTTGATGGCTTAAAAAAAGGTGAGTTTAATATTGATGTTGAAAATTTTAGTAATTGTATTAACTTCCATCTTGCTTTTGAAGAGCATATTTATGCAATGAAAGTTAAGTATGAAGTACAATATGATAATCCAAATGATCTACCTTATTATATAGATGATGTACGAATTCCTAGTGATTTAGAATTAGAATTCATTAGATCACTAAGATTGCAATTGATTAAGGGTGGGGTTGAGTTTTAGTACTTTTATCTCTCATAAAATAGAAAAGGGGCTTTTATGTCCCTTATTCTAATTTGGATACCTTCCAATTCCCCATTTTGAACATTCTATTTCAACATTGGCTTTATTTCCTATTAATATTGTATTTTATTCTCCTGAAGGAAAATGGGTATCCATTGATTTCAATGAATCATCTGCGCTTATTTTATAGTCAAAATGTCGTTGTAATTATTAAATATTTATAACGTATTAAGAATTTTACATTTTATCCTATAAGAGAATAATGTAAATTTGGGTATAGGAGTTTATTTTTTCTTTAGTATGCAGATCTAAGGAATAAGTATTATTTTTGAAAAATATTATTAACTCTGGTATCCAATTTGGTTTCCAGGTTTCAGTGAGGATTAGATATTATAATGATAATATATTGATTATCAATTGAGTATTAAACCTTTTAAGATATTTATAAGGGTAGGTTCGAGTCCTGCCTCCGCCACTAAAGAAAAAGCTTGTTTTACAATTGAATTGTTTAACAGGCTTTTTTATTTTTATTTAAGTTGATTATGATTTATTTGTTTTAAATAAATAGTAAGCTGGACTGACTCTGAATGTTTTGTAAGCTTTGATTTTTGGAAATAAATCATTTTTTTTAATCTGCCTGTTATAATAGTTGACAAATATAAACTAATTCAGGACGCCAATAAGATTGCTTTTGTTCTGATCTTAAATTAAATAACAGAAAATATTTTTTACATTTACTTTAGTGCTAATCTTCTTTAGTTTAATTCAAAAATTGAAGTTAAAAGCAATTCACCGTGAGTTCATAAGATCATTTCAAATGTTAATTTTTAAAATGTAAGTTAAAATATAAATTTGGGAAAATTTATTTGAAGATTATATTTAAATATATGTAATAAATTGAATTTCAATATAATGAATTTTAATTTTACATGTTTGATCATTGTCAAAATGTTAAAGTTTTAAAAATAGATTATGAAAAAAAGAGTTTATTTTAAAATTTAACAATTTAGAATTAATTTTAGGTCGAATCTAACAAACACAGAATCATATGAAAACAGTTTATTCAACTATTTTATTTATTTTATTTTCGTTTAGTGTTTTTGGGCAGGATATTATTATCACTCCGGAAAGACTAGTCAATAGCCCTGAATTGGGAGCTAAATTCAGAAGGTGTGAAGAGTACCAGCTGGACATCAAAGCCATTCAAAATCAATTGGCAGTTAAATCTCAAGCTCAGCAAAGTATTGAAATGGAGTTAAATTTGAACAATCGGAAAGTTAAATTGCAATTTTTCGAATACAACATGTTCAAACCGACGGCTAAATTAAGAACAAGTCCGACACCAAATGCTCCGACTTATGACATAAACCCGTCAATAAGAACTTTTAGGGGTTCAGTTTTAGAAGAGGGTGGTGACTTTGCTGCATTAACGATAGCGGATAATTACTTTCTCTTAGCTTATAAGGTTGAAGATGAAACCTTCTATTTCGAGCCTACTATGGTTAATCAGGCGATGAACACCAATGGTAGACTTACTTTCTATGAAGTAGCAGATATCATTCCAGTATCCGGTGTTTATTGTGGAGCAGAGCAAGTTGAAAAATTTGGTCACGATCATGATCCTAGTGAAGTGAACCCAAATGATTCAAGAAATAAGGCTTGTTTTGATGTGCCCATTGCCTTGGCTTGTGACTATAAATTCGTAAGAATGACAGGAAGTGTGGCTATAGCTGAAGCGGTAATGACAGGTTTTATGAATTTAACTCAAACAGACTGGGAGGGACAAGATCTTCAGTATGAGTACTTCTATGGAATTACTGATCTTTTTGCACCCGATGATATTCTGAGAGATCCTTGGGCAACCACAACAGATATTTTTACACACTTAAACATATTTCAAATGGCTGGCCCTGTTATCTTTAGTGGTGGTTATGCTGTTGCCACAGCCTGGACTTTTAATTATACTTCTGGTGCAGTAGGTGTTGCGTTTTTAGATGCTGTTTGTACTGGGAATAGATATAATGTTTGTAGTAATTTTTCAGGATCATCTAACATTAGCCGACAAACTCAATCGCATGAATTGGGCCATAACTTTTCTGCTCAACATGATCCTCCTGGAGGCTATATTATGGATCCATCTGTAAATGGATCAACCATTTGGTCCATCGCATCAAATCAAAGTATAAAAATGTATACTGATTTTTTTGCTGGATGTTTATTGCCATGTTCCACACCAAATGCTGTTCCGGAAGTTAAATTCAAAGCTACTCCGGCTAGAGGTTGTCGCCCATTAGTAGTTCAGTTTACAAATCAATCAACTTATGGCGTTACTTACGCTTGGGAATTTCCTGGAGGCTCCCCATCTACGTCAACTGCTGTAAATCCGGTAGTAACGTATGCTAATACTGGTCTGTATGATGTCACTCTAGAAGTGCGAAACCCAAGATGTGGAACTAAAAAAACTTTCCCGGCTTTTATAGAAGTGATAGATGTACCACTTCCTAATTTTTCATATGGAAATGCTGGTGGTGATTTGTTTTTTGAATTTTTTGATGGATCCATTGGTGCTCTAAAATGGGAATGGAACTTTGGGGATGGAAGTCCTAAAGAAGAAGGGGAATACGTAATTCATGAATTCAAGAAAGAAGGCAATTATGATGTAGAACTTACGGTAACTAATGAATGCGGATCTACAAAAATCAAGAAAAAAGTTGCAGCATTTGCTCCAGTATTTGCAGATTTCGAAGCAGATACAACCTGGGGTTGTGCTGAAAAGGTGATCCATTTTAAAGATCTTTCATCTAATAATGTTTCCAACTGGACATGGGATTGTCCTGGCGGAACACCTTCAGGTTCGGCACTAAAAAATCCAATTATAAAATATACACGTCCGGGGATTTATAAAGTGAAGCTTACAGCGAATTCTACAAAATTTAGTTCTTCACGTACTAAAGAAATGTACATCACTATTGATAGCTTACCAATAGCTGCTTTTACTTCTAATACCAAAGGATTTATTGTTGATTTTACTAATCAATCTACTAATGCGAAATCACATACATGGAATTTTGGAGATGGAAGTAACCTAAGCACAGATCCTAATCCAACTCATACGTTTAAAGAAGGAGTGTATGATGTGACTTATACAGCAACTAACTTATGTGGTAACACCGTTGTAAAATCAAAATTAACAATCTATAATACACCGGTACCAAGTTTCACCACTAAGACACAACATGGTTGCATACCATTTACAGTTAATTTTGAAAACACATCTTCTGTAAGTTCTACGGATTTTGTTTGGTCATTTCCAGGTGGAACTCCGTCCACAAGTACAGATCGGGACCCTGTTGTGGTTTATAATTCAATTGGAACTTTTGATGTAAAACTGGTAGCTACAAATTCTCAGGCTGCTGATTCTATTACATCAACTCAGTATATTACGGTTGAAGATTTACCAGTTTCTAATTTCCAAAGTAATGTTACTGGATTCTCAGGATTTTTTACAAATAACAGTATTAACGGAACTAAATATTTGTGGGATTTTGGAGATGGTAAAGGAACAAGTACGCTTGCCTCACCAAATTATAATTATGGTGTTGAAGGAGAATTTACTGTGAAATTGACGGTGGAAAACGGTTGTGGTGTATCAACTTTTGAACAATTAATAGCAGTTTACTTGATTCCTAAAGTTAATTTCAGTTCTGATGTAATCAGAGGATGTGCACCACTCAAAGTTAATTTCCAAAATAAATCTTCGGTAGACGTAAATGATTGGAGTTGGCAATTTGAAGGTGGTTCACCACTTGTATCTACAGCCGCTAACCCTGTTGTTACATTTAATAAGCAAGGAAAGTATACTGTAAAATTGACAGTAAAAAATAATAATGGATCTAATGCATCGACTAAGATTAAATATATCGAAGTGATTTCTCCGGTATTATGTCCTGATCGTCCAAAGAAAAAAGGACCTAAAATAACTGAAATTGCTGGATTTTATGATCAAGAGTTAGACGAAAGAGCATCTTTATCCAGTACGGTCAATATTTATCCAAATCCGGCTAATGATATCATTACCATTGAAGGAGCTCATATTATTTCCTATTCATTGGTAAATTTAGCAGGAAAGGAATTGGCATCTGGTCTAACCAATGGAAATATAACTTCGGTAAATATCAGTCACATTGAATCGGGAGCTTATTTCATAAAAGTAAGAGAGACCGATGATTTTACGATTCGAAAAATTACAATAGCTAGATAATTCTGGATATTCAGATTCAAAAAAAACTGATCATACAATATATGATCAGTTTTTTTTTGATTAAAAATTGGCAACATCAAATTAAAATCAAATCAAAGTTTTGCAGCTCGAATATCAAGCTATTTTGAATTTTAGTTTATAACAAAAATCTAGGATAATTAAATTAAAACTGCATTTTTTTTAAGTAATAGACCTCCTCAAAAAAGTGGACATAAAGATAAGTTAGAAATAATATTATATTCACATATTAAAAGCTTATTAGAT
>JBGAVH010000055.1:0-6889 GCA_044228225.1 Saprospiraceae bacterium | reverse complement strand
AAGTTTTTTATGAAAAAGTTCATATATTAGCAGCATAATACCTATTCACTTTGTCCACTATAATGAGGAAGTCCATAATGTATGGATCTAACCATGATCAGATATAATTAATTACGTTGGTTCTATAAATGTCGGATTATGATAGACAGGAAAGTTGCACGAGTTGGCAATAAAACACATTTCATTAGCTTTTTGATGTAATGCATTTGCTTCTGAAATTCTCGTCAAATCAGTTAGGACAATTTTCGGATTTAATGTCACTTCTTTAAAATGACCAATCCCGTTCTCAAGTTCGGTCATAATTGCAGTAGCATGATCTACATAATCCATAACGATAATACCTGCCTCAGAACATAAATGCAAATACCACAACATATGACAAGAAGAAATGGCTGATAATAATAAATCTTCAGGGTTGTGAAGATTTGGGTTTCCTCTAAAATGCGGATCTGACGAACAATCCAATTTTGGTTTATTTTTGAAATTAATTTCATGAGACCTTTCATAACTAGTATAAGACTTAGTACCGATTCCCAAATTACCAGTCCATTTTAATTCCAGTTGATAGCTTAATTCTCGATTCATTGGATAATTTTTAAATGATACTTTTTTCGATTTGGTAAAATGCTTATTTTGTATTGATATCAGGTCAAGTGACTGGTGTAAATATCGATTAAAAAGATAGATTATATCACTATTTTTGTGACTAATTTTATAATATGCATTACTATAGTTTAGGTCAAATTCCTCATAAACGTCATACTCAGTTTTTAAAACCCAATGGAGAGCTTTATTCTGAGCAACTGTTTTCAACTGAAGGATTTTCAGATTTGGCTTCTTTACTCTATCATTGTAATGCCCCTACTCAAATCCTCCAAGTGGAGGAACCCTACTCAATAGCGCCGAAAACCATCCATGATAAACAGCTCAAGCATAGATGTTTAAAAGGATTTCATATTAAGCCTGAATCTGATTATTTAAAAAGTAGAAAACCAGTTTTGGTTAATGATGACTGCAAAATCACATTGGCAGCTCCTAGCCAAAGTATGACAGAATATTATTTTAAAAATGCGGATGCAGATGAAGTTGTATTTATACATGAAGGGACCGGAGTTTTGAAGACTATGTATGGAAATATTGATTTTGCTTATGGTGATTACTTAGTTATTCCCCGGGGAACTATCTATCAGTTTCATTTTAATCAATCTTCCAACAGAATCATGATCATTGAATCAGCAGGACCCATTACTTTTCCAAAAAGGTATCGCAATGATTTTGGTCAATTGATGGAACACTCCCCATTCTGTGAGCGAGATATTAGAAAACCTTCAGATTTAGAGACGCATGATGTGCAGGGCAGATTTTTGCTTTATATCAAAAAGCAGGATATCATCTATCCTTATCATTACTTGAACCATCCTTTTGATGTTATTGGTTGGGATGGATATGTATATCCATTTGCATTATCAATACATGATTTTGAGCCGATTACCGGGAGGGTACATCAACCGCCACCAGTCCATCAAACATTTGATGGACGAAATTTTGTTATTTGTTCCTTCGTGCCCAGGCTTTATGATTATCATCCTCTAGCCATCCCAGCTCCATACAACCACAGCAATATTGACAGTGATGAAGTACTCTATTATGTCGATGGGGATTTTATGAGTCGAAAACATGTCGAAAGGGGAATGATTACCCTGCATCCAGGCGGTATTCCACATGGTCCTCATCCAGGTACGGTAAAGAAAAGTATAGGTGCTAAAGAAACTAAAGAGCTTGCAGTAATGATTGATACATTTAAGCCCCTTTTGATGACTGAATATGCAGTTGACATTGAAGACCCAAATTATTATTTGAGTTGGCTAAGCCATGAGATTGGTGAAGGTGGTATCCAAATGAATACCATTACATCATAGAATATTAAATTAGTTAACTGAAAGCATTAGATTTAATCATTTAGATCCTTTTTCTCAACTTTTATTGCATTTTGCACGTATCTTTACTATGTAAATCAAACTCGAATAAATGAGATTTCCCAGAGTTGTAATTTGTGTTTTATTCTCTTTTTTAAAGATATCAGGTGTTTTTGGAGCCCATATTATCGGAGGAGAGATGTACTATGAGTGTATGGGTTATGGTAATGCAGGGAAAGATACTACAAAAAGAATTTATAGAATTTATATAACCTTGTATAGAGATTGCAGACCACAGAGCAACGCAGCCGGATTTGATCAACCACTAGGGTTTACGATATGGCGTAAGAATGCCAATGGAACATATACCAATACAAAATCTGGCAATAACCCGGAATATAGTATCAATAGCTTACACAAAGGACCTGATCCCATAGATCCGCCAATTTACCCATGTTTAATATTACCACCTGATATTTGTGTTGAAAAAGGGGAATATTATTATGACGTAGAGCTTCCGATAATTAATCAAGAATATGTGGTCGTTTGGCAACGGTGTTGTCGAAATAGTACAATTTCAAATATTCAAATGCCGGATGCTACAGGTATAACCTTTTCTGTTTCAATTCATCCCGAAGCACAAAAAACCTGCGGTAGTAGTCCAAGATTCAAAAACTTTCCTCCTACGGTTATTTGTGTAAATGAACCCTTTAGTTTTGATCATGCAGCTATAGATAAGGAAGGGGATTTATTAATATATAGTTTTTGTCCTCCACTTGCAGGAGGTGGTAGAAGTGGTGGAAATGGCTGTTCTGCTACCATTCCAAGTCCTGATTGTCCGCCGCCCTTTACAGAAGTTTCTTTTAGAGCGCCGATGTATTCCTATTTATTTCCATTAACAGGTAATCCACCGATGACTATTAATTCGATTACCGGTGAAATTGCCGGAGAACCTGATTTAATTGGTCAATTTGTAATTAGTGTTTGTGTTTCTGAATATAGAAGTGGGGTGTTGTTATCAACAGTCAGACGAGATTTTCAATTTAATGTGGCAAGTTGCACAGGCACAGTTGTGGCACAACTTGACAATGGTGTTCCAATGGGAAAAAAGGATCGATCTATATTGTTGTGTAATACGGATCAACTTACTATGAAAAATTCCAGCTACCAACAACAATTTATCTCAGATATACTCTGGGAATATGAGAATGGTGGGCAGATTGAAACATCAACTGTTTGGAATCCTACTATTAAATTTAAGGAAGGAGGGCTGCATAATGGTCGATTTATTTTGAATCCGGGAACGAACTGTAGTGATACCGTGAATTTTGTGGCCAATGTAATCAATGATTTAAAACCTGATTTTAGTTTTACTTTTGACAGTTGCCATGTTGGTCCTGTACAATTTAGAGACACTTCCAGTTCAAGTTATAGCACTATAACAAATTGGAATTGGGATTTCGGAGATGGATTTTTAGGATTTCAGAAAAACGTTGATCTTCAATATGTATACCCGGATCGCTATACCATTAAATTACAAATAATGGATAATTTTGGATGTGTCAACCAAATTCAAAAACCACTTGTTTGGTATCCGTCTCCCGAAGTAGTCATTTTTGAGCCAAGTATAAAAGCTGGTTGTGTTCCTTTGAAAGTAAATTTTAGAAATATTTCATTCCCTACTGATAATAGCTATACTTTTAATTGGAAGTTCAGTGATGGTGATGAGGCTCAAGGTATTTCAGTAGACCATGTGTTTGATTCGATAGGAAATTATGATCTAAAATTAGAAGTTACCTCACCTGTTGGGTGTTACAATGAAGGGTCGTTTTCCAATGTTGTACAAGTTTATCCACCTCCTACAGCAGAATGGATGATAGATAAAAATGTACTCGATATCAAGGACCCAATGGTCCAATTAAATGACCTTTCAAAATTGACATTGGGTAGAACTTGGATTGTAAATGGTAAGGATTATTATTATGATAAAGATCTCACTTTAATTTTAAAAGATACAGGATTTCATCATATACAATTAATTGTTTCAGATCAATTTTTGTGTACGGATACTTTAGAAGCTGATGTATTTGTAGGACATAAATTTACATTGTTTATGCCAAACGCTTTTACACCAAACGGTGATGGGAATAATGAGACTTTTTTGCCTGTAGGCGATATTCATTCTTTGGAATATTATTCATTGAATATTTATGATAGATGGGGTTCTGTTATATTTCACTCATCTGATCCTCAAATAGGGTGGAACGGCAAGTTCAATAACTCTGGTACGGAGGTCCCATCAGGCGCATATCCTTATCTTCTGAATTATAAAGTCAATCGCTCCAATCCAGTCAGTGAGAAAAAAATGCTTGCCCTTATTCGTTGATTTATTTTTAAAATTTTATTTATATTATGAAGATTAAATTTTTTATTACCTGTTTTATTGTCTTTACTTTTAGCATGATGTTTACTGAATGCACCAAGTCGAGCCTTCCTGATCCTGAGATTTGTTTTGAATCTGAAGTTTTACCTTTATTGAGATCTAATTGTACACAAAGCGGTTGCCATAATAATATAGACCGCAAGAATGGAATTGTTATTTCTGATTATTATGATATTATCAAATTGGTTGATCCGGGTCATTATAAAACCAGTGAATTGTATCAAGTTATTGTATCTGAATTTGGCAATAAGATGCCTCCTAAGCCTTACGACTTATTGAATGATAATCAGATTCAAACCATAGCATTATGGATCAAACAGGGCGCTCAAAACACTACTAATTGTGCAGGAGCATGTGATACTTCAAATGTGTCTTTTAATAGAACTATTTTTCCAATGTTGCAAACTTATTGTAATGGATGTCATGGAGGTTCTAGCCCTCAAGGAAATGTTTCTTTGAGTAATTATGGAGCTATTTTAGAATATGTCAATGATAATTCATTAGTGGGCTCAGTCAATTATATTACTGGATATAGCAGGATGCCTAAAGATGGGATACAATTATCTTCATGTCAACTATCTCAAATAGATAAGTGGATAGCTGATGGCGCTCCAAATAATTAATTCATTTTTCAATTTTTCAAAATCAAAAGTTATGTTTAAATATATATTTGCTATTTGCTTATTTAGTTTGTCCATTTTAAATGCACAAGATGAAGGAAGCTTGTTGGATGGATTAGGAGTAGATGATGGAACTACTATTGTAACCAATGCTTTTAAATCAACCAGAGTGATAAATGCCCACAGTATTGAAATGCTTCATAAAGGTGTTTTAGATTTTAGAATTTTGCACCGTTTTGGGGATATAAATGGAGGAGCATACGAGTTTTTTGGATTAGATCAAGCTTCTATGCGTTTAAGCTTTGACTTTGCCCCCATTGAGAATCTAACCATAGGAGTCGGTCGAAGTACTCGAAATAAAGAGCTGGATGGCATGATCAAATATAAGTTTCTCAGCCAAAAATCAGGGACTAACTCATTCCCATTCTCTGCAATAATTGTTGCAGGAATGAATGTCATTACTTTGAAGAACCCTTTTGGCAATGAATATCAGGAAGTCTTTAGTGATCGGTTGAGTTATTTTGTACAACTACCTGTTGGAAGAAAATTCACAGATCGTTTTACATTGCAGTTGGCACCTGTTATGGTTTATCGAAATCTGGTGAAGACAAGTGTTGATCCTAATTTGGTCTATGGATGCGAACTTGGTGCACGATTTAAAATCACCAATAGAATAGCCTTGGTTTTAGATTATACTTATGCAGTTAATCGCTTTCCAAATAAATTGTCCTATAATCCACTTTCTTTAGGAGTTGATATAGAAACTGGAGGTCATGTTTTTCAATTGCATTTTTCTAATGCGGTAGGAATGAATGAGAGATCTTCATTGTTGGATGCAAATACCAATTGGTTGAACGGAGAGATCAAATTAGGATTTAATTTATCGAGGGTTTTTCAATTGTATAATTAATAGTTCCATTTAGGTTTATTAGAAAGTGACAATTCGGTTTTCATTATTGAATAATGTACCGATTTAATTTTGATTCCTATGGACCATTTGTTCAATAGTATAAAGTTTCAATTTGAAGCTAAGGCCAATGCCGTTAGGGCAGGGCAGATGAAAGCATATATGAAGGATCGATTTGAATACTATGGTGTTATGGCCCCAGAACGAAAAGATATCGTTAAACAAGTATTTGATCAATGGACCTGGCAGGGAGATCAGGCTTTTAAAGATTTTTTTGAGCAATGTTGGAGTTCGGATTTTCGTGAGTTCAATTATGTGGCCCTTGATGTAGCCCGTAAATACCTCAGGCATATGAATTCTTCATGGGTCAGTTTTTATGAGCCCTATATAGCTCGGGATTCTTGGTGGGACACAGTTGATTTTTTATCACCAAGTATCATAGGCTTATTGGTCATAAAAGAACCTGATACCCAAATTCAACTCATGAAAAAATGGATAGCCTCTGATAACATGTGGTATCGTCGTTCAGCCCTGATTATGCAATTGAAATATGCCAAATCCACGAATTTCGATATTTTAAAATCGATGATTTCGAATCAATCCACCAGCAAAGAATTTTTTATACAAAAAGCTGCCGGCTGGGCATTGAGGCAATATTCTAGAGTAGATCCAATAGGAGTTAGTTCATTTATTTCTAAGCATCAATTACCGCCTTTGACAAAGCGCGAAGGGATGAGGTTGATATTGAAAGAGGAGGGTAAATGGTGAATTGTGTGATCTTTGGGTTGTGCATTAAAATGAGTGAGTTAAGGGTTTAAAAATAATAGTATAAGGAAAATGCTTTTTTATTTATAATATTACAGTTGTTCAATTGAATTTATACTGCTGTTTTTAGTATCAATTAAGTTTGATGTAATATAATAAATAAACTAAAATGAAGTGCTAATGAATTTTAGAATATTATCTATAATGCAGGTTTGTTTTATCTACTTGTTTATTTCAT
>JBGAVH010000054.1:0-7569 GCA_044228225.1 Saprospiraceae bacterium | reverse complement strand
AAGGTTCGGATACCAAACTCCATTTGAGGTGTTCAATTTATTAACTAAAAAAGTTGCATTTGTCGCTTGAATTCAGGTATTTATTTTTGAAAAAATTTAATAAAGTGCATTCTTATTTGGATTTTTGTGTTATATGTTAGAGCAAGAACTTTGGACCAGACTAAAAAATGGAGATCAAAATGCCCTTAAATCAATATATGACCAACATTATAGTAATTTGTGTCAGTATGGATTAAGATTAGTAACCCATACTGATATTGTCGAAGATGCCATTCAAGATGTATTTGTCGAATTATGGAAATACAAAGCCAACTTAGCAGAAACAGATTCAATTAAGAGCTATTTGTTTGTATGTATAAAGAGAAAAATCATTAAACTTGTAAAAGACTACCAAAAGCATTCTTCAAACGAGCAATTAGAAGACTATTTTGATGCTGGTTATTTCGAAGATAACTTAATTTCATCTGAAATTGTCGAAGAACAAAATTCTAAACTTAAGCAAGCTGTGTCCAAATTATCTAAAAGACAACAAGAAGTTCTTTATTTAAAATTTGAACAAGGTCTTGATTATGAGCAGATTAGTAAAATTATGGACTTAAAATACCAATCCGTAAGAAACTTGGTTTCAACTGCTGTTAATAAAATAAAGGACCAATTAACGATATTAAGTGTAATAATATTCTATTTTATCAGTACAAATTTGTTAAATGTTACTCTTTATTATATATCAAATGATTTCAGAATGATAGGAAAATGAACAAAGATTATATAAATTTCACATGTGAAGATTTTATTGAAGATGCTCTTTTTCGTGAGTGGGTTATAAATCCGAATATTGAACAAAAAAAATATTGGGATGAATGGATTTTGACACATCCAGAGAAAAAAGATGATATCAATGCTGCTAAAATGATATTATTAGGGTTGAAATATCAAAAAATACCAAATCTTGACCTTAAAAAGGATAAGATTTGGAACCATATAGAATCTACATTAGGTCCAAAGCAAACAATATTCAAACTGATTCTTCGACCAACGTTTGTTCCATGGCTTGTTTCCATAGCCGCAAGTTTATTTTTAATTGTATATTTTTTTATAAATAGTAGCAGCACGATTCATGTAGAATTGGTTAATGCAGAAGTTAAGTCAGTTACTTTACCCGATCTTTCTATAATAGATATAAATGCAAAGTCAAATGTAAATTTTAAAGATAAAAATTTTATAAGAAATAGAATTGTTAATCTTACAGGTGAAGCATTTTTTAATGTAGTAAAAGGTTCGTCATTTAAAGTTTTAACACCATATGGTGAGATTGAGGTTTTAGGTACATCCTTTAATGTTTATGCGAGAGATTCAATTTTAGAAGTGGAATGTTTTACAGGAAAAGTGTCCGTTAATTATAAAGGAAATTATAAAAAATATATTTTATTACCTGGTGATAAAATTAATATGTTTCATGATGAAGTAAAAATTACTAAAAAGGAAAATTCAATACAGCAAATTTGGAAGAGCGGCTATTTTTATTTTGAAGAAACGAAATTGATACGTGTTTTAAAAGAGTTAGAAAGACAATTTGATATTAAAAATATTAAGACTACAGTTGAAATTGAAAATAAAAATTACACAGGATTTTTCACTAAAATGGATTTACAGCAAGCACTGATATCTATTTGTGAACCGTTACAACTCAAGTATCAAATGGTAAACGACACTTTAATCATTGAACAATAGGAATTAATGAGGATTCCTTATTTCATTTCCTTTTTATTTATGGTGGGCATTAACCTAGGTGCTCAAGTAAAACCTATTGACTTAAAGATAACAGAATCTTTTAAAGAGATTAAACTTGATAAAGTAATTGAACAA
Source organism: Saprospiraceae bacterium (assembly GCA_044228225.1). Classification (GTDB taxonomy): domain Bacteria; phylum Bacteroidota; class Bacteroidia; order Chitinophagales; family Saprospiraceae; genus Vicinibacter. Next base: position 5,703 of record JBGAVH010000054.1, on the reverse strand, counting down.
ATTAGTAAGAAATATCAAATTCAATTTGCATACGATCCTGATTATTTAAACAAATTCACAATCACAAATGAATTTTATAATATAGAATTTTATGATTGTATGAAGAAAATATTTGAACAAACGCCATTTATAATAATGGAGCAAACTAATTCCCATTTTTTAATTTCTATAGATAAATCAAAACTGGATAAAACGAATTTTCTTAAAAGTAACAATTTAAAGATCAAGGGAACAGTTAGAAATTCAAGAAATGGTGAGCCATTAGAAAATGTGTCTGTAATATTATACCCCAATGGAATATCTGAAAATTCTGATGAGAATGGACATTTTGAATTCAGTGTAGCAAAAGTATCCAATCAAAATTGGTTGGAATTTAGATATTTATCCTATGAAGTTAAAAGAATTCAGTTAACTAATACTATGAATTCTACAGTCGAAATATATTTAACTCCAATTATCCAAAAGTTAAATTCTGTCAATATTAATGAAAAAGCTATAGAATCAATAATGTTTAAAAATAAATATTCAATATTGAATCAGAGTACATTAAACCAGTTTAAAATTCCTGAAGTTTCAAATGATGTAATGAATTTCCTTAAAAGAGAAGTTGGTATCGATGCAACAAATGATTTATCTTCAGGATTAAACATTAGAGGTTCTGATGATTATCAACATTTGATATTATTAGATGGGATATCCTTATACAAAGCTGAACATTTCTATGGTTTGTTTAGTGCAATTAATCCTAATATTTTGTCAAATATTGATTTATATAAATCTTATTTTCCTGCTGAATATGGTGGAAGAACATCTTCCTTGCTCAAAATGAAATCCATAGCGGACATAAATAAAATTGGCGGTGGAGTGGATTTAAATTTACTCTATTCAAATTTACATGTCAAAATTCCAATTCATAGTAATTTTGGTTTGTTGGCAGGAGCCCGTTTTTCAAATCAAAATTTAGGTAAATCTAATTTGTCTAATTTGTTATTTCAGAATGCTCAAAAAACAAGTGAAATTAATCAGTTAGATAGGGAGAAGCAAACACTAATTGTTATCAATCCGTTAAGTAACTTTTATGATATTTTTATAAAACTTTATGGAAACATTACACCCAAGTTAAATTTTTCAATGAGTTATCTTCTAATTGAAGATCAATACAAATCGGAGTATACAAATGAATATCAAATTAATAATCTATTCTTTAACGAAAATTTTAGCGAAGTCATAAAATGGAGATCAAGTGGTATTAGTAATCAATTTAAATATACTTGGAATTCAAAGATATATACAACATTAACAACTTCTTTTTCAAGATATAGTTTTAATCAAATGATTAATTCTTCATTAACTGAAACTGATCGCAATTTATCTAAGATTACATCTCAATTAAATAGAAATTCTAATCGTTTAAGTTCGATAAATTTTACATTAAAAAATTCAATGAGTATTAGTGCAATGATGTTGGTTAATTTTGGGTATGAAGGTAATTGGTATTCAGATAGTTTAAGTTTTGCAACAGATGGTAAAATATTTTATAGAAATAGGATTAATAATTCGAGAGATCAAAATGGATTTATTGAATTGTTAAGTATACCAAATCCAAAATTTGAAATTCGAACAGGAATTAGATTATGTTATTATAATATTACCAATAAAATGTATATCGATCCGAGAATAGCATTGAGTTATAAAGTTAATACAAAAAGTATTTTGGGTATTAATTTTGGACTGTATCATCAATTTCTTAGTCAAACAACTCAAGAAGATCGATTTGGAAGACCATTTGATTATTATATATTAACTGATGAGAAACTTTATAAGGTGCCAGTTTCTTATCAGAGTGAATTGTTTTATAAGGTGACAAACTCATATTTTAATTTTAATCTAAGTCTTTACAATAAATTTTTGAAGGGAGCTACAAATCACATTTTTGTAACGCCAACTTTCGTACAAAAACCTGGTAGCCAAATTCCAAATCCAAGATACATTATATTATCAGGTCTTGAGGAAACGTATGGCGCAGAATCAGAACTTATCCGAAAATGGAAGTCAATTAGTATGACATTATCATATAGCTATAATAAAAGCTACCAATCATTTGATAGTTTAAATAAAGGGACTTTTTTTCCTACGCAAGCTGTTAGAACACATCAAGTTAAAATGGGAAGTGGTTTTAAGAATAGTCATTGGTTTATTAATTTATTTTACGTTTATGGAAGCGGGCATCCATATACAGATATTTCATTAATACAATCTAATAAAGATAGGAGGGATTTGACAGTTAAAGAGTCCATAAATTATTTACCAGATTATAAAAGAATAGATACTGATTTGCAATTTTATGGTAGTCTAAAAAAATTTAATTATCATATTGGAATATCAATATTTAATGTATTTGATTGGGAAAATGTTAAATATGTGCAGTATATCTATTCGTTACCAATAAAAAATCCAAATCAAGGTTCAAATGAAAAAGTTGTAGGAGCGCAAATCAATCTAATTCCTAGAACTTTTAATTTTTCAATAGGAATAAATTTTTAATTAAGACCTTGTAACATTATTCAATCCAAGTTTTTGTTGTTGGATTTTAAAAAATTTATCATATTTTGTTTTAATTTTATCCAAGTTGATTTGAGCTTGATTAACTTGAATTTGAAGAGATTTCGTTCGTTCAATCGATAGATTGGATGGTGCTTGTTCAGAAGCAATCACATTACCATAACAATCAGATATTTCTTCTCTAAGTTTTTTCTCATCTGCAAAAATAGATTTTTGTTTAGCAGCAAGTAAAGTTGTTCTTAATTTTTCTAATTCTTCAAAATAAAGATTTATTAATTTCTTATTTTTTGAATTGGTTATCTTGGGTAATAGTTCTTTTATTTTTATTTGTATTGTATTTATTTCTTCAACAGTGTTAGCTAGATTTTCATGCATGTTGTAAAGCTTCATAGAAGTTTCGTATTGTAATTTTCTACCTTCTAGATTAAATCCTTTTTGATCTATATGAACAACTTCGAAAGGCTCAACGAATTCCTTTGCTCCAACAGATAACTTTATAAAATAATTACCTGGTAAGACTTGAGGTGATCCGAAACCACCAAAATCGATTTTTGTGCCCCCTTCAGCAACTTTGGGAGGATTTATTCTCATATTCCAAAAAACTTTATTTACTCCTTTTCTTTTTGATGCAGGAATAATCTTAATTACTTTTTTATTTGCATCAAGTATTTCAATTTTTATCTCTGCATTCATCGGACGTTCCTTAAAATAATATTGAATCGGTATTAAATCATCAGGATTAGGAGCTATCCAACCTCCAGAAAATGGATTTGATCCACCATATGTACCATCGGTTAAGTTCATTTTGCTGAGTGTAAATAAGTGAACATCTTTTTCCAATATTTCTTGAGTCATGGTTCGCATGATAGAAATATCATCATATATATAGATACCCCGGCCATGAGTACCTATAATGAGTGCATTCTGTGTTGGGTGAATTTGTAAGTCTCTAACTAAAGCAAATTCTGGAAAATTATTTTTCATTCTGAACCAGCTTAATCCTGCATCTAAACTGCAGAATAAGCCCATTTCAGTCCCAAGAAACAGTAAATTTTTATTTATTGGGTCTTCAATAATTTTATGTGCAAACCCAGTGAATTCTTTATTTTTAATTTGTTCCCAAGATTTACCAGCATCACTGGATTTCATTAAATACGTATTATGATCTCCATACATATGGTTATCTAAAGTAACATATATGGTATTTTTATCGAAGTGTGACAATGTAATACTACTAACCCAAATTTGTTGAGGAATATTTAGGTTTTTGAAATTGTCAGAAAGTTTATACCAATTAATACCGGCATCGGGTGTCATTTGAATATTACCATCATCTGTACCAATGCATATCATTTTTTCATCCAATGGAGATTCCGATATTGTGAAAATAGTGCAATGGTTTTCTGCACTGGTGTTGTCTGCACTTAATCCACCTGATTCTTCTTGTTTAAGTTTTGAAGGATCATTTGTTGTCAGGTCAGGAGATATTTTAGTCCAATTTCTACCTTGATCTTTTGAAATAAACAGATATTGGGCTCCCATATAGAGATTGTTTATGTTTTTGTTTCCCTTAACTAATGGGGTGTTCCAATTCCAGCGTAATTTATCTTCTGATGAGGTCTGTTGAGGTTGAATACTAAATGACTTATTTGTTTTAAGATCTATTCTTGCAGCATTACCTCCTTGATATTCAGCATATGCAATTGTGGAATCTATTAAATCTGGTATAGTCCAAAAACCATCGCCCCAATAAATACCTTTCCAGTCGCCGTTTCCAATTCCACCAGCTTTTGCAGATGGGGCTGTCCAACTTCCATTGTCTTGCAGTCCACCATAAATATTGTATGGATGACAATGATCAATTGCCACATGATAGAATTGCCCTACAGGTAAATTTTGACAAAAAGTAAATGTTGCACCTCTATCATTACTAATGTAAACCCCACCATCAGTTCCTAAAAACATGTGATTTGTATTGTTGGGATTTATCCATAAAGCATGGTGATCAGAGTGCACCCAACCTCCATCATTAGAGGCATCATTAAAAGAATATCCTCTGTCATCAGAGTATGAAAATGTAAATGCAGGTCGATATACCCGCTTAGCATCTTTCGGGTCAATAACTATTGTAGAGAAGTAAAATGGCCTTGAAACAATATTCATTGTAGCAGATTGCTGTTTCCAAGTTTCACCATAATCGGATGAAATAAATAAACCTGTATTATTTGATTCCACAATAGCTATAAGATTATTCGGTTCACTAGGTGCTAAAGCCAATGCAATTCGACCAAATTCACCCGTTGGCAGTCCGTTAATAATTTTTTTCCAAGTAACTCCTCCATCAATAGATTTATAGAAACCACTTCCTTTTCCCCCAGAATTAAAAGAATAGGGCTTTCTTCTGAATTCCCAAGTTGTTGCATAAATTATATTTGGATTTATCGGGTCAATTGCAATATCTGCACAACCTGTTTTTTCATTTATGAAAAGAATTTTATTCCATGACTTTCCAGCATCTGTAGATTTATACAAACCTCGATGTTTACTATCACTCCATAAGGGTCCAGGAACGGCTACGTATAAAGTGTTGCTATTTTTTGGATCAATTAAAATTTTACTAATGTGTTCAGTACTGTCAAGCCCAATTCTTACCCAATTATTTCCAGCATCTGTGGATTTATATAGTCCGACACCTATTGACACCGAATTGCGCATATTACTTTCTCCCGTCCCTGCATAAATTACGTCTGAATTCAGTTGGTCAATTGCTAAAGCACCTATTGATTGGCAATATTTATCAAAAATAGATTTGAATGATGCACCAGCATTAGTGCTTTTCCAAATACCGCCCCCAGCAGTACCTACATAAATAGTTTTTCCATCTTTATTAACCCCTTCAATTGCCGTTATACGACCACTCATAGTGCCAGGACCAAGAGCCCTAGCTTCCATACTTCCAAATGTAGAAGCATTTATTTTAGATTGTGAAAAGGTTAAATTTGACGTAATAAGCAAAAGAAGAAATAAAAAAATAGGTTTCATAAAATATAAATTTAAAATCTAATTCACATCTGTCCAAAATAAAATAGAATTTTGAATACAGTACTGTATTTATTGACAAATCTACAATTAAAATGCTTA
>JBGAVH010000053.1:0-8542 GCA_044228225.1 Saprospiraceae bacterium | reverse complement strand
ATAAGCATTTTAATTGTAGATTTGTCAATAAATACAGTACTGTATTCAAAATTCTATTTTATTTTGGACAGATGTGACTGCCTTTATAAATAAATTCGCCATTTTCGTAGCAGTAAGAACAATACTTTTTGCTAATGCTTTTGTCTGCATTTGTTCCACCACCTTTTTCGTCTCTTTTTAATGGCATTCCGCAAGATTGGCAATTTTTAAATTCGTTTGTCATACTAATTTATTATTTGTTTATGTTAATGTAATCTTATATTACTTCCATTTTTTTGTCAAAGTTAAATACTTGTAGTCACTTTCAAGTTTGCAATGTCGTCCTTTCGGAGCGTTAAGGTTGTGCATAAAGTATTAGTATACACGCGGTCACGCCATTTGGAGGAAGCCAAAGTTACCGTTTTATTTTTATTTGCATCGCAGCCAAAAGTGAAAAATTAAATCTGGATCGGCGGGATCGAGTCTATACATGTTTAGCGGCAGCATTTTCATGAATTTACTTACAATGTTGATCTAAAATTTCTTTAATATCACTACCAAATTGTTTAGTGTAACCTAATTTAAGAGCTAATTCTAAGTCTTGACAAGCTAATTTAATTTGTTTATTTTCAATATTTATCAAGGCTCTTATTTTATATGCATAAGAATTGTTAGGCATCATTTCAATAGATTTATTTATATCTTTCATTGCACCTTCAAGATCAAATAATTTTAATTTACTGAAACTTCTATTGCTGTAACTAAACGGTTCTTTCGGATCTAAATAAATAGCCTGGTTAAAACACTCTATTGCTTCTTTATGCTTATTTCTTTTCTGAAGGTTAAATCCAGAATTTATATAGGCAGGTACATAATTAGAATCAATTTTAATCATTTTAATTAAATAATAAATCTCTTCTTCGGGTTTATTTAGTTCAGCAGATGTTACGGCAAGATTGTTATATGCATCGATATTATTGGAGTCTAAGAGGATAGCAGATTTTAAATCATTGTATGATCCTATAAAATCCCTTAATTTTGCTTTTATACCTCCTCTATTTATAAGGAAACCGGATTTTATTTTACTTTCAACAGCTTGATTGAATCCGATTGTAAAATCAGCTAGTGATTCATCGTATCTTCCTAATTTATCAAATAACCAACCACGAAAATCATACAATCTTGTGGAATCCGGAAGTCTCTTAATTCCTAAATTTAATGTGTTTAATGCGTTTTCATAATCTTGCAACTTCGTAAAAAAATCGGCTTTAGTAAGATAATTCTCTGCTAGTTGAGTGTTACTTTGTAGAATTGAATCTAAATATTTTAATTCTGCATTACTATCATTTACATTTTGAGCGGTTATTAGACCTAATGTTTGAATGTTCAATATTATTAATAAGATTAAATAAGTATATATTTTCATTGATTTACAATTTAGTTGCCGCTAACGTCTTTGGATACATACAGTCGCACCCATGTCGGTTAGCCAAAAGTAAGAACTTAATTTTTATTAACCAAAATAAATTAAAAGAGAATGATTTCAGATGCTTGGCGGTGTAGAGTCTATGCCGCGTTCCGGGAGGTATCATTCAAAGTCCCGTTTAGTGAGTACTGATTGTCTTATTATTGAATGCAATGTTCCAATTTTAATTTCCTTATGCATCGGTACCGGAACTGTTATAGTTTAATCCACAGTAAGTTTTTGCATTATTACATGGCTTCCTTTTTGTCTGACTTTTATAAATCCATGATTCGACAATATTAAACAGATGTCCTTACCTTATAATGTTCTCATTAAAAATTAGATGTTAACTGTAACTCTTGAAATTTGCAATTCGTTGTGCAATCTCTTAGATATTTCAGTTTCGGATGCTGTCTCATAAAACAATTCAAGTGCTTCAACGAGATTAGATTTAGCTTCATCAGGAGTATTACCTTGACTGGCAATGTCTAATTCAGGACAAAGATATATATATATATTGTCCTCCTTTTCTATTACTGCTGTTAATTCTATTTTTCTATTCATATAGCAAATTTAATGTATTTTTTTGATATCTTACATAACGGATGAGTATTGACGACGTGCCACCACTTGAATAATACCAAGAGTGAAAAATATCTTACCTTTATGCCAAGCCTGAAAAAGATAGCTTTTTGGTGGCATGTTCGTCAATACTGTGTTAATTCCAGTTTCTTTTCAGCTCCAATCTTAAAGTATATTTCATTGGTTTTTAAAAATGCTTGTTTGTTACATCAATTAGTTTTAATGAATTGAGATTTTAAAATCTTATTATTGGTAATGAATTGAACACTATAATATCCATTAATTAATCCACTTGCATCATAATTAACTTCTTTGTCATTTTTTAATTTAGTAGAATAAATTAACTGGCCTATTTCATTATAAATATTAAGCAATCCAGAATATGCTTTATCAAATTTCAATTGTATAATTTCATTAGCTGGATTTGGCGATATTTTTAATAAGTTTCCATTTTCGAAACTTACATCTTTATTCGTAGTCAAAATACCCAAGTCTTCACCCTTAAACATAGCCCAACTTGACCAAAGTGGAGCCTCATTCAAATTAGTAGCATTTTCTCGGTAGGTAAAATTGCACAATACATTTTCACCAATCAAGTCCATTTTATTCAAAGATATTTCAGTTTTAGTTCCAGGGTTGATTGTAAATGTATTTGTTTTAATGATATTGCCCAAGCCGTCTGATAGGTAAAATTCTACACTATTTTTTGTTCTTTTATGAACACAAATTAAAATTCTAGGACCTTTAGAAGTTTTTAAAAGTATGGATTGTGCGAAACTTACTTTGTCAGAACTTATTTCAAGTGGCCTCAGGTCTACTTTTTCTATTGCAGTCCCCAATCGATCAAAAAGAATAATATCCAAGGCAAAGTAATAGTAAGGATTCTCTTGATATTTAGTTGCACCAAAAATAAAATAATCATCAGAAATATAATACGGTCCAAATGTATTCGCATCAGCAGTTTTTAAGATATTCAACTTGCCTGAAGTCAGAATATTCAAATTTCTATCCATGTAATAATATCCAATATCAAAATCTTTTTGAATCATTGAATCTGGGTGAGTTTCTGAAGTGTAAGTACAAAATGTGTTATTGGAATTATCATAATTGAATAATCCATCAACCAATTTATGGTATTTAGTTGGAACATAGAGTTCAGTATTGCCTATTTCTTTGTTACTAATATCAAGAACAATTCGATTATACCAGATACTACTTTTACCAGTTAATGTGTCAGTCAAATCTAGGTGATTAATGACAATGAAGTTTGTATCATTATAATAAAGATGTGTAGGGCCATAGGGAAAGGGAACAGGAATTCTTCTGGCATGAGGATCTTTTGGAATAGAAAATGTTGAATCAAGAATAACTCCATTTCTTTTATCTAAAATTAACCTTCTAGCAGAAGCAACAAACCATATTGGTTTAAAAAATGTGTCAAACTTACTATACTCTTCGTGGATTAATAATTCCAGAGTATCTCCTTTAACGATAGGTCTATTCGCATAGCGTCTTTCTCCGACAGTTTCACTATAATATACCTGATCCCATAACAACATTCCATTTGTCACATCAATTGCCTCTATATAGTAACCGCCTATCCATGCCGGTCCGAATACAATATTATACACATTATATAGGACGTTTTTATCAATTACTGCTGGGGCTCGATAGAAATTTTGTTCCAAAAAAATCAAATTTCCACTTTTTATTGGAATCTTATCTGTATTGTGAAGATGCGTCCATAGTGGAATATAATTTTTAAATTGGAGTGGAGTATATTGTTGAGATACAATAAAATTCAACCAAACAAAATTCATTGTCAAAAATAGGAGTAGATTTTTTTTCATTTTTGTATTTTTTGATTGCTAACAAATCTAAACTTTGAGAGTATTTACTTTTATTATCTTAAAATAAAAGAATGGGTGACTGGTATTAAGTCGCCCATTCTTTGTTAATAAATAAAATTAAACTATGGAACAATTCCACACGGTCTATCCTCACAAGGCAATTGCAATCCATTACAAGTTAAGGTAATGATACCACAGTTTGAAGCTCCAATGGTTTGAAACACTGGCGGAGATATTCTTACAGTACCATCAGGAAGTGGTAGAGGCTCCCAGCAAAAAGTTCTTGTGCGCTGACAACATTTATCACCACATGTGATTTGGCTAATTTCAAAATTACTCAAATTTATACACCAGCGGTAGCAAGTTTGACGAACAAAATCAGATGAGTAATATGAATTATTTACACAGGGTGGGTGCCATGTATTAACCCAAGGACTTACATATTCACTCTCAACAATCAAAGATGCCTGATAAGACATTTGATCTAATACTACATCACCACCATGGCCTGGAAGGTTAAAAATGCATGTTTCGCAATCTGGTGATAGTCCAGTAAGTCCGAAATTCCAAAATGTAAATGAATACGTAGGTACCGTTGAACCTGGAGGAATTACCCAACATACTCTGACATCAAAGCCAACGGTTGCAGTAGTGCATACTGGGCAAGTTGGATTTGGAGGTAAGTTTACTGTCCTTACAATATGGGCTGTTGCACAAGTCAAACCAGTCGCAGGTGGTTGTGGTTGACAGGCTGATGAAAATTGCGGAGGAATAATTCCTCTCGAAGATAAGACCTTACTGTTGTTAAATCCAGAATTAACTTCCTGAAAAAACTCTTGAAATTTGATTGAGCTAAAACTTTGGTCTGTTGTTGCTAATTCAGACCTATCAGCCTCATTTTGGCAAGAAAAAGTGAGGAAAGAGATTAGAACAATTAAACCTAATCCATGAAAAAATAAATCTTTCATTTTTAAAAATTTAAATGATGAATAAAAATTATTAACGAAACAGCTAAAGAGCAACTATAAAAACCTATTTTTGCGGCCTAATTTTTCGGATTAGATGGCCTGCGTCCCCATTTCGATGGGTGGTCGTGGGCTTTTTTTATTGTCTCCTGACTGTTTATATCTTTAATTTAACGTTTTGTTAATTGATTTAGTTCTTGAAATTGGAATTAACGTTTCTGAGATTGATGCAGGCAGAGCATTTTCGATAGTGGACTAAAGTGAAAAGCTGTAGGCAAAACTACAACCAAGTCTTGAATGAAAATTGATTGCTCTGCTTGCATCAATCTCATGTTATCGGCTGTTTATTTTCTTATGTAGTATTCCAAGGAGCCTTCTCCCAACCAATTAAACAACAATAATGTATCACCACTAAAAGAGATGTTTTGTTCAAACCCACTTTCAAATTTAAGATACATGTTAGTTATTATAGTATCCTTTTTAATAATTAAATCATATTGTTCTCTCTTAACTAAAATATTGTTGATAAATTCACTAAAATAGTAATCATCAAAAGATAGTTCGCGTTTAAGTCCAGTCGTTTTTGGCGTATCATAGAAATTTGTAAATCCATAATATGTCTTTACCCAGTTCCAATTCCCTAACACACTGTGATTAGTAATTTTTTCCTTTTCACACCCAAAAATTAAAAAAGGTATAACTATTACTAGTAGTAAATTTACTTTGCTTAAATTCTTCATTTCTTTAGATGGTTCTAAAATAGCCGATAACGTTTTGCAGCTTGCCGAAGGCGGGGCTTTCGGAGCACCATCTGTCAAGCTACGATTAATGTTTATTCGGAGCCGAAAAGTTTCTGCCACCACGAACGCCCCGCTTTTGGCAAGCTGCTGTTATGTGCAGTAATTTTCTCCTCTTTCATTATTTCGGTTACATCCTTAATTAAACCGTCCACCATTGGTGAAAAGTTTCTATACTTTTTCTGTTGAGTTATAATAAGATTATAGGATTTCTTAGATGTCTGGTCTAATGAGCTGTTTGACTTAATAATTATTTTGCAAAGTTGTTCAACACAATCTCTTACAATATTACCATTGTCCGTTCCTTTTATTACTCTTTCAAGAATTTCAAAAGATTTATCGTTCTCTCCAGTCTCAACATATAACTCTGCTAATTGTAGGTTGTAGATGTCGGTTAGAAAATCTTTGTCATTTTCTTTAAGTGTCAATTTAAACGCTTCAATCTCTAAAGCCTTGTCGTCAGAATATTTCGCATAAGTTCTGTATAAACCTAGTTCTTCGTAAGTCCAAGCTTTTTCCTGTTTTATCCATTCAGGTAATTTCGATAGAAACAATTCCCTTTCATTTGTTGAATAAAGAAAATACAATTCGTCCTGAATCGGAAATTTGTAACTTCTGAAATAGGATTTTTTATTTTCTTTCCAATCGTCTATGTCTGCTTGCGAATAATTACAATCTTCTTCTGTCTCTCCAATATACTTTAACAGTTCTGTTTTTATTGGATTGTCTACTGTTTTTAAATATTGGTAGGTTTCTTTAATGCCTGCCGAAACCAAGTATTCTCCATCAAATCCAATTCCGCTGTCAAAGTCAATATTTTTAGCTTCAAAAAATAACCAAATGATTGCAGGCGAATTGAAAAGTGTCAGAATGAAGGCACAGAAGTATAAATTATCAACTTCACCGTCTTTCGCATAATTTCTCCATTCCTTTTCTTCTGTAAACAGGAATTTGACAATTTCATAGTCCGTGGTTTTAAGGTCATTGTAAATTGCAATATTTAGCCTTAATCGGTCGAAGTGTTTTGAATTTATGGTGTCTTTGTCAAAGCGATAATTGTCCAAGAGTTTTGGGTTCTGTCGGACTAGGTCAAGTTCAGTTTTATATTTCTCTGTTACTGTCAAGGTGTCTTGGTATTATTGCACATAACGTCTTTGAGATTAATGCAGGCAGAGCATTTTAGATAACTGCCAAAAGCAAAAACCTTAAGCCAAATTTACAACATTTTCTAGAATGAAAAATGAATTGCTCTGCTTGCATTAATCTCATGTTATGCGATGTTGATTTAGTAACTTACTGTCATATAACTTGCACCTTCTTTATATTTATCTATAAAATTCTCTTTAAAATTTACTAGACGATCGTTATAATCTTGAATTGTATCACCTCTGAATTCATCAAATTCAATTGATTCATATGCTTCATAAAAGTTTTCGATTCCAACCCAATTGAAAATCTCAGGATGACAAAATTTATTAAATTTTGCACCCATTCCCTTTCTTTGATCACCTATATGTTCATAATAAAACCCTTTAATTGTTCTTAAGTCATAGTAGGCAATTGTTCTTACACTTAATTGAGAATTGCCTTCCCTTCTTACAAAGCCATTCTTGCTATATTTAAGGTCAAATTGTTTAATTTTGTATTCTATATACCTGTCATTTATTGGAAATATAACTTTAAATAGTTTATTATCCTTATAATCTTTGCAACACCATTTATAATATTTATATGATCTTGGAATTACAAGCTGCTTAATTAGTAATAGATATTCCACATCTTGAATGTAATCATTAAAATATGACATTGGTACATTAAAGCCTCTATATTCATTCTGTAAAACTACATTTCCAAAGAATGATTTATCCTTTGGCTTTTCAATTGTAGCTCTAAAATGTCCAATATCTAATCCCATTTTATATCAATATTGCATAACGGACAGGTACTTGCGACGTACCGCCATTTGCACCAAAGCCAAAAGTAAGAAATATTTTCATTAAAAGCCTATAGTGAAAATTTATGATTTTTGGCGGTATGTTCGCAAGTACAATGTTAGCAGTAGTAGTTTCTCTGTCGTACTTAAAAGTCTTTCCATTTTCCATTTTTGCCGTATTTGATTTTGTCTACAGTGAAGAATGGTGCTTCTGAACATTCAAATATTGTTAAGCCATGTGAGTTCTTATGCAAGTGTCCTATTAATATAAACGATTCTTCAATGTAATCAGGTTCAGTTGATGATTCATAGCCAATTGAACCAATAAAGTCGCAAAGTTCTTTAAATTTTTTTGTTTTAGGTGTTGGAAATATGTCTTGCCCAATAATAAAATTATATTTCGGATTGTCTACGGTTTGTACTTTCATGTCAACGGAGCAGTCACCACATGCATATTTCATATAGTAGGCTGTCAAAGTTATTTTTTCTTCATAAGTTCTAGTCTGTCGCCATTTGTAATAACTATAATAAGTCAGAACACAGAAGAATACAATTGCAAAAAGTCCTGCTAATATTTTGAATGTCCTTTTGATTACTGTCTTCATACTATTACTGCTAACGTTTTGCAGATTTGCGATGGGCGGGAATTTCCGCCACAAATTATAATTCGAAGATACAAACTTTCTGCAACTATAAAACTGTCTGCGAAGTACGAAGCCCCGCCTATTGCAAATGTGCTGTTATGGGCTGCCTTTCTTGTCATTAGTTGTCCCGTTTAATTAATTCGTCAAAGTTAAATTTATATATTTCGGTTTCTGAATAAATGTAAACCGATTGTTTGTCGTAAGTGAAGTCAAAAATGCGGGGTAAACAACTTTCACTTATTTGTTTATTGTCTTTAAATATCAAAACACTATTCAGCTGGTTATTGCTTTGTCGGATGTTTTTATACCATTCTTGTAAAACAATTT
>JBGAVH010000052.1:0-8619 GCA_044228225.1 Saprospiraceae bacterium | reverse complement strand
CCGAATGTATTTAGTCCTAATGGGGATCAGGTGAACGATCATTTTTATCCGGTGTTATCAGATGATTCTTATAAAGAGATAAAAAGCATGTCGATATATAATCGTTGGGGAGAACAGATATTTCTTAAAGAACATTTTCAACCGAATAATACCTTGGAAGGATGGGATGGAACCAGTAGAGGTCTTAAATTGAATCCGGACGTGTTCATTTATTCCATTGAAGTACTTTGGAATTCCGGTGAAACTGAAAAATTTCATGGGGATGTTACCTTGATCAAATAAACTTAAAATTATTTTATTTTGTTCGAAGTTGTATTTGAAGATCCATATATATTGATTGTAAACAAGCCGGCAGGACTCCAGGTCGAACCAGATAAAAAGGGACATCCCAATTTATTTGATGAAGTATTCATTTACATCAATTCAAATTCAAATAGTAAACCAAAACAAATATTTCTTGCTCACAGGTTAGATAGATTGACGAGTGGATTGGTCATGTTCGCAAAGAAAAAGCAAGCATTGCTTCTTTTGCAAGAACAATTTGTTTCAAGATCTATTGTTAAGAAATATTTCGCTTTCGTTGAAGGGCAATTAATACCTGAGATTTGTTATTGTGAACATTATATGATTAAAGATCTTAAAGAGTTCAGATCTCAGGTCTTTAATGATAACAGGAAAGGAGCAAAGAAGGTGTCATTGACTTATCAGGTCCTAGGATTTAAAGATAATTTATCTTCCTTGGATATTGAACTGCACACAGGATTTTATCACCAAATAAGGGCTCAGCTGTCTCATTTAGGTTATCCCATATGGAATGATGTTCACTATGGTGCCAAAGTCCAAAGTAAGGAAGTTGCAATTGGCTTACAAGCATATGCTATTACATTTAAACATCCAATAAGTAATGAACAAATAACGATTGAGATTGAAAAAACTTATTTATTTTAATGCGGAAATATATTCAATGTTTTTAATCCATTTATTGAAAATAAAATACATAATTATTCTATATCCATTTCCCATAGAAACAACCCATTTGTAACCGGATTTTATCCGGCGAAATAAATTATATTAGTTTGTAATTTTGCCAAGATTATCCATAATAATTGGAAACATAATTGTTTAAACAATCATTATATTAAATGTCAAAAAATAAATTAGAATACATCCATGGTTTTTCTGAAATAGAACAGGAACGGTTGTTATTCCAGAATCAAGTATTAAGTCCTTTGATTTATGAAAACATTGATTTGAATCCATATAACAAAATTCTAGAAATAGGTTGCGGGGTGGGGGCCCAGATGATTGAAATGTTGAATCGATTTCCTCATATTCACATTACGGGTGTTGATATATCTGATGTACAAGTTGGCAAAGCTAGGTTGAATTTGCAACATTCAAATATTGATCCTTCAAGGTATGAATTGTATGTAATGGATATCACTCAAGCTCATACATTGTCAAAAGAATTTGAAGCAGTTATAATGATATGGGTTTTAGAACATGTTTCCAATTACCTAGAAATTTTGTCAGCGGCCAAGGATCATTTAATTCCCAATGGTCAGTTATTTTTAACCGAAGTTTATAATGACAGTCTTGGTTTTTTTCCACCACAGGATGACATCTTATTGCATTGGAATAAAATGAATGCGTTTCAAAAATCAATTGGAGGTAATGGCAATATAGGTATTGAATTGGGAAGCACGCTTAAGAAACTTAATTTTCGAAACATTGAAATTAAACCATATCCAATACTTTACGATACGACTAAACTTGAGCTTAGAACCGAATTTTTCGAATATTGGATTTCATTAATGGAAAGTGGTAGTAAGACCATGATAGATCTTAATAAAATCCAGTCATCTGAATGGGAAACAATAAAAAATCAATTAATTCAACTTTCCAGGAATAAAGAAGCAGTTTTCTTTTATAACTTTATCCAGGCATTTGCCTTCAAATAAAACTTCATTTTATTCTTCTTGTTTCTGTCTTACTAAAAGCACCCTTCCGTCTTCCAAAAATGCATATCCTTCATCATAACAAAAGTAATAGGTTCTTCCAGTTTTGGTGGTGAAGCTATGGGTATAATATTGCATATCAAAACCTTTTTTAAGTAATTGATCTTCGAACAATGTTATTTTTCCTGTTGTGTTGAGTTTTATTAGTAGATCTCGATTTTTTTTAAGAATGGTGTTAATTTGTTTAATGATGGGGGCTTGTTTTTGTTTTTCGGCCTGATGCGAAATGGCTCTACAATTGTCAGAACAAAATTTTTTGTCTCGGCGACCGAGGAATGAGGTTCCGCAGATTGGGCAAAGTGTTTTTTTGGCGTGAAGCATAGTGTTTAATTGTGTTTACAAATTTACACCTAAAATGAATTATTTAGTCTGAATGTAATGAATATTTAGTGGGGTAAAAATTAATTATCATGGTAAAGTATAGTAATTACATGACTTGAATCAATTATTAATGTTAATAATCCACAATTATATTTATTTTTACTTGAGTCATTCGTTTGGTTTTAAATCATTATTTTAGAATATGAATTTTATGAGATTACAAAAATACTTGGTTTTGATTTTCTTTTCTAGTATTAGCTTTTTAATGGCTCAAGGAGAACCTGAGGTATGGGTTGAAGTTGCGAGTTTACCTTCCTCCGCTTCCAAACGGGCTGAATCAGGATCATTTACGATTAATGGCAAAGGATATATATTTGGTGGCACTGCAGCATATCCCAATTGGTTAAGTGATTGTTGGGAATATGATCCTGCGACTGATACCTGGCGACAAATGGCGAGTATTCCACTCATTGGACCCAGAGAACCAGCTTTTTTTACAATTGGGAATAAAGGATATGCAGTTAGTGGATTTTACGGTTCTGGTTCAAATTCTGCTATTTCAAAAAATGTATTTGAATTTGATCCAGTTGCCAATACATGGACTAAAAAGGCTGATTTTGCTGGAAATGCCAGAAGAGACGCTATAGGTTTTTCTATAGGTAGTAAAGGGTATGTTGGAACTGGAGCTATTTCAGGTGGCCAGATATCAGATCTTTGGGAATATGATCCAAGTGTAGATAAATGGACTAAAAAAGCAAATTTTCCAGGTAATATAAGGGATGCTGCATCCGCTTTTTCTATAGGTACTAAAGGATATATTACCCTAGGTAGATCGGCAACTATTACTTATAATGATTTATGGGAATATGATCCTTCGCTGGACAATTGGACCAAGAAGGCAAATTATCCTGGGGTGACCAGGTCAGAAGCTGTTTCATTTGTCATTTATAATGAAGCATTTGTTGGTTCTGGTCATACGGGAGGGAAAAATGATTTTTGGGCATACAATCAATTCAGTGATACTTGGAGGCCCGTCACATCTTTACCTGGTCTAGAAAGGGTAGAGGCGGTTGGATTCGCAATTGGGGAATATGGATATCTGGCCCAAGGATATTCTGGCAGTTTGGGAACTCAAAAGGATCTTTGGAAATTTGTGGCATATCCTGTGAATAATCATGACGTAAAAGAATCCATTCATTTTATGGCTTACCCCAATCCTACGACTGGTAGAATGATTGTGGATCTTCAGTGTAAAGCTTGTAAGGAATATTCTGTTGATGTTTTGAATAATATTGGAGAACGTGTTTTGAGTTTGAGTGATCAACATACCTATGCCGATCTTGATCTGTCATTTTTACCGGCTGGAATTTATTTTGTGCGGGTACATTATGATGGAGTTACAAATAGGTATGGCTCGGCTTTGAAAAAAATAATTCTCAAGTAATTTTTTAATTATAGAACCATGCTGGCTCAAGTTTCCTGACGCTCCGGTCGAGACCAATGCTGGCGCAAGTTTCCAACTTGTGCCTATAACTATATAAAATTTTAATATTCATTTTTATAGCTATTTCCCATGCTGGCGCAAGTTTGCAACTTGTGCCAATTACCCAATGCTGGCGCAAGTTTCCAACTTGTGCCATTACAAATTTTCTCCGGTCGAGACAAGTGCAACTTGTGCCTATTACTATATAAAATTTTAATATTCATTTTTATTCCTATTTCATTGGCTCTAGCCGTTATTTTACGTTTACTTACGGATCTTTTCGGATCTATACGGATAACATACGACTCTTTTTTACGCTGCCCCACATCTTTGCATCGACAATGTTGTCAATATCAAATTTTTTGTTTCACGTTTTAAATTTTAAGCTTATGAACTCTTTAAGAAATTCAGTACAACTCATTGGACACTTAGGTAAGGATCCAGAAATAATAACCCTTGAGAAAGGTAAAAAATTAGCGCGGGTATCTATCGCAACAAATGAATCATACACCTCGTCAAATGGCGAAAAAGTAAAAAACACTTCCTGGCACAATGTAGTGGCATGGGATAATAAAGCCGAATTCATGGACAAGTTCTTGAAGAAAGGAAATGAAGTAGCCCTCAAAGGTCGTTTGGCACATCGCAGTTATGAAGACAAAACCGGAGTAACTAAATTTATTTCTGAGATTATCGTCAACGAAATCGTTAAATTGGGCAAGGACGCTTAGGTGTACCATTTTAATTATATGTTCTATCCAATCTTGTAGTCCGTTGTATTACAGGATTGGTTAGATATTTGAAAGTTTAGTTTAATTGAACTTTTATATAATGATGTGTAATTAGTTAATCGCTAATCTGAGATAAATCAGCTTAGAAATACTATTTGCCAAATATCATGTTTACATATTTCAAAAAATAGTTATATTTGCGAAATTATTCAATTAAGTAAGTTGAAGAATTTGCGAAATATTATTTAGTAAACAATTAAAACAAATCATATGAAAAATTCAATTTTTGGTCTTTTCGTTTTTGCCTTATTCTTAACTTTAGGATCTTGTAAAAATGAAAGTAAACCTACTGAAACCCCAGCAGCTACAACGGAAACTCCAGCAGCTACTCCTGCAGAGACACCAGCGACTACTCCAGCAGCGGGAGAAGTAACTCCACCACCTGCGGCAACAACACCTGAACCAGCTCAAAATGCAAAAGGCGTTTGGCACTTTACCTGTGCTAAAGGATGCGAAGGAGGAGCCGGTGCAGCAGGAAATTGTGCAAAATGCAATGGTCCTTTAAGTCACAACCAAGCATACCACCAACAATAAGATCATATCTTATCGATAATAAAAAGTCCAATCATTCATTTTGATTGGACTTTTTTTATTAATTTCATTTATGAAATATTATTTGCTTTGTTCCATAGTTACTCTAGCTTGTATAGGACTGAGTTTTTCTGCATCGAATTCTCAAAACTTAATCCCTAATGGGAATTTTGAAGAACATTCAAAGTATAAAATTGATGAGAGAATAAAAGATCCATACTATCCTTGGACGATTCACTTATTAAGTCATTGGAAAAATAACTCATGGCAAGTTACTTATTGTAATGATTCAATAGGCACAACAATAAGTAAAAAAGATTACAATACAATAGGCAAAAATGACCAATGCAAACCAAGCGAGGGGAATGGGATGGTTCAATTTTTCTACCAAAATCACTTACCTAGAAGTTCAGATAAATTTATTGGCGGTCAAAATTGGGGTTGGGGTGCTTACTTGACGAATTTACTTTCCAATCCTATGAAAATAGGTTCTATTTATAAATTCAGCATGAAAGTTTACCTTCAGAAAAATGTCCTTAATCCGATCAATCTCGAGTCTCATATTGGGGTGTATTTTTCATTGGATCCTCCTGAGGAAATTAAAAATGATCTCATGCGTGTTCCTAAATTTTTTTATGATACAGTACATGTTAACGAATGGACAGAAATAGTTTTTTATCTGAAGGCTCAATGTCCATTAAAGTATGTAACTATTGGAACATTCAAAGATGATAGGTTTCCTCAGAAACATAATAATAAGCATATTTCTCATGATGATTATCCTTATTATTATATTGATGAAGTGTCATTGATAGAATTGGATTCCAATGCAAAGGTAGATAGTATTGAAGTAACACCATTTTGTAAATACTATAAGGAATTTGCAAAAAGAAATATTAATGAAAGTAAATGGACCTTTCATTTTGAATCAAACAAGAAGGAGTTACTTAAAGATGACCAGAAAAAATTGGATGCCATATTTCAAAATAATCCATTGAATGCAACTTATTGCTATTTGATCAATGGACATACAGATAATTCTGGAAATGAAAATGAATTGTTGTCTCAAGATAGAGCTATGAGTGTCAAGCGTTATTTAATGGACAAATTTCAAATTCCTGAATTCAATTTATTTATTAATGCACATGGAAGTACGAAGCCCATTTCTAATAATAATACTAATGTTGGAAGAAAAGCCAATAGAAGGGTTGAACTGGTTAGATTAAATTTAGATGTAAGTTCCGCAATATATAGAAAAGCACTGATGAGTTTGAACCAAAATGATATTCCTGCAGCAGTTTCATATTTTAATAAATGGTTAATTAGTGTTAATGATGAGCGTGCCATTTTATTTTTATTTGATCCTCATAATGAGAAGTTGAAATTTCATCCGAGTTATCAAGATCTATTGAAAAAAATTAAGCGGAAATATTCAATGTACACTAAACCAGATGAGGCATTTTACTTAGATTCTATTTATTGCTTAGATCAAAAATATAGGACTTTGTGTTTTGACCTAAAGGAAAATATTGGATATTTAGACAATAATGATACTTTGTATAAATGCTCTTATAATCTTAACCTGAATTATCTTGAAACTTATGATGCTCAAGTGAAGAAATTAGTATTTCCTAAAGGAAATCATGATACAAATTTTCCTAAAATCAGGGATGTCGGATCCAGAGCAGTTCAAGGACTAATTAATATTTTATCACATTCTAATGACACTTTGTTTATCGACAAGTATCTGCCATTAGTAGAACAGAATTGTATGATCGGTGAGTCTTATTGGCATAATTATGCTCTATTATATGATAAAGTATTAATGCTTAAAAATTTGCCTCAACTATATGGGACACAATATATTTTTATTGACAAGGAGAAGCGAAAATTAAAATTGTATCCCGTCTTAGATTTAGATGAGACCAATCAATTGAGGTCGAATTTCGGAATGAGTATAATCAAAAATGCAGAAGAAATTTATTTTTTAAGGGAAGTTAAAGAGTAGATTGCTTGGTCCAAATGATGTGGCTAGGTTCTCAACGAAACGGTTGAGATAATTGTAGAATGGGATAATTTCAAATTTATAAATTATATTTTAATATTTTATAGATTAATTATTTTAATGTATTTTTACTTAAAGATATTAAGTTTGGAAAACTTTGCATTTGAAATCCTAAAATTAAAATTATTGCTTATGAAAACTGTAAATCTAAAAATTAAACATTTGGTTCTTTTTGTTGCTTTATTGTCATTTAGCTATGTAGTTCATAGCCAGGATTTTATAACGGAATGGACATTTGATAAAGCGACAAATCAGATACATTTTAATGCTGAAACGACAGATACGGTGACCTATACCTGGAGCGCATTACCTTCTGGTAATAAAGGAAGTGGAAGTTTTATTCAGACCACACCCGGAGCTGTTACATTAATTAACGCAGATATCTTGCCAGGGGATACTGTGAATCTAATTATGAATCCTAATAAACTACGTCGTTTTTATATTGATAATGGTCCTGATACAGCAAATCTAATAAATGTAATTCAATGGGGTAGGGTATCTTGGACTAGCATGAATAGTGCTTTTAAAGGATGCGCTCATTTGAAAATTGACGCTAAGGATAACCCGGATTTATCGAATGTTGTTGATTTGTCATTTATGTTTTCAGGGGCATCTTCATTTAATCAGAATATTGGAAATTGGAACACTGAAAACATAGAAAATATGTCCTGGATGTTCAACGGTGCAAGTTCTTTTAATCAAGATATCGGAAGTTGGAATACATCGCTTGTCCAAGATATGTCTTATATGTTCCATAGTGCCATCTCGTTTAATCAAAATATTGGAAATTGGAATACATTTATAGTCAGATATATGTCCTACATGTTTGCAATGGCCAGTTCTTTTAATCAAGATATTGGAAAATGGAATACCTATAATGTAAAGTTAATGCATGGTATGTTTTCAGACGCTATTTCCTTTAATAAAAATATTGGAGATTGGAATACTTCAAATGTGGAAAAAATGTCTTTTATGTTTTTTAATGCAAAAGTATTTAATCAAGATATTGGAAATTGGAATACATCGAAAGTGGTAACCATGAATTCTATGTTTGTAGATGCAAGTGACTTTAATCAAGATATTGGAAGATGGAATACTTCAAGTGTCATTGATATGACAGGTATATTTTCGAGAGCAATTTCTTTTAACAAAAATATAAGAAACTGGAATACAGAAAATGTAATTAAAATGAGTGGTATGTTTTATGGTGCCAACTCATTTAATCAGGAAATAGGAGATTGGAATGTATCTAATGTGAATAACATGTCCAGTATGTTCAAAAAAGCAAAATCATTTAATCGATTTATTGGAAATTGGAATACTGCAAATGTTGAAGACATGGACTTCCTCATTATAGTGGACAAAGTGAATAGGTATTATGCTGCTAATATATGAACTTTTTCATAAAAAACT
>JBGAVH010000051.1:0-8957 GCA_044228225.1 Saprospiraceae bacterium | reverse complement strand
AATTCAATATGCAAAATTACTAAACGGATGATCAATGGCTTTTTCATAGTGTAAAGAGTTTTAAATCTATAATATTTCTAAAACATTTTAATTATTCTTTCATGAATTTAACTTTATCTCCAAGAAATGACACAACATAAATTCCAGAAGTCAAATCATGAATATCTATGTTTTCGTGTATAAAATTATAAATAGGTTTTGACAATATTACTTTTCCGGTCATGTCCTGTATTTGCAGCATGCCGGAGAGTCCATTTTTGAGGCAAAAAATATTTAAATCATTTTTTCCAGGATTGGGATAAACATAAATTAAAGATGGTTTTGAATATAGATCTGTTGTGTTTACATTTGGATTTGCTATATATTCAATCATATATTGTCCTTTAATATCAGCAATATTATTAAACTGTATAGATTGATCTAATAGATTTACCTTACTGGCATTTGCTATAAATTTCCAGGTATTCAGATGTTCGTTGGTGAGATCACGTTGATATAGTTTTAAGTATTGAGGTGCAAAACGATAGTCATTTAATGGAATTCCAGTATTGGTAAATATCATATTGCTGGCACTTTCTTTGGTTGTATTTCCAAAACTTCGGACAATATAATACTTTGAGTTCCACATACCAGTTGATTGCAGTATTGAATCAGGAGTGTTTAATAATTGGAAAGCATGCCACGTTGAATTTTGTTTGTTGACTGTAGATTGCTCAAGAGATAATTGGGGAAGTGTAAACACATTGGTTCCTGTTTTTAAAATTAATTGACTGCTAGTTCCTGTGCCAATCGGAGCAGTAGAAATCGATTTCGTTCCTCCACTGTTTGAACCATGATATCCGCCAACCCGATTGTAAATCTCGTTGTTGTTCGATTCATTAAATTGGTAATATCCCACTAATCCAGCTTCACCTTCAGGATGAATAAGATGCATGTTATCTCTAATTTCCACTTGAGAAAGTGATCGATTATAAATTTTTAATTCATCCATTTGTCCTTGAAAATTGCCACACTGTCCACGAACTCCAGTTCCTACTTCCCAAGGTGTTTCTGAAAGATCAAAATTTTTAAAATTTCCTTTGTAAGTCCATGATTCACCATCGCGATACAATCTTACAGAATCTGGATAAACGACCATGGCCACATGGATCCATTTCAGTGTATCTAGATTAAAACTTGAGGTTAATTGGTAAGGGACATCTTTCCAGAAAAAAGTTAGATTTCTAGTGCGGACATATCCTTGAAATGCAAATCCAAATCCAAAACCAACATTGCTATCCCAATTGGATAAAATTTGTGTAAAACAATCTTGTGGACTATTTAATTTTATCCATGCCATACAAGTGAACCCAGTTGCATTTTTTAATTCT
This sequence comes from Saprospiraceae bacterium, assembly GCA_044228225.1. Lineage (GTDB taxonomy): Bacteria > Bacteroidota > Bacteroidia > Chitinophagales > Saprospiraceae > Vicinibacter. The sequence continues at coordinate 7,587 of JBGAVH010000051.1, read as the reverse complement.
GGAATGACTTTGAGTGTGGCATAATCATTAGATTTAGATAGATCCAATGATTTATTTGCAAAAGAATCTATGCTACATTCATTAGCAGAGATTTGAATCATTTTTGAAACGGTTTTAGTGGATTCACCCAATTTATTTTTTATGGTTAAAGACACATCAAAAGTTCCTTGCTTTCCAAAAACAACTTTAGGATTGCGAATGGTAGCGTCAGATACGTATTGCGCATTTTGGAAATTCCATTTCCAACTGCTCACACTGTCTTTTGTAAAAACAGAATAATCATCAAAATAAAAGGTATCACGCACACAACTACTCGTTAATCGATCGACAGTCGGTTGAGCAAGCGGTTTAGAGTCTTCAAAAAAGGGTACTTCCCAAACACCCATATTGCCACCGTTCAACAATATTCCATCTCTATAAAAAGGTTTTAATGCCCTGGTAAAATGATTTACACCCAATCCAGAATTAAAATCTTCCCAATCCGCCATGTTATTATTTCGATAATACATATGTCCATCATCAGCTGCCAAATAAATTCCACCATCAGTTCCATATTGCCAACACAAGTCATTGATACTTGCATTCATGATTTTAGATGTCGTCAGATTAATCCACGTCTTTCCGCCATCTTTACTTCTGAATACTTTATTGGCCGTATTACCTGTGCGCAAACCTAAGACGAGATCGTTTTCATCAGTAGGACTCAGAACTATCTTATGCACTCTTCTTTGACCTCCTGTGGTACCGTTTGGATTAGTAAGTACAGTGAATGATTTACCACCATTTATAGATTTATAAACTAAACCTTCCCCTAATGAATTATTTCTGGTAGTTATATAAATAACATCCGGATTTGATCTTGAAATTTCAATCCATTCCACTTCATCATTCACATTTGGAGCGGTGTAAATCGTCTCATAACTGGCCCCGTTATTCTGACTCTTCATCAATTTATTACCATTTCCAATATAAACGATTTCATAACAAATGGGAGACCATACCATTTGGCTGTGTTCCATGGCATAATAGGATTCATTAGGCCAAACAGAAGTTGGAAGCCCAGACCATTTCCAATTTGGACTATACTTTTCGGGCATTTGATAAGCTCCTATATCAGAAAAAAATACTTGTCTGCTGTTGATAGGATTTACATAACCAGTTGCAGACTCTGCGCCTCCCATTCTGATGAATTTATTTTGATAGTTTTCATGCCATATGGTATTCCCATTATGATATCTACCTCCAACAAAAACTTTCTCATTCCAGCCTACATCGAATCCCCAAAAATCTGATCCATATAATCCTTTATTGAGCGAAACCGCATTTTTTGTGTCTGTAAAAAAATCTGTCGAATAAGTCAGTCCACCATCTGTAGCAATCCAGGAATCATTTCCAATTGAAATACAGGATTGTAAATCTGGATGTAAATTAAAAGAACCTCCATAACCACCAATTACTTTGAATGTTTTTCCACCATCACTAGATTTGTAAGTACTTCCAGTTCCAGTAATCAATTGGTCCGCATTGGTTTGCGAAGCCATTAATGCAAGGTCGTAATATCCCTGCCAATTATCCATTGGAAATTCTGGAGAATCAAAGCCCGTATAAGATCCTTTAGCCTGAATGGTCCAGGATTCACCTTCATCGTTGCTTCGCATTAAATAGGGTCCTTGAGTTTGGGTTAAAGAAATAGCATAAATTCGTTTAGGATCTGCAGCGGTAATCGCTAATCTGGCACCTCCATCAGCCAGTCCATGCCATCCGGAAAGTCTACTTGCAAAACTTTGTCCAGAATTTATAGACTTCCATACTTGGTATTGTTTTTTTGTTGCATCGTATTTCAAACAATAAACGATATTTGGTTTTGATGGATGAACTTTAATATCACAACTGGCATCCGTAAAAACTTGGGTCCACATAAGGCCATTGTCAATAGATCGAAACAAACCTTTAGTACTTGCAGCTAAAATGATATTGGTATTATTTTGTAGAACTAGAATTTCATAAAATTCAATGCCAGCATTGACATACACATTATTCCAAGTAGTCCCACCATCCGTTGTCCTCCTAATAGCACCGTTTGTACCGATGTAAATGGTATCAACAGATCTTGGATGAACTGCAATGGCTTCTGTTCCTAAAACATAAGGTAAGCCTATCTGTTGCCATTGCTTTCCTTTGTCAGCAGACTTAAAAATTCCGCCTGTCTCTGAAGATGCTACCAGAAAGTTGGGATTGGATTTACACACATCAATACGATACACATTCACTTGCCAGGGGCAGGCCACTTGATTATTCTCCAAAAAAAAGGTTTCCATATCATAGGGTCGCCAAATGTTTGGAGCCTTTCTCGAATTTATAGAATGATTAAATTGGTGCTCTGCAGATGTAATATCTTTACCTACGATGAACCCATCAGAATTGGTGTTCATCCGATTATTCATGATCAACCTTTTGTAATATCTAGTATAAAGATTTTTTTCAAACGGGTGACTTTGATAATATACTTTATATGCTGAATCAATTTGCAATAAGTTTAATGGCTCATTATAAAGAAAATGAGCCCAGGAAGGCATGTTGGGATTTTTTAAAGGTATGTTTAATGGAAGACCATTTTGACCATGTAGTATTTGCAACACAGTAAAGCAAAAACTAAAGATTATCAATTTAAAAGAAAGAAAACTATTTCTAAAGATCATATAAATGGAATAAACTTTGAATGATGGCACAAAGGTAAGCTTTTCATGAATAACATAGAATTCAATAACCCTATGATCTAGTGGTCCTAAAAAGCTAATTTCAAAAACCTAATTATTATAAAGGCTTATGAATTAATGACTTAAAGTTTAGTAATAGCACGTTGGATTATATGGCATAAGACGGACAATATTAAATTTAAAATTATATAATATAAAAAAAGACCATATAATCATAAAAATTCAAAAAGAAACATCTACATTTGGGTAAACAAAACTTAAAATTATGGAAATGAATTGGTTAATTACTTTTATCGCTGCCCTGGTGCCGCTGGTAATTGGATTTGTGTGGTACAATCCCAAAGTATTTGGAAATGCCTGGATGACAGGTGCAGGATTGACGGAAGAAAGCGTCAAAGGAACTAACATGACACTCGTTATGATCTTGTCCTTTGTATTTAGTTTCATGTTGGCTATTATTATGCATCCTATAGCCATTCATCAATTTGGTTTATTTTCTTTATTAGAAAACCAACCTGGAATGCATGACAACCCGATTACGAATCCGGATTGGAATGCATTAATGCCAAAGTATGCAGACAATTTCAGAACGTTTAAACATGGTGTGTTACATGGCGTAATAGCTGCATTATTCTTTTTCTTACCCACATACGGCACGATGGCCTTATATGAGAGAAGAGGATTTAAATATATAGCTATTAATGTAGGTTACTGGGCAGTAAGCCTTGGAATTATGGGTGGTTTAATCAGCCAGTTCAAATAGAATTATAATCCTGTTATATATTTAAAGCGGTCGTTCATTCAGTTGGCGGCCGCTTTTTTTTATAATACTAATTTTTGATTAATTGTACAATATTTATTTCCACCAGCTCTTGCAAACATTTTTAGTTTACAATAAGAAATAGCTCTATAAATTTGGAAATGTTAAATTATCCAATTATTTTTATCGTCTAAACCCTACTATGAAAAAAATAATACTATTTGTTGTTATACAAACAACCCTTAATTCATTAGTTTCTTCCCAATGCACTTTTCTCCATCGCAGTTTGGATTCTAATACTCACCAAATTTTACTAGATGTTCATGAGATAGATCGTAAAATATGGACCATAAATGCAACTAATTCTAGTGGATTTTTTAATGGTGCTAATGAAATTAAATTACGTCGATATGATTTATGTTTTAATTTAGAAAATGAATATAAGGTTGAAGGATTAAATGATACCTTAATATTAGATTATAATAATGGAGCTGGGGTAGATTATGGTAATATTATATTGTTAAATACTAAAAAAAACATTTTATTTTTAGGATCAGATATAAAAAACAATTTTATATTAAATAGTGACATTGATGGAAAATTAAATAATATTAACCAATTAAATGTAAATGAGAATTCATTAAAACTTCAATTTCAATTAGATGACGGCAGAATTGTCGCCGTAATACCTGAACTAAATGACACTACAACTTTTCTGTGGCTTGATTATTATGGAAGTGTTTTAAAAAAAATGCAGGTAGGAATAGGTCAATATGCATATCCGAATAATAAAAAACAAATAATTTTTTATCAAGATAATAGTATAGTAGCCATAAACAGCAAATCTATTGATCCAGATTATAGCTATGTAACATGTTTAGATACTGTTGGATCAAAAAAGTGGGAATTTTTCATGCCGATTCGAGTGAATTATAGTTCAATTTTAAAAAAAGGAGATTCCATATTTTGTTTGGGTAAAATATATTATTATCCATCACGGCCTAAACCTTTTATTGCCATACTTGATAGTACGGGTAAGCTTATTGATAGTGTATCATTCTTTACTAAATCAAGTCAAATATCAGATATACAGTATGCATTTATTGACAAAGCAGGAGATATATTTGGAATAGGGTATTATAAAGAAAACAATCGATTTGACGCCTTAGAACAATTGTGGGTATTTAATATTTCAAAAAATTTAGAATTGAAATGGTCAAAAAAATTTGATATAATTAAATCACTACCTGAACTAATAGTTGGAATTAAAGAATTGTCCGACAATAGTTTAATTGCATGGGGCGGAGAGAATGTACAAATTGGATCAGATTTACTCTTAAACAATTGGTTATTAAAAATAAATAAGGACAGCACAATTATTATAAAAACAAACGAATTGCCAGAAATTGAATCATCAACGTACATATCTCCAAATCCTTGTAATGTTAACATTGTTAAAATAAATAGTAGTTTTGAATTAAAGTGGAGCCATTGCATTGTAATTGATCAATTGGGTACTATATGTCATACAGATATTAATAATAATGAAATTAATGTTTCGAATTTAGATTCTGGATTTTATCTGTTACAATTAATAGGGGAGGATAATCAGAAAATTATTAGGAAATTGATTCGGTACTAATTACCGTTGCTTATCAGTTTTTGATTTAGCTAACTTATTTTAATATATTATGAAGTATTTTTATTCTTCTAGTGTGCGAATCTTTCCTTATTATGATACACCTATTATGAATACAAAAATTTATATAATACTATTATTAATAATCCAAGTACAATCAATTTATTCACAAGGAGGATTTGCTAAAACATATCGTATTGAAACTAATGATCTTTCAGGAACCAATTATTTCCCCAATTTTATTCAATCCTTTATAGTAAAAGACAATAAGGTTTTTTGTTTTTTTTATGCAACAGATACTACCGTTTCAAGGACATTTAATGCCTATGGTAGTGGATTTGGAATATTTGATTTGGAGGGTAATTTTTTAAGTTATAGAAACATTCCTTATGAAGGCCCAAATAATTATTTAGATCCAAATGGAATGGTGACATTTGATCATAAAACGTTTTACACAATTGTAAATTTAGAAAAAAATAGGGCAGGTGTTCTAAAATATAATTACGAAAGCGGAAATAAAGCCGTTTTTGGAATAGATAATATAAAATGTGATAGTCCAGACACTTGTGCAACTTTGTATGCTGGCCTTGCTAAAGACAGTGAAGGTAATCTAATTGCAGCATTCAATGTCTCAGCTCATGAAAGTAATTTTCCAAATGCCAGAAAGATTCAAGTTACAAAAATGGATACTATGGGCAACATTAAATGGAATACTATATTGGGAGGGGTGAATAAAACATATTATAATAATTGGTGTAAATCTTTATTTGTAGATTCAGATAATAACATTATTATTGGAATGAAATATTCAAATGAACTGGACTTTTATCAAACCATTATCTATAAATTAAATATGGAAGGCTCAATAATTGCACAATTAAACACTCCTCCAAAGCTTAATTGCGGAACCGTATATGATATAATGGAAAATAGTGATGGAACTTATACCCTCTTATCTGAATGGTGTAAAAACCTAGGAATTGCTTGGTTTACAGACGTCAGTCCAGCTATTATTAATTTGACTAGGAGTATGACTTTAATCAGTAGTAATTTAGCAGGAAATTTAAAATATTATCAAGCAACCCAACAAAAAATTGTAAAAGCAAATCTAGGCAGGGACCAATTATTCATTTGGAATAGAAGCTATCCATACACAACAGAAAAGTATGACAGTGTTAAACAAAAAATTGACACTGTTTTGAATTTTACTCAAAGAGCCACATTGGTCAAAATAAATGAAAAAGGAGATAGTTTGTGGTCACGACATTATATCGTTAGGGAAGGGACCATCAAAAAATGGCAGGATGCAGAAGAATCCAATGTATTTGAATTGGCAGCTTTGCCAGATAAGTCAGGGTATCTTATGGGAGGATATTCTTATCGAGATCTTGCCTATGAAGAATTGAATGAAGCTTATTATGTACCTTTATTAATAAAAGTGGATAATGATGGATGTGTCATTCCTGATTGTGCAAAACTTACATCAATAGAGCAAAATAAAAAGGCAGTTGATGTTTTTAAAACTTACCCTAACCCTTTTCACAACAGACTCATACTACAGCAAGATTTGAATAAAAAATTGAAGTACATGGTTTATAACTTGGAAGGAAAATTGATTTACCATTTTGATTTATTTGAAAAGGGAGATAACATTATCATCTTAACAAGTACTTGGCCTGCAGGAACTTATATCATTCAAAGCTTCGATCAAAATAAATTGATTCAGGAAGCTATAATAATAAAAAAATAAATGACTAATGTTGAATGAAACCCTTCTTTTAATATGTGAAATGCAAGTAAAACACTAATTATGAAATTCAATATAATATGCATCTTAATTGTGTTTGTTTTATTTAAAAATAATGCACAAACTTTTACACCTATAGAGTTTGAGAATTATACTCCGCTATGGACGAGAATTTCTAATACGAATAAATTGCCTTTAAATGTTCAAGGGTATGAAATTGAACAAGGATATGGAAACGCCCCCTTGGTAATTCACAATAATAAAATGTATAATGTTTATAATATCGTTAATCAATATTATGATGGATATTACTTGGAAGCTATTAATTTGACTGATGGGAATTTGCTTTGGGAAGATTCTTACATTGGATTTCAGAGAAATACTAGAAAAGTTGGATTATTACCTTCCATAAAAGACAATATTATAGAACTTCCAATATTTGCTGAGTATGAGCTTCCTGATTTCCCTTTATTTCCCATTTGGATTCATGCCAAGGCAGAAAAGAATTCATATGATCTTAGTTCTGGGGTAAAAATTGATAGCACTTCAAATATCCTTAGAGATCCATTAGCTAAAGAACTAGCTACATATTATTCTTTTATTCAGAACAAATTCAGATCTCGACTTTACACAGAAGGTAATAATTATAGATATTTGATAAACAAATCATTAATTAATAGCATTACTCAAGAAGACCTAATTCAATATGAATCAATAGTATTAG
>JBGAVH010000050.1:0-9054 GCA_044228225.1 Saprospiraceae bacterium | reverse complement strand
TGGTTTAAATATATGTGAACGCAATTAGAATTTTACCTTAATTTTAATTATCCCTTTAGATAACTAAACTTCCCCCCAAATTACCCATGATCCTAGCTTCAATTCCAAAACGATTCATATCGCTAGCTTTAGACCTTTTCTTATTTTTGATATTGTTCACAACAATATATTTGTTATTCAATTTTCAATTCCATAAAATCACAGGAAATATTGGTTCGGGTCATCTTTATGGTTGGGATTTTCCGAATGCATTCAGGGTTATGATACCTGACTATTTAAGCAGCTTGGATTGTTTTTAAAATAACTGCAAAAGTTAAAATTTGGTCAATCATTTTGGAAAAGATTTCTAAAAATTAAAGTACTAAACCAGTTTGCTGACAGTCCTGAATTACACAACATTATTATTCGTCACCTAATTGATGTTATTGACTTTGTCTTTCTACCAGGATGTATTATTCTCTTCACAAATAAAAGAAAACAAAGAATTGGTGATTTGATGACTAAATCTATGGTAGTGGGAAAATAAACCTATATTAATATATGGTTTGACTAAATGGTATCGTGAATCTTTAATGTGAATATTAAAGATATGATGTATGCATTTTAGTTTAGCAATCGAATGCTTAAAACTTTGATACAATGCATTCCAAAACATATCATCTAAAAATATGTTTTTTGTACCTCTCGCGGACGCACAATCGGTGTCTTCGGGACAAAAGATATATCCATAAAGTCGATTGTTCCATTAGGTGCGATTTTCAACATGACAGACTGATAAGGCTTAAACTCAACATTAATTTTTTGTAGTTTTCTGTTGGTATATATGTTGAATGCCATGGTTTTTGATTCAGTCATCAGAGACTGACCTGAGTACACAGGATATTGTAAATCTTTGGACCCCCATTGTGCTAAAAACAAATATTTAGTTCCATCTTTCGTGGTCCTGCACCAATACCCCGGCAAGCTATCACCCTGAATCAAAGGCGGATGATTGATGATCTGGTCAAAATGTTTTGAGACTTGCGGAATGGCTAATAATTGCTTTAGTAGTGTTGCATAACTTCCTGATTTGGATTTACCGGGTTGACTCGGCGTTTGTTTTATACATATTCTTAAACCCTCCTTGGCCAATTGTAAAATCCGTTTTAGGGCCCGAATATCCATATATTTTACATCGACATACAACAGAGAGAATGAAGCATCACCGACGACCAGCTTACGATCGACAACTTTGGCTTGCTCCAAAAAATGTCGGTTGATCCACAGCGGATGATAACCTGCTGTTTCTGCCGGAGGATCTATATATCTCATTTCATATTCTCCCCAAACCCAAACACGCTGCCTTTCAGGGGGATAGGCGCCTTTCATTAATGCATCTTCATAAGGAATATATACTGCCACATCACTGTAAGTCTTACCCTCTTGTAAAATACCGGAGACTTTTTCAACATAAGAATTAAAAGTAGGTATTTCATCTGTCAGACTTCCTCCTGGGCCAAAATAACATGAAGCAAAAAAATCAATCGTATCTACACCTTCAGGATTATAAGGCATACCAATGTAAATATGCTGATTGACCCCATTAGCAAACAAGGCATCAGCCACCATTTTAAGATCGGCAGTTTGCTCTTTTCTCAGGTAGGTGTAAGGAAAGCCATACATGCAAGTAAACGATTCACAACTCACCATTTCCTTGGAAGACAAACAAGCCGCAGAGCTCACTATTTTAGAGTAATTGGGATTGTTCAGCATAGCTTCTGTTTCCGGAATATCAACCAATGCATAAGAGCTCATTACATCTGTGGGTGCACCAAGACATTGTACCCTGGACCAGGCTCCCATTTCCTTACACTTATTTACAAAAGGTTTATAGAATCCTTCATTAATATACGCATCCAAATGCAACATATAATCATACCGCACATCAGGAAATGAATCTATACCCATTTTCATATAGGGTATAATATCGTACTTGAATCTTCCTTTAAATGTTGAATCAAAGCCGGGAGTCCAAATTTTATTTGTTTTGTTGAGTTTGATTTCCCAGGAATCCATAAAGAGCGCCGATTTTGAACCCTTTAAAACCTCCTTCATGGCGGTCTGAAATGGATCAGCAAAAAGCTTAAAGGCATTAGAATCGAGGTGATTGATTACCCTCATATTTTGCGGATAGGCCCAGGAAAAAGTCAGCATCTGACTAAAACTTGTATCTCCGTAGATTTGGGTGCCGTGTTGTTTATCAATATCTAAGCCTGCTGAAGGCCAAGCGCTTCCAAACGTGAAATCACAAGCCAGTTCTATGGAATCAGCATACCGCTTGGTATAGGCTACGATATCTGTCCAATCATGACTTAACCACTTCTGCGCACTGGTATCTGTGGGATATTGCCTGTTAGAAATCAGAGCATATATAGGATTGTAGCGGTACAATGGATAAACCCATGCGATTTCTACCCCGCCAAAATGATTTCGCTTCGCCCAATCGAGTTGAAACTTAACATCTGATGGTTTAATCTTTGTAGCAAACCAAAACCAACGGGCAAGTGGCTTGGATGTCCGGTAGAATTTGTTCGGAGCCGTGGATTTACTTTTAGGATTATCAGATATATTATGGATACCCAATAAGGGCAAGCATAAAATTAGAACTAAAAATTTCAAGAGATTCATGGTGTAAAAATAGCTATTTAGAAATAGATCTTCATCGGACCTTTTAAGAATCAAATACTGAACTTTAAATTACAAGCTTAAACGATTACTTTTGTGCTGATGTACACAAAGATAAATTTTATCATAACATTAAGTCTTACATTGTAAATAAAAATGACCCGAAGATTGATTCATATCTTATTACTTTTCTTATGTATGCTTCTGGGATGGGTATTGGGTTACATGAAAATGCCCTACATCGATCAGAATAATGCGTTTTGGATTGGTGTTGTCGGGTGCCTTGGACTCATAGGTTTTATGATTTCAATATTTCGAATTTGGAAAGTTAATAAGGACACAAATCCTGTTGAAACAGCACATAGTTCATTAACTGGTTTATCGATCAAAAGTTTGACTAATTCTAATTTTTTAGTTTCTATAATCATAATTGCCTTAATCTGTGCATGTCTATTTTCGTATAACCATAATCGACAAATAAATGAAGAATTGAAACAGACTCAAGCTGCCTTGGAAGATTTAAAATCAAACACCAATATAGAACAACAACGCATCAACATTTCTTTATTATCTGATTTGATCAACGATTTGGATTCGAACCAAAATTACATTCATGATACCCCAACTATGAATCACATGGTAGAACGGATTGTGTCATTAAGTTCTTCCTTCAAAATAAATAGAGTATGGGATTTTGCTAACAAAGTAAATGTAAACTTAAGTGAAGAACGAGGACTTTTGTTACTCGCTTTACTTAAAACAAAAATGGATTCCACTTTTTTCAATAAAATAAAAGCAAATGTAAGTTTTTATGGTGCAGATTTAAGAAATGCGGATTTACATGGTTTAGACCTCAGCGGAATTGATTTAAAATACGCCAATTTAGAATTTGCAAATCTGCAAGGCGTCAATCTAAATAATGCCAATTTAAATGGGGCTAACCTAATGGGTGTAAATTTGAATAAGGCTACATTGGTTGGTGCTAATCTGATTTCTACTACTATGAATTGGGTTAAAGCCAATGAAGTTGATTTTCACAAAGCAAAATTAGATAGTGCTCTTTTCTCAAATGCTACTGCAATACATTCGCGATTCACCAATGCATCCATGATACATACGGTAGCAAGTAATTCACTTTTTAATGAATCGGATTTTGACTATTGCGTATTGATGTATACGAATGTCTCCAATGCCAATTTTTCTAAAGCGATAATGACACATGCTGAATTGTATTTTCTGGATTTGAATAATACCATAATCAAAGATGCCATCATTCGAAAAAACTGGAAAGAACTACTACTGGCTGAAAAAAATACCGGAGTAGAAACTTTACTAGAGACTTATCAGATTATTTGCGATAGTACTTCCATCAAAGATTCCACATTCTATCGAATTATTTCCAAGACTCAATGAAGCAATCTTGCTTAGACGGACTGATTAAATTTACTATCATAAACTTTTCATCAGAGTATTGATTTTATTCGAAAATTTAATGATGATATCATCTGTAGGACGATAGGGATCCATCCCCATTTCAAATGCCCACATGTAATAACTTTGAATATCATTTAAATAAGAAGCTAATAATACTTCATTGCATTTTGTAGTCTCGTTCAACTTGTATTTATGTCTTAGTTTAAGTCCAATTTTTTGACCAATCTCATTATTGATGATGTCTACATAATTATCCTCGGGACTATTTATTGAATCATTAAGTTGTTTCTGCGTAAATCTACCGGAAGTTATTTCAGGCATATTTTGTCTTTCATGCAAATCGCCAATTAAATCTCCCAAATCTTCTGAAAAAAACGAAGTAATAATAGCCTGTGCGGTAACATGATTAAACGTATTGATGTATCCCTTCTCAGAACTATCTCTTACATTCTGAAATGCTAATTCAGGAGTATTAATATGCTGAAATGATTCTAGCGCCAGGTCATAAAAAGATTTATCTCCAGGTCCAAACATCACTGGTTTTCTTCGAGCCAGTATATAGGAAACTTCCAATTCTTTTCTTTGTCGAATAATATATGAATTGGAAAAAGCAAAACAGCTTCTTGTAAAATAATCAGCATTTCGAAGTTCCAATATTTTATTTTGACTAATACCGGAAATCATCGTCCGCTGAACAGCTACCGCATTGTTTGGGTATTTTAAATGAACCACGGATTGTCGATATGCATTGCTATCGAGCTTTGAATAATCCTGATCGTATTGAATTGAAACCATTGTTTTGAGATGCGTCAAATTTTTAAAACGCGAGGATAACATGGCCCTAGTATTTATTCCTAACGAACCATCATTCCAAGTGATGGAATCATCAAAATGTAAACAGCTTGTAGCACGAGAGTCAGGAAAAAAATAGGCTACAATTCCAGATTTCGAAAAGAATAGGATACAGCCGGAAATAATGGAAACACATAAAATAAATACTAGTAATTTATATCTTTTAGGGTCCATCTATTTTTTTGATCAGACAAAGTTATTTAAAAAACCATATATGTTGAAATAATTTATCGATAGCTTAATTGTTCCATTACATTCATTTATAGAAATTGTTGATTGAACAGAAAATAAAAATATATTGTAAATTTCATTTATGTTTGTAGCATCATTTAATTTTATGAAATATTACGCTATATCTTTCATACTGATATTCACGATTCCTATTTCATCTTATGCAATGAAATATAATATCACCTCCTTTGGTGCAATAGGTGATGGAGTAACACTGAATACTAAAGCTATTCAGAATGCTATAGATCAGGCTTATGCTGATGGTGGTGGCGTGGTCGTAATCCCAGCAGGTAAATTTGTTTCAGGTTCCATTGTATTAAAAAGTGGAACTTCTCTTCATCTCGAAAAACGAGCCATATTGTTGGGGAGCATCAATATTTCGGATTATATAAAACTCAACAGATGGAAGGCATTAATCATGGCTGATGGTGTTACGAACATTTCTATAACCGGAAAAGGAACTATTGATGGAAGAGGAGATCAGTTGGCCCTACATATAGACAGTCTATTTTATGCCGGAAAAATCGATAGTCACAATTATTATTTGGCAGAGCGCAGACCTTGGGCTGAATTGAGACCTCAGATCATTGAGTTCAATCGTTGCAGCCATATAAAAGTAACAGATGTGTTGATAAAAAATGCTGCTTGTTGGGTTCAAACTTATGAGAAATGCAACAATATTATCATTGATAATATTCGTGTCGATAGCGATGCATATTGGAATAATGATGGGATTGATATCGTGGATTGTCAACAGGTTCGGATCACCAATTGCAAGATCAACTCCTCTGATGATGGCATTTGTATTAAATCTGAAGATTTTAGTTTGTCCCAAATTTGTGATAATATTTATATTGCTGATTGCACCATTCGTTCGAGTTCGTGCGCTGTAAAATTTGGAACCTCTTTAGTGAGTGGCGCCAGAAATGTAGTGATCAAAAATATTAAAGTTTATGATACCTATAGATCGGCCATAGCTATCGAATGTACTCAGGGAGGATTTATAGAAAATGTTCTTGTTGAAAATATAGTCGCCAAAAACACCGGAAATGCTATTTTTATACGAATTGGTAAAATACGTGGCGCACCGACTGCAGGACCATTGCGAAATGTTATCATTAGAAATATAAAAGTATCCGTACCGTTTAACAAACCAGATATGGCATACAACATCAGAGGCCCGGAATTACCCTACTTTCATAATGTATTCCCGTCATCCATTACCGGGAATCCAGGTGTTTATGTAGAAAACGTGATTTTAGAAAATATTAAAATCATCTATCCGGGCAGAGGACTAAAAGCCTATGCCAACATACCCTTATATCGCATAAAAGACGTTCCTGAACTTGAAACGAGCTATCCTGAGTTTTCAATGTTCGGCGAATTACCGGCATGGGGTTTTTATGTAAGACATGTTAAAGGATTAACATTTAAAAACATAAACCTGAGTATCAAAGATCCCGATTATCGGCCAGCCATGGTGTTTGATGACACGCATCAATTGAGAATAGAATCCCTAAAGGTTAGTGGTGATAATAAACCAAATCCTATATTCTATAAGGATACTAGTAAAGTGGAATGCGTTAATTTGAAAGTTCAATTGAAAAAATAATCGAATAGAAAAATCCTTCAACTATTAAGTTGGAACAAATATTATTACACACACAGAAAAATACAAAAATCCAAACTTAATTTATACGCAATATAAACTTACTTGTATTACAACAAAAATCCCCCTACTCGTTAGAATAAGGGGAAAGATGGTTTTTGAGGTCGTTATACTATCACAATTTTATAAATGATCTTTGATAAGTATGCTTTTTTCTATCTTGAAGTAACAAAGTATACATACCAGCAGGTATTTTGGATACAGAAATAATCTCACCATTTACATATGTTCCACTTGCAATTTTAAGACCTTCTACGGAAATTATTGTATAATATCCATTCTCGATTTCGGATTCACAAATTAGCTCCTTAATTATTGGATTAGGATAAATTTTAAATGTATTCTTTTTGATATCTGACAAACGATTAACTTCCTGTTGCGAATAATGAAAACTAATTAGATTTCGAGATCCCCATTCGCCAGTTGCTTTTTTTTGTTCATAATAGGCTACAGTTAGTGGTCTCCCATTAGAAAAAGCGTCGAATTGAAATAATAAATAGAAAATATCCAATACAGGTAGAATTAATTGACTGCCTTTAACTGATTCATCAAAATTGTTGAGAAATAAATTAATATTGACCCAAGCTTGTTTTGTTTTGCTCCAGGAATAAATTAAAATTTTGGTTGGATTTTTTGCTTGTGAATAACTGACTTCAAAGAGTTCTACGTTCAACCATGAAGAATTTTGTCGGTCCCAATCGAGTTCTAATTGGCTAGTTTTTAAACCAAAAGCATCATAGGTAGTTTGAATCCGACTATCGTTAATGAAAGTTGATGCATTAAAATCCCATGAATACCTAGTTTGTTCAATTAATTTGTTACTTAAGTTGTAAATAAAAATGGTCTTATCATCTTCATTCCAGGTTTCTGAACTTGCATCCCAATCAAAGTTAAGGTCTTCAATTAAATTTCCTGAACCATCATATTGATACACATTTTTACTATAATTAACCCAGTTCATTCCATCATGGTCTGATACAACAGCTACTGCTACCTTGTCATTAATTATGGTATATTCACTTTTTTCATCCAAGCTCCAGATTCCTGAATCAAATATATAGCTCGAATCTTTAACCAATATACCCTTTGAGTTATACTCATTGAATACTTTTGAGTTTATGTCGAATGAATTGGTTTGACTATTCCAATCTCCACTATGCGTTTCTATGATCTGGTTTTTTGTATTGTAATAGAAAACAGCATGAATAAATCCCATCCATTTTTTGTTGAGATTATCCCACAAATAGAAGTTTAAGACAGTGTTTCGCTGTTTTGCATCATATACATAAATACTTCTAAACGTGTTTTGAGCTGCAGTAGAATCAAAAAACACAAAACTATCGAGTCTCATTTTTAATTCCGCAGCCCTCAAATAATGTGTGAATTGATTCAATTGAGCCATTTTCTCGTAGGGCTTAACTCCCTTTAAGTGAATTCGATCTAATAATTTTTTCTTTAGCTCATTGTTATTCGACAAAAAAATCTGAGCACTTGCATTTCCAAAAACAAGTAAGGTCAGGACTAAAATTTTTAAAGTCAGCTTCATGATTGTAATTTTAATTGATCATTAATACTATAAGTATACTTTCATTAAATGTATTAATCTATGATACTAGTCAACTAGAAGCGTGATATTTATCAGGCAAAAATTCGTTTATAATGGAATTAATTCCATAGAGAACTCAAATCGTTAATTTAATAGAAGGGCATCCCGTTTTTTTACTTATTCATTCATTGGTCAAGTAAGAATAGGATTAAATTAAAAATCCCCTTACTCGCAAGAATAAGAGGATTTAGAAAGTTGAGGTCGAGAGCGGACTTGATTATATTATTGAATATCAATTTATTAAGAATTTAAATAGATTTAGGTGTATTAATGGGTGTACGATTTAAAATATATTTGTTCAAATTTAATTAATTTACATCAACTTGTTTATTCCCTTTTGTCCATTCAATAAGCGATTCTAATTAATTGTGAAAATTCTTTTTTCAAATTTCGAGCGGGGGATGAATGAAAAATTCAAACATATTGGAGGGGGCAAAGACCATTGGCTTTATTATTCTCAGACAGAAAACAAAATATATAATTATTTTACTTTTCAGAGGATTAATTTAATGAATTATAATTTTGAGTCAGAAAACAAGCGATTTAAACCTTGTTGTTGACTTTCTATATTTGAGAATGTATTTATTTTTATATTAGT
>JBGAVH010000004.1:213918-222106 GCA_044228225.1 Saprospiraceae bacterium | reverse complement strand
ATTCTGTTCCTGCTTTAGTCCAAAAGATGGTTACAGAATCATGGTTTACACTAATAATCCTGCCTTTCATGTTCTGAAGGTTCCAGTTTACTTTCTCACCAGATGATATTCCAACATCATATTTATAAACATTATTCCGGCATACGGACACTTCACCATTTATTGTACAAGCTTGAGCTTGAAGTAAATGGGTATCAAAAATAACAAAAAGAAGAAAGAACAAATACAGATTTTTCATAATATAATTGATTTAAGAAATGAATCAAAAATTTATGAGTTCTGAGTTTTAAAATTTAAGAATTGAGGATGGTTAAGTCACTTGTCAAGGTAGCACGAATATGCAAATATAATCAAATGCACATATTAATGTAAGTATTTTCTTAAATTATAATAAATTTGTAATTTAAAGATAGTACCAAGCATCAAATGCTTCAAAAAGATGGTCTAATAGAGATGATGAATGAATTGTTTTCAAAATTATTATTTATTGTCATACTACTCCAATGCACCTCATCTCTAATCTATGGACAACAAGATACATCCACCATTCCATCAGATTGTCCATCTGGATTAGAGACGTCGATCTGGTATATGGGTACTCATGGGATAGATTGGCGATCTGGCACACCTCAGCCGGATTCATTCTTCTACAGTGCCATAGGTATAGGAGAAGGGCATTCGAGTATCTGTGATAAACAGGGCAATCTACTCTTCTACTCAGATAATGATTACATCTATAATCGGAATCATCAGATCATGGCCGGGTGTCCACGATTCTCTAATCGGTCCTCAGTCATGTGCGCTATCGTACCCCAGCCCGGAAGTGATTCCTTATATTATTTTTTTTCACCGGATCAAAATCCTACCATAAATGCTCCCCCATATAAATTAAGATATGTCCAGATAGATATGAGTCAGGATAATGGACTTGGTGCAGTCGTTACCCTTGAACAGGTACTCATAGACTCCAGCTCAGAACAAGTACTGGTAGTTAAACATTGTAACGGACGTGATTGGTGGATTGTTTGTCAAAACGCAGCCTCAGAAATCTTTTATTCATTCTTATTAGACACTAATGGTATTCAACTCAATCAAAAAGTTACATCTATCTCAGGTAATATACACAACATTGATGATAATTTATCCAAAATTGGTGAATTAAGTATCTCTAATTCCAATGAATATATTATAGAATGTACAATAGGGTCAAAAATACCAAGCCAAATAGAACTTCACCAATTCGATCCAAGTACAGGTATTATATCAAACGGGTATGACTTGTTTGATACCATTACAACTGCCAAAAATAGAAAAGAACTTACAAGTGCTGCCTTTTCAGCAGATGACTCGAAAGTATATCTTACGGGGATTGATTCTTTTAGTGCAATACTTCAAGTGGATCTTCAGGATCCTGATTCATTTGTTGTGAGAAAACGAATTAATAGAATAATTCACCAATTGGGTTTTGGTGTGGGAGGACCCGTTCTAGGTAGAGATGATAGAATGTACATTACTACATTCATGAAGTTTTTTAAGACACTACATGTCATCCATCAGCCCAATGAGTATGGTCAGGCCTGTGAACTTAAGCTTAATGACTTCTATCTTGGTGGTAAGACTGGTCTAAGTGCACCAAATTTCGCAGTAGGATTAGAAAGGCCCTATAGGGCTGTAGTTCAGGGAAAGAAAATAATTTGTAAGGATAGTGTTGCTCATTTTCTTGTGAAAGAGGCCTGTCCGCATGTGACAGAATGGATGCTACCTGATGGCGGAAATATTGTAAACCAGTCAGGAGATAGCCTAGCTGTAATGTTCCTAGACACTGGCGTGTATAGAGTCATAGCAGCTTATCCGATACGATGTGGATATAAGTCTGATACCCATAGGGTACAGGTTAATCGCTGTCATTGCGCTCACCAATTTAGTCTGATACAAGCTGATACACTTGTGTGTGTGGGTAAAACATCTACGATATCTTTTAACACGAATGCAAGTTCTTACCTTATAGATGGTATTGTTCTTCCTAATCCGTTAGTAACGATAACAGAAATACAGAAAGATACATTGTTAAAGATCTATCTAAATTATCCAGATGCCTGTGATACAATAATCAATATCAGAATTCGTGTGATTCCTATTGATAGTAGTCAGACCGTCATGGAATTCTGCAATGGAGACTCCATATTTATTCAGAATCAATGGTATCATCATGATGAAAAATTAAGAATATTATCTACTAATCAACTAGGATGTGATTCTGTTGTATTAATTTCATTAAAAACTAAACGATCTGAATCATTTGCAACAAACTATCAAATCTGTGAAGGGGATTCAGTTTGGATATTCACTCCAAATGGAGGAAAATGGTTAACTTCAAATGAAAGTGATACTATAATATGGAATAACCAGGAAGGATGTGATTCTATTTATACTTATAGTGTAACCGTATTTCCATCATTCCATGAGACCCTAAACTTGCACAAGTGTGTCAAGGATTCGTTATTCTACCAAGGAATTTATTTTTTGCAGGATACTTCATTTCTGAACCACTATACCAGCCAATATGGTTGTGATTCTATTGTAAGAATTAACATCATTAATTATCCTATCTCCCTAGCTACGCATACTATACATAACATCTGTAATGGGGATTCTATACAAATAGATAATATTTGGTATCATGACTCGATCACCATAATAACTCCATTCAATAATCAATATGGTTGCGATTCATTCCATATAACACAAGTAAAACTCTTTCCCATTCCTGAACCTACAGCTATTACATTCTATTTCTGTATTGGAGACTCAGTCCAGATTGAGCAAATATGGTATACCAATGCAAGCGAATTCACAATACACAAATCGAGTATACAATCCTGTGATTCAGTAATCCAATATAGAGTTATTCCATACGAAGATATTTATGTAGATCTTGATGATACCTTAGAATTAATTCGTGGAGGCACGCACTCATTAAGCGGTTTACATTCCATGAATGTGACTAGATTCAGATGGTTCCCGTCAGAATATTTATCTTGCATTGATTGTCCGAATCCAGAAATAAAGGCTATTCAAGATGGAACTTATTATCTTGAAGTAAGTGATGGTAATGGATGCACAGCAATAGATTCTATATTTATTCATGTCAAAAATCAAACTTCTGAAATATTTATTCCAAATATATTCTCACCGAATGCAGATTCCAAAAATGACACTTGGAATATAACATTCTCAGATTCCAGAAGTAAAATAATTACTTTACAATTGTTCGAGAGATGGGGTCAACAAGTTTACTCCTGTGAATCATATCCTAATGGTATGGGATCCAATTGTAATGGTTGGGATGGGATGGTGAATAACCGACTGTGCCTGCCAGGAGTATACATATATTTAATTAATTGGGAGAATGGAGCAGGTGAACGATTTTTAATTAAAGGAGATGTGACGTTGTTGAGGTAATCATTTTTATCAAGATATACTTTATTAAATTTATTTTCATTACAGTTTAATTTAATTTATATAAACGTTATTTGGCGGGTAAGCTACTAGCCTAGCCAGTATTCTTCTTGATAGGGTTTTACATTATATTTGATGTATCAAATTGTTGAATTGAATCATTTTCTTTAACATATCCTAAGTAAAAAACAATTTAGGATTTTGTAATTATAATATTACTTTTTTTGTACATAAATCAAATACTTTTCTGTAAAATAAGGCTCCGGGAATTTGTCGAATATGTCCCATTTTTCAATATAATTTCCTTTTTTAATTTCTTTGATTTCAAGATTGAGATCGCCTCCTTTATATGCTATAAGTCCATTTGGTAGTGCATTAATTTGTTCTTTTTTCCATTTATCAAAAGACCAATTCAATAATTCATGAAGTGTAGCAACGGCGCGACTTATAACAAAATGGTATTGCCCCTTATGGCTCTCAGCTCTGGTGTGAATGGCTGTAATATTTTTTAACTCTAATGCATCACTAACGGCTTGAACTACTTTTATTTTTTTTCCAGTTCCATCGATTAATGTAAAATGTACATCCGGGTAAAATATGGCTAAAGGAATACCAGGAAATCCACCACCACAACCTAGATCTAATATCGTGGTACCAGAAGCGAATTTAATAAATGAAGTTAAAGTTAAGGAGTGCAGGACATGATGAAGATAGAAATCATCCATATCCTTTCTCGAAATAACATTTATTTTTTCATTCCATTCTTCATATAGAGATTTTAATAGGGATAACTGTTGTATCTGATGGTCACTCAGACCTTTGATATATTTGACAATAGAGTCCATGTTACCAAGTTTTTTTAGGAATAAATAAAAAGGGAATTTGAATTAATAAAAACATTACATATTGCAATTCTAAGATCGGATATAAAGGGATTAAATCTTTTTCGTTCCATTTTTTACAGCATTTAGAATAGAGTGTCCAGGATATAATAATTTTAATGAAATATAATGAAAAAGTGAGCCCATAATATCCATTTATAAATAAAATTGTCAAAGTGAAATAAAAGACAAACAGACTCATAAAAAAGCAACTGATAAGCATTTTTGACCTTAAGTTATAATAAAGAGAACTCGAGAAATGTCGCCTTTTTTGATTAAAATACGAAGACCAGGTTTTCTTTGCATGGGTATAAACAAAGCTATTCACATGAGTAGCAAAAGTAGTATTTTCAGAAGTTGCTTGCCGGTTGACCAATAGATCATCGTCTCCAAATGCCAATTCAAGCTTCATTTTCAACGGGTCTGAAATGGACTTATGATACATTAAGTTTCTGCCGACACCCATATAAGGGATTCCAAGTAATACACTAGAAAAGGATTGAATGGTATTGAAAACACATTCAAAACGAATCAATTTATTGAGCCAACCATTTGCTTTAAAATATGGGGCGTACCCTAAAACAATTATTTTTGATTCGGATGTATGCTCAATCATACTTTGAATCCATAATTTGCTGGATGGTGTACAATCTCCATCCGTAAATAATAACCAAGAGTGTATAGCCTGGCTTACTCCATAAATAATTCCTGGTTTTTTACCTGCTTTAGGATTTTTAAAAACCCTAACCTTTGGATCTTTATTGGCATAATTTGATATGATCTCCCAGGTTTGATCCTGAGAATGGTCATCAATAATGATAAGCTCAAAATCAGGATAGTTTTGGTCCAAGATCAATTGAATTAGTCTTGAAATATTTTCCGCTTCATTTTTTACACAAATAATAACGGAAACCCCTTTAAAATGTGTTAAAATTGGCTGAATTGGTGATAAAAAGCCTATTTTTGAGAAAATAAAGATCCAAAAGCCCAATTGGATAGCAAAAGTTAGAAACGCAATCCAAGTGATTATAGTTAAAATCATAGTACAAAGAAATAAAAATATACCCTAAATATTAAATATTACGAAATATCTTTATATGTTTGCAGCTGATTATGTGTATTCTTTCAGGTAAAACGATTAATTTATGACTCGGATTATAACCCTTAGCCTTTGTTTATTGTATTTTACGGTCCATGCTCAAATGAATTTTGAAGGAAAGTCCATTTATGGTAATGAATGGTTAGTTCCAACGCAAGAATATTATAAATTTAACATTGGTACAGATGGGATCTATAAAATCACTTTAGATGATTTAAGAAAAGCCGATTTACCCATTCAAAATATAACTTTAGACAAAATACGCCTGTATCACCTAGGCCAGGAGGTTGAAATTAGAACTTCAACCAACGGCTTGATGGGGAAAGATGATTTCATAGAATTTTTTGCAGTGAGAAACAGAGGAGAACTGGACGCTCCATTATTTAAGAAAGCAAGTTTTGTGTTTAATGAGGATTACAGTATTTATTCAGACACTTCAGCCTATTTTATAACTTGGAATGCTACACCAAGTACATTTAGATATCAAGAAATTCAAAATGATCTTACCAATCCAATTCCTAAGGACAATTATTTTATTCGAGAAATAACAACTTCATTCAAAGAAGTCACCATTAAGCGTTCTTTTGGTTATGGGCATAGTCAAAAATTACCAGATTTTGATGAAGGGCAGGGTTATGGAACGGATTATTTTGTTGAAAGAGCCTGGGATTTAATGCTTGAAAATGTATATAAAAATGATATTGATGCCAATATTAATGTTGCCATTACAGGTTATGGTGAAGATGCCTCAGCACATAAGGCTGCATTTTATTTGAATAATAATTTGCTGAAGACAGACCCTTTTAGTGGATATAAAGTAAGAAAAAATGCGATAACAATTGCAGCAGCAGACTTAAGTTCTCAAATGAATTTAAAAATTAAGGCTGAAGGAAATATAGAAGATAAATTAAGTGTCTCTGTAATTAAATACAGTTATCCGTCTGAATTTAAATTCAATCAAAGTAAATATGCCCAGATTAAAATTCCATCATCTATTATTCGTAAATATCTTGAAATAGAAAATTTTGATGGAGGACCTGAACTTTTAATCTATGATTTAACCAATAAATTGTTTATTAAAAGTTCTAGAGAAAATAACGGCATTTATCGAATCTCAATTCCGGAATCAACATCAGATCGAACACTAATCTTATTAAATCCTAGCGAAGTCAAGTCAGTAAATAATATCAAAAAGTCCTTCATTGAAAATTATGTAAGTGATGGAACCATTGATTTTATTATCTTAACATCCAGTCAATTATTGAATGGAACCTTGGGAAATAATCAGGTGCAAGATTATGCGAGCTATAGATCTAGTTCAGCAGGAGGAAACCATAAAGTTAAAATTGTTGAAGTAGAAAATATTTATAATGCATTTGGATTTGGTATACAGGGACATGCTATTTCTTTAAGGAATTTTTTCCAATACACAAGAACCATATGGCCCAATGTAAAATATGCCTTTATAATTGGTAAGGGATTAGAATATCCAGTTTACAGACAAAATAGTAATTTATCAGAATTAAATTTTGTTCCTACCTATGGTGCACCTGCATCCGATGCCATGCTCATTTCTGATTCTTTGAGAATTCCATTTTACGCTATCGGAAGATTGCCTGTAATTAATGGTCAGGAAATTCTTGATTATGTCAATAAGGTTAAGGAACATGAAGCTTATTTGGCTACAAAAGAACATACCATAGAGAATAAAGAATGGATGAAACGTGTGCTCCATTTGGCAGGTGGAGATCCTGCACTGTATTCTATTATCAATTCTCAGTTATTTAATATGGAGGATGTTATAGAGAATAATTTGTATGGTTCCAAAGTAGAAACTTTTTACAAACAAACATCGGGTGCTGTAGAAGAATCTAAATCAGAACAACTCATCAATTTAATAAATAATGGAGTTTCAATTATTACTTTTATGGGCCATTCAGTTGCTTTCAAACTAGACTTCAATCTAGAAAGTATATATTCCTACAACAATAAAGGCAGATATCATATGTTTGTTGCGATGGGATGTTATGCCGGACAAATGTATAATTCAATAAGGAGTATCAGCGAAGTTCATAATCTTACACCAGATAGGGGATCTATTATTTATTTATCTAATTCTACAGCGGGTCTTCCTACCATACTATCTACATTTGGAGGAGAACTCTATAGACAATTAGGGGGTAAATATTATGGATTAAGTGTAGGAGAAGCAGTAAGGGAATCAAACAGAAATTTAATATCAGATGCTAATAAAAATTTGGCTAATTTAACCAATGAAGCCATTTTACATCAATCATTGTCAACTAGTTTTGATGGAGATCCTTCCATAAGATTAAATAATAATCCTGGGCAAGATATTGTAGCAGACCCATTGACCGCAAAAGCAAGTCCTAATCCATTATTTTCATCGCAGAAAGAATTTAAATTTAGTGTAGATATCCTTAATTTAGGAGTGAGCTATAAAGATAGTGTGCGGGTTCTAGTTAGAAATCAAGGACCCGATGGTAAATTAACTACCGTTTTTAATGGTTCGATATTGACACCAACACTCAGATCTAATTATACCTTTACAATTCCGTTATTCGGTCAAAGTTCGGTTGGATTTAATACTTTATTTGTTACCGTAGATTCAGATGATAAAATTGATGAATTGCCAAGCCCTCAAGCAGAGAAAAATAATGATTTAGTTTTTGCAAATGGAGAAAACGGCTTTAAATACTATGTTATTGGAAATGATGCCATTCCTGTT
>JBGAVH010000004.1:0-213819 GCA_044228225.1 Saprospiraceae bacterium | reverse complement strand
TACCCAACTGAATTTGCTATCATAACCAAGGATAAAATACAATTGATAGCTAGTAACGGTAACACCTTTGCAAAATCTTCAAATTATTATTTTGAAATCGACACAACAGCATATTTTAATAGTTCATTAAAAAGAACTAAATCAGTAAATCAGGTTGGAGGGGTTATTAGTTGGAATATAGATCAGTCCTTATTACCTAATACCGTTTATTATTGGAGAATTAGACCTGATAGTAGTGGTTCAGGAATTATTGCATGGAAAAACAGTTCGTTCATATATATTCCTTCTTCTTCAACAGGTTGGAATCAATCTCATTTTTTTCAACACACGCAGAATGACTTTACTAAAATGAATATAAGTGAACCAGATCGTAAGTTTAAATACAATGATGAGGTAGTCGACTTTAGAGTATATAATGGGTATATAGAAATACCTGGTATATTCATTAGGCCTAAAATTTTTATCAATTCTCAAGTAGAAGTTGATTATGATTATTGGAACCGAATGACAGATGTATCAGGAATTCTTGTTTCTGTATTTGATGCTTTGGATGGACACTTATGGATTAACCAAACGGGTAGCGATTTTAATAGTTCCGGAAATGGAACCTTTGTGGGTCAAAAATATTTTTTATTTAGAACCGAGACCAAAGACCAAAGGCAACAATTAATAAATTTTTTGACAAACGTCGTTCCAACGAATTCAGTTGTAACAATTAGTTCTTTGGTTCAATTGGATTATTCATTTTATCCTGAACTTTGGGAAAGCGATGGCCCCAATAATTTATATACTGTATTAAAAGGTTTTGGTGCTAAAGAAATTGAATCATTGAAAACTTTTGGTTCTATACCTTATTTGATGGTATTTAAAAAGGAAAATGCTCAGTTTGAAGTCAAAGAAAGTTTGGGAAATAAATTTACAGAAATTGAAATAGGTCATCATTTAAATATAAGTCAAACAAATGGATCCGTTCAATCTAGAATTATTGGCCCTGCAATTTCTTATGACAAATTTCTATGGAATTATAAAGGGTTTAATGGAAATGAAGACAAGCAAGAAATCAATATTTATGGAATTGACTCTAAAGGCATAGAAACCAAGTTATTTGGACCTTTTGTTGATTTAGAAAAAGATTTGAGAGGTGTTGATGCTAAATTATATCCTCAATTGAAATTAGAGTGGAAGACTGAGGATGAAATCAGCAGAACATCTCCAAGTAATGATTTTTGGCGGGTACATTATAAGGGACTTCCGGATGTAGCATTGAATCCGGCTCAATGGTTTACTAAAAGTAAAGATACTTTGAATCAAGGAAATATATTGAGAGTTGAGATTCTCGCGCAGAATGTGAGCGAATACGACATGGATAGTTTGTTAGTAAAATTTAGTGTAGTAGATTCAAAAAACGCAACGGTAAATACATATAGACGTTTTATTCCCGTTAAAGCCTTGGCATCTATTAAAATACCTTTTGATATCAGTACTACCCGACAAGTTGGGGCTTATAAATTATTTGTTGAATTAAATCCAGATCAAGATCAAGCAGAATTATATTCTTTTAATAATATTGGTGTTATCGATTACTATGTGCGGAAAGATATTAGAAGACCAAAATTAACCGTCGTATTTAATGGAGTACAAATAACAGATGGAGAAATTATTTCACCTGAATCCAATATTGAAATAGCATTGCGAGATGAAAATATTGGTCAGCCTTTAGTTGACACTGGATTATTTACCATTAAATTTGAATATCCGGATAGATCCGTTCACCCAGTGTATTTGGGTGCATCAAATGTAAGCTTTATCCCTGCGAATGTAAATGGAACCAAAAATGAAGCTAAAGTAATTATTAGTAATGACTTTACTTTGGACGGAACTTACAGATTAATTGTAAGAGCTAAAGATGCCACAAATAATTCAATCAGTGATGATGACTATAATATTTCTTTCCAGGTCATTTCTAAAAGTGGTGCGTCAAATGTATTCAATTACCCGAATCCATTTACGACCAAAACAAAATTTGTTTATACGCTAACAGGTAGAAATGTACCCGATTATTATAAGATCCAAATATTATCTGTGTCCGGAAGAGTGGTCCGTGAATTGACTCAAGATGAAATCGGTCCATTAAAGATTGGAACACACATGACCGAATTCGAATATGATGGTACAGATGAATTTGGTGCAAAACTTGCGAATGGTGTTTATTTATATCGAATGGTATTTAAGAACAAATCAGGAGAAGAAGTCAGTAAGTATGATACGGATACCGATAAATTCTTTAAAAATAATTTAGGGAAAATGGTTATCATTAGATAGATGATTGAAACCATAAAGCTAAAACGCAGTCTGTTTAATTATTTTTTTTATTTGGTAGCAAGCATCAAGAAAAAATTTATTAGTCCAGTTGACATATCTGAATGGAAAATAGCTTCCATAAATTGGAAGTGAAGCAGGAAATGCACCATTTAATTCAATATTTTTTGATTTGATTTGCCAGGACATTAATTCTTCAAAAAGAAAGAGCGCTGTTTTTTTAAAGACAACATTTTGATTAATTTGAAATGCTTTAGCATAAAGGCTACAGAATTGTGCCTGACCTGTTACACATCTAAAGGAATGAGATGATTGCCACTCAGCATTATATTTCCCAGCCAAACCATTTTCATGTTCAATGATTTGAGCTAAGACTTTAAGGGATTGCAAACAGTACTCTAGAATATCTTGGCGTTTCATGAGTAGGGCACATTCCATAAAACCTTCAATTGTATATGCAATGGTATGAGTTAGATAAAAGTTATCATTCGGTTGGAAGCCAGAATGGACAAAACTATAATTTGAAGTTTTGTTTTTCCAAAAATGATCTAATGATTTTTCTAATTTTATGGCATCATTATCGTTTGAAGGGATTAATAACATAGGCCACAGTGCTCTTGTATAATAGCTTGGGAGGAAGGAATCAACATAAAGGCCATGTTGCCATATGCCATTTTTATCCATCATTTTAATCAGCCAATTTCTAGCCAGATTAAAGCCAGTCATGTATTTTTCTTCCTTCGTTTTTTGGTAACATTGCATTAAACCAAAAAGTATTTGAGCGGTATTAAATACACTAGGTTTTATTTGATTCACTCCTGAGTAAAAATAACCTTCATGAGATTGATTGTTAAGTAAAGCATTTCCAGTTTTAATACCAATAGTGCCATCAAGGTATTCATTTTTGAAATTGAATTCTAGAAAATTTTCAATGATGTATCCACTTGTTTCCGGATAGGGCTTATTCCACGCTATTATACTTGGTAAGAACATCCATCTGCTATGTGAAAATCCAGTTTCATGGCATTTCTTAAATGCATGAATTAACCAAGACTTAGCCAGATCTTCAGCAAGTTGAATGGAAGGTTCATTGATGATTAATCGTTTCAAATTAAAATTTTGAAATGAGTCTAAAAAGGAGATGTTGGTTACTTACGATATTGCAATAAGCTAAGTTCCTGCTTCCAAAAGATTTAAATACTTGCTCTAAATGTGGAACTATAGATCCATCAAAATTAAAATGGCAGTTTTGGAGTTTGGCTAATTTAATGCCCTCCCAAATTAATACGGCATTTGATCCCCTAGATTTAATATCTTGATTATTGATATTCAACCAATAATACCAAACATCCCCACTCTTAATAAAGAAAGCAATGGACACGATTTCATTTTCTTTTTTAGCAATAAATAGTTTTATTAACGCTCTAGGTTTTAAAGTATTAACTACAAGTTCTAATAATGCATAGCTTAAACCTTCTCTTTGATAATAGGAATTTACGGTTATGAAAGATTTTACTTCTTCTAGGGTTCCATTAAGCTCAATAGCTAAATTTTTTTCACCATAAAGTATATGGTTTCTTGTAGCAGATTCCATATTGTTCCAACATTCTTCAATTGGAATGGATTGATTAATAAAGCAGGTAGTGTAATAATAAGCTTTTGTATGTTTGTCTAGAAATGGGCTAACAATATTAAGTGTAGGTAAACATTTGATTTGGAATCGGTTATATTTTTTTAATTGTTGCTTCAATTCATTTATTAAATGGACTTCTTTCGCATAAACAGAATATTCATTTGAATTATCATCGATATGATTTATGGAAATATTATAAGGCGTGAATTTGGGACATTTTAAATAACTTAAAACGCCAAATTGCTTTTGTTCAAATCCAGCTATGAGTTTACTTCCCTTATAACTTAATTCAATGAAAAGAGATAAATTTGGTTTTGAAACCAAATTAAACCAATCTTGATTTAAAAAAACCTCAGTATGCTGATTAATCATTAAAACAAATAATTAATATTTCTTCAAAAATAGAATACTTTTGATAGTTATTTCGAATTTTACAGTTTATTTTATACAACGTATCCAGAAATAATATTATAATGTAAAATCTTTGTATTCCAGATCAAATGAATCGGTATTTTAATCTTATCAATAATACTTTTAAATGGCAATTTTTTGCAACTATATACATTACTATTTTACAAGTTGTAACATTAATTTTATTAGGAAGATATCTGGATAACACTGCTTTAGGATCATTTGCTGTTTTTCAAATGATCTTTAGAATGGCACTTGCTATTTTCGACCCCGGGATGTTTTTTTCCGTTGTTCAAAAACACGAAGTAAGTTCAAAATTATTGAAGTTGTTGACCAGACATCAGCTCTTATATTTATTTATTTGTATCATAATATTGTGTTTTTCTATTTTTGTTTTTAAAATAAATTATATTAGTAATATCATTCTAATTGCTTTTTCGTTTCTAATATTATTCCTCATAGGTATTGGCTCTTATACTCAACAGGTGCTTATTTTAAAGGATAAACAAAAAGATATAGCTATTATTCAAATGCTAGCTTATTCTATAGAATTAGTCGTTCTCCTTATTCTACTTAGGTATTATAGCCCGGTTTATTGTTTTTCATTTTCGATTATTATTCGTTTTTTTGTCATGTACCTCATCAATTATTTATATGGAAAAACATTACCGGATAGCACAAATGGCAATCAAATAGATTTTGTTAGTCATATTCATTCAAGTCGATTTAACTTATACAATCAAGTTTTGAGTTTTATTCAAGGTCATTATGATACAGCTTTTATTATATTGATGTTTGGATTATCCATTTTAGGTCCATATAATCTCGCCATTGAATTTAGTTTTATTTTATTTTCAAAAGTGAATCCTCTTTTTAATAAATCCATATTTCCTGTAATTGCTAAGGCAAGAAAGGAACATCAAGTACCCGATTCAATGATGGCCAGACAATTTATTAATTTTATTTGTGTGATCGTTCCCTTGTACCTAATACTTTATGTGAATTCCAATTCAATTTTAACCTGGGCATATTTAGAAAAGGGATCTGAAATATATTATTATTCTTCATTTATTTTATTTGTAGCACTAATTAAAGCTTTTAATAATATTTTATTTACCTATCTATTGGCATCCGGAGCTACGAAATCAATTTTTTATTGGAACACTGGAATATTGTTGATTAATTATTCCATTTGTTTTATATTATATTGGAATCAATGGTCTATGGATCATTTTCTGTATTTTAGTGTTGCATATAGTTTTGTTGTTTTATTGTTTCTTATGATTCAAACATCCTATCACTTTCCGTTATTTTTTAATGAAGTAAAATCTAATGGATTAACCGCTTTTTTGATCTTGTTTTTTTTGGTCTTAATTTTATACGGACTTCAAATGGTTTTGCTCAATCCAATACTTTTACTCGTATTAAGTATATCAGTTTATGTTTTATTATTTTTAATTTTAGATCGCAAGCGTTTGTTTAATTTGCTGAATTTAAAAATAGTATGATGACACACATTTTTGGAATTAATAAGTGTCATTTTGCATTTTCAACAGAATTTTTTCAATACCAACAACATGTTGATGAATTGAAATCCGACAACAAATATTCAAGCCATTTTAAAACAGGTTTTTCTGATAGTCCTTTTTTAAGATCCAAAAGTATAGAAGGAACTCAATTTTATTTACTTGGTAACCCAATACTTTATACGGATTTTGATACTATTTGGGATACAATCATACCTGCCGATCTTTCTAATGGTTCTAAATCTTGGTATGAGTTATTTCGACATCTCAATGGCATTTCTGCCGTGTTGACAGTATCAGCACAAAAAGTTTGTATCATTACAGACCCATTGGGATTTTTTCCATTTTATCTATATCAATACGAAGAATTATGGTGCTGGTCATCTAATCTTCAAAATATTATTGCGATTCCAGAAGTTGATATTAAGTATAATGAAGTTGCTATTTTTAATTATGTACATAATGGCCATTTCTTAGATAACGAAACATGGTATCATCATATAAGTAGATTACCAGCTGCAAGTATTTGTACTTTAGATTTCATTACTAAACAAATTAATATAAATCGTTATTGGACATGGAATGAATGGACGAAGACTAAGAAGTTGATTAACGAATCTAGAGAGACCTATTATTCTTTACTTGAAAAGAGCATTGCTAATTTGGCCACCCAATCACAAAGCATCGGCCTTAGTTTAAGTGGTGGACTTGATAGTAGAATTATTGCGTTCATTTCAAAGAAATATTTTGATTTTCATACGTTTACTTTTTCTACAAATGAAAGTATTGATTTAACTATAGCAAAAAAAGTTTCTAAGGAATTGAATTGTCAGCTTATACATTTTGAATTAGAATATGATAATTGGCTAGAAGATAGACTATTTGCATTCCTGCAATGTAATGGTATGGTACCAATCAACCATTTTCATGAAGGGAATATATACAAGGAACTTCAAGAGAAGTTTGATATTATTATGACCGGATTTTTTGGTGGTGGGATTTATGCGAATATTGATCAGGTCAATACAAGGATAAGCAAGAATATTTCAAGTCAATTTTTTTATAATTATAATGATAGACACCACACAGGTGATTCATTTTATGATTTTAATTCAATTGATCCTTATATAATTGATCAAAAAATTAGAAACCTTGCGGCATTGCAAGTATATAATCTAAGTCATTATTTTAAAGTGGGGATTCCCTTTTATAATTTAGATTGGTTAAAGTATAATTATAGTATTGATGAAACACAACAAGCTAATCATCAATTTTATTTGAGCACCATAAATCAATTCCTAAGTAGGCCTTTAAGAATGCTTAAATGGCAAAAAACGGGAATTGCACCTTATTACCAAAGACTTAATTCATTTTTTTTAAAAATAAAAATCCCAGAAGTACTCAATTGGGTCTATCAAAAACTAGGAAGGAGCAGACAATTTTATAATTACACAAAACTTGAACATACAGTTGATTTATTATTAGATAAATATGCTGTTCAATACATACCATTATTAGTTGATTATAAACCTAAAAACTTAAACGAAAAATTTAATTTGTTGTCGGTTTATTTATGGTTGTCAAGAGAAAAATTGAAGTCGCATGGCCCAGTTTAAAGTATTGCATTTTTTGGATTATTTTTTACCAGAGACCATGAATTGGTTGGAAAAATTATTGCAATCCAGTGCAGATCAATGTCAGCATATACTTTGTTTTAAATATTTTGATCCCAATATCAATGTATCTTTTGAACGAATTCCCTTTATTGGTATTAAAGCAGAAACTCCCTTGACTTTTAGTAATAAATTATTGAGTAAAGTTCAAATCCTGCTTTTTTCAAATAAGATTGTTCAATATATTCAAAATAATGATATTGATTTATTGCATTTTCATTTTGGAAATGTAGCTATTGAATTTGAATCAATAATTTTGTCAAAAATTAAACCGTCCATTATTTCTTTATATGGGTACGATTATGAATATTTAGTGTATCGCAAACCAGAAACAAAAAATCTATATAGCAAATTTGCTGAGTATGGTGCTCATTATATTGTCGAAGGACATTTTAGTCAGCAATTATTATTATCTTATCAAATCCCTAAGGGAAAGATCCATATACTTCAAATGATTTTTAATAGAACTGGAGTAGTTTCTTCGAATCATTTTGGACGACCAATCCGACTTATTCAGGTCGCAACTTATACTGAGAAGAAGGGTCAATTAATATTACTTCAAGCCTTGCTTTTGTGTAAAAATAGAAATCAATTTATTCTGGAATTTTATGGAGAAATTGGGAATCTGAGATACTATAATGAGTTAGTGACTTTTATTAACACCCATGCTTTAAATAATGTGAAATTAAATAAAAAATTAACGGTTGATGATTATTTGATTACCTTAGGTCAAGCTCATATTGCTGTCAATTTAAGTATGAGAAGCTCAGTGATGGATACGGAAGGCGGATGCCCTGTTTTTTTAAAAGATGCTTTGGTATTGGGAAAGCCTATTTTTACAACTTATCATTGTGATATTCCTGACATTGGAGTTAATGATTATAATGGTTGGTTGATTAGAGAAGGTGATATCCAAGAAGCTGTTTCTAAATTGGAAATGATTGCGCATTTATCCACAAATGAATATCTACAATACTCATATCATGCCAAGGAAAGCGTAACTTGCAAATTGAATATAAATTTAACTGGAAACAAACTTATAGATATTTATAATCGATTGTTAGATGCGAATCGTTTTATTTAATCCCTTTTATTTACCTATTCGCAATCCACGCACTTTGAGGATTCGCAGATTAATTCAATCTTTAAAGGCGAATTATTCCATAATATTATTTTGCTCAAAAAATTGTTCTTCAACGGATCAAACAGAATCATTGGTTTCACGGGTTGGCATTAAAATATTTATTCAACAAAATTTAAGTAATTCTCCAATATTATCAAGAATAGTATGGGTTTTAAAAAAATTTATTTGGCCTGATTCATATGTTTTTCATAATTTATCTATAGCCATTTCATATTGGCTAAGATATTCTAAACCATTAGATGTTGTTATAACCATTTCACAACCCTTTTCAACCCATTTAATTGGATTATTATTAAAACTTAAAAACCCAAAAATATGTTGGATTGCAGATATTGGTGATAATTATTCAGAGAATCCTACAAATTCTTTATATCCTTTATTTAAACCATTGATGAAATATTATGAAAAGCGCATTTTAACAAAATCTGATTTTATAGTTTTTAACTCAGAGTTTATAAAGACCTATTATCTTTCCAAATACTTGTTAGATTCAAACAAAATTCATATCATCCCGAATGGATCTGCTATAGATTTTACACATTTTTATAAGTTACATTCCGATCATTTAATCCTTAGTTATATCGGAAATACTTATGAACCTGTTCGCAATGGAGTGAGAGAATTGGGCTTATTATTACAAGCATTCTCCATGAGTGGAATGGATTTGGAAAAAATTGAACTTTGGTTAGTGGGTAAGCAATGTGATGCATTAATTGCGTTTGTTCAACAGATGAAATGGGTTAAAATTGTTTACTGTGATTCTGAATCAGAACTTTTAACAATTTACCAAAAAACAAATATATTATTAAATTTTGCCAATATCAACTACCCGGGTCTTCCGAGTAAATTGGATGAGTATAAACAATCAGGATTACCTATTATTAATTTTTATTTTGGATCAGATGATCCAGCCATAAATTATTTAGGTAATGAGGAACACATTTTGAATTTTAAGCTTGAAAATCAGGAACCGTCTATGCTAATTTCATTTATTGAGAAATATAGAAATTTTCATTTTAAGCAAGTTGGTTTAGAAGATAGAATTGATACTTTATGGTTAGAGCTGATCAAGAAAACAAATCAATAATTTATACGTTATATAGTACTGTTCTAAATTATTAATTCCTGAAGCTTTTTTGTTTTGAATATAAATTCCAAATTACCAGACGTAGGAACATCTATTTTCGCAAAGATGTCGCTTTTAGCTAGTGAATTTCATGCTATAAATTTAGCTCAAGGATTTCCTGATTTTAATCCTCCTGATGAACTGCTCGATTATTTAACTGAAGGTGTCCAATTGGGAATGAATCAGTATGCCCCAATGCCGGGATACATCCCACTTCGACATGAATTATCGAAAAGGCTCAAACGGGATTACGGTTTTCAAGCAAACCCGGATAGCGAAATAACTGTAACTGCCGGTGCAACACAAGCGATTTACACGATTATAAGTGCTTTTGTTGGAGTTGGTGACAAAGTGCTCCTATTTGAACCAGCTTATGATTCTTATGGTCCAGCTGTAATTGTCAATGGAGGGATTCCCGTTTATTTAAAATTGAGCCTTCCCCATTTTGAAATTCCATGGACAGATCTTGAACGGACACTGAAAGAACAAAAGATCAAGTTGATGATTGTCAACAACCCTCATAATCCCGCAGGAACGACCTTATCAAAAGATGACTTAGAAAGAATGGACAAACTGACTAAGGCATATGATTGTTTAATTATTTGGGATGAGGTTTACGATATGTTAGTTTTCGATGGTGCCAAGCATAATAGTGCTTTGGAAATAGCCTCTCTAATGGAACACAGCGTAGTGGTATATTCATTGGGAAAAACCTTACACAATACAGGTTGGAAAGTAGGATATACGGTTGCACAAGAAAGCATTTCGAAAGAAATTAGAAAACTTCACCAATTTACAGTTTTCTCAGTAAATACCCCAGCACAATACGCTATCGCCCGATTCTTAGAAAACCATGAATCATTTTTTAGTACACTTCATACATTTTATGAAGCCAAGAGGGATTTGTTTATTCAGTTGTTGAAGACATCATTGTTTGATTTTTTACCTTGTCAGGGAAGTTATTTTGCCTTAGCCAAGTATCATAAAATTTCTGAACTTTCGGATATGGAAATGGCTCATCAAATGGTTAAGGATTATGGTGTTGCTGTGATTCCCATTTCAGCTTTTTACCATGATGGATTTGATCCTAAAATATTGCGTTTTTGTTTTGCAAAGAAGGATGAAACATTAATTCAGGCAGCTAATAAATTATTGAATATAAAATAACAACTATGAAATTGTTGGTACAAAATCAGAAACCATTTGCTTATATTTATAAATATTCCTTGCTATTTTTTTTATTTATATGCGTAGATGTATCATTTGGTCAATCCTATTCTATTCAGGGTCATATTATCGATAGTACCAACCAAAATTTGAGTTTGGCCTCTGTATTATTACTTGATCCTCAAGATAGCAGTCTCATAGAATTTACCAGAGCTGATGATAAGGGTTTTTTCAATTTGAAGAAAATTGCACCTAGATCCTATCTTTTAAAAATTACTTATGTTGGATATTTACCCTATGAAAAAAAGATATTAATTCAAGATGCAAATATTAATTTAGATCGCATTATTTTAAAACCCATTTCTAAGGAATTATTTGAGGTAGTCATCAGAGCTGCAAAAGCTCCAATGAGTATAAGGGGAGACACTATAGAGTATGATGCTTCCACATTCAAAGTGCCGACTGGTTCTACTCTTGAAGATTTATTACGAAAATTACCCGGAATTGAAGTGGGTCAGGATGGAGCCTTAACTTCAGAAGGAAAAAACATTACAAAAGTAACAGTTGAAGGAAAGCGATTTTTTGATGGAGATCCTAAATCAGCTACTAAAAATTTACCTGCCGAAGGTATTTCCAAAGTTCAGGTGTTTAATAATGTCACAGAAGAAGAAAAGCTTACAGGACTCAAATCAAATTCAAATGAAAAGGCAATGAATATTGCTTTGAAAGATGAATTTAAAAAAGGAGGATTTGGAAAAATATCAGGTGGACTCGGCACTGAATCAACTGCAGAGCTGAAGGGGAATTATAATAAGTTTGATTCTAAAACGCAATTAGCCATTGTAGCATCAGGAACAAATACAGGAAGGAATGGACTATCCTGGAATGATTATCAGGACTTCAAAGGAAGCAATTCTTTTAATTGGGATGACAATGATGATTTTGGATTTGGCTCTAATGGTATGAGGTATTATTATTCGAATTCAGGTGATGATGAAGACAACTTAGAAACTAATTTTTTTAGTAATTATGATAATGGCTTTCCTAAGAAAATTTCTTCAGGATTGAATTATAATTACGAAAAGAAAAAGACTAAAATTAGCAGCATGTATTTTTACAATAATAATCAATTATTGTCTGAAGTATATCGAAATGTACAATTTCTCTACCCCATGGATTCTTATAATACCTTAGACACTTCAGTCAATGAAAATAAAAAAGCTTATCATACTG
Organism: Saprospiraceae bacterium; assembly: GCA_044228225.1. Lineage (GTDB taxonomy): Bacteria > Bacteroidota > Bacteroidia > Chitinophagales > Saprospiraceae > Vicinibacter. The sequence goes on along the minus strand of JBGAVH010000004.1, from coordinate 201,587 downwards.
CGGAGATTAGAATTGAACAAGAGATCGATTCCTTGCAAAAAATAATTATTAAAAGTACTATCAACACAGGCCAAGTAAAAAATGAACTTGATGGTTTGTATCAGAATTTCAATGTAGATCATTTATTATCTAATGATTTGGATTTAAATTCAGATTATACCAATAAAATTACTACATGGCAAAACACATTAATATTTAGGAAAAAATTCCGGAAGGCTGGTAGGAGTTTTGCGCTCAGTGGTGCTTATATATTAAATACCAGCAATAGAAATGCTAATCAGATATCTGTGAATAATTTTTATGGTGTACTATTTCCTTTAGTAGATTCTATGGCATTCTTAAATCAAAACAATACAACCAAAAATATTAAGAACCAATTCAAAGGCAGTGCTTTATATACGGAACCGTTGAGCAAACGGTTTTATAGTCAGACGTTTTACAATTTTAGTCAGCGAAATGCCGATTATACTCGAAATGTGTTTGATATAGAAAATGGTAATTCCAATTATAATGATTATTACAGTAAAGCTTATGACAACAAAGTTCTATTGAATCGTCTTGGAACGTCTATAAAATATTCATTCCAGGGATTAAATATGTCTTTAGGATGTGCCATTCAGAATTATAATTTAAGTGGTAACTATACGACTTTTGTAAATGAAGATACGACCTATATAATTGACAATAAATTTATAAGCCTAATACCGAACTTTAGTTTTGGTAAGGACATGAAGGGAAATAAAAGTATTAATTTTTCCTACACGGTTAATACCAGAGAACCAACATCTAACGAATTACTCAATGTCATTGATAATTCAAATCCTACCTCGATTCGAATTGGAAATCCAGATTTACTTCCAGAAAACAGACATGATATTAATATTAATTATCGGAAGTTTAATCCAGGAACATTTATCAATTTTTATGGAGGATTAAGTTACAATTATGTAGATAATGCCATAATACAATCCAGGACTATAGATGATTATTACATCTCTACATCCATGCCCATTAATCATTCCGGCGCTCAGCGATTTAATGGGAATTTGGGATATGGATTTCCGATTGTAAAAAATAAATTCACGATAAACATGTCGGGTAGTTATAACTATTCAAAGAGTTTTGCAGTTATCAATACCTTGTTGGACCATACCAATACGAATAGTATTTATGGATCACTTAGAATTAATATCACACCTGAGGACAGATTTTCTTGGTTTTTGAACAGTTCCATTAATAAGTCAAATACTACTTATGAAATTAATGAATCTCAAAATCAAAAACTTCAAACCCTTATATTTGGATCAGAATTGAATTATAAATTTATTTGGAATTTGTTTTTTAATTCGTCATTTACTTTTAATCATTATCAGAATTCTTATAATGATTTTAATTCCAATATCCCAATATTAAACCTTTCAATATATAAAATATTTCTCAAAAATAATAAAGGTGAATTACGGATTAGCGCTTATGATCTCTTAGATCGCAGTAAAGGAATTAGTCAATATGCGACAACCAATAGTATAGTCCAAACGGAAACCATCAATTTATCAAGATATTTTTTATTGAGTTTTACCTATAATATGCGTGGTATCAAGACAAATTTTGCAAAAAACAATCGAGGTTATTATGGTGGATAAACATTCTAGAATGAAAGTAACTACTTTTTTATTGACTTTGGTATTCCTGCCACATATTATATTGGCCCAATTTAGTCAGGGTAAGATCACTTATGAAAAAACCAGTTATTGGGCAAAGATTGCCCAGCGATTACCCTATTTATCACAAGAGGAAAAAGACAGATCTTTGTTAACGAATGGGAGTAAAGAAGGATGGAAGAGTAATTATATATTGCATTTTGATTCGACTGCTAGCATTTTAAAAAAACAAGTCAAAAGTGGTTCAGAAAGTGCTTTTGGTTATAGTTGGAGGGAAGAAGATTATTTGATTTATAGAAATTTTAAAGATTCCAAAAAAGTAGATTGGATCGAATTATTAGGGAAGACTTATCTCATAGAAGAGGAATATGGCCGCCCTAAATGGAAAATCCTTAATGAGATTAAAGAAGTAGCTGGATATGTGTGTATGAAGGCCGAAAGTTTTGATACCATTAAATCTCAAAAGATTGTTGCTTGGTTCACAGATGCAATACCCGTTTCTTCTGGCCCAGAGCAATTTTACGGTTTACCGGGGATGATTTTAGAAATTAATAAGAATGATGGCGATGTAGTTATTGTGGCAACGAATATTGAATTCAATATCCCGAATCAAGTTGTTAAGTTGCCTAAATTAAAAGGTAAAAAAGTGACTACTCCATATTTTTTAGACTTAGTTAAAGCATATATTCAAGAAAGTATTAAGGCACAACGAAATCCATATTGGACCATTGATTATTAACCTATCATGGACGTTTTGGATCCTTAAGATTAATATTTATAAAACCACAACAATAATGAATAATACATTTAAAATAATTTCTGAAATCATTAGAAACAGAAGATCTATATCTCCACAATTTTATAAGGTTGGTAAAATTCCAGATGAGTTACTCATGAGTATTTTGGAAAGTGCTCGGTGGGCGCCTACACATAAGAAAACACAACCTTGGAGATTTGTGGTCATAAGAAATGATGCGCGGAACACCCTAAGTCATTTGATGTCTGAACATTATAAGAATACGACAACTAGTGAATTATACACGGATCTTAAATATCAAAAAGCTGGTGAAAAACCATTACAAAGTGATACCGTTATTGCCATTTGTATACACAGAAGTCCGGATACCCTTATCCCAGAATGGGAGGAAACCGCAGCACTCGGTTGTTCAGTTCAGAATATGTGGTTAGCCGCATCAGCAGCTGGCTTGGGTGCTTATTGGAGTACCCCAAATGTGATACATCATTTGGATACTTTTTTAGAATTAGCCCCGGAAGAAGACTGTCTAGGATTATTTTATATGGGATGGAAATCTGAAATTGAAATTCCGGATTCTACCCGGATGGAATTGGATCAGGTAGTGAGATTTATGAACTAACTGGATTCAGTTTTGATTTTAATTTGAAGGACCAGGTTATATTAAATTGGGCTACAAACTCTTGTTGTTCATTATAACCTTTGGATACAAGAGTAACGATTTTGGATGGATTGACATCATTAAGACTTGTGATCATTTGCTGAATGAATTCGCCTTGATCACAAATAAAAGTAATTTTTTGATTCGCTTTTTTGTAATACTCTGCCTTTAAATCAATTACCAACATGGACACTGATTGATTTCCTTTAATGACCAACATACAAAGTGCCCCTGTGGATAGTTCGGCTGCGCCTGCTAATGCTGCGAAATATATAGATTTAAAGGGATTTTGAGTTCTCCAATGATAAGGTATAGTAGTGGAACACGAATCAAGTTTCAATGATTTTATTTTAACACCCCAAAAGATTAGTGAAGGTAATTTAAACAGCATAGCCCACCAGAAAAGCAACCGATGATTCATAATCCGAATGAATTGTAATTGTTTTTTATTCATGGTATGAATTCCTTTTATTGATTTATGGGATCATGATCTATTTTTGGATGCATACTTATGAAATATATGATAACGCAAAACGCACCTATAGCTGAAATAATTAAAGAAACAGAGGCATTGCAAGAGTACCAGATGAGTCCAGCGAAACTACTAGATATCAAAGCAGCGATACTTTGCAAACCGGAAAAACTTCCAAGCGCATTGGCCATTTCAGTTTTAGCAGCACATAAACTTAATAGTGCTTTAGAAATACCTTCCGTAGCAGCTGCATAAATTCCATAAAGTACAAAAAGGAAAACGTACCATAAATAATTTCCTTCGAATGCCATTCCAAAATAGACGATAACAAAGAGACCCAAACCAAACAAATAAGTATTTCGAAGTCCAATTTTATCGGCTAACATTCCAATAGGATAACTACAAAGGGCGTAAATAAAATTATAGAAAATATATATACCAATAATCCAACTATCTTCAAGACCAGATTGCTTTGCCTTTAAAAGTAAAAATATATCCGAGCTGTTGAACACAGTAAAAGCTAAAAAACCGATACTCCACTTGCGATATTCTCTAGAACTTGTTTTCCAATAACTAAAAATGGAAAAAAAAGAAATAGACTGTGTTAGATTGGTTTTGGTTTTAACTTTTTCTTTTAAAAGCATAGAAGCAATCAGTGCAATGATGCCAGGAAATAATGCCAGAATAAACAACATTTTGTATTGTTGCGGATAGAAATACAAATAAACAAGCGCCATTGCTGGACCTAACATAGCACCAAAAGTATCCATAGACCGATGAAATCCAAAGACAGTGGCTTTGGTTTCAGGGGTTGATTCTTCAGCTAAAATGGCATCGCGGGCCCCCGTTCTAATTCCTTTACCCAATCGATCTAATGTTCTAACAAAAAAGATCCATATGGGAAAAGTAAACACAGCCATCAATGGTTTAGAAAATGCACTTAATGCATATCCAATTTGTACGAAAGGAACACGACGACCCAGTCGATCCGAATGTTTGCCAAAATAAGATTTACTTAATCCGGCAGTCGCTTCAGCAAGCCCTTCCAACAAGCCAATAAGAACAATGGAAAAACCAATACTTTTAAGATATATGGGCATAATCGGATACAACATTTCACTGGCCATATCAGTGAAAAGACTGACTAAAGATAAAATCCAGACTGTGCGAGTAATGACTTTCAATGGATCAATTTCAATGATGAATAACGGTGTGCAATGTATAGCTTTTTAAATTCAATTAAATTTGAATATTTTAACTAGTAACATATGAAAATTGTATGACTTGCGAATTGATATATTTTATTTTAACATTTTGAATAGCAAATTCAATATCTTCATTTATTATGTACTAATAATATTTTTAAGTTTTATTACAGAATTTTCTATTTTTATTCAAATTTTGAGAATGCTTATTAAATCCTATTCTGCTGCCGTCTACGGGGTGGACGCTAAAACAATTACCGTAGAAGTAAATGCCGGAGGTACCGTAGCTGCCGGAAAATTAAATTATTTTTTAGTTGGACTTCCCGATAATGCTGTTAAAGAAGGGTATCAACGAATTGAAGCTGCCATTAAAAATATCGGGTATCAATTTCCAAGACTTAAACTTGTCGTTAATCTGGCACCCGCAGATCTAAGAAAAGAAGGATCTGCATATGATTTACCGATTGCTTTAGCGATTTTGGCTGCAACCAAACAAATCAATGGTGCGATTCTGGATCAATACATGATCATGGGTGAACTTTCACTTGATGGAAGTTTGAGGCCTATTAAGGGAGCCCTACCGATTGGAATTCAAGCCCGCAAGGAAAAATTTAAGGGCATCATTATTCCTTCAGTTAATGCTAAAGAAGCCGCTATAGTGAATCAAATGGATGTTATTGGAGTCGATAATTTGCAAGAAGCGGTAGAATTCATCAATGGTACCCGCCAGATCGAGCCCTTATTTTTTGATACACGTGAGGAATTTGCTTACCAACAAACCCTATATGATAGAGATTTTTCAGATGTTCGCGGACAACAGAATATCAAACGCGCTCTGGAAATCGCTGCTGCAGGAGGCCATAATGTCATATTAATTGGTCCACCGGGTGCAGGAAAAACGATGTTAGCCCAAAGGCTTCCAACCATACTTCCTCCTTTGACCTTGCATGAATCTTTGGAGACCACAAAAATTCACTCTGTTGCCGGTATTTTACCAGGGAATTCAGGTCTAGTATCCATTAGACCATTCAGAGCACCACATCATACGATTAGTGATGTTGCCTTAGTGGGAGGGGGCAGTAATCCAGCGCCGGGAGAGATTTCTTTGGCCCATAATGGCGTATTATTTTTAGATGAATTACCCGAATTCAAGCGTACGGTTTTAGAAGTACTCAGGCAACCCATGGAAGATCGCAAAGTCACGATATCCCGAGCAAAAGTTTCACTGGATTATCCAGCGAATTTTATGTTGATTGCATCCATGAATCCTTGCCCATGTGGATTTTATAATCATCCGGACAAAGACTGTGTTTGTGGTCCCGGAATTGTAAAAAAATATTTGGCTAAAATCAGTGGTCCATTATTGGATCGCATCGATCTTCATGTAGAAGTGACGCCCGTATCTTCCGATGAACTTATGGAAACTAGCAAATCTTCTGAAAACTCACAACATATCAGAGAACGCGTTCAAATCGCGCGTGAACGTCAGGAAATAAGGTATAAGGATATGAAGGATGTACATTCCAATGCTCAGATATCATCGAGTATGGTGCGGGATTTATGTTCCATCAATCAAGCCGGTGCTGTTCTTTTAAAAACGGCTATGGAGCGATTACAATTATCGGCAAGAGCCTATGATCGAATACTAAAAGTAGCCAGAACTATAGCAGATCTGTCTGCTTCTGATGATATAAAAATTGAACATTTAGCAGAAGCGATACACTTTAGAAGTTTGGATCGTGAAGGCTGGGCAGGGTGATGTAAATATTTGAAATGACTTAAAGTGCTTATTATACAGTAATAACAAAGCAAAATTTAAATCCAAGTCCCATTCCACATTTTTCAATATCTTGTCCAAATTTTTAAGCTATGTGGAAGACTCATCCTCGTGCCTTACCGTATTTATTCTTTTCAGAAATGTGGGAACGATTTGGCTATTACCTGATGATAGGAATATTTACCCTTTATCTTAAAGATGTAGAAACAGGATATGGCATGACTGAAGCAGAATCAGCAGATCTGTATGGGACATTTATTGCTTTGGTATTTTTATTACCTTTTGTAGGTGGTTTAATAGCCGATCGATATTGGGCTTACAGGAAAACAATCATCATAGGAGGAATATTGATGGGACTAGGTTATTGTTTGATGATGGTCCATGATCTGAAAGTACTATATGTGGCCATGACTTTGGTGATTTTCGGAAATGGTCTTTTCAAACCTAATATATCCACATTGTTGGGTAATGTCTATTCTACTCCACAACACAATGCTCAAAAAGATGAAGGTTATAATATTTTCTATATGGGGATAAATATTGGTGCTTTCATTTGTAATTTTTTTGGTGCAGCATTACAGATTATGTTAGGATGGGGCTATGCATTTCTGGCAGCTGGAATTGGAATGTTTATAGGAGTTGCTGTCTTTATTATTGGTACCAAGCATTATATAGCATTTGATGTTAAGAAAGGTGTTCAGGAAGGCGATATGTCTTTTATGAAAATTTGTATGCTGATCTTATTTCCTTCAGTTATTTTTGGAATTATTGGTTGGATGATCCCGGGATCTTTGGTGGGATCAGATAGTACGGATGCCTTTATTTTTGCTTGTATCCCGGTACTTTATTTTTATGCTTCACTTTATTTTGGAGCAGCCGCAGATGAGAAACGTCCGATATTAGCATTATTAGCCATTTTTGTTGTGGTCATTTTATTTTGGGCGGTGTTTAAGCAGAATGGCTCTGCATTGAATACCTGGGCAGACCGATATACGCAACGAGAGATAACAAGTGGAACCAAAGATGTATTCGAAACATTCAAATTATCTAAATCTATAACTTATGTAAAAGATTCAGTACCGGTCTATGATCAGCAGTTCCGATTGCAAAGAGAAAATGGAAAAATCATCAAAGAATTTGCTTATCCCATTTATTTTAGAAATGTTCCTGAAGACAAAAAACCAATTGAGGGAGCGACAATTTCTGTATGGAGTACCAACCTTAGTCAATCTATCAATCCGGCATGGGTTATCATATTGACACCATTAGTCGTTGCACTTTTTACTAGATTAAGACGTCGTGGAAAAGAACCAAGCACCCCAACGAAAATTGCCATGGGATTATTCATTTCTGCAATATCAGTATTATTTATGGTGGCGGCTGTTGCGATGACCAATAATGGAATGAATAAAGCAAGTGTTATGTGGTTAATTATGGGATATGGAGTAATTACTATTGGCGAATTATTCTTAAGTCCAATGGGTTTATCATTAGTGTCTAAATTGAGTCCTACCCGAATCACTTCGTTAATGATGGGTGGATGGTTTGTATCTACAAGTATTGGAAATAAATTATCCGGAGTTCTTGCTACGCTTTGGGATACTTATGAAGACAAAACCAATTATTTTTGGTTGAATTTTGTGTTGCTGATATTTGCAAGTGTCTTGATGCTATCTATGTTACGATGGTTGAATGGAGTAATGAAAGAAAAGGGAATTAATTAATGGTTTGCAAATGTTGGACTATATATTTATGATGTTTAGTGAAATGAGTTAAATAATATCATAAATTTATATTCTAAAGACTGATGAGATAATGGAAATATTCATGTGAATACTATTGCTAATAAATAAACTTGCAACATTGAATAGTACTTTCCAATTTCAATTAGCTTTATGCAATTCATAAGACACCTCACGAAATACAGACACCTGATTTTAATCTATTTATTGGGTATTTTTATTTCATGTAATGAACCAGATTATCAGAAGTTAAGTATTGATGAATGCATAAATAATTTTGAAACATTAAAATCAAAAACTAGTTTAAAAGGTATTCAGCTAATTAAATATTGGTGGAAAGACAATCAAGATATTGTTGTAATTAAAAAAACCCAAGAATGGTTTTCAGTTTTTAGATATAGAAATGGTATTTATAGTGTGGATAGTTCATCCTTATTTAATTTAAATACTACAAATAAAAATGCATTGATTCAAGAATTACAATGGATTCAAGACACTTTAAAAGTAAGATCATTCAGTATCAATAGGAAAGATAGCAGTTCAAGGGTAGAATTTGTCATTGATAATATAGATATTAAAAATTTAACGAAATGCTGTCTAAAGAGTTCAATGTTTAAGAATATTTCTGACACTTTAAGTGTCCAACAATATTGTCAGTTTGATCCTAACCATTGGATGTTATTTATTAGTGATGAAAAGAATTTTATTCCAGATTGGCTTTATGCTGGAAGATATTTTCATAAATATTTTAAGTATGGTAAATATTGGGTTATTGTTTGTAAAGTATACCAAAACTAAAATGAACTGAATTTTTATTTTTATTAGAATTATTTATATTGATAAGTTTATTAAAATAGAATATAAATAGGAAATTAATTTCTTGGTCAGAGTAAAATTAATCAGATAGTAATTTCGTAAAGAAACTTCACATTGTTAGATATTAAATACACGCAAGTATTTTCGCAGCTTTTTCAGAGTTCCCAATTTCAAAATAGTGCTTCGCAAGTTTATGAATTGAAGTTTTTCGATCATTATCCTGGAATGCTTTATTGAAATCTACTTCGTTTAATAATTCATCTAATGCAGTCTTTGGATCAGGTAAAGTTTTAAGACCTGCTAAATAAGCTATGTCATTCGCTGTTAATATTGTACTTAATCTAATATGTTCCGGAAGATTTGGATACCCCACAATGGGTAAATGTTGGGATTGTGGCATAGCTAAAACTGATTTGCCGCTAGCTCTTACATAAAAAGCACGACCCATTCGACCCATTAAGTCTATTTTTTGTGGATCTATCCGACTATTTTCATCTAATATAGATTCACTCACATGCATACATACTACTTTACAAATAATTAAATGTCCAGCCCCACCTTGGTCACCTAGTGGAATGATTTCCTGAACGACACATTCCATATTAACCGGGGATTCTTTGACTAATGGACACTTGACAAGTTCTGCAGGAACAGGAGTTAATCCCGACTGTTCGAATTCACTGATTTCTGTTGGAAAATCAACACTGCATATCATCATCTGTCTGACGATTTCATAATTGACCACATTAACTACACATTCTTTAGATTCCATAATATTGTGCAGCGTATCCTTAGTGGTATTGCCTTCTACCCGACGATTAGATGAGAATACCAGAATAGGAGGATTACTGCTAAAAGCATTAAAGAAGCTATAGGGAGCTAGATTTGTACGACCCTGAGCATCCATAGTACTCACAAAAGCAATAGGCCTGGGAGCCACTGAGCCAAGCAGGTATTGATGCAGATCTGCTGTTGGTATGGTACCTGGAATTATTTTACGTTTCATATTCTTTTCAATTAACTTTCGAACAAAAGTAAATCATTCTCCCCGCCTTATAAAATGAATATCTTCAGGGTTCATTAGAACCTAATGGCTTTTTTTTTATTATTCTACCAATCAAATCATCTAAATCCAGTGTCTATGAAGTCAGTTTTACTCATTGGTGGACTTATATTACTTGCCATTTTAGTGAAATATTTTTATTTTAAACCCATGTTGGTCTACGGACAAGATGCTCCTCGTTTTGAGGTTATTGATCTCGCAGGACAACCGATTAAATTAGAGGATTTTAAAGATCACTATTTGTTGATTGATTTTTGGGGAAGTTGGTGTGGACCTTGCAGAGCCGAGAATCCAATACTTGCTATGATGTATGCCAAATATAAAGACAAAGCATTTAAACAAGCTACAGGCATTAAGTTTATGAGTGTAGCCTTTGAACAAGACTCGTTGCGGGCTATCAAAGCGATTAAGGAAGATGGTCTTGCCTGGCCCTATCATGTTATTCAGACGGACATGCTAAAAAGCCCAATGGCAATCCTTTTTGATATCAAAAGAATACCGACAAAATTTCTAATTAGTCCGCAAGGTAAAATATTACTTTCAGATCCGGATATCAAGGAGTTGGATGATTATTTGGCAAAAGATACCCAAAAAAACTGACAAATTGGCTACAATTATAGGAATGGCAAGTATATTGAGATGAAAAATTATCTAAACAAATGGTGGACTATGTTAACAGATGAAAATATAATGAAAACTGAACCTGTAAATCCTGAAAATGATGCGATGGATCTGCAGTTAGATGAAAATGAAGCTCTGCAAGGTGCAGATGGTTCCTCAAAATTGTCGGAAACCGAAGCACTTAAGGAAGCATTGAATGAGCAAAAAGACAAATATCTACGACTGTTCGCTGAGTTTGACAATTATAAAAAGAGGACTTTTAAAGAAAAAATGGATACCATCCGAAACGCATCTCAGGAATTGATCCAGGAAATATTACCTGTTTTAGATGATTTCGAAAGAGCTCAGAAATGGGCAGAACAACAGAAAGATGAAAGTTTGTTTCCGGAAGGAATGCGATTATTACAGCATAAATTACAGACCATTCTTAAATCTAAAGGCTTGGAGCCCATTGAATCCATTGGACAAACCTTTGACCCCAATTATCATGAAGCCATTACAGAGATAGCGGCTGGTGATGATATGAAAGGCAAAGTTGTTGATTCCATTGAGCGGGCGTACACCTTGAATGACAAGATCATCCGTTTTGCAAAAGTGGTGGTAGGTAAATAAATTAATTAGCCTTTAGAAGAGAATATTATGGCAAAGAAAGATTTTTATGATGTTTTAGGGGTTCCTAAGGGTGCCGACAATGACGTCATAAAAAAGGCATATCGGAAGATAGCTATGGATACCCATCCCGATCGTAATCCGGGAGACAAAAAGGCGGAAGAACGTTTTAAGGAGGCGGCAGAAGCCTACGAGATATTGAGCAATCCGGACAAAAAAGCCAGATATGATCGTTATGGTCATGCTGGAGTTGATCCTCAGGCTGGTTACAATGGCAGAAGTGGTGGAATGACCATGGATGATATTTTCGAAAATTTCGGAGACATTTTTGGAGATAGCGGTAGCCCATTTGAATCATTTTTTGGAGGCAGAAGTAGCGGAGGCGGAAGATCTACCGGTCAAAAAGGTTCTAATCTAAGGATCAAAGTAAGTTTGACTCTAGAAGAAATAGCAACTGGGATTAGCAAAAAAATTAAAGTTAAAAAGCAAGTAACTTGTAAAACCTGCCATGGAAGTGGTGCCAAGGATGCTAAGTCCGTCAAAACATGCGGTACTTGTAATGGTTCAGGATATGTCCGCCAGATAAAAAATACTTTTTTAGGTCAAATGCAGACTACTACTGCTTGTCCGACTTGTAATGGTACGGGTCAACAAATTTCTGCCAATTGCGGAAATTGTAGAGGAAGTGGTTCAGAAATGGGTGAAGAAACCATAGAGATCCAAATTCCGGCAGGTATAGAAGACAATATGCAACTATCAATGCGTGGGAAAGGTAACGCGGGATCCAATGGAGGCCCAAATGGTGATTTATTGATCAGCATTGAACAAAAGGAACATGAATCGTTCTCCAGAGATGGAATGAACATACACTATGATTTATATATCAATTTTGCGGATGCAGCGTTAGGGCATCAGATAGAAGTTCCAACGCTTAATTCAGCAGTTAAAATAAAAATACCACCAGGTACTCAAAGTGGAAAAATTTTCCGATTGAAGGGAATTGGGTTACCAGCAGTTCAAAGTTATGAGAAAGGTGATCAATTGGTTCACATCAATATTTGGACACCAAAAACACTAACGAATGAAGAAAAAGCGATCATGGAAAAAATGAAAACTATGACTAATTTTCAACCGCATCCTTCGTCAGAAGAAAAGGGATTTTTTGACCGGATGAAGGAGTTTTTCCACAATTGATCCATGAATAAGATCATTGCTTTTGTTTTATTTCTAAACTTGTTTCTATTCAGTTGTCAAGACAATTTAGTTCAATCCAGTAAACATGTTGTTGACCGAGGATTATGGTATATAAACCAACCGGCGATTTTTGATTGGAGGGTAGAAGATACCTTGGCTAGTTATAATATGGTATTACAACTTAGTCATGATGTAGATTTGCCTTTTGAAAATATCTATGTAAAATGCGTCACGCAGTATCCCGATAGTTCATTAAAAGAACAAGTAGTTTCATTTGATTTATTAGATCATTACGGTAAACCAAACGGTGAAATTTCAGGAAATACTTGTCTCGCAGAAATTCCATTAATTATGAATTTTAAATATCCACAAATGGGATCCTATCAGTTACAAATTATTCCCCATTCAAGAATCAATCCTATAACTGGAATTCAATCATTAGAGTTAGTCATTAATAAAACGAAATAAGATTTTGACTAGTTTTGATTAAACAACAAAGCATTCATTTTTGAATATATTTCTGTGTTCTCATAGATTCCATTAAACAGTTGAGCACCTGGACCAAAGGCAAATACTGGTATCATTGCAGCGGTATGTTTTTTAGTTGTAAATGCTGTTTTTAATTGACCCATAACGGAGCCTGGATTTATTGCGAATCCTCCTGTCTCATGATCTGCAGTAATAATCACTAAAGTGTTTTTGTCTTGTCTAGCGAAATCTAAAACGTCTCCAATGGTTTGATTGAAATCCAACATTTCAGTAATGATGTAATCAGCTTCATTGGCATGTCCACCCCAATCGATTTGAGATCCTTCGATCATTAGAAAAAATCCTTTCTTGCGTTTATTTTTTAGAAATTGGATCGCTTTTTTGGTTGCAAGGGGTAAATAAGTTCTTCCTTTCGATACAGGCAGTGGATCACCATCAGCAGTGAAATAACATAATTTGTCTACTTCAGGAAATGTAAATTGTTCTAAATCATTTTGAAAATAATCAGTAACTGTATAACCACTGTCAATCATCGTTTGTATTAAATCTATAGAATCTGTTTTACGTCTTGTAAAATATTTTTGACCACCACCAATTAATAAATTACTATTCGATTTCAGCATGTCTTTGGCGATATCTTCATAATTATCCCGATCCTTTTGATGTGCATAAAATGCTGCCGGTGTAGCATGAACTATCGTGGAAGTTACTACCAGTCCAGTTGCCATATCCTTGGAAGTAGCTTTATCCATAATGGTCCCTACATATCTTCCAAAGGTATCCAGACCAAGATACCCATTTTTTGTTTTGATACCTGATGCAAAAGCGGTGGCTCCTGCTGCTGAATCAGTAATTAAATCATCTGCTGAATAGGATTTATGAATCCCAATATTGGTACATCGCTCCAATTCTAAACAATTATTATTCATATACATTCCCGCGGTGATTTGGCCCAATCCCATACCATCACCTATCATTAGGATGATGTTTTTTGGTCTGTCAATTTTTAAATTGGCATATTCACTTTTGGGTATTACCTGATTCGCATTGATTTGTTTTTTAGGAGCAGCGCAACTCATCAAAAAACAAATGATGATGAAGAGATTTATTTTTTTCATGAGATGATTAAATAGTTAATGTATATTTTTTTCCGGGTAAACTTCTGATAGCATTTTTGAATTCTAAATTTAAAAGATGCGATGCCAATTCACCGGGTGTAAAATTTAAATGCTGATGAAATTGATCTATGTGGGTTTCCGTATGTTGTTTGATTAGGTTGATGATGACTTCTTCATCTTCTGTAAAATCAATAAATAATTCTTTTTGCATTTTTCGAGTTGCATTTTGCAAATCTTGATCCCAACGCAATAGTTGGATTAGGTCTTCACCGGTTTCGATTAAACTTGCTTTATTATTTTTTAACAAATGTAAGCATCCGCTAGAATACATATCACCCACTCTTCCCGGATAGGCAAACACATCTTTATTGTATTCATTCGCATACTCAGCAGTTATCATACTACCGCCATCTCGCTTTGTTTCAATGATTACAACAGCATCTGCCATACCAGCAACAATTCTGTTACGCATTGGAAAATTCTCACGATCAGGATTTGTATTACTTGGAAATTCTGTAAGCAAGCCTCCGGATAAAGTCATTTTTTCTGCCAAATGATAATTCTCTTGTGGATATATTCTATCGAGACCATGTGCTAAAACGCCTACAGTATTCATGTGCTCTTGCAGAGCGTTTTTGTGAGCAGTAGTATCTACTCCATGTGCCAAACCACTTACAATGAGTACACCATAGGGTTGTAGTGATTTAATTAATTGTTGGGTTAATTGTTTCCCATATTCCGTAATGCGTCTGGTTCCTACTATGGATACAACCCGTTCAGCATTAAGATTTATATTTCCTCTGAAATAAAGAAGTATTGGAGCATCTGGATAATGTTTCAGTCGGGATGGATATTTTTCATTTAAATAAAACAGCACTTCGATTCGCTGTGCATCTATAAATTTCATTTCTTCTTCAGCTTTTACAAGAGCATCAGATTTAATAATTTGATTGGCGACATGTTCTCCAACACCAGGAATTTTCATTAATCGATGTTTTTTTTCTAGAAAAACAGCTTCGGAGCTACCGCAATAACTAATAAGAGATTTACCTAGGATTGGGCCTACGGAATCGATTTTAGTAATAGCAATATTGTAAAGGAGTTCTGAGGGTTTCATTGTGTTACTTAGGGATCAGGTTTATTTGGTTTAATAGATTTTGTGCCATAGTTCTGTAATCTGATGCATCTTTAGCCGAAACACCAGCACTTCCTGCATAGGACGTATATATTTCTGAAAGTTGTTTTAATATTTCGGGATTGTTTGGGTTCAGTTCTTTTGCAGACGTTAAATATTGGATTGCAAAATCATATCTCCTCTTTTTCTTATACAAAACATCATAACCTATTTGTCTGTAGAAAGGCAATAAGACAGAAGCATTGGATGGATTTTTATTTAAATATGCCAGATATTCATTTACAAATGTTAAATCGGGTCTTCGTTCTACCACAGGTATGATTCCTTTTAAAAAGGCCTCTGTATTGTTATCTTTTTTATGCCATTCAGCGAGAATACCTGCTTTCATATTTAGGCCCTGACCATAATCAGGAAATATTTTGAGCGACTTATCCATGTATTGATCTGCTATGGTAAGATATTCATACTTTTTAGTTTGATCTTTTTCGTTTTGATATAATTGAAAATAAGATACCCCGGCGAACATATTAATACGGGCACTGTTTTGAGAAATATTTGCACCGGAAATATTTAAGCTAAATCCATCCTTCCAATCAGGCACTCGAGTAACCGTCTTGAACGTATACCCGATAAAAAGTAAACTGAATAAAAGTATACTGGAATATTGATAAACACGATTTTGATTCAATATCGATTGGTAACCATAATGAGATATTAATAAAATAAAACCTATAGAAGGCATAAATAAAAAGCGCTCATTCATGAATGTTCCTACTGGAAAAATAAAATTGGAAACAATAGAAATAGTAATAACAAAATAACTCACACAATAGAAAAAGATAGGCTGTGATTTTCTTTTTTTATAAGCTAGAATGATTATGGCCAATATCAAAATAAGGGATATCAAAAATGGCATACTCGTCAGTCCCATTTTTTGAACATGATAGGGATAATAATCGTGAGTCAGTGGATGCGGAAAAATCAATAATTTAATATACCAACCTATGGTAAAAATAATTGTAGCAAATTTTTCACTGGACTTCATTCCAATAAAAGGATCATTCATTAAGTCAGTAATTTTTACACCACTGTTAAAAAAATATCCAATGACTTCTGTTCGGATGATCAAAAAAATTAGGGCAACAACTAAGAGTGGCCATGTTTTTCGAATGGCGGAGAATAATGTAACATTTCTAAAAATGACAAGCGTCAAGGGCACTATAGCCAAATATGTAATGGCATTTTCTTTTGATAGTAAGGCTAAGAAAAAAGAAATACTAGCTGTCCAAATGTTCAATAGTTGTTTTGAGTAGTAGTATTGAATAAATTGAAAGAGCGCAATGAGTGAAAACAAAAGACACATGATTTCATCTCTACCCTTAATATTGGCGACAGCTTCTGAATGAATGGGATGGGCAATAAATAATAGACTGGCTATTAATGCCAGATATATACCCGCATCCTTATTTGCTATGATTTTTAGATTTATAATGAGTCGATAAAAAAACCATCCACACAAAGCATATAATAGAATATTAATAAAATGACTAATTCCTGGTTTTTTACCAAATATGGAATGTTCAATGGCGAAACTGACTAAAGAAAGTGGTCTGTATCTGGCACCGGCAACTAAATTCTTCTGTTCTCCGAAATAACCCGTAAAAGTTTCTTTTGATAATATGTCCCATATCCCATTGACGCCCTTCGCTACAAATTTATTTTCATCGACTACAATGGTATCATCGAGAACATATCCATAATGAAGGGATTGGCCATAAATCAGAAAGCTTAACAGCAAAATCAACAAACCATGAACCCAACTTAATTTTAAAATTCCTTGAATAGACCTTGCCATAAATCATTTTTCTCCAGCAAATTTAGACTAGATTCCTTTAACTCACATATTATGAAAGAATTAATATTAAAAATAAAAATATATTAAGCATGGTTTCAATACATTTGTTGTTGAAATTTTTATCACACCATGTCCAATAAAAATTATTATAGTCTTATAGCATTCTTGTTTATGATTGTGAACTTTGAGCTAATTGGGCAATTTAATTTTCAAGTAGGATATGATTTGGCAGGCATCCAATGTGCTCACTTAAACAATATTCTGCAGCAATACCAAGACCAGAAAACATGGATGACTGACCCAATAGGAAAGGCCAAAGCGTTGAATGGAATTCAAGCCGGAATACGTTATCAGAAAGGGGATTTGGCTGTTTTAGGAACTTGGCGGAATAAATTAGCTAGAATTAAAGGTGAAGGCGTAGATCCTATTTCAAATACATCGACCAGTAAAGAACTCTTTTATAAGCTCCAAAGCTACATGTTCGGAATAGAGACTCGAAATTATTGGCTAGGTGTTGGAGCAAGTATTGATTATACCTTATTGGGAATGAAGGACAGGACATCCGGAGATAATTCAAAGATTAGGGTGTTAAATGATCATTCCTGGGGAAGTCATTTTATGCTTAATTTTAACATGCCTACCAATGGTAATTTAGGAATCTGCTTTCAACTGTATTACGCAACACAATGGCAGTTTTTTGATATAAAACCATTGGCAGATCATTTGAATATTGCTATACAGCCTTCAAACTCTCAAGAAAAAATAGACCAATTTGGTGTTTCGATTATATTCAACAATGGTCCCCAATAAAAAAAATAGTTGAATATTTAAAACAATTCTTATCTTTGGGGAACTAAAGCAAAGTTTGATAAGTTCTATCTGAAATGTACAGCCTAAATTAAACAGTTTATCTCACCAACGAAATTTTTTTTTATCTCTAATATTTTTTATAATGAATCTTTATGTAGGAAACCTTGACTATACAGTTAAGGAGCAGCAGCTTACTGCTATGTTCACAGAATTCGGAGAAGTTACCTCTGTTAAAATCATCACTGACAAAATGACAGGCCGTTCTAAAGGATTTGCCTTTGTTGAAATGGCAAATGATGATGAAGCAAGAGAGGCTATCCGTAACCTAGACCAAAAATCAGTTAAAGAGCGTAACATCTCTGTATCTGAAGCTAGACCTCCTGAGCAAAGGGAGCGCAAACCATTTAATCCAAACAATCGCGGAGGCGGTGGTGGAAATGGTGGAGGCAACAACCGCTTTAGAAGTTTCTAAAGATCGGATTCAATAAGTCTTTTATCCTTAAGATTAGAATTTTAATTGGATCCAGAGGTTTACCCTGACTCACACAAAAATCTCGAAATTATTTAAAAAGATTTATTTATAGTACCTACTATCCGTGGATGGTAGGTACTTTTTCACAAAACTCAATATTTACCTGTTATTTGTTTTAATTAACTAATGCGCTAATTGCCGGGATTCTAGGTGTCTAATGCCATGTTTGGCTGATATTGAATTTCTGCTATCGCATGTTGCGGGAATTCTTTTATTAACAAACAATCAAATTAAATGAAACCATTTGAATCATTAGGTTTAAACCTATCACTATGTAGCGCTCTAGAAGAAATGGGTTTTGAACAACCCACCGACATTCAAGAAAAAGCTATTCCTTTCTTTCTTGGTCAAACCGGAGACCTTATAGCATTAGCCCAGACCGGTACTGGTAAAACGGCAGCATTCGGACTTCCCATATTACAAAATATTAATGTAGATGATCATTTCACTCAAGCGTTGATCATTTCACCTACCAGAGAGCTTTGCCTTCAGATAGCAAATGACCTCAAGAAATTTTCAAAAAATTTGCGAAATGTGAGTGTAGTAGCCGTTTACGGTGGAAGCAGCATTACCATGCAAATTAAAGATATCAAACGTTCTGCTCAAATTATTGTCGCCACACCAGGTCGTCTAATCGATTTGATGGATCGAAAAGTCATCAAACTTCAGAATGTAAGAACAGTTGTTCTTGATGAGGCTGATGAAATGTTGAATATGGGATTCCGTGAAGACATGGAGACCATACTTGCAGATACGCCAAAAGAAAAGATAACCGGACTATTTTCAGCAACCATGTCTGGAGATATTCGAAAGATAGCAAGCACATATCTAAACAACCCTACTGAAATTACGGTAGGTCGTAAGAATGCCGCTCAATCAAATATCAGTCACCAATATTCAGTAGTCCAGGCAAGAGATAAATACACCGCATTAAAAAGAATCATGGATTTTCATGATGACTTTTACGGTATTATCTTTTGTACTACGAAAATTGAAACGCAAGAGCTTAGCGATCACTTAGTTCGTGATGGTTATTCTGCTGATTGTTTGCATGGAGATTTGGCCCAAGCCCAACGTGATAAGGTAATGCACCGATTTCGTCACAAAAACATTAAAGCGCTTTTAGCTACAGATGTTGCAGCAAGAGGAATTGACGTTAAAAATATAACTCATATTATACATTACCACTTACCGGATGATATTGAAAACTATACACACCGAAGTGGACGTACTGCACGAGCAGGACAAAAGGGAATTTCAATTGCCTTGTTGCATATACGTGAAGCTTATAAACTGCATCAAATTGAAAAGCTGGCAGGACTTAAGTTTGAAAAATATCTAATTCCTAAAGGTGAAGATGTTATCAAAGCCAGGATTCAAAATTTCGTTGCAGAATTCCTAGTAGAACAAGAATCTACTTTTGATAAATCCAAGATTCAAAATGAATGGATTCAACCATTGATGAATCTTGAAAAAGAAGACCTCATTCAGCGAATATTAGCTACAGAATTAAAACGTTTCGGTTCCCAATATACCCAGTCACCAGACATCAATATAGAAGAGCGACCTACTCGTGATTCGAATTCAAGAGATTCTTCAAGAGATTCTTCAAGAAGTTTCTCAGGCAGAAGAGATGACAGGAACGAAAGATCCGGAGGTGGTGATCGTAGAAGGACTTCTTCATTTTCGAATCGAGATAGTAATTCATCAGGATCAGATGTAAGATTGTTTATTAACGTAGGTAAGAAAGACAATCTCAAGTACGATCAAATCCGCGAGCTCATATTTAAGAATACCAAAATCAGTGGACGAGCGGTTAAGGACATCGATATGAAAGGTGTGTATTCTTTCTTTATGACCGATGCCTCAAGCGCAGACGCCATGGTCAATATGAAAAATGTAAGCTATAACAGCAGACCATTGCGAATACAACTGGCATCAGAATATGAAGAAAGTAAAACATCTCCGGTTCAAAGAAATAAGTTTAAAGGAAGGGGATAATTTATTCTAATTGTTATATATTTTTTGGATCAAGTATTTTATTGATCGTGCGTTAGCTATATCTAAAATTATTTTTTCAGGAAGACATTCTTTATCAAATAATTCTTGCTAATTGCTAGTCTAATTTAATTATTTTGGTTTTGTAGGTAGAAATTAGTGAATCCTTTTCCCTTTGCTGGCGTAAGTTTGCAACTTGTCCTTTATAAATTTAATTTAAGTACTTAGTACATACCCTACGAAACTTGACGGAATGTCTAAAATTTCAACATCTATCAAACCCTTAACCCCAATGTAATCACATGCACTACTATATAAATAGTGATGTGCTTCACAGACGATACCAGCTACAATCGGATTATTATGGACATATTCAATTTTCTGAGAAATTACCTCTGGACTAAATATTTCAATTGGGTGATTGTCTTGTTGCCAAAGTTGAACATATTTATTGTTTGAGTTTTGACTTCCAGCAAAATATAGTTTTTCAAGGATCCATTCTTTTCGGCTTTCTGAAGGATTATTTTTAATTGCTTCAACTATTTTTTTAGCTGTGAATTTTTTAAGATCTCTTAGGATATCGGAGTGTGTTCCTTTTTCTTTAGCAGAGAAAATGAGATGAACATGATTTGACATCAAACACCAAGCATGTATAATTAGTCCTTTGTTTAATTGACAATATCTGATACTATCGCAAAATATTTCTTTATACTCCAATCTAGTAAAAATATCTATCCATTGTACTGTAGCAAAACTGACAAAATAAATACCTTCAGGATCTAAAAATTTATATTTGGTGCTCATTGAACAAAAATAATTATTTCTTGATATAAAAATAATTAATTTGAGTTGTTATTTTATTGAGCTTAATTATTTTCTTTATTAATAAATTGGGTATTAAGTTTAGGGAAAGTAACCCAGCACAAGTTGGAAACTTGCGCTAGCAAAAGTTGTACTGTAATCTAAATTAATTACTTTTTAAATATATAGAAGTATTAAGTTTAGGGAAAGTAATCCAGCACAAGTTGGAAACTTGCGCTAGCAAAAGTTGTACTGTAATCTAAATTAATTACTTTTTAAATATATAGAACCAGCACAAGTTGGAAACTTGCGCTAACAAAAATTATGTGTAAACGAATAAAAATTAACTAACTCTCGTTGAGGCAAGTTTGCCTTATGCTGGCGGCCTTATGCTGGCGCAAGTTTGCAACTTGTGCCGTATTAAATATTTATAAATATAGTACAAGTTATATTCTTTATAAAGTATAAAATGTCCCAGTACAAGTTGCAAACTTGAGTTAGCCTGGAATCTTGTCCTTACATTATTATAATTAATCTGAACCGGCACAAGTTGCAAACTTGGGCTAGTATAAGTCTTAAATAACTTTACTTTTATTTATAACAAATGCTGGCGCAAGTTTGCAACTTGTGCCTTATCTTCTTTCAAATTTATTTATAACTCCTCGCAGCGATCTTCACTTCTTCATAAATCAAGTCTTCCTTAATTAATTGTGGTTCTTGATTTAAGTCGGGCCATAACCAGGTAGCAACATATTTGAATTGTTCGTCGTCACGAAGGGTTTCGCCTTCTTCGGTTTGGTATTCTTCTCTGAAGTGACCACCGCAGGATTCTTTGCGATTGAGCGCATCGATGACCATGAGTTCTCCAAGTTCAATAAAGTCTGCTACACGGCTTGCTTTTTCCAATTCAGGATTGAATTCATCTACAGTTCCTGGGACAAATACATCTTTCCAAAATTCTTCACGTAGGGCTTGTATTTCTTTTCTGGCTTGAATGAGTCCTTCAGCATTTCGAGCCATTCCACATCGATCCCACATGATGGTACCAAGGCGTTTGTGAAAAGATTCTACGGATTGATTTCCTTTGATGTTGATGAGTTTATTAAGAGTGTCTTTGGTATTTTTTTCTGCAGCATCAAACTCAGGGCTTGAAGTATTTATTTTAGGTGTACGGATTTCATTAGAAAGGAAAGCGCCTATGGTATACGGAAGCACAAAATATCCATCTGCTAATCCTTGCATTAATGCAGACGCGCCAAGCCGGTTGGCTCCGTGATCTGAAAAGTTCGCTTCACCTAATGCAAATAAACCTTCAATATTGGTTTGAAGATTGTAATCCACCCATAAACCACCCATGGTATAATGGACAGCCGGATAAATTTTCATAGGCAATTTATAAGGATTTTCTCCTGTAATCTTTTCATACATTTCGAAAAGATTGCCATATTTTTCGGATACCTCTTCAGTTCCAAGTTTAATAATCGTGGCTTGGTCCGGGTTATGAATGTTTTTTACATTCGCTTTTGATTTACCATAACGCTCTATGGCAGCATTGAAATCAAGAAAAACGGCTAATCCTGTGGGACTCACACCATGACCTTTATCACATTCTACTTTAGCTGCTCTCGATGCTACATCACGAGGAACTAAATTCCCAAACGCCGGGTATCGACGTTCTAAGAAATAATCTCTATCAGATTCAGGAATATCACTTCCTTTTTTTTGTCCTTTTTGAATAGCAATGGCATCTTCTTTTTTAGCTGGAACCCAAACCCGACCATCATTACGCAAGGATTCAGACATCAATGTCAATTTTGACTGATAATCGCCAGATACCGGAATACATGTTGGGTGAATTTGTGTAAAACATGGATTGGCCATTAATGCTCCTCGTTTCACGGCCTTCCAAACAGCTGTGACGTTACATCCCATTGCATTAGTGGACAGGTAGAACACATTACCATAGCCTCCCGTTCCAAGAATAACACTATGAGCTCCAAAACGCTCCAATTTACCTGTTAATAAATTTCTTGCAATGATACCACGCGCCTTACCTTCCACAACAACTAGATCCAGCATTTCATGTCTATTGTACATCTTGACATTACCTAAAGCTATTTGTCGGCTTAAAGACTGGTAGGCTCCTATTAATAACTGCTGACCGGTCTGACCTCTCGCATAAAACGTTCGACTTACTTGTACACCTCCAAATGATCTGTTCTCCAGTAACCCCCCATATTCACGTGCAAAAGGCACGCCTTGGGCTACAGCCTGGTCAATAATGCTGGCACTGACTTCAGCCAGACGGTACACATTGGCTTCTCTTGCTCTGTAATCCCCGCCTTTAATAGTATCATAGAATAATCTATAAACACTATCGCCATCGTTAGTATAATTTTTTGCTGCATTGATCCCACCCTGGGCCGCTATACTATGGGCTCTTCTTGGACTATCATGAAATGTAAAGCAATGTACATTATATCCTAATTCTCCCAAGCTGGCAGCCGCAGAAGCCCCTGCTAAACCTGAGCCAACTACAATAATATCTATTTTCCGTTTATTTGCAGGAGAAACTAATGGAACTTTTGATTTATATTTAGTCCACTTATCACTTAAAGGACCTTCAGGTATATGAGCATTAAGAATTGACATATAGGAATATTAGACTTGTTGGGTAAAGTAGATATAAATTGGGATAATAGCGAATCCAATGGGTACTATTAGAGAATAGACCCATCCAATCGAAGAAATTAAGGTATTATATTTCTTGTGGTTGATTCCAAGAGATTGAAAGGCAGACTGAAACCCATGGATTAGATGAAAAGAAAGTACCACCATACTTATGGTATAAAAAATCACAAACCAAATGTTGCTGAAGGCTTCTTTAACCGGCGTATATAGGTCTTTGAATGAATGATCTGCTCCGTTATAGTTTAACATCGGCAAACTTCCAAATTTCATTTGAAACCAAAATTGCCACATGTGAATGGCAAGAAATACAAAGATTATAATGCCAAGATGTGCCATATATCTAGCGGACAACAGAGTTCCGGAATTGGAACTTACTGCATAAGATTTTCCTTTAGCGGCTCTGTTTTTAGACCAAAGTGAAAGCCCTTGTACAGAATGGATCAAAATAGTAATGTAAAGGGTATAGGAAATGATCATAATAAGAGGATTATGAGTCATAAAGTAGGTATATCTATTGAACGCCTCACCTTCATCATGTTTTAATAACTGTAGGTTTCCTAATAGATGAATAACTAAAAAAAGAATCAGAAAAAGCCCGGAAAGGCTCATGACCACTTTTTGGCCAATAGATGATTTGAATAAAAAATTAATGAGCCACTTCATATACAGTTTCTTAACATTGCCGCAAAGCTAAACCAACAGCATGATAAAAACAAAAAGAATAGCCATTGTGTTTTAAAATAGGTCTTGGCATTAATTTATAATACTATAATATCATATCTTTTTAGGAGAATATATGATTTTATTGGGTAGTTTGTCTTACTCTAAACCATTAATAAAAAGGTTCTGGATAAAAATTAATCTTTACCTTCGTAATATGATCGCATTAATTACAGGATCCAGTAAGGGTATTGGATTGGCCATTGCAAAAGTTTTTATTAAGGAAGGGATTGAAGTCATTTTAACCGGAAGAAACAGAGAAGAATTATTGGCATTACAGCTTGAATTAAAATCTTTTAATAGTCAATTAAGAATTTGGGTTCATGCCAGTGATTTGAGTCAACGTGCAGGAATCGATTCACTAATTCAATTTATTAAAAAAGAAAAGATTAGCTTAGATATTTTAGTGAATAATGCAGGGACCTTTCTTCAAGGAACCATAAAAACCGAACCGGATCATCAAATGGAATTATTGATGAATACTAATTTTTATAGTGTATATCATTTGACTCGCGGATTATTGCATCATTTTATTCAAAAGCAATCAGGAGCCATTTTTAATATGTGTTCCATTGCAGGATTGCAAGCCTATCCCGGTGGAAGTTCTTATTGTATTTCAAAATTTGCCTTGAGTGGATTTAGTAAATGTTTGAGGGAAGAACTTAAAAATGATGGGGTTAAAGTATGTACCATTTACCCTGGGGCGACCTGGTCGAATTCCTGGGCTGGTGCTGAATTACCTGAGGATCGATTGATGCAAGGTGATGATATTGCACAGGCCATACTAGCGGTATTAAAAATGAGTCCTTCTGCAGTTGTAGAGGAGATTATTTTAAGACCTCAATTGGGAGATTTATAATGGCTGATCCGGCATTTATTCCATACGAAGCTTATTCATTTTCAGAAGAAGAAATGAAAAAACGAGCTCATGCTTTGTTTGAATTTATGGATCATCGAAGGACCGTGCGTGATTTTTCAGATAGGCCAATTCCCGGGGAAATATTGGAACAGATCATACGAATTGCGAATACAGCACCTTCAGGTGCCAATAAACAACCTTGGACTTTTTGTTTGGTTACAAATCCTTTAATAAAACAAAAAATTCGAATGGCAGCGGAAGCTGAGGAATATGAAAATTATCATGGAAGAATGTCGGAAGAATGGTTGGAGGATTTGGCTCATCTGGGAACAGATTGGAAAAAACCATTTCTTGAAATTGCTCCGGCATTGATTGTCGTTTTTAGAAAGGCATATGATGTAGTGGATGGGAAAAAATATAAAAATTATTATGTTCAGGAATCTGTAGGCTTGGCATGTGGATTTTTATTAGCAGCAATACATCATGTAGGTTTAGTTACATTAACCCATACTCCTAGTCCAATGAATTTTTTGCAGGAAATCCTAGGAAGACCCGATCATGAAAAACCTTTTTTATTAATTCCAGTAGCCTTTCCAGCACAAAATGTCATGGTTCCAAATATTCACAGAAAGAATTTGGATGAGGTTTTATTCTATTATTGAAAACGATGATAGATATTTTACAAGGGCAACAATTTAATGGACACACAGGATCAGTTTATGCACTGGCAGAAAGTTGGAAAGAAGCTTCATTTTTTAGTGGAGGAAGTGATGGATTGTTGGTTGAATGGAATGTACAAGATCATTTAAATGGTAAAGTTATAGCTAAAATACCTGATGTTATATTTAGCATTTGTGTAGATGAAAAACGACCTATCATTTATGTTGGGACTCAAAAAGGTTACCTGTTTGTAATTAACACAAAAAATAAACTTATACCCAGACAAATTCAATTTCATACAGGTCCATTATTTGGTATTTGTGCTTACCAAGAAAGCTTATTTGGAATCAGTGGTGATGGCTTGATATCACAATTCAACCAAGAAGACTTAAAGTACATCAATTCAATTAAAGTAGGATCCGTTGGGTTAAGGTCTTTTTTTATGGATAAAGTGAATGAACAATTATTTGTTGGAGATCGACAGGGGAATATTTTTAGTTATCATTTCAAGAGTGAAATAGTAAATAGATTGGTTCAAATTGAGTCTAGGAAAACTATTTTTAGTTTAAATTTTAGTACCAGCAAAAATCGATTAATTCTTGGAGGTATGGATGCACAACTTCATTATTTTCTATTGAATCAAGATCCAATCATTCAACATTCAATTGATGCTCATTGGTATACTATTAATAGTATAGTTAATGTGGATTCTTATAAATTAATTATAACGGGAAGCAGAGATCGAAGTATTCGAATTTGGGATGATATCACATTAGAATTAATAAAGGAAATTTCAATGACAAAATATAAGGCCCATACACATTCAGTTAATTATTTATTATGGATGGAAAAAGAAAAAGTATTACTTTCGGCCTCAGATGACAAAACGGTCAAATCTTGGATAATTAATAAAATATGATCTTAACAGATAAAAAGATATTGGAAGCCATTGAATCGAAACAAATAGTTATAGAACCATTTCGAAGAGATTGTTTGGGAACCAATTCATATGATGTTCATTTAGGAAGCACATTGGCCATATATGTTGATGAAGAATTGGATGCCAAAAAACACAACCAAATTAAATATTTCGAAATTCCAGAAGAGGGATTTGTGATCAAACCAGGAACCCTTTATTTAGGTGTAACAGAAGAATATACTGAAACGCATCATAGCGTTCCTTTTCTTGAAGGGAAATCAAGTGTAGGAAGATTGGGAATTGATATACATGCCACAGCAGGAAAGGGAGATGTTGGTTTTTGTAACCATTGGACATTGGAAATTTCGTGCGTTCATCCGGTCAGGGTTTATTCAGGTATGCCCATCGGTCAATTGATCTATTTTTTGGTTGAAGGTGAAATCCATCATTTTTATAATAAAAAGCCAAATGCAAAATATAACGAACGTTCCATCAAGCCCGTAGAGAGTATGATGTGGAAAAACAAATTTTAAGTTATTATTTATTTAAATACCTTGAACTCCTAATAATTGTTTGGTCTTAATACGTATATTTGCTATTGATGTACATGATGAAAGTAATATTTCAAATTTTATCTGGTATTAAGTATCTGATCCTAGGAATTGTACTATTTGGTTTTGTTAAAATCACTATACCTAATTATGTTCATCATTGTGAACTCCATTCGGCTGATCCAATCCTTCATGGTAACGCTGAAGAAGCAGATCCATGTCATAGGGCAATTTATCATGGAGACAATCATCATGGATGTAAGCATCCACAACATATTTCCAAGGGATTCAATAAATGTGGTTTAGAAGACCTGTTTTATGTCTTCCACATTGAATTACCTGATTTTGAAAAACCTCATTATTTAGTTTATTATTTAGAGGAATTTATTTCTAATGCAGAATATGATGTTTTAAATACCTTAAGCGTTTTTAATATTCGAGGCCCACCTGTTTGCATTTAACAAATTAAAAGAGTTATGGATCTAAATGACTTATTCATTTAGGTATAGAGTTTCAAATTTATAATAATTAATTTTAATAATTTGATTTGAACATCGAACTATTTATTAACATTTTTAAATTTATATCATGCAAACATTCAAAAATATTGGTCACTATAGTATTTATATTTTTTTAACTTTAATTATTTTCGGATCATGTCAACCGAATGATGAGCCTGTAAATCAGGAGGAACTTATTACAACATTTATTTATACACTATCGGATTCGAACGGGAATCAAGTCATTCTTTCATTCAAGGATGTAGATGGAAGTGGCGGCTTAAATCCTATATATTATGTTTCAGGATCATTAAAGGCTAATACAACTTATGCTGGAAGTTTAGAATTATTAAATGAATCAGTTAGTCCCGTTGATACGATAACTCATGAAATTGTATCGGAAGATTTTGCGCATCAGTTTTTTTATTTGAAGAGTAATGTTCTAAATGCTTCAATTCATTATGCAGATTTAGATAAAAATGGGAAACCTCTTGGTGTTAAATCTTCGATGACCACGGGAAGCCCAAGTACAGGAACAATTAAAATAGTATTAAGACATGAACCAAATAAGGATGCACAGAATGTTAGTCAGGGGGATATAACAAATGCAGGAGGTGAAACAGATATTGAAGTGGAATTTAATGTAGAAGTGAAATGAAAAATAAATTTCTATTCATCACTTTTATTTATTGCTTAATTGTAATAAGAGTTAATGCTCAACAATGTGAACTTACATTTGCTGGTACGGTAATAGATCCTCATGAAAGTCAAGGATTATCGGGTGCTAGAATTTATATAGAAGAATCGAATCAACAATTATTTACTGATTCGATTGGTTTTTTTAAATTCAGTAATTTATGTAAAGGAACGTATCATATTACAATTGATCATTCGTCATGTGAATCACAAAAATTATTTATTGATTTATTACGGGACACTTTTTTACTTATTGAATTAGAACATCATGGACATTTTCTTCAAAGTATAACTATTGAAGGCTCAAGAGTTGGATCAGAGGGTGCCAGTCAGAATACGATACGTTATAATGAAATAGAGAAGCATAGTGGGGAACCGCTAGCAGTTTTGTTAGAGCAAGTTACAGGTGTAAGTTCATATAAGAATGGTTCAGGAATTGCTAAACCTATTATCAATGGGATGAGTGGAAATAGGATTAGTATATTGAACAATGGAATAGTTCAAGCTGGGCAACAGTGGGGTTCTGACCATGCACCTGAGATCGATCCATTCTCTGTAGAACAAATTAAAGTGATAAAAGGTGTAGATGTAATTGCTTATGGTGGGAATAGTTTGGGTGGTGTGGTATTAATGGAACCGGCCAGTATTCCTAAGGATCCACATTTGCATGGTATCCAATTGATTTCATTTCAGACAAATGGAAATTTATTAGCATATGCTTCTAAACTTGAAGTATCAAAAAAGAAATTTGATTGTCGATGGACACTTGGTGGAAAATATGGTGGCGATCGAAGCACACCTGATTACTATCTGACAAATACGGGTTTAAAAGAATTGAGTAGTTCTATTTTTTTTATTAGGGATCGAATAAAAAATAGCACTAGAATTTATGCAAGTATCTTTAATACAGAGTTAGGCATATTACGAGGATCACATATTGGAAATGTAACCGATTTACAACAAGCTATTACTAAAGAAATTCCACTTTTCACACAAGAGCAGTTTTCTTACCAAATTGAATCACCAAAACAAAAGGTTGGGCATTATTTGATTAAATTTTCTCATCAACGTCAAACAAAAGTTCATCTATATGAAATGATTGCGGCTGCTCAAATAAACCACCGACGAGAATTTGACGTCCGCAGAAATGGACGAAGCTCTACACCAGCATTAAATCTATTAATGCAATCTTATAACTTAGATTTTAAGGATCGATTTGAACTTAGAAATCATCATTTTAATTATGGGGTACAATCTAAATTGAATGTGAACACCAATCAATCTGGAACCGGCATATTGCCATTAATTCCAAATTATAATTTGTACAACTTAGCAGCTTATCTTCAATGGAAACGAGTTCGATCCAGCGTAACTTATGAAGGAGGTTTGAGATATGATATGAATTCTTTTAATGTTACTTATCAGAGTAAAGAAACACCTCAGGTTTTTCAAAAGGGAAAGCACAACTTTCAAAATTTTAATTTGGCAGGGGGTATAAAATATAAAGTTTTAGAACCATGGATATTGCGTTTAAACGTTGGTCTGGCACAAAGATCTCCGGAAGTTAATGAATTATATAGTTCTGGCTTACATCAAGCTGTTGCAGGAATTGAAGAAGGGAATATCAATTTAATGCCCGAGCATTCTTATAAAGCAATGGCTACAAGTTCCGTGAGTATATCGCATCGACTTATTTTTGAAACCAATATTTATTGCCAAAAAATTAATCGATATATTTATCTAGAGCCACAGAAGGAATTTCGACTTACCATTCGGGGAGCATTTCCATTGTTTATTTACAAACAGACTGATGCTCTCATTTATGGTTTGGACGTGTTGGCAAAAGTAGAATTGAATGATCAATTAAACTGGGTGAATAGGTTTTCTTATATTAAAAGTAGAGATCTAATTAACCAAGTTGGCATTCCTTATATTCCATCGCATCAATTGACCACATCAATAAATTATGGAATCGATAGAATTTTATTGACGCGAAATTTGAATATTGAGATTGGTGGAAAATATGTTTTTCGAAGAAGTGATTTACTCGAAAGCCAGGATTTTTTAGCAAGTCCAGATGCTTATTTTTTAATGAATGCAAGAATTGCATTTGATTTTAAAGTGAGACATGAATTTTTTAATATTTCAGCACAAGCAGATAACATACTTAACAATAAGTATAGAGATTATCTAAATAGATTGAGGTATTTTGCAAATGAGGAAGGTATTAATGTCAAGTTAGCACTTAAATGGTCTTTTTAAATTTCAGGTAAGTTTAAGTTCAATAATTATTTATTGGCAAATACTTTTAATTATCTAGATTTGCCTAATACATTAATAAAAATCATGAAGATTAATTGGACTCCATCGCTATTTGTTCTAATTTTATTTGGAATAGGCATGTACTTATTACCAGGTCGTGTTATAGGAACTGATTTTGATGGTGTTCCGGGTAATTTTGGAGATGCGAGGCTCAATAATTTTTTTCTGGAACATGGATATCAATATGTAACGGGGAAGACGCCAACCTATTGGAATGCACCTTTTATGTATCCTGATCAACAGACTCTAACTTATTCTGATAATTTATTAGGAACGCTCCCCCTGTACATATTTTTTCGACTTATTTCTTTTGATAGGGAAACGTCCTTTCAGTTATGGTTTCTTTTCTTGTGTGCTATTAATTTTATATCAGCATTTGTGTGTTTTAAAAAATTAAAATTCAATATTTATTTAAGTGCTATTGGAGCCTATCTATTTGCTTTCTCACTGACTTTTATAGGGCGAATCGGACATGCCCAGTTAATCGCTCAATTTTGTATTCCCTGGATTTTCTATTATTTAATTCAATTTTTTAGTTCCTGGCAAGCTAAGGATTTGGGATATTCACTTTTGTTTTTAGTTTGGTTATTTTATTGCGGAATGTATATGGGATTTTTAACTGCTTTGTTAGTTATTATTATTATTATAATGAATGTTATTTTAAAATTTAAAACATTTAGTAGGCAATTTAAAAATTCCATATTTATTCGGGATCTTAGTTTAAGTTTAATGATTCCAGCACTTGTTATATTGCCTTTAATTATTCCTTATATTCATCGTGCATCTTTATCGGGTTATAGGGACTATAAAGATGTTATACCATTGTTATTAAGTTTTAGAAATTTTTTAATGCCTGCTGGAGAACCTTGGATTTGGAAAAAATTAATGATATTGAATAATGATGTACCCTTATTTTGGGAAAAGCAATTATGGTGTGGCGGAATATTATTTGGTTTTTTTATTTTTTATTTGTTGAAGCGATATTCAGGGAAATGGTTTAGTCATGGAATTCATTTTATATTGATTTCAAGTTTGATCGTATCAGCTTTAATATTTATAAACTGGGGTAGTGGAATTAGTTTTTTTAAACTAGTTCGTCAATTACCTGGATATTCTTCCATGAAGCCTGTTGGCCGAATTATTTTACCTCAAATTTTTTTAATGATCTGGGTGATGTTATACATATTAAGAGCATTCATGATTAAGCATCATCAGTATAAATGGATTTATGGAGCTTTCGCTTGTTTAATTGTTTTGGATCATGGTACTACTACAAGTTCACTACTACGTTACAGTAAAAGCTTGTCACAGCATAGAATCAATGAAATTATCAATAAGATTGTAATTCAATCCAATGAAAATAATAGGCCAATAAAGGCTATAGCTTATATCCCTTTTGCTGAAGGAAATCCTGTTGAAATTCAAATTGAAGGAGCTTTGGCAGCGCAACAATTAAAGATTCCCAGTGTCAATGGATATTCTTCCACGTGTAAAGGTGAGTTTGGTCCATTTTGGGAAAAGCACGATAGTACAAGTTTAGTACAGTGGCTAAATGCCAATCAACTTGATATTGAGAAGGATGGGATATTACTTGTAAAGTAGAATTTTATTGCATCATATAATAATAACTCATTGCAATTTGCCTTGAATTTAAAGGGATTGCACATGATTATCCAATTTTATACCTTAAAATTACGTTATAAGAGATGAATTAATGAATTGTTATTACTATCAATTTAAAGATCGACACTTCATTAGATGATGGTTTAGTTGACCCTGTTAGAGTGAATTCTTCTTTACAACAACATCTCCATAAAACTAAAGCACACTTCACCAGCAAGTATCCACGTCTTTTCCACGGCTTATCCAGGTCTTATTCAGCGCTGATGTACCATGATAATTGCAATCCTCTCTCAATGAACTTTTAGTATGTAAGTAGCTTTTTTTCATTCAAATATTTCCAAAGGCATTATATTATTTCATAAATTTGATTAAGGACAGTGTCTTCCTATTCCTACCCAAATTCTTACCCCCTAAACATTCAATTATTTATAAAGCACTTTAAATTTATTGGATCTGATTTATGGCTGTTCTAAATCCTTCATCATTTCTTTAATTCCTATACTATCCAGCTTACCTTTAATTTATTTCATGACTCCACAAGCAATAACATGCTGATCTGCACTATTTCATTCATTAAATCAAATTAAATGAAGCTTTCTATGCATTCTATAATTATTGAATAATCTGGGATTGTTAGAATGGTTTATTCCATTAGCAACATCCAGAATTTGGTGCACAGCAATTAGCTTTTGGTTTTTCGGCATAGACCGTGATACTAAATATTCCAGTTTGTGAATTTTTGAATTCGTTGAGTTGGTCTGTAGTTATATATTCAAGTAGGATTTCATCAGGAATTACGACGGATTTTTGTTTTTGGATGGAAATATTTGTGAATCCTGCATGTTGAATAATGTCAAGATAATCGGTTTTTTGAAGTGCACCGGACACACAACCAGCATACATTTCTGCAGCTTGTTGCAATCCTAATGGCAATGCACCTTCTAATACCACATCAGAAATGGAGAAATGACCTCCTGGTTTTAAAATTCTATAAGTTTCAGCAAAAGCTTTTGATTTATCAGGTACTAAATTCATCACACAATTGCTTACGACAACATCAGCGATATTATTCTGCAGAGGAAGATCTTCAATATCACCCAATCTAAATTGCACATTATCAAATCCTAATTTACTTGCATTTTCTCTTGCCTTAACAATCATTGCTTGTGTCATATCAATGCCTATAACAGTTCCTGCAGGTCCGGTTAATGATCTAGCAACAAAACAATCATTGCCAGCACCTGAACCTAAATCAACAACGGTATCATTGGTTTTTATTTGAGCGAATTCTGTTGGGAGACCACATCCTAATCCCAAGTCAGCACCCGCATGATATCCTGATAATTGAGAATAATCATCACTGAAAATGGTATAATCAACGGTATTGCATCCACCTACACCACAGCATGAACTTGCATTTTGAGTTTTACTTTGTTGGGCAATTTCGCTGTATTTCTCTCTGACTACTTGTTTAATTTCTTCTGAATTTTTCATGTTTTAGTATTTTAGATTAACAACAATTTTTATTTTTTAAACTTTTAAATAATATTGAAAAGACGGCTGCCATTTGATTCCAGTTATCTTCATCTATACAATAGCATACTGCTTTTCCTTCGGTTTGTCCTTTTATTATTCCAGCTATTTTCAATTCTTTAAGGTGCTGGGATATTGTGGCCTGTGCGAGCGGTAGATTGATAACTAAATCATTACAAATGCAGCTTCCGGAATGCAGAATTTGTTCTAAGATAGCCACTCGTGCTGGATGTGCCATCGCCTTTGCCATATCAGCTATTTGATTATGATGTGGTGAGAATATATCAGATTTACTTGCGCCCATATATTATTATAATATCGCAATATTACGATATAAAATTAAACCATATTACTGTTTCATATTGTATTAACAAAATATTAACATACTGGGTATTAATCTAAAAAGAGTTATAAATGAATATTTAAATATTTATTTAAGTTTTCCCAATTTTAAAAGGACTTTCAAAGATGATCGTTTTAAACAAAGCCTTAACAAAGTAATATTACATTAATAAGTAATCCTTCATGTTTAATTTTAAATAAACTAAAATTTGGATTAAAAGAATAAATTTTCAAATCAAAATGGAGAGATTAATGGATATCAAAAGAATCACTAGGCATAAAATTTAGAAATTTTATGAATTTGAATTTAATGCGTCAGTGATAATTAAATATATAATTATACGGAAGAGTGATCATTATCATTTGACAAATTGATATATATCAAGTTTATTTTCTGATTATTGAAATACACTTGGATTATGAAGCGCATAATGTTAACTAATTTAATATTTTTTTATTTGGGCTTGTTTGCATCGAGTCAGGTTTCTGTTGATGCAACCGGAGGTTCGGTAAGAACTACGAAATATTCTTTTTCTTATTCAATTGGTGAAATAGCAACTGCGACATTTAGTAATAGCCAGCATGCTATTTATGCAACTTCCGGTGTTATTCAACCAGAAATTACAATTGGAACAAAAGTCAGGGATTTGCAATTCCAAAAATTAATCGTTTTTCCAAATCCTGTTGATGATGAATTATCCTGCTATCCTAAATTGGATGAATATTGTTCTTATACTTTATTTTCTGTGGACGGATTTTATATTTCCAGCAATAACATTTGGAAGAATCATATTTCAGTCGGACATCTAAAAGCTGGTGTATATTTATTAAAAGTAAAGTGCAACTCTGAAGAGGAATTTATTACTTATTTTATAAAGTTATAATGAATAGAAAAAAATGACTTGATCACTATCAACCTTTTAATTTTTGATGTAGTCGAGTTTATAAATATATATTAAAATCTAACAAAAATTGAGCTAATGTTAAAGAGTATGTTTAAATGGAATTGTATATGGTTGGTAATTATCATGGGAATGGTTATCAGTAAAGTATATTCACAAGCCCCAAATGGATTAAATTTTCAAACAATCATTAGAGATAATTTGGGTAAACCAATAGTTAATAAAAATGTGAATATTCGTTTTAGTATATTAAAAGGAGGTGCAACAGGAACCTTAATTTTTTCAGAAGAACACCGTACCATTACGAATGAATTTGGATTAACCATTGTACTTATAGGATACGGTTTTCCAGTGCAAGGAAAATTTAATGAAGTAAATTGGGCTGATGGAAGTTATTATTTAAAAACAGAAATTGATCCCAATGGAGGTATTAATTACGAGCTTGTAAGTGTAAGCCCTTTTTTAAGTGTCCCATATGCATTATTTTCAGAAAAGACAAAACTTGAGGCTGGTGCAGGAATTCAAGTGGATGGAAATAAAATAACAAACACAGGTGATCCGGATCCATCGGATGATTTGAAGGTTGGGTCGAGTGTGGGAGGTGATCTATTTGGAACTTTACCAAACCCAAAAGTAATAGCTATTCAAGGTCGTAATATCCAAGATATTACACCAAATATTGGACAAGCATTAGTGTGGAATGGTTCACAATGGATCCCAGGAATGGTGGATACAGATCCATCAAATGATCTAACTATCAATAGTACTGCAAATGGAGATTTATCTGGTACATATCCCGCACCTAAGGTTGTCAAATTAAATGGTTTTCCATTGGCTTTAAACAATCCAGATTCAGGAGATGTGATGGTATTTTCACAAGGAGAATGGAAACATATGCCATTTAATTCTGGACCAACAAGTTCAGTTTGGAAAAAATCTGGAACAGATATAATACTAGAAGACCCAACAAATGTTAAAAAGATCTTTACAGCAAATGCTGCAGTCTGGTCTCAAAGTCAACTTATCTCTGCTTTTGGTACAGATAGTATTATTGTGTCTCCAAATGGAATCAATCAAAGTGGTATGGTTGGTTTAAATCGTTTACATTCCTTCGCTACACCAACTACTTTTACAGCTTTTAAAAATACTGATACATTAATGTCATATAATTCAGTTGGAATTAATTCGTATTACTCTAACCTAAAGTTTTTTAACAGGGATCCTGCACTCAGCCAAGTCGGTTCAACTCTCGATCCATACGGTATAGGCTTTCAAAGAAAGTCTCCGGATCGCTATTCTTATTTAACTGAACATGATTTCGAAATTTATAGAAAATCTAAAGATTCACCTGTAGAATATGATGGCGTTTATTTGGAAGATTCTACGTTTTATTTTTATAGAGGCAAAAATGATATTATTGCAATGGAATCTGAAAGTCAATTTGGGGGTGAAATCTTTTTATTTGACAGATATGGAAAAGAGAGAATGAGTTTTACAACAAAAACTTCGGATCAAACTAGACCATCATTGAATTTATTATCGACTAAAGGAACAAAAAGCGTTGATGTTGTTGAGTTAAGTGCTTCTAATAATACAGGAGAAATGTATTTAATAAATGGTACTACAAATGAGCTTAATGTATATGCAGGTTATTCTAATGTAGGCCCAAATTATCCTTTTTTGGGAATTGGAGATGGAGCCGGAGCAGAATCTGCTGGAATGTACTTAAATTCTTTTGGACAAGGCGTTGTGTTTGGTGACATAAAAAGTTTTAGAATACAAGATCCTGATGAAATTGATCAAGAAATTTGGTATGCTTGTATTGAAGGGCCAGAGGCCGCTGCTTATGAGCGAGGAACTGGAACGCTAAGCGATGGAGAGGTATTTATTCCATATTCAGATCATTTTATTAAAGTTGCTAATATGGCCTCATTAACTGTTCAACTTACACCAGCATATGCGGATACTTATGGTATAGCAGTTGTTGAAAAACTAACTACAGGATTTAAAGTGAAAGAATTACAAGGAAAGCGTGGAAATTTTTCATTTGATTGGGAAGTGAAGGCCGTAAGAAAAGGTCATGAAAATTATCAGGTGTATCATAAAAAAGAATCCTTACATCAATTAAGAGATACAAATACAAATGGATTTTCAAATAATAAAAAAGGATCTAAAAGATATTTAAAATAAATCTGTTTATTATTTGGTATATAAAATCGAGATAACAAATATTTGTAGAGAATATTATTTTAGAAAACCTGCTGTTCTAAACACAGACCTTTTCTAATTTAATTAGATACCAAAAATTTTGTTTCCATGATATTATTGGTTTAATAAGAAGCAGTTTATTTAATTTGATCAATAGAGTAATTAAATAAACATTGGAAGTGACAAAAATTGAATACTTTAAATGTTGCATGGAGTATTAATATTACCGTAAAAAAATATACTTTAAAATAACTAAAATTATCAAAACTTTATTTTAAAGCCAATTTATATGACGGTATTTTAATCATTAATGACTTAAGATACTCTAATTTACCTATGGTAGTTTTATTTTGACAATACGCTGTGAAGTAGCGGTGATTTTGAAGAAAAGAAATTTGAATATCAATAAATTCTTCTTCAGTTAATGTTGGATTTAAACTTTGCATCTCTTTAAAAAGGAGCTTTGCTTTTGAATGAGCACCCCTGGCACCTAAATAAGCTAAATCTGCATCTGCAATAATTTGTTCTAATTTTGTGTTGGGAGATTGGGGAATTTTAGTTGCCATTATTAATCCACAAATTATTTCAATTTCAGAATTAGTGTAACTGTAATCGGGTAAATATTTTTTGACGATTAAGCATCCTTCTTCTTCGTGACCAATATTCTTATTAATAAATCCTACATCATGCCAAAGTGCTGCTGTTTTTAATAGAGATAAATCCTTTTTTGAACAGTTTTCTTGTCTTCCAATTTCAGTGGTTTTTTTTAAAACATATTGTGCATGAGTGAAATTGTGATAGTAATAATTAACTGGTAATTTGTCCAATAATAATTGTTTGACAAATTCAATCATAGCAAGCTTATTTAGCATCGTATCTTACTTTTAAAATACCACCAGTTGCTTCCTTGATACTTTGAATGTAGATGAAAGCTTTTGGATCTAATAATATCACAGCATCTTCAATTTGTTTTATTTCTAATCGGGTAACAATGGTAACAATGATTTCGCAATCAGCTTTAATACTATAACTACCTGGTAAATATCCACGCTCTCCTTTGTAAACGGTAATTCCTTTACCCATTACATTAGCAAGGAGATTTTTTACCTCCTCGTGTTTAGTGGATACAATATTAATAGATGTATATTCTTCAATTCCATACACTACATAATGCGTTGCTTTAGATGCCGTGAAATATGTGATAATCGAATACATCGCTGTTTCAATGCCAAATTCAATAGCTGCTACAGAAAATATCATGATATTAAATAGCATAATTATTTCGCTATTTGAAAATCCAATTTTTCTTTTTGTAAATACTGCTATAACCTCTGCACCATCAATAACACCTCCACCCCTGATTACTAAACCTACGCCAGTTCCTATTAATATACCTCCAAAAATGGCTATCAATAATTTGTCACTTGTAATGGGATTTATCTCAACAAACAGTAAACCTATTGATAAAAGAATGACTGCGATTGCTGTATGGACAGCAAAGGTTTTGCCAATCCATCTGTATCCCAGATATATGAAGATACCATTCAAGCAGATTACTAAAAAACTAATATTAATATGAAACAACTCATGTAACAAGATCGAAATCCCAGTAATTCCCCCATCTAAAAACCGATTTGGAATAAGAAATCCCTTCATGGCTAAGACAGCAAATATAATCCCTAGTATGATTTGAAATTGATTCGGAATATTCCAAACTTTATTCCATTCTATATGATCGGTTAATTGTTTCTTTCGCATGATTCAGATATTGATTTCAGCGACTAAAGTAATCAATTATTTTGTTTTATTAATATTTCTTGTTAATTCAAAACAAAGATTAGAATGTAATTTATTAAATACCTAAAATAATGTGAAATTGTGGATGGCTTTCAATAAAGAATATCATAATAAAAATGTGTGGGTATTTTCAAATAAGTATTTTATTAAAAAGGACAGCGTTCTTTATTTTGATTTCTTTTTTCCTTTTTCAAAACTCATGTTATATAATTCACTTTTCATTAATTCTTTGAATTCTTTAGCATCTTTTAATATTTCTTCAAAAGAACTGGATGGAGTATCAGAATTAACTTCAGAAATATTACCAAGTTTACGTATGATTTGATTTTCCTTATTAAGTACTTTACTGTATTTGATTAATATTTCAGTTTCAGATCGTTTTTCTAATATTTCAGATTTTGTTGTATTGATAATTTGACCCTCTATGGATGGGTTATAACCCTTTGGAAGCTCAGGATTATTTAGTGTGTCAACTATCTGTTTTGCAGGCCTGGTGCGTTTTGTTCTTGCTGTAATTCTACCATTAAGTTCGTTTGATTCTTTCATCATAACTGATTTGAGATTTGCCAAGTGCACGTTGATCAAATCAATATTATGAGATGAAATAGATTTTTCAAAGGCCTTGATGGTTTTTTCAAAACTCTTAATATCTTTTTTTTCTTTTTTATACTCCTTATTTGTATATATAGGTTTATATTGAATTAAAGAATCATTTAAGAATGAGCGGGAATAATTATAATCAATAGAAAATAAAAAGATAAAAGTAAAATTGAGTAAGGCTTTCATTAATTTTAATTACAATACATGGAAAATGCGGTTTTCAAATTGTCAGCAATCATTTGAGCGGATCTGCCTTCAATATGATGTCTTTCTAACATATGAACGAGCCTACCATCTTTAAATAAAGCTATACATGGAGATGACGGCGGATATGGCAATAGAAATTCTCTTGCTTTTGCAGTTGCGACCGTATCAACACCTGCAAAAACAGTAACCAATTTGTCTGGC
The DNA here is from genome assembly GCA_044228225.1 of Saprospiraceae bacterium. Classification (GTDB taxonomy): domain Bacteria; phylum Bacteroidota; class Bacteroidia; order Chitinophagales; family Saprospiraceae; genus Vicinibacter. Next base: position 160,943 of record JBGAVH010000004.1, on the reverse strand, counting down.
TTAGCTTCATTTTCTAATGATATACGAACGCCAGGTCTCGCATAAGCAGCAGCACACCCACAAACAGAATTAACGACAAGCAGTGTAGTGCCTGTTTTATCATTCATCCTTTCAGTAACTTTTTCGGCAGATTGTAAACTCTCAAATCCAATTTGCTCAAGTTCTTGAGACATTGGTCGGACTAATTCTATCGGGTACATAATTTATAGTTTGATTGTGCAAATAAACGTTTAAGGGTCAAATTTTGTTGCAATAATCATTTAAGTTTTCTTTTATAATCGGTTCAAAGCAACCCACGATTAGGTCATTCTTAAGAGCTTCATTAAATATTCACCATAAATACTCTTTTTTAGTTTTTCGGCTTCACGACTAAGACCTTCACGATCTATATAGTTCATTAGATATGCCACCTCTTCAATACAACCAATCTTAAGTCCTTGTCGTTCTTCAATAACTTGGATGAATTGGGATGCCTGCATTAATGATTCATGAGTTCCCGTATCCAACCAAGCAACTCCTCTTCCCAAAACTCCAACCTTAAGTTTTCCTAATTTCAAATAATGTAAATTGACATCTGTAATTTCATATTCACCTCTAGGTGAAGGTTTTAATTGCTCAGCTATAGAAATGACTTGATTGTCATAAAAGTAAATTCCCGGTACTGCAAAGTTTGACTTAGGATTTGATGGTTTTTCTTCAATAGATTTAGCATTTAGGTCTCCATCAAACTCGACCACACCATATCTTTCCGGATCTGCAACAGGGTAGGCAAAAACTATACCGCCATCCGGATTGGTGCTTTCTCTAAGCAGATCCGGTACCTTATGACCATAGAATAAATTATCTCCTAAAATAAGACAAACGGAATCATTTCCTATAAATTCTTTTCCAATCACAAAAGCTTGGGCTAATCCATTTGCTACAGCTTGTTCTTTGTAAACAATCGATATACCAATTTGAGAACCATCACCTAATAAAGCTTCAAACATGGGTAAATCTCGTGGTGTAGAAATAATCAATATATCCTTAATACCAGCCAACATAAGGGTCGATAATGGATAGTAGATCATTGGTTTGTCATATATAGGCATGAGTTGTTTACTCATCGCTAAAGTCAAAGGATAGAGTCTTGTGCCCTGGCCTCCCGCTAAAATAATTCCTTTCATTTTTATAATATTAGTTAACCGGGTTTAGATCCAAATAATGTTTGATTCTATGCACCTTTTAATTTTGCAAAATTAGAAATTAATCTGAGAATTGAGCTTAATCTAAATCCAGTGTTTCCTTTTTAGGTGTTATCAGTAAACGCAAAGCTTGGTCATAAAATAAATAACCCCAAACCCAATTAAGCATAACTATCAACTTATTCTTAACACCTATTAAATAATATATGTGTACAAAAAGCCATACTATCCAGGCAACAAATCCACTAAAGTGATACTTTTTAAAATCTACTACTGCTTTATGCCTTCCAACTGTTGCCATATTACCTTTATCGAAATATTTAAAGCCAATTGTATTAGTACCTTTTGATTTTAAATGTGCAGCCAACCAAGTTGCTTGTTGAAGTGCACCAGGAGCTACTTGAGGATGACCTTCAGGATAAGTATCTGTTTTCATGCAGGCAATATCGCCAATGGCGTAAATATTTGTATCTCCTATAACCTGACAAAATTGATTGACCTCAATTCTACCACCAATTGTTATACTCTCAGATGGAATTCCAGGAATAGTCGCAGCCACAACACCTGCAGCCCAAATAACTTTGTTTGCTTTGAGAATTTCACCATATTGTAAGTACACTAAGCCATCATCTATTTTTTGAACACGTTGGGATAAGTGTAAATGAACACCTAGATGAATTAAATATTGCTTTGCTTTTTCAGAAGAAGGAACAGACATATTTGCAAGCAATCGATCAGGACTACTCACTAAATGAATATTCATTTGTGATGAATCCAAATCAGGGTAATCTTTTGGTAAAATATGTAATTTCATTTCTGCTAAGGCACCAGCTAATTCTACTCCAGTAGGTCCTCCACCCACAATCACAATATCTAAAAGTGGAGATATATCAGTGCCAGCAGATGACATTACCGCCGTCTCTAAATCTCGAAGTATACAGTTTCTTAAAAACAGTGATTCAGCTACTGACTTAAGTGGAATCGTATTTCTTTCAAAATTTTTATTATCATAATAATTTGTTTTAGCCCCCATCGCTAATACTAAAATATCATATCGAATAATTCCCATACTCGATTCAATTTGTTTTTGTGCCGGGATAATTCTGCTAACTTCAGCAACTCTAACAAAAAAATCTTTTTCATTTTGAAAACTTCTCCGCAAAGGAAAACAGATAGAACTGGGTTCTAAACCAGACATGGCAACTTGATAATAAAGCGGTTGAAATTGGTGATAATTATTCCTATCTAACAAAACAATTTGAAATCCTTTTCCTGATAGTTTTTTTGCCAAACAAAATCCTGCAAAACCAGCTCCAATAATAACGATTCTTGGATCAGAACTTTCAGGAATATTTAGTGGCATACAGAATAATCATTAAAGGATTAAAGATGAACAAGTAATATGAATAATGGTTTCAGTTATTAGTGAACAATAATTAATAAGCCCAAAAAAACTTAATTAAAGTAGACAGTCATTTATAGAATTCGTTTACAATTCAATGAATGTCCAACTATATTAATGTTTAAAAAATTTCAAGATTTTTTAGGAGCAATACAACATGAAACCTTAGTAAATATTAAAAGTGATATTTAAAGATTTAATTGAAGATTTTAGAATTGTTCCTTTATGCAGATTGAATAAGTATTTGACAATTAAAGAAATATTTTAAGGTTATTACTTGAAAAAATATTCTAAAATAAACCAAGAACTCCAATGTATTATTTTCAACAAATTAATAATTGGGTATTTAAATAAATCTACTATATTATTTTTACAAATTATTTCTTTATTTAATATCCTTTGATTCTGTTCCAAAATTGTATTAATTCAGCTCTGGATTGAACTGGTCTTTCTCGTTCTGAGTTAACTTGTAATTCATAACCTTTTTTGACTAAATTAAAGTGAAAGATATAATCTTTTGGTCGATCGAAACGAAATGAAAATGTTCCATAACGCAAATCATTATACTGTATTTTATCATTACCCATATCTATGGCATTATAATAATCAGCACTAAACCAAGTTAAAATTTGAAGACTTTTCTGTTGAATATAAGGAGCTAATAATTTTTTGTTTTGATCAATTTTGTACAGCGAATCTATTTTAGCTTCTTTGTCAAAAATGGAATAATACCCACAATAGTAACTAGTATCTTTTTTTGCAATCGCAAACCATAAGATGTTGTTTAAAATGGTTGGACAAGACATTGATTTGTCAACTTGGATTTGCTGTTTTTCAAGGCTCATTTTCATAACTTGGTCTACATGATTTTTAGTAATTAATGTACCCATCATATATGCTGAGCTAACACAAATGCCAATCCAATTAATTTGTGAACGTCTTCGATCTGATTTATCAAAAAATCCACAAGCAATTACTGTTCCCAAGAAAGGAAGTGTATAGATTGGATCTAGAATGGCGATGTTAGAAATGGCAACTCTATAATTTGAGAATGGCCAAAAAAGTTGCGTTCCAAAGGTTGTTAAAGCATCTAATAGAGGATGTGTTACAATAGATAAAAAAAACAGTCCCGTCCATTCAAAATAACTTGCCGATGGAGCCTCTTGCTTTTTACATACGTAATTATTGTATATTGTCTTTATTAGAAAGAATAATCCAATGGTCAATAATATAGGAACAAAAATTCCATTCCATTGAATCAGATAAATGACCAAAAATGAAAGAATCCCAGCAATGGCAATAAACAAAAGAGAAGCTAATACAAAACTAATTTTCTTGTAATAGGGATTGTTATAAATTCCAGATTTATAAAATTTTAGTACCAACCAAGATAAAAGAAAAGGCATTAAACCAGCAAAAAGTAAGGAATGCATTGGTCCTCTGTGGAAGGCTAGTGAATCCAATTCTCCCATAAAAAAATTGGCCATCACATCTAAATCTGGAATAGTTCCAGCAACAGCACCCCAAACAAGGGCCTTATTTCCAATTTTTTTTCCAAGAACTGCTTCTCCACAGGCAGCCCCTAAAACCATTTGAGTAATTGAATCCACAATTAAATTTTAATCATTAAATTATCGCTATAAACACTCAATATATGGAATTGGTTGTTGTTAAATTCTCCTAGAAAAAGCGTATTTGGAATGGATGACCATGCCAACAAGGACCAAAGAGTATCTCCATGTGTTTTTAATGGTAATAGATCCTTGTTATCGTCCATTAAATACCAAACATGATTCAATTCAATAATTGAACAATGACTTAATATACAGGGGACCATTTTTAACCATGGATTTAATGAAATTGCATAATTGTACTGAGTCAAGAAAGTGGAGATAGTATACCGAGGATAAGGTAAATTTTCGGTTATTGTATGAAAGGTTTCTGGAATTTCTGTTACTCTTAACGGAACAGTTCCAGGATAGAAATGTACATCACCTAGATACATTTTTCCCATTATGAATGAACGAAGTTTTGTAAATTTATTTACTTGAAAATCTAATAATAAAGCAAATTTTTTATACTGGATGCCATAAAACCAATTTCTTGCAATGAGAATTTGTTCCTCTTTTTCATTAATTGTTCCTAAATATACCCATTGATCAGTAATTGGAATGGAGTAACTTTTAATTTCAGTTTTTTTAATAGGTACACCTACAAAACTCAAGAGGTCTTCTTGTTTATTAATATCCAAGACTTCAAATTTTTTAAAAGATTGACACAACAAATAAAGTTCACCAATTTCTTGTGCTACAACATCTATCCAATCACTTTCATGTATTATTTTTTCCGGAAGAATGCGAATTTTACGCGCTATGGAGGGTAATCCATAATCTACCATGCGCGTAGAAATTTCAATTAAACGATGTTGATCCTTTTGTAAAACATCAAACCCTTGTTTAAATAATTGGATAATCCATTCTTCTATAATGAGAATTCCCTCATTAATTTTTTTAATTTTCTGTGGATTGTATCTTGTTTGATTTGAGGGTTTATCCTGCAGATTCATAAGAAACTACTCTGGTGGGGTAATACCTAATTGAGTTATAGCAATTTCTGATGCAACCTGTTCTGCGTTTTTTTTATTAAAATCTTCTGCAGTTGCTATTTCAATTCCATTAATAAAAACACCAATTTTAAATCGGTCTCTTTTATCTGTTTTGAACTTAGAAATAACTCTAAAGTCGATTTCTTTGGTATTTTTTTGACACCATTCTAATAGTTGACTTTTAAAATTATCATCATACAATTCCAGATGATTCATGTCAACGTATTTGCGAACAATTTCTTTTAGGAGATAATTTCTGGTAAAGTCAAAGCCTTTTTCTAAATAAATTGCACCAATTAAAGCCTCCAATGCATTTCCAAGCATGGATTGGGAAATAGCTGTTTGATTAAATTCCATCATTAAATGATCAAGCCCCATTTTTTCAGCTAAATAGTTAAGCATTTTACGCTTTACTATTTTAGACCTCATTTTAGTCAAAAATCCTTCATTGGCACTCGGATATTTTTTAAATAGATATTCAGCAATTACAAAACTGAGGAGGGCATCACCTAAGTATTCAAGTCTTTCATTCGATTGAAAAATACTGGTTTTTTCATTTCCCTGATTATTGATAGTAGATTTGTGATAGAAAGCAACTTTAAAGAGATGTAAATTTGATGGAGTAAAGCCTAGGACATGATGTAAACGCTGAACAAAAAATTTATCTTTCGAAAAAAATTTATGGTTTGCTTTTTTAAATAGTCTAAAAATGGGTCCTAACATCTTTTAAATATCACTGAACTATTATGACCACCAAATCCAAAGGTGTTACTGATAAAAGCATTAATCACTTTTTCTTGAGCCTCATTGAAAGTAAAATTAAGTTTTGGGTCAAGTGCCGGATCATCAGTAACATGATTAATTGTAGGAGGGACAAAATGATGATTCATTCCCAATATTCCTGCAATACTCTCAATGGCTCCTGCTGCTCCTAATAAGTGACCAGTCATGGATTTGGTTGAGCTAATATTTAATTTATAAACATCTTCACCAAAAACATGCTGAATGGCCTTTATTTCTGCTATATCTCCTAAAGGAGTAGAGGTACCGTGTGTGTTTATGTAGTCTATTTGATCGGGATTCATATTAGCCTCCTCAAGTGCTAATTCCATAGCAGCTTTTGCTCCAATGCCATCGGGGTGAGGAGCAGTAATATGGTATGCGTCTGCTGAAAGGCCGGTACCTACAATTTCTGCATAAATTTTAGCACCCCTTGCTTTAGCATGTTCATATTCTTCTAAAATTAAAGCTCCGGCACCTTCTCCTAATACAAAACCATCCCGATCCTTATCATATGGTCTTGATGCAGTAGAAAAATCATCATTTCTTTCAGAAAGTGCTTTCATAGAACTAAATCCTCCTACACCAGCACGGGTTATTGCGGCCTCTGATCCCCCCGTTAATATAAGATTTGCTTTGCCGTACTTAATATAGTCAAAAGCATTAGAAATAGCATGACTAGATGAAGCACAGGCTGAAACAGTACCGTAATTAATGCCCATCAGACCGTATTTTATTGAAATATGACCTGGAGCAATGTCTGAAATTAATTTTGGTATTAGAAATGGACTATATCTTGGAGGACCAGTTAGTAAGGCTGCCTCTGAAATATCAGTTTCTAAGGTATAAAAACCACCAATCCCACTTCCCCAAATAACCCCAAATTTCATGCGATTCACTTTTTCTAACTCAATTCCTGAATCTTTCATCGCTTCTTCGGCTACCACTAAGGCATATTGAGCAAAAGGATCCAACTTTCTAGCTTCTTTACGATCTAAGAAATCTTCTGGATTAAAGTTTTTGAGTTCACAAGCAAATCTGGTCTTAAATAAAGAAGCATCGAATCTAGTAATGAGTCCTGCACCTGAAATACCCTGCTGCAAGCCATTTAAGAAATCTTGTTGATTATTGCCAATCGGTGATAAAACACCAATACCTGTAACAACTACACGTCTCATGAACCTAATTTATATAACAAAAAATACCATTGAATGTAATTCAATAGTCAAATTTTGATAAAGATACTCCTTTTTTGTAAAACTGAGCCTATTTGCAATTAGCTTCCAGATATTCTATGGCATTTCCCACAGTCTGGATCTTTTCAGCTTGATCATCTGGAATAGAAGTATCGAATTCTTTTTCAAACTCCATAATGAGTTCTACTGTATCCAAAGAATCAGCTCCAAGGTCGTTAACAAAGCTAGCTTCATTAGTGACTTCAGCTTCTTCTACCCCAAGCTTATCGATGATAATTTTTTTAACTCTTTCTGCGATTGTTGACATTTTTAACTTTTTAATTTAAATAGTTGCGCAAATTAACGGAATACCAAACAGATTTTTAGTTTTTTTATTTGGATTATTTTTGCGCATTGTCTAAACAATTAACAGAGGTTCAAATGTTCCTTCTTTTAAGCTTATTTTTAATTTTTTTATTATGATGCATCTAAATACCAAAATAGTGGCTACTGTAGGGCCTTCTTGTTCAAGTTTTGAGGCCTTAAGAGACCTTGCTTTGGAGGGTGTTTCGGTCTTTAGGCTTAATTTTTCCCATGGAACACACGAAGATCATGCTAAAATTATAGATCATATATGTCAAATAAATAATCAATATGAAGTCCATATTGGGATTATGGCGGACCTTCAAGGACCTAAATTAAGGATCGGTCAAATGCAGGATAATGGACTTTTAGTATCTCCAGGAGACATTTTAACCTTTAAAGATGAAAAATGTATTGGGACTAAGGAGCAGATTTATATGAGTTATGATTATTTCGCCAGAGATGTAAGACCCGGTGAAAAAATCCTGATAGATGACGGAAAGCTGGTCTTTGAGGTGGTAGATACCAATAATACAGATACCGTTCACCTCAAATGCCTATATGGAGGAATTTTATCTTCAAATAAAGGAGTTAATTTACCCGACACTGAAGTTAGCCTTCCCTGTCTAACAGAAAAGGACTTAATGGACTTAGATTTTATTTTAACCAAACCGGTAAATTGGATCGCCTTATCTTTTGTCAGAAAACCAGAAGATGTTGAAGATTTGCAAAGCAGGATTGAAAAAGCAGGCCATTATGCTAAAGTTATAGCAAAGATTGAAAAACCTGAGGCCATTAAAAATATAGACAAAATAATTAAGGTTAGTAATGCTATTATGGTGGCCAGAGGGGACTTAGGAGTTGAAATGCCTATTGAAAAATTGCCTACGATCCAGAAAATGATCATAAATAAATGTATCCAAAGAGCTAGGCCTGTGATTGTTGCTACCCAGTTAATGGACAGTATGATCAATAATCCCAGCCCGACCAGAGCAGAAGTAACGGATGTGGCTAATGCGGTATTAGACGGGACAGATGCCGTAATGCTCAGTGCTGAAACTTCTGTAGGAAAACATCCAGTAATCGTAGTGAAAGCAATGAACAAGATCATTGCCGAAGCTGAAGATCACTATAGTTTCCAAACCAGAAGACCTAATTCCTCAGATAAATCATCAACCTTTATCAATGATGTAGTTTGTTTTAATGCCGCTAAAACAGCTGAGGATATTGGTGCAAAAGCGATCATTGGTCTAACCATATCTGGTTATACAGCATTTAAAACTTCATCTTATAGACCTAATTGTCCAATATATATGTTTTCAAGTGCAGCTCATATGCTTGGGACTTTAAATTTAGTTTGGGGTGTGCATTGTTATTTTTACGATAAAATGAGCTCCACGGATGAAACAGTAGAAGATTTGGTTCAAATACTGAAATTCTATGGAAAACTATATCCTGGAGATCTGGTCGTGAATACAGGTAGTATGCCAATTGATAAGAAGCTCAGGACGAACATGTTGAAAGTTACTGAGGTGGAATAAAATGAATTTCTAGGTTTAAGCGTTTCAATGTTTAGAAAATTGAATATTTGATTTGAAACTAGATGATAACCCAGATAATTGAGAACAAGTAACATTTTTGATTTATTATTGTATGTTTATAATTTGATAAAATTGAAACAAAATTACCGTTTTACATTTTTTTTAATTTGTTGCTTATTTTCAAGCACTTGGACAATAATTTTAGCACAGACAACCGATAAAGAATTACAATTTCAATCCTCGCTTATTGATGCTTTAAAAGAAGAAAAAATTGGAAATCCTGAAAAAGCTATTGCCATATTAGAAAAATTAAAGTTTGAACCAGAGGTTAAGGCAATATCTAATTATTATTTATCAAGGTTATATCAATTCAAGGGAAGGCATGAAGATGCGCTTTTTGCAATCAACGAATGCATCAGAGCCGATGGATCTAATAAATGGTATAGGATTTATCAAGTCAATTTATTGGAAAAATTGGGTAGATATGATCAAGTGGCCCAAACTTATGAAAAATTAATTGATCTTGAATCAAATAATTACGCGTTCTATGAAAATGCATCATTAAATTTTTTAAAGGTTGATAATATAGATCAGGCTTTACATATTATGGATTTGGCACAAACCAAATTTGGGATATTACCATCAATAGCATTAAAAAAAGCAGAATTATTTAGACTGAAGAAAAAGAATAAAAAGGCTATTGAAATTTTAGAAGCCTCAATAAAAGACTACCCAAACCACGAAGAATTATATATAAGCTTGCTTGAATTTTATAAAGAAGAAAACAGTGTAGACGAAATAAAAGCGATTGAACAAAAATTAAAAAAGATAAACCCTTACAGTCCTTATTTTAATGTGAATAATGCGGATGAATCTTCTCAAATGGATTTATCATCATTAGATGGATTAGTTGCCAATCCAAATATCGGAATTGATCAAAAAATTAAAAAGATTATACCTTTCCTAAATGAACTAGCCATTTCAAAAAATCCTAATCTGTTCAATTCTTTGAAATCAATCTCCCAGAATTTAATTTTAGCCTACCCACATGAAGTTAAAAGTTGGACCTTAGCTGCAGATGTTTGCTTTCATGGAAATCAAATTTCGGAGGCTATATCAAATTATAAAACAGCTGTTGAAATAGGAAATGTTCCATTTGGTGTTTGGGATAATTTGCTTTTTTGCCTAACCCATAACAATCAATGGATATCTCTATTCAAATATGCTAATCTAGCATTAGATCAATTTCCAAATCAAAGTTATCCATATTATGCATTAGCCACTTCTAATCTACATCTACAACAATATGATGATGCCATGTCTAATGCAAATCAAGTATTGGTAATGAATAAAAACAATACCAATATGAGAAGAGAGGCAATAATACTACAAGCTCAAATTTATGAAGCTCTTGGCGATTTAAAAAACAGTAACATAAAATGGACTCAAGCCATGGAGATCATTCCTAACGATTTAAGTATCATTGCTTACTGCACTTCTCCCAAAACGGATAAAGAATTAGTATCCAAAGAAATTTTACAAAAAGCTTTCGAGACCAAGCAAATGCCTGACTACATTAAACATTATAAGCTAGCTCAGATTAGTTATAATATGAAAGATTATTTGAAGGCTAAAGATAACATACTACTATCTTTAGGGAATACTTTAGCACATATCCCAGAAATATTAGAATTAGCCGCACAAATTGATTTGAACTTAAATCAAAAAGGTCAAGCCTTAAAATATTTGCAGGAAGCTGAATCATTAAGTGAACAAAAAGATTATTACAAAAAGTTGATTCAAAATTTGGAAGGATGATAAGGCGTTTTAACTTTTATACCATTTTTGGATTTTGTTCTCTCTTATTACTTTTTGGTTGTCATACACAAAAAAGTTTGGTGACTAAGGAACATATACCCATGTTAAGTTTGGATTCAATGATTTCTATTATTCAAAAGAATCAAATTTTTAATGACTTTACAGCTAAGGGAAGACTCAATTATTCAGATGCAGAAAATCATCAGGAAGTTCAACTTACCCTTCAATGTCAAAGTGATCGGGGCATAGTAATTGGTGTAAGGAAATTGGGTTTTGAAATAGCGAGAATTTTGTTAAAAAAAGACAGCGTCACTTGGATTGATAGATTTAATCAAACCTGGAGTAGCCAAGCCCTGCAGACATGGTTAGACAAGTATCATTTACCGGTAGATTATTATTTTATACAAGATCTATTAATTAGTGGAATATATTTATCAGATTATTTACATTATAATTTAGTGGTGAATCCTAATGATTACTTATTACATGGAACTTCTGAATTATTTAGTATTAATAATGAATTGGAGGGTAAAACTTATATACCCAGAAAAACGAAAATGATTCTTGAAGATAGAAAAGTCAATATAAATATTATCCAAACATTGTTGTTAGAACAAAAAAATATTCCAAGTCATCTTTCATTTGATGTGACCGATCCAAAATCCGGAGATATTAAAATTGACATTCAATGGAAAGAATTATCATTAAAGCCAATTGAAAAGCTAAAATTTGAAATTCCAAGTCATTATAGCGAAGTAGTATATGAATAGGATCTGTTATTATTTACCATTGTTTTTAAAAAGTTGTGGCTTTATATTTTTGTTTATTAGTTTAACCGGACTTATAGTACCTATTCAAAAAAATGACCGTATTGAAGTATTAAAAAAACAAATTCAACAAGTTGAATCTATATTAGAACAATCCAACCAAGAAAAAAAGGAATTCATTAAAACTGCACAACTCATACAAACACAAATTCAAAATAGGAATGAATTGGTTAAGGAAATGAGCACAGAGTTGGCTGATTATACAAAGAATTTATTGAACCTTCAAAATTCAAATGCCTTACAAATTAATCAACTTAAATCATATAAAGATGCTTATTATAAAACGCTAAGAGATAAATGGAAATTTAAATTAAGTAACCCTTCTCAGATCAATTTAACTTCAACGGGTAATTTGGATCCTAGTAATCTTAAATGGATTTGGATTAATCAATTGGAGCGGCAAAAAAAACTGCAGTATGAAGTCTTATACCAATCTCAAAAGGCATTAATTGAAAAACAAAATGAGTATGCTTCCAAAATTAATGAACAAAAATTACTTATAGAAAATCAGACCAAAGAATTCAAAAAACTAGATGAAGATCTCGAACATCAAAAAATGTTGGTTCTGGAAATTCAAAAAAAGCAAGCTCAATGGATAACGGAGCTAAACGTTTATAAAAAAGAAAAGGCCCAATTGGATATTGCCGTCTCTAATGCAATTGACCTTTCTACAAAGAGCCCATCTTCTGTTACCCATCCAATTGGAGATCAAAAATGGAGATTTCCATTAAAAAATGGTGTTATTACTTCCCGCTTTGGTACTCAGAAGGATAAAATAAATAAGGGTATTTTGATTCAAAATAACGGTATTGATATTCAATCACAAAATTCATTTGTTTCTGTAGTCCAACCCGCCGAAGTCGTTCAAATTCGTCAACTTCCAAATGGTAGTTATATGGTTTTAACCAGAAATGATAACCACTATCTTGTATATTCCAATTTAGATAAAGTTTTAGTAAAACAAGGAGAATGGTTAGAATCAGGAAATAATCTTGGAGAATGTAAACAGGTAGCGAATGGATCACATGAGCTTCATTTTGAAATATGGAAAGGGAAAAAAGTACTCGATCCGGCAAAGTTTATACAGTAGATTAGCATTTAGTTAATTTTTTATAATAAATTGAATGGTTCATGTTTTTGCCAATACAGGATTTTTAATACTACCATAACGAAAAATAAATGAGTTCAAAATTGCAAGTTATATTTAATTTTTGTTCAGCATTAGGCAAATTAGTTTTGACTTTAGATTAAATTACAATGGCAATAAATAAATCCCTGAGCTACAAATTAATTTGTTTTTTATATTTAAATATCATTATTTTAAATATAATATCTGCTCAAAAAAATGATTATCTCTGGTTATTTGGGTATAGGAGCGAACTTATTGATTGTGTTTATATAAAAGGATACGGTGGATTCGATATTGATTTTAATCAAAATCCATTTCAGATTAGTAAACATGCTCGAGGAATGCATATAGCTGGAAATAATGCTTCCATTTGTAACCAAGATGGTCAGCTTCAGGCATATACCAATGGATGCTTTATCTCTAATAAATATGACAGAAGGATAAAAGGTAGTGACAGTTTATTTAATTATTCACGTGTGGCAGATGGTAATTGTTATTTGGGTTCGCCAATATCTAAGAATTGTATTTTACTGACAGATCCAAAATACTCGGAGTATGTTCATTTGTTTTTAATTGAAAACAAAGGGCTAGTAAAACCAGGAGATAGTATACATGGGATGACATATGATAAATATATACTGCATACTAAGATTGACCTGAAAGCTAATACTGGTGAAGCCGAAGTAATATATAAGAACAAAGTGGAAATAGAAGATACATTGGCCTCATACAAAATGAACGCATGTAAACATTCAGATCAGCAATCATGGTGGTTGATATTTAGAAAATTATTGAGTCATGAATTTGTGCGTATATTAATGACTGAAGATACAGTTTTGCGTATGGAAAACCAAATAATGGAACCCATAAAATATAATTTCTGGGGAAATGGAAGTGGATCTTCTGGATTCTCACCTAATGGTAAAAAATATGCATGGTATGATCCTTATAATGATCTGAATGTATATGATTTCGATCGATCTACAGGACTTTTAAGCAACTATAAAAAGATAGTCATTCAAGATAGTTTGTTATTTGGTTTTATTGCATTTAGCCCCAATAGTCGTTTTGTTTATACTACATCAAGATGGGATCTTTATCAAACAGATCTTGAAGAACCAGATCCATTGAAAGCAGTAACACATATATCACATTATTCAGGGAATCTATGTCCAATTTCAATGACTTCCACTGCTTATTTTGAATTACAAATGGGTCCCGATTGTAAAATTTATATGAATAGTCCAGGTACCGTGACTTGTCTCCATGTCATTAATCATCCTGATCGGAAAGGAAAAGCATGTGACTTTGTAGAAGCAGGCGTTATGCTTCCATCGAGACATGGGAATTCAATACCTAACTTCCCACACTATAGGATTGATAATCCGTATCCATGTGACAGCACGATAATTACCAGTTTTATAGATATCCCTAACGATGCCATCAGGTGTAACATTAATCCTAATCCAGCATCAGAATACTTAGAGATAGTTGCATCTTGGAATCAATATAAGTATCCTATACTCATTGTGTATAACATAAATGGACAGCAAGTTAAAGAATTCAATTTGGATCACCATTTGGAAAAGCAGAAAGTAAATATTGCAAATCTACCGCAAGGCATTTACTTTTATCAAATACTTACTGAAAGTGAATGGATAAGTACAGGGCGGATCGTTGTGGAATGACATAATGATTGAATACCCATGTAATAAATTCTTCCTAACTAAAGTTTTTACAAAGTTTTACAAAAATAGAGCATCTTTTCTAGGGCAAATCTTATGGAACAATCCTTATATTTGCGCTGCTTAAAGCACAAAAATGAATTCAAGTTCAATCCCTTACGATTATTTGCCAATAATCATACAGTTTCTAGTAGCCCTTGGTTTTGTAGTACTTGTATTAGTTGGAACCCATTTATTGGGTCCTAAGGCCAGTGGTAAAAGGCATGATGCATCTTTTGAATGTGGACTGGATAGTATTGGTAATGCAAGAAATCCCTTTTCGGTAAAGTATTTCATGACAGCTATCTTGTTTGTCCTATTTGATGTCGAAGTTATTTTTTTGTATCCATGGGCAGTTAATTTTAAGAAATTAGGAATGTTTGGGTACATAGAGATCATTATTTTTTTAAGTTTTTTAATGGCTGGATTTTATTATGTAATCAGAAAAGGGGTACTTAATTGGCAACAACGAGAAAGTCAAGAGTAGCTAATCAAGCTTTTTAAACCATCAATTTCCATCAATGAGTACTAAAATAACTATAACTGAAGCGCCACCAGGAGAAGAAGGTCCAGGATTTTTTGCTACATCTTTGGATCATGTAGTTGGATTGGCAAGAAAGAACAGTATTTGGCCATTGCCTTTTGCAACTTCCTGCTGTGGTATTGAATTTATGTCGACCATGGCTTCACATTATGATTTAGCTCGATTTGGATCTGAACGAATGAGTTTTACACCTCGACAGGCGGATCTATTAATGGTGATGGGTACCATAGCTAAAAAAATGGGTCCGGTATTACGACAGGTTTATGAACAAATGGCAGAACCAAGGTGGGTAATTGCTGTAGGTGCATGTGCTTCAAGTGGAGGGATATTTGATACTTATAGTGTATTACAAGGGATAGACCGAATTATTCCTGTGGATGTTTATGTGCCAGGATGTCCACCAAGACCGGAACAAATTATTGATGGGGTAATGCGGATACAAGATTTAATAGGTAAAGAGAGTGTTCGTAGGCGCAATTCTGACGAATACAAACATTTGATGGAACAATATATGATTAAATAGATGGAAGGAATAACGAATCATGAAATTCAGGAATTCCTGCAAAATAATTTGGGCGAGAGTATCCTATCTGTTGAAGAATCTTTTGGTATGTTGGCAGTGGAAGTCCATATCAATCATATCTATAAGGTTGTCAGCTATTTATATAAAGATGAAACCATGAAGTTTCAATTTTTAACAGATTTATGTGGCGTCCATTATCCTGATTCAACGAATCGAGAGCTTGGGGTAGTTTACCACCTTCAGAGTATGACCCTAAATAGGAGACTTAAACTCAAAGTTTTCGTTCCAGTTGAAAAACCGGAAGTACCCACTATCACAGGTATTTATGGATCAGCTAACTGGATGGAGCGAGAGACCTTTGATTTTTTTGGAATTAGATTTCTTGGTCACCCTAATTTGAAACGTATTTTAAATATGGACGAAATGGTCGATTTTCCAATGAGAAAAGAATTTCCACTGGAGGATCCTACAAGAGATGACAAAGCAGATTTTCAATTTGGAAGATAGATATAAACGATGAAGACTAATCTTGAATTTTTAGCGGACATACATAATCCTGAGACTTCTAACATTCCATATAGTACGTTAAACTTAGGCCCTACCCACCCAGCTACTCATGGCATCTTTCAAAATGTGCTTAAAATGGATGGCGAAAAAATCATTAGTGGCGAACAAACCATAGGATATATTCATAGGGCTTTTGAAAAAATAGCGGAAAGGAGACCCTTGTATCAAATCACACCACTTACAGATCGTCTAAACTATTGTTCCGCACCCATAAATAATACAGGTTGGTATCTTACTACAGAAAAACTACTTGGCCTCAAAGTTCCAAAAAGAGTAGACTATATGAGGGTAATGGTCATGGAATTAGCCCGAATAGCTGACCACATTATTTGTAATAGTATTTTAGGCGTGGATACAGGGGCGTTAACTGGATTTACCTATGTCTATCAGTTTAGGGAAAAAATATATGAAATATACGAGGAGATATGTGGCGCTAGACTTACCACCTTTATGGGCCGAATTGGTGGTTTCGAAAGAGATTTTAGCCCTAAAGTATTTGCTTTAACTAAGCAATTATTGATAGATTTTCCACCGGTCTGGAGAGAGTTCGAATCTCTTTTATCCAGAAACAGAATATTTATGGATAGAACCATAAATACTGGTGCGATTTCAGTCGATAGAGCATTAAATTATGGATTTACAGGTCCTAATTTAAGGGCAACTGGAATTGATTATGATATCAGAACGGCAGAACCATATTGTTCCTATGAAGATTTTAAATTTGATGTTCCTGTCGGTACTACAGGCGACACATATGATCGATTTGTGGTTAGGAATGAAGAAATATGGCAAAGTCTAAGTATCATTGGACAAGCGATGAAGAAGATTGAAGAAATGGGGCCAGGGGTTTATCATGCTGACAACGATCACTATTATTTGCCTCCAAAACAAGAAGTTTATAAAAATATGGAAGCCCTAATCTATCATTTTAAGATAGTAATGGGCGAAATTGATGCCCCAGTTGGAGAAGTGTATCAAGCTGTAGAAGGTGCTAATGGAGAGTTGGGCTATTATTTAATCAGTGATGGAGGAAGAAGCCCCTACAGATTGCATTTTAGACGACCGTGTTTTATTTATTATCAGGCATATCCTGAAATGGTTCAAGGGCAATATTTGTCTGATGCCATAGTCGTAATGAGTAGTTTAAATGTTATTGCCGGAGAACTTGATGCTTAAAAAAATGAAAGAATTAATAAATTGTAAAGCAGAAATTTAGAAATGAGCGAAGAATTTGAATTTTCTATAAAGGCGAAATCAAATATTGCTGAAATCATAAAGCGATATCCTGAAGGGCGGCAAAAATCAGCACTTTTACCATTATTGCATTTAGCACAAGAAGAAAATGGTGGGTGGTTGTCCGTTTCTGCAATGGATAAAGTAGCGGCTGAATTGGAGATATTACCTATAGAAGTGTATGAAGTTGCTAGTTTTTATAGCATGTATCATTTAAAAAAAATGGGTAAATATGTTCTTGAAGTATGTAGAACTGGTCCTTGTTGTAATGTCGGTGCTGAAGAATTAATTCACTATATGGAAGAAAAACTTGGAGTTGCCTGTGGTGAAACCACAGCAGATGGATTATTCACAATTAAACCTGTGGAATGTTTAGCAGCTTGCGGTTCAGGGCCGGTTCTTCAGATAGGACCAGATTATCATTATCGGGAACATTTGACTAAGGAAAAGATTGATCTAATGATTGCCGAATTAAAAGCAAAAGGATAAACATGGGTAAGAAAATATTACTTGAACATATTGATGTACCTGGAATCAATACCTTGGAGGTATATCGTCAAAAAGGAGGATATGAATCCGTACGAAAAGCATTGAAGGAAATGAATCCCGATGCAATTGTTGAGGAAGTTAAGAAATCTGGGCTACGTGGTCGCGGTGGAGCAGGATTTCCAACAGGTATGAAATGGTCTTTTTTAGATAAAAAATCAGATAAACCTCGCTATTTAGTTTGCAATGCTGACGAATCTGAGCCTGGTACATTTAAAGACAGGTATTTGATGCAGCACATTCCTCATTCACTAATTGAAGGAATGATAACTTCATCCTACGCATTAGGTGCAAAGACATCCTATATATATGTACGCGGAGAAATGATGGAAGTCATTAAAATTCTTGAAAAAGCGATTTCAGAAGCTTATTCTGCTGGATTTTTAGGTAAAAATATTTTAGGGTCGGACTATTCATTGGATTTATATGTCCATCCAGGAGGTGGAGCTTATATCTGTGGTGAAGAAACTGCACTATTAGAATCATTGGAAGGGGAAAGAGGCAATCCACGTAACAAGCCGCCTTTTCCAGCAGTATGGGGATTATATGGTTGCCCAACAGTTGTTAACAATGTAGAAACCATTGCAAATATACCTTGGATTGTTAATCATGGCGGAGAAGCTTACGCTGCAATAGGAATTGGAAAAAGTACTGGAACTAAACTAATTTCTGCTTGTGGTAATATAAATAAACCAGGAGTCTATGAATTGGAACTGGGTGTTCCTGTTGAAGAATTTATTTATAGTGATCAATATTGTGGAGGAATTGCAAACGGTAAAAAATTAAAAGCAGTTGTCGCAGGAGGAAGTTCAGTCCCAATTTTACCAGCAGCCTTAATTTTAAAAACGGCTCAAGGGGAACCTAGATTAATGACTTACGAATCATTGTCAGAAGGTGGTTTTATAACTGGCACCATGCTGGGATCAGGAGGGTTTATAGTTTATGATGAAGATCAATGCATCGTACGGAATACCTGGAATTTTTCAAGATTTTATCATCATGAAAGTTGTGGTCAATGTAGCCCTTGTAGAGAAGGTACTGGTTGGCTTGAAAAGGTACTTCACAAAGTAGAATATGGTCATGGTAAATTGACTGATATGGATTTATTAGTTGATATTGCTGGTAAGATCGAGGGAAAAACGATATGCCCATTGGGTGAAGCTGCTGCATGGCCAGTTGCTTCAGCAATTCGGCATTTTAGAGCAGAATTTGAAGAGCATGTTAAACATCCCGAGTCCTGTTGTAAGATGCATTTACATTACGAAATGATTGGAAATCATTAAAATGACAGAATAAATTAAATATATTATTTGACAAATGTGAAATTTTTGCAAGTAAATAGCTAACAAGCAAATAGATAAAAGATGAGTGATTTATTAAAGGTAACCATAGATGGCAAAAGTATCGAAGTTCCACAAGGAACTACGATTCTTCAAGCAGCCCGATTAATTGGGGATAAATATCCTCCGGCCATGTGTTATTATTCGAGTATAAAAAACACTGGAGGAAAGTGCAGAGTTTGTTTGGTTAAAGTCACCCAAGGATCAGAAGCCAATCCCCGACCTATGCCGAAACTAGTTGCTTCATGTTTAACAAAAGTAGAGCATGGAATGGTTGTCGAGAATGAAGCTTCAAAAGAAGTCATTGAAGCCAGAAATGGAATTGTTGAATTTTTATTGATAAATCATCCTTTGGATTGTCCTATTTGTGATCAGGCCGGAGAATGTGATCTTCAGAATTTATCTTTTGAAAATGGGAAAGGTGAAACAAGATATGAAGAGGAGAGAAGGAAATTTGAAAAAATAGATATTGGACCCAATGTCCAATTGCATATGACCCGATGCATATTGTGTTATCGTTGTGTTTATGCAGCTGAACAACTTACTAATCAAAGAGTCCATGGTGTAATTAATAGAGGCGATGTCTCAGAAATAAGTACCTATATACAACAATCTATAGAAAATGATTTTTCTGGAAATATTATAGATGTTTGTCCTGTTGGAGCATTAACAGATAAGTCATATCGTTTTAAACAAAGAGTTTGGTTTTCTAAACCTTATGATGCCCATAGGGAATGTCCTACATGCAGTGGAAAGACGGTTGTATGGAAGAAAGGAGAAGATGTCATTAGGGTTACTGCGAGAAAAAATAAATTTGGAGAAGTAGAAGAATTTATTTGTAATAGTTGCCGATTCGAACATAAATCAGTGAAAGATTGGGTTATTGAAGGACCTCGTAATATGGGGGATGATTCTGTAATCTCAGCAAATAAGTATGAATTACCAGTGGTTTCGCCCGCTGTTTTAGTGGACGCAAAATTTGTTTCAGAATGAGTAGTATCATCTTGTTTAAATTAATTTTTATTTTAGTGATATTTGGTGTTTCACTTTTTATTGCAATGTATGCGACCTATATGGAACGCAAAGTTGCTGCTTTTTTACAAGATCGAATTGGTCCCAACCGCGCAGGTCCATTTGGTCTTCTACAACCATTAGCAGATGGAGGTAAATTATTTTTTAAAGAAGAATTTATTCCACTAAAATCAGACCGATGGTTATTTTTAATGGGCCCTGGATTTTTTATGGTAACAGCCTTAATGACTAGTGCTGTGATACCGTTTGGTCCAGATTTTATGTACAATAATGAAATGGTATCATTGCAAGCTACAGATTTGAATGTAGGTCTATTATATATTTTTGGTGTTGTTTCACTAGGTGTATATGGTGTGTTGGTTGGTGGTTGGGCATCAAATAATAAATTCTCCTTGTTGGGTGCAATTAGAGCAGCATCACAAAATATAAGTTATGAATTGGCAATGGGCCTATCCATTATAGCTTTAGTTATGATGACATCTTCCTTGTCACTAAGAGAAATAGTTAATCAACAACAAGGAGGAAATTGGAATGTATTGTATCAACCGCTCGGCTTTTTAATTTTCCTCATATGTGCCTTTGCTGAAACGAACCGAGCTCCTTTTGATTTGCCTGAATGTGAGACAGAATTAGTAGGTGGATATCATACTGAATATTCTTCGATGAAGTTAGGATTTTTCTTATTTGCCGAGTACATCAATATGTTTATTAGTAGTGCTATTTTAGCTACTTTGTATTTTGGTGGCTATCATTTTCCATTTGTAAGTCAAATGGAACCGGGAATGCTAAAGGTTATTTTAAGTGTAATTGTCCTTTTTGGTAAAATCTTTTTCTTTATCTTTTTCTTCATGTGGGTAAGGTGGACCTTACCAAGATTTAGATATGATCAATTAATGAATTTGGGTTGGAAAGTATTAATTCCTTTAGCCGTAATTAATATCTTACTTACGGGAGGTGTAATATTATTTAAAAGTATGTAATTATGGGAGTATATCAATTGACAAATAGACGAAAGGTAATGCAACGTATTCCAATGAATTTTTGGGAACGAATCTATTTGCCTGCTATTATAAAAGGTATGACAATTACAATAAGTCATCTTTTTAAAAGAAAAGTGACCTACCAATATCCTGAACAAAAACGTCCAATGAGTGATGTATTTAGAGGATTACACATCTTGAAACGCGACGATGAGGGTAAGGAACGCTGCACAGCATGTGGATTGTGTGCACTTGCATGTCCTGCTGAAGCAATAACCATGACAGCTGCAGAACGTACATCTAGTGAATTACACTTGTATAGAGAGGAGAAATATGCTGCAGTATATGAGATAAATATGTTGAGGTGTATATTTTGTGGATTATGTGAAGAAGCATGTCCGAAAGCTGCAATTTTTTTACAAAACGACAAAATGGCTCAGGCGAGTTATGAAAGAAGCGATTTTATTTTTGGTAAAGATCGATTAGTTGAACCATTTCTTCAATCTAAATCATGATAGACAAGATTTTTTATATTTTATCGGCTTTGACAATTATCTGTGCAACCTTGGTTGTGGTGTCAAGGCATCCAATAAAAAGTGTACTTTTTTTAGTAGCTACATTTTTTTTAATTTCAGCGCATTACATTTTATTGAATGCCCAATTTTTAGCACTGGTCAATATTGTTGTTTATGCCGGGGCAATTATGGTGTTGTTCTTATTTGTAATTATGTTTCTTAATTTAAATAAAGAGATTGAAATTTATAAGAACTATGTTCCTTGGTTTGCTGCACTAATATCTGGCGGATGTTTATTTTTAGTAGTCATTTCAGCACTTGAAAAAACGCAACTTAAAGAAGTTGATCTCAATGGGAATTTTAATTTGGGATTGGTTGAAAATTTAGGTGAAGTATTGTATCGTGATTATTTATTGCCAATGGAATTAAGTGCAGTATTATTTTTTATAGCTATGGTTGGCGTAGTATTATTAAATAGAAAGGAAATTCAAGAATAAGTTTTCAAAAAAATAAAATAATGAATCATATACCTTCAATTATACAAACAATACCACTAACACATTATATTATTTTAAGTACCATGTTATTTGTAGTTGGTCTGGTTGGTGTGATGGTCCGTAAAAATATAATTATTGTATTTATGTGTATTGAGATTATGCTAAATGCGGTCAACTTAATGTTTGTAGCTGCATCGATATATTATAGTAATACTGCAGGACAAATAATGGTATTTTTTACTATGGCGGTTGCAGCAGCTGAAGTATCTGTTGGATTAGCTATAATTGTAATGGTATATAAAAATTTAAAAACAACTAATATTGACATGTTTAACCGTTTAAAAGGTTAAATAAACAATATTATACAATTAGAATAAAATAGAAATGGATCCAAATTTTATCATACCGCTGATTATATGGCCACCACTTATTGGATTTTTAATAAATGGTATATTTGGTACACTGATCAATAAGCGCATAGTAACGTTTATTGCTATAGTAATGCCATTATTGAGTTTAGTTGGAACTTTTTTAGCTTACACTTATTTTGATAATCCATATAATTATAAATTGTATCAATGGTTTGATATAGAAAAAGAACTCTATGTCAATTTTGGATTTTATATAGATCATTTGACCATTATCATGTTATTTATAATCACAGGTGTTGGAACTTTAATCCATGTTTATTCTGGAGGATATATGCATGATGATAAAGGTTTTGCAAGGTTCATGTCTTATATGAATTTATTTTTATTTGCAATGATTTTATTAGTTACTGCATCTAATATCATGATATTATTTGTGGGTTGGGAAGGTGTTGGTTTGTGTTCTTTTTTATTGATTGGTTTTTGGTTTAAAAATGTGGATTATAACAAAGCTGCTCGAAAAGCTTTCGTTATGAATAGGATTGGGGATTTAGGATTTTTAATTGGAGTATTTTTAATTGCATTTACTTTTGATACTTTAGATATACAATCTATACTTTTTAAATTAGCAGAGACTAAAATTAATGACCCAAACATTATTTTGATTACTATTTGTTTGTTCATTGGTGCAGTAGGAAAATCAGCTCAGATCCCTTTATTTACTTGGTTGCCCGATGCGATGGCAGGGCCAACACCTGTGTCGGCATTAATTCATGCGGCTACAATGGTGACTGCGGGAATTTATTTAATCAGCAGAATGCATGGATTATTTGAGTTGGTTCCAATTACTAACACAATCATTTCAAGTATTGGATTGGCTACAGCTTTAGTCGCAGCAACTATAGCCTTAAAACAGAATGATATCAAGAAAGTATTGGCTTATTCTACAGTAAGTCAATTGGGTTATATGGTTGTTGCATTAGGATGTGGTGCATACATTACAGCTATATTTCATGTTATGACACATGCATTTTTCAAAGCATTGCTGTTCTTAAGCGCAGGAAGTGTAATTCATGGATTACATGGTGAACAAGATATTCAAAATATGGGGGGGCTTCGGTCTAAAATGAAATGGACCCACCTTGTTTTTTTAATTGGAACGTTGGCAATAGTTGGATGTCCTCCATTGGCAGGATTCTTTTCAAAAGATGAAATATTGGCGAAAGCTTATAGTTCTAATTTTTGGTTATTTTTTGGTTTAGCCTGTGCATCAGTATGTACTGCATGGTATATGTTTAGAATTTATTTTGCAACTTTTTTTGGTTCATTCAGAGGAAGTGAGAATAAATGGGAGAAGGTGCATGAATCCCCAGCTATTATGTTGGTCCCACTTTTTGTTTTAGCGTTATTTTCGATCATAGGAGGTTTTTTTGGTATGCCCGAAATTATGCATCAAACACATTACATAGGTTCATACTTATCGACCGTAATCAAAGAACCTAAACATGAAGTTTCACATTTTTTTGAATATAGTCTTTGGGTTACAACCTTATTAGTGTTAGGAATAATTTCATGGATTACTTATAAAAGGTATGGTAATGCAACAGAACAAACTTTTAATAAAATTCCAAATAGTATAGGTTTGTTTTTGAGTAAGAAATATTATTTAGATGAAATATTTGATTTCATTATTGTACGTCCATTGAAATTTATTGGTACTTGGTTTAAAGATGTATTTGAGTTCAAGTTTGTACGAAGGGTTGTGTATTCTCCTGGCTTCATTCTTAATCAGGGCAGTATAGGTTTAAAGTCGTTTCAATCGGGTAATATCAGTTGGTATATAATAAGTATGATTATTGGATTGATAGCATTTTTTCTTCTTTTTTTGAAATAAATTATTGAACTATGTATTCCGTATTAATTCTAATTTTAATTCCTCTGATCAGTTCAATTTTAGCATTTGTTTCAAGTAAAAAATGGGCTGGGATTATTGCAGTTGGTGCAAGTCTAATCAGTTTATTTTATTTTTTGATTCTTATTAGTGGTTTCAATGCAATGCATGAGATGACTTATAATGATAGCTTTAAATGGATACCGGGAACAAGTATTACTTTCCATGTGGGAATGGATGCATCAGGAATTATAATGAGCTTATTAACTTTATTGATTATTCCTTTAAGTTTAATTGCAACATTTACAAAGAAGGAGGAAAAAAAATCATCCTATTATGGATTGATGTTATTGACTTTGTCAGCGCTTTTAGGTTTTTTTAGTGCTCAGAATCCATTGACTTTTTATTTGTTTTTTGAAATTACATTAATTCCTATTTATTTCATTGTTTTAATGTATGGAGGTGTAGAAAGAAAGAAGGCGGTATTTGAGTTTTTTATTTATACCGTTTTTGGTAGTTTGATCATGTTAGGAGGTCTAATATTTATGCATTATAAATTGGGAGCAAATCAGATTTTGGATTGGTCTAATTTATATTATTTCACATTTGATTTAAACACTCAATATTGGATTTTTGCTGCACTGTTTATTGCATTTGCCATTAAATCTCCACTTTTTCCATTTCACAGTTGGCAAGTAAAACTCTATTCGCAAGCAGATCGCCAAACAATGATGGTTATTGCAGGTATTTTGTCAAAAATGGGTGTATATGGTTTATTGAGATTTAATTTTGTTTTTCCTGATGCGCTTCAACAATTAAGTCCATATCTAATCCCGTTATGTATTTTTGGAGTAATTTATGGGGCATTGATTGCATGGAGACAAACAGATATAACCAAATTGCTAGCATATTCTTCATTATCGCATCTTGGTCTAATTACAGCAGCTATATTAAGTAATGATATAACAGCTCAACAAGGAAGTTTATTCCAAATGTTTTCTCATGGATTGGTTGCAGCAGCTTTATTTTTTGTTGCCGATGTTTTAATACAAAGAACAGACGATCAATCAATAATGGCAAGTTCAGGATTAGCCAAAGACAACCCAAGAATCGCTGTTTATTTTTTCATAATTGTATTAGCATCAATAGGACTTCCAATGACAAGTGGGTTTGTAGGTGAATTTTATATGTTGTGGGGTATGACAAAAGTTAATATTTGGTATGGCGTACTTGGTGGATTGACTATAATATTAAGTGCTATATACATGTTGAGGTTTTATCAAAAATCAATGTTTGGTGAGGCTATTGGAAATAATAAGATTAGCTTACCATTGAGATTGAATGAAGAATATGTTTTTATTATAGTTGTAATACTTGTTATTTCATTAGGTGTTTTTCCTAAAACCTGGATTGATCTATCAAAGTTTGCAGTAAGCCAATTTATTAACGTAAAAAGTAATCAATAATTCATGCTATCGATCGTCATTTTAACCATAGTCGCAACCATTACGTTATATCTTGGATTTCAAAAGCAGCGTGGGCTGATCATTCCATTTGGATTATTAGGTTTAATATTCTCTTTATTTTGCCTAGTTAATAATGTACAATTATGGAATGAATGGATGCAAGGTTTGATGAGTGTTGATTCCATTTCAAAGACTATTTCAATTATTATTTTAGTTGCAGCGATTTTTATTTTGCCTTTTTTTAATTTATTTAATAAAAGAGGAAACGAAGAAGTTGGAGATGTTACGGGATTGTTTCTTTTTTCATTGGTTGGTATCATCATGATGGTATCCTATAGAGATATGATTATACTGTTCCTGGGAGTGGAAATAGTATCAATTGCAATGTATATATTGGCAGGTGCAGATAGACGAAAATTGAGTTCAAATGAAGCTTCTCTTAAATATTTTATTATGGGAGCTTTTGGTAGTGCTATTTTATTGTTTGGTATTGCTTTGTTTTATGTATCGACAGGAACGATGAATTTAGATAAACTCACCAATATTAACTTTTCATCTTTATCTCAATTGAGTGTACTTATTATTTTTTGTGGATTGGCATTTAAAGTTGCTTTAGTTCCTTTTCATTTTTGGGCTCCAGATGTTTATGAAGGTACCCCAACCATCTACACTGGAATTATGGCTACCATTGTTAAAATTGGAGCCTTTGGAGCAATGTATCAATTTATAACTTTGGGAAGTGGATTTATACCATCATGGATGTTTTGGTTAATTAGCTTAATTGCTTTGGCTTCAATGTTATTAGGAAATATTATGGCCCTTGGTCAAACAAGCATGAAACGACTACTCGCATATTCCAGTATTGTTCAAGCCGGATTTATTGTTATTGGATTTATAAATATTACGCCTCAAAATGCATGGCAAGTAATTTATTATTTAGTGGCTTATACTTTAGCGTCCTTGGTCTGTTTCTTTTCAATTCATTTTATTGAAGAGCAAAAAGGAACTGATCAAATAAGTGCAGCTGAGAATTTATATTCGGAAAATCCTTTTTTGGCTATTGTTTTTAGTATAGCTTTAATTTCCCTTGGGGGTATTCCATTAACAGCAGGTTTTATGGCGAAATTTTTTATATTGAACAACGCAGCATATAACAATTCCATTACGTTAGTGGTAATAGCATTAGTTTTAGCGGTGGTATCCATGTATTATTATTTTAGATTGATCAATATGATGTTTACCAACAAAATCAATGCTATTAATTGGAAAATAGGATGGATGTATCAATTTTTGTTTGTAATCTTATCGGTTTTGACCATTGCATTCGGAACCATGCCAGCCTTAATAGTGGATTGGCTGAAATAATGAAATTGACAAGTCATCAACATAACTTAATCTCATGATCCTTATGCAGATTCGGCTTGGATTACTTCTCTACTTTTCAATTAGTTTGATAGCATGCAAATATGATCAGAAAAATATTCAAAGCACGAATCTTTCTAATGATTATGATACGCTAGAAGTTTTGAACCATCGTATTTTTGAACATGCGAATTCAGATTCACTTTATATTGATAGGGCAAAATATTATTTTCAAAACGAAACATTTGATTCTGCAATTATCGACATTAGACGAGCTATTTCTTTAAACCCAAAACAAGCGAATTATTATTTCTATTTATCTGATGCCTATTTGATGTTATATGATTCAAAAAAAGCTTTGGCTATTTTAGATACTGCCATCGCTGAATTTCCAGATTATATACCCGTATTTTTAAAAAAAGCAAAACTTCAGCTAATTTTGAAATCGCATATGAATGCTATTGCAACTTTGGACAGAGTTTTTATTTTAGATCCACAGAATGCTGACGGTTACTACTTAGCAGGTCATATATTATCTGAAATGGGAGATACTGGTCGTGCTATAAATAGTTACCAAAAGGCGGTTGATCTGAATCCAGATTTAAGAGAAGCATGGATTCAATTGGGAGATGTTATGACATCTTTAAATAATCCACTTGCCTTAAGATATTATGAAAATGCAATTCGATTGGATACTTCGGATATTGAAACTATGCACAACCGGGCATATGCTTTGCAGAAATTTGGAAAATTAAACGAAGCCATATTTGAATATAAATCAAATATTAGCAACTTTCCAGGCTATGAATTAAGCTATTATAATTTGGCATTATTATATTCAAAATCTGATTCTAATGATCTCGCAATTAAATATTTTACCAATGCGATTAATTTAAATGATCAAGAACCCAGTTCATATTATCAACGTGGTCGATGTTATGAAAAATTATCAAAAAAAACAGAAGCTTTAGTAGACTACAAGAAAGCTATTGAATTAGATCATAATTATAGTGAAGCCAAAAAAAGTTTGAGTCGGTTGGAAAAACAGTATAATTGAATACTTATTAATCTGATTTCTGTTTAAAAAATTCATTTATTTTTTGTGCCATACTTGCACCAACAATCGCTGATATATCTTCTATTGTACTTGTTTTGATATTTGATACACTACCAAAATGGCTTAGTAATTTTTTAATGGATTTAGTACCAATTCCTTTAATTTGATCAAGTTCAGATGTTATCATTGATTTCGATCTTTTTAATCGATGAAATGTAATTCCAAATCTATGGGCTTCATTTCTAAGTTGTTGGATAAGTTTAAGAGATTCAGATTTTTTATTTATATGTAATGGAACAGGGTCATCAGGAAAATAAATTTCTTCAAGTTTTTTTGCTATTCCTATAACTGTAAATTGATTTCTTAATTGGAGTTCATCTATGGCTTTCATTGCTGAAGATAATTGACCTTTGCCGCCATCGATAATGATTAACTGTGGAAAGGTTTGTCCTTCATCTTTTAATCTTTTATATCTTCTGTAAATAACTTCTTCCATGGACGCAAAGTCGTTTGGTCCTATGACCGTTTTAATATTATAATGCCGATAATCCTTCTTGGATGGTTTGGCATTTTTGAATACAACACAAGCAGAAACTGGATTTGTCCCTTGTATATTAGAATTATCAAAACACTCAATATGCAATGGAATATTAGTCATGCTTAATTCAGTCTTAAGTGTTGTAAGAATTCGTTCTGCAGGAGATTGTTTTGCAGTTTTATTCATTGCCTCACGTTTTTTCTGCATTAAAAAATACTGGGCATTTTTTTGTGAAAGCTCTAAGAGTTTTTTCTTATCTCCACGCAATGGTACTGTGATGCTTACCTGATTTTCTATGGTTTCAACCTGCATTGGAACAATAATTTCAGGAGCAATACTATTGAATTGTTCCCGTATTTTTTGGATGGCTAGAGTTAGAATTTTGGCAAGATCGTCATCAAGATTTTTTGTAGCCTCAATGGTTATTGTTTGATTAATGGCACCTTGAATAACTTTCATAAAGTTTATATAAACGGTTTCATCATCACTTGCAACTGAAAAGACATCTACATCTTGGATGGAATGACTCACTACAGTTGATTTGCTTTGATAATCTTCAAATGCTGATAATTTTAATTTCCATAATTGAGCTTTTTCAAAATCAAGGGTTTCTGCATATTTATTCATCTGAAATTTGATGAATTCTTTTACTGGTTTAAAATGTCCTTTTAAAATATTTTTTATTTGAGAAATGCGTTCATTATATTGAATTTCAGATTCGAGATGTTCACATGGTCCCATACAGTTTTTAATATGATATTCTAAACATACTTTATATTTATTTTTTGCAATTAGATTGGGATTTAGATTTAATGCGCAAGATCTTAATGGAAATAAACCTTTAATCAAGTCCAAAATAACTTCAGTTCTAAATTTAGATGTGTAAGGTCCAAAATAGATACTACCATCTTTAATAATTTTTCTTGTGAATAGGACTCTGGGAAATGGCTCATTTTTTATACAAATGTAACTGTATGTCTTACCATCCTTCAACATAACATTGTATCGAGGTTGGTTCTTTTTTATTAATGTGGCTTCGAGGAGTAGTGCATCATGTTCTGTTTCGACTATTGTAAATTCAATTTTATGTGCTGATTTTGTTAGGGCTTTTGTTTTGCCAGTAATGTATTTTTTATCTCCAAAATAAGAGTTTAATCTGTTTTTTAAATTCTTAGCTTTTCCAACGTATAATATCACACCTTTAGAATCCAGAAATCTATAAACACCGGGTTCAGTTGTTATTCCAGTTGCAAAGAGTTTGAATTCTTCATAAGTCATTGTATACCAATTTTAAAAAAAAATGTAAGCGCTAGTCTTTTGGAAAAGGTATAGAATTGGAATTCACTATATTCCAATTTTTGTAAGCAAAAAGTCTTTTATTTTTTAATAGTAACTTTTCTATTCTTGCAATCAATTTATATTTCCATTTTTCATGTTTCATTAATTCGCGGTTAAGTTTGAATTTATTATTGTAATGTAATTCTGAATTCCAGTTCATTTTTTGAATAAACGAAAACATTACTTTAGGGTGTGTTTCTTGAAAAATATCTAGTTTTGATAAATCTCCATAATTAAAGTGGGTAGATTTTTGCTCATATATTTTATCAATAGATAATGGATCATGATACATTTTATCCATTGCCTTAGATTTGATTTGCATATGCTTCGGAGGTCTTACCCAACCATAATGATAAATATCTGCTGGAATTTCAATGACATTTAATTTTTTTGTGTTGTCTTTAATCAAATAATTATTACCAATGAATGGAAAGATTCGTTTAAAGGACTGTGCATCACCCCATGAATGTATATCAGGATGATTTCGAACGATTCTGATTTCTTTATCATACCATCCTTTATTATTTAAGTAATGATCATAATCTCCAAAAAAGTGTTTATACCTAAATAAAAATCCATCAATTCGTAAATCTGATAAATAGAACTTGCAATATTTTAGAATAGTATCCAAATATTTTTCATGAATCACCTCATCAGATTGTAGATAAAGTAACCAATCACCCGAACAATGCGATTTGGCTAAATCAGTTTGATGTGCATATTCACTACCACTTGGAAACTTAATGGGGTCCCAAATCGTATGAATAACCTTGATTTTATTGCTTTCTATAGATTGAATTAAATTTAAGGTCTGATCATCCGGATCACAATCACCTAAAGCAATAACAAATTCATCTACAATCTCTAAAATAGATAGAATAGATTCTTTAACCGGATAATATAATTTATCCGTGTTTTTCATAAACGTGAATCCACTGAGTTTCATTTTATGAGATGCTTTGCTGTTATTGTTTCGCGAACATCCACTTCATAATTTCCTTTACAGTTGCTTTTTTACCATACATCAGTATTCCGGTTCTGAATATTCTTCCTGCGATAAAAACAATAAAATATGCAAATAATATCAAGGTTAACAGAGATAATCCAATTTGCCATAACGGAGGATCAAATGGAATTAATGCTGGCATAACAATGGGTGAAAACAATGGAAAAATACTTGCGAATAAAGCCAATGCACTATCTGGTTCTCTAATAGCTTGAAACATAATGTATATAGCAAGAATAATTGGAATGGTTATTAGCATGGTCAAGGATTGTGAATCATTAATATCATCTCCAACAGCTGCCCCAATTGCAGCAAATAATGCCGCATAAACAAAATAGCCACCTAAGAAATAGAGTACAAAAAGAAAAATTATTTTTAACCAATTTAAGTTACCAATTTCACGTATTATCATTGACATTTCTTCGGCTTGATTGAGGTTGCTGTTTGGTAATGTATCTGCAGCCGCCTTGATTTCCTCAGGATTGAATCCTGCTATATGAATACCAACAATAAATATGATGGGAATCATAACAGTCCATATCGCCAATTGTGTAAGACCAACTAATCCCACACCAATGATTTTTCCCAACATTAATTCTGTAGGTTTTACAGATGATATAATGACTTCAACGATACGGTTTATTTTTTCTTCAGTAACTGAGCGCATAACCATAGCACCGTATAAAAAAATAATAAAGAAAATGATATAACCCATTGCACCACCAATTACAGTTGCAATTTTGCTCGTGTAAGATGATTTATCACTGACATCAGGTGATATAGGTTCAGGATCTATAGTAATCTCGGTTTCTAATTTGTCGAGTTCAGAATTATTTAGATTTAGAATTTTAATTTTATGGTTTCTCATTCCAGTGGCAAGGTATTTATTTAAGCGAGATTCCATTTCAATATCTAAAGGTTTATCAGAATAGTAATAGGCAGTATAATTTTTAACATCAGCACCTGCGAATTTGGGTAGAACAAGAATAGCATCCAATTCGTTTCTTTGAAACTTTGCTTTTAATGAATCAAGAGGTTCATTGGAGGTACTAAATTCAAATCGCTTAGTATTAGTGGGAAGAGATAATTCAACGGTACTTTGATCTGATACAACAACGCGGTAATTTTTTTTACTTTCATAACTAAAAATTACACCAACAACAACAAAGAACAATAAAAACCCAAGAGGAGTTAATAAAGTAGTTAAAATAAATTTTTTATTTTTAACTCTAGTTAAATATTCTCGATTAATAATAAGATTAATTTTATTCATAATTCACTTCATTTACTGTACGAATAAAGATATCGTTGAAAGTGGGAAGCAATTCCCTTAGTGACTTGATTTGTATATTTTGATCTATAAGATATTTTAAAATATCATTCAATTTTTGGTTTTCGGCTAATTGAATAATTATAGATTTGGCTTTATTATTATTTATTTTCAGTGATGTATAAATTGATTCAGGAATTTCTTCATAAGTCATAATTTCATAAATATTCTCTTTAAATCGATTCCTAATATCGTTAACGTGACCATTTAATACCACTTTTCCTTTATTCATTAACACGATTTCTTCACACATTTCTTCAACTTGTTCCATTCGGTGCGTTGAAAATAATATACTGGATCCTTCATTTTTAAGTCTAATGATTTCATCTTTTATTAAGTTCGAATTAATGGGATCTAATCCAGAAAAGGGTTCATCAAGTATAATTAAGGAAGGTTTATGTACAACTGTAGCGATGAATTGAATTTTTTGAGACATACCCTTGGATAGTTCTTCTATTTTTTTGTTCCACCAGGATTCAATTTCAAATTTTCTCATCCAATAAACAACAGCGGCCTCAGCATCTTTTTTAGTAAATCCTTTGAGCCTACACAGATAAACCAGTTGCTCTCCAACTTTCATCTTTTTATATAAACCACGTTCTTCTGGCATATATCCTATTGAAGGATTTTTTAGTACAGAAGTATCTAAACCATTTAATAAAACTTGCCCCGAATCTGCATGGGTGATGCCCGTAATAATTCTGATTAACGAAGTTTTTCCAGCACCGTTTGGACCTAATAAACCAAATATTGATCCACCCGCAACTGAAAAGCTAACATTATCTACGGCTTTTACAGATGAGTATTCTTTATTAATTTGAGTGAGTTGTAAAAGATCATTCATATCTTACTTATTCAGACGCTAATATAAGCTCAATAAGTTAATTGAATATGCTTTTTCGACTGAACCAGAATTTCCATGGATCTTGGGATGGAACTAATTCGACGATTTAATTGTTCAGTGGGTGACTAGATTTTCATTTGATCATATCATCAACCCATTTTATATGAAGAATTTTTTATTGGTTTTCGTTTTATTAAATTTCAACATTCATTTATTGACCTCACAATCACAAGAAGTAAATAGGCAAATGAGCTTAGGTATTCAAAATGGTATTTCTGTTAGTATACCGAATGCAGATAATAAATTAATAAATAAAATTTGGAAGAAATATACAGATGATTATGGTAAATTGAATAAAAACAAAAAGGCAAAAGAAGTTTTTATTGAGGGGGCCAAGATTAAATCTATTTTTGGAGAATTACCTATGGATTTATATGCGGTAATAGAAGATCAATCCATTATTGTATTTTTTGATATTAAATCAGGATTTTTAGGATCCAAGGACCATCCCAAGGAATTTGCAGAAGCCCAAAGGTTTATGACAGAATTTGGGTATGAAGTTCAAAGAGAACAAGTACGCGTAGAACTTGAAGATGAACAGGACAAATTGAAGCAGTTTGAAAAAAATTTGGATAAATTAAAGAAGGATAACATTTCCTATAATAAAGATATCGAAGACGCAAAAGAGAAGATAAGGAAAGCTGAAGCCAATATAATTACTAATGGACAGGACCAGAAGAAAACGGTATCTGAAATAGAATCTCAGTCTAAAATTGTAGATCAAGTGAAAAATAAATTGGACATGATCGGAAAATCAAAGTAATACATATATATAATAAAAATATATAAATATTTACTAACAACAGTTTTTATCAAAAGGCGGTCTTTAATTTAGCCCTTAGCTCGTTTTTAAATCATAATATTATATTACATATTTTTATAATATTATATATTTATTTAATAAGTGTTTGAAAATGAATCGGCTTTCGACACCGTTTATTTATATTAAAATTTATTTTAATATATAGATTACTTGTATTAATTTTACAGTATAGTTATACACAGGTTTTGCACAGATTTATTGAGGTTACTAACATTATCACTAATTTATATATAATATTATATTAATTTGTTACTATGTAGCTTTGTGACGCTTTAAGAATTATGGAAAATCAAACAAAACCTATCAATAAATCAATGTCAGTCGTGAGTGGGAAACTACCAGTCGACTTTTCAAATCTTGCCTATGAACGGCTTCAACCTCAAGCAATAAACCTTGAAGAAGCCGTATTAGGGGCTGTTATGTTAGATAAAGACGCCATTTCTATAGCCATGGAAATATTACGTCCTGAATCTTTTTATAAATCCGCACATGCTACCATTTTTAAAGTGATGATTAAGTTATTTGATCTATCACAACCCGTGGATCTATTAACGGTTTCAGAGCAACTTCGCAAAGCTGAAGAGCTGGAAAATGTAGGCGGATTGCCCTATATTCTTGAATTATCTAATAAAGTAACCTCATCTGCAAATGTCGAATATTACGCCAGAATAGTTGCTCAAAAATATATACAAAGGGAATTGATTAGAGTCTCTACCTTAATCATAAAGGACTCCTTTGAAGATACAAAGGATGTGTTGGATATGTTAGATCAAGCTGAACAAAACCTATATGAAATTACTGATAAAAACTTGCGTAGAGGCTATGAATCAGTAGGTTCTTTAGCCCGAAAAGCCCAAAAACAACTTGAAACCTTAGCTGGTTCAACAGAAGGTATTACAGGAATCCCATCGGGTTTCCCGGATTTGGACAAATTAACATCTGGATGGCAAAAATCCAACTTGATCATTATTGCTGCCCGACCAGGTATGGGAAAAACGTCATTCACATTAGCTTTAGCTAGAAATGCTGCGATGGATTATAAAAGACCGGTTGCATTATTTTCTTTGGAGATGAATAATTTGGAATTAGTTAATAGACT
Source organism: Saprospiraceae bacterium (assembly GCA_044228225.1). Classification (GTDB taxonomy): domain Bacteria; phylum Bacteroidota; class Bacteroidia; order Chitinophagales; family Saprospiraceae; genus Vicinibacter. The sequence goes on along the minus strand of JBGAVH010000004.1, from coordinate 125,436 downwards.
TATCTCCATGGAGGCTGAAATAGAAGGTGGTAAAATGAGAAATGCGAAGTTGGAGGAATACGAATGGACACAACTCAATTTTGCAATAGAAAAATTAAGTGATGCGCCACTTTATATTGATGATACACCTTCGCTAAATGTTTTTGAATTAAGAGCTAAGTGCAGAAGGCTACATCAAAATCATGGTGTAAGTATGGTGATCATCGATTATTTGCAATTAATGACTATAGGTTCCAATGATAAACGATCAAGCAGGGAACAAGAAATTTCTTCCATATCTCGTGCATTAAAAGGTTTAGCCAAAGAGTTAAATATCCCTGTAATTGCTTTGTCACAGCTTAACCGTGCAGCAGAAACAAATACAGGAAATAAACGACCTCAGCTATCCCATTTGCGAGAGTCAGGAGCTATTGAACAAGATGCAGACATGGTTATGTTTATTTATAGACCAGATTATTATGATCTGGAAGAACAGGCTGAAACAGTAAGAGGAATGACTGAACTTATCATTGCTAAACATCGAAATGGTGCAACTGATACTGTCAAAATGATGTTTAAAGAACAATATGCCAAATTTATACCATATACTGATGAGCATACCATGTTTGGAGGAAGTACAACGCCAAATGTTAGAATTATACCATCAAGAATAAATGAAGAAGACACCATCCCATTCTAAAAAACCTTTACCTCGAACTTCAATAGGACCCATGCGATTAAATAAGTATGTGGCTCATTGTGGTATATGCTCTAGACGTCAAGCAGCAGACTTAGTCAAAGCCGGCAAGATCAAAGTTAATGATCAAGTAGAATTGAATCCATCATATGAAGTTCAACCAAAAGACAAAATTGCATATTTAGATAAATATATTAAACCGGAAGAAAATAAAGTATATATCCTGATTAACAAGCCTAAGGATACTATAACCACACTCAAGGATGAACGCGATAGAAATACCGTAGCCCAAATTCTGGAAGGTAAAATTGAAGAAAGGGTTTATCCTGTGGGTCGATTAGATCGGAATACCACAGGATTATTGGTTATGACAAATGATGGTGATTTATCTCAAAAACTGGCCCATCCTTCACATAAAGTAAAGAAAATATACCATGCCAGTTTGGATAAAAATTTAACAGCTGCTGATTTTCAAAAAATCGTAAAAGGCGTCTTATTAGATGATGGAGTAGCAACAGTTGATAGCATAGATTTTGTGGATGGTAAAAAAGATGAAGTAGGAATAGAAATTCATATTGGTAAAAATAGAATTGTAAGACGTATTTTTGAACATTTAGGCTATGAAGTTCAGAAATTGGATAGAGTCTATTACGCAGGGTTGACTAAGAAGAATCTTCCTCGAGGAAAATTTAGACATCTTACAACTCAAGAAGTCATAATGTTGAAACACTTTATATAGAAAGATTGCCCATGAAAAAACCAAATTCAAATGAGTATGTTCCTTATTTCAAAAAGTATATTGATCTGGTTGAAGACGGTAATTTTTTTGAATTATTTGAAGAAAACACAAACCAAATTATACACTTTTTTAACACCATTCCCGAACCAAAACACAATTATAAATATGGTCCTGATAAATGGACTATAAAACAAGTATTGATGCATATTAATGATACTGAAAGAGTCTTTGCGTATCGAGCCTTGATCGGAGGTAGACAGGACGAAAAGACGAGATATAATTATATGGACGAAAATTGGTATGCAGATCATATCAATGTAGATCATACTTCTATGTCAAAACTAATTGAAGAATTTTCAGCTATCAGATTAAGCTCTAAATTTTTATTTGAATCTTTGAATGAAGTTCAATCATCCTTTATTGCGCATGGAACCGAAGCTTGGTTTTCTCCACAAGCAATTGGTTATGCCATGATTGGACATGCTAAACATCATATAAATGTGATAGCGGATCGCTATTTATAATCAAATGAATAAAATCTTGAATGAAAGGATAATGTTATAAAAGATAAAATAAAACTGTAGAACCAAATAAAATTTGGTTAAATAAAAAATTGAAAAAAATATATTAAAATAAAAATTTTAACAAGGGTAAAATGAAAAAATTAACTATTGTATTTGTCTTGATTGTTGCTTTTATAGCATGTAAAAAAAATAATAAAATATTATCTTTTTCGGAAAGAACTTCTGAAATTAGGACCAATTTCAAAAAAGTGGTTAAAGGAACCGACACGACCTATTTTTATGACCCTGCATTATTAATAGGTGCTAAAATTCCAATATTTGAAATAGCATCTTTAGATAGCACCATCTTTAATAATAATTCTATATATGGAAAAAAAGCTATCCTCCATTTTTGGTATCGAACTTGTCCAAATTGCATGACAGAATTGCCGGGATTAATTAAATTTTATGATGAATTTAGAAATCAAAATATTGAAGTTCTGTCATTCGCCAGAGATACAAAAGATGAATTATCTGAAGTCATCAAAAATGTACCATTTAATTTTCCAGTATTGGTAAATTGTGGACCATTAATGGATTTTACTTTTGAACATATGTATGGATATCCATTTATTTTATATGTCGATGAAAAAGGTGTCATCACCAATTATATACGTGGAGAATCCAATGAAACACCATCGGCAGATGGAATGTATCAACAATTAAAAACAATGGTTCAAGGGAATAAAAAATAATTGTAGTTTTTTTTTGCTCAATTCATATAATTCCAAGAAACTAAAAAGGGTATTTAATTTAATGTATTATAATAAATTTAAGTAAATCCTGATTGTGTAGTCGCTGTACATATAGATTAATTTCGTTGAAGTTCCTTAGCAATTAGATTTGGAAATTCTTCAGGAGAACAGGTAAACACAGGAATTTTTAAATTCGCCATTTCGGATGCTACCTTGTGATTATATTCAGCCATTCCTGACTCATTTAACCCTAACAAGCATTGAATTTGTAATCCTTGATTTAATAATAATTGGGTCATGCTGAGTAGATCTTTTATAGATCCTCCTTCATCTAAATCACTAATTAAAAAAAGTATAGCCTTAGATGGTATCTTAATTTTTTGATGGACATAATTCATAGCATAAGCTATATCCGTACCACCACCCATAGGAACACTGAATAAAATATCCACTGGATCATGATATAGATTGGTCACGTCGGAAATGGCTGTGTCAAAAAAAATAATATGTGTTTGTACGGACTTAAGAGAAGCAAGAATAGATCCTATGATAGAAGCATATATTGCACTAGAAATCATAGATTCACTTTTATCAATAAGTAGTATGATTTCATTTATTTTATAACCTTGTTTATATCCATACCAGACCTCTGGAATAATGAATAATTGATCCGGTTGATAATTTTTTATATTCCTATGAATGGTTTTTTTCCAATCTATTATAGATCCGTTTGGGTGAACTGGTTTGCTTCTTGAGAATAGTCCGCTTTGGACAGCAAATTGAAGTTTTGGTTTTAATTTTTTTTCAAGCTCTTTAACTAATTTTTGGACCAATGTTCGGGCAACAGATTTTGTTTTATCTGGCAATAATTGCTGCAACTGCAATATAGTTGCTACTAAATTTATATCAGGCTCTATCTGTTCCATTAATTCGGGTTCAAGTAACATTTCTTTAATACCCTGACGTTCTAGAGCATCTTGCTGCATAATACGTACAATTCCTGGAGGAAAATAGGTTCGCAAACCTTCCATCCATTTACGAATTTTATGAGAAGATTTTCCTAATCCTCCCGTTTTACCATGAGTATATAAAGATGACAATAGATCATCAATGGCTTCATCATCAGAGCTTAATTCAATGGCATCATCTTCATTTTCTGTTTTGCCAAGTACCAATCGCCATCTTGAATCTTCGGAGAGCATAAATAATAGGTATTAATAAATTGTGACAAATATAAAGTAATGAGATGGTAGGTCTCCTATGATAATAGTAAAATTATAATAATAAAGTCAAAACTACCAACTTGGATTTATTGATAACAGTTTTATTCATATTTGGATAATGCTATTGTTTTATTAATTTTTCAACCGCTAAAATTTTACCCTTCGAAACAACTTGTAGAAAATATAAACCTGAAGTCAAACCGCTTGCATCGATATTTTGAGTTTGAATAAGCGGATTACATCGTTTTTCCATGATATTTCGACCTGTTAAATCTATAATTCGTAATATCATTTCTGAGGTGATAGTATGTTTCATTTCAATAGTAAAATGTCCAGTATTAGGATTAGGAAAAATACGTATTCGTTCTTTTTGTTCATTGTGAGTTGAAACCCACAAAGGTACTTTAGAACTACACATCTCAATATTATCAATACCTATAACTGACATCACAGAATCATTTTGATTTTGGAGACAAACCACCAAGTATTTTAAAAGTGGATCCTGTTGATATGCTATTGATGTGTCAAATCTTTGATAACTTCTTTCTTTTTCATCTCGTTTATCTTTCATAGCTTTTCTTAATATTTCTGCAGAGCTAGCAGGGTTTAATGTAGAATCGCTTTGCAAACGCATAACAATGTCTACAGCTAACAGATGATCAAGAAGTCTATTTCTCCTATAATTAATATAATCAAATCCGATATTTAAATAATGATCTGTTAGTAAATCAACTTGTTGCCAGATGCCCGCAAAATTATTTTTGTTTCCAATCAGAATGATGCTCCCATCATCGGATGCCCCAGAACTGTCTTCTACAATGACTAGGCCATCTCCATCATTTGGAAATAATGTCCAATTGGAAATTTTGCCTTGACTTTTAGCTAATTTACTTTTACTTAATATTCCATTGAGGAGTCCTTCAGCGAAATCTCCATTTTTAATTGCATTGGTTTCACATAATCTAAGATGAGGATTTGGAAAACAATTTACGGTTACTTTTCTACAATAAAAGGCTCTGCATGTATCTAATTTTACAGGATCTATTCTAATTACATTCATACATACTGTATAAATACCTGGTATAGAAAATTGGAAAACTTGACTATTATTGCCAATGGAATTTCCAGGAATTGGAATAATAGATGGTGAAACTGACCAGGTGATTTTATCATTTGAACATAGATCTTTGGGTTTTATTGTTCTATTACAATTTAAAGAATTTCCACTTACAAAAAATCCTTTAAGTACATCTTGATTTAGTGAATCACATGGACATGGACAATTGGCAAATGAAAAATTTATTTTGCAAACACAAATATTAGATCCACATTGACCAGAAATATTTAACATATATTGAACCCCTGAACTAAACAAACTTGAATTTAAATTAATATGATAATATCCAGTTGTAGAATTAACATCTGTGGTTCCATTAGTGATGATTTGTCCACCAATTGTTGACATGATATTCCAATGAATAGAATCTTGTATACAATTGGAAGTATTACAATTTAGGTTTCCTTGAAAAAAGAAATTTTGACCTGGTTTTGTACAAGGTAATTGCATAGACATCGCACCACAAGATACTGGTATAATTGCCGTAGGCCAGTTTGGGTTAACAAATGAAAGAGGGGAAAATGATTTGCATTGACAGGTGTCACATATTAATTTTATCGAATCTCTAAACACTTTAGCAAAACAAGGCTTAGGTGGAATTACCGAATAATCATATTCTAGGGCAGTCCACGAAATATAATAAGTTCCACTGTTTACATAACTATGCATGGGCATAGTTCCTGCACCAAAGTGACCAGAAGTTGAAGTTCCATCTCCCCAAAAAATAGGACCAATAGAATCGCATTTTGGAAGATTTCCAATGCTGAAAATTGCTTTACATTTATTTTGATCAACAGATAAAGTAGTTGAGTTCATTACAGCTAAACAAAAATCTGTATAGGAGCTACAACACGAAGGTCCATCTGCATTAAAGTATATGATACAGGAGCAAATATTATTTCCACAATGTCCATTTATAATAAGTGTATACATTCCTGCTATGGAAAAAGTAGTATTGGTAATTGGAATTGAAAATGAAGGAGTAGCATTTACCCCATTCATGGATAGCGGGATAAATCCGGATGGCCCAGTTAACATCCAATCTACTGTGGGTTGAGGACAATTTGTACCCAAACAAGTAAAGGAAGACAAAAAGTGAATGGGTAGAATTGCGGTAGAAGCAGGTACTAATAAAGTATCACCACAATCATATGGTAAAAGTGGACCGCGACCAATACTATACTTTAAATCAAATGGGCCACAAAGGCAGGTATCGCAAGAAGTAACACTAAATGATGTACACATTTTTTTGCTATTGCACTCATCAAATACATTGACACATATCTGATGATTCCCACTTTGGGTAAAATTAAAAGTCCACGATCCATTGGGATTGGTGATCACTTGGGAAACGTTTGAACCATCAAGTGAAGGCGGAGTACTAAATAAATAACAGGTATCAAATTGCGGTGCAGTTACAGTAACTTTACAATTAGTAATTACCACTGTAAATCCTTGATTAACAAGATTTGAAAATGTGGTAGAATTTGCACAACATGTTTGGCATGGATCCTTCTCACCCCATGTAATAAAACTATTCGAAATATTGACTCCCGGAATAGTATCAATTGTATTTATTGGAAATAAGATTTGATTGATAGGAGCAAGATTTGTTGGTGTGAATAAAACAGTTTCATTACTTACATCACATGTGTTCAATTCCAAATCACTTATCGAAATAAATGCATCTTTAGCACCAAATCCTGAGTTTGTCAATCTTCCATCAGTATAGGCTAAATGATTTGTTGGCATTAACCCAGAAGAACCACCAATAAAGCTGATACCAGAATTATAATATTTTGTCCATAATAATGTTGGAATGTTTGGCGTATTATCTTGAAGTTTTAATATTACAGTACGTGTTAAACTTCCAAATGAACCTACACCAGTTGCATAAATGATTCCAGGTGATGCTTCCCAAATTTGACTTATTGTTGTTAATTTGGGAATTTGCACTTGCCATATTTGGGTATAGTTTTGATTGAATTTTGAAATAAATGGAGATTGTCCGGCTTCACTGTTTGAAGCCATATAAAAACCACCACTTTGAGCAAGTGCGATATCTGGATAGTTCATCCAAGTTGCAATTTTTCCAGAAAGGATGGTTCCATCATTACTGGTAATATAAAATATTCCTGAGTGATCACTTTGGCGGTTTAATCTACTACCCGAAATAAGCATTTCACCATTTGGCAACGCCATTAAGTCTCTAAAAAATTCATCATCTGAATCACTAATATATATTTTTTTCCAATTAAAATTTCCATTATCATTAATATTCATCATGACTACATCATCCCAAGTTTGCGATAGACCAAGAATTTCCAATTGTGCACCTAAAATATAGTAGGGATAATTAGTATTTTGTGGTACTGGATTTTCAATAATGCGTAGAAAAATATCTCTTCCACCCAGATCATCATAAGATTTCAGCCAAGTAAATATTCCCGTTGGTGTGATTCTACCCATAATACTTTTTGCAGTAGCATCACCAGGCAAAGAATTACCAACAAGTATCAGATCACCCTTCTTAACTCGAATGGCATCATTCCATTGTGATGGGATGTCTAGACTTTTAGTCCAAAGTAGTGATCCATCTGCGGCAAGACGCGTGACTGTAGCTCTTGAGAGCGCTCCTACTATTGGTTGATCTTGTCCGAGCACATAATATTCAGAGCCATCTGGAATAACTTTTGAAAATGAGTTGTCTAGAGATGTTCCATAAATTCGTTGGAAAGTTTGAGCTAGGACATTACTCGAAGTAAATATTATTACAATAGAATTTATTAGAACCATTTGAATTATAGAATACTTCGAAATAATTAAAGTTTTCATAATTTGAAATTTTATTGTGAAATATCGTTCAATATACGAATAAAAATAATATAATCAATTAATTTTCCATGTTTTTGTACACCAAGACATATTTTCAACTCCTTTAAATCAAAAAATAGCTTGCAGTTGAAATTTAATATTTAATTGAATTGATTACCGTATTACATTTTGAAAATTTAGTTAAATGCAAGTTCTTAAAAATATTATTTAAAATCTCATATCTTAAATTTTGTACTTTAATTTAGTTCTTTCCTAATGTCTTAAAACAAAAAGGAAAGATTTTCAGAAATATAATATATGTTATTCCAAGATCTTAATTACAATATCTATGTATATGTCTATGCTTTTATATTTATTTTGGAGAGGCTGCATCCTTATATAAGCAACATACAAATTTGCTAATTTTGTATGAACAATTTGCTCCACCATTTGCTGTAAATGTTTTACTAATAACATCATATGTCACAGTAGGCTGATCCGTAGATGGATTATAATTGGGTTTAAATGTTATGCACAAATTTTGTTTTGCATTCGCACCCACACCTTTTATGGTGTAACATTTGTTTGAAGTAAAATTAAACACGCTACTGTATATTGGACCATCGACAAAAGCTGACCAGAAATGCGGGGCAGTTGAACTGGCTGTTGAAACGCCATTTACAGATAAAGTTGGAGTACCCGTTGTATGATTTAGAAACTGAATATTAAATTCTACATTGGGAATTGTGATTACAAAGCTCATAAAGCCAGTAAACATGGTCATTATGACAAGAGGAAAAAGTATTTTTTTCATTTTTTAAATTTTTATTGAATATGAATGATTTTTTTTAAATATGATTAGCCAATGCTAACATTGGAAATATTTGTTAGACATTGGCTAATCATTTTGTCTATTGCTTGATCAATTTCTTGACTGCAAGCACTTTTCCATTAGAAATAACTTGTAAGAAGTAAAGTCCTGAAGTCAAGAAATTGGCATCTAATTGGTGAATTGATTTACCCCATACCGCATTTGCCTCATAAACACTTTTTCCTGATATATCTGTTATACGGAATTGCATACCTGATTTTGCTGCTTGTTGCATTTCAATGGTGAATACTCCATTACTTGGATTGGGATAAATGCTTATTTGATCTTTTCCATTTTGAGTATTTATTGAAAGAGGTTCACATCTCAAGACAATAGTATCGTAAAAGAATTTTTCAAAACATATTAAAGAAGGCATTACTGAGTTATCATATTCAATCGCTAAATATGATATAAAGTATGTACCGCTTCCAGTGTAAGTATGCATTGGCATTGACCCTGCTCCATATGGGCCATTATCAAAGGTATTATCACCCCAATTTATCTTTGTAACAGAATCACATTTTGGTAGATTACCTATATTTATAGTCGCCTTACAATTACTACTGTTTGTGCTTATAGAAACGGAATTCATAAATGCCATACTAAAGTCATTATAATCTTTACAACAATTATGACCTTCTGCATTAAAATAAATTGTGCACGGTGGACAAGGTTTTCCATTACAGTATCCTGTCACTGTAAGCGTATAAATTCCAGCATAAGGAAAACTAGAATTTGCTAAGGCTATAGATCCTGGAGCGACTTGTATTCCTGAAACCGGAATAAATGGTGGAGGTCCTGTTAGATTCCAATCAATTGTCGCAGGACAATTTAAACTTAAACATGAAAAAGATGATGAAAAATTTAATAAAGAATTTGTATTTGATGAAGGAACATAAAGCGTATCTCCACAATTTTTTATCAATAGTGGACCAATCTTATTAACACCATAAAGATATTCATATTTTCCACATACACAAGAGTCCTTAGTAATGTCTTCAATACAAATATTATCAATGCGACCAAATGGTGTTTCAGATAATGAATTGCTAAATGCTCTAATATTTAATGTATTATAATTTGATGCTGCAGATGGCGCGGTCCAAGGTGGTAAAGAAATTTGTTGCCAGTTAGTATTAGTAAGAGTACCACTGTTTCCTATATTCAATGTAGCTGAATTATTAAATGGATTAACGCAACCTGATGTTGCCATGAATCCAAATTGGATATTAGGGTAAGTGGATAAATTACTTACTAATCGAGCACAGAATTTTATTGAATAAGTATGACCAGGCATAAAAACAAATGGTTGACAAATTGATTCGCCTGCATTAGATTGCCCCCACATCTGCATGCTGACAGGATCGCAATGACCATCACCAATAGCAACTTGTGGAGATTGACTGGCGGTTTGCCAGAAATTGGAAACCCCTGGGCTTCCCAAATCTCCACCTATCGCTCCTTGAAAAAATCCTGGATTTTTTATTAAGTTATGCTCACAGGTATCGCAACAATTCAATGAATGGAATACTTGGTTAATAGTGGAAGAAAATGTACTGAAACAGCCAGTAGCATCAGTAACTGTTAGAACAACAGTATATGGTCCTGATCCATAATATTGATGTGTAGGAACAGGAAGGCTAGATATATTGTTTCCAAACGAACTAGGATCTCCAAAATTCCAGGAGTAAGAATACGGTGATGTTCCAGAAACAATACCTTGAAAAGTGTAAAGTCCACAACTATCTTGAGTATAAGTAAATGAAGAATTACAAGGTGGAGGTAATTTAATAAAACAAATATCATCAATCCCAAAATCACGATAAGCGGATCCGGTTAATTGACGTATGATTACTCTATATGAACCATTTAAAAGAGCACTAGAAAGTGTAAAATTTATTGGATACCAAGTTCCTCTGTTCCCTGATAAAACTGAGCCTCCCAAAGGAGTTATTGAAGCTACATCAACCCCACTAGAACTTACAATCATGATTTCATATGGAATATTTTGAGCATTAATTCCTGTAGCATCATACGCAGGGATCCAATTAAATGAAAAACAGTAATTGGAAAATGGAGTCAGGTTTATAAAATTGCTTCTCCATAAATCTGTTTTAGTAGATCCATTGTTACTGCCATCAATACAAAGCATAAAAGGTGGAGAGTTAGCCCCAGGAAAAGCTGGCCAGCCATTACAAAATTGATTTAAATTATTATGTATACCATACCATCCAGGGGAACAATTATTTAAAAGACCGCCATCAGAATTTAATCCTGAAGTAAAACCTACATCCCCTGATGAAAAGTCACCATTTATTACAAGGTTATTACTAGAATTTGAAGCTCCCGGACAAGAACATTTAGTAGGAGCAAATGAACATTTTCTGATACTAATACAATCGACTCCAAAATCACATCCATTTTTTACAGGTGAGACAGCTCTTATTTGAAAAAAATAACTTCCAGATCCAGGTGAGGTCCAGTGCAAACTTATTTTTTGCCAAGGCTGACTTTCAAAAAGGGTTATTTGATTAGAACTAGCAACAATGACATTTGATATATCGACAATTACTAATTGAACTGTTGGGTTAGCTATACTTGATTGTGAAAGTACGATATTTTTAATGTAAGCACAAAAAGTATATACTTCATTTGCCGATACATTAACAAATTGCCCCCAAGGATAAAAGGCCGTTGACCCAGGTAAAGCAGCATCAACAATTAAGAATTTATCAGTAGGGTTGCCACTTTTGGCTAGACATGAGAAATAATTATTATGTGCAGTAATGTTATTTCCATCAGTTACGTTCATAGTACCTGGACTATTAACTAGTGTGCATGGAATATAGCCAGCAGAATTGAAGCCAGAGCATCCAGAAGAGAAAGAACCATTCACAACCAATTCCGGTCCTGGTTGTGTATTAGATGGGCAACAACTTTTTTCTATTGGAATAATTGGAAATGGAAATTTTTGTATATTTTTACATTCCACAGATTTCGACCCTTCACTCCAATAAACTCTTGCGCTAGTTTCATACCAATGTTTTGCTGCGGCTAGACTAATCCTTAATGGAATAAAACCTCCCTCAGGAATTACAGAGCCAGGAGGTATTAAACGAAGTAAATTTTTATTTTGTAAGCTTACACTCCAACCAGGAATTAATAATTCCCATCCTAATAATTGACCTGAGTCAATTTGGACCTCAATAAATTCATAACAAAAAGACTCAACATTTGAAATGCTCAAATAAAAATAACCTGTATCAGAGTTAATCAGCTCTTCTTGAGTTAGATAAACAGCTATCGAATCACAATTACATGTCGTTGGACAATTTCCAAAATTTTCAATTTTTATTTCTTCATTTCCTTTGATGTCTACTTTATGTGTACCACTTTTTGGAAAGCTGAATTGCCATCCATTAAGTATGCCCTCTTTTACTGTATAACTACCCGGCAATATATTAAAGAATCCATATTCCCCATTAACATCTGTTAAAGTGTTATCAATAACATTACCAGTTGCATCCAACAAATTAATAGGCCAATCTTTAATTATGGGCTGGTCTTTATATGGTATTCCTTTACATCCGATATCTAGGTATTTTATACCTTTAATGATGTTCTTTGTCGGACAAGCGGTTAAGCTTAACTCTGTTTCACATCCAATCATTAAGCATAAATTATTGTATTGAATTACTACATTTTGATTAAGTTGACCAGAAATACAAAACTGACCTAGAGTCAAGCTTCCTAGTGGTGCTCGTGCGCCAAAAGTTGGTCGGATCTTATATTCTTGATCTGTTATTTTCGAAACGGTCCATCCAGTGGAACCCGTAAAACTTGTAAACAGTCCGTTAGGATCTAAAATAGTAAATTCGTAAAAACACGCGTCTGAAGTATTATCCGCTTTTAAAGTATAACAACATTCAGTAGTTTTTTGAGTGGAAAAAACTATACTGCTACAACTTACTTGTGCAGATAAATGGGCAATTAGAAAGTACTGGAATAGTAAAATACAAATGAATTTAAAGGGAAGTTTTAATCTATTAAAGATTTTCAAACCAATTGGATCAATAACCGATTGAAGGATTAGTCTAAAAGAAAAACGAGTAAAATTGAATGACAAATTCTTATACATAAACTTGGTTTTAGATGATTTAATACCCCTTTATCATGCAACTCTTATAAAATGTAACCAAAGACATGATTTTTTTATAAAAAAAATTTGTACATTTGAAGAGTAACCTTTATACCTTAGATGTCATATATATATAAATATTGACTTTTATGAGGTTTAGCTATTTTTTATATTCCTTTTTTTACTTACTGTTGAGTCCTGTTGCAGCTCAAGAATTCAGGCTAATTAAACTTACAGATTCTCCTGACTCTTTATATTATGTTATCAAATCATTTAATGATTCAATGAAATATTCTGATGCTGCTGACATAGCATCTGAAACCATACAATTGATCAAAATGTCGTATACGAGTTGTCTTCGATTACTAGCAGAGACTCGCTATCAATGTGGCTTTGCATTATTTCAATTAGGAAAATACGAAGAGGTCATTGAACTAATAACAAGAGCACTAGAAATTCAACAGAGTCTTCTACCTGAAAATCATTGTGACTTAATAAATTCTTTAAGACTTCTTGGTTTATCTTATATGAAAATTGGTAAGTATCCCCAATCAGTTTCTTTCCTAGAAAAATGTAGACTATTAGCAGAACACGATACTATTATATCTATTGATCAATATGCAGAAATATTAAATAAGTTGGGACAAGGATATACCTATTTGGGAGATTATAAAGAAGCTATTCCTTTATTGGAAAATTCATTAAGTATTCTTCTGGGTTCAACGAAAATTAACCAAAAGCTTCTGTCTAAAAATTATCAATTTTTGGGTATTTGTTACAAAAATCTTAAACAATTTGATCTTGCACTTTCTTATTATGACAAGGCTTTTCCAATTTATGTTAAATTATATGGACTTGAAAGTCGCTCGATGGCTTTTTATTATTCTGAAATAGGCCAGACATATTTAGCGAAAAGAGACTTTACAAATGCATTGGAGTATTTTAAAAAGAGCAACTCCATTATGATAGAAGTCCATGAGGACAACACGGGTAACTATGGATGGGTGTGCGTAGATATTGGAAAAGCACAATATGCAATAGGTAATTATTCTGACGCAGTAAATTGGTTTACAAAAGCTATTACTATTTTTAGGATTGAACTTAAATATGACAATTTAGACATTGCGGATTTTTTAATATTGCTAGGTCGTGCTCAAACAGCAAATTGTCAATTCAGAGACGCATTTGAATCTTTTGATCAAAATATTAAAATATTGTCAAAATTGTATGGTAATGATAGCTATCTGCTTCACTATGCGCATAGTGGCAAAGCAAATGTTTATAAAAAATGGTATATTCAAACAGGTCAAGACAGTCTCCTTCAAGCAAGCCGATATTTTTATCAACTTGCAGAATCAGGAATAAAAAATCAATTGCAAAAAGATAATTTTACACTCGATCAAAAAAAAGTTATGGCTGATGCCGTTCGCGATTTTGAAAATGCCATAAATGCTGAATTGTTATTTATAAATTCAAATAAAAATAATCCAACTACACTTGAAAGGGCATGGCAATATAGTGAAAGCATGCATAATTTTTTGCTTTTTTCCGCATGTATAGAATCAAATGCGAGACATTTTGCAGGCATACCTGACGAAGAATTGAAAAAAGATTCACTGATTCAAATTCAAATTACCAATCTCCAAATTGAACGAAAATCACTCTTAGAAGACCAAAAAATTGGTCTGACAGATACTCTTGTACTCACTCAAAATGCTTTATTGTATGCAAAAGAAAAAGAACAAAATAATCTCCGGGATTATTTCAATAAAAACTATCCAGATTATTCAAAATTAAAATATCAACTACAATCGTCTTCAATTGAAAAGACACAAATGGGCCTAAGTTCTAATCAGACCTTGCTTGAATATTTTACAGGGGATTCTTCAATTTTTATTTTTGTAGTTCAAAAGAACAACTCGAAACTAATCGAAATTAATCTTGACTTTCCTTTGAATGATTGGGTGCAAAGCCTCGTAGATGGCATTACCACTTATCACACATCATCACAAAAAAATGCTGAATTATACAAAAAAACAGTGTATCAATATGCCGAAGCAGCTTTCAATCTTAATAGTAAATTAATAAAACCAGTTTCAGAATTCTTGACTTCTGAGCTCATCATAGTTCCTGATGGAGTATTGGCTAACCTGCCTTTTGAAGCACTGCTTACAGGCGTTCCAAAAGATTTAAGTAATTTTAAAACTTATCCATATTTGATTAACACTCACGCCATTCAATACGCATATTCAGCAACGATGTTACATCAAATGATCGAAAGAAAACATTCACTTCTCACTTCTTCACGTTTACTAGCATTTGCCCCTTTTTATGATATTGATACTGCAAGTATTGCTATCCGATTAAAGAATGAAGATGCATTGCGATATGGACTATCTGCTTTGCCATATTCAGGAGAAGAAGTATACCGTGCTAAATCACACTTTAATAATTTTTCTGAAGTTTTGACAGGCAAGAGTGCCACTAAGAAGAAATTTAAAGACCTGGCTGCTCAGTATAAAATAATACATTTGGCAACACATGGTCAGGCAAATCATAAGGATGGAGATTTTTCTTTTTTAGCTTTTTCTGATGCTGAATCGTACTCGAAGTTAGGCTTAATGACAGTAGCCGAGTTATATAATTTACAACTAAATGCAGATTTAGTCATTCTTTCTGCTTGTGAAACTGCAACGGGACAAAGAATACATGGAGAAGGAGTCATAAGCTTGGCCAGAGCATTCGCATACGCAGGTGCTAAAAGTATCGTTGCTTCTTTATGGAAAGTCAACGACAAATCCACTATGCAGATCATGGATAATTTTTACAAAGAATTAAAAGAAGGAAAGTCAAAAAATATTTCTCTTGCTCTCGCCAAAAAGAAGTATTTATTCAATAATCCTGGACAAATTTCTCATCCCTTCTTTTGGGCGGGATTCATTTCAGTTGGTGATATGTCAATTTTAAAGATTGAATAAATTATTTTTTAAAATTTATCTTGAATTTTTAAAATATTCTTTAGTGCGACGCACTTAATTCTTTAAGTCTCTTTTTTACTATTTTAGCTTTGTCCCGAAATGGGAAATCTAAATCTTCAATCATCCCATTTAATTCGCTTTGAATTTGAATATTTGTGGCTTTATCCAAACGGATTCTACAAAGAAGTAAATTCCACCGCGCATCGTGCTTATATTGAAAACTAGTCAGCAATGATTTATAAATTTCACTAGCTCGTTTGAAATCGCCTGTTTTCATATATGCGTGTCCAAGAATAAATTTCAAATTTTCATTAGATAAATTCGAATCTTTACCAAGCTGTTTTATAAGTTTTTTGTATTCATGGCGCTCAAGTAAAACTAAGTAGTTTTCAAATAAAGATTTTTCAACAGAAATTTCAGGATTAATATTTCTCAGAAATGAATTATCTGGAACTGAAGCATAGGTATCCACAAAAGATAAATCACGAATAGATTCAATATCAGCCTGATTTGATTTTTCAACTATTGGTGCAAGATCTAAAGTGTCTATAATTTTATTTGATTCGTTAACAGTATCAGTTGAATCTGATGCAGATATCTTCTGTTCAGCAATCTGTATAACTGATGCTTTATCATTTTTAAAATAATAATATACGCTAAAGGAAATCAGGAGCAACCCAATTGCTGCATATTTTAAAAAGGAAAAATTTATTAAGTGAATTGACAATTTCTGTTCACTTTTTAAAGCGGACTTTACTTTTGCCTTCATTGTGGCTGCCTGTAAACTCCAGATAGTTTCCTGTTGTTTTACAACTTCTGTATATAGAGAAAGATCTGCATTCATTGCATCTTCAAAAGCCTTGCGTTCTTCATGATTGAGTTCATTGTTAATATAATCTTCAATTTGTTCGTAATAACGATTCATGACTTGCACTTATTTATTACGCTCCAAAGCTCGAATATCACTCAGTGACTTTAAGCATTTAGATCGCTTATTTTTTAATGAATCCACAGATTGATATGGACTTAATTTTTTTTCTATAACTAATTTATCACTCAATTCTTCAAAATATTTTAAACGAATGAGTAAACGGCACTGAGGATCTAATCGTTCAATCCATTTTTCAAGCTGATCAATTCTATTATCTGATTCAATTTCTGAAATATGGTATTCATATTCTTGATTTAGAGGTTCAGTTTTTTGAATTCGGTTCAAATTAATATGGTGGTATTGCTTTAATTTATTTTTGGCGATTTCAATGGCAAAACTTGATGGATCATATCCTTGGAAACTGTATGATCCCTCTTTTATTTTCAGCAATAAAATAGTAATACTGCTCCACAGAACTTCTTCTAAATCTTCTTCAGATATTTTGAGTGGTTTTGACAACTGAGCCACTGTTCCTGATATTTTATCAAAAACTGCTCTAATGGCTGAACTCTTTTGTTCAGACAATGCTATATATAAATGATAATTCTTGTCCAACTTAAACTACTTAATGCTTCAAACCATTTATACATAGGTATATCATGTATACTAATCAAAAAGTAACCAAAGTTAATTGATTTTTGAAAAATTTCTATGCTTTTAGGTAATTTTTCCTCAAACGTAGATCATATACAGCAAATATTCCAGATATTGTATGTTAATAAAATATTACTTTCAAACAAGAAGATTGATATAAATCACAATGGAATAATTGTAAATTGAAATTTAATCATCTTTAAATTTTAACTGCTTTCTGTCTTTTGATTTTTGTTTGCTTATTCTTACTTATTGGATCAAGTAAAATTTGAACCAGCTAAAGATCAAAGTGCCAACTATAAGGAGTATTAAAACTTTAATAAAACTCTAGAAAATTATAGATACAAATCTACAAATTTTATTGATTGAGTATTTTAACCGTCAAATCTATAATTTTATTATTTTTTTAGTTATCATTTTATTACCCTTAGTGCATTTCAAAAAATACATCCCAGGCCCCTTAAAGTTATTTTCATTAAGAACGATATCGGATTTGAATTTACTATTGAAGCATAACTTTCCATTACTATTGAATAGTTCTATGAGTGAATCATCTAATGCCTCTTTCCATTGAATGGTCAATTGGTCGTGCATTGGATTAGGATACAGGATAAGATTTTCAGATGAGTTGATATTTATTTGAGCATTTACCTTGTTGTTTAAGCTAATATCCAATGGATTTCCATGAATATCGTAGGCTATACTTTTCGTTTTAACATCAGAAATTGAAAAAGCAAGATTGGAATTAGAGGTAACTTTTAAAGCTTCTACTTCTATTGAAAAAACGACTTCATCAGCAAGTAAGTTTGGCAAGCCTATAAGATTTGCATCTAAGAAAATCTGAGAGACATGACCACTATGGATAGCTAGATGTTTGGAATTAAAACGAGGGTTGATTTGTGTATTAATAATTTTTATCAATTGGGTGTCAAGTTGAATATCCATTTGGAGACAACATAAATCTTTAAAATTTGATGATCTGAATTCTATGATATAATTTTTATCTTTTAAAAGAGGGACACCTTTTGTTTCGAATTTCAGTGTGGGTAATTTTTGTTCCGTGGTATCCTTGCATTGACTGAAGGCATCGAAATTGACATCTCCAATTTTAAATCCATAAAATTTATGAATCGAATTGCTTAATTCAAATGTAGATTTTGGAATAGAATCTTCATTGGTAAATTGCCATTGTTTTGAGTTATTGTTTAAAAAGTCTGATTTGGTATTTAATATCACTTTAATGTAGTCAGAAATATCAGAACGTGTAATTGTACCACTTGAATTTAAGTCTGCAGCTTTTTTTTGAATAGCGTTAAAATTGAATTTGCCTGAAAGATATTTATCCATGCAGTGAACATCCCAGACGTCTTGACCATTGAGGAGTTGATCTATTTTATCTGGATTTAACGTAAGTGTATTTCCTTTTTTTACCATTTGATTAAACTCGTTACTACAAGTGGGAATATCGCCTGGAATTACATTGAAATTCACCTGTTCTAAGGGCTTGTTGGCGTATGTAAAAAGTTCAGCATTTATGAATATTGAATCTATATTACAAATTTTTTGATGATCTTGGATTTCCACATTGACTAAACAAGAATTTGTATTTCCGGCAAGATCTTTTACCCAAATTTCCAAGGTCTTAGATATTGAATTAGGAAATCCTTCCTTTTCAAAATCATCACAACTAAAAGTAATACTAGGAACAAAGCTATTTTTTGAAAATGAGGGTTTTAAATTTTGATCGCAATTATCACTTATATTAATAGTGAGATCCTCAGCTAGCACATTTGCTTTCCCAACAGATGATAATTGAGTGATATTAATTCCAATTTTACAATCTACTTTAGGTTTTTCACTTGCAATAAGGGTAAATAGCTGTGCGTATGTTGAGATATTTCCGCACCCATCCTCAATTTCAAAAACTATTTTATGAGTACCTATAGGATAATTACCATCAGGATTAAACGGATCTTTATGATTTAGTGCATACGGATTATCAGAAAATTGAACGGTGTCCTTAGCTTGATATTGTCTTTTGTTTAATGTTCCTACTCTACAATCAAAGCCATTATATTTTCCTAAACCATCGTTATCTATATCAATCCTATGAGAATAGAACAACCAATCTGGAGGAGTGCATTGATCGTCACTCAGTATTTCGAAATGGACTACATTTGGATTCGTACCCGAAGATTCATTGCATGACTGCACAAATATTTTTATTCTGGGAGCTGAAGTGTCATGCACCAAAATGGTTTGTTCGTATTCCCATCTTCCAATGTTTGGATTTTTGAAAGGATCATATTGACACCAATCTATAACTACCCACTTTCGCAAAACTTTAAAACAAACGCTTGGATCATTAGTCGAAATTTCATCAAATTTTTCAATCGTAATTAATTGACATGTTGAATCAAGCAACATTCTTGGGATTAATGTATCACTAGATACATCTGCACCACAACCAAATACAGTAACCATACTATCAGGCCAAACGATATCATCATTTGGATCATAGGGGTTGTTAGCATTTATATATAATGGATGGCATTGTACGACCCATATGGTCTGCGTATCCGAAAGCGTGGCACCATTATCTTCAGTATGAAAAATCCTATTTATTTTCCCTTTTCCACATTTGCGGTAATCATCAATTTGAATTTTAATTTTGAGATTTGAACTTCCCAATGCATAACCTGAAAAACCCCAAACCATTTCATATTTTTGATCTTGATGAAAAGTATCAAATAATTGGTTATAATAAAAACAAGCTTTTTTTATACCTGGATATCCAGTTAAGGAGTCGACATTGCAAAATCCACGACATACTTTATCTATTGAGATAATGGGAGTTTGAAGTGTTTTATCTAAAACAACATTACCATATGTTAGATCAGTGTAATCTTTTAATTTATCAATGTTAATTTCGTGATTACAAGTAAGTACTAAATCAGGTGGAGCAAGCATGCTTTGTGAGAAAAGTATTGAATTATAAATGAAGAAAGCAAGCGTAAGGGTGTTATATTTCATACAATTAATTTTATCTGATGGTAAATCTACAATTTTTATGAATGTTATTTATCATTCTTACCCAATATTAATTTACAACAAACCAGTTTTTTCTTGTATTAACATATAAGCCATTTAAAAATATACACTGAGCTATAAATTATTAAACTAAGCTTAATATTTCCTAGTAATATGTTTTCAAGAACTTTCTGTTGTTATGAGGATATTAAAGTTATATACATCGTATAGGAATTAAAGTGGATGTGATGCCCCACTGAATTTGTTTCTTTATTGGAGATCCAAAACCCTTTTGAAATTTTTCTAATATTGCTGTCCAAATGAAATTTAGATATAGGTGGGTATTCGTATTCATACCCTAGAAAATTGATGTATTTCCTATAAATGTTAATTAAGCTGAATGCATTTTGTAGGTGAAAAATAAAATGTGTATAGAAAATTTTTAATTTGTAAGGATGAATGTGACTTTGAATTTGTTAAAGATAAGAATAGATTTTCATGTTATTTGATATGATCCTGAGCAATTTGTTTTCAATTATTCCATTTCTTTATCTAAGTTCAAATACCATTGATATCATCAAGTCCTCATAAACAAACTCTTAACAAATAAGCCTAAATAGGATTAGTTAAATTGAATTTAGTGCTTTAACTTTGCAGCGTTTTTCAAAAAGGCCTTTGCCAGTATGAGTTATATTTATCGATTTGTAATACTTTTTTTTGTAGCCACAGGTAGAATTTTGGCCCAGCATGAGGAATCTAGCCCAGAAACTCATCAAAATACTATTACCCAAGAAGATCATAGTGGACATGATCATAGTGGACATGATCACAGCGGTCACGATCATAGTCAACCAAATGATCACAGTCAAACTCCCGCATCGGCGCCCCAACAAACCGGAAATGATGTTGGTCTGATAGACGCCCATGCTGCTGACCATGGTCATAAAGAGTTTAATGCCAAGGAAGTCGCTTTTCATCATATATCAGATTTGAATGTATATTCAATTGGTCCTTGGAATTTTCCGCTACCTTGTATTTTATACAGTAAAGACCAAGGATGGTCTGTCTTTTCATCTGGACGTTTCCACATCAATGATGAACATCACGGCTCAGGACATGTAGCAATAGATAGATATGTTCTGAATGAAGGTAAAGTTATGAGAGTAACAGACCCTACATTTCCAATGGGTGAGGTTGAAATTGGAGAATATTCAGTAGAAGAACGGGATTTTAATGGAAAAAAGAAAGATTTTTGTTTTGTAAATTATCAGGGAAAAACCTATCCATTGGATAAAGCAAGTACAGCTGATGGTGGAATTTTTGGAGGAGGCATTAGTTCTTTTTATGACTTTTCAATTAGTAAAAATGTATTTGCTATGCTTTTAGTCATTGGTTTCCTTTCATGGTTGTTTATTTCAATGGCAAGACGCTATAAAAAGAATCCGGGAACAGCTCCAACTGGTGCTCAAAAATTATTTGAACCCATCATCCTTTTTATCCAAGACGAAGTAGCTAAACCTTTTTTGGGTGCTAAATATTTGCCTTATATGCCTTTGCTATTGGCTATTTTCTTTTTTATACTTGGACTGAATTTGTTTGGACAAATACCATTTTTTGGAGGTGCCAATGTGACAGGAAATCTGGCCGTAACCTTAGTTTTGGCTATAATCGTATTTATTGTTGTTAATCTTAAAGGTAACAGACATTATTGGGAACATATATTATGGATGCCCGGAATTCCAGCTGCTGTAAAAACTATAATAACTCCTATAGAAATTTTAGGTATTTTTATCAAACCAGTAACATTGATGTTGCGGCTTTTTGCCAACATCACAGCTGGTCACATCGTGATTATTATATTTGTAAGTTTAATATTTATTTTTGGAAAAGCAGGAGAAAATCCTGGAGCAGCTTGGGGTGCTTCTATAGGGTCTGTCTTGCTAAGTTTGTTTATGATGGCCATTGAATTGCTTGTTGCATTTATTCAGGCTTATGTATTTACTTTGTTAACTGCATCTTATATAGGTGCTGCAACAGAGGAAGCACATCATGCAGACCATAAAGCAGAACATCATTAATTAATCAATAAATTTTTATAAAATGACAGGTTCAATTGTAGCTATCGGTATGGGTCTTGCGGCAATCGGCGCAGGAATCGGAGTGGGTACCATCGGAGGTAAAGCATTGGAAGCTATTGCTCGCCAACCAGAAGCCATTGGTGATATTCGTTCTAATATGATCTTAACTGCTGCCCTTGTAGAAGGTGCTGCATTGATTGCGATCTTATTGGCTTACCTAGTAGCTTAAAAATCATTTGACAGTGTACAGGACGGTTGGTCTGTGTACCTGTCTTTTTTATTAAAAGTATGAATATGGATTTTTTATTTATAGCTCCTTGGCTCGATTTTAGTCCCATCAAACCAACGTTTGGTTTGTTGTTTTGGTCAACGATCATCTTTTTGATTTTCTGGTTAATCATTGGAAAATTTGCCTTTAAACCTATAGTTAAAGCACTTAATGATAGAGCAGATGATATTCAAAAATCATTGGATAGTGCTAAAAATGCAAAATTAGAAATGTCTCAACTTAAAGCTGAGAATGAGACCATCTTAGCAGAAGCGCGTGAAGAGAAAATGCGTATTATAAAAGAAGCTAAGGATGCAGCTAATTTACTAATAGCTGAAGGTCGTGATAAAGCTAAAGAAGAGGCACAGCGTATCGTTGTAAATGCAAAAAATGATATAGAAATCGCTAAAAAATCAGCACTTGTAGATGTTAAAAATCAAGTTGGGGCAATGGCTATTGAAATCGCTGAAAAAGTAATTCGTAAGAATTTAGCCTCAGATCAAACTCAACAAGAGTATGTCAACCGATTGATGGATGAAATAAAAATGAATTAATAGAAATTCTATGTCAAGCCACAAAATATCAGGTAGATACGCAAAATCAATTCTGGACCTAGCTCAGGATAATAACCAGCTTGAAGCGGTTTATCAAGACATGTTGACCTTTGCTAATGTAAGTGAGAACAGGGATTTTGCCTTGATGTTAAAAAGTCCTGTTATTAAGGCAGATACCAAAATTCAAATAGTTAGGTCATTATTAGGCGGTAAAATAAATGCTCTAACCCAATCCTTTGTAGAACTCTTAATCAACAAAGGAAGAGAGTCCATATTAGCTGAAATATGTGTTGCTTTCATTGAGCAGTATAAGGTAAAAAATAAGGTTAGAACTGCTATTTTAACTACTGCTTCTCAAATGGATCAAACGCAATTATCCGCAATTCAGGATCAGTTTAAATCGTGGCTGAGTGCGGGTGAAACAATGGAAGTGACTCAAAAAATAAAGCCTGAATTAGTGGGTGGATTTATATTTGAAATGGGCGATCAACAATATGATTCCAGTGCTAAACGTCAAGTGGACTTAATGAAGAAGAATCTATACGATAAATCATATATTAATTTAGTTGTTAAATCATAAATAGAATAGATCATGGTAAATATAAGACCAGAGGAAATATCAGCAATACTTAAACAACAAATCTCAGGTGTCAACACAGCTGCGGAATTGGAAGAAGTAGGAACAGTACTCCAGGTAGGGGATGGTATCGCAAGGGTGTATGGTTTGACCAATGCACAATCGGGAGAATTGGTAGAATTTGAAACTGGCGTACAAGCCATAGTACTTAACTTAGAAGAAGATAATGTTGGGGTCGTTTTGATGGGTCCGTGGAATGGAATACGTGAAGGATCTAAAGTAAAAAGAACAAGAAAAATCGCTTCAATAGAAGTAGGTGAAGGATTCGCAGGCCGGGTAGTTAATACCTTGGGACAACCCATAGATGGAAAAGGTCCAATTACAGGAGTTACCTATGAAATGCCGCTGGAACGTAAAGCTCCAGGTGTTATATTTCGTCAGCCAGTTACCGAACCTCTTCAAACAGGAATCAAAGCAATAGACTCTATGATTCCTATCGGTCGTGGACAAAGAGAGTTGATAATCGGAGACCGTCAGACAGGTAAAACTGCCATTGCTATAGATACAATTATTAATCAAAGAGAATTTTATGACCGGGGAGAACCTGTTTATTGCATATATGTTGCTTCTGGTCAGAAGTCCTCTACAGTAGCAAAAGTAGCTCGAACATTGGAAGAATATGGTGCTATGCCTTATACTACTATAGTTTCTGCTTCAGCTGCAGATCCAGCTCCATTACAATTCTTTGCACCTTTCGCCGGTGCATGCATTGGTGAATATTTTAGAGATACAGGTCGTCCGGCACTTGTAATTTATGATGATTTAAGTAAACAAGCTGTGGCTTATCGAGAGGTATCATTATTGTTAAGACGACCACCAGGACGTGAGGCATATCCGGGTGATGTGTTTTATCTTCACTCAAGACTTCTTGAACGTGCAGCAAAAGTGATCAACAATGATGAAATAGCACGTAATATGAACGATCTTCCTGAATCTTTGAAAAAGGCTGGAATCGTTAAAGGAGGAGGTTCATTAACCGCACTTCCCATTATTGAAACCCAAGCAGGAGACGTTTCAGCTTATATTCCAACTAACGTAATATCAATTACAGACGGTCAGATTTTCTTGGAATCCAACTTATTCAACTCTGGTATAAGACCGGCGATTAACGTGGGTATATCTGTTTCTCGGGTAGGTGGAAATGCGCAGATTAAATCCATGAAAAAAGTATCTGGAACCTTAAAATTAGATCAAGCTCAGTATCGTGAATTAGAGGCATTCTCCAAGTTTGGTTCTGACCTAGATGCTACTACAAAAGCTGTATTGGATAAAGGTAAAAGAAATGTTGAAGTCCTTAAACAACCACAATACAGTCCGGTAACAGTTGAAAAACAAGTTGCAATTATCTACTTGGGTACAAATAACTTGCTTAAAGATATTCCGGTTGAAAAAGTAAAAGACTTTGAATCCGTATTTTTTACAAGTTTAACTCAACTTCACCCATCTGTCTTAGAAAATCTAAGAAATGGTAAATTGGACGAAGCAGATTTAAAAGTATTAAGAGACCTTGCAGCTGATTTAAGTTCTAAGTCAAGTAAATAAAAAGTACCATCACGTGGCAGCTAATTTAAAAGAAGTACGTAATCGGATCAAGTCAACGATCTCAACTCAACAGATCACTAAGGCTATGAAAATGGTCTCTGCTGCTAAATTGCGCCGAGCTCAACAAAGTATTGTTCAGATGCGACCTTATGCAAATAAGCTTAATGCGATGATGAGCAATATTATGTCGTTTTCTGATGGCCAGGGAGCCGGGAACTTTGGAAAAGCAACCGAAAAAAAGAAACCTCTCATGGTTGTCATTACATCGGATAGGGGTTTGTGCGGTGGGTTCAATTCTAATATTATAAAGTTAGCTCATAAGACCATTTCAGACAATTATTCTGAACAAGCTAAAAATGGAACATTAGGGTTCTTATGTATTGGTAAAAAAGGTTTTGAATATTTTAGAAGACGGTTTCCTCAATGTGCTATGAATAGTACCTATGTTAATTTATTCAGTGAGATGAATTACGAAAAGGTTTCTGACATTGCTCATTTTATCATGAATGAATTTACAATAGGAAATACAGATCAAATAGAAGTTTTTTATAACAGATTTAAAAATGCTGCAACTCAATTTCCACAAGGAGAGCAGTTCCTACCGGTACAAAAAGCTGAGATTCCTGTTACATCTGGTGCATCTTCCAAGCCAGATTTTATTTTTGAACCAAATCAAGCTGATTTATTGAAAGAGTTGATTCCATCCATTCTAAAATCACAACTTTATAAATGCGTTTTAGATAATTTAGCTTCAGAACATGGTTCACGTATGACAGCGATGGATAAAGCCACTGAAAATGCTGAGGAAATTCTTTCAGAGTTAAAGATCAACTACAATAAAGCACGTCAGGAAGCCATTACTAAAGAACTTTCTGAAATCGTTGGTGGTGCTGCAGCATTGGGGGGTTAATTTAAAGAAAAGCACAATCTTACTTTCTTGAAGTCATCAAAAGTAATAATGTATTTGATGTAGGAATTTAATTCAACCGTTTAAAATATAAAGTAAATAAAATTTTAAACCGGACGCTTAGAACAAACATCAACTAAGAAGTATATTTTACCTCGAAAACATCGTTTTAAGCGAGATACATAACTCATCCAAAAATACATAAAATATTCAATCGAAGTTTAATGTATTCAATATCCAATATTTTAAGGTTTTATTGATTCAGTTTTTTCGACATCATAACCAAAAATATCTTTGAGACTTAATTCTACTACCTTCCCGTATTTTTTTAATTCTTCCATGTTGATTTTATTTTTAGAACCAAGTAATTTCATATTCCATGGCTTATCCTTAAGATGTTCCTTATGAAATTGTTTGATATCATTCAAACTTATTTGATCTATTTGATTGTAGGTTTCGATTCGACTGTCTTCTTTTAATCCCAACCGCAATGCTTGTTCATACTTAAACATGATTTGACTTTTAGAAATTCTTCTGGTCTCAATGCCTAGTTTAATGGATTTTTTTCCGATTTCCCAATTTTTTTCCGATTCAGGCATGTCATTAAGTAAGTGATTTACTGCAGTTAAAGCATCACCTAATTTATCAGCTTGTGTACCTACATAGAATGTTGCTTCATACGGATCTTCTTTTTTATCCGGACTCACAAATGATGCATAAGTTGAGTAAGCTAATGCTTTAGATTCTCTAATATCCTGAAATACAACTGATGCCATTCCGCCACCATAGTATTCATTAAATGCCTTTACATAAGGCAATAATTTCGAATCAAATTTTTTATCACTTCGATTTAATTGTATTTCTGCTTGTACCATATCATAATTGACAAAATATATGGTGTTCTCTTTAGGTACTTGCAATTGATATTTTTTTTCCACCGGATAATTTTTTAAAATTTCAGGAGTCTTATGTGATTTTTTAAAATCGCGAACTACCGTGTTTAAAGATTTAGGTCCATAATAATATATTCGATGTTTATATGATTTTAAAGATTTAATAATTGAAGTTAATTCATTCGCTTTGATGGTTTTTAGTTTCTGATTGCTAATGACATTATTGTAGGAATTATTTTTACCATACCTTAAATATTCATCTAAAGCATCATAAAAAATAATATCCTTATTCAACGTAGCATCATTTCTAGATTTAATTTTCGATTTGATTAATTCATCAAGTGCTTTTTGATCTGGTTTTGGATCATTCAAGATTTCCTCCATTAATTGAACAGCTGCATCAAAATTTTCATCTAAACCAGATAGACCGATATAGGTCTGATCTTTACTTGAGTACATATTGAAATTCACTGCAAGATTGTAAAATTCTTTGTTTATTTGTTCATTCGTTTTTTTGGAAGTGCCAATGAATTTTAAATATTCAATAGCTAATGGTAAGAGTTGATTATGATTGGAACCCATATCTAATACATAATAAACTTCGAATAATTTATTTCTAGTATTAGGAACCATCCATACTGGAAGGTCTTTTTTAAGTTCTCCAAATTGAATATCTTTTTTAAAATCGAGAAAAACAGGTTTGATGGATGGAGAAGGATTATCAATTATTTTTTTAAGAAAAGGCGATTGAGATTCTCTATTAACAGATACTGGAGTGATAGTTGGTTTGTCAACTTTTTGAACAGTCGTATCATTTCCTGTTAATTTGTAGACTACGGTATAATTATTTTTGAACCATTTATTTGCAAATTGTATGACATCCTTTTTGGTAATTTTGTTCATATCATCCATACTTCTTAAATAGTTATCCCATGATCTGTTTACAGCGAAAAGATCATTTAATACGAAAGCCATATTTGTAGCACTTTCTTGTTCCTTAATACGTTGAACTTTTAGATTGTTTATACTGGCTTTGATTAAATCTTCATCAAAATTTCCACTTTTAATATGTTCAATTTGTTCAATAACTAAATTCTTTACTTCTTTTAATGATTGATTTTCTAAAGGATTTCCACCAAAATACATCATCCCATAATCTTTTAAAAGATACCTAAACCCAAAAGCCGATAACACTTTTTGATTTTTAACTAAATTTTTATCTATTAAACCACTTTTGCCATTGTATAAAATGCTTCCTACCAAATCAGCTATTATTGCTTCCTTGTCATTTTGATTAGGCATTAAAAATCCAATAGCCATACTTTCTTCATCAGGACTTGTCACATTGTATTCTTCAATGGTTGTTCTAGGTACTTCAGGAGCATAACTAAAGTCTGGAATTTCTTTACTAGCCCAATCCCCAAAATATTGGTCGACTAATGCTATGGTTTGATCCATCTGAAAATCGCCAGCTAATATCAATGACATATTATTTGGAATATAATATTTATAAAAATATTTTTTTATTTCTTTTAGAGATGGATTTTTTAAATGTTCTATGGTTCCAATTGTTGTTTGTGTCCCATAAGGATGATGTTTAAATAGACTTGCGAACATGGTTTCAAATATTTTGTTCGAACCATTATCTAAAGAAATATTTTTTTCTTCATAAACTGCTTCTAATTCCGTGTGGAATAAACGCAAAACAGGATTTCTAAAACGTTCCTTTTGAATTTCTAGAAATTTATTTAAATTATTTGATGGAATGTTTTCCATGTAGGTGGTATTCTCAAATGAAGTAAACGCATTAGTCATATTTGAACCAATATTTCCAAGCATTTTATCATACTCATTTGCAATTGCAAATTTGGAAGCTAATCCGGAAATGGAATCAATTTCATGATAAATTGATTTTCGTCTTTGTTGGTCTTGTGTTGAATTATAAACTTCATATAAGTTTTCGATTTGATCCAAGAGTATTTTTTCTTGAGTATAATCTAATGTTCCAAATTGGTCCGTGCCTTTAAACAACATGTGTTCCAGGTAATGCGCTAATCCAGTATGTGTTGGAGGATCATTTTTACTTCCTGCTTTTGTAGTTATGAGACACATAATTCTTGGTTCATTATGATTTTCTGTTAAGATTACCTGAAACCCATTAGCTAAAGTATAGAATCGAGTATGAGAAGGGTCATTCGTAACTTCAGTCCAATGATACTTTCCGTTCTTACTTGTATTGGAAATAAGTTGATAACTATTTTGGCAAAATAGGTTTAAACTAAAAAATGATAAACTCAAAAAAAGAAGGATACAATTCAACCGTTTCATAAATAATTTTATTTGATCAAACTCCTACGGAATTATTATCAAATTATTGTCTAAGATTTAATATTAATTGATTACCTAATTGTATATAATTATGGTAACTGAAATATTTTTTTCCTAATCAATAATAATGCGTAACTTTATAGCTGATAAACCCACATTTGTTAAAATAATTTAGGGCTTCTTTTCCTGCATATTTTGACAAAAGGCCTTTCAACATTAGAATTAAGGCACTTTTTACAGTTTATAAGTGAGGTTTTAAGGCTTTTAAATGCTTGTTTTAGCCTTTTTGATTTCAGGAATAAAGCTCCAATTTTAAGTTTTTACATAACATCAAATAACTTTAATCATATGAAGAATTTAATCATTTTAATGTTCAGTATCTTTATGTTTAGCACTGAAGTTTTTGGACAAGCACCGCAAGCATTTAATTATCAAGGAGTTGCTCGAAATGGATCAGGAGCTGTTTATGCTAATCAAGCGATTAGTTTGAAAATGTCCATCCTTCAAAATGATACCATTGGTCCGGTAATGTATTCTGAAATACACAATGTAGTAACCAGTTCCCTTGGGTTATTTACCCTTAAAATAGGCAAAGGAATAGTTCAATCTGGTATTTTTAATGCTATTTTATGGTCTGGAGGAACCTATTATTTACTTATAGAAATGGATCCAACAGGTGGTACTAATTATGTAAGATTGGGTACTCCGGCTCAATTAATTAGTGTTCCTTATGCATTGGAAGCTAATCATGCTACTACCGCTAACGGGATCATACCCAATTTGCCTTTAGGAGGAGATGCTACAGGTCCACACAATGCCAATAAGGTTGTCGGATTACAAGGCAGGATGGTTTCTTCATCTCAGCCATCTGGTGGTCAAGTTTTAAAATGGAATGCCATAGATAATACTTGGGAACCTGGGACTGATAATGTGGGTGGTGGTGGAACAGGCGATAACTGGGGGAATCAGGTAGCATTGACCAATTCAACAATAGCTGGAGACGGTACTGCAAATAATCGATTGGGCTTAAGTCAACAAGGTGCTACAAATGGTCAAGTACTAAAATGGAATGGAACAAGTTGGGTTCCCTCTACTGATAATATAGGTGGAGGAGTTGGTGATAATTGGGGAAATCAAGTCGCACAAACCCAATCCAGTCTCTCCGGAAATGGTTTACCTTCTAATCCTTTGACCTTAGCTCCGCAAGGTGCTGTGAATGGTCAAGTATTAAAATGGAACGGATTATCCTGGACTCCGGGGAATGATCTTGGAGGAACAGGAATAACAATACCCTATTTGAACACATTTGGTTTGGGTCAAACACTGATTGATATAACAAATACTGCCGGTAAAGGAATTCAGGTAGAATCTTCAAATAATTATGGATTACATGCTAAAAGTGGTACCTCTGCAGCATGCTTTTTGGAAAGTAGTTCAGGACCGGCATTGATTACAGCATTAGACGATCATGTGGGCATTGGAATACTTAATCCTGATGTATCATTGGATGTAAATAGTACAAGTTCCAATGTAGCAGATTTCAATAGTCCTTCAAATACTACAATACGCATTTATGAAAATAATGAATATCGAGGTTATATAGGATCTGTGAGTGGTCAAAACGAAGATTATGATTTGGGAACATCTAATGTCAATTTAAACGGTAAATTACACCTCACAACTAAAGCCATTCCAAGGCTAACCATTATTCCTGAAGGAAGTGTAGGTATTGGCAATTTAATTCCTGATGTGAATACTTTATTAACAGTGGGGACTAACTTTTCGAATAAAAGCGCCATATTAGCCAGAGCTAATGCATCCGGAAATGTAATATCAGGCTACAATGCAGGTAATGGAGCAGGAGTTTTCGGAACTTCTGATCAGGGACCGGGTGGATATTTTGCAGCCTCACAATTGAGTGCAAATGCTACTGCATTACAGACTAATGGAAAAGTGGATTTCTATTTAAATACGATGAACAATGATGATATTGATATTACCTTTCAAGGTGGTACCCTATCAACCGTAAAAGGTCTTAAAATTAGAAGTGAAAGAGGAATTCTTGATCCCATTTTTGAACCTGAAGAATTTGAATTTGGTTTTGTTGGAACTTTAGGAAAACCATTTAAAGCTGTTTATTCTAATAGTTTATTTTTGAATAACGTAGCTAATATATTTGCGTATTCTGATCAAAAACTTAAGGAAAATATCAAACCATTGAATGGATCAATGAATCGTTTGACTCAATTGAATCCAGTAATTTATGATCTTAAAAAAGAATTTTTTTATAAAGGAAGAATGGATAAAAATGAAGGAGATCGGTTAGATCAATCAGGCTTGATTGCCCAAGAAGTCGAATTAATTTATCCTAAATTGGTCAATACTAATGAAGAGGGAATAAAGTCCGTAAGTTATATGGGTCTTATACCAGATTTAATTGGCGCCATAAAGGAAAAAGATCAACAAATTATATCTATGAAAAAAGAACTGGATCAATTAAAAGCCAGATTGTCAACATTAGAAAATTTGCAAGAAGCTATTTCTAAATTGCAACAAGATGTAGATCAATTACAAAATAAAACCACTGCATCGATTAATAAGAAATAAGGATATTACAGAATAGTTGGAAAGCATTGAATGTTGAATAAATATTCAATGCTTTCTTTTTGTTAGATAGATTGGAAATAATTAATGACTTGAAATCATTAATGAATTTAATATTGTACCATGAAAATTTTTCAGGATAGAATACATATTTCAAATAAAAAAATCGCTTGAAGGTGAATTTTATTCCAATTTTATTTCACCTATAAATAACCACGAACCGTGCCCGGCACCAGGCAAATGCTCTTCTATTTCACCATGATTTTTTACCAGTATTTTTAAATATTGAGGAATTATTTTTTTATCCAATAAGATTTTGGGTTCTATATATTTAAGATTAGTAGTTTCGATATTTTGTTGTTTAATTATTTCAAAATTCTTACCATCAGAAGAAGCACTAATAACTACTTCAGATGGTAAATGGATCCAAGAACCAGGGGCATTAAAAAATTGAAAAGTTAATGCGCTAATTGAATTAGTATCTTTATAATCGATAATTGCTTCAAAATTTTTTCCTTCCATTCCAATCCATTCCTGACCTCCATATTTATTTTGTGGAGCTTGAATACCATTCAACAATGCTGATGGACCCCCTTGAAAATATTTTTCAGCAGGGCTATTGATCAAAGTGATATTTTTTCCTGCACCTAAATGGGATATGAAATCTATTGTGATAGGTCTACTAAGTGTTTTATCTTTAAGTTGATACCAAGCTTTACAGTTAAGTGTTTTATCGAGAATAAAGGTATCTTCTGAAGTATATTCTTGTTTTGCATCTCCATCTTTAATAGTTTCTAATAAAATACTTCCGTCCAGTGCTGGTTTATTAATGATTAGTTCAACGTGATTATTATTATTGAGTGTTTTATAATTTAAATCTAAATAACTTAATGAAAACGAAATATTATTTTCTTTAAACCATTTAGAATGATGATGTAGTCGTTTAATAAAATCAGAATAAGATTTGTTTTTTTCCTCAGTCCAGTTTACCTCGGCCAAGGCAATTGCTCTTGGGTATGCCATATAGAATACTTTATTTTCATCAGACATATATTCAGTCCACACATTGCCTTGAGCTCCTAGTATATATGAACTTTGTTGTTTATTGAGTACTGTAGGTATTGGGTTATATGAATAAACACGTTCTAAAGGCAAATAACTTCCTATTGCAAGTGGTTCTTTAGCATAAGTAGATTGATAGTGATCAAAATAACAATGTGATCCCGGAGTCATAATCACCTGATGTTTAGCTTTTGCAGCAAGAATTCCACCTTCTTCTACTCTCCAGGACATGATGATCGCATTGGTAGGAATACCGCCTTCAAGTATTTCATCCCACCCAATTAATTTTTTACCTTTAGATGTTAAAAAAATGCTTATTTGTGAAATAAAATAACTCTGTAATTCTTCTTCTGTTTTTATATTCCTTCTGCGTTTTATGGCCTGACAATTGGGACAAACTTTCCATCTTCCCTTAGGACATTCATCACCACCAATATGAATATATTCACCAGGAAACAAATCGCAAACTTCTTTAAGAATTTCTTTCAAAAACCAAATGGTTGTATCCTTAGTACAGAATACATCTTCAAATACACCCCAAGTATTAGCCACCTCATAGGGACCACCAGTACAACCAAAAATAGGATAGGCGGCAAGTGCAGCTGAAGAATGCCCAGGCATTTCAATCTCGGGAATTATTTCGATATAACGATCCGCAGCATATCTGATTACTTCACGAATTTCATCTTGGGTGTAATAACCTCCGTATTCAGTTGAATCATATTTTGCCGGGCTGTCACTATAATGCCCAATTAAAGTAGATTTACGATAGCCACCAGTTTGTGTTAATTCAGGAAATTGTTTGATTTCAATACGCCAACCTTGATCATCAGTAAGATGCCAATGGAAATAATTATATTTATATTTAGCCATCATATCAATATAATTTTTTATAAAAGATACTGGAAAAAAATGACGACTTACATCCAAATGTAACCCTCTATATTTAAATCTTGAATCATCTTCAATATTAATATACGGTATAGTAAGATTGGATATGTTATTTTGCCCCTCAGATTTTTCGATAATTTGTATCAAACTTTGTAAAGCATAAAATAAACCTCTTTCTTGAGAGGCAGTTATTTTAATACCATTTTTCGAAGAATTAAGTGTGTAATAATCAGATGAATTTTCTCCGCTTAATAATTGAAGAATAATTGATTTTTTGGATGAAGTATGTGGACTTTTAGTTTCAATTATTTTTATATCCGGCTGGTTCAAAGCTCGAATATAAAATTCAGCTATTTTTTTTACACCTTTATTTTTTTCTGGAATAATGATTTGTTTAACATCATTGAGATTCAATCGACCACCAGCGCTTTTAACAGATACAGGATTTGGAATGATTTGGTGATTCATTTTGTTTTGACTGTAGAGTATGAAGCCATTACAAATTAAACAAAATACAAATAAATTTTTCATCATATATTAAGTGGTATAATATGGGTTAAGGTACAGCGATTTAAGTGAAGTAAAACGAAAATTGATGAAAATTGTTTTAAGGTTCGCAACTTATAAAAAAATGGAATTTAGAAATTTGATTAACTTTGACCGCACATTAATCGATGCATTATGTTTGTTATTAATATATATTTAAAGTTTGCTATTATCGCAGTGTTGTTAATAGGGGGCACTGTTTTGGCATTTACCGTGGGTTTTTGGTATGCATTTCCATTATTATTAGTTGGTTTGATTTTTCTAGCGAGTTATATATTTCTTGGGACCATTCAATCGGCTGCACAATTTATGCAATCTCAGGATTTTGATGCTTGTGAAAAACGTTTAAATTTAACCTTCAAACCTAATTGGTTATATGTTACCAATAGAGCTTATTATTTTTTAATCAAGGGATCGATTGATGTACAAAGAGGAAAACATAATGAAGCGGAAGAATGGTTTAATAAAGCTCAAGCTTTAAAATTACCTACTGACAACGAAAAGGCGATGATTTTTATTCAAATGATTAATATACACGTTTCAAAAAATCGGTGGACCCAAGCTAATAATGCATACCGGGAATTAAAAAAATTGAAGCTTACCGGTGATATGTTTAAAGATCAAATAAAAATGATAGATGATGTTCTAAAGCAACAAGGAAAAATGAAAACCATGGGCCAAATGGATCAACGAATGATGTTTCGACCTGGAGGCAAGCGACGAACACCTAGAATGAGATAATTTATTTGAAGATTTAAGCTCTCAAATGAAATCTTATAAAACGATCCTAGGACTCCATAAGTCAATAGATAAAGCAAAAAAATCAGGACATAAAATCGCTTTTATTCCTACTATGGGAGCATTGCATTCTGGGCATTTGAGTTTAGTTAAAGTTGCTCAAAATTATGCGGATACCGTAATTGTAAGCATTTTTGTTAATCCCAGTCAGTTTAACAATTTGGAAGATTTAAAAAAGTATCCAAAAACACTGAGAGCAGATAAACAAATGTTACAAAGTATAGGATGTGATTTACTATTTGTTCCGGAAGTAAATGAAATTTATCCTAAACAATGGCATTCTGAATTAAATATTGATCTGGAAGATAAGGACAAAGTTATGGAGGGAGAGTTTAGACCCGGCCATTTCAAAGGAATGCTAGAAGTAGTCAAACGACTCCTGGATATTACAGAACCTGACGTCTTAGTAATGGGCCAAAAGGACTTCCAACAATTTTGTTTAGTGGCTCATATGATCAAAGTACTTAAGTTGCCCTTGAAATTAATAATTGGTCCTACCTTGAGGGAAATTGATGGCTTAGCAATGAGTTCAAGGAATGTAAGACTTACACCAGAAATGAGACACATTGCACCAGCTATCTACAAGACATTGAATAAGGCCAAAACCATGATAGGATCAGAATCTATAGATCATATTGTTACAACATGTAAGGTTGAATTAGATAAGTTAGGCTTACAAACCGAATATTTTGATATAGTAGATGGAAATACATTAAAACCAATAGAAAACCCTGCAAACCACGATTATATAGTCGCTTGTGTAGCAACTTGGGCTGGAAAAGTACGCCTCATTGATAATTTAATACTAAAAGGCGAGTTACAAATGAACTAAATATACTGAAAAGTCCTTTATCCTGTAATCGATTTAAAGTCTTAATTTTGCAAATATGTTACTTCAATTTTTTAAATCAAAAATCCATCGGGCCACTGTAACTCAAGCCAATCTCCATTATGTAGGAAGTATAACCATTGATGAAGTTCTAATGGAAGCTGCTAATCTTTATGAGGGAGAAAAAGTTCAGATTGTAAATAATAATAACGGTGAACGATTCGAAACTTACGTTATTAAAGGAGAGAAAAACTCAGGCATGGTTTGTCTGAATGGAGCGGCTGCCCGAAAAGCAGAAATTGGAGATATTATTATAGTTATATCTTATGCCTTAATGACACCAGAAGAAGCTAAATCATTTCATCCTATTTCCATCTTTGTGGATGAAAAGAATCAGATCAAAGAACTATAGTGTGCCGGGTCTTTTAAAGTCAATTATTAAGTTTATCGTTTTCCTGCTTTTAGGTGTAGGCCTTTTGTATTGGGTATTTAGATCACAAGATATTTCATACCAAGCCTATTGCTCTACCCATCAAATAGCCCCTGAGGATTGTATATTATGGAAAAAAATGCTTAAAGATTTTTTAAGTGTAAAATGGATTTACATCGTTTTTATATTTATAGCTTTTTTTCTAAGTAACTATTTTAGATCATTGAGGTGGTATCTATTGTTAGATCCATTGGGATACAAACCACATTGGATTAATAGCTTAGGAGCGGTGCTCGTGTCCTATTTGGTTAACTTAGGAATACCGCGAAGTGGCGAATTTGTACGTGCTGCTGTTTTGTCTAAGTATGAAAAAATTCCATTAGACAAGGCATTCGGGACTGTAGTGCTCGATCGATTGGTAGATATGATTTCGATGTTTATAATTATTTGTTTTACCATTTTATTACAATTGCCAACGTTTAGTAAATTTTATAATGATCAATTAGCCCAACTGCCTCTAGTTCAAAAACTGATTATTCCAGGATTATTAATTCTAATAATATTGATTTTGTGGTTTACTCGCAATACATGGAGAAAATATCCCATTGTAAGAACTGTAAAATCAAAGATTCAAGGATTTTACGAGGGACTTATGGTCATAAAGAAAATAAAACAACCTCGGGCATTCTTTTTCTACACCATTAGTATTTGGTTTTGGTTCTATGTCATGTTAGTTTGCGCACTTAAATCATTCGAACCCACATCCCATATTTCTTTAGCTTCTAGTTTGGTAATTTATGTTTTTGGCTCTTTAGGCATGATTGTTCCCACACCTGGTGGTATGGGAAGTTACCATTATCTGGTTATTCTTGCTCTGGCTTATTATAATATTCCTCCGGGTGATGCGTTTTCATTTGCAAATATTTCATTTTTCACAGCACAATTTGCTAACAATATAATTTTGGGTATTATCGGCTTGATTTCCATGTATTTTTTTAACAAAAACTATCAGCCTAAACACATATGAATATCGTCCAAGACTTAGCTGATTATTTGGAGCAAATTGCACCCCTTGACTTACAGGAATCCTATGATAATTCAGGATTGATTATCGGTAATACCAAATGGATAATTAAAAACGTATTAGTGGCTTTGGATGTTACAGAAGCTGTAATTGATGAAGCCATAGAATTGGGTTGCAACGTTATAGTTAGCCATCACCCCTTAATTTTTAAAGGTTTGAAACGAATTAGTGATCAAAATCATTTGGACCGGGTAATTATTAAAGCTATTAAAAACGATATTGCTATTTATGCTATTCATACCAATTTAGATAATGTTCTAGTTCACGGAGTTAATGAAAAAATAGCCTCCAGATTAGGTTTATCTGATATTCAGATATTGAAGCCTAAATCGAATACCAATCTTAATATTGGTGCCGGATTAATAGGTTATTTACCAAACAAGCTAGATGTGAATGAATTTCTTATGCACGTAAAGCATTCATTGAATACAAATCTCATAAAATATACCAAATCATTCAATGGAGAGATTGGCAAGGTGGCATTATGTGGAGGATCAGGTTCTTTTTTATTGCAAGAAGCTATGTTTCAAAACGCTGATGCATTTATAAGTGCAGATTTTAAATACCATGACTTTTTTGAAACCAATGCCCAAACTATTATACTAGACATTGGTCATTTTGAAAGCGAACAACACACAATTGGACTAATTTTTGACTTGATTTCAAAAAAATTCACTAATTTTGCGTCCCATTGTACAAAAATTATTACAAACCCCGTACAATACTTTTAATTATGGCAAAGACTACGACCGTTTCAGATATTCCAATTGGAGTGCGACTTAAACAACTTTACGAGTTACAAATGATTGATTCTGAGATAGATCAGATCAAAGTTGTAAAGGGAGAACTACCCATGATTGTGAGCGATTTAGAGGATGAAATTATGGGTCTAAATACTCGTGTTTCAAAACTACAAGACACCATCACGGAGATGGAGAAGGAATCAAGTGTCCATAAAATCAACATCAAGCAATCTGAGGATGCTATTAAGAAGTATGAAAAACAACTTGATGGTGTTAAAAATAATAGGGAATATGATGCCTTAAATAAAGAAATTAATCTTCAACGTCTTGAAATTCAGCTTTCTGAAAAGAAAATGCGTGAATTTGTAGATCAAGTCAAAGCTAAAAAAGTCACTTTAGATTCTGTTAAAGAACGTCAGGTTGCCAAACAAGCAGAATTGGAAGAGAAAAAACTAGAGTTGGCTAAAATTATTGAAAAAACTGATAAGGATGAGTCAACTTTGACAATTAAGTCCGATAAATGTCGTAAAAAAATTGAGACTAGGCTATTACATGCTTATGATACTATACGCAAAAGGTATCGCAATGGTTTAGCAATCGTCATGGTAAAACGTTCAGCTTGTGGTGGTTGCTTTAATCAAATCCCCCCTCAAGTGCAACTAGAAATTGCAATGCATAAGAAAATAATAGCTTGTGAACATTGTGGCCGCGTATTAGTAGATGATCTCATTCAGGAAGTAGAGGCATAAGATTTTTTTCAGATTTCTCTCACTTTTTAGATCCTTTGACTTTATAATTAGTTAGCATTCTAAATAGTTTTTTGTACTACTCATTTGAATCATCCAATGAATAGTGGTGTATAAATTTATACCGCCAGAATCCTAATTTTTAATAAAACTTTGTAAAGTCTCTGGATATTCGATCCAATTCATGAATTATTTTGCAAGATTTTGTCTGGAATAATGAAATTCAAGTATCTCGTTTTTGAAAGTTCCCTGTAAATTATGCTGCTTGCATAAATAATATAAAAGGGTTCAATGGTTATTGTTCTAAATCGATTCTGAACATACCACACTACACTAAAAAGTATCATGGTCAAAAAAAGCGCCAACACGAAGAGATGTTTTTTATAATCTTTTTTTAAAGCCAACCACATGCCCCAATATCCAAATATATATATTGGAAAGGATATGATAAAACTTATGAACCAATTCCAAAAAGTATATAATTTAGGATTAACGCCAGGAATAAGAAAATAAAATAAATCGAAACATTTTAATTTTAAGCTTAACCACGGATGAGCAACTATCCAATTTAATCCAGATTTCAAAAAAGCATATTGTTTAGTATGTTGTGGCAGTTGAAACATACTGTCAATATTTGCTTGTTCATTGCCATAATAATACGGCGCATTATCTATACCGTTTTTATAATGTTGAAATATCGTATCTAAGGGTAGCGGTTCTACAATATTTCGATATCCTGGCCACGAATTTCCAAAATAAAATTGATACCCATATCCATTCGATGATAGGATATAGGCCTGATTATATTTTAAATGATAAAGCCCATAAGGTAGAGTAGATAGGATACATATTAAAGTATATACTAGAATTGAAAATATACTTTTTTTCTTAGAATTGTTATTCAAAAATAAAATAACAGGAATAAATAAACTAAATATAAGTATATGCGATTTAGTTAAAAAACACAAAGCAAACAATAAAGCACTGTAAATTAAAGATGTTAATTTTTCATTGGAGCAGTATTGTATTAAATGATAGATACTAAAGATCAATAATGATTGAAATAAAGTCTCCTGACTAAAGGTATGCACCCAAAACAATGTCATTGGAAAAACACCAAAAATAATTGTAGCAATAGTTGCAATTTCCTTCTTATCAAAAAGCAATCGGCTTATTTTATAAAAATAAATACCGCTTATACTTGAAAGCATCAGTTGATTTATAATTAATACAACATTCCAATATGAACCAAACAATAATTTATGTCCGGCAATAAAAAGCGACATCAATGGTGAAGCAATAAAACGCCCCCAATCAAAATTAAAATCACCCATTAGTGCTTGATCAGCGAAATGAACCAGTCCAACACTATCCATCAATAAGGCATAATTATTAAAAAAACCTTGAAAGAAAACATAGATCAGTCGAACTATCATGAAATAGACAAAAATATATAAGTAAACCTTAATGGTTGGTGTTGATTGAGATTTGAAAATAAGGTTCTTATTCATGAAATATATAAATCATGTATATTTTAAACTATAGCTAGTTTCATTAAAAGATTATTAATAATGATTCCTATGTATGACGAGCTAATTTTATGGAGCCGGTAATAAACATTGAAATGGATTTGTAATAAGATAATTACTTAATTAAAAAATAGCAAACAATCTGATGTTTATTCTATTGAATTTATCATTCCAATAATTTGATCAAAAGCATCATCCCCTTTCATGACATATTGATCTGCGCCATTGATTATGGTTTTTAGTGCAATCCCATAATGTTCCTGACTGGATAGCATGATGACGTGGGTTGCAGGCTTTAACTTTTTTATGATTTGCAATATGTCCATTCCATTTGCTGCATCTTTATGTACTGAATTCAAAAAATAGGCTAAAATGATTACATCAGGACATTCATCTAAATGCGTTATACATTCTTCTCCCGTATAAAATATTTGAACATCCGAAGATACCTCATTTAGTAATCTATTCTTTAATGAATCCGTAAGATCCAGGTCATCATCAACAATAAAGATTTTTTTAGTTTGGTCCATTTGTTTTTTTCGTAAAGTTAACATTAAAATTTATTTGTGTCAGAATTTAATGCTACTTCCTATGGAAAAATTGAATTATTCAATATCTGTATATTTATGGTGCACCGATAATTTGTATTGTAAAATGTGCTCATGCAATTTGGATTTTGGAGTATCGATAATATTCGATGAATTGATTCTAAAGATAACAAAAATCCGCTGTTATGATGACAATTAACCTGTAGGTATTATTATCGATTTCGCAAAAAAAAGGTTCGTCCCATTACTGA
Organism: Saprospiraceae bacterium; assembly: GCA_044228225.1. Classification (GTDB taxonomy): domain Bacteria; phylum Bacteroidota; class Bacteroidia; order Chitinophagales; family Saprospiraceae; genus Vicinibacter. The sequence goes on along the minus strand of JBGAVH010000004.1, from coordinate 83,799 downwards.
GACGAACTTATTTGATTTCTTAAATTGTTCTATTCTATCACAACCATACGTTTAGTGGCCGTATGATTAGATGCATCAAGTTGGTAGTATAAGACACCTGTTGTGTTAAGGTCTTGTTGCAACAATTTTATACTATTCATTCCTTTTTGTCCTTGTAATTCATAAATTCTGATGACTTTACCAGTTACATCATATATTGTTAATTTGACAACAGAAGTTTCAGGTAGTCTGTATTTAATGATACAATCTTTATGAAATGGATTGGGCTCATTCTGATACAACTCAAATAAGCCTGTTTCAGCAATTTCCCTTTGGGTTCGAACACCTAATCGAACTTCTTTTACTTGGTCTAAATTATCGTAAGCTTCTGCTTTTGTTACATCACTTGTAATGGCAAACATATGCGATATAGGACCGCTTTGAAGAACTTTGAATACCAGGGTGTATAAAACATCATTGGCATCATGGCGCTCACCTATATTAGAATTCCAACTGGTAGTAAGTATACCATCTTCTATGTTACCAATATTTGATTTATTTAAGTTCAATATTCCAGCTTCTACGTCTTCGAAAGATAAACTTTTGGAATCATAGTTCATGGTAAACTGAAATCCTGTAATATCTATAAAATCACTAGATCGAATATCCATTCTATATATTTCACCTACTTGAACATTGCTGGCTTCAATTTCAAAATTGATTACACCTGAGGTCCTGGTAGTAGTTCCTTTTAGTCCAGCCTGAGCATTACCTGTCAAATCTCCCATTTTAATAGCAACAAATTGCTCATTATACTCTTTGGCTAAGGAAGTAGTTACATGTGCAACTCTTGGAGCATTCCAAGGAAAACTAGGTTCGGTAAATTCATAATTTGTGGGTACAAATGTCCAGGACGAAACTTTATTGAATGTTGGGATAACACCTAATATTAATTTTCGTAATTCAACAATATCAGAAGAGGTTATACTATTACTTGCATTAACATCAGCAGCAATTAGTTTATAGGGACTTGTTATATACGATTGGCCAAGTATATGTTTTTGAATTTTAACAATATCTGCAGTACTTATACCATTTAAGTGGTTGTCATTTCTAAGAGGCCTGATGGTGAATAATTCATTAAGTGGAAGATCAGAAAAACGATAAGGACTGGCATTAACTTCTCGCATTAATATTGAATTTTGTTCTAATTGAACATTAGCTAATTTCGTTTCTTCGCCACCCTCAGTCATTAGATTACCCATAATTTTAGCTAAAGATCCCTTATTCAAACAGCTATCCAAATTATCTTGAACTATAATTTTTGATTTGCAATAATCTTTGTTTCCTTCTTCATCTTCTACCCACATTTCGATGTCAATAATTAATTCATCGTTTTGTCCGGCCTTCACAAAATCATCACAACATACTCGAATGCTTGGTTTGTTTTGATCACCATTAAAATAAAATTTCAATTTATCTTTTGGTGTACAATTGTCATAGCTACTAAAATTTAGATCCTTGGCCCATATATCAACACATTTTGTTGAAGGCATTGGAACAGTAATAATACCTGGCAAACAATACGGAGTAGGAGCTTTACAATCTTTAATTTCAAATAAAGTCTCACAAGATCCAATATTCCCACATCCATCCTCTACAAACCAAATAATTCTGTGAATTCCAATTGGGTAAGTTCCACTTGCATTAAATGGATTGTGCCTATCATCTGCAAAAGGGTTATGACTGTATTGGACCGTGTCTCCTGATTTATATTGATTTCGAGTCAAAGATCCTACTCGATAATCATAGCCTCCATGAATTCCCTTACCATCATTATAAGCATCGATTTTATATTCCCAATATAATGAATTGCTTTCAGTACAATGATCCGTAGCAGCCGCGGTTAACTTAATATGACCTACACAAACTTGTAATGATGAATCAATCACCGCAGGTTCACAAGACCCTACTTCACAAGTGACAACGGGTTTTTCAAGATCTCTAACATCTATCCATTGAATTCCTTCCCAACGGCCATGATTAGGATCGATTTTAGGATCATATTGACACCAATCTATGACAACCCAGGTTCTTAATATTTTATAACATGCATCAACACCAATAGTATAGGTCTGATCAAATTTTTCTATTGCAATGAGTGCACAATTGTCGTTTGCATTGTTAACAATTATTGGTTTGCCTAATAATGGATTATTAGGATCCAGATCGGCACCACAACCTTCAATACTAACAGGAGTCAACTCACAGACCCCATTTGGCCATTGAATATCAGAATACCTTGGATCATTACAATGCAAAGGATCAATATAAAATGGATCACAATCCACGACCCAAATGGTTTGTACAGCACTAACTAAAATATTGTTTGGTCCAACTGCTGTAATGATCCTTTGAATTTGACCTTGTCCACATGTACGCAGGTCTTTGACCGTAATAGTTGGTTTAATTCCACAAGCACTGGTGGCATAGCCATCAAAGCCCCAAACAAGATCATATTTGCGATCCCAATGCGCGGTATCAAACAATTCTTGATAATAGATGCAAGCTTGATTTGGAGCCGGAATCGGATATTGATTTGTTTGGATAAATCCAGGATAACCAGTATAAGGATTTTTTTCACAAAATTTTTGGCAAACGATATCCTTAGTCTTTACTTTAGACCTATTACTTAAACTTGAAACTACTTTTCCAAAAGTTGAATCGTTAGGATCAGTTAAGTTATTGATATCAAACCAATACCAACAACTTACAACAATATTTGGTGGAGCAACAACTGTAGGAACACTCTTATCTTGTACTTCAATTTCTACCATACAATCACTAAAATGACCATAAAGTGGATTATTTTGACCATTTGACATTAATTGGGGTGCCACAGGACCAACTCCAGGATATACATCAAATACTCTTAAAACAACCATAACTCGTTGTCCAACGTCAGCACAACAAAATTTAACATCATCATCGAAATAAACTTGGTTACCCTGAATTGTTGGATTGTCATCTCCGTTTAACCCATTGCAAGACAATAAATTAATAGCGTCACTACCATCGTTAGTGCCTAATAAGTCTGTCATTCGAATCACTTTAAACCATACATGTGATGAGCAATTATCAAATGAACCATCATCTAAATCACCAGCAAACACTTTGGTATAATTATTCACTGGATCTTGATTTCCACTAAGACTAACAACAGTTTTTGAAATGCAAACAGCCTGAGGAGGTACTTTATCATACACATTGAGAATAATACTTCTCTTGGAAATATTACCACAACAATCTGATGCAACTAAATAAGCGTTCTGTGTTCCAACTGGTAAATTCAAAACAATAAATCCAGTAATCTCATCGCCTATTACTGTTCCATCTTCTACTTCAATGGAATAGTGAACTTCTTCAGAACAGTTATCCAATATCCATGGTTTAGGGACTTCCCACTTTCCATAACATGACCATACCTCGGTATTTAAATCTATGAAATCCGGATATAATATTTGAGGACCTTCCTGATCTATAACTTTTATTATTTGATTATAATTTGCAATGGTTGATGTACACCAATCTAGTACGATCCATTTTCGCAATATTTTATAACAACCTATTGGACCAGCGTTGCAGCCAGGCGTAGCCAAATCAAATACAAGATCTGAATAAGTCATTGCAAAATTGGCACAATTTGATCCACTGGGTCTGCCTGTACCTTGCCACATAATATGCGTATTTGGACCCCAACACAATGGATTTGTTGCTAACCACGCTCTGTGTTCTGGATAATATACAGGATCGGGATTAGGATGACCGAAATTAGGATCATTTGGGTTGTCGATACTATTCCAACCTAGGATTTTAGGAATTCTTCTATCAGGATATATATTTGGTAGAGCTGAATTGGCATTCCAAAAAACGGAATCTAATAAATAACCATCAACACATTCTGGATAATCCAACATATGTGGCCCAACTAAAAGGTTTGGATCTATTTTTTGATTGCAATTAAGCATTGGAGCTTGTATGTTATCATAGTCAAGTGGTGGAACAATATCAATGATATTACCTAAATTAACCAAGATCCTTTGAACACATGATGATTTATTTCCAGCTTCATCTATTGCAGTCCAGGTTCTGAAAATCAATACTTCGTATCCAATAGCACATCCACCCTTAGTTATTTGGTCTAAATAACTCAAACTAAAGCTACTGCAACTTTCGTAAACTTGAGGAGTTCCAGTTGTCAACGGACTGGTGTTAGAAGAACAAGGCAGTACAGTATCTCTTGCGCAAATCATGATTGGAGCCAATTTGTCCTCTACAAAGGCTTTGCCCCAACAGCTATTCCCTGTTCTTGGGTCAATAACAGTAATTTTTAACTCTTTGCCAATATCTCTATTATCAATTTGAGTTCCAGGTAAATTTGGATTACGATCGATTAAACCACCACCAGACCACCATCTTACCTCAACTTTATAATCATCATAGCATGAATATGGTCCGCCTACTAAGACAAGTTCTGCACCTACAGTTGCTCGGCAACTATCATCCAGGCTGATTTGTACATTATCATTACAAGCTATATCATTTCTAGGTTGATCAAATTCAATGATATTTATACAAAAAGTGCAGACACTAACGTTTCCTGAAAGATCCGTAGCACTATAGCTTAAACAAGTTAATCCTCGAGGAAAATAAGATCCACTATTCAATTTTGTAGTATCCGTTTGAATAACTACTTGATTTGATGTACAATTATCAATTGCAAATGGTTCTGTAAAATTTACAATTCGTCCACATTCTCCTGGATTCAAATGAATATCTGGAATCGTAGGACAAACTAATCGTGGATTGATGTTTTCTCTAACAGTTACACTTGAGGCACATGTTGATGAATTACCGCATATATCATTAACGGTTAAAGTAATTTGATTAACTCCAATTTTTGCACAATTAAACACCGAATCACTGGCAATAAAAATTAAACCGGCATTCTTACAATTATCACTACTTCCATTGTCAATATCTTTACTTGCCATTACATAAGATCCATTAGCACCTAATTCAACGGTAATATTTTTACAAATTGCGACTGGAGGAATGACATCATTTACAATGATTAATTGTTCGCATGTACCTGAATTACCACATGTATCTGTGGACCTATAAGTTCTATGAATTTGATATTTATTTGCACAAATTTGATTCGTGATTTGGTCTGAAACGTGTGTAACCACAATACCTGAATTACCACAATGATCTGCGGAAATTACTTTAGAAATATCAACAGCAGGTATATCTGAAACGCAAGAAACAGTAACTCCATTTGGACAAAGAATACTTGGATGAATAATATCATTAACAGTAATGATCTGATTGCATGTTGTCGTATTTCCGCACAAATTTGTTGCAGTATAAGTTCTTGTTAAAGTGAATCTATCTCTACATGTTTGGTTGGAAATGTTATCCACAAATTTATAAGTCGGTATACTACCACAATTGTTTGAAAATGTACCAGTGAATGGCAAACCAGATGGAATATCAGTTGCGCAAGGAAGATTTAGATTAGTTGGGCATGATATTGTAAATAGATTTTGATTACTACCTGTATTGGAATAGGTTTGGCCGGCAAGAAGATTGTTACAAGCATCTATTACTGTGAAAGTATAGGTCACTGTCCAATTACAATCAGTGCCAGTAACCGATGTATTTGTTAATGTGGCTGTTACGGCTCCATTACAATTATCCGTATATCCCTGAATTGCATTCGTTGAATTGAAAGGTGCTGCTGCAACGGCATTCGTAATACACGAATTTATACCCGAAATTCCAGGATATGCTGCACCTGTTAATGAAGGAGCTGTGATATCTTGGATAATTACAAGTTTTTCACAAGTTGATACACAACCATTATCGTCAACAATTTCCAAATTTAAAGTATAATTCGAGTTACAACCGGTGCCAGAAATAACTTCCACTGTTTCAGAATTATCAGCACCATTTATCATTCCATTTCCTGAAATGGTCCATAAATAGGAGACCATTCCTGTTGGAGCATCAAATTGATTAGTTGAAGATGGACATACTGGACTATTTGTCCCTGATATGTTGCAATTAGGCGATGCATTAATCGTAATTGAGTATACAATCCAATCGCTTGCTACTTCTGTAGGATCTATTATTTGATCATTATCAGCATCGACCCAGGATTTGAAATTTAAAGTTAAAGTTCCTGAAAGTGCTGGATTAATTAATGCTGCTGTACCTGTAACTCCTGTAAATGCAGCCATTGGTGCAGCACAATTATTGCAAAAAGGTACTGTTACATTACTTGTAGTATAAGTTTGAAAAACCTTGAGTAAAGGATCAGACAATCCATTTTGATCAGAAAATGAATTGAAAACAATATTATTTGGAATATTACATACTGAAAATGATCCAATATCATCAATTCCATCATTGTTGGAATTTATAGTTATGGTATTAATTGTTGTTGTTAAAGCAGGTGCTATTGCATCACAAATATTTGGAACGGGTTGAAATCCGGGGCTTAATGGGTCAAAATCAATTCCTAGTTTTAACCAAGGTGTGAAATCAACATTTCCATTGATCTGATTTGCAACCAGAAGACTGTTAGTCGTTCCGAACCAATTACAAGTCCCATCTATTAATTGATTAGAAAGATTGTTGATGGCGTAAACGCTATTACCGGATAGATCGTTGTTGTTTATCACGCCAATACTCCCCGCACTCCCTTCTATTCTAATTCCATCTGTGGAATTTGAATTAATCAAATTTCCAAATGTTGAATTAAGTATTCCACCATTGGAAACCCGAATCCCTGTACCATTTTCATAAATGTGATTATTTGTTATTGTTGCGGTTCCTCCAACTACATCTACGCCAATAGTAAATCCATGAATTGAAGCATCGTTTTCATTAAGATTAACTGATGAATTAGCTCCTGTAATCAAAAGGCCAGTTCCTGTTCCAGCGTTAATCATTTCACAATCATCTTGAATCAAAGCATGAACAAGAGCGTGTGAACTCATTGGATCATCCTGAATTAAAATACCATTTTGGCAATTATTTACACTTAGTTTAGATACGATAGCATGTGCACCATCAGTAGCATCTGAGTTATACCCGGCAAAATTGTTAACTGATAAACCATACTTAACACCTCTTACACTTCCTCCATTTATTACGGCAGGTGTAGTATTTTTTACATTCCATACTTCGTACCCGTCACTTTGGTTTATATTAGTTCCATCAATGATATTATCTTGAGATAAGGATCCTACAGATAATGATGATAATAGTATACCATCCCAATTAGTTTCATTGGCATCACTTAGTCCAGTAATACTATTATTAATTAATGTAAATGGTGAAGCAGTAGCATAGTGGAGATTATGGAAAATTCCTCTTCGCCTAGCTTGAATGGTATTTCCATCCAATAATTGATAAGTACTGCCACCTGGATTGGCTTGGAAGAAATTTCCAGTTTGTATACCAATTCTAACATTTGTCATGCAATTGTTAGAGACTGATGCATACTGGTTGTTGTAAAGTAGTACTCCGCCTCCCCAAAATGGTAGTCCACCTGGACTATTATCATAAGATCCCAAATCTGAGATCTTATTATTACTAATTATATTACTAGAAGATGGTATTCCAGCTGGATAATCATAAAGCTCTAATCCGAAATAAGATAGATTCTGAACGATATTATTTGAAATATTAATATTATCTCCGGTTACATATCTTGTTATTCCAACCGCAATATCAATATCTGCACCATTCGTACTTGAATAACCAGTATTAATAGCAGGATTATCACCATCAATAGTAAATCCTTTTATAGTAACATTGGATGCTTGTACATCAATAATAGAATAAGCAGAAATTCCATTAAAATCTGCAATAGCAGGTACAATTACTGCTTCTGGGGCTCTTAAGTCATTACAAGGATCAATGTTAGCATTAGGCCCAAGTAGCGTTAATTCTTTATTTATGAGTAAGTTTTCAACATAAGTTCCTGGATTAACAATTAAAGTATGACCGTTCATTGTATTTGGATCATCAATGGCGGCTTGTATAGAACAGAATACCTCTAAGGTTGAAGTATTCGTTACAAATCCACTCCCGCCGCTTCCTGGAGCAGCCGTTCTTTGATTTAGGCCATTAGTGATAAAAGTATTACTTGAAATATCATTTCCACATGCCACCGGAGAATTACCTCTTCCAAAATAAGAAGCGGATTTATTATCACTTTGGTCCCCATCACCTGCATTATTAGCTGAATAATTCGGATTAGGATGACCACCACCTTGTTGTTGAATTCCTACATCACTGTTTTTAATTGTGTTTGCACTAACTTCATTATTTATTCCTTCTACAACGATACCAAATCCTTCACTTTCAATTCTTACAGGATTTAAATGCTTATAGCCATCAATGGTATTATTTTTTACAACTACACCGGAAGGAATATTTGGATATCCATCTGGATTTCCAAGTTGAAATGCACGTCTAAAAATCGCAATACCGGCATGATCTCTAATGTTCATCCCTACTGAGGGCGTGAAGGTAACCGTATTATTATCCAGATAAATACTACCATCACCACTAGTCAAACCATTTCCATTTGGATTTTTAATTTCGATTCCAAAGCGTCCATTATTGGCAACAATATTATTTGAAATTAGATTAGGTCCTGCACCTCCTTTAAGACCTGATAGACCGAATCCATTATCCCCATTATTATGAACGTTATTATTAGACATAGTAACTCCTGATGCCGTTCCATCTTGTAATTCAATGCCACAGCAATTATTATTATAGACATCACAATTAGTGATACTAATTTTTTCTTTGAAACCATTCCATATTACTATACCTCGAGCAGCACCAAATGCTGCAGTATGTCCAGATACATCTAAGTTGTCTAATGTAACAAGATTCACAGGTCCATTAGCATAAAAACCACAACCACCAATATTGTCTTTAATAGTACAATTTTTAACTGTGAGATTATTATTGCCATTCATAGCATAAATCCCAGCATATGCATTTGGTGAATTTCCTGCAAAGTTCTTTATAGTCAAATCTTGTATAGTTACATTTGTGATCGCAGGATTGATAATTACTCCACTACCAAGGCCAACTAAACTGCTGCCATCTAAAATTGTACCTGTTTCTGAAGTTCCATCTAAAGTTAAAGATTTATCAATAACTAAACGTTCAGCATAGGTACCATCTTCAATATTAATTATTCTTCCAGGCGATAGAAAATTTATTGCTGTCTGAATGAGCATCGGAGGTGTTGGGTCTCCAGCAGGATTATCATCTACATAATAATCTTCAGTAGCAATTTTAACAACATAAATAAGTGAATTTGGATAAAAAAAAGGAGCTTCAAAGAGAGCATCTACAACGGTATAAGCAATTGCTTTTGTAGTCCAATAATTTCTATCTAATGCACCAATTCCAACGGCCCAGTCAAATAAGTTTACATTACTTGAAAGCCCAATTATTGTGTGTGATGCTAGGGTTTTTTGTGAATAGGCTTTGGTCGATTCAGCAATTGAAACTGGACCATTTATAGTAAGCCCATTGATTCCTCCTGGAAGACAATAAATATTACTAGTAAAAATGCCAATCCCAGCTTCAAATCCACCAGGAAAATTATTTCCTGAAGTTGTTAAACCGGTTAATAGTGTATTATTACAATTTGTAAAATTGATTCCATTACCTCCATTGTCTTTGCTCGTTATATTCGTTAAAATTGCATTATTAATACCATAAATTGAGATTCCTGTACCGGTACAATTATCCACAGTTACATTGGTTAGTATTAAATTATCTGCACCACAATCAGTTTGAATTCCAAATGATCCTGCATTCTTGATTTCGATATTTGAAACAGAAATTCCTGGAATAGCAATTTGTAGCCCATAAGTTGGAGAAGTAGAATTCAGAATAAAGCCATTACCATTAACGGAAATGCTCTTATTAACAATTACCAAACCTTCTGTTATATCAGCAGTTAATTCAATAAGGTCATTGTTGTTGGCAGCATTGATAGCATCCTGTAATAGTATGTAAAATAAATTTTGGGTCACGTTATGTACCGTGCCCATAACCAAATGTTTGTTGTTTGAATGTTTTGAACTAAGTTCATTTCGTTCGCTATTAAAATAAGTAAATTCATAAAAAGGATTAACCGTTTTACATGAATGTACATCTAAATTATTTTTTGAATAGTTAATGTCGCCAGAGTAGGCTTTTTCGAATGAAATAGCTACTACAAAAAAAGGCACGATTATCTTAAAAGCAACAAATAAATTTGGACGAAGTACTTCAAAAAAACGATAAAATATTTGTGCAAATCGTTTCAATTTGGAGGGAAAATAAATCATAATATAAATTATTAAAATAATAAATTAAATAGTTTTTAATTCTAAAATTTATAACTCATCTAAAGAAAGATGAATTATTTTCGAGTTTTAAATTTTAATAATTAAATTATTTAATAAACTATTCTAATGATATTAAAATGTATTACATACATTTTAATTAACATTGTCGTAGCAGTAAATTCCAACGAATAATGAGTAAAGGTGTATTAGCGTTTTAACGTAATAATTACGTTAACAAAAATCAAAAGTATTAAACAGTTATGAGTAGTATGTTATTAATTGAAGAGAGCTTGGGGCGTCGATTATTAAAGATATAAGACAAAAAACGTATATGATAAATATAAAGGAATTTATCATTAGCTCATTTCTTAGAGTGTGAAGGTATTTAATTTTTTCATTAAAATTATCATTTTCAATAAAAAAAATTTAAATAAAAACACATTACATTATTCTCTAATTTTTATTCTGTTAAGTTTTAGGAATCATTATACTGGAAAAAATAATATTCAAACTAAAGCTAATATAACTTTTATGAAAAAAATAATCCATTTTTTAAATATATTGGAATAATTAGAATATAAAGTTTGAGTAATATCTTATCTGTATAACCCATAAATGAGTCGATGCTTTACCATAAAAAGTAGAAAATAAAATGAAAATCAGACGAATAGAAATTACGTTTTAGAACTCAGTAGATCATGAAATTTTGTCTTTTTAAGGAAAAAAATTCAAATCCAAAATATTATTCTTTTGTATGTTTTGAAAACTATGTTCAATGATTCTATGAAGTTCTATTTTCTATCTACTTGAATCCGTTTTTCTGAGTTAGCCAATTTCCAGGCTAATAAAAAAATATGCCGTCCTATTTTTTCCATTTTATTAAAATCAATTTTTTCCGGATCATCGCCTATTCTATGATAATCTTCATGAGTTCCGTTAAAGAAAAATATAGCAGGTATTAATTTTTCAGCAAAATTATAATGATCAGACCGATAATAATATCTATTGATATCATTTTCAGCATTGTAGGTGTAGTCCATTATAATATGACTATACTGTTCATTTATGGATTCATTATATTCATGTAGTTTACTACTTAATCGATCTGAACCAATAACATAAACATAATTTCCATTTGGCTTGTACTTATCATCGATTCGACCCACCATGTCAATATTAATATCTGCAATGGTAGAAGACAAGGGAATTATTGGATTATTGACATAATACATACTACCTAATAATCCTTTTTCTTCACCCGTTACCAAAAGACATAATACGGACCTACGCGGTCCTTTTCCAAGGCTTTTAGCATATTGCATTGCCTTAGCGATTTGTGTTACTGTAGTTGTTCCGGATGCATTGTCATCGGCACCATTAAACACATCTTTGCCCCTCATCCCTATGTGATCATAATGTGCAGAGATGATTAATACCTCATCTTTTTTGTCAGTGCCTTCAATATAAGCCAGAATATTTCTTCCAATTACCTGTTGTTCTAATTTATGTTGTTCAATTCCTAATTTAGTTTTTATTACTAGGGATTGTGGACGTCCTGTTCGTTTGATTTTATCTCTAGTTTTAATTAATTTTTTTAATGATGATCCCAATAATTTTGTAGTTACCCATGGTGATAAATGTAACACATTGACAATTTCATTTTCAGGTTTTTCATCTATATCCAAAACAACTGTTGGAGATAAAACTTTTAACCTATTCAGGTCAACAAGTTCTTTAAATTTATCTTCTATAATTAAAATACATTTTACACCATGTCGTTTAGCAGCATCTAATTTTAAATCCAAATTAAGTGACCATGAAGAAGGTATTGAAGAACCAGTTAGATAACTTTTACCTTCCTTAGTTGTGGGCTCGCCATTATAAATTAATATTACTTTATCCTTTAAGTTTAGATTTTTATAATCATTATATTTTGAAGTTTCAATTCCATATCCCAAAAACACGATTTCATCTGTATTAACATTTAAATTTTTATTTTCTCTTGGGATACTTAAATAATCCCACATGTGTTTATACTCAAAATCATTGATGGATAGTTTAATATTATCCCAGGAAATCCATTTAAAATTAACAGCTTGGAAATAACTCGGATTCAATCCAAATTTTGGAATACCGTTTTGTTCTATTTCATGAGCAATGTAATCCGCCGCTCGATCATTACCTTTTGTTCCAAGTTCACGACCTTCACAAGAATCTGAAGCGAGATAATACACCATACGTTTCATTTCAGATGCTTGAATTATTTCAGCAAACTGGGTTGCAGAATCCTTATTAATTTTTTTAGTACTATCGGGAATACTAACACTACTAATATACTTGTTCTGACCAAAAAGACATATATTCAAAAACAAACCACTCAGGAAGAGATAAACTTTCATTACAAATTTATTTTTTCAACACGCCGCTGATGTCTACCCCCTTCAAATGAACTCGTTAAAAAGGCATGAATCATTTCAATGGCCATTTCTGATGTTACAAATCTTGCCGGAATACTAATTACATTAGCATCATTATGTTGTCTTGATAATTGTGCCAATTCAACATTCCAACACAATGCACACCTAACACCTAAATGTTTATTTGCTACCATTGCTGCGCCATTTCCACTTCCGCAAATAACTATACCAAACACGGATCTTTGGTCATCAATATCCTTACCAACTGGATGTATAAAATCTGGATAATCTACAGAATGAATATTATGACAACCATGATCCACAACATCATAACCGTGTTCTCGTAAGTAGCTTACAATAATTGTTTTATATTCATATCCTGCATGATCTGATCCAATGGAAATAATACCTTTCAATTTTTTATGTGTCGAGTGCATTCATTAATTATTTACAGGTGTCGATTGAAATTTACTGAGTAATGTTTGCATCTCTTTTTCAAATTCAGGATCCTGTAATTCTTTAGCTCTTTGTAATATTTCTCGAACTGCAGAGGCGGTAAACGATTTATCTTGGGCAAAACTTGAAGCTAAATCTTCAGGAGATAGCGAATTATAAAAATTCATCATGTCTTCTGTTTCAATGGCCAAAATTTTAAGATGTTTTTTAGCTTCATCTTTTCTACCTGCTGCCATTAACGTTTGTATGAAAGGCATTACTCGAACATCGTATTGAAAATTCATATTTGGAAAACTTTCAAAAAATTTCGCGGCTACATTTCCTGCTCTTTCTTTATCACCTTGGGCTTCTAGTCCGGCACAAAGACGCATCATGGTCATCCTAAGACCTTGAATACTTGGTGCATAAGAATGATCTACAAAAAGTTCTTTTTTATCAAAATTTCCCCATCGATATTTATTCATAATAGCATCATATGATTTCTCTAAATCCATTTTTCCTGAACCATAGATATACATATTTTTTTCACTTGGAGATTTTGTCGGAACAATGCGTAATGCAAGTCCTTCGACACTTACATAGTCATCTAAACCCATTAATTTTTCACCTTGACAGGTTACTGAAAAATATACAGGTCTATCGTTTATATTTGAATTGATAATATCTAATACTGCAATATCATCTTTTGTAATATAATTTCCATTTAACACCACAGGAACACGACTAACAAAAGTAGTATCATCAGGTTTTACTAAGCCCATTTCGATAGCCCGTTGTTGATTAAATTCAATGGAAACTTTCCTTGTAGGCATGTAGGTTTCAAAATCACGTCCTGAACCTGCTGAAATTTTGTGGTCTTCACCTATAAATTTTAAAAATTGTGAAGCCGTCATATCAACGTCAGCATTATCCCCAGCAGGATTATAATAGAACACCTGATTTCTTAATGAACCACGTAATTTATCTGATGGAATGGACATTTTAATTGCTGGGGATTCATTTATTTTTCTTCGTTGTGCATCTATATACCAATCTACAGCAATTAAGCTCAAATTGATTACACGCACATCTCTTCTTATATTTTCAACTTCCTGGGCATACCAAACCGGATAGGTATCATTATCTCCATATGTGAAAATGATAGCATTAGGTTGACATGATTCTAAAATATTGATGGCATAATCCCGAGCTGCAGTAATCCCATTTCTGGAATGATCATCAAAATTTTGGAAGCCCATAATTATAGGCGCAGAAAGCACTATTAGCGTGGCAACGATTCCTGAAACAGAACTTGACAATTTTAATCTACTCTTAAACACATCCACTAGAAACAATACGCCCATCCCAATCCAAATGCAAAAAGTAAACATGGAACCCGCTAAAATATAATCTCTTTCGCGGGGTTCATTCGGTGGAGAATTTGTGAAAAAACAAAGACCTAAGCCGGTAATAAGCCACAGGAAGCCTAGGGCCATAAAATCTTGTTTGCTCTTTCTCAAATGAAAAATAGTACCTAATATTCCAAATATTAATGGTAAGAAAAAGTACGTGTTTCTGGAATGATCTGTTTTAATGACTCTAGGCAATTGATCCTGATTGTATAGCCGTTTACTGTCAATACTGGAAATACCGGATAACCAATGACCATCCTTTTTATCCCAAGGGTAGTAGCCTTGTTCTCCATTTTCTTTTCCTACAAAATTCCAGAAAAAATAGCGCCAATACATCCACCCGAATTGGTAAGTCCATAAAAATTTAAGATTGTACTCTTCAGTTGGTGTGCCTTCTTTTCGTCCAATTAAATAATCCATCCACATACGATGTAATTGTACACGGCCTTGATCATTGGATCCAATCCTTGGCAATAATATTTGATCTTTTTTTGCAAATACATAATCGAACTTTCGATCCACTATTTTATACTCATTTCCAACTCTACCATATCGATCTGTAGATTTGGTATCAATGGGTTTAGCATCAAAATGAGGCCCTTTAAGTAACGAGCGATCTCCATATTGTTCCCTGTTTAGATAAGGCAATAATCGAACTACATCATCAGGTGCATTCATGTTAATTGGTGGATTTGCCATAGCTCTAAGAATTACTACACCTACAGTGGAGTATGAGATAGCTAAAAGCATACACGTAAAAACCAATTTATGTGCAAGGTCTAAGCCTCTGTTTCGCGTATATTTAAATCCAAAATAAAATAAAGCAAATAAAGTGATGAGAGTAGGAATTAAGCCGGAATGAAATGGCAATCCCAAAGTATTAACGCAAAACATTTCATACATACTCCACAATTGTGGAATACCTGAAATGACGATGGCTTGGAATAGAACTATACTTATTACTCCAATAAGTGCTGCAACACAAAAACCTAAAAAGGTATGATTTTTATATTTCTTATGATAATAGAGCACAGCCATAGTAGGAAATGCCAATAAGCTTAATAAATGGACTCCAATGGATAAACCCGCTGCATAAAATGAAAAAATCAACCAACTGTCATTGCTTGGTTTATCTGGTAGATAATGCCACTTAACCGCAGCCCAGAGTGTCAGACAAGTAAACATGGTGGACATTGAATAAACCTCACCTTCTACGGCTGAAAACCAAATGGAAGAACAAAAAGCAGTTGCCAATCCTGCAACCAAACCAGCTCCTAATATGGAAATATCTTGTGATGCAGCTTCCTCATTATCCCTTCCGTAAAGGGCTATTTTTCCAAAAATTATAGTAATCCAACATACGAACATGGCTGCGAATGCAGAACAAATACCAGACATTAAATTAACTGCAAAGGCTATATTGGAAGGTTCTGAAGAAAAAACAGTAGCAATCCAAGCAAACATTCTACCAACCAACAAAAATAATGGTGCCCCAGGTGGATGCACTACTTGAAGTTTATATGCGCCTAGGACGAATTCACCACAATCCCACAAGCTTCCTGTACGTTCTACTGAAAAGTAATAAACGATAAAGGTTATTAAAAATACCAACCAACCTGTCACATTGACTTTGTTCTTCATTAAATCCATTGGAATATCAATTTGTTATAAATTAATAAATATTATATTTGATTAAAATTTGTGTAAAAATATAAAAAAGAAAGTAGCTTACCAAAAACATCTTTATTTTAGGCTATTTAGCCTTAATTAACGAATAAATTCAACAATAAAGTGTTTAAGCTGTTACTTTGTTTCATTAGAACTGGGTCTCAATAATCATGTATTTCAAATTAATTATTTACGCTTTAGCCATTTATGGTGTTTATACCTTGTTTTTCAAAAACAAAACCATCAGCATTCAGGATAAGAAGCCTCCAAAAAAGACGAATGATTACACAGATTATGAAGAATTATAATATCTAAATATTTGTCATTGAATAAATTATCTTCATATATTCTATTTCAAGATCACCACTTGATCATTGCCAATAAACCAGGTGGTGTACCAGCGCAAGAAGACAAAACCAAAGACCCTAGCCTGCTGAGATTACTTCAAGCCTATTGTAAACGAGATTTATTCCTGGTCCATAGAATAGATAGACCCGTTTCAGGTCTTATCGTGTTGGTGAAAAATAGTAAGGATCAGATCATAATTCAAAATCAGATCCAAAGCCAGCAATTTGAAAAAACATATCTGGCCATAGTGCCTAAAATAGATATTCCAGAGCAAGGAGTATTAGAACATTTTATCATCCATGATACTAAACATAATAAAGGCAGAATTAGTAATTCAGGTGACGATGAGCAAGCTAAAAAAGCGACATTAAGTTATGTAATCAAGAAGGATCTTGATCAATATAGACTTTTAGAAATTAAAACACAAACTGGTCGATTTCATCAAATTAGAGCACAGCTTGCACATGAAAACATGCCGATAAAAGGGGATGTAAAATATGGAGCTAGAAGAAGCAATAAAGACCGAACAATAGGTTTACATGCGTGGAAAATATCGTTCTATCATCCAAGTTCTAATCGAGCCGTCAACTTTATTGCAGATTTACCGGAAAATGACATTTGGCCACATTTTCAACTAACTGAGGAATAATAAATTTAATAATTATGGAAATTGCCCGAACTGAAATCAGTGATCTTGGTGAATTTAAATTAATTGAACTACTAACAGAGTCATTTCCACAATTCTATAAATCAACTGTAAAAGGCATAGGGGATGATGCAGCAGTAATTGATTTTGGGAAAGAATCCTTATTGATAACTACAGATTTACTTGTCGAAGAGATACATTTTGATCTTATGTATTGTCCTTTAAAGCATCTGGGTTACAAAGCAGTGGTGGTTAATTTATCAGATATCTACGCCATGAATGCTATTCCTTACCAAATAACAGTTTCTTTAGCCATTTCCAATCGATTTTCTGTAGAAGCCATTGAAGAATTATATGCCGGCATTAAGTTAGCCTGTGAATTATATAAGATAGATTTAGTAGGTGGTGACACCACATCTTCTCCTAAAGGTCTTACCTTATCTGTTACTGCTATGGGGCGCCAACAAAAAGAAAAAATTGTTTATAGGTCCGGTGCACAGGTTGGAGATTACCTTTTTGTAACAGGTGATTTAGGAGGTGCTTTTTTGGGATTACAATTATTAGAAAGAGAAAAACAAATATTTCTTTCAGATCCCAAAATTCAACCAGATTTAGAAAATAAAAAAGAAATTGTTGGTCGTTTTCTCAAACCAGAAGCAAAAAAAGAAGCCATTTTATTATTAAATCAAGTAAATGTAATACCCACCTCAATGATTGATTTATCCGATGGATTATCTTCTGATTTAATGCACATATGTAGTCAATCCAAAGTAGGTGCTTTAATTGAAGAAGCATCGATTCCAATGCATCATGAAGCGCAATTGATGGCACTTGATTTCAAACTTGATCCTATCACATGTGCACTCAATGGTGGTGAAGATTATGAATTGCTGTTTTCAATAAAAAAAGAAGATTTGGAATTAATTAAGTTCCTACCGGGATTCTATTATATTGGAGAAATTCGACCACAAGAAGAAGGGATTAAGTTAAAAACAACTGGTGGAAAAATACATCCCTTAAAAGCACAAGGATGGAAACATTTTTAATTAAATAATAAGTGTAGCTTTTCCTACGTTTCTAAAATTGTAATTTGAACCATGAATCGATTGTTTATTTTAATACTGTTTTTATTTATTTCCATTGTAAATATAAAAGCTCAAAAAGGTGCTGAAGTTGGAGCCTGGGGGGGAAGTTCATTTTATTTTGGAGACTTAAATAATTTATATAGATTGACTGAACCTGGCTTATCAGGTGGTTTATTGTTTCGTTACAATGTTAACAGTCGTTTGAGCCCACAATGTCAAATTAATTATTCGAGATTGCGAGCTAATGATGCAAACTCATCCAATTTGTTTGATCAAAATCGAAATTTATCATTCTATTCAGATGTTTTTGAAATCACTCCGGCAATAGCCTTCAATTTCATTCCCTATATTCATGGCAATGATGACACTAATTTTTCACCTTATGTTGTTACTGGTCTAAGTCTTTTTTATCATGATCCGAAAACCAAACGATTGGGACATATTGAACATCTACAATCCAATGGAACTGAGGGACAAATTGTTGGGCAAGAATATAGCCGTATCAGCGGCGGTTGGTTATTGGGATTAGGTACTAAAGTTAAAATTAATTATCGTTGGAGTATCAACGTTGACCTTAGTTCGCGCATTACATGGACAGATTATTTAGATGATGTAAGTACGGTCTATCCGAACTTTAGCACCTTAAGAACAACTCGTGGAAATAATGCTGTATTATTGTCTGATCCATCACTAAATTTAGGTGGTGATATTCCTGCAAATCGATCTGGAACGCAACGTGGAGATGGTAATGATAAAGATATTTTTATGAGTTTTGGGGTTAGTTTAGTATATTATTTTGGAGGATTAGAATGCCCACAGATTTCTAGATTTAATGAATAACATCATTTAAATAAATTGTACTTTAAGATACAATAAATAGCTCTAAAACCATCTTTCCAATTTATTTTTTTTCCTTCTAAATAGGTACGTCCATAATAGGAAATACCAATTTCATAAATTCGTATATTTTTTATTCGTGAAATTTTTGAAGTTACTTCTGGTTCAAAACCAAATCTTTTTTCATTTAATTCCAATGATTTAATTACTTCTGATTTGAATAATTTATAACAGGTTTCCATATCTGTTAAATTCAAATTAGTAAACATATTAGATAAAAATGTGAGAATTTTATTTCCGATAGAATGCCAAAAAAATAAAATTCTGTGCGGATGTCCGCCAATAAACCTGGAACCATAAACAACATCAGCAAAACCTTCAATAATTGGCTTTAATAAATCATTGTATTCACGAGGATCATATTCTAAATCTGCATCCTGGATAATGATAAAATCCCCAGTCGCTAATCGAATTCCGTTGTGCAATGCAGCTCCTTTACCCTGATTAAAATCGTGTTTATGATAGATAAAATTAATTTCTGAATGTTCCTTGATGTAGTCTAATAATACAAATTCTGATTGATCGGTAGAACAGTCATTGACTAATATGATTTCCTTTGAAATTTGGTTAATTAATGAAACCGCTAGTATTTTGTTTAATATATGATGTATCGTTTTCTCCTCATTATAAACTGGGATGACGATAGATAATTTTTGAGTAGTCATAATAGAATTTTAATTAAACTAAATGCAGGTTTCATTGTTCATAAGTCGGCAAAAATACGTTAGGTAAATGATATTTTACTCGCTTATTGTAAAACAAATAATTAAAGAATCTGAAGATGCAAGAAGCATAATTTTGGATATACCGGTCGATCATCCGCTACTTCAATTTAAAGCAGGGCAATTTCTAAATATTCAAATACACCATAAGAACGAGGTTCTACAAAGATGTTATTCGATTTCATCCATTCCAAATAACCCCAATTTGCAATTTACCGTGAAGGCAGTTAAAGGTGGAATCGTATCTAACTTTCTTGTTAATCAACTCAAGGTAAATGATGTTTTGGAGGTTTCTGGTCCTCAAGGTCATTTTACCTTAACTCCAAATGATGAAGTTCGACGAGCACATTATTTTATTGCAGCAGGTAGTGGTATTACACCCATCTATTCAATGATTCAAACATTGTTGGAAAATGAACCTAAATCATCCATTTATTTATTATATGGAAATCGTTCAGAAGAAGATATCATATTTAAAGAAAAATTAGCTGAATTACAAAATAAGTTTGAAGGGCAGTTTTTTGTTGAACACATACTTTCCAAAGCTGGTAAGAAATCGATGTTTGGTTTTCTGACATCATCAAAGGAGAAATGGACTGGGTTGGTTGGAAGAATAAATGAACAACAACTAAAATTATTTCTACAAAAGTACTCGACATTAAATGTGCCAGCTCAATACTATATCTGTGGTCCAGGTTTATTTATTCAAAACATTGAATCAACTTTGAAGGATTTGATGGTGCCCATTAAAGATATTCACAAAGAATATTTTAGCATAGAACCGGTCCAAATAGATTCCATTTCAACGAACTTGGCCTCTAGAGTTTCAGGAAGATACCAAGGTAAAGCATTTGATATTCTATTAAAACCCAATGAAAAAATCCTAGATGGACTTCTGAGAGAAAAATTAAATCCACCTTATTCATGTTCAAGTGGTGCTTGTGCTACCTGTATTGCAAAACTTGTTTCAGGAAAGGTTCACATGGATGTTAGTATGGCATTAGATCAATCAGAAATTGAGGCAGGCTATATTCTAACATGTCAAGCAAAACCTTTAACTGCTGAGGTTGAAATTAATTATGACTTATAAGCTTTAATTTATTCACTTATTTTTAAATCCTTGTTCAAATGTCTTACCTAGAAACTACTGTTGATGTCTATAAAGAAGCTGCATTAAAGCCTGATGTTGGACTATGTTGCACAACCACACCAGTATGGCAATTGCCAGACCTTAGTATTCCTAAAAAAATGTTGGAAATGAATTATGGTTGTGGAAGCACTGTAAATCCGAGAGATTTAGCTAATAATCCAACCGTGCTATATGTTGGAATTGGCGGAGGAATGGAATTACTTCAGTTTGCTTATTTCAGTAGAAAAAATAATGCCATTATTGGGATCGACGTCGTTGATGAAATGATTACTGCTTGTAAAGAAAATTTGATCCAAGCAGAAAAGGAAAATGATTGGTTTTCTTCTTCTTTCATTGATATTCACAAGGGTTCCGCATTAAAATTGCCAATTGACAATCAAACGGTAGACATTGCAGCACAAAATTGTTTGTTCAATATTTTCACTAAAGCAGATTTAAAAACTGCTTTACAAGAAATGTATAGGGTCTTAAAACCATATGGAAGACTAATATTATCGGACCCTATTTGTGAACAAAGTATGCCTGAGAATCTAAAACAAGACAATCGGTTAAGAGCACTTTGCCTTAGTGGAGCGATTCCACTCAAAGATTATATTGATTTGATAACTGAAATAGGATTTGGTACGGTCGAAATCAGAGCCAAGCGAGCATATAGAGTGCTAGATCCTAAACATTATGATACGGATGAGTTAATTGTAATAGAGTCAGTTGAAGTTTGCGCTATTAAAGATCCCATGCCTCCTGATGGGCCTTGTGTATTTACAGGTAAAACGGCTATTTATTATGGAGCGCATGATTTCATAGATGATCAAAAAGGGCATGTGTTATTTCAAAACCAACCTTTGGCAGTATGTGATAAAACAGCAAAAGCTTTGAAGATCTTTAGTCCAGACGATATTTACATTTCTGAATCAACCTGGTTTTATGATGGAGGTGGTTGTTGTTAATATTGTTTTTAATCAAATTATGGAGCTAATCTAGTTATTCTCCAGGATAGATCTGAATTCTTAATATAAGCGATACGATCATGGAGTCTATTGGCTCTTCCTTGCCAAAATTCCATATACTCAGGTTTAATGATATATCCTCCCCAATGTTCAGGACAGGTAATGGGTTCTGTTTGATTTTCCATTTCACTCATTTTTTGATCTAGAAATGCCCTATTTGGAATTTCTTGACTTTGTGGCGAAATAACAGCTGCAATCTGGCTTTTATAAGGGCGGCTTTTAAAATATTCTGAGGCTAATTCGGGTGATTTTTTTTCAACATGACCTTCTATTCTAACTTGTCGTTCTAATTCCTTCCAAAAAAACAAAAGCGATACTGAAGTATTTTTTTCTATGTCCTGACCTTTTCGACTTAAATAGTTGGTAAAAAATATAAATCCTTCAGCTTCAGTATGCTTTAAGAGTACCACTCTGGATGAGGGTTTTCCTAAGGAATTTACAGTGGATAATACCATAGCGTTC
The DNA here is from genome assembly GCA_044228225.1 of Saprospiraceae bacterium. Classification (GTDB taxonomy): domain Bacteria; phylum Bacteroidota; class Bacteroidia; order Chitinophagales; family Saprospiraceae; genus Vicinibacter. The sequence goes on along the minus strand of JBGAVH010000004.1, from coordinate 61,132 downwards.
GGCTCATCTATTTCGACATCAATAGCTTGCTGAAACCATGTATTAAATTGGTACATGGGATTTGCATTGAATGTATTTACGTCTATAGTTTCTTTGTTATAGTCTTTTCTAAGTTCGGTAAGATTCAACATATCTTTAAAATTCAATTTTATTCAAAGTTAGGAGAACTCATGAATAGTTCTAAGTAATAATTCAAAAAAAAAACCCGTCATATGTTCATACAACGGGTTTTTATATTAAAATTTTTAATATTATTTCTATTCAGAAACCACTTCAAAATTGACTTTAACGATAACTTGTTTGTGTAGATCAAGTTGAGCTACATAGGTTCCCAATTCTTTTACTTCTTCAAGAATGTGGATCTTTTTACGTTCTATTTCAATATTAAATTGGTCCTTGAGTGCAGCAGCAATTTGAACATTGGTAACACTACCAAAAATCTTACCACTGGTTCCAGTTTTTGCTCCTACTTTCAGAGTGGCATCTTTAAGTTGCTCAGCCATCTCTTTATAAACATTTATTTTTTTATTTTCCTTGGCCTCATCTTGTCGAGTTAGCTCATTTAATCTACGCATGTTGCTATCATTAGCAAGTAGTGCAGATCCTTGTGGAATTAAAAAATTGCGGCCGTAGCCTGGACGAACATTCACCACTTGGTGTTTGTCTCCTAATTTATCGACATCTTTCAATAAAATTACTTGCATAAACTAAGTTTTTTGGTGAATTATTTAAGTAAGTCCGCTACAAATGGAAGAATGGCTAAGTGGCGTGCTCTTTTAACTGAAGATGCTACTCTTCGTTGATATTTTAATGAGTTTCCAGTCAAACGTCTAGGTAGTAATTTCCCTTGTTCGTTAATGAATTGAATTAAAAAATCTGCATCTTTATAATCTATATGTTTGAGTCCAAATTTTTTGAAACGGCAATATTTCTTTTGCTGTTTTCCGATATTTGGATTACTTAAAAACTTTATTTCGTCTTTAGTTGCCATTTTGTTTTAAATTAATTTGTGTGACTAATGAATTAAATGATTTCTAAATCATCTGCAATAATATCTACAGGAGGCACATATGCAGCTTTAGGAGTATACACAGGTGCCGGCTCTTTTGGCGCTTTGTGTACTTTTTTACCAATCTTTCCATTTCTCTTGTCCTCGTTGTACTTAACTCCAAATTTGTCAAGTTTTACAGTCAGAAAGCGCATGATGCGCTCATCACGTTTCAATGCAAGCTCAAGCTTACCGATAAATGTTCCAGTTTCGGCAGCGAACTCAATGCAGTAGTATACTCCAGTGGAGCGTTTGTTTATTGGATAGGCCAATGGACGCAATCCAATCTCATTCACATGGACAATAGTTGCTCCTTCATTTTGGAGCATTTCCACGTACGTCTGAGCTGTCGATTTAACTTCATCGCCCGACAGAACAGGATCCACGATGAAGGTTACTTCTAAATGACGCATTATTTATATAATATTTATTTTCAAAAAGGGATGCAAAGATAAACTTTCCTTTTCAAATAACCAAATAGACTGTATTAAAAAATCAAGTAAAATGATATAAAATATTGATTGTTAATACTATAGTAAAGGCTTTTTACCAGTTTTCCCAACCCGGTTCCTTGATTTTGTTAATGGAAATGCTCGCTTTGTGTTGAAGCCTCGTTTTCTGGCGACGCCAAATTTCATGGGCAAGATTGTATGCTATAAAATCAGGACCACTGGTTTTTAATATATGCTGAAGGATACTTTCATCAATATCAAGCCGATATAGATAACTAAATAATAGATTTGGATCCTGAGATAATAGTTCTTCAACTCTTCCCTGAATCATATCTATATAAACTTGCTCGCCTTGATCGGTATGATCTAATTGCTGTAAAGTTAAAAATGGAAATAGCTCTTGATTCATTGAAGACTTTGTTATATAATTTCCAACACCAATCCTTTTAAATAAGATCCTTCAGGATGAAATAAACTAACAGGATGATCCGGACCTTGGGATAATTTTCTAATAACACGTATAGTTCGTTGACTTTCAATTCCGGCAGCAACAATCGTGTGGTAAAACAATTCTTCGGTCACCACCTGCGAACAAGAAAAAGTCAATAAAAATCCTCCTGATTTGATCTTTTGCATGGCCAACACATTAATGCGTTTGTAGGCTTGTATGGCGTTATGACGCTTTTCTAAGCTTTTTGCAAAGGCGGGTGGATCTAATATTATAATGTCAAATTCATCTGAGGTCAGGTCTTTAAGAAATGGGATAACATCCGCTTCTAAAGCCATGTGGTTGGCATTACCCAAATCATTTAATTCAATATTTTTTTGTAATTCTTCAAGAGCCTTTTTTGATGAATCAACTGAAACTACTTTTTTAGCACCACTTAAAAGTGCATAAAGACTAAATCCTCCTGTGTAACAAAAGGTGTTTAATACAGTTTTAGATCGGGCCAGACGGGTCAGTAAGGCTCTATTTTCCCTTTGATCTAAAAAGAAACCTGTCTTTTGTCCAGTAACTACATTAATGTTAAATAGTATATGATTTTCTTTAATGATTACTTCTTCCTTATTACCCAAAAGGAAACTGTTGTTTATATTTTGGCTGTAAGCTTTGGGTAAGGATTCTTTGCTTTTATTATAAATGTGTTTAATGTTCTCTCCATATAGTGATGTAATGGCATTGGAAATTTGGCTGATACAACGATGCATTCCAACAGTATGGTTCTGAATTACAGCCACATCGTCATAGATGTCAACGATTAGTCCCGATAATCCATCCCCTTCACCATGAATTAACCGGTAGGCATTTGTTTCGGATTCCCGGCCTAATCCAAGGGATTTACGCAAATGAAGCGCAGCTTCAAATTTTGAATGCCAAAAAGTAGGTACAAATTCACTTGCTCCAAACGATAATATTCTTACAGCAATACTGGCATTATGGTATTGGCCAAAACCTAGTGGTACATCAGAACTATCATAGACATAAACCAAATCACCTTCTTGAATTCCTTCATCTTTTTTGTGTATTGCACCTGAAAATATCCATGGGTGTTGTCTAATTATGGATATCGTTTTATTATTTTTGAGGATTACCTTTTTCATTCAATACTTGGTTCAAGTGATTTAACAATAGCTTACTGGGCACAAAGTAAAGTATTACACCAATTAATTTGTGCAATTCGATCAGCTAATTAAAACAATAAACTATAGTAAATCAATTTAAAAAGTTGAATATTAAGTGAATGGAATTTGAGTCACAGCAGTTGATCTTACTTAAAAAACCAACTTGTTTTTCACTATTTCAATATTTTGTAATCTCGATATACCGAATTTTATTAATTAAGTAATGAAAGAAAAATACGAATTATTTCTACTTATTAGACCTCGACCATTTCTTAGCTTATAAAAAATGTATGGAATTATAATAATTCAGAGAAAGTTACCAGCTTTATATCTATAAAAATGTCATTATGATACAAATTCAATTATACAGAATATTCAAGATTTTAGGGCTAATAAATATTATTTTAAAGAAAAGCCCAAGTATTTTTGGTTAAAATAGCTTTTTAGGTTTATTTTGCGTGATAAAATCACTTCATGGAAGTCAAAGAATTAAAAAAAGGCAGTAAGGGTAGATGTTTCATTTTCTTCCTCGTTTTCTTGTTTCTTTTCCTTGCCTTATGGGTATGGATATACAGTAAGAATTCTGTTCTTACCTTTTAGTCATTAGATTAGCATTATATTGAGCTAAGCTAGTAGCTAATCCTCTTCGTTTTCAAACAATAGAATAGAAGCAATTTCGTATTGGCCTTCTTTTACATATAGGTCAATGACATTCATGGATAGTTGTATAGATCCTTTTTCTTTGGGCATGACCATTGCCTCAATTCCATTTTTAGTTAATTGGAGCCGTTTAAGCTCTGCCAAGTAATGGTCACGAATTGTCATAACTTTCTTCCAACCTTGCATAACAGTGTATTTTATATAAAAACAAAATTATATATATTTTTTAACTAATATGTAATATTATTTCATAAAAAAATTTTGAACTAAATAATAATGCTTCAGTATATATAATATTATATATATATAAATAATTGTATTTTAATAAAATAAAAATAATATTAGTAAAAATGAGTTAAGCATTTTGTTTATAAAATTTAACTAAATATTTTGAACTTATTTAGACCCATGGTATAAAAATAATGCAATTTTGATATTTTCAAAACTAAAATCAGTGATCAAAACACTAATTTTATTCCAAATAGGGTTAACAGATGGGTTCTGGAAGGCTATTAATTAAGCTCATTATTCTATTTTTTTTGAATTGTATTGATTCATGGTAACATTTAAGCCAGATGCACAAAAACTAAGTATGGCCTCGCCACATAATGCTGTTATCTTAGGTAGAATTTCTATCTCTTCTTTGTTCCACTTTCCAAGAACATAATTGATTTGATGACCTTTGGCGTATTGATTGCCAATTCCGACTCTTAATCTAGGATATTGATTCGTATTTAATTGTAGATCAATATCTTTCAAACCATTGTGGCCACCATCATTTCCTCCGGATCTCATTCTGATCGTACCATAATTTAGATTGAGATCATCTAAAACAACCAATATTTGGTCTATATCCACATGTTCCTTCTGCATCCAATATTTTACTGCCTTACCACTTAAATTCATAAATGTGGTGGGTTTGATTAAAATCAACTGATGTCCTTTATGTCGAATTGTGGTTCTGTGGCACAAAGAATCTGAACTCCATGTAGCTCCTTTTTCCATAGCCAGGGCATCAACAACATCAAAACCCATATTATGCCTGGTACCAAAATACTCTTTATCCATATTACCCAAGCCAATGATTAAATACTTCATTCATGAAATTTGGACAAAGATATTCACATTCAAAGTTTCTGATTTAAAATATAGATGACAAAAGCAGCAAACTAAAATCAAATCTATTTACATCTTTGTACCTATATGGCACTCCTATCATTAGAAACTCAATTCATACTTAAAAAATTAAGTTTCACTCGAATTTTGAATGCCATTAAAGTTTTCCTTTCTTATTATTATTCTAAATTATTAGGCAAATCACATCATTGGGGTATGCCCATCACGGTATCCATTGAGCCAACAACGGCTTGTAATTTAAAATGTCCTGAATGTCCGTCCGGACTTCGTTCATTTACCAGACCAACCGGAAATCTAAAGTCCTCATTTTTTAAGAATTATATTGATGAGGTCTATCATCATCTTACTGCATTAACATTCTACTTTCAAGGTGAGCCTTATATACATCCAGAATTTTTAGACATGGTTCGATACGCCAATGATCATAATATATACACAATGACTTCCACAAATGGTCATTTTCTTACACCCGAGAATTGTATAAAGACAGTTGAAAGCGGATTGGATCGTTTAATCATATCAATGGATGGAACTACCCAGGAAACATATGAGCAATACCGAATTGAGGGAAAAATTGAAAAAGTGATTTCAGGAATCAAAAATATAGTAGAGGCCAAGAAAAAGTTAAAAAGTAAAAGACCACTTGTAGTTATTCAATTTCTTGTGGTCAAACCAAATGAACATCAAATACCTGAAATCCAAGCTTTGACTAAATCACTAGGTGCAAATCAATTGGTATTGAAAACCGCACAAATTTATGACTATACCAATGGATCAAATCTGATTCCAGAACAATCCATTTATAGTAGATATCAAAAAGAAACAGATGGGTCTTACAGAGTAAAAAATAGGTTTCTCAATGAATGTTGGCGTATGTGGCAAGGCTGTGTTATAACCTGGGATGGTCGGGTGGTCCCTTGCTGTTTTGATAAAGACGCGGAACATCAATTGGGTAAAATGCCTGAGCAAAACTTCCAAAGTATTTGGCATGGTTCGACTTATAATAAGTTTAGAAATCAAATTTTGTCAGGAAGAGATCAAATTGAAATTTGTAAAAATTGTACTGAAGGTGGTTTCCTCTAGATTTTAATTAAAACCCATTTCTCATTTAAGATATCACAAGTAAGATATTTGCCCTACTGTTTCCCATTTGCTGGCGTCAAGTTTGAAACTTGTGCCCAACGAAAAGTCTATAAATATTTCCTCCTGATTGCGGAAAGTTTCTTACCTCATGGTGGTGTCAATTTTCTCGTCATTTCGTTTGAGACTGTTCCAACTTGGGCCCAACTCAGATGTTTTTGGAAACCATTTTTTACAATTGACACTAGTATATTGATTCTCATAAACTCCCATGAACTCCCATGAACTTCATATGAACCATCTACCAAGTATCTACTAATTTACGGGTCATAATTACCATCACTTAGACAATAAAAGAGTTTTCTTTTCATTCAAGGCACACCTCACGTTAGCGAATATGTTGTTGACATATAAAAATGTTATATAATAATTTATTTAATAAAAAGATTTTATTATCAAAAATTATTGATTTTGTATTCATCTGTCTTTGAATCGGCGTATTTTCACCCATAATTCATTGATCTAAATTATGTCAAAAAACTTAAGTCACCTATCAGGTCGTAAGGAACTTACAGATAATCTGTTTGAATATATCGGTCTTTTGGCTGAAAAAGATGGAAGTCTATCTACAGAAGATGCAGCTAAAGTGGCTGAAGAATTTCTAATGGGCACTGCCAATGTTTTCGGAACAGCATCCTTTTATGATTTTACAAGACCAGAAAATAAAGGCAAAAAAGTTTATACTTGCAATGGTTCGGCTTGCTTAGTTGCAGGAACTCAAGATCAAGTCAAAAAGAATTTAAGTCAATATTTTAATGATTCCGAAATTGGAGAAATGTGTTGTTTGGGTCGGTGTCATGAGAATAGCGCATTTCATTTTGATGGTGTTAATTACTCAGGGGATCAATCCAATCAATTGGATTCAATATTTAATGGTACACAGAAAAATGGAGTAGACCATTATCAAGTAAAAGCTTTGGGTCAACAGGTGTTAACTGCAACACCTAAAAATCTTCAGGATATTTTACCTGATTTACGAGTCTTATTGTCTAAATCTCCGGAAGATTTACTTGTAGAACTTAAAACTTCGGGATTACGTGGTCGCGGTGGGGCTGGATTTCCCATGGCCTTTAAGCTAGATGCATGTTCGAAATCAAAAGGACCGCGAAAGTTTATTGTATGTAATGCAGATGAAGGTGATCCTGGATCCTATTCGGATCGATACTTACTTGAAAGCCAACCAATGCTTGTGCTCATTGGAATGTGGATTGCGGGTTATATGACCGGAGCTGATCGAGGTGTAGTCTACATCAGAGCAGAATATCCTGAATCCATAGATAAAATTAATGAAGCCGTTCTAGAACTTAGAGAATCTGGCATCTTAGGAGAAGGTATTTTTGGAACTCATTTCAATTTTGAATTCAAAGTTATCAAAGCGCAGGGTGCTTATATATGTGGTGAGGAAACAGCTTTGCTTTCTTCTATTGAGGGCCAAAGACCTGAGGTTAGAGTTCGTCCTCCATTTCCAGTTCATGAAGGCCTTTTTAGAAAGCCGACGGTAGTGAATAATGTAGAAACGCTTGCTAATTTATTTTATATAATGACTCAAGGAGGAAAAGCGTATTCAGAAATTGGTACTGCAAAATCAACTGGAACAAAATTGATTTCTCTGGATAGTGGATTTAATCATCCGGGAATTTATGAGGTGGATATGGGAACCCCATTAAGAACAGCTATCGAAACCCTCGGTGGTGGATTTTCTAGACCGACAAAAGCGCTTCATATTGGTGGTCCATTAGGTGGCTTAGTACCGATTTCAAAAATAGATGAATTAACATTGGATTTTGAAGAATTTGCTCAAGCTGGATTTATGTTAGGTCACGCATCTATTGTTAGTATTCCTGAATCCTATCCTATGATTGAATACCTGGAACACTTATTTGCTTTTACTGCTCATGAAAGTTGTGGTAAGTGTTTTCCTTGTCGATTGGGTTCTACCCGAGGTAAAGAATTGATACAAAAAGCCCAAAAAGATATTCATTACAAAATTGATATTCAATTAATGAATGACCTTTTGGATACGATGAAAAGAGGTTCATTATGTGCTTTAGGTGGTGGAATTCCATTACCTGTATATAATGCACTTCAATATTTTAAAGACGAACTAGCTCCTTATTTCAAATGATTAAACGCTATTGTCCAAACTTATAAACTATCTATATGCAATCTGATGTTTCGGTACTTTCAAAAACCACCTCGACTGCCATTAAATTGAAAATGGCCCAAATCAATGGTAAAGATTATGAAATAAAGGATGGAGAAACCATTTTAGCTTTTGTAAAACGCCATTTTGGGAAAGATTATATTCCTACGTTGTGTGATGCACCCAATTTAGAACCATTTGGGGCTTGTAGAGTATGTAGTGTGGAAGTAGCCCGTCCTGGAAATGGTGGTCTAAAAGCCGTGGCTTCATGTCATACACCAATTGAAGAGAACATGATGGTTTTTACTGAGACGGAATCCATTCAAAAGTTGCGCAAAAATATCATGGAACTTGTTCTGACAGATCATCCATTGGATTGTCTGACCTGCGAAGTCAATGGGAACTGTGAATTGCAAGATACAGCCGCTCGGGTTGGTATACGAAAAGTTAGATACCCCGAAGGAAAAAACCATTTGGATCGTCAGAAAGACAACAGTCATCCTTATATGACTTCAGACATGTCCAAGTGCATTATGTGTTACAGATGTGTTCGTGCTTGTGATGAAGTTCAAGGCCAATTGGTCTTAAGTGTTATGGGCCGTGGATTTGATGCAAGTATTATTAAAGGCATGAACCAATCTTTTATGGAGTCTGAATGTGTAAGTTGTGGGGCTTGTGCACAAGCTTGCCCTACCTCAGCAATTTCAGATGTATTTCAATCTAAAGCATTAGTTGGACAGGATAAAGTCCGGACAATTTGTACTTATTGCGGCGTTGGGTGTAATCTTGAAGTAAGTGTTAAAAGTGGAAACATTTTAAGCATACAAGCACCCTATAACGCTGATGTAAACCAAGGACACACTTGTCTAAAAGGAAGATATGCGTTTCGATTTTACAATCACCCGGATCGCCTACAATATCCGATGATTCGCAATGCTGAAGGCGTCTTAGAGCGTGTTACATGGGATGAAGTGTATGATTACATAGCTAAACGATTGACTGATATTAAATCAACTTTTGGTCCAAATGCTATCGGTGGAATTTCATCTTCGCGTTGTACCAATGAGGAAAATTACTTGATGCAGAAATTTATTAGAGCCGTTATTGGAACTAACAATATAGATGGATGTGCAAGAGTCTGCCATTCACCCACAGCTCTTGGAATGCAACGAACATTTGGTACAGGTGCTGCAACAAATTCAATTGAAGATTTAAAATTAACATCAGCTGTATTAATCATTGGAGCGAATCCTACTGAAGGTCACCCAGTGACTGGTGCGAAATTGCGTCAACATGCTATGAAAGGCAAGACCACCATAGTTATTGACCCCCGACGAACCGAAATAGCTAAATTAGCGACCCACCATTTACAATTGAGGCCCGGAACCAATGTAGCCGTATTAAGTATGATGTTGTATTACATCGTCACTGAGAACAAATTAGATCAATCCTTTATACAGGATAGAACTGAAGGATTTGAAGATTTTAAAGCCAATATATTAAATCTGAATATCGAAGAATTGGAATCGGTATCTGGAGTTCCTCGTGAGCAAGCTAAAGCAGCAGCATTAGCTTATGCTTCTGCACCATTAGCAATGTCCTTCCATGGACTGGGAGTAACAGAACATTTTCAAGGAACGTATACCGTAATGTTGATTGCAGATCTTGCTATGATAACCGGGAATATAGGAAAACCCGGTTGTGGGGTCAATCCATTAAGAGGTCAGAATAATGTCCAAGGTATGGCAGATATGGGTGCACAACCCTATCAATCAGCAGGGTATTATGATGTTACCTTACCAGAAATCAAAGCCAAATTCAGTACTTTTTACGGTGTGGAGGTGCCTTCAGATGTCGGCTTAAAGATTCCAGAAATGTACAATGCTGCCATAGCTGGTCAGTTTAAAGCACTTTGGATCATGGGAGATGACTTGGTTCAATCAGATCCAAATACGAATAAAGTAATCAAAGCTATTAAATCTCTGGATTTGTTAATCGTCCAGGAAATTTTCCTAACTGAAACCGCTAAACTAGCTCATGTTGTGTTGCCAGGGGCTTCATTTTTGGAGAAAGAAGGGACATTCACCAATGGAGAACGACGAATTCAAAGAGTCAATCAAGTGGTAAAACCCATTGGTGATTCCAAAATAGATGGTCAGATTATGGTGGATATCATGAATCGAATGGGTTACAAACAAGCTGATTATTCTGCTAAAACCATGCTTGAAGAAATTTCACAAATCGTTCCATTTTTTGCAGGAGTCAAATGGGATGAACTTGGAGAACAAGGAAAACAATGGCCTGTTCTGCCAGACGGATCTGATACTAAAATCCTTCACATAGATACCTTTAAACGCGGTAAAGGAAAATTCGAATTCAGTGCCTTTGCAGAATCACCTGAAATCCTAGAAAACAGTGAAGAATTTCCAATAATATTGACTACAAATCGTGTCCTTGAACACTACAATGCAGGGACCATGACACGACGTACAGGAAATGTTGAAATCATTACCGAAGATTTGGTCCTTATCAATCCAGAAGATGCCGCAACATATCAACTAGAAGAAGGTGATCCAGTGATCATTGAATCCGCACGAGGTCAAATAGAAATCAAAGCGCACATAACGGATGAAGTAAAACAAGGCGTCGTTAGTACGACCTTCCATTTTCCGGAATTGTTTGTGAACATAGTTACTTCAGATGTGAGTGATACTATTGCGAAGTGTCCAGAATTTAAAGTGGTGTGTGTAAGGATTAGGAAGGGAGAGATGGTTGCTTAGTTTTAGGACAAAATAATATTTTGTTTTTAAAAATTATAAACCTCCTAATTAGTACGTATTAAGAAAAATTGAAAGGTTTCTAATAAAAATTTAAATTACATATTCAATCCACCACACACACTAATCACCTGACCAGTGATATAACTCGATTGATCCGATGCGAGAAAAGAGACTACATTAGCCACTTCAGTTGCCTGAGCGAGTCTACCAAGTGGAATACTTTTTAGAAAATTTTCTTTGGTTTTTTCATCCAATACATGCGTCATTTCTGTTTCAATGAATCCCGGAGCGATAGCATTGCATCGGATATTTCTAGACGCAACCTCCTTAGCAATAGATTTAGTGAATCCAATCATACCTGCCTTTGAAGCAGCATAATTGGCTTGGCCTGCATTTCCAAATACACCGACTACCGAACTTATATTGATAATGGATCCTGAGCGTTGGCGCATCATAGGTGTCAGAACATATTTGCATAAATTGAAGGCAGATTTGAGATTGCTATCTAACACTTCATCCCATTGTTCTTCAGTCATTCTCACCAGCAAATTATCTCTAGTGATTCCTGCATTATTAACCAGAATATCTATTTTCCCAAAGTCCTGAATAACTTGAGCAATAAGGTCTTTACATTGGGTATGATCAGAAGCATTGGATTGATAAGCTTTGACCCGAACGCCATGGCTTTGTAATTGATCTACCAATGCTGTTGCTCGATCAGGAGAAGATAAATAGGTGAATGCAACATCTGCACCTTCCTTAACTAAATGTTCTACTATAGAAGCACCGATTCCTCGGCTTCCACCTGTTACCAATGCGATTTTACCGGAGATATTAGACATGATATTTAATTAATATTATAAAATGCTATTGTTCGCTATTGTGGTCTTCTGTTGTTATTCGAATTTGATTTAAATCGATTTTTATTGAAATTTCTATTGTTATTATTGCTTTGATTTCGAGGTTTGAAATTTGGCTTTCGTTGATGTCTGGTAAACGAAACATTAGAATCAAGGGTAACATCATCAGGTAAAACCAACTTTCCTTTAGACATATTATGTAAATCTTCTTTGATGATATCATCATTTACATAATGTTCTTTATTCCAGTTTTTATAAGCCGTTTTCATGTAACTAGCAATAAGGACTGAAAAAGCTTCTCTCTTTGCTGGATCTTCAAGTTCGATCGCTTTTAAAATCATAGCATTGACATAATTGCCATAATGACGGTATCGCTCTGCACGTCCAGGATATGGAATTTTTTCGGGTTTAACAAAATCTAAATCGGGACTTGGGGTTACTCCAGGTGGTGGTGTAATATTGATATCATACTTGGCAATTCTAAAAAAATGATGCCACAATTTTTTACGGTGCTCTTCAAGATTTCGATTGTATGGGGTCATGATTTGCATGAGATCTAAAATAGATTCAGCAAAAGCATGTCTGTATTCATTATCTTCAATAGTCTTACAATGACGCACCAATTCCTGAACATTTCTTCCATATTCAGGAATGATAAGTTCTTCCAATTGTGTATTATAAACAAATTGTACGTCTCGCATGGCTTAATAATTTATTCTACTGTTACTGATTTGGCTAAATTTCTAGGTTGGTCTACATCGCAATTGCGCATAACTGCAATATGATAAGATAACAATTGTAATGGAATTACAGACAATAAAGGAGTCAAAGGTTCTATGGTATTAGGTATCTCAATGCAATAATCTGCTACTTTTTTAATTTCCTGATCGCCTTCCGCAACTATGGCAATCACCATTCCTTTACGGGCTTTTACTTCCTGGACATTTGAGGCAATTTTTTCGTAAGCGCTTTTATTAGTTGCGATTACAATGACTGGCATATTTTCATCAATTAAGGCAATAGGGCCGTGTTTCATTTCGGCAGCCGGATAACCTTCTGCATGAATATAGGATATTTCTTTTAGTTTAAGAGCCCCTTCAAGTGCAACTGGAAAGTTATATCCTCTTCCTAAATACAAGGCATTATTGGTATGCTTAATTTCTCCGGCTAAAAAAGTAATTTGTTCATTAGTAGCAAGGACTTGTTCAACTTTTGAAGGTATTTTAGCTAATTCTGCAATGAGTTGATGATAATAGGAATTACTCAATGAACCATTTTTATGCCCAAGAACCATGGCCATTAGTGATAACAAGGTAACTTGACCCGTAAAAGCTTTGGTAGAAGCAACGCCTATTTCTGGACCACAATGTATATATGATCCCGCATCCGTTAATCTAGCTATGGATGAACCGACCACATTGACAATACCATATACCAAAGCTCCTCGTTCTTTAGCTAATTCAGCTGCCGCTCGTGTGTCTGCTGTTTCACCTGACTGGGAAATAACCAGGACTACGTCTTGAGGTCCAAGAATTGGATTTCGATATCTAAACTCCGAAGCATATTCGACTTCTACCGGAATTCTAGCGAGTTCTTCGATAATATATTCACCAATTAAAGCTGAATGCCAACTGGTTCCACATGCAGCGATAATAATTCTTTTAGCATTTGCTATTCTGTTGCTGTGCTCTTCCAATCCTCCCAATCTTACCCAACCTTCTACATCATTGAGTCGACCTCTCATGCAATCTGAGATGGTCTGGGGCTGTTGATAGATTTCTTTCATCATGAAATGAGCAAAACCACTTTTTTCTAATTGATCAAGGCTCATATCCAATTCATGAATAATGGGCTCTTGAATTTCATTGCTGATTGTGGTTATTTCAACGCCATTTTTGAGTGATATTTCTACGATTTCTTCATCATTTAGATAGATCACTTTATTCGTATATTGTATAATTGGTGTGGCATCAGAAGCAATAAAATATTCATCATCACCAATTCCTACTACTAATGGGCTTGATTTTCGAGCGCCAACGATTACATCTGGCTGTTCTCTATCCATAACTACTATTGCATAGGCTCCAATTACTCTGGATAAAGCTTTGCGAACGGCTTCGACCAATGTCAACTGCTCACGTTGTTGTACTTCTTCAATCAGGTGGACTAAGATCTCAGTGTCTGTTTCACTAATAAATTGGTGACCTAGTCGAATTAAAGCTTCTGCAATGGTGGCATAGTTTTCAATAATACCATTATGTATAATCGCTAACCGCTCAGATCCTGAATAGTGAGGATGAGCATTAATATCATCCGGTTTACCATGGGTTGCCCAACGGGTATGTCCCATTCCTACATGAGCTGATAAATGTTTTTGTTCTGTAAAGTCAACGAGTTCCTGAACTTTACCCTTTTTCTTGAATACATCTATTTTATTGGTCATGAGTGCAATTCCTGCACTATCATAACCCCTATATTCAAGGCGCTGCAATCCTTCAATTAAGATAGGATAAGCATTTTTATTTCCGATATAAGCAACTATTCCACACATATTACGTGTAAATATAATATGTTATTAATTATTCTGAGTAAATCACATTCAATTTCGCCCTATATTGAGAATGTTTATTTCCATATAAAACGACTCGATTAGCAGACTCTGTCTTAAATAAAGGACTAAGCAATAAATCCAAAGATTTTTTTGTTTTTTGGAGTTGTTTAAAATGAGCAGTAATATTCATTTTATATCTATAAACATCTTGGCCGTTCACCTGTACTAAAACAGGATCACCACCAATCACCTGAGTGTATCGGTTTAAATCTAATAAATCTTGTGAAGCATTTCTGGCAATTTCAAAGTCTCTGGTATTGACCGGTTTTCCAGAACTTAGATCTTGAGGAAATAAAATATCACATGGAGCATAAATGTCTAATTGGTCACCTGGTAATTTCGCTACATAAAACTCCAAAACAGCATAATTAATTAATCGATTAGACCAATTTGAGTCATAGGGCATGGTGATCCTTGCGTCAGTACCATTAAGGCCCTGTATAAATATTAGACTGTCCCCTGACAATGATTTAGAAATAAAATCCTGACACGGTGTACCCACAGGATCAACTGACATAAAAGGTGCTTTTGCTGCTGAACTTGACATAGTAAATGTAAATTGCAGTTGTGAAGTATCACCCTTATAATAAATGGTCAATCTGCTATCACTGCTTGCTGGAAAAACAGAAACCATAGAATTGGCTTGTTTCGCAACTATAGCTAAACCAGGAAAATAATTTAAAAAACTATCAATGGCTGTAAAAACAGTGTCAGGAGCTGTTCTAAGAATATTCATAAAAAGGCCAGTATCTATTGGGATCCTCATTTGAGGGGCAAAACTATATTCTATTTTATTTGTAGTAATTTTAACCGAGTCAAGATTTGGAACAAATTGATCCAAAGACCCTAATTTGGTGGTGCCATATTGAAATTTATCTTTGGAATAATATCTGGTTCCGATTGACAACTGAGTAGTTAAAGGGTACACTTCAACGGTCATAGGAGTTTTATAGTTTCCATAAAATTCTGAGGTATCGTACCTTAAGCTCAAAACAATGGAATCAATGGTGTTTTTTAGAAAAAGCCTTTCCTTTTCTGGAACAAATCGCAATTGTGTACAAAATCCTGCTTCCATTTTGCCTAAAATGGGCTCCGAGATATTACCTAGTAAAAAAGTGGAAGGTATTCCGCTATAGGCCGAAACCACGCTGTCTTGCTGAAAAGGAATAACCGAAAAATTAAAAGTATCTATCCCTTTGGCATTGATCCATTCATTAGAAAGCTGGTCAGCTCCAAAATCTTCAAATGTATTGCAAGAATTAAGAAAAAAGACAGCCAAAATAAGGCTAACCACTCCTATGGATTGAAATTTCATATTATATCTATTAATCATCGATAGATAACGCAAGTTAAGCTAAAATAGTCTTATAAAAATCAATGTATGTTTGAAGAAAGTCTTCTTCCGGAGTTTGAATAAACGGTTTTTTCAAAGCTTCAATAGCTGACATCAAATTTTGATCAATAGTTGGACTACCTTGGATTAACCCATCTGCAAATTGAATAGCACCTTTATGTAATGAAATACCATCACCATTTTTAAACGCACTTAACTGATCGGATTTAAGACTGTTTATTGCTGCTTTTTTGAAAAAATCATCACTAAAACTACTATCTAAAACCTTATCATATATAGAAAAAATAACCTTTGAGTTTTTAAAAACTGGATCATTTTTATAGACCGTTTTTAAATAAAAAGGTATTAAACTGGTCATCCAGCCATGGCAATGAACTACATCTGGTGGCCAACCAAATTTTTTAACGGTCTCTAAAGCGCCTTTGCAAAAGAAAATCATACGATCCTGATTATCAGGATAAGCTACACCTTCTTCGTCTTCAAAAACCTGTTTGCGTTTAAAAAACTCATCATTATCTAAAAAATAAACCTGAATTCTCGAGCCCGGTAAAGAAGCTACCTTGATGATTAAAGCATAATCATCATCATCAATGATGATATTCATACCTGATAGCCTAACCACCTCGTGTAACCTATGTCTTCTTTCATTAATGGTGCCGAATCTAGGCATTAATATTCTGATTTCCATCCCATTATCTTGGGCAAAAGACGGTAATTTCTGAATTAATTTACCAATGCCATCTAAATCTAAATAAGGATCTATTTCCTGGGTAATGTATAAAATTCTATTTTTAGTCATATTCTAAAATCAAGTGGTCTTTTCCTCAAAAGGGACGCAAAGATAAGGATTATAAATTAAAAAAGTGATAAAAACCAAGAAACATGGCGTATAAATGTTTGTAAGCCAATTATATAATCATTTGGATCTTAGATGTTTCTAGCTTGCAGAACGATAAGTCATACTTCTGTTAATTTGTCATATAATGGGTCCTTTTTATAAGATTTTAGAATTATTGACTTCAATAGGTTACAAATTTTTATCATTTCAGAAATTAACAATATGAAAGATTGTATTGGATATCAATCAATATCAAATCAAAAAGACTTATTTAAAATGTAATTTTGCCCAATAAAATGAAAATATGTATAGAAGTCATAACTGTGGAGAACTAAGAGCTGGCCATATCGGCGAACAAGTAAGTCTAGCCGGTTGGGTCCAGATAGCCCGAAATTTGGGTGGGATGACCTTTATTGATTTAAGGGATCGTTATGGAATTACTCAATTAGCTTTTAATATGGAGGAGAATGAGGAGTTGTGTCAACAAGCCCGTAAAGCAGGAAGGGAATATGTTATACAGATTACTGGTATCGTGCGTGAACGAAGTAATAAGAATCTGAATCGGCCTACTGGTGAAATTGAAATTCAGGTCAACGAATTTCAAATTCTAAATACCTCTCAGGTTCCTCCATTTACCATTGAAGATCAAACAGACGGAGGCGATGATATTAGAATGAAGTACAGGTATCTTGATATCAGGAGAAGTGCGGTAAAGGAGAAATTGATGTTTCGGCATCAGATTGCTCTTGAAACTAGAAAATACCTCAGTCAAAATGCATTTATAGAAATCGAAACGCCATATTTAATAAAGAGTACACCTGAGGGGGCTCGTGATTTTGTTGTACCAAGCAGAATGAATGGTGGTCAATTTTATGCGCTACCTCAATCACCTCAAACTTTTAAACAATTGTTGATGGTTGCAGGTATGGATAAATATTTTCAGATAGTTCGTTGTTTTAGAGATGAAGATTTGAGAGCAGATCGTCAACCTGAATTCACACAAATAGATTGTGAAATGTCTTTTGTAGAAAGGGAAGATATCTTAAATATGTTCGAAGGATTAATGAGGCATCTATTTAAAGAGTGTTTAGATTTTGAATTGGGAGCTTTACCAAGAATGAGTTATGACGATGCAATAAAATATTATGGTTCAGATAAACCAGATTTGCGTTTTGATCTGAAATTTGTGGATTTAAACATATTAAAAGGTTATGGGTTTCCAGTATTCGATGAAGCAGAATTGGTCACAGGATTTATTGTAAAAGGATTAGAAAGCAGATTTTCAAACAAAGAGCTTAATGAACTAACAGAATGGGTTAAGCGACCACAAATTGGAGCCAAAGGACTTGCGTATATAAAAATGAATTCAGACGGAACCATTAAATCAACAATAGCTAAATTCTATACTGAGGACCAAATAAAAACGATCGCTGAAAACATTCATCTTGCCTCAGGAGATATAATGTTCATATTATCCGGAAATCGCGAAAAAACATTAAAACAATTAGGAGAACTTCGGTTAGAGATTGGTCGAAGAATGGATTTAATTAAAGCAAATGATTTTAAACCATTATGGGTTCTTGATTTTCCTTTACTTGAATGGGACGAAGATAAAAACAGATTTTTTGCTATGCATCATCCATTCACAAGTCCGCTGCCAAACGATATTGAAAAAATGCATTCCAAAGATAAAAATGTGCTTTCAAGTATCCGTGCAGATGCATATGATTTAGTAATAAACGGAGCTGAATTGGGAGGAGGTTCTGTAAGAATTCATAATCGACAATTGCAATCCATTAATTTTGGATTGTTAGGATTTACACCAGAAGAAGCAGAGGAACAATTTGGATTTTTGTTAGGAGCATTTGAATATGGAGCCCCACCACATGGGGGAATTGCATTTGGTTTGGATCGAGTGTGTTCTATCATGCAAGGGACTTCGACTATTAGGGACTTTATCGCATTTCCAAAGAACAATCAAGGACGGGACGTCATGATAGATGCACCTTCTTTTTTAACAGATGATCAGCTATCTGAACTTCAAATAAAAGTTCAATTGACTGAATGATCAAAGGTTATACTTTAATAAATTTTTAAAATTAAAGATCATTTACTTAATCAATTTTAAATTAGTCCAAAAAAAACATTCATATGAAATATTTTAATATTCTAATTTTAATTCTAGCTTTTTTGACTGCATGTAAATCTAAAAGTCAAAACGAAAATATAAATGCTACTAATAATGGAAATAAAAGTTTAGCTGGATCAAAATCCGGATCAACTATATTTACAGGTGTTTTTTCATTCAAAGCCAATGGAGAACAGATTACAGCTGAGTCTGACAAAGTTAAATCATGGACAACAACACAATTTCCAATTGGAATTATTATAGCTAGTAATAAAAATGGATTATTTGTTTCCATGCAAATTAAAAATATGACAGGTGCGGGAAGTTATAAACTAGATGGTGATGATAAAGGGACGGTACATTTCACTGTAAATGGACATACTTATTTTACAAAAGGAGAAAAGGAAGAAAATGTTTTAAATTTAAACGTTACTAATACTAAAGGTGATTCAACCATGATCTTACTATCGGGAACTTTTGATGGTGTTTTGGAAGATAAGGATGGAAACAAATTACAAATTACAGAAGGTGTATTCTCAACAGATAAAATGTAATCAAACTTTTTTAATTAAAGAATATCGACAAAACCATAAAAGTAATAAGTACAAAATTTGTTCTATTTTTAGGAAATTTCCAATGGAATAGTTAGAAATCTAATGATCATACCTTGCATTTAATGATCACACTGAGGGTAATTGAATTGTTATGGTTGTTCCTTCACCTTCTACAGAAGATTTAACATATATTTTTCCATTATGATAATTTTCAATAATTCGTTTTGCTAGGGATAATCCCAGTCCCCATCCTCTTGATTTTGTAGAATACCCTGGACGAAAAATGGTATTGAATTTTGAACTTGGAATTCCCTTTCCGTTATCTTCTATTTCAATATGATTGACATGATGAATTGAAACCAAGCGAATCGTAATAAAGCCTTGACCATCCATTGCATCCAAGGCATTTCTAATTACATTTTCAATAACCCACGAAAACAAATTGGAATTGATCATCGCAAAATAAAATTGATCTTCATCGAATATCAGTTTAAAATCTATTTTGCTTGATGCGCGTGCTTTCATGTAGATGAGCGATCTTTGAAGTTCTTCTGGCAATGATTTTTTTTGCAATTCTGGAATTGAACCAATCTTTGAAAACCGATCCGAAACTTGTTGCAATTTTGTGATATCCATTTCCATATGATTCATGATCTCCCTTTGCTCATCTTCACTGATACCGGATTCTCGTAAATTATCCAACCATCCCATAATACCGGATATAGGTGTTCCCAATTGATGTGCTGTTTCTTTTGCCATACCAACCCAAACTCTATTCTGCTCTTCCTTTCGAGACAAATTAAAGACTGCATACGCTATAGTAATGTAAAATAATAATAGTAATAATTGGAGTAATGGAAAGTAAGAGATTAGGGTTAAAATTTTAGGATATTCGAAATAAATGGCTTTGTAATCAGGACTTGTTAAAGGAGTAATATTGGATCGCTTAACTCTTGCTAATATTGCAGCCGTATCTGCAGGTTCACTATAATTGTGTAATTGTATTTCGTCAGATTGATTTATTGTCACTACACGTGAATCATTTAATTTCTCCAAAATTTCACTTTGGTAGGTAAGGTCATCGTCATTATTTGAATTATTTGAAATAAATTGTAATGTTTTAACTAAAATTTCAACATGAGTCTTCTCTCTGATGGCCAAATTTTGTGCTAAATAATTAGCATAAAAAAGGGGAATGATCAGAAAAAAAATGCCTAAAATAGCCAAATATAATTTCAATCTACCTGTACGTGTATAAACATCCATTATTTAGATTTCGAATTTAACTTGATACTTTTCATTTGTACAATGAATATAACTTTCAAGATTTATTATTGATTAACTAAAACTTCAAAAATAGTCGCTTTTTGTCTTAATTGTTTATTTTTTTCCTGGGTTATCACAAAACGGTCCTGCCCAATAGAACAAATGGCTTCTTTTTGGCTTAAATAGCTAAACGTCCCATATCTTTTCTTTATTTTGATTTTTTCTTTATTTAATTGAATTTTTGGAAGTTTATAAATTGAAGTAGCAGAAATTAAAAATATATGTTCTGATTCATTATCATAACATGCCCCAGTAATTTGTTGCTCTGCAAAAAAGTGCCAACCCAGGTTTATTGTTGAGTGTACATTCAAATGACCCGATTCAATTTGAGTATCATAACAATAAACAATTGATTTATTTTTGATCCAGGAGGACCAATTCTTAGTAAATAAATATAATTTATGATCTACCCAACACATCGCCTCTATATCTAAATAGCGTTTTTTTAAGGGTTTTATGGGATCAAAAGTAATTTCTATACGTTTACCAGAAATACTATCCTTTGTAATAAGATCCGAAATAAGAATTTGATAAATAGCATGTTTTTCAGATCGATTTATATTATTGCCGCAATCGGCAATATAGACATATTGTTTATAATCTGTAGTTAAATCCTCCCAATCTATGTTGGTAGCATTTTTTAATACAACTCTTCGAAGGATTTCACTTTTGGTATTTATTTCATATAGAATTGGATCATTCCCACCATCATTAATAGTCCAAAAACTAAGACCTTGATTTAGACTAATAATACCAGAAGTTTCATCTAATTCTTTTGGGAGTATTTCGGTTTGAATGCAAGTTATATTTTGGGAATTTAGAATTTGTGAAAAGGATAATAATAAAAATAAGGTATGATAAAGATTTGAATGCTTCAACGTCATTAAAGTACTATTTCTAATTTAGCAAATTTCAGCATTATTTTTCTTGATGGATTTTCTACTTCTTGAAAAAAAATGGTAGCTAATTTATTATCCGCACTTCCTTCAATATTCAGCACCTTACCTTTTCCAAATTTTTGATGCAAAACGATCATCCCTGTTTGAATATTATTAGGATTGCTTGCATTAAAATTTTTATATAAATCAGCGGGAACCATAGTTGGTTTGCGTTCCACAAATACACTTTTTGATTTTGGCTCATCGTCTGAAAATGAAAAAACAGTATTTCTAGCTGTCGTATCAACCTCAAAGCGATCTGAATTGATTTCTTCAATAAAACGACTGGGATCATTTGTTTTTAGATTTCCAAAAAAGTATCTAGTCCTCGCGTAACTTAAGGTTAAAAATTGTTTCGCTCGGGTTATGGCAACATAAAATAATCGTCGTTCTTCATCTAATTGTTCAGGCGATGACATGGACATATAACTTGGAAATAAATTTTCTTCTAAACCTCCAACAATTACAGCGTCAAATTCTAAGCCCTTTGCAGAATGGATGGACATTAAAGTTACATAATCAGATCCTTCTTTTTCTTCATCTAATGAGGTTATTAATGCAATAGTTTGCAAATAAGCTGCCAAAGAGCGGTCGTTACTTAATTCTTCATTATATTCATCTTGTTCTGAAAAATCTTTTATCCCATCTAATAGTGCCATTACATTCTCCAATCTGGAGATACCTTCATTTGTAATATCTTGTTTGAGTTCTGTTGATAATCCAGATATTTTGTAAATATACATTGCTGCATCGTAGGCATTATTTTTTGCAGCTTGGTCTTGCATTTCTTTAATTTGCAAATTGAACATTTGTATAGTTTGACCAACTTTTCCTCCTATATTTACATGCTGAGTGCTTTCAAGGAGTGAGGTATTGTTTGCATCAGAATAAGCAGAAAATTTTTCGATGGTTGAATCACCAATACCTCTTTTAGGATAATTAATAATTCTTTTAAAAGCTTCGTTATCCTTAGGGTTAATAACCAAGCGAATATAAGAAATCAAATCTTTTATTTCTTTTCTTTGATAAAAGGACATTCCTCCAAAAACTTTATAAGGAATATTTACTCGCCTTAAATTTTCTTCGAATATTCTTGATTGAGAATTCGTTCTATATAAAATGGCTATTTCAGTATTTTTTAGATGATATCTGTTTTTTAATTCAATAATATGATCTGCAATTTTGCGCCCTTCCTCATTATCAGAAGCTGCTTTAACTAATTTAATTTTATATCCGTCTTTTTTAGAAGTCCAGATTTCCTTCTTTATTTGTCTTGAATTATTTGTAATGACATCATTTGCTGCCTGAACGATATGATCCGAACTTCTGTAATTCTGCTCTAATTTTAAAACTTTTACATCTGGTAAATCACTTTGAAAATCAAGAATATTTTTTATTGTTGCACCTCTAAATGAATAGATACTTTGTGCATCATCACCAACTATACAAATATTTCTTTTACTTCCTGGATAGAATACCAATTTTTTTAGAATTGCATATTGTAAGTAATTGGTATCTTGAAATTCATCTACCATTACATATTGAAATTGATTTCTATATTTGGTAAGAACATCTTCCGGATTTTCTTGAAATAATCGGAATAATTGTAACAATAAATCATCAAAATCCATCGCACCAGCTTGAATGCATTTTTGAAAATACCTCTTATAGATTGTTACTGTTTGAGGCATTTTATTCATTTGATCCTGCGCTAAAAGTTCTTCATCTCTTTCGTATAAGGTTGGAGTAATTAAGTTAGATTTTGCATTTGAAATTCTAGAGCGAACGGTATTTGCATTATAATCCTTAGGATTTAAATTAAGTTCTTTGATGATCTCAGTTATTAAACTTTTAGTATTGTCCGTATCGTAGATTGAAAAATTAGCTGGATAGCCTATTTTAGGCGCTTCCACCCGCAATATTCGAGCAAAAATGGCATGAAATGTTCCACACCATACTTTTTTTGCTTCATTTCCAACTACATGTTCAATGCGCTCTGTCATCTCACGTGCAGCTTTATTAGTAAATGTAAGAGACAAAATATTCCAAGGCTTTATCCCAGAGTGAATCATATGAGCTAATCGATAGGTCAAAACTCTTGTTTTTCCAGACCCGGGACCAGCTATAACCATTACAGGTCCTTCTATTTGACTTGCTGCCTGGCGTTGAATGTCATTAAGTTCATCAAGATACTGGCTCATAATAGTATTAAATATTCAGTCCGCAAGATATTTCTTTTTCAATAACTAATAGAATCAAACTATTGTTGAATTCTTTAAAACATCTAATCATTTGTAAATTCCTACAAAACGTTCTCCATTAGATTTTTTGAATGCCCTATACATTCCTTCGGTATTAAAAGATAAACATACATTACCTTGGTAATCGATACCAATTAGGCCCCCGTTACCACCTAATTCTATTAAAATATTATGTACGACCTCATTACATGCATCAGTTAAATTAAAATTTGCATATTTCATTAAACTATGAACATGAAATGCTGCATTACAACGAATAAAATATTCACCAGAACCTGTACATGAAATGGCACAAGTTTTATTGTTGGCATATGTACCTGATCCAATAATTGGAGTATCGCCAATTCTTCCAAATTTTTTATTCGTCATTCCTCCTGTGGATGTTGCTGCAGCCATATTTCCAAATTGATCTAGAGCAACTGCACCAACCGTTCCTAATTTTTTATTTTTCGAACTCGTGTGATCTAAAATCATGTCGGGACTTTCCTTCACACTTAGCCATTGTTGATATCTATATTCATTAAAAAAATAATCATCGTTTTTCATTTCTACTTTCATTTGATTTGCAAAATCCATAGCCCCTTGGCCCGCCAATAAAACATGTGAAGTTTTTTCCATAACTAATCTGGCTAAGTTTATAGGATTTTTCACAGCATGTAGCATAGCGACAGCTCCAGCACTTTGATCTACTCCATTCATAATTGAGGCATCCATTTCGTGGGTTCCTTGATTTGTAAATACAGAACCTTTACCTGCATTGAATAAAGGACAATTTTCAAGACAAATTACAGCTAATTCAACTGCATCAAGACTTGACCCACCTTTATCCAAAATTTCGTATCCAGCTGTTAATGCTTCATTTAAAGCGTCTTGGTAATCTGCTTCCTGCTTGCTTGTCATTTCAGATTTTAATATTGTGCCAGCTCCTCCATGTATGGCAATAGTATAATTCATATTTGATTTATTTAAATTAAATACAACAGTTATTTTTTAATATCCTTGTAAATAATTATTGTAATTGTTTATCAAAATTTTTTTTGAAACAGTTAGTTGCACAGGTTTTTATGAAGTCCTGTTTAGACCTCAAAATTAATTAAAAACTGCATTTCATTTGTTAAATGATTGAATTAAATCGTTAAGCCAAATTAAATAAAATCTAATATTAGACCATATTTGAATATTGTTTATCTTGCGATCAAATAAAATCGAACATGGAACAAAAAACAACAACAAATTACAGTGCGTTATCAATTTTAATAACTGTATTTTTCTTTTGGGGTTTTATTGCAGCTGGTAATGGTGTTTTTATCCCTTTTTGCAAACATTATTTTAATTTAGACCAATTTCAAAGTCAATTGGTTGATTTCGCCTTTTACGGTGCTTATTACATTGGTGCTTTGATTTTATTTGTGATTAGTAATAAACGGTCCAAAGACCTTGTTTCATCATGGGGATATAAACGAAGTATCGTTTACGGTTTGTTGTTTTCCTTAATCGGTTCTATAGCTATGATCATTGCAGTTCAAACAGGATCAAGAGAACATGGTTTTAGCTTTTTCTTGTTTGCGTTTTTTATTTTAGCCTTGGGATTTTCATTACAACAAACTGCCGCAAATCCCTTTGCAATGTTATTAGGTGACCCAGCTACAGGATCACATCGAATTAACTTAGGAGGTGGTGTCAATTCTTTTGGAACAACTATTGGACCCATTGTAGTTGCCTTGGTGTTGTTTGGTACCACCTCATTTAGTGATGATTTATTACAATCTCTAAGTCTTGATAAAGTGACTGTTTTATATTTATGTGTAGGCTTGTTATTTCTTCTGGCTGCATTATTATTTGGATTGTCAAAAAAAGTTCCTGCAGGTTATTTTGATGCAACTTTAGCACCAGCAAATAAAGCAATGTGGGCATTGATTACGATTACTATTTTATTAGTTGCGTGTTTTATCCCAGTATTCAATAGTTATAGAAATGATATTTCAAATTTATCGAATGAGGCACTTTTAAATTTGGAGCATTATCGATTTTTATGGCTTATAGGGGCATTATTTTCTGTTATTGGTGGATTGAGTTTCGCTTATGTCTCATCCCGAAAATCGGCAGTGGGTTGGGGGGCACTGCAGTATCCACAACTTATTTTAGGAATGATCGCCATTTTCATTTATGTAGGAGTTGAAGTTTCTATTCAAAGTAATTTAGGTCAATTGTTAAAACTTCAAGAATTTGGTTCCATGCAAGCTTCTGATATTGCACCATACATTTCAATGTATTGGGGTAGTCTAATGATTGGAAGATGGACCGGTGCAATACCCGTATTTAATCCAACCAAAAGAATTAAAAATGTATTATTAATTGTTATTCCATTAATTGCATTTGGTGTTGTTTTATTATTAAACATCATAGCGCAAAAAGATATGAGTCCATTATACTTTTATGTATTTTGTGTTTTTGTTTTAATTGTAGCATTTTTCATGACACAAGATAAACCTGTTCTCACTTTAATGTTATTTAGTTTGTTAAGTGTTGTTGCTATGTTGATTGGTCTTTTTACTGTTGGACAAATTTCCATATATGCTTTTTTAAGTGGTGGATTATTTTGTTCTATCATGTGGCCGTGTATATTTTCTCTTTCTTTGGCCGGACTTGGTAAATATGAAACACAAGGTTCAGCCTTTTTAGTCATGATGATATTGGGTGGCGGTATTATTCCTCCAATACAAGGAAAACTGGCAGATATTCCATCGATTGGAATTCATCAATCCTATTGGATTACTGTAATTTGCTTTTTATACTTAGCTATTTTTGCATTTATAGTTAAATCTATTCTTAAAAGACAAGGAATTGATTATGATAAACAAGTAGGTTCTTCACATTAAATAAAAAAATGTAATTCTATTTTAATTTCCTAATTTTCGTTTAATCATTTCTGGTAATTGCTTGAGCGCTGCAATTTCCTTAAATTTTATTAGAGCTTCATCTGCAGGACTACCAAAATAAGTTTTGCCTGTTTCCAAATCTTTTCCAATTCCTGAAGCAGCATAAACTACAACATTAGATCCAATATGTAAATTTTGAGCAACGCCTACCTGACCATATAATGTTACATGATCTCCAATTATGGTCTTTCCTGCAATGCCCACCTGAGCTGCGAACAAACAATGTTTTCCCACTACCACACCATGACCAATATGGACCTGACAATCAATTTTAGTTCCTTGTCCTATTATTGTATCTCCAGAAACCCCTTTATTAATTGTGCAACCCGCCCCAACCTCTACATCATTATGTATAATGACACGTCCACAAGATCTCCATTTGCTATAAATTCCATTTGTTTTTTTATAATAAAAAGCATCTGTTCCAATGATTGTTCCAGCCTGAATATTAACTTGATTACCTATAACAGTATATTCACCAATGTAAACATTAGCCTGAATATGAGACCCTGCACCAATTACAGCATGATGACCAATCACAACGCCGGGTTCGATTATTGCTTCCGGATGAATTAATGCAGAAGAACTAATTTGAGAAGTTAATGGAATGAGTGGACGTTCGGTGGCTACAATATCATTATAGACTTCAAAGGGTTTTTCACATATGAGTAAAGTTTTACCTGGTGGGCAATCGACTTCGTTGTTAATGATAATAATTGAAGCTAAGGAATGAAGCGATTTATTATAATATTTTTCAACATCAACAAAAGTAATATCACCTAAGGTCACTTTATGAATTTCATTAATTCCAAAAGCTAATTGTTCCTTATTGCCGATTACTTTCAGTTGATATTTTTGAGCTAATTCAATAACACTTTTAGGATTGTCAAATTTCATATGTTCTAGATTAATGATTAATGGGCTTCGAGCCAATTTTCGCCTGTACCCATACCTACTTCAATAGGTACGGTTAAATTTGGAATTGCATGTTTCATTTCATATTCTACGATTTCTTTTACCATTATAAGTTCATCACGATGTACATCAAATACCAATTCATCATGTACTTGTAATATCATTTTTGACTTACAGTTTAATTCACCAAATTTTTGATGAATATGAATCATAGCTAGTTTAATTAGGTCAGCTGCTGTTCCTTGAATGGGAGTGTTGATCGCAACTCGTTCAGCTACTGATCTCGCTAATGCATTTTTGGAATTGATATCTCTAAGGACTCTTTTTCGACCCAACATGGTCTGAACAAAACCATCTTTTCTAGCGGCCTCAACTACTGAACCCATATAAGTCTTCAAGCCATTATACGTTTTGAAATACTGATCAATTAATTCTTTTGCCTCATTTCTTGGAATACCCAATTGTCTTGAAATATTAGTTGACCCAGCACCATAAAGTATTGAAAAATTTACAGTTTTTGCATTTCTGCGTTGATCTGAAGTAACCTCATCATAAGGCACACCATACACCTTTGCTGCTGTTGCTCTATGTATATCTTGTGCTTTGATGAAAGCATCCATCATGGCTTCCTCTTTACTGATTTCAGCAATGAGTCTGAGTTCAATCTGACTGTAGTCAGCTGACAACAAAATATATTCTGAATTTCGAGGAATAAAAGCTTTCCTAATTTCTTTCCCGGCTTCTCCCTTAATAGGAATGTTTTGAAGATTTGGATTTTCAGATGACAACCTACCTGTTGCAGCCCTTGCTTGATTAAAGGAACTATGAACCCGACCTGTTTTTGGATTAATCAATAATGGAAGCGTATCAACGTACGTTGATTTTAATTTTGATAATTTTCTGTGTTCTAAAATATCTCTAACAATTTCGTGTTCTTCACTTAATTCAGATAATTTATCTTCATCTGTAGAATATTGATTGGTAGCTGTTTTTTTCCACTTATAGGGAATTTTTAATTTATCAAATAATACATCACCAACTTGTTTTGGACTTGCAATATTAAATCTTGTTCCTGCTTTTTGGTAAATTAATTTTTCAGCATCCAATATTTGAGTTCCAAGAACAACACTGTAATTATTTAAAAAATCAGCATCAATTCTTACTCCTTCATGTTCTACATCACATAATACTTTAACCAATGGTAATTCAATTTCAACATTGATTTTATCTAAATTATTTTTAATTAAATCTTGTTCAAGTATTGGTTTTAATTGAAGTGTCATGTCAGCATCTTCACCAGCATATTCTTTTATTTTGTCAAGACTTACCTGTCTCATGTTTCCTTGATCATTGCCTCTTTTCCCGATGAGTTCTTCGATAGGCACCATTCGATAATTCAAATAGGCTTGTGCCAGATAATCCAATTTATGTCTGGCATCAGGTTCTAATAAATAGTGTGCAATCATAGTATCAAATGCGGGTTTTGGTATTTGCACACCATATTGTCGCATCATCAACATATCGTACTTAATATTCTGTCCTATGAATTTTTTTGATGGATTTTCCAAAATACTTTTGAATCGATTCACCAGATTTTGTGCTTCGGTCTGTTGCTCAGGAACAGGGACATAGTAGGCTTTTGATTCGGCTAAACAAAATGACATTCCTACGAGTTCAACTTGAGTAGCATTGAGTCCGGTAGTTTCAGTATCAAATGATATGGATTCGTGTTGATTAAGTAAGTTTAGCAGCTCTTCAATTTCGGTATTGGATTGAACTAATTGATAATGATGTTCAGTATTATCTATATTTCGGTCAGCCACAGAATAAGGTTTGGGTTCAGCAGTTGCTTGTTCCTGAGGAATATTGTATTCTGATTCTGAAAACAAACTGTTAGGTTTTTCTGAAACACCTAAAACGGATTGAGCTAAAGATTTGAATTCAAGATCCTTAAATATTTCTGCAATCTGCACCTTATCAAATCCTTCAAGGCGAAATGCTTTTTCATCAAATTGGACTGGGACATCAATATCAATTGTTGCCAATTTTTTAGAAAGAATAGCTTGGTCTGCGAAGGTGATTATTTTTTCTTTGATTTTTCCCGAAACTTGATCAGCATTTTGAATTAAATTTTCAATGGTATCGAATTCTAATAATAATTTGGCTGCTGTTTTTTCACCAACCCCAGGAACACCTGGAATATTATCAACAGAATCACCTTGTAAGCCTAACATATCAATAACTTGGTCAACTCGATTAATTCCCCAACTGGCAATAATTTCTTTTGGTCCAAGAATATCAATTCCATTACCTTGTCTTGATGGTTTGTACATGAAGATATGTTCTTCCACCAATTGTCCATAATCTTTGTCCGGGGTAACCATAAACACGGTAAATCCTTCTTTAGCTGCTTGCTTTGCCAAGGTTCCAATGATATCATCTGCCTCAAAACCTTCTAATGTTACAATGGGAATGTTAAAAGCTTGAATAATTTTTTTAACTATGGGTAAAGCAATCGTAATATCTTCAGGCTGTGCTTCACGGTTAGCTTTATATTCTGGAAAAGCGATATGTCTAAAAGTTGGGCCACTTAAGTCAAATGCTACTGCTAAATGTGTTGGTTTCTCTTTATTAATAATATCCCAAAGGGTTCTGATAAATCCTGAGATGGCCGAAGTATTAAGTCCTTTGGAATTAATTAAAGGTCTTGCTATAAAGGCATAATGTGATCGGTACAATATGGCATGGCCATCGAGAAGAAATAATTTTTTCATGGACTTATCTACTAAAAACCGAAATATAAGCTAAGTATGGATATTTAAATAAAAAAAAGATTGATTGACGAATCAAGTCCTTATATTTAATGCTAATATCTCAGTATTTAGAAGTTTCTATTATAAGTTATCAATAATTGTTCTATGATATTAGTGCGCTTTCCTGTGCCCAAAACACCTCCTACAGCATCATTATTTGTAATATTATTGTTTTTATTGTCATCATAAAAACCATCAATTCTAAAGTTAAGATTTAATCCCTTCAATATTTCTACGCCTATAGAATTCAACCAATTCACATCAATATTTTGTGGATTATCCAAATAATCCGTAAATAAAGTTAATTCACTATTCACGTTTAGTTTCTTTAAAAAGGTATTATTATATCCTAATTTACCTAAAGCACCTAAGCCAATTTTAGATTGTTCATAACCAAGCGAAACATTATTTTCATCTTTTAAATCAGTTCCATGTACTCCCAAGTTAGCAATATTTTTATCGTTTATATAGATCATTTTCATAGCTGCTGGTGATAAAAAGGCATACCAATGCTTATTTTTTTCGTATTTTATGCCTGGAGCAAGAGTAATCGTTGCTGGTGATAAAAATTTAGAAACCAAGCCTGTTTTGTATGGGGCAATTTGAGTATTTCTTAAATAAGTTTTCTTTGAAACACTATCCAAATGTGAAGCAAGTAATTGTGAATTTAGGACAAAATCTAAAGAAAAAGACCAAGGTGATCCTGATTTAAACTGATACGCGATATTAGACCCTAAAGTTAACACATCTAAAGCTTTTTCAAAAGGTGGTTTTTCATTATTTCCTGCTATCAAGACACCAGATCCAATTCGTTGAGTTGACAAATTAATCAACAATGCATTTTTCCATCCCAATTGGCCTTTTTTAAGATTAGCTGTGTATCCTATGGCTCCTCCCAATCCGATTCTATTTGAACCAGCCCCTACATAAGGATTGATATTAATCAATTGTCCTAAATCTAATCCAATAGCCGCTTTTCGGGTCCAACCATCTTTAATATCCATTTTCAAGGAAGCCTCCATTTTTTTCATGCGTTCAGCTTCTTGAGCGGCTCTGTTTTTTTCTGCTTCTGTTTGTCCAAATAGTGAGCAGGTCCATGATACCAATACTAGAATTACAAGTAATTTTTTCATAATTTGAATTTTTATAACATTTTGTGATTGTGATTTTGATTGTTTAATTCGATAATTTGTTTTTGTTAATTATTAAATGGGATCAAAAAGATGTATAAATTGAAACTCTGACCATTTTAGTATTTTGATAATTGACTTTATATTTTCATTAAGCAGGCGATTCTATTTATTATTGCAAAACTCTTTATGGATAGATGGGCTGAAGTCAATTTATAGTTAGCTTTGTTGTTTATTTAAGGAGATAATTGTTTATTAAAGTAACAAATTCAATATTTAATTAATATACAAAAACATGAATAATATAAACTTAGTGCAAAAATACATTTCTAATTCTCAATTTATAAGATTTGGCTTTTTTTTATTTGCCTTGAGTATTTTGAATTTAAATGATCTAAAATCACAAACAAATGAGGAGCAATCCTATTTAATAAAAAGTATCTATGAAAAGGCATTGACTGACCAAATGGCCTATAAATGGCTCTATTATTTATCTGAAAAAATAGGAGGCCGAATTGCTGGTTCTCCCCAAAACTATGCTGCTATTGAATTTACACATCAAATTTTAGACTCAATAGGTACTGATACAGTCTGGAATCAACCGTGTCAGGTTAATTATTGGTACCGAGGGAAAGAGGAAGTAGCTCGTATCATTAATCATCCATTAATTGGAACTATGGAGCTCAAAGTGTTGGCTTTAGGAGGTTCTGGAGCAACACCTCCAACAGGGATAAGTGGTGAAATCATTGAGGTTAAAACATTAGATGAGGCAAAGGCATTAGGACCTAAATTAAAAGATAAAATTGTATATTTCTCAAGAGCTTTCGATAATAAACATGTTCGCACATTTAATGCATATGGTGGTGCGGTTGATCAAAGAGTTTTTGGACCAAATGTAGCTTCTAAATTTGGCGCCAAAGCATGTATAGTAAGATCCATGACTGGACGCTTAGATGACTTTCCACATACCGGTGTTACTATATTTGAAGATGGAATTACACCAATTCCTGCAATAGCAGTTTGTACAAATGATGCAGAAATGCTTAGTCAACTAACTCAAAAGGGGCCTGTTCAAGTTTATGTAAAAACCAGTTGTGAAAACAGAGGCCCAAAACAAAGTTATAGTGTTATTGGCGAAATAAAAGGTACTGAAAAGCCTAATGAGATCATTTTAGTAGGAGGACATTTGGATTCTTGGGATGTAGGCGGTGGAGCTCATGATGATGGTTCAGGTTGTGTTCAATCCATGGATGTGATTTATTTATTAAAAAAAATTGGGTATAAACCACGAAGAACAATCCGATGTGTCCTTTTTCAAAATGAAGAAAATGGTTTAGCAGGTGGACGAGAATATGCCAAAGTTTCTAATGATAATAAAGAGTTCCATTTTGCTGCTATAGAAAGTGATGCTGGAGGATTTACCCCTCAGGGTTTTAGTTTTGATAGTGATTCCAGTGCCCTTAAGAATTACTTGCCCTTTTTTAAAACATGGGATGAATTATTGTCACCTTACGATATACATTTTGATAAAGGTGGTTCTGGGGCAGACATTGGACCTTTAAGAAGTCAAAAAGGCATTTTATTCGGTTTAAAACCGGATTCCCAAAGATATTTTGATTACCACCATACTGCTGCTGATCGAATTAATGCTGTACATCCTCGTGAGCTCGCATTGGGATCTTCTGCAATGGCAAGCCTTGTATATTTATTAGATTTGATTCCTTAATTAATTTTGAATAAAATTAATTTCTAAAGAATTTCTAATTCAACATTGACTTTGCATTTTTCAACACTAAGTTGAAACTTTTTTTCAATAAAAAACACTTACTATATGATTTTTAGGCTCAACAATTTATCTCAATTGAATTATTTCATTTGTGGAAGATAAGATCCAAGCTGAATTAGTAGATCATATTCGTTTGCTACATTTGGAACACGAAGCAGAAATTAAATTATTTGAAATTAATATTGCTTCTAAATCCCTTAATGAAAAGAGAGATCTTGGGGTTTGCTGGCATCCTGTTGTTGTCAAGGATCAGGGATTTTCTTTAGGAGATTATGCCTATCTTATAGTGGAACGTACTAAGGACCTTGATAAAGTACACCAATTCAAAGCTGGAAATGTCGTTTCAGTTGGAATTTGGAAAACAGGTTCCAAAAAAGACACCATCAAAGGGGTTATAGATTACATTCATAAAAATAAAATGAAAATCATTTTATATTCCAAGGACCTTCCTGAATGGATCTCAGACGGAGGAATTGGAGTTGATCTATTAATTGATGAAAGGACATTTCGGGAGATGGAATTCAGTACAAAGCAAGTTATGAATGCCGATCCAAAATCCAGATTGGCCCATTTGAGAAATGTACTTATGGGATACAAAGAGGCTCAATCAAATATAAACACTGTTTTTCATCCAGGGCAGTTGCAGGGCCTTAATCAAGCTCAAATTAATGCTATCCAAAAAGTCAATTGTTCGAGCGATGTCACGGTTATACATGGACCACCAGGTACCGGAAAAACTACAACATTAGTGCATGCTATTAAATATCTGTTAAATCAAAATCGATTGCTCAAAATATTAGTTTGTGCGCCTAGTAATACAGCAGCGGATTTACTTACCACAAGATTATCGAGGCATCATTTACATGTCACACGTATCGGTAATTTGTCAAGAATTGATGAAGATTTAATGAATCATACCTTGGATGGACAAATTTCAAATCACCCGGATCATAAACAAATTAAAAAAGTACGAATAGAAGCCGCTCAAGCAAGACGAGAAGCCCAAAAACATCATAGAATTATGGATCAATTTAAAAGAGCCGAAAGAAATATGATGAAGCAGGAAGCTAAAATACTTGGCAATTGGGCAAAAGAATTAGAAGATAAGCTTGTCAACCAAATATTAGATTCTTCCCAAATCATTTGTTGTACTTTGATGGGATCGACTTCAAGTTATATTCAGGATCGGTTTTTCGATTATGTCTTTATTGATGAATCAGGACAAGCACTTGAAGGAGCCATTTGGATTGCTATAAGAAAAGCTCATTATGTTGTTTTGTCAGGTGATCCTTTACAACTCCCCCCAACTGTAAAAAGTATAGAAGCAGCTCAGCAAGGCCTTGGAATAAGTCTTTTGGAAAAATACATGAGCAGATCAAGCATTTCTGAATTATTAAATATTCAATATCGGATGAATACCATGATAATGGGATTTAGTAACGCCTATTTTTATAATAATCAATTAATTGCAGCTCCTCAAGTAGCACATAGAACTTTAGCTTTTTTTGGTGAAGAACCACTCGTTTTTATAGATACGGCAGGTTGTGGATTTGAAGAAGAAAGTTTGGATGGTGCATCCAGCCGGTTTAATAGTGGTGAGTATTTTATTTTAAGGGAACATATTTATCAACTGATTGAATCTTTTGGCGACCATCCTATTCCATCAGTATCCATTATTTCACCGTATAAGGAACAAATTGAATATATTCGAAATGAATTAACTAAGGATGAATTATTATCTAAAGTCATGCCTATTAAAGTTAGTACGATTGATGGGTTCCAAGGACAAGAAGGTGATATTATCTATATTTCACTGGTACGAAGTAACCCAATGTGTGATATTGGTTTTCTCAATGATTACAGACGTATGAATGTTGCTATTACCCGAGCCAAATTAAAACTAGTCGTCATTGGAGATTCTGCCACTTTAGGACAAGATGTATTTTATAGCCAATTTATAGATTACTGTCAGGAATTGGGTGTATATCATTCTGCATGGGAATGGATGGTAAAATTATAATTGATAGATGCTAAATCAATGTTTCTATTAACTTTGTCCGTATTTTTAAGATATGATTAATATTGAATTATTAAGCACTATTTGTAAAACGCCAGGAGCTCCTGGTTTTGAACATGCTATCAGAAGCTTTCTGGTACATGAATTAGAACCTTTTGCTGATCGTATAGAACTGGATTCTATGGGAAATATAATAGCTTTTTGTAAAGGAAAATCATCCCAGAAAAAGCTTATGTTCTCAGCACATATGGATGAAATCAGTTTTATCGTGTCACATATTGATGAGGAAGGTTTTGTAAGATTCTTGCCGTTGGGAGGATTTGATCCAAAGACCTTGACCGCACAAAGGGTTATCATACATGGAAAAAAAGATATTATTGGAGTTATGGGTTCCAAACCCATACATTTAATGAGTCCTGAGGAACGCACTAAAAATTCGACCATCAAAGATTATTTTATTGACACCGGATTGTCAAAAAGTGAGCTCATTGAACATATTGAAATTGGTAATTCGATTACCAGAGAGCGGGAGTTAATTCAAATGGGGCAATGTATAAATGCCAAATCATTGGATAATCGAATTTCAGTTTATTGTTTGCTGGAAGCTTTCAAATTAATACATAATCAAAGACCTGAAGTAGATGTTTATGCGGTATTTACAGTGCAAGAGGAAATTGGATTAAGAGGTGCAAAAACAGCCGCGCATTATATCGCTCCTGATTATGCTATCAATGTAGATACCACGATAGCCTTCGATGTACCCGGAGCGCAAGCCCATGAAGTGATAACCAAACTAGGCCAGGGGGTAGCCATAAAAATTATGGACAGTAGCGTAATATGCGATTATAGAATGGTCAAATTTATTAAAGAACAGGCTGCATTAGCTAATATCGTGTGGCAAGCAGAATTATTGCCGGCAGGTGGGACAGATACCGCATCTGTTCAGACTGCTGGAAATGGGGCTATTACTGGAGCACTTTCTATTCCTACTCGTCATATTCACCAAGTAATTGAAATGGTTCACCAAAAAGATGTAATGGAAACCATAAAATTGATTCAAATTTTAGCTCATTCAATTCATCAGTTCAATTGGACCTTTTAACATGTGGGCGGAAAAAAATAATGCACTTCATGCGCAATTTAAATTTCAAGATTTTGGAAGTGCAATGGCCTTTATATTTGAAGTCAGTTTGCTAGCAGAGCGTATGAATCACCATCCTACATGGACCAATACATGGAATAAAGTTGATATCTTGCTTAGTACCCATGATGCAGGAAATACGATCACAGATAAAGATCATAAATTGGCAAAAGGGATTGATGAAATTGTAAAAAAATATTTACAATAGCTTAGAATCAATTTGAGTAACCAATTGTATTTCAAACAATTATGTATTAATTAATTGCAAAATTTTGCCAAATAGCAATTGAATTTATAAACAATGGAGTAAATTCAACATCCTAAAAACATACATTCTGTTAGCTGTTCAAAGATATTGTAAAAGTACTTCCCAACCCATATTCAGACTCGACCTTAATGTTGCCACCTTGTGCATCAATGAATTCCTTACTGATAGCTAAGCCCAATCCTGTTCCTTCAATTTTTGTTCCTGGTACTTTAAAATAGCGATCAAATATTTTGTTTTTGTATTGTGGGGCGATGCCTTGTCCTGTGTCGCGTACAGAAATCTCAACTTTATTATCCCTTTGCTTAACAGTTAAATAAATAACAGAATTTTCATAGGAGTAACGAATTGCATTAGAAATAAGATTAGTTAGTACCCAAGTCGTTTTTTCAGGGTCAGCTTGAACTTTTGGAATATTGTCGGGGCAATTGATTTCAAATTTTATTTGTTTTTGATCAGCTTGGGTTTGGGTGGCTTGGATTGCAAAAAGTAATATTTCTTTAGGGTCTGAAGGAAGAATAGTAAGTTGAATATTTCCGCTTTCAACTTGGGTCATATTTAACAATTCACCTGTAAATTTTAATAAACGGTTTGCATCTTCTTTTATACTGTTTAAAAGATTTGTTTGTTCCATATTGAGTGGACCAATTTGTTTGTTCTCCAATAATTGAACGCTCATTTTTATTGATGAAATAGGTGTTTTAAATTCATGTGAAACCGTTGCAATAAAATTTGTTTTCGCAAAATCTAATTCTTTATATTCTGTTATATTCCGCAAAATAATGACGTGGCCAATTAATTGTGTTAATTGTTCACCTGTTGGTGTAATGGAAATGTGTAGTGTTTCTTTTTCAAAGTATCCTTCTTTGTTATTTGCATAAATTTTTATTGGTTTAGGTTTTGATTCATTTCCACTTTCTAACATTTTCAAATCCTGAATAAGCATTCTAACTAGGTCATTTGTAACAGCTAATTCTTGTGCATTATATCCAATAATTTCTGTTTGGGTACTTCCAATAATTTTAATAGCTTCTTCATTTGCAAAAATTACTTTTAAGTTTTCATCCAATCCTATAACAGGGTCGTGCATATTGTTTATGAGCGTTTCAATACGCTTTTTCTCCATCATTAACTTGGCCAGATTGCTGTTGTTGTATTCTTCAAGTTTTTCAGCCATTGTATTAAACGATTTTGCTAATTGTCCAAATTCACTGTGGCTTTCTAAATGTACTCGTTCAGAATAGTTTTTAGAGGCAATTTGCTTG
This sequence comes from Saprospiraceae bacterium, assembly GCA_044228225.1. GTDB lineage: Bacteria > Bacteroidota > Bacteroidia > Chitinophagales > Saprospiraceae > Vicinibacter. The sequence goes on along the minus strand of JBGAVH010000004.1, from coordinate 23,008 downwards.
ATACTTTCTGACAGTTGTTTAATAGGGTTGGCTATATTAGAAGGTAAATTAACCAGTAGAATAAAAGCTATTAAAAAACACATAGTACCACTTAATGCAATCCAAAAAACGGCTTTATCTGCTGTTTCTTTTGCCACTTCACTTTTGCGTTGGATGGCTTGCATATTTAAATCCATGAGTGTGAAGATATTTTTACGAATTTCACCTAGAATTAAAGAGTCTGATTTTTTCTGTTTATACACTTCAAAATTGTTTCTTAAATCTTCAGTAGTTTCTTTTTCACCAATTTCAGAAATATTATTTTCTTGATTTTGAAGGTTAATTTCAAATTTTTTCACCGCTTTTCCCGAGCTATCCTCTAAGGAAAGCAACATTATTCTACTGTATTCTAATGTATTGTAATTTGCAACAAGTATATTTTCAGTATCTTGTTTTAATTTATTTGAATACGTTGCTCCTACAACACTAAGTAAAATGATTAATAGGAAAAGTAGACCAACTCCAAGTGTTAATTTAGTTTTAATTTTCATTTAGGATAGTATTACAAGGTCAATATTATTAGTTGTTAATTTTTTCAATAGTTCGTTAAACACATTTGTTGCTAAAATAATTTTGAATAAATTTAAATGGGGCTTACCTACACATATGGTTGTGATTTTGCGTTCACTCGCTTGTTCTATGATAGCTTTTGAAACAGAAGTACTTTCAACTTTTATTATTTCTGCACCTAATTCAGTTGCTAATTTAAAATTATTAATGAGATGTCTTTGTTTGTCTAAGGCAATTTTATCTGAATTTTCTTTTGGCGTTTGTACATAAAGTACATACCATTTACTGTGATAGTAATTAGCTAATCGAGCTGTTTTACGGATTACATTTTTAGCTGTCTTATCATTACTGCTGATACAAGCTAAAAATCGTTCGTGTTTGATGGAATTTGATTTTGTAACTTCATTTTCCACCTTGCGTTCCACTTGTGACGCCACTTCCTTAAGTGCCAATTCTCTAAGTTGTAAGATATGATCACTTTTAAAAAAATTGTTCAATGCGGTTTCGATTTTTTCAGCTTGATAAATTTTTCCTTCTTTTAAACGTAAGATTAATTCATCCGCTGTTAAATCAATATTGACCACTTCATCAGCTTGGGCTAAAACACTATCTGGTATACGTTCTTTAACATCAATACCTGTAATGTTTTTTATTTCTTCGTTTAAACTTTCAATATGCTGAATATTAACAGCGGAAATTACATTAATCCCAGCGTCTAAAATTTCTAATACATCTTGCCAGCGTTTTTCATTTTTACTTCCTTCAATATTAGTATGTGCTAGTTCATCTACAATCACAACTTCCGGTCGTAAACTGATTACAGCTTGAACGTCCATTTCTTCTAATTCCTTACCTTTGTAAAACAGCTTTCGTCTGGGAATTACAGGCAATCCGGTTAACAAATCATGTGTTTCTTTTCGATGGTGAGTCTCGATATATCCAATTTTCACATCAATACCGTTTTTGAGCAAAGCGTGTGCTTCTTGCAACATACGATACGATTTCCCAACACCAGCACTCATGCCAATGTAAACTTTAAATTTACCTTTCCTTGACTTTTTAATTAAATCAAGAAATTCTTGTGCCGATTTTCTGGTTTCTTCCATGGAATTTTAATTTATGTCAAAGGCCAGAAAGATTATTTTCATTAGTATATTTTTTTTTCTAGAATGCTATGGCCAATGATGAAGTTAGAAAATAGTTTGCATTGTTTGGTTTATTATCCAATAAGAAAATTTGGTCTTTACTGCTTAATCCTCTGCCTTCAATTCTAAACATCACATGATCTGTCGGCAAGTAATCAAAGTTAATGGAATATCCTAAGGTTTGGAATCCATTGACAGTGTTTGTTGCAATTATTACACCATATTTATCTGAATAATACTCTCCCCTTGCAGCAATTCTTATTTTTGAAGTTGGTTTGTATTGAACAATTAAAACTGGAGAATACCAAACATTATATTCGCTAGGATCTTTAGTTACTTGTTGCATGCCAATATCAAAACCAGCAGTTATACCTAATTTTTCGGTTAATTGAATTTGTCCATAAATATTATTAAAGAAGCGCTTTTGAGATAAACTATCAGGTAAATCATTTCCAGCAAATGTACTCCAACTGCAAGTTATTTTTGAATTTGGCTTGTAGACAAGTTGTGTGCCGAATGCAGGGGTTTGATTTCCGAGAACACGTTGGATTCGTTGCCAACCATTCAAGTACATTGCTGCAAGATATAGCTTTTCATTTGTTGAAGTATAGCTAAGTTTAATACCTGACTCATAATACGGTGAGTTTTCTGCCAATATGCTACGGGTTAAGTTCCAACAATCCTTTCCAATGGCACTTTCAAAACCAATGTGTGAAGGCATTATCCCGGCATCTATCCATATATTTTTCTTGTTCGAAATTTTAACCCCAACATTCGCCTCAAAAATGTTTTTCAATAAACCTTGCTCTGCTGCTAAATTATATTGAGCATAGGTTCCTCCCATAAGAGCAAAATTCCCTCTTACTTTTTCTGTTGTGTAATTTGCTTTAACAAACCCCAAATTTAAATTGACTTCGTTGTGTCTGTTAAAAGAGTAAAAAAAGGATGGTCGTTCGTGACTTTCGGGCTGGCTTAAATCATAGCTATAATAAGTTTCTGCAAAACCTGAAAATGTCAGCGGATTGGTTTTAGTTAATTCTTGTGCTTTTATGTTAAATAAACCTAAAGCTAAAGTGGCAAAAAGTATTTTTTTCATTTTAATTATTTTTTATTTTAATTGATCTAATGCAAGATTAAGTTTTAATACATTAATTTTTTCAGGACCAAATATACCAAGTAAAGACTTTTCGGTATTTTGTTCAATAAGTTGTAAAAGGTTTTGTTCCGTAATATTTCTGATTTTAGCTAAGCGTTTCACTTGTACATTGGCAGCAGCCAAAGAAATGTTAGGATCTAATCCACTTCCGCTTGCGGTAACTAAGTCTGAAGGGATTTCTGATTTTTTAACTTCTGGATTATGAACCAAAAAAGTATCAATTCGTGCCTGAACTTCAGCCAAATAATCTGGATTACTTGGCCCCTTATTACTTCCGCCACTTCCTGCTGCGTTGTACCTGACAGCAGATGGTCGCGAATAGAAATATTTGTCATCAGTAAAAGACTGTCCAATATTGGTGTAATAGGTCTTACCATTCTGAGTTATGATTTCACCTTTACCCTTATTTGTTGTAAATTGTGCTATACCATAAACTCCAAGTGTGTAGATACCCATAAAAAACACAAGACATACTAATGTTAGTTTTATTGCTGGAAATATATTTGTTTTCATTTGATTTTTTTATATAAATATTGAAACAAGTAGATCAATTAATTTGATGCCAATAAATGGAATAATCACACCGCCTAAACCATAAATGAACAGGTTTCTGCGAAGTAAAGCACTAGCACCAATGGGTTTGTAAGCAACTCCTTTTAAAGCCAAGGGAATGAGCAATGGAATGATAATAGCATTGAATATGACAGCTGATAATATGGCGCTTTCTGGGCTGTACAAATTCATAATATTTAGTCCCTGTAGTGATGGAATGGCTACTATGAATAGGGCTGGAATGATGGCAAAATATTTTGCAACATCATTGGCAATACTGAATGTAGTTAGCGTTCCTCTGGTCATTAATAATTGCTTTCCAATTTCGACAATTTCAATTAATTTGGTTGGATCATTATCTAAATCAACCATGTTGCCCGCTTCTTTTGCTGCTTGAGTTCCGCTATTCATGGCCACACCTACATCTGCCTGTGCCAAAGCAGGAGCATCATTTGTTCCATCACCCATCATGGCTACTAATCTTCCTTCAGTTTGCTCTTTTTTGATGTAATTCATTTTATCTTCTGGTTTAGCTTCTGCAATAAAATCATCTACACCTGCTTTTTGAGCAATAAATTTTGCTGTTAATGGATTATCACCAGTAACCATAACTGTTTTGATTCCCATTTTTCGTAACCTTTCAAAACGTTCTTTGATTCCAGGTTTGATTATGTCTTGTAATTCTATTACTCCAATCACATGTTCATTTTCAGAAACTACTAATGGCGTTCCTCCGTTACTAGATATTAATTTAACCCTTTCAGTTGTTTCTGAGGGAAATGTATTTCCAGCGGCTTCTGAGAGGATTTTAATAGCATCTGATGCGCCTTTTCGAATTCTAAAATGTTCAAAATCAATTCCACTACTTCGTGTTTCTGCAGTGAATTTTATAAATCTAGGATTTTCCAATTTTAAACTCGATGGATTTATTTTAGCAAATTCAATAATGGATTTACCTTCAGGTGTATCATCACTCATTGAACTTAAAACAACACACTTTATAAAATGCTTTTCGTCAATTCCATTCGCAGGATAAAAGTTTGTTGCTTTTCTGTTTCCGATAGTTATCGTACCCGTTTTATCTAAAAGTAAAACATCTATATCTCCTGCGGTTTCAACAGCTTTACCGCTTTTTGTAATGACATTAGCTCGTAAAGCTCTATCCATACCTGCTATACCAATGGCAGAAAGTAATCCACCAATTGTTGTGGGAATTAAACAAACGAATAAGGATATGAATGCTGAAATTGTAATGGGAGTATTGGCATAATCTGCAAAAGGTTTTAGTGTTATGGTTACAATGATGAACACCAAAGTAAAACCTGCTAGCAAAATAGTTAATGCAATTTCATTAGGTGTTTTTTGTCGCGATGCACCTTCTACTAAGGCTATCATTTTATCTAGAAAACTTTCACCCGCTTCGGTCGTCACTCTAACCTGAATTCTATCACTGAGCACTTTGGTTCCACCCGTAACAGATCTTTTATCACCACCTGCTTCACGAATCACTGGAGCACTTTCACCGGTTATGGCACTTTCGTCAATAGTCGCTAAACCTTCTATGATTTCACCGTCCATTGGAATAATGTCTCCTGCTTCACAAAAGAACAAGTCATCTTTTTTTAACATGGATGAAGGAATCAGTTGTACTTCACCAGAATGAAATTTACCTATAGCAGTAATTTTCTTTGCAGGTGTTTCTTCTCTTGTTTTCCTAAGACTATCGGCTTGTGCTTTTCCTCTTGCTTCGGCTATTGCTTCTGCAAAGTTGGCAAAGAGTAATGTGAGAAGCAAAACAAGAAACACAATAAAATTGTACATAAAACTGCCTTGCGATTGTTCACCTGCTAATATCCACAAGCAAACAAAAAACATAACTGCTGTTCCTACTTCTACCGTAAACATTACAGGATTGCGGAACATGATTTTTGGATTTAGTTTCACAAAAGACTGTTTTAATGCTTCTGACATTAAGTCTTTTTGAAATAAGGATTTATCTTTTGTCATTTTTGTATATTGTTTAATGTAATTTTAAATAAAAATGAATATGAAGCCACACAAAAAATTAAATGCTTGGAAAATGAGTTTTGACATTGTAAAAGAATTGTATTCACTCACTAGTAAATTTCCAGATGTTGAAAAATTTGGATTGATCTCCCAAATTAGGCGCGCAGCTGTCTCAGTTCCAGTTAATATTGCTGAAGGAGCTGCAAGAAAAAGCAAAAAGGAGTTTATATATTTTTTGCATATTTCGTTAGGATCATTAACCGAATTGGACACATTAGTACTTCTATCTGCCGATTTGGAATTTATTTCCAAAGTTGAATCAGAATTAATTATTTCGAAATTTGATATCATTGGTAAATTAATTTATGGTTTAATTAAAAGTCTTGAGTAAGGTTTGAATAGTGGGATGTTTTTTTGTGAGAAGTAAGATGTTTTTTGTGAGATGTAAAATGTTTTTTGTGTGATGTAAGGTGTTTTCTGTATAAATTCCAAGTCCAACATTTCACTCCCAACATTTTACATTTCACTTCCAACTAATCACATCCCAACATTTCACCCCCAACATTTCACATTTTACATCCCAACATTTCACTTAATCAAAAAATATTCAGCAATAGGACCAAGTGTTAGCGCTGGAAAAAAAGCTAAGGCAGCTAATATCACTATAACTGCAAATACCATAAGGCCAAAAGTCGCAGTGTCTGTTTTTAGGGTTCCATTACTTTCAGGTATGTACTTTTTACTTGCTAAAATACCTGCTATGGCCACAGGACCAATTATTGGAAGATATCGAGCCAATAACATTACTATACCACAGGCTATATTCCAAAATGGTGTATTGTCACCGAGTCCTTCAAAAGCACTACCATTATTGGCACTGGAAGAAGTAAATTCGTATAGCATTTCACTAAACCCATGATAACCTGGGTTAGCTAACCAAGAAGCATATTCAGTTGGATTTAGTGCAAACAAATAACTGGACATAGCTGTGCTGACTAAAATCAAAAAAGGATGAAGTAATGCTATCATCATAGCAATTTTCATTTCTTTGGCTTCTATTTTTTTACCTAAAAATTCAGGTGTTCTTCCCACCATTAAGCCACTTATAAAAACTGCCAGAATGATGAAAATGTAGAAGTTCAAGAAACCAACACCAACACCTCCATAAAAACAATTGACCATCATTCCAAGTAAAGTAAACATTCCTGTGAGAGGTGTCATACTATCATGCATTGCATTTACAGAACCATTGCTTGTAACCGTAGTGTTTATGGCCCAATAAGCTGAAGCTCCTGAACCAAAGCGTACTTCTTTGCCTTCCATACTTCCTATGTTTTGTGCAATTCCCATCTTCTGAATTGCAGGATTTCCTTGCATTTCATAATAAATTGCAGGAAAGACGAAGCATAAAAATCCGAAAGTCATTACTGCAAAAATGATCCAGGCTAACTTTCTTCTTTTCAAAACAAAACCCATAGCAAATACCATTGCAATTGGAATTAGAAGAATGGAAATAGTTTCGACGATGTTGGTGAGATAATTTGGATTTTCTAGAGGGTGAGTTGAATTAGGGCCATAAAAACCACCACCATTAGTTCCTAATTGTTTTATTGCAACAAAACCAGCTACAGGTCCCCGGCTAACTTGTACAGTGTCGCCTTGTAAGCTTATAATAGTGTCTTTACCTTCAAAGGTCATTGGAGTTCCATTAAATACTAAAATTATAGCAACAATAAATGCTAAAGGGAATAAAATTCTAGTACAACTTCGAACAAACAAACTATAAAAATTTCCTAATGTTGTCGTGGTTCGTTCTCTCATCGCATTAAAAACTACAGCACAAATTGCAATGCCTGTTCCTGCACTAATAAATTGCCAAAGCATTAGAATTAATTGCCCTAAATAAGATAAGCCACTTTCTCCCGAATAATGTTGCAAATTGGTATTGGTAACAAAACTTACAGATGTATTAAATGCCAGATCGCCAGTCATTGAGGGATTGGCATCAGGATTGAGAGGTAGCCAACTCATATTAGTCAATACAAACATACAGATGAGAAACCAAATAAAATTAATAGTAAGCAAGGCTATTAAATGTTGCTTCCAATTCATTTCAATTTTAGGGTCAATGCCGCTTAACTTGAAAAACAAATGGTCAAGCGGATTGAAAATTTTATCCAGCCATGTTTTTTCATAGTTAAAAACTTTACCGATGTAACTTCCTAAGGGTATTGCGAACAATACTACCAGTAAAAACATAAGGATTACTCCAAGAATTTCTGAGTTCATTTCTTTAATTAATTAATTGATATTAAACAAAATTTTGATTATCCAATAAACGAGGTATAGTAAAGAAATTGCAATTAGCATTGCTATTATAAATACAGTAAAACGTTTTAATTGGTCCCATTTCATTTTAAAATTTTTCAGGCTTTAGCAAAACATAACACATGTATGCGAAGACCCCTAGTGCGATAATAAATAATGCTATCATAATTTTTAAATTTTTTCAAAGAAGTTAATGGTTTTAAAAAATAATAAGAAGCCTAATGCTCCAACGATGGTTAGAATTCCTGTGATCATGGTTTTAATTTTAAATGAACGTAATTTATTATTACTTTTTTCAATTAATATTTGTCTTTTCTGGTCATGATTGTAATCATATTCTTGATGAATAAATCAATTTTTGATATTCCGAATTTAATGTTTTTTGTAGAAAATGTGGAATATTAGTATGATGTAATTCCATAAAATTTGTAACAGAAAAAACGTAAACATTTACAATAGCATTTTTCATTTCATTTGTTCCTATGACAAATAAATATTCTGCCTTATGTAAACAGTTTTTGGTTATTCTGATATTACCGGATACAATAAGTTCCTTGGTAAGATTGGCAAAACGTTGAGCTTGTTTATAACGTTAGGAATGTTTTTACTTTTCATTGTTGAATTAATATTGGTCATGCCAATCTTGATTCAAGTTTTAATCCAGATTTATTTATTTGAATCTAAGTCCCTGATTAGTATAATATTAAATAAAAAAGTTGCTTTTTATTAAATTAAAAACCCTTTCAAAATGAAAGGGTCGATACTAGCGTTTTGAAAGGATACATTTATTCTATTCCGTATTCGGAAAGTTTTCTGTAAAGGGTAGTTAATGCAATATTCAGCAATTCAGCAGTTTTAGTTTTATTTCCATTAGCGTAATTCAGCACTTTTTGGATGTGAATTTTTTCAGCACTGGCCAACTCGAATGCTGAAAAGGTTTTGTCATTCTTTGAAAGATTTGTTGAATGTTGCATTTCAATGGGTAAGTTTTCAATGGCCAATTCCTCTGTATCGCAAAGAATGACACTTCGTTCAATGACATTTTTAAGCTCGCGAATGTTGCCATTCCATTGATGTTGTTTTAAAGCTTCTATAAATTCCTTAGAAATCAATTTTATCTTTTTATTGCTTTTGAGTGCATAGATGTGTAAAAAGTGAATGGCTAATATTTCAATATCAATGACTCGTTCTCTTAAAGGTGGTAATGGAATTTGGAAAACCGAAATGCGATAAAATAAATCTTGTCTAAAGTGTCCCGACTCAATTTCTTTTTGAAGATTTCTATTTGTTGCAGCTATAATGCGAACATTTACTTTAGTAGACTTATTATCACCAACACGAATAAATTCTCCAGTTTCTAAAACACGTAATAATTTGGCTTGTAAGTCCAAGGCCATTTCTCCAATTTCATCTAAAAAAATAGTGCCGTTGTTGGCCTCTTCAAAAAGTCCTTTCTGATCTTTTATTGCACCCGTGAATGCCCCGGCTTTATGTCCAAACATTTCACTTTCTAATAATTCTTTACTAAAAGCAGAACAGTTTATGGCTACAAAATTATATTTACTGCTTAAACTTTCTTGATGTATAGCTTGAGCAAATACTTCTTTACCTGTACCAGTTTCTCCAGTCAACAAAACGGTAGTATCGGTCCCTGCAACTTTTTGCGCTAAACCAATGGCTTTTTGGATAGGTTTTGATTTGCCTATTATGCTGTCAAATGAATGTTTGTCACCTAATTGTTTTTCTAATACTAATACACGTTTCGATAAGCTTACTTTTTCAAGAGCGCGATATAATAATGGAATAATTTTGTTGTTATCATCACCTTTAGTAATATAGTCAAACGCTCCATTTTTAATGGCTTGTACGCTATCTGGAATATTTCCATAGGCAGTTAATAAAATGATTTCTATGTAAGTATATTTTTCTTTGATTAATTTTGATAATTCAACGCCGTTTCCATCAGGCAGTTTAACATCACAAATGACGACATCGATTTCGTTCTGTTCTAATTTTTTCAAAGCAGTTTTACAGTCACCTGCTTGAACTACTTCAAATCCTTCCAGACTGATTATCCTTGTCAATAAGGTTCTCAGTTTTTCTTCGTCATCTATGATTAATATTTTTTTCAAAATAATTTTTAAAGTATGTAAAAAACACAATCCTCAAATGGGTGGATGCCTTGCCAAGACAAATATAATGTGTTTAATGTTGGTTAACGAATTAAGTATGAATAGTATTCACTTCTTTAATAGCCAATATTTGCCTTATTTTATTAAATAGCGCCATTTTGTTGATAATTATTGTTAATCAATAAGTTGAATAACCCATTTAATATTTATTGAGTTCAAATTTACATATAGAATGCTAATAGAGCTTATATATCTTTTGTTGTGTTTTACAATTTTCACATTTTAGGATTCTTGGTAACTAGGCTTTAGCCTACAAAACAAATATACATGAATGTGCCTAAAGACACATTTCACAAAATTTAGTGCAATTTGTCATACGCACCCTTTAGTTCACTTTTTAATTTCAACCATCGTACTTATTTAATGATGTAATTTTAAAATGTATATACAATTACATTAATTGCAGTGAATTGTATTATCTTCACTTTACCTAAATACATATTATATGAGAATTTTTTATTATATGAAACCATTTACAGTGGTTTTATTTTGGTTTTTGGTAAATGCTATATTCGGTCAACAGCTCCAAGAAACCCAAAAATTCACGGGTAATAATGTTCAACAAAATGTATTCGATGATCTGGACAAACCAGTAGTCACTTGTCTGGTCGGGCCGTGTGAACCGGCTAAAATAGATTCAAATATTAAGGTTTGTGTTGGCCATATTCAGCTAACCGCTTCTGCAACTGATAATCTAACTCAAGAAGATGATTTAATGTTTGAATACAAGATTGATTTATACAATGATGGAAGAGGTGGTCATGGAGGCTATGACTTTCGAGTTGGAAAATTGTCAAAACATCAACATAATATGGGGGATACTGTGGAGTATGGACCTAATCCTTTTGCTGACGACCATTATAACCCTTTTAAGGCAAGTGGAACTTATCCTATAGGTATACACAGAATCCGATGGAATGTTTGTGACTCGAGTGGAAATATTGGTGTTTGTGAAACGCTGTTTGAAATTAAAGATTGCATGGCTCCTATTCCAAAATGTAAAACTGGATTGTTGACCTGGACATTACCATCAACCGGCAAAGTAAGCATAATTGCCAAGGATCTTGATTTTGAAAGTTTTGATAATTGTTCATCTAAAGACAAATTGAAGTTCTTCTTTGATGGAGATATAAACAAAACAAGTATAATGGTTACTTGCGATGATTTTATTGCGAGTGGACAATGTGATCAACTAAGATTTGAAGTGGAAATGTGGGTTGAAGACGACGAAGAGAACAGGGATTATTGTAAAGCATTGATAATAATTTTGGATAGTTTAGATGCATGTATTAATGGGGATGGGGCAACTATATCAGGAATTGTGACTGAAGAGAATAAAACGACCAGAGTAATTTCCACAATTCAATTGGAAACAAAGAATCAGGCCACACAAGAGGTTACAAAAAGTAATTTTCGTTTTAATTGTTTAAATTTTCCCTCTACTTATAAAGTACTACCATTTCGCAATGATGATCATTTGAATGGAATATCCACAAGAGATATATTAAGAATTCAAAACCATGTTCTTGGTAAAAAACTTATCTCCAGTCCATATCGAATGATTGCAGCAGATGTTAATGCCTCTAATTCTATTACAGCTGCTGATATGGTAGAAATGAGAAAGTTAATATTAGGCATTATTCCAAGTTTCAGAAAAGTAAATTCATGGACTTTTGTTCCAGCATCATATATTTTTCCTAAACCATCTAACCCTTGGAATGCACCTCGATTTGCAGAATTTAAAATTGATCATTGGCATACATACAATTCCGATTTCATTGCTATAAAAATGGGTAAAGTGTGGAGTCCATTAGATAGTGTGTCAAGCACCCAAATTCGTTCTCAAATGCCATTAAATTTCATTGTCAACAATGAATATTGCAAGGCCAATCAAATCTATAAAATACCCATCAGAGCAGAACATTTTCAAGATATTGAGGGATTCCAGTTTACTTTGAATTATGATCCCCAGCACTTGGTTTATCAAGGTGTCGAAGCTGGAGTAATACTAATTAATGATAGTCATTTTGGGGATTTAGAAAATGGCAAATTAACGTCTAGTTGGAATTCAGATCACGCAGAAACACATACTAACGATGAAGTATTATTTTATCTGAATTTTAAAGTGGTTGAAGATGGAGCATTAAGTACATCATTAAATATTAATAACGATGTTATAACATCAGAAGCATATACGTCAGATGAATCATTAAGAACTATTCAATTGCACTTCGCAGATGCCTTTGATAAACCCAAAAAGGATGAAATAATATTATTTCAAAATGTTCCCAATCCATTTAGTGATCGGTCCACTATCAAATATTTTTTAAACAATGAAGCAGATATTTCATTAAGGATTTATGACCTCACGGGTCGTTTGATACATCAATATTCTGGACATGGGGTGCAGGGAATGAATACTTTACTAATTACCAAGAAAGAATTAAATTTTGCAGGACATTATTATTACCAGTTACAAACATCCAAATATATTGCTACTAAAAGTTTGATCTTAAACCCTTAAATTCAATGTGATGAATAATACATTACCATTCTATTTTATATTTATTGCTTTCATCCTAAGTATTAATTTGAAAGCAAAGGATCATGTTCATTTATACTTAGATAAATCATTGATTAATGAATATAATTCAGATATTTTAAACCCCGAAGTCAAATGTGAAACAGGTTCTTGTGAAGCAGCCATATTTAAAGCAGCGGAGAAGTTGTGTTTTGCACATATTGATCTAACAGCTTCTGCAACAGATAACGAGACTTTATCTGATGATTTGGTGTGGTCCTATAAAATAGATCTATTTAATAATGGACAAGGGACTTATGGCGGTTTCGATATTTATGTTGGAGCAAAAAGTACCAACCAAATCAAAAATGGTGAATTACTCGAATTTCAATTCAATTCATATGCCGACAGTATTACCCCATTCAAGGCTAGTGGTAATTATCCGATAGGTCTTCATCGCATCCGATGGATTGTTAAAGATCAAAGTGGAAATATTGGAGAATGCGAAAAGATTTTTGAAATCAAAGATTGTGTTGCACCAACAGTTAAGTGTCAGGCTAATTTCTTTTCAAAAACAATTCCTATAACTAAATGTATAGATATAATGGCCAAAGATCTGGATCAAGGAAGTTATGATAACTGCACGACTCCAGAAGGATTAAAATTCTATTTTGAAAGAGACAGAAGTAAATCAAAAATTTCTGTTTGTTGCATTGATTTTGAAGCTGCAAATCAATCTGAAGAGTTGAGAATTATGCAAGAAATTTCAGTTGAAGATGAAGCAGGAAATATTAATTATTGTAATGTGACGATATATGTTATGGATAATTTAGATTATTGCCAAAATTTACCGGCATCATCTAAAATAAGTGGTAAAATTGTTACACAGCATAATGAAGAACTTAAGAAAGTTAAAGTTCAAATTGAATCAATGAATAACATACTACGTGAAACGGTAGGAAGCCCATATGAATTTGGGGATCTGACATGGCCAAAGGAATATACCATTATACCATCCCGAAATGACGAACCATTGAATGGGGTTAGTACCGCTGATATAGTAAAAATCCAGAAACATATTTTAGGCCAAGCGTTAATTTCAGGACCATATAGTTTGATTGCGGCAGATGTTAATAATTCAGGGTCAATAACTGCTTCGGATATTTCTGAATTGAGAAAGTTAATCCTTGGTGTACAACCTACTTTTACCAAAGTAGATTCATGGACATTTGTACCAAGTGATTATATCTTTCCAAATCCTACTAAGCCCTTTTCTGCACCTAGAAAAAAATTACTACAAATAATAGAACCCAAAGAATATAATTCAGATTTTATTGGAATAAAATTTGGAGATGTCACAGGCAATGTGAAACCAGGTTTAACCAAAATGGATCATAGAACAACAGGTAAAATAAATCTGTTAATAGAAAATCAATTTCTCTTAGCCAATCAAACTTACAAAATTCCCATCAGAGCAGACCGTTTTGACGATGTAGAAGGATTCCAATTTACACTGAAGTATGATGCACAGAATTTGCTTTATCAAGGCGTTGAGCCAGGAGTTTTGTCCATAAATAATAGTCATTTTGGTGATCTGGAACCTGGTGTTTTAACCTCCAGTTGGAATTCAGATTATGCTGTGAATCATGAAGCTGACGAAGTATTGTTCTATCTCATTTTCAATGTTTTGAAGGATGGAAATCTACAAGCTTTACTAGATATATCCAACGATGTTATTGATTCTGAAGCTTATGGATCAGATGAATCAATCAAAGATATTCATATGAACTTTACAGAAATAGAGCAAAATGAGATAAAGTATAATTATATACTTTTTCAGAATGAACCCAATCCATTTAAGGGCATCACGAATATTCGCTTTCAACTCCCTGATGACGCAAATTGCTATTTAATTATTTATGACCTAATGGGCAAAACCATTAGCCAAAAATGCACTTTCGGTAAGAAGGGAATGAACGAATGGATGCTCAATATTCCTAAGGAGGTTAAAGCTGGAGTTTTGTTTTATAAATTGGTAAATTCCTACGGTGAACAAACCCGACGAATGATACAAAATTAAAGTAAAATAAACGATCGTTTTACCTATTATTAATTCAATATTAATGAACTACACATTTTTATTAAACATATTTGAATTATGTATAATTTAAAAAATACTGCCTACAGATTAGTACATTTCCGGCCTTTTTTATAGCTTTGCATTTGGAAATCTGATTTTTTAAAGATTTCTTGAATCGTGACATAATTAAAGGCGAAGCAAATTCCTTAAATTAGTCATATTTTAGTGTGTTAATTAGAATTAATTCCAAATTATATTTGGATTAATTGGAATGTCTGAAATTATTTTTTGATAATATCAAAAGGTAAATTTTTGGATGTTTTGATATTTTCACGCTTAAATAGGTTCAGGAGATTAGATCGGTTTTCAGTTAACAAGACCAAAAATGTTTCTCATGAACTTGAAAATGACCAAAATTAAAATTTTTCTAACTTGTATCGGTTTCTCGATATTTACAAGTTTTAGCTTATTTGCCCAGACTCCTCTTGAGGATGCTCAAGCATATTTAAAAGCTAATTCCCTAAAATTTGGCTTAAACGGCGATGATATTTCAGACATTGAAGTTTCTGCCAGCCATGTAAGTAGTGCCTCAGGAATTAAGCACATTTATTATACCCAGAAATTCAAAGGGGTTAGTGTTTATGGCACTTATTCTTCTCAGCACTATAACTCCAAAGGTGAATTCATTCACATTAATAATGCTTTTATTCCAAATTTGGAAAATGGCATAACTAATAAAATTCCAGCACCCCAATTGTCAAGTATAGAAGCCATAGAAAAAGTTGCATCAGCTTTATCCTTGTCTATTAAATCTCCACTTCAGATTATTAGTAATATTGGAAATGAAGAGCAAAAAGCTGTTATCAGTGATGGTGGTATTTCCTTAGAGAATATTCCGGTAAAATTAGTCTATTTCCCAAGAGCTAATAGTTTGTTTACAACCAATAGCAATGAGACAAAAAGCCCATTTAAGATAGACTTAGCTTGGGAAATGTATATATATGAAAACAACCAAAATAACTATTGGTATATTATAGCAGATGCCTTTAGCGGAAAAATTTTATACAAGAACAACTTAGTAGTTAGTTGTGGTTTTGATGAAGCCAATCATGCACATCATGATCATCCACAGTTGAATGAAGAAAGTTCAGAAACTTCCCGAGCATTCAATGTTAATGTGGCAGGTTCTTCTATGATGGTAGGTGGATATAGAGTTTATCCAATGCCAATTGAAAGCCCGGGTCACGGAGCCAGAAGCTTGATTAATAATCCTGATAACGCGCTTGCTTCTCCTTTTGGATGGCATGATACGAATGGGGCAGCGGGTCCTGAATTTACTATTACTCGAGGAAATAATACCCATGCTTACGAAGATGGAAACAATCCAGGATTTAGTCCTGATGGATTTGCCCCATTAGTTTTCGATTTCCCAATAAATACTACCTATATGGTAGGTGTAGACGAGTCTGAACCAGCTATTATTACCAATTTATTTTATTGGACAAATATCGTTCATGATGTAACCTACCAATATGGTTTTACTGAAGCAGCTGGTAATTTTCAAGTTAATAATTACGGAAGAGGAGGCCTAGGTAATGATGATTGTAGAGCTGAGGCTCAAGATGGTTCCGGTACCTGTAATGCCAATTTTGGAACGCCTCCTGATGGAAGTAGACCAACCATGCAAATGTATATCTGTGGCACCAGAGATGGTGATATAGATAATGGGGTTATACTTCATGAATATGCTCATGGAATATCTAATCGTTTAACGGGTGGTCCTTCTAACGTAAACTGTTTAAATAATGCTGAACAAATGGGAGAAGGTTGGAGTGACTGGTATGCCATTGTAATGACTATTGAACCAGGTGATATGGGACCAGATAGAAGACCTATTGGTACCTGGTTATTTGGACAGCCACCAACTGGTGCTGGAATTAGAGCATTCCCTTATTCGACAAGTTTAGCCATAGATCCTAGAACATATAATACCATTAAGACATCTGCCATCCCTCATGGTGTTGGATCGGTATGGTGTGCTATGTTATGGGAAGTTACCTGGGAACTGATCAATACATATGGCTATGATGCCAATTTTTATACTGGAAATGGAGGTAATAATAGAGCGCTTCGATTAATTACAGAAGCTATGAAATTACAACCTTGTTCACCAGGTTTTGTAGACGGAAGGGATGCTATATTATTAGCAGACAGAAATATATATAATGGAGCGAATCAATGCGCTATTTGGAGAGCATTTGCTAAACGTGGTTTAGGATTAAGCGCTACACAAGGTAGCTCAAATAGCGTAACTGATGGTACTGAAGCATTTGATGTTCCGGTGGCTTGTCAAGCAGCGCCTCCAACGATGGTTTGTTTTGATTATACAGGAGGGGTGCAGACTTGGGTGGTTCCTGCCGGTATAACATCCATTACGATAGATGCTTATGGTGCTGCAGGTGCAACTGCTCCAAGTAGTACAAACTTTTGCGGTGGAAATCCTGACAGAGGTGGATTGGGAGGTTATGCCAAAGGAACTTTAACGGTAACCCCCGGAGAGACATTGAACATTTTTGTTGGAGGAGCAGGACAAAATAGTGGTGCTGGTGCTTTTAATGGTGGTGGAGCTCCATGTGCTGATCCTAATACATGTTCAGGAGGAGGAGGCGCTTCAGACGTTAGACAAGGCGGTAGTGCTTTAGCAAATAGAAGAATAGTAGCAGGAGGAGGCGGTGGAGCTGAATTCTCATGTGGCGGACAAGGTGGTGGAGCAGGAGGAGGTTTAACTGGAGCTGATGGTTTAGGTGGAGATTGTAATGCTTCAGGAAACGATGGAAAAGGCGGAACACAGGCTGCTGGTGGGAATGGAGGAGCTGGAAATTGTGGAAATCCAGTTTTGCCTGGTGGAAATGGATCTTTAGGTATAGGTGGTAACGCAACTCAAGGAGTTGGTTCATGGCATTCTGCTGGCGGTGGTGGTGGCTATTATGGTGGTGGAGGAGGTGCCACAGATGGTTCAGCTGGTGGAGGTTCATCATATATTGGCGGAGTAACAAATGGTAGTACAACTCCAGGATTAAGAACCGGCAATGGAAATATTTGTATTTCGTATGCAGCTGCACCTTTAACTATAACTTGCCCGGCTCCGGTAACTGTTGGTTGTGCAACAAGTGTTCCAGCACCAGATATTACGGCTCCTGTTGTATCAGGTGGATGCCCACCATTAGTTGTCACTCACAGAGGAGATGCTATTACAAATCAAACATGCGCTAATCGATATACGGTAACCAGAACATATAGAGTTACAGATGCTTGTCAAGCTACTGCAGAATGTACTCAAATTATTACTGTAAATGATATAACTCATCCTTCCATAATATGCCCAGCCGCAGCTTCAGTGGCTTGCGCTTCTTTAGTTCCGGCACCAGATGTTAATTTGGTTATTGCTGCAGATTTATGCGGTAATGTTGGAATCATCAAAGAATTCGTAAGCGATGTGATTTCTAATCAAACTTGTGCTAATCGTTATACCATTACAAGAACCTATAGAGCTACAGATGTTTGCGGTAATTCCGGAACATGTACTCAAATTATAACTGTAAATGATAATGTTGTTCCAATTGCTTTATGCAAAAATTTAACAGTAAGTTTAGATGCAAAAGGTGAGTATAGAATCAAGAGCAAAGATTTAGATAATGGAAGCTCAGATAATTGTGGCATTGGTGGATTAAGATTTGAGGCTAGTGATAGTGTATTTACATGTCCAGAAATCGGAGTAAATAATGTAATCTTACGAGTATTTGACGCATGTGGAAATTCAGCTAGTTGCACATCGACTGTTACTGTAAGGGATACAATTCCACCAACATTGGTATGCCCAGGAGTTGCTGGAAAAGATAATGATATTCACTTGAAACCAGGTGAATGCGGAGCCTTTATCAATTTTGTCGAACCTTATGCTACAGATAATTGTGAATTAACCTTAACATCAGGAGTGTTAACAACATTATTTCAACAGAATAATGGACAAAGTGGGAATATGTTTGATTTAACGAATTTAACAGTAAATCCAATAACCATTAATAGTTTTGATGTTAATATACCAACAGGAGCAGCAGTTATAGCAATCTATTATACGACTACAGCTACTACTTATGTAGGTAACACAAATACGCCGGCACAATGGACTTTATTGGGAACAGCAAATGTAAACGGTTTAGGAATAGATCAAATGACACCTGTGCCAATCGGAGGGTTAACCTTAGCTGGTAATCAGGCAAAGGGAATATATGTAACCACTACCAATGGTGTGGTTATGCGATATACAAATATCCCACCTGCGTTAACTGTTTATCAAAATGGAGACCTAAGGCTTAATGGAGCAATAGGAAAAGCATATAATGCGACATTCACAGGAGCTAATTTCTTAAATCGACAATGGAATGGAGTTGTGCGATATAGTAAATTCACTGGAGCACCACCAGTAGTTACGCAAACAGATAATACAGGATTACATAACGGATCTTTTTTTCCGAGAGGAAAGACATGTTTGAGTTATAAAGCTACAGATAATGCTGGAAATACAGCGACATGTGAATTTTGCTTTAATGTGATCGAATTTGCCAATCCAATTAAAGAATTAGCATGTAATGACGAAGTCCAAATTAGTCTGGATCAAAATTGTGAAGCTACAATTGGAGCAGACATGATATTGGAAGGTGGTCCATACGGATGTTATGATGATTATATAGTGCAAGTAAGGTATTGGACTGGAGGTGGATTAGTAGATCGTAATTTACTAAAAGCAGGAACCCAGATCAATGGTCAGGATATTGGCAAAGAACTAAAAATAACCATAATAGATCCTGAGACAGGCAACAGCTGTTGGGGTCATGCAACAGTGGAAGATAAGTTAGCACCATTGTTAACGTGCCCTAGAGATACATGCTTGCCATGTTCATCGCCTACAACACCATCTATTACAGGAGTGCCAACAGTGATCGAGAATTGTGGAGGAGCTAGTGTAAGCTATAGAGATAACGAAACACAAGGAGGCTGTGCAGCGGGTTATGAATTGATCATTGTTAGAACATGGACTGCTGTTGATGCATCAGGTAATCAATCGACTTGTGTACAAAAGATTATGGTTAGCCTTGGAACATTGGCTACCGTATCGGTACCAAGGAATTATGATAATATCGAAGAACCAGCATTGAATTGTAACGAGAAAATCGATCCAAATAAGAATGTTGGTCCACATATGTCTGACTTCCCTGAATGCGTAGATGGATACTTGTTAGATTCAGCATATTGGGTAGCAAATCCAAACCAACCGAACATCTATCCAAACAGAAGAATCCCAAGAGTATTGGGCTGGAACTGTATAGATAATCCAAATAGTCCTAATTACGGACATCCAAGTCCTGATGTGGTGTATTATCCGGCACACAGACAGTGGTCACAAACGAATCCATTGTGTTGGGGTCCGGACACAAGAGTGATGTGGCATGGAACAGGTCGTCCAAGTGGATCGAACTGCTCTAACTTAGCCATCACATTCCAGGACATCATATTTGATTTGGCAACACCAAACTGTAATGCAGGCCCAATAGGATGTTATAAAGTATTGCGCCAGTGGACCGTATTGGACTGGTGTACTTCAGAGGTAGGCGGACACAACCAGATCATCAAAGTAATAGATCAGGAAGGTCCACAAGTATTGTATCCGGATAGTACCCGAATAAATATGGAAACATGGACATGTTCGGGAAGATGGGATGTACCAAAACCATGGTTATTGGATAATTGCTCAGAAGAATTACATTATAGCGTTGAAGTAGAAAATGGAACGGTATTAGGTGATGAAATAGCAGGATTTGTAGTGATAGATTTACCGGAAGGTATACAATATGGTTACATTATCGCAGTGGATTGCTGTGGAAATATTACGAAGAAACGCGTTGTATTAAACGTATTGGACAGAACGCCACCACAAGCAGTATGTAGAACCAGAACTGTGGTGAGTCTTAATGGAAATCAAGAACCGGGTACCAACTACGCCCGACTGTATGCCAAAGATCTCAATGAAGGATCTTTTGATAACTGTCAGCCACATATATGGTTTAAAGTTATCAGAATGGCAGAATTGTTGGGAACCAACAGTGGAAGTAATTCAAATAACGTAGTAGCATGTACAGGCTTAAATGGGGATGATAATGTGGTATTAGCAGGTAACCAAGTGTACTTTGATGACTATACTCAATTCTGTTGTGCAGATGTAGGACAAAAAATCATGGTGGTGTTGCGTGTGTTTGATGTAGATCCGGGAGCTGGACCACTTACACCGGTATCAATGACGAATCCAAACAGTGCATTATTTGGAAGATTCAGTGATTGTATGGTAGAAGTAGAAGTACAGGATAAGAGTGTACCTACAGTGGTACCGCCACCAAATATGGTAGTGAGCTGCTGGTATTGGTTTGATATCAACAAAGCAACAGATCCAAATGATCCAACGTTTGGTCGAGTAGTAACCAGCTTATCGAATAGAGCAAAAGTAAAAACATCAGATATCGTATGTCACAAATTCTGCGAAAGAAATCAATATACAGGATATCCAGGCTATGTACAAACAAATCAATTGCCAATACCGGCACCGAATTTGGCGTGCAACTATTACAACCAATTGTTCGATACAGCACACTGGGATCGTAAGTATGAGTTAGTATGGGGCTTTGATGGATATGCAATCAATGCATGTGGAACCTCAGCAACTATAGTAGTTAATGACTTAAGAGAATGTGGACAAGGACAAATCCAACGTATCATCACAGCAACAGGACCAAACAATAGCCGAGTGAATGCAATCCAAACTATATGGGTGGTGGATTGCGATCCATTCTTTATAGATCCATTGAATTGCAATGATCCAAGATATTCAGATATCCAATGGCCAAATGGCGTTTGTAACCAAAATCCAATCGTAATCGATGGTTGCGGTGCAGACATCAGCCCAGAGAATCCACAATTGGGTAAACCAGTAGTGGTGAATAATGCAGATGATAATTGTTCATTAATCTCTATTGAGAAATTTGATGAGATCTTCACCATTGAACCAGATGCATGCTTCAAAGTATTACGTAAATGGGTAGTGATTGACTGGTGTCAATACGATCCGTTTATCGATCCAAACTTCGGAAGATGGGAAGCATTACAAGTGATTAAAGTAAGAGATCAAGATAAACCAGTAGTAACATGCAGTGTGGGACCATGCGAACCAGCAGTATTAGATCCAACATTAAAAGTGTGCGTAGGTCATATCAGCTTAACAGCAACAGCAACAGATAACTGTACACCAATAGATTGGTTGTTCTGGGAATATAAGATCGATGCATACAATGATGGTAAAGGAATCCACGGAGGTTGGGATTACAGAGTAGGAACGTTGACTCAACGTCAATACAATGCAGGAGATACCGTAGAATATAGCCACAATCCATTTGCAGATGACAGACACAATCCATTCAATGCAAGTGGTACCTATCCAATAGGTATACATAAGATTCGATGGAATGTAGAGGATGGTTGCGGAAATACGGGTGTATGCGAAACATTATTTGAAATCAAAGATTGTAAAGCACCAACACCATACTGCTTGACAGGAATAATCACCGTACCAATGCCATCATCAGGATGTGTAGATATATGGGCTAAAGATTTAGATCATGGAAGTTATGATAACTGCACACCAAAAGATAAATTGAAGATCTATTTTGATGGTGATGCGAACAAACCAAGTTTGACCATCTGTTGCGATGATTTTGTGAATGCTAAGGTGAATGATGAGTTAATCATCAATGTGGAAATGTGGGTAGAAGATGAAGAAGGCAATAAGGATTATTGTAAGACCATAATTGTGGTACAGGATAATGATAGTATATGCTTGAACGTAGGATCTTTTGCTAAGATTACAGGAAATATCATGACGGAAGGAAATGAAGAGGCAAGACCAGTCAATGTACAGTTAGAACGCAATGCAAGGATGATGCGTGAGATGACTGGAAGTCCGTATTCATTCGGTAATTTAGTGGTAAATGATGAGTACACAATCAAGCCAACGAGAAATGATGACCATTTGAACGGAGTAAGTACAGCGGATATCGTTAAGATCCAAAAACACATCTTGGGTCAGACCGTAATAACAAGTCCATACAAATTGATAGCAGCTGACGTAAATGCGAGTGGAAGTATAACAGCATCAGATATTTCTGAAATCAGAAAGTTAATCTTAGGCGTAAGCCCATCATTTGCAAAAGTACAATCATGGACGTTTGTGCCAAGTAGCTATACATTCTTTGATCCAACAAAACCATGGACAGCACCACGATCATCCATAGTGATACCAACATCGCCAATAGAGTACAAAGAGAACTTCATGGCAATCAAGATGGGAGATGTGAATGGCAATGCAAAAGCAGG